>NZ_JADKYP010000031.1 GCF_015354405.1 Nocardia sp. BSTN01 | reverse complement strand
CACCGGAGGACTGGTTCTCGATCTTCTTGATCGGCGCGCCGTGCTCGCGAATGTTGCTCAGCAGCAACGCGACTCCGCCACCACGCTTGGACAGCTGCAGCGCAGAGTTGATGGAGCGCCCGATGGACTCCATATTGTCCTCGATACGCAGCAGGAAGCAGGAGACCGGTTCGCCGCGCTGCTTCTTGCCCGAGTTCAGGAACGTCGGGGTGGCCGGCTGGAAGCGGCCGTCGATGATCTCCTCCACGAGCCGCTGCGCGAGGATCTCTTCACCGGCGGCCAGCGTCAACGCGACCATGCAGACGCGGTCCTCGAACCGCTCCAGGTAGCGCTTCCCGTCGAAGGTCTTCAGCGTGTAGGACGTGTAGTACTTGAAGGCGCCGAGGAAGGTCGGGAACCGGAACTTCTTGGCGTAGGCCTGCTGGAACAGCTTCTTGACGAAGGCCCGGCTGTACTGGTCGAGCACCTCGGGCTCGTAGTAGTTCTCCTCCACGAGGTAGTCGAGCTTCTCGTCGAGGTTGTGGAAGAAGACGGTGTTCTGGTTGACATGCTGCAGGAAGTACTGCCGGGCGGCGGCGACATCCTTGTCGAACTGGATCTCACCGTTGGGTCCGTACAGATTCAGCATCGCGTTGAGCGCGTGATAGTCCAAGCCCTCGGTCGAGGTCTCGGTGCTGACCGGGCGCTCTAGGCGGGCCGTCTTTCCGGCCGGTGCTGTTGTCGTTGCCAAAACAATCCCAATCCCTCTCGGACGCGCTCGACGTCCTCGGCGGTTCCCATCAGTTCGAAGCGATACAGGTACGGCACCCCGCATTTGCGCGAGATCACCTCTCCCGCATAGCAATACGTATCGCCGAAGTTCGTGTTGCCGGCCGCGATCACCCCGCGCAACAGCGCACGATTATGCGGATCGTTGAGGAATTTCGCCACCTGCCTGGGGACGAATTCCTTGTCCGAACGCCCGGCTGCCCCCTCGCCGCGCTGCGCGTCGAACACGTGCCGGCCGCCACCGTAGGTGGGGCAGATCAGCACATAGGGCGTGTCGACGCGCAGCGAATCGGCGGTGTGGAGCGGAATGCGAACGGCCGGCAAACCCAGCCGTTCGACGAAGCGGTGCGTGTTCTCCGAAGCGCTCGAGAAGTAGACCAGAGCGGGCGTCGATTGGGTCCCTTCCCCGGACAACCCAGCCATCCCACTCCCCCTTCCCACATCGGACGAACGGTGACCGAAGCGGATCAGGCCGCGGCGGACACCAGGGACTTGATGCGGTCCGGACGGAAACCGGACCAGTGCTCGTCGCCGGCGACGACGACGGGGGCCTGCAGATATCCCAGCGCCATCACGTAGTCGCGGGCCTCGGGGTTCTCGGAGATATCGACGACGTCGTACTCCACACCGGCCTTGTCGAGCGCGCGGTAGGTGGCGTTGCACTGGACACAAGCGGGCTTGGTGTAGACCGTGATACTCATGGGTGACCCTCTCTCCTTGCCTTATCCGATGCAGCCTTGAATCGGTACGCCATCTGCTGTGAGCATCCGTACTGAGCACGATCCATCTGGTACTGCGCAAACCCCTGGAAGTAGGGGCACCACCGGCGATCACACGGTGGTGATCGGCTCGGAGTTCGTCTCCCTTCCAGCGCTCAAGACACTACACCTAGTGGCCGACAGATTCATACAACACGACATGTTGCGAACCACAAACATGAAATTCGACGGCCGTAAGTACCAGGACAGTCGATTCGCAACCCGACACGGCAGTGGCGCAGATCACGATTTTATGTCCAGCTCTTTCTCAGCAAACCCACTGACACCTCGAGTCACACCGGTCACGCCGACCTCAACTCGCCCACTGCGACACCCCCGAAACAGCCGGGTGCCGCGCCCGTTCCGGAGAACGAACGCGGCACCCCGCCATCCTTCTTCGGCGTGTCGGCGCCGAACCGGATCAGCCCTGTCGAGCCTTGAACCGCGGCTCCTTCTTGTTGATCACATAGGTCTTGCCGCGGCGTCGCACCACCTGGGCGCCCGGCTTGTCCTTGAGCGAACGTAGCGAGTTCCGCACCTTCATGACGACCTCCTAATGGAAATGGTTTTCATATCCTATAGAGTCCTGTGCCGCAGCCGTCAGGACGCCCGTCACGTCACGCCCGACCGGTCACCGGCCGACGCCACAGAGGGGCCGCACCGTCGGGTGCGACCCCTCGAAAGCTCGAGCCGGTTACCGCCTCATGCTCAGGCGTTGACCGATTCCCGCGCGGCGACCAGTTCGGTGATCGCGGCGGCGAGCTGGGTCAGAGCCTCGGCGTCCTCGCGCGGATGCGCCTCGCCGAAGCGCTGGCCGATGGTGCCGAAGTGCAGGTGCGCGCTCTCCACGACGGCGCCGCCGGCCACGCCGACCGCCTTCACCGTGTCACCGTGCGCCCACTTCGCGGCGTTCTGGCTGATCGAGGCGCTGATCACGGCGACCGGCTTGTCCTTGATCGAACCCGCGCCGTAGGGACGCGAGGCCCAGTCGACGGCGTTCTTGAGCACGGCCGGGATGGTGCCGTTGTATTCGGGGACGAACAGCACCAGCGCGTCGGCGGCGGCGACGGCGTCCCGCAGCGCCTGCGCCGGCGCGGGCACCTGACCCGCTACGTCGATGTCCTCGTTGTAGAAAGGAATATTCCCGAGACCGTCGAAGATATCGACCTCGACACCTTCCGGTGCGGTCTGGGCGGCGGCCTCGGCCAGCTGCCGGTTGATCGAACCGGCACGCAAGCTGCCGACGAGAGCCAGAATGCGAGTCTGTGACATGATCACTCCTTGTGCGGTGGGGCGGCGGTGGCTTCCGCTTTCACGACACGTTAACCGGACTACGGTCCGCTTTCATTCCCGGGTCATGGGGTAAACCGAACTGTGAACTGCGACACTCCGGATTCGCCGCCGTCGAATTCATCCCATTCGTCCGATCCGCACACCTCGGATCCGGTCTTCCCCGCCGCGCCGCGTCCCGGCACACTGCCGCTGGAGGCCGTGTCCGTCGAACTGCCGCCGTCCGCGATCACCACCGCACTGCCGGTAGCCGAACACTCCGAGCGCAGCGATGCGGTACGCAACCGGCAACTGCTGCTCGACGCCGCCGAGGAACTGGTCCGCGAATTCGGCGCCGACGGCGTCACGATGGACGCCGTCGCCAAACGCGCGGGCGTCGGCAAGGGCACCGTGTTCCGGCGATTCGGCAATCGTTCCGGTCTCATGCTGGCGCTGCTCGACCAGTCCGAGCAGAAACTGCAGGCGGCGTTCATGTTCGGGCCGCCGCCGCTGGGCCCGGGCGCCCCGGCGCTGCAACGGCTGATCGCCTACGGACGCGCCCGTCTGGCCGGCATCGAGGTGGAGGGCGAAATGCGCCGCGCCGCCGACGAATCCGGCCGCTACGCCAGCGCACCGTACAACATCTCGAAAACCCATGTCTCGCTGCTGCTTCGGCAGCTCGAAGTGGGTGGCGATATCGCGCTGACGGCCGACACACTGCTGGCCATCCTCGACGCCGGCCTGGTCCTGCATCAAATGCGCGTCCTGGGTTATCGGCCCGAACAGATCGCCGACCACTGGGAAAACGTGGTGCGCGCGCTCGTGGCGCCCGCCCAGTAGAGTGGCCCCATGGGGAACCTGCGCGAACAGATCATCGCCGAATTGGGTGTCGCGGCCGGGATCGAGCCGAAGGTCGAGGTGCGGCGCCGTGTCGAATTCCTGGCCGACTATCTGAGTTCCACCCCGGCAACGGGTTTCGTTCTCGGCATCAGCGGTGGTCAGGACAGCACGCTCACCGGCAAGCTGTGCCAGCTCGCCGCCGAGGAACTGCGGGCCCGCGGCCGGGAGGCGACGTTCGTCGCGGTCCGGCTCCCGTACGGCACCCAGGCCGATGCCGAGGATGCCGAGGTGGCATTGGATTTCATCCGGCCCGACCGCTCGGTCGAGGTCAATGTGAAGCCGGGCGCCGACGCGGTGGCGGCCGCCACCGCCGAGGGTGTGCGCGAGCTGCTCGGTGAGCAGGCCCAGTTACGCGATTTCGTGCGCGGCAATATCAAGGCCCGCGAACGCATGGTGATCCAGTACGCGGTTGCCGGACAGCTGAATCTGCTGGTCGTGGGCACCGACCACGCCGCCGAAGCGGTGACGGGATTCTTCACCAAGTACGGCGACGGCGGCGTGGACATCACTCCGCTGACCGGCCTGACCAAGCGGCAGGGTGCGGCGCTGTTGCAGGAACTGGGCGCGCCGCCGCGGCTGTGGCAGAAGGTTCCCACCGCCGACCTCGAAGACGACCGCCCGGCCCTGCCGGACGAAGAGGCGCTGGGCCTGAAATACAGCCAGATCGACGACTACCTCGAAGGTAAGGACGTCTCACCGGAGGTCGCCGAGCGCGTCGAGGAGATCTATCGCAACACCCGGCACAAGCGCACCGTTCCGGTGTCGCCGCTGGACACGTGGTGGAAAGAGAGCTGATCTCCGTCAGCCGCCCGCGAACGGTGGTAGTACGTCGACGCGGGCGGTCAGGCGCGTGCTGTCGTCGCGGGTGAGTTCCTCGCCCACGAGATAGGCGCAGACCTTCAGCATCGGATCCAGATCGGCGCCGTAGGCCGAGCGCAACGCGGAGCGCAGGTCACCGACCGTCGCCGACTCGGGCAGGTCGAGATGTTCGCTGGATTTGCCGACCGCGTCGGCGATCGCGGCGAAATATCTGACCTCAACCACCGATGGCTCCCATCGTGCGTTCCGGGGGGACGAAATCGGCGGCATCGATGCCGTGCCCGGCCCATTTGTTCCACATCGCGCCGCGCCACAGCTGCGCCAGGTCGTCGTCGCTCGCGCCGGCGCGCAGCAGTGAACGCAGATCGTATTCCTGATCGCTGAACAGGCAGGATCGGATCATGCCGTCGGCGGTCAGGCGGGTGCGGTCGCAGTCGCCGCAGAATCGGCGGGTGACCGAGGCGATGATGCCGACCGTGGCCGGACCGCCGTCCACCAGCCAGGTCTCCGCCGGGGCGGACGGATCGGCGCGCCCGGCCTCGGTGAGGGTGAAGGCCGTGCCGAGAACGTCGAGCAGTTCGGCCGCGGTGACCATGTTGGTCCGCGCCCATTCGTGATCGGCGTCGAGCGGCATCTCCTCGATGAAACGCAGTTCGCATCCCTCGTTCAGACACCATCGCAGCAGATCGACCGCACCCGAAAGCGTTTCGCGCATCAGCACCGCATTGACCTTGACCGGGTAGAGGCCGGCGGCATGGGCGGCACGGATGCCGGTCAACACCGAACCGAGCCGGTCCCGGCGGGTGAGCCGCGCGAATCCGGCAGGGTCGACGGTATCGAGAGAGATATTGACCCGCCCGAGCCCCGCGGCCGCCAGCGCGCGAGCGCGATGTTCCAGCCCGACGCCGTTACTGGTCATGGCCAGCGGTGTCTCGGGAACCGCGGCATGGCATCCGGCGACGATCTGCTCGAGATCGCGCCGCATCAGCGGCTCGCCGCCGGTGAAGCGCACCTCCCGGACACCCAGCCGACGCACCGCGAGTTCCACCAGCCGCACGATCTCCGTGGCCGAGAGCAATTCGTCGGCCGGAATGGCCGGCAGCCCCTCCTCCGGCATGCAGTACGTGCAACGCAACGAGCACTTTTCGGTGATCGACACGCGCAGATCCCGGGCCGTACGCCCGAATCTGTCGATGAGCAGGTCCGTGTCGGGCCGTCCGTCCAGCGAGGGCCGCCCGCCCCGGACGGCGGGAATCCCCATGAGAACGACGGTCACTCCTCCATTATGGGGGCCACCCCCACCTCACGTCCCGCAAGTCACCACCTGTGAGGTAGCCGAGCACCCCGGAGCAAGCGAACGCGGAGGCCGATCACCCCCGCAACGGTGTCCCCCCAAGGTCTCGGCCCGCGTCGATTTTGCAGCGACGGAGGGAGGGAGCGCAGCGACTGACCGGAGGAGTGAAAAATCGAGGCCCAGGGGGCCGAGACCCGCCGGAGCGAAGCGAAGGCCATATACACAGCTAGGCTGACCGTATGAGTCAGCCTGCCAAGACTGTGGCTCGGTCCGTCGAGGATCATCGGGAGCGGATCGAACAGTTGCTGCGACCGCTGGCGACGCGGCAGGTGGAGCAGTTGGCGTTGCACGGGGCTCGGGGGCGGATGCTGGCCGAGGATGTGCGGTCGCCGTTGGACCTGCCGGTGTTCCGCAATTCGGGGATGGACGGATATGCGGTCCGGGCGGAGTCGGTGGCGGTGACGCCCGTGACGCTGCCGGTGGCCGGTGTGGTGGCCGCCGGTCAGGGCGGCCCGGACCGATTGCCGGACGGGGCGGCGGTCAAGGTGATGACGGGTGCGCCGATTCCGCCGGGCGCCGATTGTGTGGTGCCGGTGGAGGACACCCGCGCCGTCGACGGCGGGGTGTCGATCGAACGCGGCCGTAACGCGGGCGATTTCGTGCGCGAGGCGGGTACCGATATTCGGCGCGGTGAGTTGCTGATGGCGGCCGGGTCGTTGTTGTCGCCGCATCGGATCGCGGCGCTGGCGGCGGTGGGCATCAGCTCGGTGACGGCGGCGCGGCGGATCCGGGCGGCCGTCCTGACGACGGGCGACGAGCTGGTGTCGGCGGGTGTCGCGTTGCGCCCGGGGCAGATCTACAACTCCAACGGCATCGCGCTGGCCGCGGCGTTGGGCGCCAACGGGATCGATGTGGTGGACGTGTCGCACAGCCGCGACGATCCGGGCGAGTTCCGCCGCAAGTTGTCGATCGCGACGGCGGCCGCGGATGTGGTGTTCACGTCGGGTGGGGTATCGCAGGGCGATTTCGAAGTGGTCAAGGAGGTGCTGGCCGATTTCGGCGGCGAATTCGGTTCGGTGGCCGTACAGCCCGGCGGTCCGCAGGGCGTCAGCGTGGTCGACGGGATTCCGATTCTGAGTTTTCCGGGTAATCCGGTGAGCACGATGGTGTCGTTCGAGGTGTTCGCCCGGCCGATCCTGCGGCAGCTGAGCGGATTGGCTCCGGTGCCGAATTACGATGTGGCGCTGCTGGATCCGGTGCGTTCCCCGGCGGGCCGGCGCCAGTTCCTGCGGGGCCGGCGCGAAGGTGCGGGGGTGCGTTCGGTGTCGGGGCCCGGGTCGCATCTGGTGGCGGCGATGGCCCAGGCCGATGTTCTGATCGAAATTCCGGCCGAGGTCACGACGGTGGCGGCCGGTTCGCTGGTGAGGGTGCGCGAACTGTGAACGAACTGCCCGATGCCGCGGCTTTGTCGCATGTCGATGCGGAAGGCCGGGCACGCATGGTCGATGTGAGCGCCAAGGCGGAGACGACACGCGTGGCGGTTGCGGCCGGCCTGTTGCGGACGACGCCCGAGGTGGTGGCGCTGGTGCGCGCGGACGACCTGCCGAAGGCGGATGTGCTGTCGACGGCCCGCATCGCCGGTATCTCGGGGGCGAAGAAGACCTCTGAGCTGATTCCGCTGTGCCATCAGCTGGCGCTGTCGTCGGTGGATGTGCGCTTCGGTTTCACCGAGGCCGCGATCACGATCGAGGCGCGCGCGAAGACGAAGGGCCCCACCGGCGTCGAGATGGAGGCGCTCACCGCGGTCGCCATCGCCGGCCTCACACTGCACGACATGGTGAAGGCGGTGGATCCGGCGGCCGTCCTGGACGGTGTGCGCCTGCTGACCAAAGACGGTGGTAAGCGCGGTCATTGGGAACGGCCGGATGCCACCCGGCCCGAAGATGCTGCGGTATCGGCTGATTCGTCCGCCGCACCCGCACCGGATCTCGACGTGCCCGCACACCGGGGGCCGGCCACCGACGGTCCACACGACCGCGCCCACACCGGTCACCACGCGGCCGGAGCTCCGCCGCAACCGAAAGCTGTGGCGCCCACGCCACACCGGCAACACCAGGCACACCGGACGCCCGACGTTCAGCCGGCCCGGCACCAGGCGGAATCGCCCGAGAGCGCGCACACCGCCCCCGGCGGGCGACACGGCGATGCGGCACACCGCGCGACGCGCTCCGGTGAGGGCTCCCGGACCGCGGTCGTGGTCGTCGCCTCGACCGGCGTCGCGGCCGGTACCCGGGTCGACAAGACCGGTCCGGTTCTGACGGAGTGGCTTGCGGGACTGGGCTTTTCCGTGCGCGGACCGCTGGTCTACGCCGATGCCGAGATCGAGGCCGGCCTGCGCGACGCGCTCGACGGCACGCCGGGACTGGTGATCACCACCGGCGGCACCGGTGCCTCGCCCTCCGATGCCACTCCGGAAGCGACGCTGGCGGTGCTGGATCGGGAATTGCCGGGCGTGGCCGAGCTGATCCGCCAGCGTGGCACGGCCGCCTTTCCGTTGGCCGCCCTGAGCCGTGGCGTCGCCGGCCTGTCCGGCACTACGGTGGTCGTGAATCTGCCCGGTTCACCGGGTGGGGTCCGCGACGGGATCGCGGTCCTGGAACCGTTGCTGGATCATCTGCTGGCCCAGGTCGCCGGAGGAGGCCGCCATGAGTGAGTACACGCCGCTCACCCGCATCAGCGATCAGCCGTTGCAGCCCGACGAGGTCGAGCGCGCGGTCACCGGACCCGAACACGGCGCGGTCGTCGTCTTCACCGGCAAGGTACGCGATCATGATGGCGGACAGGCGGTTTCGGCCCTGGAGTATTCGGCTCATCCCGAGGCGGAGAGGTTCTTGACCCGGGTGTGCGCCGAGGTCGGGAAGTCCGCCGGCCTGCCGGTCGCGGCGGTGCACCGGGTGGGCGCGCTGACCGTCGGGGATCTCGCGATCACGGTGGCGGTCGCCGCGCCGCACCGCCGCGAGGCCTTCGAGACGTGCGCGGAATTGGTCGACCGCATCAAACACGAGGTGCCGATCTGGAAGCGCCAGCTGTTCGCCGATGGCATGTCCGAGTGGGTCAACGCCTGCGGTTAGGCCGGCGGAGTCAGCGTGCGGCCCGGCCGGGGTTCGCCTCGGTGGCGGGCGCGGACTCGGTGAGATTCGCTTCGATGCGGCGCAGCGCACGGAAGAGGGCGGCGCGTTCGGCGGTACTGAACGATGTCAGCGCCCGTTCGGTCAGCCGCGCACTCTCGGCTTCGATCTCGTGCTCCAGGTCGCGCCCGCGCGCGGTCAGGTGCAGGCGGACCAGTCGGCGGTCGGTGGGATGCGGTTCGCGCCGGACCAGTCCGGCCGCTTCCATCCGGGTGGTCGCCCGGGTGACCGTGGGCGTCGCCAGGCCCAGTCGTTTGGCCACCTGACCGGGCGTCAGACCGTCTTCCTGCCAGAGCTGTCGCAGGATGAACTGCTGGCCCTCGTACACCCCGTGCCGGGCGTAGGCGGCGGCCGCCGCCACGGCGAGGGCGTGTTTGGTGGACCAGAACGCGGTCTGGAAGTCGTCGTCGGTCATGGTGTGTTCAGCGTAGAGGTGTTGTTTTCGTTAGCCGACTCACGTTATAGTCGTTGCCCGGCTAATAACTTTGAACGGAAGACATACGTGAAAATCGGCATCGCACTCACCGACTTCTCCTGGCCCGTCCCGGGCAGCGGCATCGGTTCGGCGGTCACGGAACTCGCGCAGGCCGCCGACGCCTCGGGAATCGACAGCCTCTGGGTGATGGACCACTTCTTCCAGATCGGCATCAGCGGGCATCCGCCGGAGTCGCCGATGCTCGAGGCCTACGCCGCGCTGGGATTTCTCGCCGGAATCACCGACCGCATCCGGCTCGGCACCCTGGTCACGGCGGTGCCGTATCGCCACCCCGGCGTGCTGATCAAATCCGCGACCACCCTCGACGTACTCAGCGGCGGCCGCCTGATCTTCGGCGTCGGCGCCGGGGCGCCCTTCGATCCGGAACCGATGGGACCACGCACCACCTTCGAGGCCGAGGGCCTGGGCATTCCGTTCCCGCGCCTGCCGCGACGCTTCGAACAGCTGGAGGAACTCCTGCAGATCGCACACCGCATGTGGAGCGAGGACGAGACGCCCTATCGGGGCCACCATTACGAGTTGGCGCGGCCGCTCAATTCACCGAATTCGATCCAGCGCCCGCATCCGCCGATCCTGATCGGCGGCAGTGGCGAACGCAAAACCCTGCCGCTGGTGGCGCGCTATGCCGACGCCTGCAATCTCTTCGACCTCCCCGGTACCGGCTACGCCGACAATCTGGCGCACAAACTCACGGTGCTGCGGCGACGGTGCGACGAGATCGGCCGCGACTATTCCACGATCGAGAAGACCGTCACCACGGCCCTGGATATCGACGCGGATCACGGACCGGTGCTGGAGCACCTGAAAACTCTGGCCGCCACCGGAATAGACCATGTGATCCTCGGACCGGACGGGCCGTGGACCCCACCGCGCCTGGAACGCCTGATCGAGATGGCGCCCGATATCCACGCGCTCTGATTTTCAGGCGCTCCGATCCGAGTCCTCCCTCGGCACATACCGCCACACCGGCAGCAACGCCTGTTCGTCCAGCGGTTCGGGCCCGGTATGAGCGGTGGCGTGCAGACGAGCCGTCGCGGATTCCGTATCGAGTCCGGATCCGATGAGCACCATACGGGTTTCGCGGGTTTCGCCCCGCGACCACGCCGCCGGCTCGAAGATCACATGCCGGCCGACCATGTGCAGCAGGAACTTTCGGCTCTCACCGCCCACGCCGAAGGCGGTAGCGCCCTTGGCGCGGAACAACCCGGGCGGCGGATCCTCCAGGAAACCCACCAGGCGGCGCGGGTCGAGATCGGTTGCGGTGGTGAAGGATACAGAGTCGTAGCCGTCGTGCAGATGGTGGTGGCCGGGTGCGTCGTGGTCGTGATCGTCGAGCAGTTCGTCGAACGACAACTGGCGGGCGACCGTCGATTCGCCACGTTCGGGCACATCGAACAGCAGGGGCGGATCGATGCGGCCGTGCGCGGTGGCATAGACCGGCGCACCGGCGGTGATCCGCCCGATCTCGGCGCGCAATGCCTCCAGCCGCGCGGCCGGTACCCGGTCCGACTTGTTCACTACGATCAGATCGGCCAGGCGGAGATGTTTGGCCAGTTCGGGATGGCGGGCGCGGCTGTCGTCGAAATGCTCGGCATCCACGACTTCGATCAGTCCGCCGTAGCGAATGCGCGGATTGTCACTGCCGATGACCATGCGGATCAGATTGCGAGGTTCGGCGAGGCCGCTGGCCTCCACCACGATCACGTCGATGCCGTGGCGCGGCTCGGCGAGCCTGGCGAACATCTCGTCGAGTTCGGTCACGTCCACCGCGCAGCACACACAGCCGTTGCCCAGCGAGACCATGGCGTCCACCTGGCCCGCCACCAGCATCGCGTCGATGTTCACCGCGCCGAAATCGTTGACCACGACCCCGATCCGGGCCTCGCGTCGCCGCAGCAGATGGTTCAGCAGCGTGGTCTTACCGGCTCCCAGAAATCCCGCGACCACCAGAACAGGTATGCGCCGATCCATTCGGCCGAGCTTACCCAGGCCCGGACGAGGTCGTGCCCGCCCCTTCGTGCGGAGGGGCGGGCACGAACGGGACCGACTACTTGCTCGGCCCCAGGAGGGTGGAGACCAGGGTGTAGGCGAGATTCACCAGTTCGGAATCGAGCGCACCGTCGCCCAGACCGAGCGATTTCGCCAGCGGCAGCAGCAACCGCATCGCGGTGGTGGCGAGATTACCCGCGGCGGAACCGGATTGCGGTGTCTTCTGGGTGCCGTTGGTTCCGGGTGCGGTCGAGGTCTGCGGCGAGGCCCCGGACGTGCTCGGATCGGTCGACGAATAGGTCCCCGGCGCCGTGTGATAGGTGCCGGCCGGAGCGCCCGCCGGATTCGAACCCGGTTGCGTCGTGGCCGGCGCGGACGGCGAGGTGGACGCCGGCGCGGACTGCGTGGTGCCGGAGCCGGGCGTGCCACGCAACGCGTCGGTCGCCGAATTCTGCTGCGGTGCAACCGAATTCTGGGCGCCGGAGTTCGGTGTGCCGGAATTCTGTGTACCGGAGTTCTGGGCATCCGGACTCGGCGTCGTCGATCCCTGCGGGGACGCACTCTCCGGCGCGCCGGTCTGCGGTGCCGGACTCTGCGGGGTGGCGCTCGGCGACGTGCTCTCCGAGGCACCGGTCTGCGGCGCGCTCGCGGCGCTGTCGGCCGGCGATGCGGCCGGTGACGTAGCGCCGGGGGCCACTCCGATCAGATAACTCACCAGCCCGGTCGTGATCGCGATGGCGTGTTTGAGCTGCCCGTCGGGCGACTCGAGCATTCTCGCGTCGTCGACATTCGCGCCGTTGCCCATTTCGATGAAGACATCGGGCACCTCGGTCAGCGCCGGACCCGCGATATCGGACCGGGTCTGCAGACCGTCGACCGCGCCGGCGTAATTCGCGGGCGTGAACCCGGCCTGTCTGTAGGCGTCGCGCACGGCGTTCGTGGCGACCTGGCCGGGACCGGATTGTGCCTGATTCGCTTTGGCGTCCGGGACCGGCAACTGCGGCACGATCAGGTGGAATCCGTGATCCTGTTCCGGTGCGCCGTCGGCGTGGATGCTGACGGCCACCGCGGCGCCGGAGCTGTTGGCGGCCGCCGCGCGTTCGTCGACGCATCCGCCCCAGCCGGTGTCGTCCTGACGGCTCATCACGACATGCGCGCCGAGCGCCTCGAGCGACTGCCGGACCAGCTGCGCCACATTCCAGTTGATGGTGTGCTCGGGCACGCCGCCACGGCTGGTCATACCCGTGGTCTGGCACTCCTTCGTGCCGCCGCGCCCATCGTTCACTTGACGATTGAGGTCTTCGGAGTGGTTCGTGCCCTGATGGCCCGGGTCCAGAAATACCGTCTTACCCGCCAACTTGGTCGACATATCGGGTTCTGCGGGCGCGGCCGGCGCGGCGAGAGCGGCGGCGGGCGCCAGCACACCGGCCGTGGTGACCGCGGCGACGGCGAGCCTGACTCCGGTCTTGATGATGCCTGGATGGTTCATGTTCGGACGGCGCACCCGGGATGGGCACACCCCTCCCTTCCCACTAGTAACATCAAACCCAGTGGTTCACTGTTGCAACGGCAGCATCACATGCGCAAGCTCAGTTACTGAACCGTTACCCCAATCAGAGCAGTGCCGGCACGTCATTTCCGCAGACACGCCGGTCGTACGGCGAATCCGACGTCAAGTCAGGCGAGAAACAAACATTTCAGAGCTACCTCGCCGCCGCCCCACCTACCGACGTCGCGGAACAACCGGCAGGTTTGTGTCGCTGACCACACAGGGGCGGGACCCGAACCGAATGCGCATCATTGCCCGAATGTCGCTGCCGCCGTGCGATTCCGCGTAATCCGTCGATATCCAGGCCCGTGAGTGAAAAAGCCGGAATGCTGAATCCGAATGATTAGCCATAGTAATTTAATCCTGAAATACCGCTGTGTTGCACTCGCCGCCGACGCTGCAGTACGTTCCCATCTCGCACCTCGGCGGTCGAACCGCCTGCGGGTGCCGTCCCCGTGGGCGCGAGGGGATCCCGCGGGGACGTTCAGCGACGGCATTTCCGGACCTTCCGCCCGCCGCTCCTGGGGCGTTTGTCGAATCTCCAGATATTTCCACGATCCGGTCCGCGCCTATCGGAATTCTGATAGACCAAGGCCCCGGAAGACGCGGGGATCTTCTCCGGCCGCCCGATAGTCGACGGCCGTCTGCGAGATCGAGGAGGACCGCCGTGCGTGGACGCACGTTTGTGATCGCCGGGACCGTCGCGTCCGCGGTGACGATGCTCGGATCAGGCACCGCGGCCGCCGATCCGGCGACAACCATTCCCGGGGACGGGATGTACCGGGTCGGGGTCGATATCGCGCCCGGTATCTATCAGTCCGCGGGGCCGGCGAACCCGGCGCACGACTGTTCCTGGGAGCGCCTGTGGAAGATTCCCGAACCCGGTGATCCGCCGGACCCGAACGCCGCCATCGTCGCCAGCGACCGCACCCACACCACTCCGGTGCGGGTGCTGATCAAATCGTCCGATGTCGCCTTCGCCTCGGCCAACTGCGGCGGCTGGGTATTGATGCCGGCGCCGCCGCCGACCGGTTCCTACGGGCCGGGAGGGTTGTTCGGCAGCGAGTACTGAGGCCGATCCGGCGCGGTTCGTCCGATCGGATGCGCCGCGCCGGATCCGGCACCCGCCACCTGCCGCGGCCGCGGTGTTACTGTCCCGCTGAGATCCGGTGGATCGAGCGGAGGGATGCGATGGCGCGGCCGAGTCCGGTGATGAGTCGTCGGTCGCTGGCCGACGGACGCGAAATCATCTACTTCGACAGCGAGCCGGTGCCGCGCACCGCCACCGACACCCGGGACCTGCCCCGGACCAGCACGCATTCCCAGGCACGTTTCGATCCCCTGCTGGGCGAGTGGGTGGTGATCGCCTCGCACCGCCAGAGCCGGACCTTCCTGCCACCGGCGGATCTGTGCCCGCTGTGCCCCTCGCGTCCCGGCCATCCCACCGAGGTCCCCGAGGCCGACTACCAGGTGGTGGTGTTCGAGAACCGCTTTCCGTCGCTGTCGACCGGCCGCGCCGAACTTCCCGACCATGTCGAAGGGTCACCGGAGACGTTGCTGCGCAACGGGTTCGGCCGTTGCGAGGTGGTGTGTTTCACCAGCGAACACGACAGTTCGTTCGCCGGGCTCGATCCGGGCCGGGCACGGCTGGTGGTGGACGCGTGGGCCCAGCGCAGTGCCGAACTCGGAGCGCTCGACGGCGTCGCCCAGGTGTTCTGCTTCGAGAATCACGGTGAGGAGATCGGCGTCACGCTGTCGCATCCGCACGGCCAGATCTACGCCTACCCCTTCCCCACCCCGCGCACCGCGACGATGGTCGCCAACGCGGCGCGCCATCGAAAAGCGCACGGCAGCAATCTGTTCGGCGATCTGCTGGGCGCCGAGCGAGCCGCCGGTATCCGGGTGGTCGCGGCGAACGAGGAGTGGACCGCCTTCGTACCGCCGTTCGCCCGCTGGCCCTACGAGGTCCAGCTCTATCCGCACCGCCGGGTGGCCGACATCCCCGATCTCGACGATGCCCAGCGCGACGGTTTCGCACATCTCTACCTGGATGTGCAGCATCGCTTCGCGCGCCGGTTCGACACCCCCATGCCCTATGTCGCGGCGTGGAACCAGGCACCGAAATCCGGTGTGCCCGGCGATGATTGGTGGCTGCACCTGCAGCTGTTCTCGATCCGGCGGACGGCGCGCAAATTGAAGTATCTGGCCGGTTCGGAATCGGGGATGAACGTGTTCATCAGTGACACCACCCCCGAGACCGTGGCCGCCGAGTTGCGGGAGGTGGGGTGAGCGCGACACCCGGACGCGGGGTGTGGGTGGCGCCCGGCCGGGTCAACATCATCGGCGAGCACACCGACTACAACGACGGTTACGCACTGCCGATCGCGCTGCCCCAGGTCGTGACCTGTACCGCCGAGGTCACCATGGACGGCGTGGTGCGGGTGAGTTCGAAACAGCATGCCGGGCAGGTTCGCGAATCGCTCGACGGACTCGCCGAATCCGCGGTCACCGGCTGGGCCCGCTATCCGCTGGGCGTGGTGCACGAGTACCGGCGCCGCGGGCACGACCTGTCCGGAGTGGTGCTGGAGATCGACGGGGCGGTGCCGGTGGGCGCCGGACTGTCGTCCTCGGCGGCGCTGGAATGCGCTGTCGCACTGGCGATTCGCGATCTGTTCGGGATCGACGCCGACAGTGCGGAGCTGATCGACATCGGGCGGGCCGCGGAGAACTCGTACGTCGGCGCCGCGACGGGGACCCTGGACCAGTCCGCGTCGCTGCTCTGCACGGCGGGGCACGCCCTGTTCCTGGACTTCGCCACCGGCGACTCCGCCCAGGTGCCCTTCGATCTCGCCGCGGCCGGGCTGCAGTTGCTGGTGGCCGATACCGACACCCCGCACCGGCTGGCCGACGGCGGGTACGGCCGGCGCCGGCGCGAATGCGAGCAGGCGGCGCACGCCCTGGGCGTCCATTCGCTGCGAGCCGTCACCGATCCGGCGGAAACGGAGCGACTGGCGAATCCGGTGCTGCGTCGGCGCGCCCGCCACGTCGTCACCGAGAACGCCCGGGTGCTGACCGTCGTCGGACTGCTGCGCGACGGGTGTGATCCGCGCGCGATCGGGCCGCTGCTGACCAGCGCCCACGCCTCGCTGCGCGACGATTTCGAGGTCTCGACGCCGGAACTGGACGCGGCGGTGGCGGCCGCGCTCGACGCCGGCGCCCACGGTGCGCGCATGGTCGGCGGCGGATTCGGCGGCAGCATCATCGCCGTGACCGATATCGACCGCACCGATTCGATCGCGGCCGCGATCCGGCGACGATTTCGCGACGACGGTTTCTCGCCACCGCGATTCTTCGTCGCCGTGCCCGCCGCCGGGGCCCGCCGGATGTCCTGATCACGTGGCCGGGCCGCACTAGGGTGGAATGCCACCGTGCAGCCGGGTTTCATCGCCACCGAGATGTCCGCGCGCGCCGACGATGCCCGGCTGGTCGTTCCGCTCGAGCGCGGTGTGGCCGCGATGGTCGCCGCGATCGAGGCCGAGCCGGTGCGCGCCTGTGTGCCGCAATGGCCTTGGCGCGCACTGAACCTCGTGTGGCCGCGGCTGCCGCGCGCGGTCGTGGCACGGCTGGGCCGACCCGGGTCGGGCAGCCCCGCACTCGGTGAGGTCTCTCACAATCGATGGCCCCGGCCGATATGAAGTTTCACCAATAATCCGACACTCTGCGAGTTAGCGGAGTGCTCGATGTGCACACCCGCGCCCGGCAATGTGCCGCCGTAGAGGCGATAGCTATCGATAGCCGAATAGTTACTACTTGCCGCGACTTGCTGTCACAAATACATCGTCCGCGCACCCACTCCGCCGAAGCGTCGAGATGCGGATCAAGAATGCGCTAGTTACTCTCGGGTAGCATCACGTCACGAACAAATTCCGCAAGCATTCGTCATGCCAATTCAGGAGGCGGCGTGCCGCATTCTCGTTTCGAAGCGATCGGCGCATATCTACCCGAAAAAAGGGTCACCACCGAGGAATTGATATCGCGCCTCGCCGTACCGCCCGCCTTCGATCTCGAAAAGATCACAGGCGTGCGCGAACGCCGCGTTCACGATACCCGCCCGGAATCCTACGAGGACTCGTTCGTCCTGGCCGGCAAGGCGCTGGACGAGTGTTTATCCAGGTCACAGTACTCCGGATCAGAGATAGAGGTGGTCATCTCCACCTCCATCACCCGCAGTAAGGACGCCGACAAGATATATATGGAGCCGTCGTTCGCCTCGGCTCTGGCCCGACGGATCGGTGCGGAGAACGCGATAACCTTCGACCTTTCCAACGCCTGCGCGGGAATGCTCAGCGGAACCTACATTCTCGATCGCATGATTCGCTCCGGAATGGTGCGCAACGGCATCGTGGTGAGCGGCGAGGCCATTACTCCCATCGCCGATACCGCAGTGCGCGAAATTTCCGACAAATACGATCTGCAATTCGCGTCGCTCACCGTGGGAGATTCCGCGGCCGCGGTGGTGCTCGACCGCTCCGTCGACGAGGCCGACCGCATCGACTACATCGAACTGGTCACCGCCTCGGAGTTCTCCCACCTGTGCCTGGGCATGCCCAGTGACAAAAGCCAGGGCGTCGCGCTCTACACCGACAACCGCAAGATGCACAACGAAGCGCGTTTCCTGCTGTGGACCGACACCCAGCGCATGTTCTACGACAAGCGCGGCACCACATTCGCCGAGGAGAACTTCGACTTCGTCATCCACCATCAGTTCGGCGCGGCGGCGATCCCGTACATGAACGCCATCGCCGAACGGGAATTCGGCGCACCGATGCCGCCCGACCTCAATGTGCTGACCGAATACGGGAACACTTCCAGCACTTCGCATTTCATCGTGCTGCACGACCATCTGAGCCGCGGAGAGATCCCGGCCGGCTCGAAACTGCTGATGGTTCCGGCCGCCTCCGGTGTGGTCGGCGGCTTCCTGTCCACCACGATTTCGTCTCTGAAGGTCTGAGGTACTGGTCATGGGCGTTGCCATCACATCCACCGGAATCAGTCGCGAGGGCGACACGTTCAGCATCGTCGAACACAGTGGCCGGGCCGCGCGCCGGAGCCTCGAACGCGCCGGTGTGGCGCCGGAGCAGGTCGGCGTGCTCATCAACGCGGGCATCTTCCGCGACTCCAACACCGTGGAACCGGCGGTGTCGGCGCTGATCCAGAAGGAGGCGGGGATCGGACTGGACTACCGGTTCGGCGATCCGCGCTCGTTCTCCTTCGACCTGATGAACGGCGCCACCGGTGTGCTCAACGCGGTCCAGGTCGCCCAGTCGATTCTCGAGACCGCCGGGTCCGGCCATGTCCTGATCGTCTCCGGAGACACCCATCCGTCGCTGGCCCGATCGGCCGCCGACGACGAATTCCCCTATGCCACCGCCGGTGCCGCGCTGCTGCTCGAGCACACCGACGAGCCGGTCGGCTTCGGCCGCGTGCACACCGTCGCGGGTTCGGGCTCCCCCGCGGTGCAGTCGTATGTCGACGTCACCACGATGGGTACGGCCGGACGCCGACTGATGACGGTGGAACGCGAACCCGGATTCGAGGATCGGCTGCTCGAGATCGCGGCCGACGCCGGTCGGCGCGCCCTGGACGCCGACGACATCGATCCCGCCGCAACGGTTCTCATCGCGTCCACGCCCACCCCGAAGTTCCCGCGGTTGCTGGCGGACACCCTCGGTATGAGCGCGGTCCGCACCCCCGATCTGTCCGCCGGCGATCCGCACACCGCCTCGCTGCCGCTGGCCTATCACCGTGCGGTGGAAGAAGATTCGCTCGTCGGCTTCGACACCGTGCTGTTCGTCGCGGCGGGCGCGGGACCGTCGGCGGCGGCCGCGGTGTACCGCCTGCCGGTCGCCGCCGGTGCGGCGGCGTGAGCGGTACCTACTGGCGCGCGGTCGACCGGTTCCGCGTGGTCGCCGCCGCCGAACCGGACCGCACCGCGGTGTATTTCGCCGACGCCGGACCCACGCCCACGCCGCACTATCGGCGGCTGAGTTACGCCGACCTGGATCGCTGGTCCGACGCGGTCGGTGAGCGGCTCACCGCCGCGGGCGTGGGCAGCGGAACCCGCACCATCGTGCTGGTGCTGCCCGGGCCGGAGCTGTACGCGATCATGCTGGGCCTGTTGAAGATCGGTGCCGTGCCGGTGGTCATCGATCCGGGCATGGGCCTGCGCCGGATGCTGCGGTGCCTGCGGGCGGCCGACGCCGAGGCGTTCATCGGCATTCCGCAGGCGCATGCGGCGCGAGTGCTGTTCCGCCGCTACTTCCGCGGGGTGCGGGTCGCGGTCACGGTCGGGCGGCGCTGGTTCTGGGGCGGAGCGACCTTCGACAGCTGGGGCCGCCGCCCGTCCGGCACGGCGCCGGAGCGCACTCCGGCGCCCGACGACGACCCGCTGATGATCGCCTTCACCACCGGGAGCACCGGACCCGCCAAGGCCGTGGAGATGACCCACGGCAATCTGTCGGCCATGGTCGAGCAGGTCCACGCCGCGCGCGGCCACGTACCGCCGCAGACCTCGCTGATCACGCTGCCGCTGGTCGGCATCCTGGATCTGCTGCTCGGCTCCCAGTGCGTCCTGCCGCCGCTGATCCCCAGCAAGGTGGGTTCGACCGATCCGGCGCACGTGGCCGACGCCATCGGCAGATTCGGGGTACGCACCATGTTCGCCTCTCCCGCGGCGCTCATCCCGCTGCTGCGCCACCTGGAACAGACCGGCACCCGGCTACCGACGCTGCGCAGTATCTACTCCGGGGGCGCACCGGTCCCGGACTGGTGTATCGCCGGCCTGCGCGCGGTGCTCGACGAGGATGTGCTGGTCTACGCCGGATACGGGTCCACCGAGGCGCTGCCGATGTCGACGATCGAATCGCGTGAACTGCTGGACGGCCTGTCCGAACGCGCCCGCGCCGGCGCGGGCACCTGCATCGGCCGCCCCGCCGACCGGGTGCGGGCGCGCGTCGTGGCGATCACCGACGACCCGCTGCCTACCTGGGCGGACGCCCAGGCCCGGGAGAACGACGTGGCGACCACCGGCGGCATCGGCGAACTGGTGGTGGCGGGGCCGAATGTGAGCACCCGCTATTACTGGCCCGCCGCGGCGAACGCGACGGGCAAGATCATCGACGGCGAGACCGTCTGGCATCGCACCGGCGACCTGGCACGGATCGACGATCAGGGACGAATCTGGTTCTGCGGGCGCAAATCTCAGCGGGTACGCACCGCCGACGGGCCGATGTTCACGGTCCAGGTCGAACAGATCTTCAACGCCGTCGCCGGTGTGGCGCGCACGGCGCTGGTCGGGGTGGGCCCGGCCGGAGCCCAGCGCCCCGTGCTGTGTGTGGAACTGGGCGCGGGCGCCGATCGTGACGACGTGACCGCCGCGCTGCGTGCGCGTGGCGCGGAATTCGAGCTCACCACGAAGATCTCGGAGTTCCTGTTCCATCCGAACTTCCCGGTCGACATCCGGCACAACGCCAAGATCGGGCGCGAACAGCTCGCGGTATGGGCGGCCCGGCAGACCGCGAAGGCGGTGCGACGGTGAAAGTTGTCGCACTACGCAGTATTCCGATTGCCGGTTGGTTGTTTCTGCTGGCCGGTCCGGCAATCCGGCACTCCGGCCGCCGCTGGCTGCGAGCCCTGTGGTGGATCGACGCGATGCTCAGCATCGGTGTGCACGCCGCCCAGATTCCGGTCGCGTTGCGCGCCGCACGAGGCAGCGGCCGGTCCCGCCTGTACACCGCCGTCATGACGCAGCTGTTCGGTCTCACCTGGTGGCGTACCGAAACAGCCGGTAGCACGGCGTCTTTCGAGGAGAAGCAACGGTGAAGGCGCTCGTCACGGGCGCATCCGGATTTCTCGGCGGCGCGCTGGTCCGCCGCCTGGTACGCGAGGGCGGCCACGAGGTGACCGTGCTCGCGCGGCGCACCAGCAACCTCGGTGATCTGCCCGATCTCGACGGTGTGCGGGTCGCCTTCGGCGACCTCACCGATGAAAGCTCGCTCGAAAGTGCCTGCGCCGGAGTCGATGTCGTGTTCCACAGCGCCGCCCGCGTCGACGAGCGCGGCACCCGCGCGCAGTTTCGCGCCGAGAACCTGCGCGCCACCGAAGTCCTGCTGCGCGCGGCCCGCGCCGCGGGAGCGACGCGTTTCGTGTTCATCTCGAGTCCGAGCGCGCTGATGGATCGCGACGGCGGCGATCAGATCGACATCGACGAATCGGTGCCGTATCCGCGCCACTATCTGAACTTCTACTCCGAGACCAAGGCCGCCGCCGAGCGCGCCGTCTTGGCCGCCGACACCGCGGGTTTCACCACCTGCGCGCTGCGGCCGCGCGCGATCTGGGGAGCCGGCGACCGCTCCGGGCCGATCGTGCGCCTGCTGGGACGGACCGCGCAGGGGCGCCTGCCCGATCTGTCGTTCGGCCGCTCGGTCCGGGCGTCGCTGTGCCATGTCGACAACATCGTGCACGCCTGCCTGGGCGCCGCCGGCACCGACCGGGTCGGTGGCAAGGCCTATTTCGTCGCCGACGCGGAGCAGACCGACGTGTGGGCCTTCCTCGCCGAGGTGGCGTGCGGGCTCGGCTACCCGGCGCCCAGCCGGCGGCCCGATCCGCGGGTGCTGGCGGTCGCCGTCTCGGTGCTCGAAACCGTCTGGCGCGTACCGGCGATCGCGCGGCGCTGGTCGCCACCGCTGTCGCGCTATGTGGTCGCGTTGCTGACCCGCACCGCGACCTACGACACCGGCGCGGCGGCACGGGATTTCGGTTACGCGCCGATCGTCGACCGCGAACAGGGCCTGGCCGGGTTCCTGTCGTGGCTCGAATCCGAGGGCGGCATCGAGCAACTCACCCGCGATCTGCGGTAACGCACAGTCAGGAGCCGATCATGAGTACCGTCTTCCGGCGGCGGATCTCGCCCACCGAGCGCATGTATTTTCCCATGCGGGATATGGCGCCGCCGTTTCTGATGCAACTGGCGATTCCGGGAACCGGAACCCTCGACGCGGAGCGGTTGCGCCGGGCTGTCGCGGTCGCGGCCGCCGCCTGCCCGGGCGCGCGGCTGCGGCGCGAGGGCACATACTGGGTGGACACCGGCGTGCCGCCCGCCGTGCGCGAGCTTCCCGGTCACGTCGTGAACTACGCCCGCCTCGAGGCGGATCCGGTCCTCGCGTCGGCGATCGGCCCGACCCCGGAGACCACCTGTGAGGTGCTGCTGCTGACCGGCGACCCGGTCACCGTGATCTTCCGGGTGTTCCACGGCGTCATGGACGGGATGGGCATGGTGCTGTGGACCCGCAACGTCCTCGCCGCGCTACGCGGTGAACAGCCGGAGGAACTTCGCGACCCGGTCGCCGACCGGGAACTGGTGCGGCGCCTCGGCGCACCCGGACGTCCCACCGCGATGATTCCCCGCTTCCGCGCGGCGGTCGGCCACGGCCGTCAGGAGGTGGGCAGCCCCCGGCATCTGCTGCGGCACCGCAGTATCGCGGCCACCGGTCCCGGTGCGGTGGCGCGGGTGTCGGCACTGCTGGCCGATGCCGCGGGCACTACGCAGCGGATCATGGTGCCGGTCGATCTGCGCCGCCACGACCCACAGCTGCGGTCGACGGCGAATCTGGCGTTGCCGCTGTTCCTCGACATCCGTCCCGGCCAGGATTGGCGGCAGGTGCGCGAACACATGCGCGCGGGTCTGCGGGAACGCACGGAACTCAACCAGCTGGCCGCCAGCGCGATCGCCAACGCTCCACATGCAGTCGGCCGCATCATTCTGCGCACCACCAACGCGCTCGGCGCCCGCTTCGGACGCAACCTCGCCTCGGCGACGGTCTCGCACATGGGCCGCTTCGATCTCGGCGAACTGGCGGTGCCCGGCTGGTCGCCCACGTCGGTGCGGGTGCTGCCGCAGCACAGCGTCGCGATGCCGCTGCTGTTCGCGATGGTCGAGGCCGGCGGCCGCACCGAGCTGACGGTCTCCGCGCGCAACGGCCACGGTATCGAGGATCGGCTCGAAGCGCTGCTGGACCGCATCGCGGATACCTTGGAAAGCGAACTACCGCAGCCGGATTCGGTACTCGCATGACACGCTGGGCGCGGCTCGTCGGTACCCGCCCGACACTGGTACTACTGGCGGCCATCGGTGTCGCGATCGTATGCGGACTGTTCGGCGCCGACGTCCAGCAGCGAGTGAGCGCGGCCGGATTCGCCGATCCGGGCAGCGAATCCGCGCTCGTCGACCGGGTGGTCACCGCGCATCTGGGCCGGCAGAACCCCGATGTGATCGCGATCTACACCGCGCCCGACGGACAGGACCTCACCGCACTCGGCCCGCGCGTCCAGCAGGCGGTGGACCACATCGATCCGGCACTGCTGGCCCAGCCGGTGCAGACCTATTGGAACAACGCCCCACCGCGCCAGGGCTTCCTGCGGTCGGCGGACGGCCGGCAGGGGCTGGCCGTGGTGTTCGCCGCCGGCGACGACAATCAGCGCATCGCCGCCTACCACGACATCGCCGCGGCGCTGACCGTTCCCGGCGTCTCGGTGCGCTTCACCGGCTACAGCGCACTCGCCGACGAGATCGACCGCCAGTCCCGGCACGATCTGGTTCTCGCCGAATCCATCTCGCTGCCGATCACCGCGGCGATTCTGGTGCTGGTATTCGGCGGGGTGGTCGCCGCCGGCCTGCCGCTGCTGGTGGGTGTGCTCGCCGTCGTGGGCTCACTGGGTGCGGTCGGAACGATCGCACATGCCACCGAGGTGAGTGTGTTCGCCGTGAACGTGGCCTCGCTGCTGGGGCTGGGCCTGGCCATCGACTACGGGTTGTTCGTGGTCACCCGATTCCGGGAGGAACTCGCCGCGGGGGCCGCGGTCTCCGAGGCGGTGACCCGCACCCTGGCCACCGCCGGTCGCACCGTCGGATTCTCTGCGCTGCTGCTGGCCTGCGCCTTCGCCGGAACGCTCGTCTTCCCGCAGGCCGTTTTGCGGTCGCTGGGCTTCGGGGCCATCGCGGCGGTGCTGCTGGCCGCGGGGCTGTCGCTGACCGTCCTGCCGGCCGCGCTCGCGCTGCTCGGTCACCGCGTCGGCGCCTGGAGTTGGCGCCGCGACGCCTTCGACCGCGGACAGCGGCGCGCCGAGCGATGGTGGGGCCGGGTGGTCGACGCGGTGGTGCGCCGGCCCGGTCTCGTGGCCGTCACCGTAGGCGGGCTGCTGCTCGTGCTGGCCACACCGGTGCTGGGCGTCCGGCTCGGCGATGTCGACCACACGGCGCTTCCGGCGGGCAATGCCGTGCGCGCGGGCGTCGACGAACTCGCCACCCGTTTCCCGGAGGCCGGCAGCGGCGCGACGGTTCTGCTGCGCGGTGACGGCGCACCACCCGACTCCCGGCCCACCGCCGCCGCGATCCGCGCGCTCGGCACGATCCCGGGTGTGCACGACGTGCAGCGACTCGCCACGGTGGACGACGCGGTCGTACTGCACGCGGCGCTGGACGACCCCGACCGCTCCCCCGGCGCTGCCGAAACCGTGACGCGCATACGGGAATTCGACCCACCCGATGGTGTGAAGATCCAGGTCGGGGGCGACACCGCGGCCACCGTGGACAGCGTCGCGGCCATCACCTCCCGGATGCCGCTGATGATCGCGGTGATGGTGCTCGCCACGCTGATCCTGCTCGGCGCGGCGTTCCGCTCGGCGGTGCTGCCGGTCAAGGCGGTACTGCTGGCCTTCCTCAGCCTCGCGGCGACCTTCGGCATCCTGACCTGGATCTTCTGCCGGGGCAATCTGGCCGATCTGCTGCACGTGAGCGTGGGACCGCTCTCGGCGGGGATGATGGTGCTGATCATCGCCGTCGTCTTCGGGCTCTCCACCGACTACGAGGTCTTCCTGCTCTCGCGCATGGTCGAGGCCCGCCACGCCGGTTGCGACACCGTGTCCGCGATCCGCACCGGCACGGTCCGCACCGCCCGCGTGATCACCTCGGCCGCAACGCTTCTGGTGTTCATCACCGGCGCCTTCACGCTGTCCCCGCTGACCCCGATGCGATTCCTCGGCCTCGGCATGATCCTGGCGCTGATCATCGACGCCACGCTGGTGCGAATGCTGCTGGTGCCGGCGCTGGTGCGATTGATGGGCCCGCTGAACTGGTGGCCGATGCGCCCCGCCCGCGATCGTTACCCCGAAGGTAATGGACCTCGCGCACGCGTCCGGGCAAGCTCGACATCATGATCGATACCGAAGGAACCCGGCTGTTCCACAGCACCATGCCGTTCACCGAGAAACTGGGCGTCGAGGTGCTCGAGCACGGGCCGAAGCTGGTGCGCAGCCGGCTCGCCTGGGACGAGAGCCTGTGCACGCTCGGCGGTGTCCTGCACGGCGGGGTGCTGATGTCGCTGGCCGACGCCACCGGCGCGGTATGCGCGTACCTGAATCTGCCGGAGGGCAAACAGGGCACCACGACCGTGGAGTCGAAGACGAACTTCCTGCGGGCGGTACGGTCCGGTTACGCGGTGGCCTCGTCGACGCCGCTGCACGCGGGGCGCAGTTTCATCGTGGTGGAAACCGAAATCCACGACGACGCCGGCAAACTCGTCGGCAAGGTCACCCAGACCCAGGCGGTGTTGTGAGCGCGAGCGTGCTCGTCACACGCCGGGTCCGGTGCTGATCGCCATCCGCCCCACGGTGCGGCGGGCGGCGATCAGATCGACGACCACATCCAGTTCGGTCCAGTCACGCACCTCCACGTGTGGCCGTAACTCGTTCTGCGCCAACAGCTTCCACAATTCCGCGCGATACCGCTCGATGAGTTCGGGCTCGGTCCGCGACAGCAATCCCATCGAAAAACCGGTGACCGTTTTGAGTTCACCCAGCAACGTGGAGGTGTCGACCGCGCCGCCGCCGGCACTGAAGGCGACCAGCGTGCCGTGTGGTCCCAGGCTGTCCACCCCGCGCTGCACCACGTCACCGCCGACACCGTCGAGCACGATATCGAAGGTCTCGGACCACGGACGGTCGTAGGTCACCGCGGCATCGGCGCCGCACTCCCGCGCGAAATCGGCCTTGTCGGCCGATCCGACCGCGGCGACCACCCGGGTCGCTCCGGCCGCCCGGGCGAGCTGCAGCGCCAGATGGCCGGCTCCGGAGGCGGCGGCGGTGATCAGAACCGAGCTGCCCGCAACGGATTTCGCGGCGCGCACCACGCCCATCGCGACCAGGCCACCACGCACCACGGCCAGGGCGTCGGCCGCCGGCACACCGGCCGGGACCTCGGTGACCATCGCCGGTGTGGCACAGACGTATTCGGCATACACCGAGGCGAACACCACCCCGCCCACCCGGGTGCCGATCCAGGATTCTTCGAGGCCGGAACCCACCGCGACCACCGTTCCGACCATCTCCCCGCCGGGATTCGCCGTGGCATCGGCCCGCAGCATCCGCACCAGGCCGATACTCACCCCGGTCAACTCGGTGCGGACCAGCAATTGCCCGGGAGCGGGCACGGGACGCGCGATCTCCACGATCCGGGCGCCGGCTATGCGATCCGCGGCGGGTGTGAACTGAATTGCGCGCACTGACAGCGCCTTTCGACCTGGGCGGCATGCCGCCGCGTACGGAAACCCGGATGACTCGGCAGCTGTTGCCAGGCAACCCGATCAAATACTTACGACCGACGTAAAATTAGACAGCCACCTCAACGTACGTCAAGGCGATTTTTATGTTGGTGGTAATCTTCTTCCGTGACCAGCGCATCCCCGGGACTGCGGGAGACCAAGAAGCAGCAGACCCGCCAGGAGATCTCCGACACCGCGACCAGGCTGTTCATCGAGCGCGGATTCGAGGCGACCACGATCGCCGAGATCGCCGAGGCCGCACGGGTGGCGAAGAAAACCGTGACCAACTATTTCCCGCGCAAGGAGGATCTGGCACTGGACCATCACGAGCAGTTCGTCGGCGCCCTCGCCGCGGCGGTGACCGCCCGCGCCGCGAACGAATCGGCCCTCGCCGCGCTACGACGCCGGTTCCGGACCGCGGCCCAGGATTACGCCGCCGACCAGGGCTTCTCAGGGCCGGAGTTCAGCCGCATGCTCGCCGACAGCCCGACACTCACCGCGCGGGTGCGCGAACTCCACGAGCTGCGCGAACAGGCCTTGGCCGAGGTGCTGCCCGGTGACGACCTGCTGCGCCGGGCGGCCGCCGCCCAGTTCGCGGCGGCCTGCCGACTGCTGTTCCAGCGGATTCAGCAGCTACAACTGTCCGGCGCCTCGCGTCACCACGTCGCGGCCACCGTCACCGCCGAGGCCGATCGGATCTTCGATCTGCTGGAACCGGCGTTCGGCGAGTACGGCCGCGCATCGGGGTGAACGCATCAGAGTGAACGCAGCCGCGGCACCAACTCCGCCGCGCGTTCGGCGTATTCGACCGGATCCCGGTCGGGCATGATGTCGAATTGTGTGATCCCCAGTGCCGCATAGCGTTCGGCGTCGGCGACGAAGGCGTCGGGATCGTTCACGACCGGGCCGATGTAGGTGGCGGTCTTGCGGATCGCGTCGTAATCGCGCCCCTCCGCCGCGCAGTGCGCGCGCAGCACGTCGAGTTTGTGCGTGACATCCTCGGGCGAGGAGGCGAACAGATTGCACGCCTCGGCGTAGCGGGCGACCAGCAGCAGGGTCTTCTTCTCTCCGCCACCACCGATCAGGATCGGCGGCCGCGGACGGCTCAACGGCGCCGGTACACACAGTGTTTCGTCCAACCGGTAGTGGGCGCCCCGGTACGGGCCGTTGTCGTCGCTCCACATCTGCAGGCAGATCTGCAGCGTCTCCTCGAGTCGTTCGAAGCGCTCCCCCATCGGCACCAGCGGCACACCCAGCCCGCGCTGCTCCCGCTCGTACCAGGAGGCGCCGATACCGAGTTGCGCACGCCCGCCCGACAGCACGTCCAGCGTGGTGACGATCTTGGCGAGCAGACCGGGATACCGGTACATCACACCGGTCACCAGCACGGCCAGGCGCATCCGCTCGGTCAGCGCGGCGACGTATCCCAGCGTCGTGTAGGCCTCGAGCATCGGCTCCTCGGCCACGCCGGTGTGTTCCATCTGGAAGTAGTGATCCATCACCGTGAATTCGGTGAAACCGCCCTCCTCGGCGATCCGCGCGGTCTCCGCGATGGCACCGGCGGTGCGCGCCGGATCGGCGGGAGTCGAGAAGTTCCAGTAGTGCAGACTCAGTTCCATGACGCCTCGATTCTGCGCAGCGGTGGACAGGTGTCGATACCCGCACCCAGCCTATCCATCGCCGTCGCGCCGACCGCCGACGACCGGTGCGGCCGGCGTGAAACCGTTGCGGCCGTTGCCTATTCGAATTCGGCGCGATGGTCGCGGGCCCATTCCCGGAAGGTGCGGGCGGGGCGGCCGGTGATCTGCTCCACGTCCGGATGGATCACCGAGGTGAACGAATCGAGCGCGGTGGCCCGTAGCGCCATGATCGCGTCGGCCATCACCTCGTCGACCCCCGCGCCGAGCAGGGCGGCACGCGCCTGCGGCCCGCTCAGGGTGTGCAGATGCCGGTCGCTCCGGAGTCGGCGAGCCCGACCACGGAGTCCGGCTGGTGGCCTCACATATCGAACGGAAGGATTCGGAAGGACCGCATACCGGGTGACAGCGGCTCGATGGCACGGAAATCCCGCTGGTCCAGCGTGAGGATCAGATCGGTCTTGTACCTGTCCGCCAGAACGACACCGACCCCGTCGGCCAAATCGAGCCGCAAACCCTCGTATTTTCGCCGGACGGACTGGGCCGCAACGACATCGGCAGGCTTCAACTCCGCCAGCCGGTATTGCCCTTCCGTCATGCGATCCGCCAACGCGTCTACAACCTGCATCGCCGCGGAGAAGCCCAGATCTCGGTGGACCAAATGGTCCAGCTCGGTGATCACCAGCGGAGAGATTGCCAACACCTCTTTGTCCAATATCTCGGCGATGCGCGACTGTTCGGGCTGGTCGGCATCGAATCCGGCGAACAGCGCCGAAGTATCCGCGACGATGATCACCGCCGGGCCGCTCGCTCCTTGATGTGGGCATGAATGTCGTCATCCATGGAGTCCGCATCACGGACCCGCCCGCTCCGAAAGACCGGCAGCGCACGCCTTTTCGGGGGGCCGGACGCTTCCAGAAGTTGCCGGATGGCGGTCCGGATCAACTCCGCCTTGCTGACGCCGGTAGCCGCGGACTCGGCGTCGAGACGCATTTCCAAGTCCTCGGGAAGGTACACGGTCGTCTTGTTCATGCCATATATGGTACCACCCACCCACGTGCGGTCACACCCACGCACAACGTAACTCGTTCGATACTGGTTAATTGCCCGCTATCGAGTCCACTGGACTTATCCTGCCCACATGACAACCAGCAAAGAGGGAGTTTACGTGGGGCCATTGCACCAATTGGCCCGTGGCGCATGGCAATCATTGCTGGTCATCGGCCTGCTGTCGGTGATCGTCGGGATTATCGTGCTCGTCTGGCCCGGTCCGACGCTCGCCGTGGCCGGCATTCTGTTCGGCGTATATCTGCTGATCTCCGGAATTCTGCAGTTGGTCGCCGCCTTCGGCCCGCACGTCAGCACCGGCTACCGGGTGCTGACCCTCATCAGCGGCATCCTGTCGTTCATCCTCGCCTTCTTCGCCTTCCGCAGCATCGGCAACTCCCTGGTGCTGCTGGGCCTGTGGATCGGCATCAGCTGGCTGTTCCGCGGGATCGCCGCCATGGTCGCGGGAGCCGAGACGCCGCAAGGGGTTCCGGGTCGCGGCTGGTCGATCTTCTTCGGCATCCTGTTGTTGATCGGTGGTATCGCACTGGTGGTCTGGCCCATCCACTCGATCACCGTGCTGGCACTGGTCGTCGGCTGGTGGCTGATCTTCATGGGCGTGATGGAGATGATCTACGCCGTCGAGGTACGCAGCGTGGCCAAGAAGACTCCCGTCGACCTGTAATCGGCCGGGCACACCCCTTCGCCCCGGGCGCGAATTCGCCTGGGGCGACGTCGTGTGCCTGCGAACAGGCCCTTTCCCCTGCTACCGTCGGGTCCCCTACAGGTTGCCCGCAAGGAGATTCACCATGGGTATCATCACGATGATCATCATCGGCCTCATCGCCGGTGCGATCGCTCGCCTCCTGGTTCCCGGTAAGGAGAACTTCGGCTGGATTCTGACCATCGTGCTGGGCATCGTCGGCGGTTACGTCGGCGGGACCCTGGGCAGTCTGGTCTTCGCCCCGCACAAGTTCAGCGTCCACCCGCCCGTTCAGCACACTTTCCTCGGCGCGATCATCGGTGCCGTGATCATTCTGGTCATCTACAAGGCGATCCGCAGTCGCGCCTGAGCGCACGAACGACGGGCCCGGCTCCTACTTCGGAGCCGGGCCCGTTGCCGTCATGGGGTCAAGGGCGGCAGACCGCCGACTGGTTGTGCCCGCCGATCTGCGAAAACAATCCACGCGGAAACAGGATGCCGTACAGCGAGATGTCGAGGGAGCACAGATACGCGGCGGCGTAGGTCCCGTCCCCGGAGAACTTGCCGACATCGGACAGGATTCCGGGCAGATCGATCGCGGCCTGATCCAGTTTCGCGCCGTTGCCGATCAGCAGCGTCAGCGCGTCCCGGGTGGAGTTCTGCGCGGGGGCCAGCTTCGGCTGCACCTGCGCGACCATCGCCACCAAACTGTCACTGGCACCGGCGATCTGCTCCGTCGAGGCCAGCAGCGACTGCCCCTGTTCGTAGAGGCCGCTGATCAGCGCGCGGGTCTGGGTGATCAGGGTTTCCAGTTCGTCGCTGCGCCGGGCCAGGCCCGACATCACTCCGGACAGGTTCGTGATGATGTCTTTCAGGATCGCGTCGCGCCGCTCGAAGTCGGTGGCCAGCGCGGCGGCCTGGGTGATGAAGGTGGACAACGACACCCCGTCGCCCTGCAGCGCCTGGATCAACGTCGTCGACAGGTCGTTCACCTGCTCCGGGAGCAGATTCTCGAACAGCGGCTGAAAACCGTTGAGGAACGCCGAGATATCGAAGGAGGGCTCGGTGCGTTCCAGCGGAATCCGCCCGCCGGGCGCGAGGAGGCGCGAATCCGGCGCGGTACCGGGCGCCAGCGCGAGATACCGCTGACCGATCAGGTTCTGATAGCGGACCAGCGCCTTGGTGTCGCTGTAGAGGTGCTGATCGCGCTGCACCTCGAAGGTCACCTTCGCCAGATGCTTGTTGGTCTGGGGGTTGACGTCGAAGCCGATCGCGGTGACCTTGCCGACCCGCACACCGGCGATGCGCACGTCGTCGTTGGGCCGCAGCCCGAGCACATCGCTGAAGATCGCCGAATAACGGTCGGTCGGGCCGTTCACCGTGCGCGCCAACGTATTCCAGATCACCACCGTGACCAGAATCGAGACGATGGCGAATGCGCCGAACCCGAGTGCCTGCTTGCGGATACTCATCGGCATCCGGAACCACGGACGAGCAAAACCACGCCTCCTCGAACTTCCACACGAAACCCGAAAACGCCGGCGATGATTGCGCTGACCGCAGGCACTGTAGTCGGAGGCGGCCGATTGTGACCTATGCCACGCCGGTCGGGAACGACAACAGCCCGGCGCTGGTCGCGCCGGGCTGTTGTGCAGACGGTACGAGGGGACGTACCGGGGTATGGATCAGTCGATGATCGAGCCGTTGGAGCCCGCGCGCTGCTTCGCGGCGCGTGCCGCCTTCCGCTCGGCACGGATCTGTTCGAGTTCCTGCTCGAGGCTGTCCGCGATGCGGAACTGGCCGGTGTCGTAGGCGCTCAGCGGATCCGAGTCGTCGTCGGCGGCATCGGATTTCGGGGACTTGCTCGCCTTGCCGTCGGCGACCGAATCCGCCGCATCGGTATCGGACCGGCGACTCGAGGACTTCTTCGGGGTCCAGATGTCCGGCTCGACGATCGGATCGACCGTCTCCACCGTGCGCGCGGATTCGGTGGCCGGCGCCTCGGTGGTGGTGTCGCCGGCGCCCGGCAGCGCGGCCATCGGGGCCGGGCGGGTGTCGGGCGCGGACTGCCGGATGAAGCTGACGAAGGTCGGCATGCTGCGGCGGATCTGTTCGGCCGGGTCGGGCAGATCGCGGATCTGATCGGTGGCCTGGGTGATGGCCTGGCCGTAGCGCTGGCTGGCCGCGTCGTGGACCAGCAGCGCCACACCGATCATCACCGGCGCCACGGCGTGCACGCCGACGTTGTACCAGTCGCCGCTGCGCAGGTACGGGTAGGTGTTGAGGCCGACGGTCAGCGCCAGCAGGGCCAGTTCGGCGAGCGCGACCTGACGGCGGCTCTGCAGGATGCCCCATTCGGCGACCTTGTTGGTGCCGATCATGATGATGACCAGGCAGACGCTGATCATGCCTTCGAGCAGGTAGCTGAACCAGTACAGCGGATCGCTGGCGCCACCGGGGGCGATGTTGTGCTGCACGTTGACCGCCGACCACAGCATGCCGGCGATGACCACACCCGCGAGCGCGCGCATCGACCAGGCGCGATGCCGATACAGCGACGCCACCTTGGCGTGCGGGCTGGATTCTCGTCTCTGCGCCGCAATTGCCTTGCGGGCCATCAACAGATCTCGCATATCGGCCTTCGCGATCGCTTCGGAGGTCTGCCTGGCGCGGTCGGACGTCGATGCCGCCGCCTGTACATTTTTCCAGCGCTGTTCGCGTTCCTGCTCGCGGATCTTCTCCGCGAGTTCACGTTCGGCCTGCAGCTCGTTCTCGGAGAGGGCCTCGGTCAGCGCCGGATCGAACTGGTACGCAAGCCGCCCGCGGGCCTTCTCGACCCGTCGCGCGAGCTGCCTGACCTCATCTTCTCCGGGGTGTTCGACGGTCAACTAGACCACCGCCCGGTGAGATACGGTGGCCGGCAAGTGTTCACGAAGTGGGAACGGCACATGCCATTCATAGTCGATGAACCGCCATCTGCGAAACTGCGGATTAGCCCCAATGCCAGACTTATTCGGCGTGTCGCGCGCGGCACGCCGATTCGGCGTGTCGCAATGGGCTGTGAGGCAGCGAGATTCACCCCGTTCGGGGTTCGCGGGCGGGGGCTCAGGCAGCGGCGGCGCGCGCCAGTATCCGGCGCACCTCGTCCGGCTCCTCCACATCGACGACGATCCGGCTGAATTCGGTGCCGGTCAGTTCGATCCGCACCCCACGACCGTCGAAGCGGGTATCCCAGAACTCCTTGCGGCCTTTGCCGCGGAAGACGCCGGCCGCGATCACGCCCGGGAAGAAGGTGCCGGGCGCGCGCATCCACGGCGGCCGCAGATCCACCTCCGCGGGCGCGACGGCCACGACGTGGGACAGATCGAAGCGCACCCGTTCGCACAGCGAGAGCAACCGGTGGGTGCCACGGACATGGACGGTGACCGTCGTACCCGTGATCTCGATATCGACCATCGCACACCTCATCTCGCCGAGTGGGTCCTCGGGATCCATGGTGCCGATCGGTCCTGATCGGAATCTGTGCCGATCCTTTGAAATCTCTCAGATTTGCGAATCCGGTTACCGGCCGCGATCTGCGAGGATGCGCTGTTCGAGCCGCTGCGTCAGCGAGCGCACCCGCTCGTCGACGCTCAGCTTGTGATCGAGGGCCACGTTCACCGCGCCCCGCAGCAGCGCGTACGGCTCCCACCCCGCGGGCGCCACGGTGCGCGCGGACCGGCGTTCGATGGCACCGGCGATCACCTCGGCGGCCCGCCGGGCGGTGATGCGCTGATTCAGCGGCCAGGGCAGCAGCGCGCCGAATTCGGCGCCCAGCTCGTCCTCGTCCAGGGTGTCGTGGGTCATCGCCGTCTCCACCACGCCGAAATAGGCGATTCCGGCCGAGGCGCCCGTTCCGCCGAGTTCCACCCGCAGCGCGCGCCCGAGCTGTTCCACCCCGGCCTTGCTCACCATGTACGGCGAACCGCCCATTCCGGGGGCGAACGCGGCACACGAGGAGACCACGACGACGTGACCGTGCGCCGCGATGACGTCGTCGAGCGCGGGCTGAACGGTGTTGAAGGCGCCGGTGAGGTTGATCGCCAGCACCCGGTCGAATTCCTCGGGATCGAGCAGCCGCACGGTCGCCGGGCGCGGGACGACGCCGGCGTTGGCCACCACCACGTCGATGCGCCCGAAGTTCTCCCGTACCTGTCCGACCGCCAGCCGTACTCCCTCCCGGTCGGCCACGTCGACGGTGATCGCGACCGCCCGGATGCCGAGTGCGGCCGCACTCGCGCGCACGGCCTCGGCGTCGATGTCGAACAGCGCGACGTAGGCGCCGCGGTCGTAGAGCAGCCGGGCCAGCTCGTAGCCGATGCCGGCGGCGCCGCCGGTGATCACCACGACCTTGTCGCGCACGTCGAGTCGCTCACCCCCGCCGAGCACCGGGGCCAGCAGCGTGCGCACCATATCGAACGGTCCTGTGATCATCGGATACTGCTCATCTCTGCGGTGGTCGGATCCGGTACGTGGCGCGACAGTAGATAGGAGTCCGCGTCGAAACTCGCGACTCGGCGGCGGTATTCGAAACTCCAGTTCGGATACAGTCCGGCGTTCTCGCCCTTGTCGGTGGTGTAGTAGCTGTCGCAGCCGCCGCCCAGCCACACGGTATCGCGACTGCGCTGCCGCATCTCGTCGAGGAACCGGTCCTGCACCGAGGCCCGGACCTCGACGCGGTCGACCTCGTTGTCGCGCAGGGTTTTCAGCGCGTCGACGATGTAGGTGATCTGCGATTCGATCATGAAGATCGCGGACTGGTTCCCCGCGGCGCCGAACGGGCCGAGGGTCAGGAACATATTGGGGAAGCCCGCGATGGCCGCGCCCAGATAACTGCTGGGCCGGCGACGGTAGTGGTCGGCCACGGTCAGTCCGCCGACGCCTTCGATCCGGTCGTAGAGTTTCGGTATCGCGCCGAACCCGGTGCCCCAGACGATGGTGTCGACCGGATGTTCCGCACCGTCGGTGGTGACGATCGATCCGGGGCGGATCTCGGCGATGGATTCCGTCACCACGTCGACGTTGTCGCGCGTGAGGGCCGGATAGTACGCGTCGGAGAAGATCGCGCGCTTGCATCCGATCATGTAGTCCGGGGTCAATTTTCGCCGCAGGGCCGGATCGCGGACCTGGCGGCGAAGTTGCATCCCCGACAGCGCCTGGAACGGATGGCGGAAGCGACGGTCGACGAATCCGACCAGCCCGAAGCTTTCGATACCGGCGTAGTAGGCGCCCCGCAGCGCGGTACCGAGCAGCGGCATCCGGCGCAGCAGTGCGCGCTCCACGCCGAGGGTGGACCGATCCAGGCGCGAGACGATCCACGGCGCGGAGCGCTGGAAGACCGTGAGCCGTTGCACCTTCGGCGCGATCTCGGGAATGAACTGCACCGCCGAGGCACCGGTGCCGATCACGGCGACGCGCTCGCCGGTCAGATCGTGCTCGTGGTTCCAGTGCAGCGAGTGGAACTGGGTGCCGCGGAAGGTCTCGCGCCCCGGCATATTCGGAATCTTCGCCTCGCTGAACGGGCCGACCGCCGAGATCAGCACATCGGCGCTGAGCACTCCCCGATCGGTGCGCACGAGCCACCGCCGCCGCGATTCGTCCCACTGCGCGCGCAGCACATCGGTGCCGAAACGCATATGCCGCACCACATCGTGGCGCTCGGCGACATCGCGCAGATAGCCCAGGATTTCAGGCTGGCGTCCGTAGGTGCGCGACCAGTCCGGATTCGGCGCGAAGGAATAGGAGTAGAGGTGTGAGGGGACATCGCAGGCGCAGCCGGGATAGGTGTTGGCCTGCCAGGTGCCACCGAGATCATCGGCGCGTTCGAGAATCAGGAAGTCCTCGAATCCGGCCGCGCGCAACGACACCGCGAGGCCGATTCCGGCGACTCCGGCGCCGATCACCGCGATCGGGGTGTGTTCGGCGGGGGCGCTCTCGGATACTGCCATCGTCGAATTCCTTTCGGTGCGGGCGTCGTTGCCCGAAACAACCGGTCTCGTGCTCACAGGTCGAGTTCGAGAGTGTCGCCCGCCGCGCGCGAGACGCAGGTGAGCATGGTGGTCTCACGTTCGGCGGGGCTCAGCCGCCGATCGCGATGGTCGACGGCGCCGGCGTGCACGCTCACCGCGCATGTGCCGCAGAATCCCTGCCGGCACGAATAGGCGACGTCGGGCAGGACCCGGCCGATGGCCGCCAGGGCCGACTCGTCGGCCGCCACGTCCACGGTGTGACCGCTGCGCCGCAACCGGATCCGGAACGGCCGGCCCTGCTGCACCGGCAGCGGCGAGAAACGTTCGGTGTGCACCGAGACGGTCGGCTCGTGGGCGGCCTCGGTGTCCAGCGCGGCGGCCATCAGCGGTGGCGGACCGCAGACGTAGATCGCGGTGCCGCGCGGCACGTCGGCCAGAATCAGATCGAGGTCGGCGAGACCGAATTCGTCGTCGGGCCGGACCTCGAGCCGTCCGCCGCGATGGGCCGACAGCTCGTCGAGGAACGGCATCGTCGCCCGGCTGCGGCCGAGATAGATCAGCCGCCAATCGATTCCGCGCCGTTCGGCGTCGGCCACCATCGGCAGCAAGGGGGTGATGCCGATGCCGCCCGCCACGAAGACGTAGTGCGGTGCGTCGATATAACCGAAGGCGTTGCGCGGCCCGCGCACGCGCAACCGGTCCCCCACCGCCACGTCGCGATGGATCTCGTCGGATCCACCGCCGCCCTCGGGCAGATGGCGTACGGCGATGCGGTAGCTCCCGCGATCGGCCGGGTCACCGTTGAGCGAATACTGCCGCTGGCGCCCGGAGGGCAGAAGCACGTCGATGTGCGCACCCGGAACCCAGCTCGGCAACCGTTCGCCGTAGGGAGCGACCAGCGTCAGCACGACCACATCCGCGGCCTGCGTCTCGCGCCGGGCCACGATCAGCTCGCGCTCGAAACCACTGCGCCGCACCGGATTCGGCCGCGACAGCACCTCGATCGGCGGTTCCGTGGTGACGCCGCGGCGATACAGGTCGAACACCGCGCCGACCGCCCGCAGCGGCAGCGACGGCCGATACTCCGGCCGGTCGGCGGCGACCGGGTACGCCACCGCCGTCATCGCCGGCCCTCGCGCGCCGCCGGAGACTGCGCGAGATACCGCAGCGCGTTGTCCATACTGCCGAGCTGGGAGGGATGGAATCCGGGCCGCAGATAGCGCGGTATCTCGGTCAGGAAGGTCGACATGCGCGGCACCACGCCGCGGGCGGAGGCGCTGAGGAACTGCAACGGCCAGAACCGTCCCTTGCGGGGGTCGGGATCCTTGCCGAACAGATAGCCGCCGGCGATCACGAACAGCACCAGCAGCGACGAGCTGGCCAGCACGGCCGTGCGGGCCTTGCGCAGATATCCGCCGTCGACGTGCATGTACGCGTCGTAGACCACGCTGCGGTGTTCGACCTCCTCCGCGCCGTGCCAGCGAATCAGGTCCAGCATCGCCGGATGCATGTTCTTGGCCTCGAGCACGTCGTTGGTGAGCAGCCATTCGCCGATGACGGCGGTGTAGTGCTCCATCCCGGCGAACAGGCCCAGCCGCTCGCACAGCCACTCGTGTTTGGCGCGGCCGGTGAGGCCGTGATCGCCGAGCATCCGATCGACCAGCCAGGCCACCGTCTCCACCATCGGGGCCACGTCGAGTCCGAGCGACTCCAGGTGGCGGCGCGCCTGCGCGTGCGAGCTGGCGTGCTGATTCTCCTGGCCGATGAAACCCTGAACCTCTTCGCGCAGCCGCTCGTCGTCGATATAGGCCAGCGCCTCGGCCAGGGCCGCGGCCATCGCGCGTTCCCCCTCCGGGAGAACCAGGTGCATCACGTTGATGATGTGGGTCGCCATGACCTCGCCCGGAATGTAGTGCATGGGGACGGAGTCGAAATCGAATCGCACATCGCGGGCCCTGATCGCGTGGGCTTGGTCGTCGTAGACCGAGGTGTTCATGGCGCGTCCTTGCGGGTGGTCGAAGCGATGCTCCGACCGTAATGTTGACATCAATGGATGTCAACAGCACTCGATGTCAACTCATCGCCCCGTCGGCGGCCCCCGGTAGCATCACGGCCATGGCCGATTCGCCGCACACTCCGAAAACGGGCAGCCGCCCCTGGCGTGGGCGCGAACCGGCCGATCGCATCGCCGCACGTCGTGAACGGCTACTGCAGGCCGGTTACGAGCTCATGGCCGGCGTCGGCGCGGCCGAGACCTCGATGCGCGGAGTATGCCGACAGGCCGGGCTCACCGAACGTTATTTCTACGAGAGTTTCGCCAATCTCGACGATTTGACGACCACCGTCCTCGAGAACACCGTCGAACAGTGCCGGGATCGGCTGCTCGCCGCACTGGCCGACGCCCCCGAGGACCGGGATCTGCTGTTCGGTCACGTGGTGCGCGCGTTCACCGATTTTCTCACCGAGGACCCCCGGCGCGGGCGCATCCTGTTCGTCGAATCGATCGCCACCCCGGCGCTGACCCGGCGCGGCAGCGAACTGGTCGCGGTGATCACCGGGCCGATCGCGTCGGTGATCGCCGCCGACGACACCGACACCCCGGCACCCGACGAAACCGACGCGACGCTCAACGCGATGGCCATCTTCGGCGCGCTCGCCTATTGCTACCGCCCGTATCTGATCGGCGATATCACCATCGACCGGGAGCGGTTCGACAACCACGCCGCCGCGATCATCCGGCAGCTCAGCACCGTGCGCTCGGCGCCGGTCCTGCGCTGAGCACCAGCACCCGAATCCCGTCCCGCACATCGGTCCGGCACTGCCCGAAACAGTGCCGGACCTTGCCTCGCCCACCCTTCCGTAGTACCGTCCAGACACGTGTCCATCACGGATGGATCCGGGAATGCGGAAGGATTTCTCATGACGTTGGTCAAGCCGCGGCAGGTCTCCGGGGGCGAACACGAGCACGGCCACCTCGAAGAGTTCCGCACCGATCCCATCGCGCTGATGCGGCGGGTGCGGTCCGAGTGCGGCGATGTGGGCTCGTTCCGGCTGGCCGACAAGGACGTCATCCTGCTCTCGGGCGCCGAGGCGAACGAATTCTTCTTCCGCGCGGCCGACGAAGATCTCGACCAGGGTGCCGCCTACCCGTTCATGAAGCCGATCTTCGGTGACGGCGTGGTCTTCGACGCCAGCCCCGAGCGCCGCAAGGAAATGCTGCACAACCAGGCCCTGCGCGGCGACTTCATGCGCGGGCACGCCGAAACCATCGCGCACGAGGTGCACCGCATCCTCGAGGGCTGGGGCGACGAGGGCGAAATCGACCTGCTCGAGTTCTTCGCCGAGCTGACCATCTACACCTCCTCGGCCTGCCTGATCGGCAAGAAGTTCCGCGAGGAACTCGACGAGCGGTTCGCGCACCTGTACCACGAACTCGAACGCGGCACCGACGCGCTGTGCTACGTCGACCCCTACGCGCCGATCGAGAGCTTCCGCCGCCGCGACGAGGCCCGCGCGAAGCTGGTGGAACTGGTCCAGGAGATCATGAACGGCCGCATCGCGAATCCGCCGCAGGGCAAGGAGGATCGCGACATGCTCGACGTGCTGGTCTCGATCCGCGACGAACAGGGCGAGTTGCGATTCTCCGCCAGCGAGATCACCGGCATCTTCATCTCGATGATGTTCGCCGGCCACCACACTACCTCCGGTACCGCGGCCTGGACGACCATCGAACTGCTGCGCAATCCCGAGGTGCTGGCCCGCGTCGTCGGCGAACTCGACGAGCTCTACGCCGACGGCCAGGACGTGAGTTTCCATGCGCTGCGCCAGATTCCGCAGCTCGAGGCGACATTGAAGGAGACGCTGCGGCTGCATCCGCCGCTGATCATCTTGATGCGCGTCGCGCGCGGCGAATTCGAGGTGTGCGGGCACAGCATCGCACCGGGCGATCTGGTCGCGACCACACCGGCGGTCTCCAACCGGATCGCGGAGGACTTCCCCGAGCCCGACCGCTTCGATCCCGGCCGCTATGTCGACCCCAATCAGGCGGATCTGGTGAACCGCTGGACCTGGATCCCGTTCGGCGCCGGACGGCATCGCTGCGTCGGCCAGGCGTTCGCCCTCATGCAGTTGAAGGCGATCTTCTCGATTTTGTTGCGGGACTGGGAATTCGAGATGGCGCAGCCCTCCGACAGCTACCGCAACGACCACTCCAAGATGGTGGTGCAGTTGCAGCAGCCGTGCACCGTCCGGTACCGGCGGCGCGGGTGAGCACCAGACTGCCGGGGACGGTGGTCGCCGTCACCGGCGGCGCGCGGGGGATCGGCTGTTCGATCGCCGAACACCTGCGCGACGCCGGTGCGCGAGTGGCGCTCGGCGATATCGATGCGGACGCCGTCGCCGAGGCCGGATCGCGGCTCGGCGCCGCGGCCGCCTTGGCGCTCGACGTGACCGACCCGGACTCGTTCGCGGACTTCCTCGCGGCGGTCGAGACCGAGGCCGGCCCCGTCGACGTCCTGATCAACAACGCCGGCATCATGCCCGTCGGCCGCTTCACCGACGAATCCGACACCATCACCCGCCGCATCCTCGAGGTCAACGTCCTCGGTGTCATGAACGGCACCAAAGCCGCACTGCCACAGATGCTTTCGCGCGGGCACGGCCACATCGTGAATATCGCGTCGCTGGCCGGGGAGAATCCCACCCCCGGCATGGCGACCTACTGTGCGAGTAAACAGGCCGTCCTCGGCTTCACCGAGGCCATGCGGCTGGAATGCCGCGGCAGCGGAGTCCACTTCTCGGCGGTGCTGCCGACATTCACCCGCACCGAATTGATCGTGGGTACCAAGGCGCCGATGGGTCTGCTGGCCGAACCCGAGGATGTCGCCCGGGCGGTGACGCGGCTGATCGCGCGACCGCGGCGCCGGGTCACCGTGACCAGGCTGGCCGGGGTGGCGATGGCGTTCAACAAACTCACCCCGCGCGCGTTCGGCGAATTCACCGCCCGCCGCATGGGCGTGCACCGAATATTCACCGATGAGGTCGATCGAGCCGCCCGCGCGGACTACGACCGGCGGGTCGGTAACACGCCGGAAGGCTGAAAACACAAATTCCGGCCGGTGCCGGATATTATCAGAAACGGCGTACGTCCTGGTCACCGCCCGGAAATCGGCAAATATTCCGGCGTACGCCCTTCGACGTCTTTTGAGAGCCGCACCAACGGGTACCCAGTCTGGGTCGGATCAGTTGGAAGCGAGGTATCTCGAATGACACATGAACCGATCGCCCGGCGTGCCGAAACCGCCGCACGCCACGGTGCCAACAGTTATGACAACATCGAACCCTGGTTCGAGAAACTGGCCGCTCTGGATCATGCCGATCCGCATCGGGAGTCGGTCCGAGCGGAAATCATCGAACTCTGCCTGCCGCTGGCCGAGCATATCGCCCGGAAATTCTCCGGCCGCGGCGAGACGTTCGACGATCTGCACCAGGTGGCGAGGCTCGGTCTCGTCCTGGCCGTCGATCGATTCGATCCGGCACGAGGAAATTCTTTTCTCTCCTTCGCCGTGCCGACCGTGATGGGCGAGGTTCGCCGTCACTTCCGTGATTACACCTGGTCGACCCGGGTCCCGCGCGCCGTCAAGGAATTATGGCTGCGCATCGGTCCGACGACCGAACATCTGGCTCACGAACTCGGGCGCATGCCCACGGCCCGCGAGCTGTCCGAAGCCCTCGACGTCGACGGTCCACAGGTGGTGCAGGCCATGATCGCCGGCAACGCCTACCAGCCGAATTCCATCGACGCCGTCGTCGACGCCGACGACGGCGCGATCATGGACAAACTCGGCGCCGAGGAACAGTGCTACCAGCTGACCGAGGACGCGATGGCGGTGCGCCCGCTCATCGACGCGCTGCCCACCCGGGAACGCAGAATTCTGATCATGCGCTTCTTCGAATCCAAGACGCAGAACCAGATCGCCGAGAAACTGCAGATCTCTCAGATGCACGTCTCCCGCATTCTGTCGCGCACGCTGAAAAGTCTTCGGCAGCAGGCACTCTGCGAGCCGCAGCCGACCTAGGGATCGAACCGTCCATCCACACGACCGAAAGGTGTAGTCATGCCCAAGGAATGGTCTGCCAAAGAAGAACGCCAATACGAACATGTGAAGTCCTCGGCTCGGAAACGGGGTGCGAGTAAGGGCCGCGCAGAGGAAATCGGCGCACGCACGGTCAACAAGAATCGCGCACAGGCGGGCAAAACCCGCACCGCGAGCCGCAGTTCCACCAACGATACGTCTCCGCAGCGCCGCGGGGGCCAGCGTTCCGGAAAGGGTTCGCAGGGGCCGACCCGTGATCAGCTCTACAACGAAGCGCGCCAACGCAATATCAAGGGCCGCTCGAAGATGACGAAGAAACAACTCGCCAGCGCGCTCGGCCGGTAATACCGAGGATCACGAATTCCCGGTACGAATCCGATTCTCGCGCACGATGTTCGAACGAAGAAAGGGTGCCCGGTCGCTACGGCCGGGCACCCTTTCGGTTTGGTTGGCTCACCTCACCGTCAGGAGCCGCCGTTGCCTTGGTAGGCCTGCTGCCGCTTCTCCTCCACACCGGCTTCCGCACGATGCTTCTCGGCCTCGGCCTCCTTCTGGGCGGCCTCGCGCTGCGATTCGGCGCGGCTCTGCTGGGCCTTGCCCTCCTCGCGCAGGTCGTCCTTTCCGAATACCTGGCCGGCGGCTTCCTTGGCCTTACCCTTCGCGCCTTCCACGACGCCTTCGAGGCCTTCGCGGCCTCCGCCCTTCTCGTGCTCCGACAAGGGATTCACCTCCAACGCGTCGAAATCACTGACATCGGGCGCGATACCCGGCGACCCCGGCACGAAACGCCCTCCGACCGCTATTTCGGGCCGCTGTGGGCGTCCTCACCGCGTCTCGCTGCCGCGCCGGCGCTCCCGCCACGGATGGGCGAACCAGGTCAGGAGAAACAGCACCGCGAAACACACACCGATGACGGTGGCGGCGACCGCACCGGCCACCGTGTCGAAGATCAGCACGGCGACTCCGGTGAGCGCGATGCCGAGCAGCGCCAGCCCGACCAGCGCGAACGTGTGGGCGGTGCGCACCACGCTGCCGAGGCGATGCTGGCGGAACAGGATGCGGTGGGCGGCGACCGGCGCGATCAGGAAGACCGTCGCCGCGATCGAGGCGGTCACGACCGCCAGATACAGCCCGCGCATCGGGGTGGACACCGTGGTGAACCTGGCCTGGAACGGCAGCGTCAACAGGAAGCCGGTCAGCAGCTGCACGCCCGTCTGCACCACTCGCAATTCCTGAATCAAGCTGGTCAGATTGCGGTCCAGCTGTTCGGTTTCCGTCTCACCACGGACCTCGCGGTCCCATTCCCGATCGCGGTCTTCCCGGCCGCCGGCGGACTGCGCCTGCTCCATCCGACAACCCTATCCCGGGCGGATCGTCCCGAGAGATCAATAGTTTCGGCCATAATGGTGCCATGCACACCGTCGAGGCGCCCGAGGTCCGCACCTGGAACTTCCCCCGCGGGATCGCCAGCGTCGCGGTGATGATCGAATTCGCCGCCGAACACGGGGTGGACCGGGCGCGGCTGCTCACCGGATCCGGTATCGGACCGGCCGCGCTCACCGATCCCGGAGCACAGATCCCGGCCGAGGCCGAATTGGCGGTGGTGCGCAATCTGGTCGCCGAACTCGGCGAGATACCCGCACTCGGCGTCGAGGTCGGGCGGCGGTACCGGCTGAGCACCTTCGGCATCTTCGGCTTCGCCTGCGTCACCAGTCCCACTCTGCGTGAAGCGATTTCGCTGGCGATGCGGTACTACCGGCTCGGATTCGCCTTCTGTACACCGATCGTCGAGTACCGGCGCGACGATGTGATCGCCTGGATTCATCACGAGCTCATCCCGCCGGATGTGCAGACCTTCCTGGTGGAACGCGACATCGTCGCCATGCATCGGGTGATGGCCGATCTGCTCGGCCACGACTTCTCCTTCGCCCGGATGGAATTCGGTTACGACGAACCGCCGTACGCCGATCGGCTCGAGGACGTGCTCGGTGCGCGGCCGCGCTTCGGGCGCGCGCACACCATGTTCACCGTCGCACCGGAAATCCTGGCCCAGCCGCTGCCGCAGGCGAATCAGCAGACCTGGGCGGTCTGTATCGCCCAGTGCCGGGATCTGGTGCAACGCCGCAGCGCGCGCACCGGGATCGCGGCCGAGGTCCGGGAACGACTGCTGCCCGGCAGCGGGGCGACCGGTATCACCACCCCGCCGCCGATCGAGGCCGTGGCCCGGGAGCTCAACATGAGCGTGCGGACGCTGCGCCGCCGCCTCACCGAGGCCGGGACCAGTTATCGGGCGCTGCTCGACGAGGTGCGCCGGGCGCTCGCCCAGGAGATGCTCTCGGGGACGCCGCTGACCATCGACGACATCGCCATCCGGCTCGGCTACGCGGAGGCGACACCGTTCATCCACGCCTTCAAGCGCTGGACCGGAACCACACCGGCCGCCTACCGGCGTGACCGGAACTATTGATTATCTGGCCGCCGATCTCTGCGTCCGCCCCCTGATCTGCCCATACGGTACGAGTGGACGATCGGTAACAGGAAAGGGCGCGGCGATGGGGTTCGACTACGACGTGGTAGTCATCGGGTCGGGATTCGGCGGCAGCGTGAGCGCGCTGCGCCTGACCGAGAAGGGCTACCGGGTCGGCGTCCTCGAGGCCGGCCGCCGCTTCGCCGACGACGAGTTCGCGAAGAACTCCTGGCGCGCGCGGCAATTCCTGTGGGCGCCGCGCCTGGGATGTTTCGGCATCCAGCGCCTGACCCTGTTGAAGGACACTTTCATCATGAGCGGCGCCGGTGTCGGCGGCGGCTCCCTCGTCTACGCGAACACCCTGTACGAACCGCCCGCGAAATTCTTCGCCGACCCGCAGTGGGCCCACATCACCGACTGGGACGCCGAACTGGCGCCGCACTACGACCAGGCCAAACGAATGCTCGGCGTCACCACGAATCCGGCGACCACGGCCTCGGACCGGGTGCTGCGCGAGGTCGCCGAGGAACTGGGAGTCGGAGCGTCGTTCCGGCACACGCCGGTGGGAGTCCTGTTCGGCGGCAACGGCACTCGCGCCGGGCAGGAGGTGGCCGACCCCTACTTCGGCGGTGTCGGCCCGTCCCGGCGCACCTGCACCCATTGCGGCGAATGTATGACCGGATGCCGCCACAACGCCAAGAACACGCTGGTGAAGAACTACCTGTATCTCGCCGAGAAGGCCGGGGCCACCGTGCATCCGCACACCACCGTGGTGGATGTGGTGCCGCTACCCTCGGGCGGGTACCGCGTCGACACCGTCCGCACCGGGCGCTGGGTTCGCAAGGCACGCCGCAGCTTCACCGCCGAACAGGTGATCTTCGCCGCGGCCGCACTCGGCACCCAGCGGCTGCTGCACCGGCTGCGCGACCGCGGCTCGCTACCGCACATCTCCGCGCGGCTGGGCTATCTGTCGCGCACGAATTCCGAAGAGCTGCTGTCGATTCGGAGTCGGCGCGCCGATACCGACTTCACCAAGGGCGTGGCCATCACCTCCTCGATCCATCCCGACGCCGACACCCATATCGAACCGGTGCGCTACGGCAAGGGCAGCAATGTGCTGTCGCTGATGACGACCGTGATGTACGACGAGGACGGCAGCACCGCACGCACCCGGCTGTGGTTGCGCGAGAACTGGCGGCGCCGCCGCGATCTGGCGAAGGTGCACAATCCGCGCCGCTGGTCGGAGCGGATGATCGGCCTGCTGGTGATGCAGTCGGTGGACAATTCGCTCACCACCTACACCGAACGCGGGCTGTTCGGACGCCGGATGACCACGAAACAGGGTGAGGGACAACCCAATCCGACGTCCATTCCGGCCGGGCACGAGGTGGCCCACCGTGTGGCCGACAAGATCGACGGCATCGCGACCGCCGGTTTCACCAGCCTGTTCGGCATCCCGATGACCGGACATTTCATCGGCGGCTGCGTGATCGGCGATTCACCGGACACCGGCGTCGTGGACCCCTATCAGCGCATGTACGGCCATCCGGGCCTGCATATCGTCGACGGCTCGGCGATTTCGGCGAATCTCGGCGTCAACCCGTCGCTGACCATCACCGCACAGGCCGAACGGGCGCTGGCGCTGTGGCCCAACAAGGGTGAGCCCGATCAGCGTCCGCCGCTGGGCGCGCCCTACCGGCGGCTGGCACCGGTCTCCCCCACGGCGCCGGTGGTTCCCGCCGACGCCCCCGCCGCGCTGCGGTTGCCGATCGTCGACATCACCTAGTTGCCCCGATCCGTCGGCACCACCGCTTCCGACGGCAGCTCCGGCGCGAGCGGTCCGAGCCGCAGCGACGCCTCCAGCAGCATCGCGTGCACGAACGCCTGGGGCAGATTGCCGCGCAACTGCCGCTGGCGGACATCGAATTCCTCGGCGAACAGGCCCGGGGTCCCGCACGAGGCGCGATTGCGCTCGAAGAAACGCATCGCGGTCACCGGGCGGTCGAGCTGGGCGGCCGCCATCGCCATGGTGAAGCCGCACAGCAGGAACGCGCCTTCGCTCATCTCGAGCGGACGATCGTCGTGACGGTAGCGGTAGACGCAATAGTCGGTGGTCAGATCCCGCTGGATCGCGAAGAAGGTGGCCGCGTAGCGCGGGTCGTCGGCCGGTACCGCACCGCGGATCAGCGGCAGGAGCAGCGCGGCGTCCACTCCCGGTTGATCGGGAGCCCGCTGCCAGCGACCGGTCGGATGCACTCCGGTGCGGGCCGCCTCGGCCACCAGCGTATCGGCCAGCGAACTGCAGTAGGCGGTATCGGCGCCGGTGTCCGGGCAGGCCGCGACCGCGCGTAGCCCGGCCGCGCAGATCAGGCGGGAATGGGTCCACAGCCGGTCCTCGATCTCCCAGATCCCCGCGTCCGGGCGGTGATGGTTGTCCGCGATCGCCGACACCGCGATGTCGACCGCGCGGCGGTGATCGCCGCCGAGCCGATCGTGCCGAGCGGCCGCGGAGAACAACAGCAACGCCTCGCCGAAGATGTCGAGCTGAAACTGCCCGCGAACCCGGTTGCCGATGACGGGCCGCGCACCCGGATATCCGGGAAGCTCGATCTCGCGCACCCGCGGCACACTCTTGCCATCGATGGTGTAGGCGGGCGCCAGCGTAGGACCGTCGTCGAGCAGGCGGGCGGCAGTGAAACCGACCGCGGCGTCGAGCAACGGATGGGGGCCGCCGATCGCGATCGCCTGCCCGGCCAGGCATTGGTCGCGGATCCAGACGTAGCGGTAGTCGTAGTTCTCGCCCCGGTCGGCACGTTCGGGCAGGCTGGTGGTGGGCGCCGCCACCATGCCGCCGGTATCGGCGGTCATCCCGCGCAGGATCGCGAACGCGTGCGCGCTGTCGCGCGGCGCGGCCGTGGCACCGAAATCCGGGCGGTCGCGCCGCCAGGCGTTTTCGGTTGCCTCCCAGTAGGTATCGGGGTCGGGAAAATCATCGGGCAGGGTGCGATCGGACATTTCCAGGATCAGATCGTGGTAGCCGCCCGCGGGTACCGACAGGTGAGCCGTCCATCCCCGGCCGGAACCGTCCTCGTCGATCTCGGCGCCGGGCGCGCCGGTCCAGCGCATTCGCAGCCCGCCCGCGCGAGCCGTCCACACCCCGTCCGCGCGGCGCGGATGGTGTATCGGCGCGGCGCCGAACCGCGCGACCGGCCGCAATTCCACATCGACCTCGGCATCCTCCTGCACCGCCACCACCCGCCGCATCAGCACCGCCCGATGCCGATCACCCGGAAAGGCCAATGCCTCGCGACATTCGATCACCGCACTGCCGGACAGCCACCGCGACCGCCAGATCAGCGTGCCGTCCTCGTAGTAGCCACCCCAGACGAACGGCCCCGACGGCGTGACGGCGTACATGCCGGAACCGCCCAGCAGGCTCGCGAAGACGGCGTCTCCGTCCCAGCGCGGCAGGCACATCCACGAGATGTCACCGCGCGGACCGACCAGGGCGCCGCGCTGACCGTCCGCGATGAACGAGTACTCCCGCAGGACATGGGGGGCGGCAGCGGAATTCGCGATCATGATCGGGACATACCACGAGAAGACCCGCTCAACCGCCCACCCGCTACCGGCGGGGTGGGCGGATTCGACCGCATTCGCCTGTCCGGTTCTTCTCAGGCCTTGTGCTGTGCGGACGACCGAGCGGGGTTGCCCTGCGCGGCCGCCTTCGGATCCTTCTCGTCCTGTTTCGCCCGGACCCCGGATTCCACCCGGTCGCCGAGCTCCTTGTCGACATTGCGCCAGTATTCGAAGGCGCGTGCCAGGACCGGCTCGGACACCCCGTTGAGCAGATGGCCGACGATGTTGTCCACCAACCGTTCTCGCGCCGCGTCGTCGAGCACCTGGCGCACGAGAGTGCCCGCCTGACCCCAATCGTCGTCGTCGCGGCGCAGCGTGTACGCCGCACGCACCATTTCGCCGTCGGTGTACCAGCCGGCGGTCGGACCGGCGCGGCCGGGTTCGGCGTGCGGACCGCCCTTGGAATTCGGCACGTAGACCGGGTCACCCGGATTGTGGTGCCGCATGTGGCCGTCCTTGGTGTAGGAATGCGACGGCGACTTCGGCGCGTTGACCGGCAATTCCTTGTAGTTCGCGCCGATCCGGTAGCGGTGGGCGTCCGGATACGAGAACCACCGGCCCAGCAGCATCTTGTCCGGGCTCGGCCCCGTGCCCGGCACCGCGCTGCTCGGCTCGAAGGCGGCCTGTTCGATCTCGGTGTGATAGTCGGACGGGTTGCGGTTCAACGTCATCCGGCCGACCTCGTAGAGCGGATAGTCGCCGTGCGGCCACACCTTGGTCAGATCGAACGGGTTGAACCGATAGGTCTTGGCCGCCTCGAACGGCATGATCTGCACCTTCAGCGTCCAGCTCGGATAGTCGCCGCGCTCGATCGCCTCCCACAGATCCCGGGTGTGGTAGTCGGTATCCATCGAGGCCATCTGATCGCCCTCGTCCTGGGTGAAGAACTCCACACCCTGGTCGGTGAGGAAGTGGTACTTGACCCAGTGCTTCTCGCCTTCGGCGTTGACCCACATGTAGGTGTGGCTGGAATAGCCGTTCATGTGGCGCCAGGTGCGCGGGATCCCGCGATCGCCCATCAGCCAGGTGACCTGGTGCGCCGACTCCGGCGACAGCGTCCAGAAGTCCCACTGCATGTCGTGGTCGCGTAAGTTGTTGTCCGCCCGGCGTTTCTGCGATCGGATGAAGTCCTGGAACTTCATCGGATCGCGGACGAAGAAGATCGGGGTGTTGTTGCCGACCAGGTCGAAATTGCCGTCCTCGGTATAGAACTTCAACGCGAATCCGCGCGGATCACGCCAGGTGTCCGGGCTGCCACGCTCACCGGCCACCGTGGAGAACCGCGCCAGCATCTCGGTCCTCGCTCCGGGCCGGAAGACCTTCGCGCAGGTGTAGGCACTCATATCCTGCGTGGTCTCGAAGACACCGAACGCGCCGCCGCCCTTGGCGTGCGGCTGACGTTCGGGGACGCGTTCGCGATTGAACGCGGCCATCTTCTCGATCAGGTACGCGTCGTGGAGCAGGATCGGGCCGTCGGGGCCTATCGTGAGCGAATCTTCGTCGCCGGCCACCGGAATTCCGGCGTCGTCGGTGGTGAAACCGCCGGCGCGAGTCTTCTCGACCATTTCTCTCCTCTCCGGACCGGATCGGCGCGGCGATCACGCCCCGCGGCGGACCAGCGGTCCTACCCTGATCAGTGCCCCTGTCGCTGATGCGGCTCCCACTGGTCGCGAGCCTGCGTCCGCTTGCTCTCGAGCGCGATCCACGCCACGCCGCTGATCAGGCACACCGCGCACACCACACCGGCCACGATCGCCCATCCGCCGAAGCCGTATCCGGCGGCGGTGAGCGCGAGCGCCAGCGCGACGAAACTCAATGCACACAGCACGATGCCCGGAATGTTGTACGTGTCCTCGATTCCCTCACCGGCATGCTTGCGCGGCGCTCGCAGCATCCGCCGCCGCTGCGCCTGCTCCTGCGATGTGCTTCCACGCGCCATCCGCGGGTCCGTCATCATGGCACCTCCGTCTCCCGGTTTCGGCCGCACAGGGCACACTCCTCCCTGCTTGCAGGCGTACTACCCGGGTTCGGCGGTTCGAATCAGGCAAATGCCTCCGCCCCGGCGTCCGGTGTCCGCCGGCCGAACGGTTTGCCAGGCCCGCGGTCGCGCGCGCCACCGTGCCGAGGATGCGGGGCGGGTGGAGGTGCGCGCGGATCTGGTCGGCGATCAACGCGACGACCGGCAGATGGAGTCGGCGGTCAGCCGGTTGAGTCTGGCACCGTCGGTGACCAGTGTCGGATGGCGCATGGTCGAACCGGTCACGCCCGGGCTGTAGGGCGCAGGCGGGGTGAGATCGGTCAGAGCCCGCTGAGAGTTCCCTGGTAGAGCGGTCGCACCCCTCGCCCCGAGGCCGGTGTGGCACCTACCGTGAGGGTGATCGACCGACCGATGAAGGAGAGCTCGTGGGTTCCACCGATGCCGCCGAATGGGCCGATACCGCGGCCGCCAGCGCGGGCCGAGCCAGCGGCTACGCCCGCGACACCGCCACCCGGGAGCTCGCCTACGCCGTCGAGGCGCTCGGCAAGGCGGTGGGAGCGCTCGCTCGCGAATTGCGCAGCTGAGCCGCGACGACGCCCCGACCTGCACCGATGCCCCCGATCACTATGCTGACGCCGTGAGCACTGTGGCCCCGATGGTTTCCGTCCCCGCCGATCCGGACACCGTGACCGCGGTGGGTCCCGAGGACGACCCCACCGCGGTGGGTCTGCGGCCGGGCGAGGTCGAAGCGGTGTGGGAGTCGGTCCGCGCGTGGTACCGGATGGGAACCACTCCCGCGATCCAGATCTGCCTGCGCCGCCACGGCGCCGTCGTGCTGAACCGGGCCATCGGTCACGGCTGGGGTAACGCCCCCGGCGACGGTCCCGACGTCGAACGCACACCGATCACCGTCGACACCCCGTTCTGCGGTTTCTCCACCGCCAAAGGCGTCGCCGCGACGGTGATGGCGATGCTGATCGAGCAGGGCGCCTTCGCCCCGGAAGACCGGGTGTGCGACTACATTCCGGAATTCGCGGCGCACGGCAAGGGCCGCATCACCATCGCCGATGTGCTGTCCCACTCCGCCGGGGTGCCGTTCATGCCGGCGGGTTACCGCGGCTTCGACGCCGTCGTGGACGAGGAACTCGCGGTGCGGGCGCTGATCGAGTTGCGGCCGAGCTGGCCACCCCGGCGATTCCGCGTCTATCACGCCCTGACCAGCGGGTTGATTCTGCGCCTGCTGGTCCAGCGCGCGACCGGCAAGCGGATGCGCGACCATCTCGCCGACCAGGTGCTGAATCCGCTCGGATTCCGATGGACCACCTTCGGCGTGGCCCCCGCCGACGTCGACCGGGTGGTGCCGAGCGTGCGTACCGGACCGCGGCCATCCCGGGCCTGGTCGGTGGTGGCCGGTAAGGCGCTCGGTGGCGGCATGAGCGCCTCGACGTCGGCGGAATCGGTGCGCGCGTTCCTCACCGCGGAGCTGCCCTCCGGCAATCTCGTGACCACCGCCTCGGAACTTTCACGCTTCTACGAAATATTGTGTCGCGGTGGGGAACTCGACGGTGTGCGGATCCTGTCCCCCGACACGCTGCACAGCGCGATCGCCCCGGCGCCCCGGATTCCGGGCATCGCGGGCCGGGTCGGTCGCGCCGGATTCGAGCTGGGCGGGCGCCGGTCGAAATTCGGCGATCACACCGAAACCCATTTCGGCCGTAGCGGTCTGACCACCCAGTACGGCTGGGCCGACCTCGACCGCGGACTGTCCGGCGCCATCTTGACCAGCGGCAAGTCGACCGTGGACACCGAGCGGCCCTGGCGGTTGTGCGCACAGATCTCGGCGGTCGTTCCTCGCTCGCCCATCGCCCGGCCGCAGGGGTAGCACCGTCCGGCCGGCTCTACCCCTGCCGCTACGGCAAGCGAAGTCGTTTGAGCGACACCGCGTTCAGCGCGACGATGATGCTGGAGCCCGACATGGTCAGGGCGGCGATCTCCGGACGCAGGGTGAATCCGAAGGCCGGCTCGAACACACCCGCCGCGATCGGGAGGGCGACCGCGTTGTAACCCACCGCCCACGCCAGATTCTGATGCATCTTGCGCAGGGTGCCGCGCCCGATCCGCAACGCGGTGGGCACGTCGAGCGGGTCCGATCGCATCAGAACCACATCGGCGGTGTCGATGGCCACGTCCGTACCGGCGCCGATCGCGATGCCGAGGTCGGCCCGCGCCAGCGCGGGCGCGTCGTTCACGCCGTCGCCGACCATCGCGACTTTCCTTCCGCCGGACTGTAATCGCGCGATGGTGTCGGCCTTGTCACCGGGCAGCACCTCCGCGATGACGGTGTCGATACCCAATTCGGCCGCGATACGGTCGGCGGTCGCGCGATTGTCGCCGGTAAGCATCACGACTTCCACGCCGAGATCGTGCATGTCGCGCACCGCGGCGGCGGCGGTCTCGCGGGGCGCGTCGGCGATGCCGACGACCGCGACCGCCTTGTCGTCGACCGCCACCAGCACCGCGGTCTGCCCGCCGTCCGCGATCCGGGCCCGAGCGGCGGTCAATTCGCCGAGTTCGATCCCCTCGCGATCCAGCAATCGCCGGTTGCCGATGACGACGCGCTGCCCGTCGACCGTGGCGACGGCGCCGTGGCCGGGGACGTTCTCGAACTTCTCGGCCCGCGCGGGCGCGACGCCGCGTTCCTCGGCGTAGCGGACGATCGCCTGGGCCAGTGGGTGTTCGGACTCCCGCTCGACGGCGGCCACCGCCGCGAGCAGCCGGGGTGAGGGCTCGGCCGCCGCGGTCACGAATTCGGTGACGGCCGGTTGCCCCTTCGTCAGGGTGCCGGTCTTGTCCAGCACCACCACGTCGACGCGGGCCGCGGTCTCCAGTGCGAGGGCGTTCTTGAACAGGATGCCCCGGCGAGCGCCGAGTCCGGTGCCGACCATGATCGCCGTCGGCGTGGCCAGGCCGAGTGCGTCGGGGCAGGTGATCACCACGACGGTGATCGCGAACAACATGGCGGTGGCGAAGGTGGCACCGGCGAGCAGCCATCCGGCCAGGGTGGCCGCACCGCCGATCAGCGCGACCAGGACCAGCCAGAACGCCGCGCGGTCGGCCAGCTTCTGGCCTGGTGCCTTCGAATTCTGCGCCTGCTGAACGAGATTCACGATCTGCGCCAGCGCGGTGTCGGAGCCGACCTTGTCCGCACGCACGCGCAGGGTGCCGTCGACGTTGATGCTGGCGCCGATCACCGGAGCACCCGGTTGTTTGTGCACCGGCAGACTCTCTCCGGTCACCATCGACTCGTCGACCTCGCTGTCGCCGTCTTCCACGACGCCGTCCACCGGGATCTTGGCACCGGGCCGCACCAGCAGCAGATCGCCGACGGCGACCTCGGCGGTGGGAATCTCCACCTCCGCGCCGTCGCGCAATACCACCGCGCGCGGCGGCGCCAGATCCAGCAGGGTGCGGATGGCGTCGGTGGCCCCGCCGCGGGCGCGCATCTCGAACCAGTGCCCGAGCAGCACGAAGGTGGCGAGCATGGTCGACGCCTCGTAGAAGACCTCGCCGCCGCCCGTGAGGGTGATGGCCAGTGAATACAGCCAGCCCGCGCCGATGGCGACGGCCACCAGGACCATCATGTCGAGGGTCCGCGCCCGCAGCGCCTGCCACGCACCGGTGAAGAAGATCGTCGACGAATAGCCGATCACCGGCAGGCTCAGGATCAACGCCCACACATCCTGGCGCAGCCCGAACGGCACCGGCAGGTCGATGCCGAACATATCCGTCGCCATCGGCGACCACATCATGACGAGCACCGAGAAGACCAGCGCGACCAGGAATCGGTTGCGCATATCGGCGGCCATCGCGGCCATCGACATGTCGTGATGGTCGTGCGTGCCGTGATGATCGTGCGGAGGTTCCGCGGGTTCGTGCCGGTGCGCGCCGGCCGGTTCGGACGGCTCGGCCAGGGGGTCGCAGACGTGCCAGGGAACCGACAGTCCGGAGCAGTGGATTCCGCAGTCCCGCAACCATTCCCGCAATTCGTGAACCGAGGTCCGGGCCGGGTCGAAGCCGACCGTCGCGGTCTGGGCGGCGGGATTGACCGCGGCCTCGAGGACACCGGGACGGGCTTGCAGGACCCGGGTGGCGACCTGCCGGCGGCTCGCCCAGTGCAGGCCACTCAGATCCAGCACCACGGTTGCGTGACCGTTGTCCACCATGTGCACGACTCCTCTCGACCGGCGCGAGCGACTACCATGACCATATACCCGCAGGGGGTATATGCCAAACAAGGCCACTTCACCTGCCCGGAAGGTCGGGGCTCGCCACGATCACGGGCTGTCGTTAACATGGTCGGCTCGGGGGGCGACTATTCGGCGAAGGATGTTTCGGGCGCGGAGGTTCCGGTGATGTCGAACTCCCGCGGCGGGCGCGACACCGTCGATATCGCGCTGGTGGTGCCCGGTAGCGGACCGGCGGGCCTGTTCGGCCCGTCCTGTGAGGCGTGCGCCGCGCTGGCGGCGGAGGACATCAATCGCGCGGGCGGAATCCTGGACCGGCCGGTGCGATTGCACACGGTCGACGCGGGCGCGCCGCTGCCGCTGCTGGCCGAGCGCATCGATCGTATGATCGGCACCGGCGCCGTCGACGGCGTGGTGGGCTGGCATCTGTCCAACGCCCGCCGGGTGCTGACGCCCCGCACGGCCGGACGGGTGCCGTACGTCTACACCACGTTCTACGAGGGCGGCGAGAATTCCGACGGCGTGTACATGGTCGGCGAGACGCCCGATCATCAACTTTTTCCGGCGTTGCGCTGGCTGCGCGCGGAACAAGGCATCCGCCGGTGGTGCATCGTCGGCAACGATTACGTGTGGCCACGCGAAACCGCCCGGGTCACCCGCGAGGCGGCGGCATTCGGGGATATCGACATCGTCGGCGAGACATTCGTCCCGCTCGGCAGCCGCGCCTTCGGGCCGGCCCTCGACCTGATTCGCCGCTCGTCCGCCCAAGGGGTGCTGCTGCTGATGGTCGGCGCCGACTGCGCGGCGTTCAATCGCGCCTTCGCCCGCGCGGGCCTCGACGAGGACCGGCTGCGGCTGAGCATGATGATCGGCGAGGACGTCCTGTACGCCGGCGGCCCGGACAGCACCCGCGGATTGTTCACCGCCTCAGGCTATTTCGAGAGCGTGGTATCGCCCGAGGCGATGGAATTCGGCAGCCGCTACACCGCCCGGTACGGCACCTTCGCTCCGGCGCTGAACAACATCGGCGAATCCTGCTACGAGGGTCTGCTGCTGTTCGCCTCGCTGGCGGAGGCGGCGCGCAGCCTCGACGTGCGCGATATCGAGCGCCATGCCGCCCGGGTGCGTTATGGCGGCCCGCGCGGTGAGGTGAAGGTCCGCGGCGCGCACACCACCCAGCCGGTCTACCTCGCCGATGCCGACGGCGTCGATTTCGCCGTGGTGAGCGAATTGCGCCGCGCCTGAGCCGGATTCGGCTCGGGACCCGCCACACCGTCGGCCCCGCGCCGGCCGAGAGCACCCTCCGGCCTGAGCCGCCCGATCAGCAGGACTATGGCGGCGCAGCCGATCCCGATCCCCGCGGCGACGATCCCCGGCACCGCGGTGACGGCCGCCTCGGCACTGCGGAACCAGGTGTGGGAATACTCGAGCCGGCCTAGGTCGCGACCCTGCAGCGCCACCCCCGCGGAGGGCACGAAGAGGATGACGATTCCGACGACCGCACTGGTCGCACGCGGGCCGATCGCACATCCCAGGGCGTACCCCGCCATCGCGGCCAATGCGATACAGCTCGGCACGGTCACCGCCGCGGTCGGCACGTCCACCAGCACGGCACTCGCCGCGGCCGCGATCGCCAGCACGACCGAGCCCACGACGGCCGGCATCGGTAGCCGGATTCGCCATCCGGCGTAGAGTCCGGCACCCGCGGCCGCGACCACCAGCCCGGTCGACCAGGAGGGCCGCGGGACGGTGAGCAGAGCCGACCCCGCCGAGGCGAAGGCGACCATGACCACGATCAGCATTCCGTCCCGTTCGGGCAGCAGCAGCGCCGCCACCGCGGTGGCGAGCAGCAGTATCGCCCCGCCCACCAGAATCGACACGAGCGCACCGCCGCGGGCCATCCACACGGACGTGGCCAGGGTCGCCGAGACGATCACGACCGCGGATACCACCGGTTTCAGCGGTACCACCGCGCTGTCGTCGGGTTCGGGTTGCCGCTCTTGCCGGAACAGCACGGCCGTGAACAGCATCAGTCCGAGCGCGACGAGAATCAGCCAGACCGGAGGCGCCCCGCGCAGGATGCCCTCCCCCGGGACGGCAGAGGCGAAATCCGGGGCCTGGGTGAGGTCGGCGAACAGAATCGAGGCCAGCGCGCCGAACAGATAACCCCCGGCCGGGGCGCGGCGATGCCACACCGCCGCGGCCAGACAGCCCAGGACCACGCCGGCGAGCATGGAGTCGACGTAGTTGAGCGTCGACAGCGTCCGGGTCTCCAATCGGACGAGCAAGGTGTGGTTGACCAACATCGCCGCGGTCGCGCAGAAGACGGCGCACCAGGCGAGGCGACTGTTGCCGATCGCCGCCGATACCGAGACCGCGATCACCGCGATCAGCGCGCCGGCGGTCAGCGCCAGCGGCATATTGAAGATCAGCAGGTCGACCTGCAGTGCCGACCCCGGCGAGAGCCAGGACTGGCTGATCGGCATCATCATGGCCAGCCCGGCGACCCCGGCGCTGATGCAGGCGGCCGAGGTTTCCGCGGCCACTCGCAGCCATTGCGTGTCGGTGATGCCGGCCGACAACCGTTGTACGTGCCCCCGGATATCCGGAGAACCGAAAGTCACAGCACTCATGCCGGACTCCGTCCCCAGCAGGTAACGCCTGGGCGTGACTACCCCGCCGATTCGTTAGCCGAATGATTGCGGGACCGACACTACCGGAGCGCGGAAACACTCCCCGAGCCTATGATCGGCATCAGAGCCCGAAAAACGACAATTCGATGAGGATTTGCTAACGGTTCGGTCGCGACGGATACAGCTTTCGTATCAATTCCGTCCGCCACCGCGTGTCATCACCCGTTTCGCCAGGTCGCGCCTGGGTCTCTCACGGGTGCGCCCGTTGCCGGATCGTGTCCGAGATCCCCGGACCGATCGGCGACGGGCGCCGCGTGGATCACCGGGCTACGTCGTCGGCGGGCGCCTCCCCGCCCTCGGGTCCGGCCGAGGAACTCGCACTGCGAAACAGCGGACGATGCGCCACCCCACCGGCGGGCGCCGGCGTCTCGATGGGTACCGGACTGTGGCTGAACAGATTCGGCTGCTCACTCATATCGGATGTCCTTTAGATTCTCACCATCGACGGCCCGTCCGGCCAGCGAATCGGCCGCACCGCTCGCGCGCACAGCGCACTGTGCGATTACCGACAGGACTTACAGTACACCCCCGATAACCGACCGCGGGCGCGACGAGCCGGACCGGCCATCCGGGTCGCGGCGCGGAATCGGTTCGGCGGGCACACATTCCGCGACCGCGCGGCGGTCAGCCGCGCCCGTGCCGCAGTTCGTACTGCTCGCGTTGCGCCGCCGCACGCTGCCGTTCGGCGACATCGGCCAGTTCGGGATCGAGTCCGTGCTCGAGCAGTTCGCGACGGCCGCGAAACACACCTGCCGGTCCAGCCGCAGCGGATCCTCGACGTCGGTCGTCATGTCGCTCCTCCTGTCGAGGCCAGACTAGTGCACTAATAGTTAGTGCACAAACTATTAGCGCACTATCACACACTCAGCCTCGGTGAACGGGTTCCGGCGCGGCCAGCCGGGCCGGATCGAGTCAACCGACCGGGAAGGAGTCTCGGTAGTTACCGGCGGATTCTGATGCGATACCGAGGTCGATCTCCGACGCGACGATCACCAACTAGCCGTTCACTTGCATCTATTCCGCACAATCCGTGACCACAAGTGATCTTTTCTCGCGATTATGTTGACGCTCATTCACGGTCGGTGATGTACTGTTCCACGACGACCGGCCGAACTCGTGGTGCCCGTGGGTGTGATCGACCGGACCGTCTGTCCGGGCTCGCTCCGTCGTGGTCCCCAGTTCCCGTCCGCATGGGGCGAGCCCGGATTTTCGCAGCGGAGTCGGAGAGGGCGGGGCGCAGTGGCCAGGCCGGGTCAGCGGGATTCGTTGTTGCATCGCTATCTGGGAGATCGGCGGTTCGCGCTGTGCCTGCCGCGGGCGCTCGCCTTTCAGATCCTGCATCCCGGTATCGCCGCCGGTCTGGTGCAACACGCGCCGAATCGGCTGTGGGAGCACAAGAAACGCACCGTATCGCAGATGGTCTACATGGCCTACAGCGAGCGGGATATGCGATCGGTGATCCAATTCGGGCACGAACACGTGAAGGGGCGCGACGAATGGGGCGCGCGGTATCACGCTCTGCAGCCGGAGATCTTCTTCTTCCAGCACGCCACCTACGTCGATACGCTGATGACCTCGGTCGACATCTTCGGTCGCCCGCTCTCCGATCACGACCGTGAGCGGCTCTATCACGAATGCTGCGAGTGGTATCTGCGGCACGGCATCTCCGCGCGCGCCATGCCGCGGACGTGGCCGGAGTTCGTGACCTACTTCGAGAATGCCTGCGCCGGATTGCGATACGGCGACAACGCCGCGGCGCTGGCTCCGCAGGTGCTGCGCCCCGACGCGTGGATCCCGCGGCGCCTTCCCACCGCCGCCGTCCGCGCGCTCATCGCCGCTCCGGCGCGTGCGTTGCTCGGAGTCGACCTGCATCGCGGCGACCGATTCGCGCTGCGCCGCTATGCGGCGACCACGAGAAGCCGTATGGCGCTACTCCCCGCTCGTATGCGCTATCTACCCCAGGCCCGCACCGCGCACGGAACGAACGCGGCGAGAGCGATATCGCCTGCCACATAGTTGTCGACCGCCGCCGGAAACGCGGACCGTGCGGCGGATCGGCCGGATCCGCCGCACCTGTCACGGGCGGCAAACGATGTGCCGCACCGGTGAATTCACACGAGAACCTTCTGCTTACGGATCCGCCGCTGCACATCCCGCATCATCATCTTCGTCCCCGAGAACCGGATGAACTTGGGGATGAACCGGTTCACGAATCCCACGAACAGGAACAGATGCTCGAATCGGCGCTGATCGGCCGCGCTCCACTCCACTCCCATCTGTTCGCGGAAATGCGGAGGCAGGAATCCGGCGGTGAGAAAGCGCAGCAGCCCGCCGAAGATCAGTCGCATATACCAGTGGATCATCCGAAGATGCAGCAGGTCCCCGATATACGCGCGGAACGCGTCGTCGACGATCACCTGCCGGCAGGCCTCGACCCAGTACTCGTCGAAGTCGGCGCGCGTCTTCGGCCACATGTCGGGATGCACCTGCAGGGTGGTGCCGAAGGTATCCGCCCCCTGATAGAACGCCTCGAGTTCCTCCGGTGACATCTTGCCGTTGATCAGCTGGTGGGAATCCTCGAACCCGATGTAGATACACGCCGCGACATACAGTTGCAGATTCCGGTCGAAGGCGTTGTACTTCACCTTCGAGCCGGGCTTGGACCGCACCTGCCGGTGCGCGACGTTCACCGCCTCGCGGAATTCCTTCTTCTCCTCCGGCGTACCGAGAATCGCCACCGCCAGATACGAGGCGGTGGTGCGCAGTCGCTTCCACGGATGCACCATGAGCGCACCGGATTCCACGGTGCTCTCCATGACGCCGGCCGCCACCGCGGGATGCGCGAACTGCATCGCGACGTTGGCGGCGGCACCCGCGAACATCCAGAAATCCAGGGAGTCGGGCAGTTGCGCGGGGCGCTTGCGCGGCGAGCGATGGAAGTCCGGGATGTGGATGCGCGTCTGCTCCAGCGTCAGCGGCGGCATCTGCGCGACGTCGGAGTGTGGAGCTCGCCGCTCCTCCGCCCGGCCCCGCCCGACGGGCGCGGATTCCTCCGGGACGTAGGAATCACTGTGCGGGTCGGTGTAATTCGGCTCCCAAGGCTGCGTTGCCGTTGTCATGCGAGTCCTCTCTCGGAACGTTTCGCCGGCGCGACCGGAGATGCGCCGGGCCCCGCGCTTCGGGGCGCGGGCGGTGCCGCCGGGATCGGGCGGCACCATGCGACACGGGAGCTCGGGGGCCCACCCGGCAGACCGGCTCGTTGCGGAGCCGACGCGACAACCACCGATGCGCGGTTACCGGCGCTCTCGCGGATTTCTCCCTCTGCCACGGCGACACCCCCTCGTATACTCCTCAGGGTCGGCCCGGCGCCCACTATGTTACTCAGAATTCTCATTTGATCAACGGGTCCGCAACACAATATTCGAGACTTCAGGACTGATTCCGCCAACTAAGTTGCCGCGAATTCGGTTGACCTCACGACTATCGCGCCGCGAGTCGTCCGAACAACGTCATCTCCATCAGTCTGACCACATGGGCACGAGGACACATCTGCTGGTTGTTCCCGAACAGCCGCCCCAGACCGACGACGAGCCCGAACCCGGCATGGACGAGGATGCGGGCCTGCGCCCGCGCCAGCTCCGGCCGCGCATCCACCAGCAACTCCACCCATTCGGCCACCACCAGCCGCTGGATATTGCGCAGCACCGTCCGCTCGTAGGCGCCGACATTGCCGAATTCGGCGTAGTAGACGAACGTCAGCTCACGCTCGGCGAACGAGCCCGCGACATAGAGGTCGATCAGTGTCGCCAATGCCTCCTCGGAGGTGTGCGACGCCTCCACCGCGGGTGCGATCGCGGCGGCCATCCGGTCGGCCACCCGCCGGAAGGCCGCCGCCAGCAGGGCATCCTTGCTGCGGTAGTACCGGTACACCGCCGAGGCCGCCGACAATTCGGCCGCCGCCGCGATCTCCTCGACGCTCACATTCGGGTAACCGCGCTCGTGGAACAGCTCGACCGCCTTGTTCAGCAGCACCTGATGTTTGAACGATTGCGGAATCTCGCTCGCCCGCACGGGTTCCGGCTGGTCGGCGGCTACCGGCAGGTCGGTTCGGATCAACGACCAGGCCGCCTCGCTCAGCACCACCGCGAGCGATTTCGCCGGCAGATGCGCGTGGTGGTCGCCGATACTGCTCACCACACTGAAGATCGCGACCGCGCGAACCAGGCCCTCGCGGCGGGCCAACTCCGGCCGCAGTTCGCCGATCAGAGCGCGCAGCGCGGAGATCGCGGTCTCGAACCGTTCGTCGAAGATCCGGCGATCGTCGCGATCGAGGTAGCGGGCCTCCCACCGCGCCAGGGCGGCCGTCGGACGATTGGCGATGGTATCGGCCACGACGGCGTCGATGACGAGTCCGAGTCGCGCTTCGGCACTGTGGCCCTGCACCTCCGCGGGCAGCGTCACCGCCGTCACCGCGGCGGCGGACAAACGCAGCAGCTCCTCGCGGAACAGCGCGTACTTGCTCGGATAGTGCCGGTACAGCGCCGCCGAGGAAATCCCGAGCCGGGCGGCGATATCCTCCATGCTCACGCCGTGATAGCCCAGCGATCCGAAGGCCGCCGCCGAGGCGGAGGCGATCTGCGCCCGGCGGTTCTTGGGCCGGCGGCGGATCACGCGTTCGGGGTTGTGCGTGGCCGGCGCCGTCGCCTTCGCGCGACCGTCCTGTGCGCGACTCACATTGTCTGCCAATCCTTTTCGCCGAGGACCGCTACGACTGCGGCGGCAGCGGAGTCAGCGGCGTGCTGATCTTGTCGACCAGCCAGCGGTCGCCCTGCTTCTGCAGTCGCATCACCGTCGACAGCTGTCCCGGTTCCGGTTTGCCCTGGGTGCCCAGGCTGGTGATGGTCTGGCCGATCACCACGATCGCCTCCGCGGAATTCTTGTCCCCGGAACGGATCGCGCACTGCACATCGGTCGACTTCGCGACGACCTCGCCCTTGGCCAGGACGTCGCTCAAGTCCTTGCTGTTGGATTCGAACTGCTTCTTCCACTCACCGGAAGCTCCGGCCAGCACATCGCGGACGTACTGGTCGAGATGTTTCGAATCGTAGGTCGAGACCACGGGACCGTAGGCGCAGGCGGCCTGGCGGGCCTGAGCCTGCGCGTCCAGCACCTCCTCGTGATCCTTGTTCTGCAGGTAGAAGTAGATACTCGTGCCGATCGCGGCGCCCAGGACCACGGCCACCGCCGCCCGCAGACCGATCCGCATACCGCGTCCGCCGGAATCCGGACGCAGTCGCGACAACGGCGAAACCTTCGCCGCGGTGGTCGTTTCGGTGGCGGCCGCTGCGCCGGGAACCGACTCGGTGGTATCGGATGTCCCCGCCGCATCCGATCCGACCGTGTCGGATGCCGCGGATGCCTCGGCTGCCGCGGTCTCCGCTTCGTCGACGGCGTCGACCGTGGGTTCGCGCTCCTCGGCGCCTCCACTTTCCTTGTCGCTCATCGTGTTCGCTTCCTAATTGTCGGGTAGGGGGCCGGACGGGATGGGCCGCGACATCTCGTTGCCGGTGACGCCCGGCGGCGGTCCGGATCCGTTGTCGGGGAGATTCGGCCGCGGTGCATTGGCCGAACCACGCACCTGCAGTGCGGGATCGGCGGTGAGGCAGTAGTTGTACAGCCGCACCCGGGTATCGGTCATGATCTTGGTCGGTGCCACCGGAATCGTGTCGTAGTCGCAGGTCGGACGCGGCCAGAAGTCGGCGAGCGTGTGATACGCGCCGTCGTGGGCGGGCACCCCGAGCGCTTGAATACCTTGGCGCAGTGCGGGAAACAGTGCCTCGATCGCCGGCTGGCGCAATTTCGCCGCCTTGGTGATGGCGACGAAATTGGTGACCAGATCGGTCAGCGGATCCTGATTCTTCGCCACCACGTCGCCGAGTGTCGCCAGCTCACCCGGGCCCTGGTCGAGGAATTTCCGAATCTCGTTGTCGGCGGCGGTCGCCTGCTGGAACAACGCGCTGCCCGCCGCGGTGAGGGTGCTCAGGTCGGGCTGGGCGTGCGAGGTGGTCTCCGCGATCACCTGCAGGTTCTCGAGCAGCTGGTGGGTCTGCGGCAGCAGATCGGACAGCCCCGCCATCGCACGACTGATGCCGGAGATCATGTTGCGCAATCGATCCGGGCCCCCGGCCAGCGCCGTGTCCAGTTCGTCGACGATGACGGTGAGCCGGTCCGGATTCAGTCCGCCGATGAATCCGCTCAGGTCGGTCAGCAGATTCTGCACGGGAATCGGCACGCTGGTGCGTGCGCGCTCCACGACGGCGCCGTCGGACAGATACGGACCGGTATCGGCGTCGGGCCGGAAGTCCAGGTACTGCTCGCCCGCCGCCGACAGCCGGCCGACGTGCACCGCACCGCCGACCGGAATCTTCGCGCTGTCGTCGATCTCTGCGATCGCGTCGATTCCGTCACCGGCGACACGCACATCGGCGACCTTGCCGACGCGGGTGCCGCGGAAGGTCACGTCGTTGCCCGGGAGGATGCCGCCCGAGGTCGCCAGTTGCACGGTGACGGTGAACGTGTGCGGAATCGGATTGAACCGCAACACATATCGGGCCAGATATCCGGACCCGATCACCAGCACCACGATCAGGCTGAGATTGGCCAGGGCGATGCGCCGGCGCACCACCCAATTCCACAGCGGAGTATTCATCGCTCACCACCCTGCTGGGAAGGTTCGGTCGGGACACCGGGCGCGTCCGGCGGATTCGCGCCGGGAGGCGCCGTACCCGGCACCGGCTGCGGCGGACTGATGACCCGGCCGAACACTTTCTCGAATACCTGCGCCAAACTGCCGGCGAAGGCCGGAACGTCGCCGATTTCGGGCCATCTGCTGCCGTGCGGATCACTGAGCGCACCGATGCTCAGATACGACACCACCGGCATGACCGCCAACGCCGGCCCCCGGAAGCTGGCCATCAGCGACGGATAGATTTCGTCGAGGCCCTTGAGCGCCTCGGTAAGATTGCCACCCATTTCCGTGAAGCCCGACATCAATTTCTGAATGCTGTCGAACAGGCTCAGGAACTGCGGGCTGGTGGTATCGGTGAAATCTCCCAGGGCCGCCATGGTGGTCGACACCTTGGTGGTGAGATCGACGATGCGCTGATTGTTCTCGTTCACCAGTCCGAGCAGTTGCGGGAACGTATCGGCCGCCGCGCCGAGTTCCTTTTTGCGCCTGGCCAATTCACCGGAGAGCGTATTCAATCCCTGCAGGGTGGCGTCGATATCGCCGGTGCGCTGATTGAGGGCGGTGATCACGCTGGTCATCTCGCTCAGCAGATGCGCCAGTTGCGGTCCACGCCCGGCGAACATCGAATTCATCTGCGTGGTGATCTGTGCGGCCTGGTTGATACCGCCGCCGTTGACCAGCATGGCCACCGACATCATCAGCTGCTCGACGGAGGCGGCGGTGCCGGTGTGGTCGACGCCGATGGTGTCTCCGTCGCGCAGCGGCGGACCCGCTTCCTGCGCGGACGGCAGGGTCATGGCCACCGACATATCGCCCAGCGGCGTGGCCTGGCGCAATTCCACCGTCGTCCCGCGCGGCAGCACGATGTCGGAGCGGATCTGCATCCGCACATCGGCGACGAAATTCGTGGTCTCGATGCCGGTGACGGTGCCGATATCGGTGCCGCCGATGCGCACGTGGGCGTGATCGGGCAGATTCAGCACATCGGTGAACGCGGCGTGCACGGTGTAGCCCGGACCGCCGATGCCCGGCTTGGGCATCGGCACATTCTCCAAGGTCAGGCCGCACCCGCTGATGCCGAGTGTGGTGGCGGTCGCGACGGCGGTGAAAACGATGCCGCGGCGGGAGTTTCTGCGCTGTGATCGTGTCATTTTCCGCTGATCCCCAGAAGTGCGGCGGTGAGTCCGAAATCGGGCCCCATATCGGCGATCTTTCCGGTCCGGCAGCCGTCGAGGCGCATCATCACCCGCTCACAGAAGGTGGACAGCGCTTCACCGTCGAGCACGGATTTGTCGAGCAGGCCGTGCAGGCGCAGCGCCTGATGTTCGTAACTGGTGGCATTGGCCAGGTTCTCGAACATCAGCGGCGCGACATCCACGATTTCGGTGAGGTTGCGGGCATTGGCGCGCATCTGATCGCTGATCGCCACGAACCGGGTCAGAGCCCCGGCGAGCTGGTCCTTGTTCTGTCCCACCACCGTGGCGGTATTGGCGACGAAATCGTTGAGCTGGGTGAGCACCGCCTGCAAGCCGGGCGCCTGATCGCCCATCAGCTTCAGCAATTCGGTGAGCCGGCCGCTGAAATCCCGTACGGTCTGGTCGTTCTGGGCGATGACCTGAGTGACGTCGTTGAGCTTGACGATCGTATTGGAGATCTGGTCCTTGTTGGCGAACGTCGTCTCGAACGCGCCCGAGAGCGCGTCCAGAGTCTCGCGCAGTTTGTCGCCGTTGCCGTTGAGCAGCGGGAACAGCACCCGGCTGGCCATCGGCCCGGTGTCGCTGTCACCCTTCAGCGACGCGCCGAGCTGGTCGAAGGTCTGCATGATGCGGTCGAGCTCCACCGGTGTCCTGGTGCGCGGCAACGGAATATGCGCGCCGTCGGCCATGGTGGGCCCGGTTCCGTCGTAGGCCGGCGCCAATTCGACGTGACGGTTGGTGATCAGCTGCGGATTCACCAGTGCGGCCATGGCGTCGGCGGGAAGTTTCACGCTCTTGTCGACCTGCATGACCACCTGCACGTAGGTGCCCTTGGCCTCCACCGATTCGACGGTGCCGACCGGCACACCCAGCACATCGACCTCGTTGCCGGCGTACAGCCCGGCCACATTGTCGAAATCGGCGCTGATGCGCATGTTGTCGCCGAGCACCTCGTTCGCGGCCGTACCGAGCGAGCCCGGCAGCAGTGAACAGCCCGAGGCGGCGGAGGCGACCAGGCACACCGCGGCGAGTTGGGCCAGTGCGCGCAGTTTCATCACTTACACCCCTGAACGACCTGTGCGAAACAGATCCAGTTGTCGGGGAACAGTCCCCACGGCACATACACCTCGCCGTACGGTCCGTTGCCCAATACGTTGTTGAACTGCCGCAAGGTGACCGGCATGATCTCGTAGAGCCGGTCGAGGTTGGTCTTGTTCTTCTCCAGCCCCTCGGACATGGTGTTCAGATCCCGGATCATCGGGCCGAACTGGTTGTTGTTCTCCAACCCCATGTCCTGCAGCAACTTCGACAGTGAGGCGACATTGTCGAGCAGGTTCTTCAGCAGTTGCTGGCGCTTCTGCACGGCCTGACCGATGGCCTCGCCGCGGGTCAGCAGCATCAGCACACTGTTCTGGTTGTCGGCGACCAGCTGGGAGACCTGATCCATTCCCTTCAGCAGGGTGTCGACCTCGTCGCGGCGGTCGTTGATCACCTTCGCCAGCGAGCCGATGCTGTCGAGCGCCTGCACCGCCAGCTGCGGTGAGTCGCCCATCTGCTGGTTCATGGTGTCGAGCGCCTCCCGCAACTTCTGCGGGTCGATCCGCTCGATCCGTTCGAACGACGCCTTGTACTGCGGGTCCTGGATCACCTTGCTCAGGTTGTAGGGCACGCTGGTGTGATCGAGCTTGATCCGGTTGTCCGGCAACCCTTTTCCGTTGCCCGGCACCAGATCGACGTGCAGCCGCCCGAGGATGGTCGACATCTTGATCGCCGCCCGCGCGTCCGGTCCCAGCCGCAGATCGCCGCGCACCTTCAGATCCGCGACCACCTTGGCGCCGTCGAGCCGCACCGCACGCACCGCGCCCACCTCGATCCCCGAGACGTCGACGGACGCACCGGGACGCAGCCCGGCGGCTTGCGCGAATTCGGCGTGAATCGTCTTGTCCCCCAAGCGGGCCTGGGTGAGCACGCTGGAGCCGAGCAGCAGGATCAGCACGGTCGCCGAGGCGATCAGGCCGAGCCGCAGATACCGGTTGCGCAGGAATCCGAACACCTTCGGCAACCTCGGTCGCGCGAATCTCGCCATCACCGGCACACCTCCGAATGCGCGTTGCCACCGATCTGGGAGAACAGGCCCGGCGGCAGGAGCACGCCCCACAGCGAGACGTCGAGACCACAGAAGTAGGCGCTGGCGTAGGCGCCGTAACTGGAGAACTGGGCCACCCGGTTCAGCATGTTCGGCAGTTGCACCGCCGCGCGGTCCAGCGACGCGCCGTTGAGCAGCAGCAGCGCCACACCGGTGGTGGCCTTGTTCTGCGCGGCCGCGATGCCGGGCTTGACCTGGGCCACCAATCCGACCAGCGAATCGGTCGAGGTGGCGACCTGGTCGACCGACGACTTCAACGCCTCACCCTGGGCGTAGAGCCCGTCCATCAGCGAACGGGTCTGGGTGATCAGTGTCTCGAGTTCGTTGCTGCGATGCGCCAGGCCGGACATCACGCTGCTGAGGTTCGAGACCACGTCACCGAGGATCTTGTCGCGCTGGCCGAAGGTTCCGGCCAGCTGCGCGGCCTGGGTAATCAAGGTGCTCAGCGAGACCTGATTGCCCTGCAGCGCCTGAATCAGCGTCTCGGACAGCGAATTCACCTGATCGGGTTGCAGCACCGAGAACAGCGGCTCGAAGCCGGACAGCAGGGCCGACACGTCGAACGACGGCTCGGTGTGCTCGAGGGGAATGCGCCCGCCCGCCGGCAACGATGTGCCCGCTTCCTTCCCCGGAGCCAGCGCGACGTAACGCTGGCCGATCAGGTTCTGGTAGCGCACCATCGCCTTGGTCGTGGTGGTCAGATGCTGGTTGCTCCGGATGCTGAACTCCACGCCGGCCTTGTAGTCGCCGACGAAGTCGATCTTGTCCACCCGGCCGACCCGCACCCCGGCCATGCGCACGTCGTCGCCGACCCGCAGTCCGAGCACATCGGAGAAGACGGCTGAGTACCGGCTGGTCGAGCCCGGCACCGTGCGTTGCAGGCTGCCGTAGATGGTCGAGGTCAGCGCGATCGCGACGACCGCGAAGATGCCGAAACCGATCAGTGCCTTAGTCGATTTCACTGCGTCACACCACCTTCCGGCGTCTCGCCCACAGTCAGATAGCCCCCGGCGAGGACCGGCCCCAGCAGCAGGAGCTGCGCCACATTCGGCGGACCGCCGACCACCGCGGCCACCGCGGCGGGCCCACGCAGGGCGGCGGGACGGGTGGCCGCCGGATCACCGGGCGTGGCGCGGTAGGCGGCCGGTGCGGTGATGCCGGGGATCAGCGGCAGGCTCGGCAGACCGGGCAGCGCCGGAACGCCGGGCAGGGCGGGCAGGCCGGGGATCAGCGGCTGCTGCGCGGGCGCGGTCGGCGCCGCGGGAGCCGGCGTCGGACGGGGTCCGGCCGCGTCGAGCCAGCGCGGCAGCTGCTGTTGCGGATAGACCTGCGGTGGAGCCACATTCGGCACGGTCGCACCACCGCAGCGCGGACCGTACTCGTCGCCGTAGTGCGGGCAGTCCTTCGCGGTGTACTGCTGGAACGGAGTGAGCGAGGCGTCCATCGCCCACACCATCTGTTGTTTCGGACCCCAGTGGAACGTGGTCTTCAGACGTTGCAACGCCGTGTTGAGGTTGGCGGCGGTGAACGGAATCGCCTCGGGATCCTTGGCCAGGCCGCCGAACAGATCGTCCAGACCGGCGACGAGGAATTTGCCCGAATCCGGGTTGCGCGCGAACAGGTGGTTGACCGAGTCGACGGCGCCACCCGCATTCGTCAGCAGCGCGACGAGATTCGAGCGGCGCTCGGTGAGGGTCCGCGCGGTCGTCACCGAGTCCGACAGCACGCCCACCAATTCCGGCGCCGACTGACTCAGTGCGGTGGCGGCACGGCCCAGATCACCGAGCAGGTCGCCGATATCGGGAATATCGTGCACCTGGGTGACCCAGGTGTCGAGCCGTTCCACGGTCGAACCCGGCACCCGCGCCGACGGTTCCAGCGCCGCGGACAGCGTCGCCAGCACCCGGCCCAGCTTCTCCGGCTGAATATTGCTCAGCACATTGCGCAGGACGTTGAGCGTGGTCTGCAATTGAACGGTCGCGGCACCGGTGTCCTGGGCAATGGTCGAGCCGGAATGCAGTTTCGCGGTGTCGGGCCCGTTGTCGACCAATTCGATCGCGGTCACGCCGAACAGGTTGTTGGGAATGACACGGGCGGTGACGTTGGCCGGAATCGCCTCGGCGACACGCGGTTTCAGCGCGATATCGGCGCGCTGCCGCTCCCCTTTCGCCACCACCTCGACCGCATCGACGGTGCCGACGACCATGCCGCGGAATTTCACGTCGGCATGTTTGGGCAGCCCGTCTCCGGTACTGGTGAGAACGGCATGGACGGGAACCTTCTCGGTGAAACGACCGGTGTAGCGCAAGGCCAGCAGATACAGCAGCGCGGCCACCACGAGCAGCATCGCGAGACCGGCCAGCGTGAGCTGGCGAGCGGTCGCACCGCGGCCACTGGGATCGAGAATCACGAACGACACCTATCCTGAGATCCGGAATCCGGGGTCGATACCCCAGATCGCCAGGGTGAGAAAGAGATTCGCGAACACCATCACGACGATCACCATCTTGATCGCCCGCCCGGCCGCCACTCCGACTCCCTCCGGCCCGCCGCTGGCGACATAGCCGTAGTAGCACTGGATGAAGGTGGCGAGCAGTGTGAAGAGCACGACCTTCAGCAGCGAATAGAAGACGTCCGGCCCGATCAGGAACTGGAAGAAGTAGTGGTCGTAGGTCCCCGCGGTGGTGCCGCCGAGGAACAGCACCGTGAGTTTGGTGGTCAGATAGGCGGCGGCCAGACCGACGCTGTAGAGCGGGACGATCGTCACCGTCGCCGCGATCATCCGGGTGCTGACCAGGTAGGGCAGCGGCCGGATCGCGCACGATTCCAGCGCGTCGATCTCCTCGGAGATCCGCATCGAACCCAGCTGCGCGGTGAACCGGCAGCCCGATTGAATCGCGAAGGCCAGGGTCGCCAGGATGGGCGCCAATTCCCGGGTGGTCGCGAAACCGGCGATGGCGCCGGTCAGTGGGCTCATGGTCAGGAGGTTCAACGCCGTGAACGACTCCATTCCGACGATGATCCCGCCGAACGAACACAGGATGAAGACGACGCCGATGGTGCCGCCACCGACGATCAGCGACCCGTTACCCCAGCTCACATCGGCCGTCAGCCGGGCGAGTTCCTTCCGATAGTGCTTGACCACGAACGGGATCGCGGCCAGCGCCTGGAAGAAGGTGATGGCCTGATGCCCGAGGCGCTGGTTCGCGTGCACCGGGGCCAGCGCCGCATGTCCGACGGCGCGCAGCGGCCGGGCCGCGGGCGGCGTGTAGGAACTGGCCATCTCAGCCGACCTTCGTCGGGAGCAAGGTATTCGACAGCTGGGTGAGAATGATGTTGGTAGCGAACAACATCAGCGCGGAGCTGACCACCGCGGAGTTCACCGAATTCGCGACACCGGCCGGTCCGCCGCTGGTGTGCAGACCCACATCGCAGGCGATGATCGCCGTGAGCGCGCCGAAGATCGCGGCCTTCGTCAGGGCGATCAACAGATCGCTGGCGACCGCGAACGACGCGAACGATCCGATGAACGATCCGGGAGTGCCGGATTGGGCGTACACGTTGAACATGTACGCCGTCGCGAATCCGACGAAAACGATGAAGCCGCAGAGCAATACGCTCACCAGTACCGCCGCGGCCAGCCGCGGAGCGACCAGCCGGCGCACCGGATCGACACCCATCACCCGCATGGCGTCGATCTCCTCGCGGATCGTCCGCGATCCGAGGTCGGCACAGATCGCCGAACCCACCGCACCGGCGATCATCAGCGCCGAGACCAGCGGCGCGCCCTGACGGATGATCCCCAGTGCGGCAACCGAACCGATGAACGTCGTCGCGCCCACCTGGTTCACCAGCGCACCGACCTCGATGGACACCACGACGGCGATCGGAATGGCCACGAATACCGTCGGCGCGGCCGAGACATTGGCCATGAAGGCGCACTGCCTGATGAATTCCTGGTACGGAAACCGGCGCTGGATCATCGCGACGAAGAGCTGAACGAACGCCTCCCGCCCCAGCGCGACCTGTCGGCCGAGGGTTTCCAGCGAACGTTGCGGATGCCGGCGCCAGAGGCCGCCGGCCGCCTCGACAAGTCGCTGCAGTTCGCCCTCGTCGGCGGTCCGCCAGGGCGGAGCCGGCGGATCCGGCCGATCGGAGACTCGAGTCGACGTCACAGCGGTCGTTCCTTTCTCACGCTCACCGCTTGTCGCGGGCAGCCGCAACGAAGCTGCCGGGCGGTGAGCGTGTGAAGTGTTACACACCGATTCGGTGCGACACAAGATAGTAAGTTATCGACTGTTCTCGCATTGCCGAATCGGATCGATGCGATATTGCACGAGTTTCCGCCCGCGCGACCAGCCACTAAGTTATGGAATATTCCGTCTTCAGACGGATGCTACCCGGTTCATTCGGGGAGATTCTCCAGGTAGTGCTGCAGCAGCACCAACAGCGCCCCGAGCAGTGCGATCCCGGCGCCCACCGCGCACAACACCGCGACCCACAGGCCGAATCGGAGAACAGGATTGACCTTGATTCGCCCACCGAGGATCTTGACGCCGATCACCAAGATGTCGATGAGCCACACCAGCGCCATCATGACTAGGTCATGCAGACGTTCGAGAAGGTGAGCACGGGCCAGCACACGATCGATCCCAGGAAGGATATGACCACGTCGATGCCGTGCATCTGCTTCAGGTGCGAGGTGTGCGTCAGGGTCCAGATCACCCCGATGATGCCGTAGGGCACGGCGAGAATGATGAGCGTCCCGAGGAATTCGGACACCTTCATCTCGTAGCTCAAGAGCCGATCGAGTCGCTTCAGCATTGCGACGCAAGTCCTTTCACCCATCGGCCGGATATCCGGTGCACGCACCTCCCGCACGCACCGGATACGGGCACCCTCGCCCGCTGGCCGCGGTCCCCCGGTGATCCGGGAGCCCGCAGATGCGTATGTTACTGGAAATTCACGTTTTGTGAAGTCATCGCGCGGAACTGGCAGGACGGCGAATAGTCCGTGCTCATATGTCAAGGCGGTACCGACCCGCAAAGCCGGGCGTTGGTCGGAAGTTATCGGAAATTCCTGCACATCCGCAGCCATAGGGATTAACATGAGAGTGTGCCGCCGACCGTCGGACTCTGAACTGCCCACGGGTGTGACCGCGACGGACCCGGCACGACCGGTGCGTGAGCCCGGCGGTATCGCAGGGGGATCGCCGGTCTCTGCAGCGGATCCCGGCCGGCTCGATTGTCGTTCACCGACACCGCCGGGTCCACCGAATCGAAGGATCACCGTGACCAGCGAAACCATCCATCTGGACGGCGCATCCGGGCGGCGCAGTATCGCCGCTGTCCGGTCGCGCGAAATTCTCAACTACTTCGGCAAATGTCAGGCCTGCGGCTACCCGGCACAGGCCGTGCTGCGCACCACGCTCTACAGCGACGGCACGATCACCGATGCGGTCATCGCGACCTGCGCCTCACCGTGCGGTTGGTCCGGCACGTCGGCGCCCACGGTGATGACGGCACACGCGGAACTCTGATCTCGAATGCGCTGGGCGCCAGCGTATCTACTCGTCAGCGGACCGGTGGCGCGACCCAGCGCAGGGCCGCGGCCGGGCAGAGTTTGATCGCCTCGATCGCGAGCGCGGCGTCCGGCTCGGAATCGGTGAGGACGGGATAACCCCACTCGTCCGGAACTATCTTCTCCGGCAGCACCTGCGCACAGATGCCGTGGCCGGTACAGGCGATGCGATCGACCGCCAGGACGCCGGACGGGGGCCGGCCGATACCGAGGGCTCGAGCTGTCAGGGACACGATCCATCCTTGTTGTGGGCCGAAAAGCGTTCTCTCCCGAGGCTTTCGACGAGAAGCGATGTGCCGAACACGTCCAGGGCGGAAGCCAGGAACCGGGCCACGCCGTCGGGAAACCGGCACGCACCCCGCCCCGGAACACGGGCGAGCCTGCGCAGGAGCCGCTCGGCGGTCTCGGCCGGGGCTCGCCGCTCGAGCAGATCGCTCAGATCGTCACGCAGCGCGGGCAAACCGAACATGCACGGGCCGCACTGGCCGGCGGATTCTCCCGCCGCATAGGTCAGCGCGGACAGCACCACCTGCCACGGATCGCTGCCGGCGGCCAGGACACGAAAAGTGCCGACCCCGGTCCCGAGTCCGAACGGCGCCAGAGCCGATCGCGACCACAGCGTATGTCGCGCCTCGGCGGGCAGGAATCCGCCGCTCAGACCGTTCACCCACAGCGCCTGCGGAGAGGTGGTGAGACCGCCTGCCCGATCCAGGATTTCGGAGACGGGCAGCCCCGCCTCCGCGGCATGGACTCCGGGGTCGCGGACACCGTCGGCAACCGTCACCAGCCGCGGGCCCGGCTCGTCGGCAGTGCCGTAGGAGCGGAACCAGCCCGGCCCGTATTCCGCGAGCTGCTGAATCCGCCACACCGTTTCGACGTTGAGTACCAGTGTCGGCGCGAGTCGTCGCCCGCGCGGGTCCCGGCCGCCGCCTGTGATCGGTTCGAACCGCATCACCGGTCGCGCCGGACCGCCGTGCGCCAGCCGGACCAACGCCGACTCCTCCGACGACACATACCGCCGGGGCACCGCGAGGGTGTCGACCCCCGCCGCCTCCAGCACGGCCAGCGTCCGCGAACCCCGGTGCGCGGCCACCCGCACCCGCTGCGCCGTAACGCGCCGGGCGCCGTCGAGCACCTCGGGCAGATGGTGCGCGACGACCCATGCGTCCTTGGCCGAATCCCATTCCCCGTCACAGGCATTGACGATCAACTCGGCCCGGTGGCGGGCGGCGAGTTCGAGTTTGGCGGCGGTGGGAAAGTTCGCCCCGCCGCGGCCGCGCAGCCCCGCGGCCGCCAGCAACTCCGGCAGTCCGGTCACGTCCACTCCTGAGAAGCGATGTCCGAGCGGCGATGTCGATCCGCGTCGGGCAGGGCCCAGCGCCACACCGCGCCGATCGCCAGCGCCACACCGCAGGCGACGGTGACGGCGGACAGCGCCGGATCCTGTGCCGAGGCCATCGTCAGTCCGTGCACGACCGCCAGCGGCGCCATCGCGTAGGCGAGCAGGTGCACCGCACGCCATATCCGGGTCGGCAGCCGGTGGCGCAGCAGGGACGTCGCGAGGACGGCCAGCAGGATATCCAGGGCGAGGGTGCCCAGCGCGACCCATTGCCGCTCGTAGCCGGCCGTGAACGGCACCACCGTCGACAGCCATCCGAGAGGGACGTACGTATCGACCGTCGCGGTCACGATGTGCGCGGCCAGGAAGACGATCGTGCCCAGGGCCAGCGTGCGATGCAGCCCCATCGCCACGGCCGATACCGCGAGCCGGGGGCGCACCCGCGCGGCCGTGAACATCCCGAGCAGCGCGACCAGGGTCAGCAGCACGAGGCTGACCACCCCGGCGGCGCGCGAGACGTACCACAGCCACGGACTGGTCATGACACGTGCCGCTTCCGCGCCGCGGTCGGGGCGGGCCACCCCGGAGTCGTCACCACCTCGTGGTCGACGGTCATCAGGCAGGCGGGCACGCCGCGATCGGTCAGCCATCGCGGCGCCTGATCGTCGAGGATGATCGCGGCCGTCGAGGCCGCATTGGCCTGCACCGCATCGGGTCCCGCGCAGGTGACCTGCGCCCACCGCGTCCGGGCGGACCGGCCGGTGCGCGGGTCGATGATGTGATGGCGGCGAATGCCGCCGCGCACCCACGTGCGCAGCCGCGTCGACGAGGTCGCGAACGCCTGCCCGGTCGAGGTGACGACCTGCACCACGGCGTCGTTCCAGTCCCGCACCCCGATGGACCAGCCCTGCGGCGGGACGGTGCCCGCGACGGCGATGTCGCCACCCAGATTCACCAGATAGCCACCGGGCCCGGTCCCGGCCAGTTCGGCGGCGATCGTATCCGCCGCCCACGCCTTCGCACTCGCGCCCAGATCCAGCACGGTTCCCGCGGGCAGCGCCACCTCCCATCGCTGCTCGTCGAAGATCATGTGCCGCAGGGGAATCGAGATCCGATCGGGTGCGGGCGAGCCCACGTCACCGCGGGCGCGCACCACATCCAGATCGTCGTCGTAGCCGCAGGCGATCAGCGCCGCCCCCAGGGAGGCCGAGACCAACCCCGAGGTCAAGCGCTGGGTGCGCGTCGCCGCCCGCAGACACGCACCGAGGGTCGTGCCGACCGGGATGCGCAACTGCTCCGAACGACCCGCTCGGGCCGCATCGGCACTGCGCGAATTGATCTGCGCGAGTTCGGAATCCGCGCGAAAGCGCGAGGCGGCACGATCGAGGTCGTCCAGCCGCGCGCGGACCAGGCCGGTCGCGCGAGCCAGCTCCCGGGCATCGGTGCAGACGACCACGACCGATGTCCCGATCGCCGGAAACGTCTCCGAGGCCACCGCCGCGCCTCGCGCGGTACTCATGACCCGGCGGTGTGCTCGTGCGGTTCGCTGTCGGAATTCTGCACCGGCGGCGTGGGCGTCCACTCCCCCGGCCGGCTGCTATCTGGTTGCGGCGCAGCAGAAGTCGGCACCGAGGCCGGAACGGCCGGGTGCCCCTCCACGGACACCCGCTGCGCGGTTTCCGCCGGTTTCGCCGCATGGCCGATGGTCCCGCCCTGCACCGCCAATTCCACGGCGAGTCCACCGACGGCGACCGTCGCGGCGACGAATATTCCCGTTGCACCGCGCCGGATTCGCGAGAGATTCGGGTTCGTTGTCATCTTTGTTCCACCTTCGCCTCCGAAGACCGCTGTCGCCCGCGAAGTCGGCGAATCACCGGTTGGTCTGCGGGATTTCGATGCTCAGCGGCATCCGCAGTTCGGCCATGTACCACAACACGAACTGCCGCAGGAATTCGTCGAACAGCCAGGTCGCGTCCGCGGTCGGCGGGATCACGCCCATCACGCCCTCGCGCACCGCGACGAACGGTCCCCAACTGAACTTCAGCAGCGGATCCCACACCGGCTCCCGCGCGATCCGCAGATCGTCGGCGATCTTGTCGCCCAGGATGAATCGGGTGAACGCGCCCAGGATGGGCTTGCTGAGCAGTGTCAGATCGATATCGAAGCCCAGGTCCAAGAGGTTGTGCGCAAGCGCGATCCCCTCCGGCGTCGCTTCGATGATCGGGTCCAGTTGCTGCTTGGCCTGGGCATCGGCCTGCTCCCACGTCGCGGGAATGTATTCGTCACGAATGCCGAGGAAGTGGCCGGCCAGCTGCCAGGTGTGCAGGTAACCCTCCGATTCGACCTGCGGGATCTGCAGATTCCAGGCCCGGAAGGTGCGCATGATGGTCGTGGCGAGGCTGTGCCAGGTGACCATCTTGTCGTCCTGGCTGATCGGCGTGTGCTCCTTCGGCCAATGCGGCGACTGCGGCAGCAGATGCCGGACCGCGGCATGGATGATGCGGGTCTTGACGCAGGTCACGATCATTTCGCCGCCAGGCTGGTAGGCGTTGACCGTGCCGATGTCGTAACCGAATTTCGCGGTCTTGGCGATGCGGTCCTTCAGATGCGAACCGCCCCGGGAGTAGTACACCGCGCGCGCCTCGTGCGGAATGACGTTCGCCATCATCCCGCTGGCGAAGGCGTAGAGCACACCCAGATACGTTCCGCGCTTCTTGTTGAATTCGAAGCCGGCTGCCATCTTGGCCTGGTCCGCCCACGACGGCAGCTGCCGCGCGTACTCCATGAAGTCGCGCATATTCTGCGGCAACCCGGCCGGAATCGGCTGATCGTTGTACACCCAGGTCCGCAGCAGATTGTTGATCCGCGGAATGTCCTGGTGGTCCATGACATCGGCGATCACCGGATCCGCCTCCGGATCCCACACGGTCAGCGGGTCGGCGCCGCCGCCACTGCCGACCACGGAACCGCTCGGCGACCACGTCCACGGATCCGCCCGCGCGGTCCGCGCCCCGAGTGCGAGCGCGCCCGCAGCGCCGATCAAACCACCGCCTGCTCGCAGGGCATCGCGCCTGCTGAGACCCAGTCCGTCCATGCTATTGTCCCTCTTCATTGAGAAGCAGATACAGAGATACAAACCCTGTTTCTGAGTATCTTGATGAGACCACACCGTGGTCGCGATCACAAGAAGTTGTCAGGATTTTCGAAACGAAGCGCGCGAGAGGACACCGTGAAGCTCGGATCACCGCCCTCGAAGGGTTCAGGGAACGGCACGTCACCACTCGAACGCGCGTACACCGACGCGGTCGACCGCGTCGACGAGGGTGACGACATCCGCTCGCGCATCCTCGACGCGGCGGTCGAACAGTTCGGCGCCCTCGGCGTCCGCCGCTCGACCATGGACGATGTGGCCCGGCGGGCCAATGTTTCCCGCATCACCGTGTACCGCCGTTTCGCGACGAAGGACGCCTTGGTCGAGCAGGTGATCGTGCGCGAATACCGGCGCTATTTCGACCAGTTCCTGGTCGACATCCGGCACGCGCGCACGGCAGCCGACCGGGTCGTCCTGGGTTTCGTCAGCTCATTGAAGGTGATCCGCAAGAACCCGATCATCGGCGGCCTGCTCGCCGCCGAACCTGACATGCTCGTCGGATCCATGATCGGCGATCAGGGCCATACCGTCGCCATGGTGCGCCGGTTCGTGGCCGACCAACTCCGCCGTGAGCAGCGCGCCGGCCATGTCGCCCAGGAGGTCGACGTCGATCTGGTGGCCGAGTTGATGGTGCGGATCTCCGCCTCCTATCTGGCGGTTCCCAGCCAGGTCATCGACCTCGACGACGACGATCAGGTAGCGGCCCTCGCCCGGCACTATCTCGTCCCGATGCTCGAGCCGCCCCTCGACCCCGGCGCGGACGCGCCCGCTACTGGGCGCTGATCCCCGCAGATCCGAGATCGAGTCGGTTGAGCAGGTTCTGGATCAGAACATAGGGATTCATCGTCGAAGCCTCCGTCTCCACTGTGAGATACCGGCCGCCGCGAGCGGTGCGAGCCCGACGGTCGGTCTCGCCTCTAGGCAGCTCAGAATATTGATTAACATACATAACTAAGCCCAGCGATGTCCACTCTTTCGGAGAAGAATGGAGAGCAACTTAGACGTGACGTGCAGGCTACCGGGAGGCGGCCGCGAGCCGGGAGGGGAGAGCAGGTGAGCGGTCACGATCGCATGCCCCGAGGAAGCCGAGCAACCGGCGCGCGACCGCGGAGTCCGCGGTGATACGGAGGATCAGCCGGGGCCGGGAACAACGCCGCCGACGAACTGCGTCGGAAGCTGTCCGACCCCCGCGAGATCGTTCGACTGCCCATTGCGAAGCCCCGACTACAACCCAACGTTGCTCGACGAGGCACTAACTGATCTTGTCGACGAGCGTCTCGAGACGACGTTCTCCGTCGCGGGTTTGGGCACCGGCGGCCAGGGCAGCCTTCGCGAGGCGGGCTGCGGCGGGCTCGGCGAACAGTTCGTTGAGGACCTCGTTGGCTTTTCGCAGGCCGTGCGTTGTCGACTCCGCCGCAGCGTCGATCGCTTCGGTCGCGGCGCGGGCAACGCCGGGCGGCAGAGCGGCGATGCGGGCGGCGAGGATATCGACGACGTAGTCGAGCTCGGCGTCCGGCACGGCCCGGTTCACCCATCCGATCCGTTCTGCGGTCGCGGCATCTATCAGGCGCCCGCCGAGGATGATCTCCAGGGCGCGGGCGCGGCCGACGAGACCGGTCAGGTATGCGGTGCCTCCCGCACCCGGGATGATTCCCAGGGCACACTCCATCTGCGCCATGCCGGCGTGCTCGAGCGATGCGAACCGCATGTCCATTGCGGACAGTAGTTCCGCGCCGCCGCCGCGTGCCAGCCCGCGCAGCTTGGCGATGGTGGTCTGTGGCAGCGACCGGATCCGTTCGTGGACTCGCATCATCGGGTTCAAGGACTGGTCTTGCTCGGGTGCGATGGGGAGTTCACCGAACGACGCGAGGTCGTCGGCGAACGTCATGTCGCCGTGTGCGACGAAGAAGTCCGGGTCCGCGCTGGCGAAAACGATCACCCGTATGTCGTCGTTGTCGGACATCGCGTCTGCGAACCGGTCCAGGTCCAGCATGAGGGCAGCGTTGAGCAGATTGACTGGGGGGTTGTCGATCTCGACGTGAGCCACGCCACTGGTGATGGCGACCTTGAGGGTCGCGTATGCGTCAATCATGATTCCTGTCTTCCCAGGTCGGATCGATAGGTATCCCATGTATATCTAGTAGTTCACATATACTGCAACGAAACCAGGTATCGCGAAGGAGACCGCCATGACCGGATCGGAGCTCAACGGCGACGGCCGTCGCCTGCTCGACCAGCTCTTCGACAAGTGGTCTTTGCTGGTACTGGAGGCATTGTGCGACCGCCCCCGGCGCTTCAACGAACTTCGTCAACGCCTGCCCGCCGTCACACCGAAGTCACTGACCGCGTGCCTGCGGCGACTGGAGCGCAATGGCATGGTCGAGCGAGTTGTCGTATCCACGGATCCGGTCGCGATCGAATACCGCATCACCCGCTTGGGCCGGACCCTTCAGCCCCCGGTGGAAGCCATGCTGGGATGGGCCGTCAATTACCTCGACGCGGTCGAAGCCGCTCGCTCCCACTACGACAGGCAACGCATGTGCAACTGACATTCCCTGGCACGTCGTCACGCGGGCCGGCGCCGGGACTACCGACCATCACGCCGAACCGCTCGCTACTGGAGAAAGTGGCGGTAGTCGTTCGTCCGGGAGTGGATGCCCAGGGCATCGGCGACGACCGGCGCCGGGGCCTGCAGCACGAGCCGGCGCAGCGCGGAGACGCGGCCGGTGATGGTGGGGGGACGCCGTTCTCGGCGGACTGCTTGCCGAGGGTCTCGGGGCGCAGTGTTGCAGGGCTTGGCGTTGGCAGGTCGCGCTGAAACTGGCCGACCGAGATCAGCACGTTGACCAGCATGGTGGTTGTCGCGTCGGTCGCAGACAGGTCCGTGATGCCCGACAGCGCCCCGGACAAGGACTCGCAGCTTCACCTGGTGTCGTCTGCACCAGTCGCGCACGGCGAGGATGTCGGCGAGGTCGCGGCACAGCCTGTACAGCTCGGATACGGTGAGCCGGTCACCAGACCGCGCGTATCCAGCGAGCTCGCGCACCTCTTCTGATCGTTGTCCCGGAACTGCTATCCGTTCACCCGCGTATCTGTCGGAAAACCCTGTCGTCAATCGGGAACGGATCGCAATGGATCGACTGCGCTGTTTCCGCATGATCCGGGCGACTCGCGGATCCCCTCGGCGGCATGTCGTCAAAGGACGGCCCCCGCTGTCGGACCCGGTCCGGGGCCAGCTTCGTGGGCAGGTTGACGCACTGGGCCAGGGCCGCGACGGTGCCGCGCACGAGTGCTCAGGTGCCGTTGGCCCCGAACCCTGCGACCGTGAGCCGGAATGCGCGGTCCGCCTGCATCGCCGGGTCGGTGTAATTCTCGGTGGCCAGGGCGATTCCGACGATCACGATGAGTAGGTCGTCGATGGTGACGTCCTCCCGGACAGCCTGGTCGTCAATGGCCCTGCGTAGTAGTAAGGCGCCGGCCGCGCCGATGGCTGCCGCACAGGAGTCCTGGGTGGCCTCGTCCTGGAGTGGCTGGTAGGAGAGGACGTCTGCCAGACCGCGTGCGGCGAGTGAGTAAGCGAGCAGCTCGCGCAGCCATTCCACCAGTGCGGAGCGGCTGTCGCGCTCGGCGCTGAGCGTATGAGCGCGATCACACAGAGCGTGGACGCGCTGCCTGAAAACGGCTTCTAGCAAGGCTTTGCGGGTGGGGAAGTGGCGCCGCACGGTGGCTGATCCGACGCCTGCGACGCGGGCGATCTGCTCCAAGGATGCCTGGGCTCCTTGGGCCGCCACCTCGGCCTCGGCCACGGCGAGGATGTGCGTGTAGTTGCGGCGGGCGTCCGAGCGCTGGCCAGTCATGATCTCTCCAATATTGATAAGTGGCGGGCCCCGCCGTATTGTAGCGAATACGAAACGGCGCGCCCCGCCGTTTGCAGGCTGCGTGACCACTGAGGAGATGTACACATGACAACTGCCGCAACACCGGTTCTCGTCACCGGTGCCACTGGCCGCCAAGGCGGTGCCACCGCCCGTGCCCTGCTCGCGCAGGGAACACCGGTGCGCGCCCTGGTGCGCGACCCGAGCACGCCGCGTGCACGGGCCGTCGAAGAACTCGGCGCCAGCCTGTTCGTGGGCGATCTCACCGAACCCGTGACCCTCGAGGCGGCCATGGACGGCGTGCGGGCCGTCTTCTCCGTGCAGATGCCCGCATACACCGAGCAGGGGTTCGACTTCGCCGGCGAGGTCAGCCAGGCGGACAACCTCATGACGACTGCGCGGGCGGCCGGTGTGGAGCAGTTCGTCCAGTCTTCCACCAGCGGCGTGGACCAGCACGTCGAGGCTCCCGGCTGGGCCGAAGGACGGTGGGCGATGATGGAAGCCCCGCTCGGCACGAAGGCCGCGATCCAGGACCGGCTGCGCGAACTCGACTTTCCCTACTGGACGTTGCTCAAGCCGTCGTTCTTCATGGAGAACTTCGAGCCGTCCATGCGGTTCTACTTCCCCCGCGGCGTCGAAGGGGGCCTGGTCACCGTTGTCAAACCGAGCACGCACCTGGCACTCGTAGCAGCCAAAGACGTGGGCCGAGCCGCGGCGGCTGCCCTGTCGGCCCCCGTCGAGTTCCACCGAGTGGAACTGGAGCTCGCCAGCGATTACCTGACCATGACCGAAATCGCCGAGACCCTCTCCCGCGCCCTGGGCGTCCCATTGACGGCCCCGGACATGACCGAAGAGCAGGCGCGCGCCGCCGGCATGGGAGACATGGGTGCCACGCACGAGTTCATGGAGGTGGTCGGCCAGCCGGCCCGGCCACAGTTCGCTCGTGCGCTGGGCATCGACCTGACCAGCTTCGAAGAGTGGGCGCACGAACACCTGCGGACCTCCGCCTGAGCAGGGACGTATGACGTCAGCCTGTCGCCGCGATCCTGGCCGTGTAGCCGGAGCTGACGCTGGAGTTTCGTTACAACGAGCCCCGACGCACAGCCGAATGTAACGAAACTCGGTGTGCCGCAACAGGACGCGGCAAAGTCGTCCCCCGGGCCTGCACCGGGCGGCTCGGACGCTACTCGTGTTCACAGGCATTGCGGGGTTTGAAGATGAGGCAGCCGGGTGCGCGTTTGTCGGCTCCGCTCATTTTGAGCATGCCACTATCTGCGGTAACTCCTAAGCGTGACTTTTCTCGTCGATGTTCCCGGACCCCCTAATCGCTCTCGGCGATGACGGTCGACAGCCCGTCGAGGAGTGCCCGCAGCACTGCTGGGTCGCCCGACAGCGAGAGGTGCCCGGCGGTCAGCGCTTCGGTGAGATCGATTTGTCGACCGCCGATTCCGAGCAGGGTCGCCGAATCGGTGTGCACCTGTGCGTCCGGCGCGGACTCTGCCGGACCCGGCACTGCCGTCACGGTCCCGTTGAACCACACCGACCCCGTCGCGGCGGCAGACCGGATCCGCCGTGACTGCCAGAACACCGCCTAACACAGCTGCCACCTTCCTGACGTCGTGCTGCTGTGCGCCCCTGGGCAAAAGCGGCCGGAGGACGGTGGACCGGAACAACGAGGCCCCTGTGGCCTCCGAGCGGCACTTTCGAGGGCTCTCATCGCGAGGTTTCCGCAGGAGTGCTGCCTACCCTGCACCCATGTCGCCGCCGGTGGGGCTGCTGAAGCGGGCGGTTATGGGGTGATCAAGGCGTTTCCGGTTGTGCAAGGCGCTGGACTCGATGGGATCGCTGTTCGAACAGCCGGACGACGGCAACGCGGTATGAGTTGTCGTAAAAGTGTCGTCAGAATGGACAAAGGCCCAGCAAATGCCGGGCCTTCTACCTGGT
>NZ_JADKYP010000030.1 GCF_015354405.1 Nocardia sp. BSTN01 | reverse complement strand
TGCTACTGCCACCGCCACAACTACTTCCCCCACCGCAGCTACTTCCGCCGCCACAACTGCTACTTCCGCCACCGCAACTGCTTCCCCCACCACAACTGGCTCCCCCACCACAGCTGGCTCCCCCACCACAACTACTGCCCCCGCTGCAACCACTACCCCCGCTACAACCGCCCGCACTGCAACCGCCTCCGCCGCAATCACTTCCGCTGAATCTGCGGCCGCCACCACCCGCATTGCCGGCCTCCCATTTCCGACGGCGCGCCGACGGCCGGCGTTCTCGGCGAACGGCCGCGACCGAGATCCACACGAGTGCGCCGACCACGGCGGCGATGACGACGAATTCCATGAGCGGACGGTAACCGCACATCCTGCCGTTCGCCCGGTGAGCGGCGTGTACCTCCCAGCCGCGAGCGCCCCGCCCGACAACGCCCTGCGTCGAGCGTGCATGGCCCGTTCGGCGCATCGGTGCCATGATCGATGGCAGGAGCCCGGTCGCGGGCGTGCCGGGCGTTTCGCATGGTGGTGACGCTATGGACGTTGCGATGTTTGCCGCATTCATCGTGGGGGCCGGGGCGGTGTGCGCCGGCATCGCCTTCGGGACCGGGTTGCGGGTGGTTCAGCAGTACGAGCGCGGGCTGGTGTTCCGGTTCGGGCGGGTGCGAGCGGTGCGTAAACCGGGGTTGCGGGTGCTCATTCCGTTCGTGGACAAGATGCGCAAGGTGCCGATGCAGGTCGTCACGATGCCGGTGCCGGGACAGGAGGGCATCACCCGCGACAACGTGACCGTGCGGGTCGACGCGGTGGTGTACTTCCGGGTGATCGACCCGGCACAGGCGGTGGTCGAGGTGCAGGACTATCTGTTCGCCGTCGAGCAGGTGGCGCAAACGTCGCTGCGCTCGATCATCGGTAAGAGCGAACTCGACGATCTGCTGTCCAACCGCGAACAGTTGAACAAGGGCCTGGAATTGATGATCGACAGCCCGGCCCTCGCCTGGGGCGTGCACATCGACCGGGTGGAGATCAAGGACGTGGCCCTGCCGGAATCGCTGAAACGGTCGATGTCGCGGCAGGCGGAGGCCGAGCGCGAACGCCGCGCCCGCGTCATCACTGCCGAAGGCGAACTCCAGGCCTCGCGGAAGCTGACCGACGCCGCCGAACGGATGGCGACCGCCCCGGCGGCGTTGCAGCTACGGCTGCTCCAAACCGTCGTCGAGGTTGCGGCAGAGAAGAATTCGACCCTGGTCCTCCCGTTCCCGGTGGAGCTGCTGCGCTTCCTGGAACGGTCGACCCCGCCGGAATCGGGCGCAGCGACCGCAGACACCGGTACGGAGACATCCGGTTCGGCCGGCGCGGAGAACGGGCAGACCCAACTACCGGTCACCGATGCCGACGAGCAACCACCACTGTCCCCCGCACCCTTCCTGACACAGCCGGGCCGACCGCAGCGGACACCTGGTCGCCCCGAATGAACGCGGTAGCCTCGCGCGCCGCCCGGCACGGGCGGCGCGCGAGCCCGCTCAGGTCAGCTTCACCCGCGCGGCGACGAAGCGGTGCAGGGCCGGTGCCAGTCGGCTGAAGTGGTACTGCAGATGGGCTTCCGGGGTGACGGGGACGATGTCGCGGTGACGTTCGACCGCGCGCACGATGCGGTCGGCGACCTTCTCCGGGCCGTAGCCGCGCCTGCGGTACAGCGCGTCGTACCTGGCCTGCTTCGCGGCCTCCGCGTCGTCGGACAGGCCCGAGAACTTCGTTGTCGCAACGATATTCGTGTGCACGATGCCGGGGCAGATGGTGTGCACCTCGATGCCTTTGCCGGCCAGTTCGGCGCGCAGGCAGTCGGAGAACATGAAGACCGCGGACTTGCTGGTCGAGTAGGCGCTGAAACCCTGCTGCGGGCTGTAGGCGGCCATGCTGGACAGGTTGACGATATGCCCGCCTAGTCCCCGCTCGGCCATGGCGGCGCCGAAGGTGCGGCAGCCGTTGACCACACCGCCGAGATTCACCCGCAGGACCCGGTCGAATTCGGCGGCGGAGGTCTCGAAGAAGTCGCCGGCCTGGCCGATGCCGGCGTTGTTGATCAGGATGTCGGGCACGCCGTGGGCGGCGATCACCGCGCTCGCGTGTTCGCTCATCGCCGCTTCGTCGGCGACGTCGACGGCGTAGGCGTGGGCACTGCCACCGGCCGCGGTGATCAGTTCGACGGTCTCCTTGGCGGCATCGAGGTTCAGATCCGACAGGACGACCTCGGCACCACGACGAGCGAAGGCGAGTGCCGTTTCCCGGCCGATGCCGCTGCCGCCGCCGGTGATCACGACCAGCCGATCCGTGAACGGCCCGGCCTGCGCCCCGACCTCGGCACGGCGCAGCGTGCGCGGATAATCACCGGTGTCGACGGCCGTGGCGAGTTCGGTGGCCGAGGTGGCCAGCAACTCCGGATGGGAGAACGGCAGCCAGTGACCGCCCGCGATCTCGCGCCGGAACAGCCGATCGGTCCACTTCGATGTGTCGTCGTATCCGGCCGGGCGCACGGCGATGTCGCGGCGGGCGATGACCAGCTGCACCGGAACCTCGGTGTGCCGCTCGCGCGGGCCGAGCATGCGGGGCACGATGTTGGCGCGGTAGATCCGCATCCCGTCGAAGAAGTCCTGCCGGAACGCCGGGCCGAGTTTCACGTTCTCCGGCGAGGTTTCGTTCATCAGGCCGATGAACCGCTTCCACACCTTCTCCGACGACAGCGGCCGCATCACCGCCTTGTTCAGCCCCGGGGTCATGAACAGGAAGGTGTAGGCCGAGGACAGCAATTGGGTGGCCGGCCCCCACACCGCGCCGCGGCCCATCCGATTCCGGGTCCACTTCGCCAGATGGTCGAGATTCGGGCCGGACACCGAGGTGAACGAGGCCACCCGGGTGGCGGCCTGCGGCTCGCATACCGCCTCCCATACCTGGACCGAACCCCAGTCGTGGGCGAGCACGTGCACCGGCCGGTCCGGGCTCATCGCGTCGGCGACCGCGTAGAAGTCGGAGGCGAAGCGGTCGAGGCCGTAGTCCTCGGTGCGATCGGTGCGGGTGGAACGGCCGTGGCCGCGGGTGTCGTAGGCGACGACGTGAAAACGCCCGGCCAGCTTGGGAATCACGCGATCCCACAGGTGATGGTCGTCGGGCCAGCCGTGTACGAGCAGCATGGTCGGTGCGGCGGGATCGCCGTATTCGTAGACGGCGATATCGAATTCACCGTTGCGGACGAAATGTTCGGTGTCCGGGACGGGTGCGGTGTCGGTCACGAGAATCTCCTCGAGGAGGGGCGAGTGGATGTCAGAGGTCGAGCACCAAACGTTCACCCGCACACCGTGATACGCAGATGAGCAGTTCGCCCTCGGCGCGTTCGGCGGGGGTGAGGACGGTGTCGCGATGATCGGGCTGCCCGTCGAGTACCCGCACCTTGCAGGTGCGGCAGAAACCCTGCCGGCAGGAGTAGGCGATATCGGGCCGGACACGCAGCACCTCGTCGAGTACGGTGCGGTCGGCGGGAATGTCGAGCACCTCACCGGTGCGGGCGAGTTCGACACGGAACGGCTTTCCGTCGACCACCGGCGCGGCGGAGAATCGCTCGGAATACAGTTCCACGCCGGGCATTTCGCGTACCGCCGCGGCGATCGCCGAGGTCATCGGGACCGGGCCACAGCAGTAGACCGAGGTGTCGACGCCGACGCCGGGCAGGAGATCCGCCGCCGTCGGCAGACCGCCGTCGTCGTCGGTGCGCACCGTCACCCGGCTGCCGAAGGATTCGATGTCGGCGAGGAACGGGATGGTGTCGCGGCTGCGGCCGGTGTAGACCATGGTCCAGTCCACACCCAGCCGATGCGCCATCCGCACCATCGGCAGGATCGGCGTGATCCCGATGCCGCCCGCGACGAAATGCACACGGGCAGCGGAGGATCCGTGACCGGGCAGGACGAACGGGAAGGCGTTGCGAGGCCCGCGGATCGCGAGTTCGGCACCGACGCCGAGTTCGTCGTGCACCTCGACCGAACCACCGAGTCCGCCCGGCATCCGGCGCACCGCGACCCGATAGCGATATCGATCGGCGGGGTCACCGCACAGCGAGTACTGCCGCAGCCGGCCCGAGGGCAGTTCCAGGTCCAAATGGGCGCCCGGTCGCCAGGTCGGCAACGCACTGCCGTCGGCGGCGCGCAGCACCAGGCTCACCACATCGGCGTCGTGGGCCTCGATCCGCCGCTCGACCACCCGCACGCGCACGCGGCCGCTGTCGACGGCGCCGGCTACCGGACGCCGGTGGATCAGCGACGCCCACCGCATCCGCGCCTCGGCGACCGCGCCGATGATGCGGATCGGCCGGTCCGAACCGCGCCCGCCGTAGAGGTCGGGCGGTAGTTCGACGGGGACGGGCCTGCGGGTCGTCACGACGCGAGTGCCTGTGCCGCAGGCGATTTCGCCAGATACGCGACGGCCTGCGCGGTCGATCCGACCGAGGCCGGGGTGTATCCGGGTTTGGCCACCGACAGCGCCGACCACAGCAGCGAGGGAATGTCCGGCAGCGCGCCCCGCCACATCGCGCCGAGCGCCTTGCCCACGATGCGCGGATACCCCATGTCCGGCAGCTCGGTGTCCTGGTGCACCAGGTATTTGGTGCCGCGCAGCAGCAGCGCCACGAAGATCGGGAAGGTGATCGCCATCAGCGCACAGCGGCGCACGTAGCCGACCTCGAAGTAGGTGGCGACATCGTGGGCGACGAAGCGGTGTTCGACCTCTTCGGCGCCGTGCCAGCGATACAGGTCGAGCATGTTGGGCGCGGCGTCGAACCGCTCCAGATCAGCGTTGATGATCCAGTCGCCGAGGAAGGCGAAGAAATGCTCGAGGGTGGCGATGAAGCCCAGCCGTTCGACCAGGGTCTGGAACTCCTCGCGCGGCGATTGCCCGTCGCGCGGCCCCAGCGCCTTGCGGAAGATGTATTCCATCTGCCGCGCGTAGCTGTCGACGTCGACGCCGTGGGCGCGGAACACCTGTTGCAGCGAATCGTTGTGGGTTTCGGCGTGCATGGCCTCCTGCCCCATGAAGCCGATGACCTGTTCCCGCAACTTCTCGTCTTTGATCAGCGGCAGCGCCTCGGAGAAGGTCTGGATGAACATCCGCTCGCCCTCGGGCAGCAGCAGGTTGAGCGAGTTGAATACGTGCGAGGCGATGGGTTCGGCGGCCAGCCAGTGCAGCGGCGTGGCTCGCCAGTCGAACCGCACGTTGCGCGCGTGCAGCGCCACCTCACCGGGATCGCCCACGCCACGGTTGCGCATGGGAAGTAACTTCATCGGTACTCCTGGTCGTCATCTCGGCCATCGGTTCCGGCCGCACCGGCACCGTTGCTACAGCAGCGTAGCAATTATCGGGCGGTAAGCGACACCCTGAGTACCACATAATTCTAGCCGCCGGAGCGGATCAACGCGGCGTTCTCGGCCAGGTGTAGGTGTGGCCGTCGGCATCCACGGTGGTCACCTTGGTGAAGACATTGCCCGGTCGCGCGACGTCGGTCAGCGTGAGATGCACCTTTTTGGTGACGTACTTGCCGGCGGCACAGTTGGGCTCACACGTGTTGTCCCGTTCGATCCCGTCCCCCTGCGCCTGATCCGGCCCCCAGCTCTGCCACACGATCTGTTCCACCTGAGCACCCAGATCGGCGCAGGCGAGGATCATGTTCTCCGGCCGAACCGCCGGCTTGCTGAAGGAACAGTCGATCACTTCCGGGACCGTGCTGGTGGTGGTCGCCTTCGGTGCGACCGGGTCGGCCGGGCGGGCGTTGCCGGTGTCGGTCGAGCCGCAGCCGGCCAGTATCAGCAGGGCGGCAGCCGCGGCCGCGCCGAACAGCGGACGGCTGCCGCGCCGAATCGTGTCACCGTTCATATCAGTCCCCAGATCTCGTCGAACTCCACCCGCCGCCCGTGGGCGTGTCTCACAAACCTAGTGGATCGATTCCGCGACCGGGGGCACACGACACCGGCGTATACGCGCAACCTCGGCACCGGCGCCCAGCACCCGATGCCGACATCCCCATGACGCGCTGCCGACTCCCGCCCGGCCGCCCCCGCCCGCATCGCGCGCCGGAAGTACGCCGACGCCTACCGCTGCCGCAGCGTCTCGCTCGGTCGACGGCAGCAGCTATTCCGCGACCGCCGCATCGGCGCAGAGATGGCCCGCCGCCCACACCCACAGCGGTTCCAGTGCCCGCACGAGTTCGCCTCCGGCCGTGGTCAATTCGTAGGCCTTGTCGGCGCGTTTGACGATCACACCGGCGGCTTGCAGGGTCTGCAGACGCACCGACAGCATGCTCGAGGAGCAGTTGTCCATGCGCCGGCGCAGTTCGAGGAAACCGAGCGGTCCCGGCGCCAGTTCCCAGACGATGCGCAGCATCCAGCATCGTGTTGATCACCGGCGCCTCCCGCGGTATCGGGGCGCGGACCGCCCGGAGTCTCGCGGGGCGCGGCGATCACGTCGTCCTGAACTATCGCGAGAAGCGCAGACGGGCAACCGATCTCGCCGACGCGATCGCGGCCGACGGCGGCGTGGCGACGCCGGTGGGCGCCGATCTGTCCGATCCCGAGGCGGCCGCGGCCATGATCGAGGAGATCCGCACCCGCTTCGGGCGGCTGGACGTGCTGATCCTCAACGCCTCCGGCGGGCTGGAACACGGCGTGGCACCCGATTACGCCATGGCGATCAATCGGGACGCCCAGGTGCGGCTGGTCCGCCTGGCCCTGCCGCTGCTGGCGCCGGGATCACGCATCGTGTTCGTCACCAGTCACCAGGCGCACTTCCACGGCCGCAAACCCACCCCGCCGGACTACGAGCCCATCGCACTGAGCAAGCGGGCGGGTGAGGACGCACTACGCGCCATGATCGGCGACTTCGATTCGCGCGGTGTCGGTTTCACGGTCGTATCGGGCGACATGATCGAGGGCACCATCATCGTGCGCCTCCTCGAACGCCGCGATCCGGACGCGGTGGCGGCGCGGACCGAGTACGGCGCGCTGCCCACGATCGACGAGTTCGCGACCGCGATCGCCGACGCCACCACGGCCGACACCGAATCCGGCCATACGGTCTATGTCGGCGGGGCCGACTACCTGGCAGCGGCCGATCCGACTGCCTGATCGCCGGACACGGAGCCGGCGCCGCCACGGCCACGCTCCGCCCGCTCGCTCGCTCGCTCGCTCGCTGCGAAGCGACTACCGTTCGCGGGCGGCCGAGCCGACCAGCGACCGCGGCGCGTGGGCAGCCCAGCCACGACCGGCCCACATCGACCACCGCCCGGCCGGCACGCTCAGCCGTTGGCGTGGTCGAACCACTGGTACGGGATCGACCAATCCCATTCGGCCTCGGCCGCTTCGGCGTCGCGGTAGTCGTCCACGTGGCATTCGTTCAGGAAGACCGGAACCATCGCGCCGAATCCCGCACCCAGTGCGGACAATCCGTCCAGCACACAGCGCCACAGAGCGGACTTCTCGAGTCGGTGCACCGGAATCGACCTCCTTGTCGCACTCGGCGAACGCTCGGGGCGACGTGGTCACCCTCGGCGCCTTCGCCGACCAACGCTGTGGGGCAAAACGGTACGCCCGGCAGGGCCCGGCCGTGTCCGGTTTCGGCAATCTTCACAGCAGACCCGCCGCGGTCAGATCCCGGACGTATTTGCCGATCAATTCCCGGCTCAGATGCGGTATGTCGCCGTCGGGACCGGTTCCCGCCGCGCGCACCGCGGCCCGGAACCGCTCGGCCGGCAGCGTCGATCCGGCAATGGCCGGGGCGGGGCGGCGGAAAGCGTGCAGCAGCGGCAGCACCGAATGCCGCCGCTGCCGTTCGGGCAGGGCGCGCAGTGCGGTCTCGAAACGGGCCAGCCAGTCGGCGTAGTCGGCGATGCGCGTGATGCGGTGACCGTCGGCGACGAGCCAGTCGACGAAGGTGTCCAGGCCGATGCCGTCGTCGTGCGGGTTGAGCACATCGAAGGTCTCGAATCCGCTGTCGGCGCCGGGACCGAGCGCGGTGATCGCGGCGGCGGTGAAGTCGGCGGGCAGGCCGTCGTAGTGGGCGCGGGCGCGGCCCCCGTCGGGGCCGGGTCGGTAGAACGATTCCGGCGCGAGACCGGTGGCGAGCACGCTGAGCAACAGTCGCGTGAACATATCGGGCAGATTGAACTGCCCCGCGAAGTCGCTGTGCGCGAGGATCATGTCGGACCGGAAGACCGCGACCGGCAGTCCGCACAGGTCGTGCGCCTCGCGCAGCAGCACCTCACCGGCCCATTTGCTGTTGCCGTACCCGTTGGCGTAGCCGCTGTCGATGACCCGCTCGGGGCTGACCTCGCGAATATCGCCGTCCTCGGTGAAGCGGTCGACCTGGGAGGCCACCGCGACGGTGGACAGATAGGTCACCGGTTTGCGGCGCGCGGTGATGGCCAGGCGCACGACCTCGGCCGTACCGACCACGTTCGGCCCGAACAGCTGGGCGTAGGGCAGGACGTGATTGACCAGCGCCGCCGGGTGCACCACCAGGTCGACGGTGTCGGTGAGTTCGCGCCACCGGTCCTCGTCCAGTCCGAAATTCGGTTCGGCGATATCACCCGGCAGGACGGTCAGCCGCCGGTACGCGAGCTCCCGATACCGGTGCAGCAGTACGGGATCCCCGCTGTCGAACGCCTCGTCCAGGCGCGCCCGCGCGGCTTCGGCGTCACGGCCGCGGATCACACAGATCAGCGTGCCGTCACAGGCGTCGAGCCGGTCCAGCCATTCCAGGCACAGGAACCGGCCGAGGTAGCCGTTGGCCCCGGTCAGCAGAACCGTGCGCGGTGGAGTCGACGCGGGAGGCAGAGACTTTGCGGCGGTGAGGGTTTCGTGGTCGATGAACGCGTCGAGGGTCAGATCCGCGGCCCGCACGCGCGTGCCGGGTCCGTGCACGGTGGCGAGCGTGGGGCGGCGGCCGCCCTCGTTCCGTTCGCCGTCGATGTATTCGGCCAAGCGCCGCAACGTATTCGCCGGATGGACGATGGTGCCCACCGGCACCTCCACGCCGAACAGTTCGGTCAGCAGATTCGACAGCGACAGCGCCGACAGCGAATCGCCACCGAGGTCGGTGAAATGCGCCTCCGGCCGGATATCGATACTCGCGCAGCCCAGCAGGGCCCGCGCGGCCCGGCCGACCGTCTCCAGCACGGGGCGGTCCGCGGCGCCGTGGCGCAGTGCGGCCAGCTCGTCGGCCTGTTCCCGCGAGAGTTCGGCGTAGAGCTGCTCCAGGCGCTCGCCGTAGCGTTGCTTCAGCTTGGGCCGCAACAACTTTCCGATTCCCGACAGCAGGCCGTTGTCCTGAGTGAACGGCTCGGTCTCGAGCAGGAAGTCGCGCGGAATCTCGTAACTGTCGAGCCCGGCCTCCTTCGCCAGCTCCTGTAGCGATTCGGCCAGTGCCGCACGGAGATCGGGGAGCGTCAGCGCCTCCTCGGACGGCACGATCACCGCGAGCAGATAGGCGCGTTCGCTGCTGCCGTAGACGAAGATCTGGCGGATCAGCGCACTGGTGGAAAACACCGATTCCAGCTTCGCGACGGTGACGAACTCGCCCTGCGACAGCTTGAGCACGTTGTTGCGACGATCGACGTAGACCAGATGGTCGGGGCCGAGTTCGGCGACCACGTCGCCGGTGCGGTAGAAGCCGTCCGCGTCGAACATCTCCGCGGTGATCTCGGGGCGTTTGAAGTAGCCCGGGAACATGGTGGTGGTCTTGAGCAGCAGTTCCCCCCGCGGATATGGCTGGTCGGTACCGAAGTAGCCGAGTTCGGGCACGTCGGCCAGCTTGTAGTCCAGGACCGGCGGGCGCCGGACCTTGTTGTCGACGATGACGCTGCCGCCGGCCTCGGTGGAACCGTATCCGTCGTGCAGGCCGATGCCCAGGACGGATTCCATGAAGGCGCGCATCTCCGGCGCCAGCGGCGCGCTGGCACACATCGCGCCGAGGAAGCGGCCACCGAGAAGTCGTTCGCGCAGTTCGGTTTTCACCTCGTCCTCGACGACGCCGCGCTCACCGCCGGCCGCGATCCGGGCCTCCACCTCACCCTGGTGGTGCTGCAGCAGCATCTCGCAGACACGCGGCACGAACACCAGTTCGGTGGGCCGGGTCAGCTCCAGATCCTCGAACAACGTCGACATATCGCTGCGTGCGGTGAAGTAGGCGGTGCCGCCGCGGGCGAGCGTGCCGCCCAGTTGCAGACGCCCGGCCACATGGCTGAGCGGCAGGTAGTTGAGGGTGATCGCGGGCACCGGCGCCTTCGCGGTGTACAACCACATGGCGGCGGCCAGACGGTCGGTGTACATGGCGCCCTTGGGCGTTCCGGTGCTGCCGGAGGTGTAGACGAGCAACGACAGCGGGTCGTCGCCCGGCGCGCCGGCGAGCGGAACGGCCGGTAGGGCGAGACCGCGCTGGATGAGTTCGTCCAGCGAGTCGATCATGACGTCACGACCGGATTCGGCCAGCCGGGCGCGAGCCGCCGCGACCGCCGCGCGTTCGTCATCGTCGTCGGCGCTGTCGAAGACGACCAGCTGCCCGATCGTCGCACTCGTCAGCGCGGCCTCGACAGCGGCGTCGAGCAGTTCGGCGCTGCAGGCAAGCACCCGCGCCTCGGTCTCCGCGATGATCGAATGCCATTGGGCGACACCGGCAGTGGCCTGCAGCGGCACCGCTACGGTGCCGAGCCGCACCCCCGCGAGGTCGACGGTGACGTAATCGCTGCTGACGAATCCGACGGTGCACACGAAGTCCCCGGCCCGCACCCCGGCTGCCTGCCCGGCACTCGCCAGCGCACCGGCGCGCGACCACAGCTGCCGATAGCTCAGCGTCTCGAAGCGCGGCAGCAGCCGCCGCATCCGGCGCCCCTCGGCATCGACGACGATCTCACCGGCCCGCTGCCCGACGGCCGGACGGTCGGCGTACGCGGTCATGACCGTGTCGATCAGTTCGGCGAACCGCAGCCCGGGGCGCGCGAGTGCGGCGCTGACGTCCGCATCCGGCCAGGCCGCGCGCACCTCGTCGTCGGCCATCGCCGCGGCGAGGCGCCGTTTGCGCTCGGCCTTCTGCACGTCATCGGACATGGGTAGGTCTCCCTGGGTCGTCAACCGGCGGACGAGTCGTCGCCCACGCGCCACTGTAGCGCGCATCACGGTTAACTTAGCTCCGCTAACTACCCGTTCGTCAAGCCTTCGCGGCAACAATTCGCTACACCGTGACGGAAACGCCTACTCACATACGGATGACCTCAGCGGTCGAGCAGTCGGGTCGCGAAGACGTCCTCCACCTTCCTACGCCGAGACGAGAGCCTCGCTCGAAGTCATAGCGCAGAACCGTGTCGAGGGTGCCGAGGCCGCCCGGCTGATCGGTACCGCGCTGCGCCCGGACCGAAACGTCGGAACCGAGCCTGCGAGTCGTGCGCTCGATACCCGTCGACGTGGCCGAGGACGACCCACTCGCCACCGCCCCTCGGTGACGGCGGCCGACCTGACCGGCCGCCGAGGGGGCGGCTACCCGCCGAGGCCGACTCCGCATCGAGCGCGTACCGGACCTGCGGCACGGCCGACGACACCGCGCCGGTACTGCGCGCGATCCAGGACTGGCCGCAAGCGGTGGTCTGGAACGGGACCTCGGCACCCGCGCCGCTCGACCAGCGCCTCCCCGACGGGCTCCGCACGGTTGCGTTCTCGGATCGCCCAGCGACCGAACTCGTTGCCGCCTGGGCGAAATCCGCTCGCTGAAACGGAATTTCGTCCGGGTCGCCGCGGACGGTTACGGCGCGCAGGACGACGGCGCGTGAGCGGGTCCCGAACACCCTGTTCAGGTTTCCGGGATGTCGATGCCGAAGGTGTCCAGGGTGACGTCGGCGGGTTCGGGGCCGCCGCGCTGTCCGGTGTCGAGGGCATCGATCGCTGCGAGCTCGTCACCGGTGAGGTCGAAGTCGAAGACGTCGAAGTTCTCGGCGATTCGTTGCGGCCGTGTGGATTTGGGGATGACCGAGCGGCCCTGTTGCAGGCCCCAGCGCAACATCACCTGGGCCGGTGTCTTCGCGTGCGACTCGGCTATCGCGGTGATGACCGGGTCGTCGAGGGTGCTGGTGTGTCCGCTGTCGCGGTAGAAGGTGATGCCACCGATCGGCGACCAGGCCTGGGTGAGAATTCCGTACTCGTCGTCGGCGGCGAGGACGTCGGGCTGGCGGAAGTACGGATGCACCTCGATCTGATTCACCGCCGGGACCACGGAGGTCTGCTTCAGCAGATTCTCGAGGTGCTCACGCATGAAGTTGCTGACCCCGATCGCCCGGACACGACCGTCGGCGAGCAACTGCTCCAGCGCACGGTAGGCGTCGACGGTGAGATCGAAGCGCGAGGGCAGCGCCTGATGCAGGATCAGCAGGTCGATCCGGTCGACACCGAGTTTGCCTGCGCTCTTGTCGAACGCATGCAACGTCGCGTCGTAACCGAAGTCGCTGATCCAGATCTTCGTCTCGATGAAGACCTCCGAACGGTCCACGCCCGAGCCCCGGATCGCCTCCCCTACCTCGCGTTCGTTTCCGTAGGCCGCCGCGGTGTCGATATGCCGATACCCGGTCGCCAGAGCGGCATCGACCGCCGCGGCCGTCTCGTCGGGCGGCGTCTGGAAGACCCCCAGCCCGATCGCGGGCATCCGGACGCCGTTGTTCAGGGTCAGCAGCGGTGTAGTCGTCATGTCCGTGTTCTACCCCCGATGTGGCCGGTAAACGTGCCGGCGCCTATGGGCGGGGGTGAACTAATCGTGCAAACCGCGGCGAAATGTGGCGATTTCCGTCATCGCCGGCGAGGTTTGCACGAAAAGTTCAGCCGGACGCTGGGGCGGCGGGGATCACAGCGTGGCACTATCGTCAACGGCCTGACAATCGCACGGGGGTAAATCATGGATGTGGTGCGGCCGCGGCATATTGCGCGTTCCGGCGTGGATCTGCACGGGGAGGAGGTCGGCGATGGGCCGACGGTGGTCTTGCTGCATGCCGGGGGTGAGCGGCGGCAGGTGTGGGCTCCCGTCGTGGAGCGACTGGTCGAGGACGGAATGCGGTGTGTCGCTTTCGACCAGCGCGGCCACGGCGACAGCGGTGGGGCACTCAGGAGGCTGGACGAGTGCGGCGGCGATATTGCCGCGATAGTCGATGCGGAACCCGGATGCGTGCTCGTCGGCGCCTCACTGGGTGGGCTCGCCGCCGTTGCGGCACTGGGTGATCCGCGCACCCGAGCGAAGGTCACGGGGCTGGTTCTGGTGGATGTGGTGCCCAATCTCGATGCGGGCCGGGTGCGGCGTTTTCTCGATGCCGGCGGTCTGTCGAATGTCTACCCGGACTTCATCGACGATGTCTTGGCCCACGTCCCGGGACTGCGCCAGATCACCGCGCAACTGGATATCCCCATCCTTCTGATCCGTGCCGGTCGGGCCACACCGCTCACCGACGTCGAGGCGGACGGGCTGCTCCGGCTGGCTCCGCACGCCACGGTGATCCGAATTCCCGGCGCCGGGCATCTGGTCGCCCGCGATCAGCCGGAGGCGTTGGCGCGGACGATCGCGGATCTCACCACACCGTGGCCGGCGCTGGCGCTGCTGCGCGAACTCGGCGCGGCCCGGGTGGAGCATCCCGGTGGGGATCTCCTCGATCACCTCGAGCGGGTGCGGCAGCTGGTCGCGGACCTCGGTGGAGGTCACCGGGTTCGGCTGGCCGCGCTCACCCACGCCACCTACAGCACGGACGGCTTCCCCCACTCGCTGCTGTCACCCGACCGGCGATCACGCCTGCGCGCGGCAATCGGTCACGACGCGGAAGCGCTGGTCTACCGCTACGGCGCGTGCGACCGCGCCGAGACCTATCCCCACCTCGGCGCCACCCCACTTCCGGTCACCGACCGCTTCACCGGCGAGGTGGTCGCCGTGGACGGCACCGATCTCGCGGACTTCGCACTCCTCACCATCGCCAACGAACTCGACGTGGTGCGCCATGCCGCGCTCACCACCGAAACCGTTCACGGGATCCGGGATCTCATCACCGCGTGTGCGGCCTACGTGCCCGATGCTGCCGCTCGGGCCCTCGCCGATCGGCATCTCCGCTGAGAACGCGCGACACGGCGCGAATTGCGTTGTGTCAGAGGGGGCTGAACTTTCCGTGCAAACCTCCGGGAAATTTGCGGGTTTCCGCAAAATCGGGCGAGGTTTGCACGGAAAGTTCAGGCAGAACACCGTCCGGGCCCCCAATCGAACGTCACCCGCCCGGTGCGCCCTCACCTCAGCGACGACGAATACGCGAGAACCCCCGAAGTCCGAGAGAGATAAGAGCTTCGGAGGTTCTCGAACGTAGTGGACGGAGGCTGCTACGCCCGATCGAACCGGCCGCGCTGGACGCTGGCGGTGAAGGAGGACCATTCGGCGGGGGTAAAGACCAAAGCCGGGCCGGTTGGGTTCTTCGAATCACGAACGCCCACACCATCACCGAGGAACGCCACCTCGACGCAGTCTTTGCTCGCGCCTGAGAAGTTCGACTTGAACCACTTCGCCCCGGACAGGTCCTTGCTCATGACAGACGCTCCTTGGTCGGTGAAGCCGAAACAAGCTGGGAGGCTGAACAATTAGTGTCGCATGAGATCGACGGCCGGGGCACCGGTCGGCGTCATACCTCTGTCAAGGAGGCTGCGGACGGCAGAACCCCCGAAGGTTCCACCTTCGGGGGTTCTCGGCTGTTACAGGATGCCTCAGGCGTGGTCGAACCGACCGTGTTCCAGGCCTGCGGTGAACGCGCACCATTCGGAAGGAGTGAAGATCAGGGCGGGACCGGTCGGGTTCTTGGAATCACGAACGCCTACACCGTCGTTGAGAAACGCCACCTCGACGCACTCCTTGGTTGAGCCCGAGCGGCTTGATTTGAACCACTTCGCCGTGGACAGATCGTTGCTCATGGCACGCTCCTATGCCTGGTCGAAGTCACCCTGCTCTACGCTCGCGGTGAACGTGGACCATTCCGAGGGGGTGAAGATCAGGGCGGGACCGGTGGGGTTCTTCGAATCACGAACGCCGACACCATCGTCGACGAACGCGACCTCGACACATTCTTTGCTCGAACCCGAGAAGCTCGACTTGAACCACTTCGCCCCGGACAGCTCGTTGCTCACCGCATGCGCTCCTTGATCAGTGCTACCGAATCGGCTTCAGTCAACGCTACACGATCGATCTCGCGAAGTGCCTGGTTATAACGCTGCAACTCCGCCTCGCGCTCCAGGTACAGATCCCCTGTCCAGCCCTCGACATAGACGATGGGCGGCTGCGGCAGTCCAGACACGAGATCCGGAAATTCCAGCAGCATGAACGAACCGACGTACGCCCCCAAATGACTCGACGCGGTGAACCGAACCACGCGGACACACACGTTCGGATACGTAGCCACAGTCAACAGGTGGCGCATCTGTTCATCGAATACAGCTGCGCCACCGACCTGTTCATACAGGACGGTCTCATACAGGAACACCGTCATCTGCAGGTCGGGATCTGCCAACCTCTCTTGGCGATGTGTCTGCCACTCGATCTGTCGCTCCAGATGATCCGTGGACATGTCCGGATATTCGGTCCAGGCCATCGTTCGCCGGTACGAGGACGTCTGGAGCAGTCCGGGCATGATGGCTGTCTTCCACACCGTCAGGTGATTAGCCGCATCTTCCAGTGCGAGATAGTGGTTGAACCCAGTCGCTTGCGCGTCCGCATACGCCCTCCACCAGCTGGCGGTCACCTTCCCCTCCCGCGACGCGCGGATCTCCTTCACCAGATCCAGGCAGATGCGCCGCTCCTCATCGGTCGCCCCGTAGCTGTCGCACAGTGCGTTCACCTGGAGGCTCGTGATTCTCGTCGTCTGCCCTTCTTCGATGCGGCCGATCGTCTGATGCGACGTTTCCGCGATGCGCGCGGCCTGTGATTGCCCCATTCCCTTGTTGTTTCGCAGCCGCCGCAGTTCGCGCCCCAATGCTCGTTGCGCGAGTGTGCTCCCTGACCCCATGTTGTTAGCTCCCCTATCGATTGTGTCCCGGTTTTCTGGACAGGTCCCCACTGGACAGGTTGCTGGTAGACGAGTTCAAACAATCGGTACGGCAACGGATATCCGAAATCCCCACCATTCGACTACAACTCGCGGCCGAGTCGATGCAACCTCAACGCCGACAACCACTTTCACATCGCAGGGGAAGTATCCACCATGGGACTGCTCAACCACGATCGAATGCCGATCATGACCGTCTCTTACGCGCATATCATCATGCAATTGCACATCGACTGCGCTTTGTGCGTTTGCCCGGTGAAACAGCAGGCGAAGCAGCGGCTGATAGAGGCGAAACACCTGGTGCCGGACTCGGGTCGGGAGTGAAGCCGATGTTCTGGGAATTCGTTCTGCTGATCAGTATTCCGCTCGCGGTGATCGTGCTCGCGGTGTTCTGGCCCGAGCAGATCTCCAAGCCAGAATCGCGCGATTCCGTGCGCGCGATCATCGACCGGATCGCGCGCGAGGACCGCGCCGGAGAGGCGAAATACCGTGACCGATACCGCGAATAGCGGCCACTTCCGGACGGCAGTCGGGCCGTCATCGGCATGGTGGCGGGTCGCCGGCCGCGAGCGGGTCGAGATCACTCATCTCACCGATCGCGAAAAAGCCATCAATACCGAATCTTTCGTGAATTTCCGGGTGACGCGGTACTCATGCCACGGCGTGGTCTTCATCGACACGCCGAGTTTGGCGCAAGCACATTCCCTTCTGCCGCAATACCACGCGCTGTGGTGCGCGGTGAGCGAGGAGTTCCGGCGCAGATTCACCTCCTGACCGTCGAGTCGCCGGCCGCCATGTACCCGGGCACCGACGCCGGTAGCTTCGCCCCGCCACCGCGACCGGAGCGGCAGGGCCGAACCCAGACGCCCTCGCGGCCGAAGCGCTCGCGGCCCGGCGACCATGCGCCCGGTGGCACCAGCGCGCTCGACGTGGAGTGAAAACGGTTTCCACATGGCACGAGCGTCGTGACCGGGAAATTGAACTAGAGTCTGGACAGCTGTCCGGCGCTGCCGGTGCGGGCATACACTGACCCGTAGGTGAACCGCCACCCTCGACGCGTAAAGGAGATTCCATGTCCCAGAAGGTTCGCGGCGTCATCGCCCGCAGTGTGGGCGCCCCGGTCGAGATCGTCGATATCGTCATCCCCGATCCGGGTCCGCACGATGTGGTGGTGCGGGTGCAGGCCTGCGGGGTGTGCCATACCGATCTGACCTACCGCGAGGGCGGCATCAACGACGAATTCCCCTTCCTGCTCGGCCACGAGGCGGCCGGTGTGGTGGAGACCGTCGGTGATGCCGTCACCCACGTCCAGCCCGGCGATCATGTGGTGCTGAACTGGCGCGCGGTGTGCGGCCAGTGCCGCGCCTGCAAACGTGGCAAGCCGTGGTACTGCTTCGACACCCACAACGCCGGCAAACCCATGACGCTGGCCGACGGCACCGAACTGACCCCGGCCCTCGGCATCGGCGCCTTCGCCGACAAGACCCTGGTGCACGAGGGACAGTGCACCGTGATCGACCCCGAGACCGATCCCGCCGTGGCCGGCCTGCTCGGCTGCGGCGTGATGGCCGGATTGGGGGCGGCGATCAACACCGGCGGCGTGAGCTACGGCGATTCGGTCGCGGTCATCGGCTGCGGCGGCGTCGGTGACGCGGCCATCGCGGGAGCGCGGCTGGCGGGTGCCACCACCATCATCGCGATCGACCGCGATCCGCGAAAACTGAAGTGGGCCAAAGAACTCGGCGCCACCCACACACTCGAGGCCGGTGACGACGTGGTCGAGCGGGTGCAGGAGTTGACCGGCGGTTTCGGCGCCGACGTGGTGATCGACGCGGTCGGGCGGCCGGAAACCTGGAAGCAGGCCTTCTACGCGCGCGATCTGGCCGGCACGGTGGTGCTGGTCGGCGTGCCGACGCCGGATATGACGCTGGAGATGCCGCTCATCGACTTCTTCTCACACGGCGGCTCGCTGAAATCCTCCTGGTACGGCGACTGCCTGCCGGAACGTGACTTCCCGATGCTGCTCGACCTCTACCGCCAGGGACGGTTGCCGCTGGAGCGGTTCGTCAGCGAACGCGTGGCCCTCGACCAGGTCGAGCAGGCATTCACCACCATGCACCACGGCGACGTTCTGCGATCGGTGGTGACGCTGTGAGGATCGACCGCGTCGTCACCTCAGGAAAGTTCGAATTGGACGGCGGCAGCTGGGATGTCGACAACAACGTCTGGGTCGTCGGTGACGACCGTGAGGCCGTTGTCATCGACGCCGCCCACCAGGCCGAGCCGATCATCGCGGCCGTCGGCGAGCGCACGGTGCGCGCCATCCTCTGCACCCACGCCCACAACGACCACATCAACGTGGCCACCGAACTGGCCGCGGCGCTGCGAGCACCGATCCGGCTGCATCCGGCCGACGAGGTGCTGTGGAGCGCGCTCTACCCCGACACCCGCTACGAACCGCTGCACGATCGGGAGCGAATCCCGGTGGCGGGCAGCGAGATCGAGGTCCTGCACACACCGGGCCACTCCCCCGGCGCGGTGAGTCTGTACCTGGCCTCGGAGAAGACGGTCTTCACCGGCGACACCCTGTTCCAGGGCGGTCCCGGCGCCACCGGCCGCTCGTTCTCGAGCTTCCCGACGATCATCGAATCCATCCGCACCCGCCTGCTGCATCTACCCGCGGACACCACCGTCCTGACCGGCCACGGCGACTCCACCACCATCGGCGCCGAAGCACCCCACCTGCCGGAATGGATCAAGCGCGGACACTGACGACCCGCGCGGTAACCCTCGACCGCATCTCGATCCCGCCGCACGGTGCCCGGAGGTGGCGTCAGTAGGCTGACTACTCCACTTCACCTCCGGGAAAGAGATCATGTCGCAGTTCGAGAACGTCAGCGTGGCCACGAAGGCCAATGTGTACTTCGACGGCAAATGCGTGAGCCACGACATCACGCTGCCCGACGGCACCAGGAAGTCGGTCGGCGTGATCCTGCCGGCGGCATTGACCTTCACCACCGGCGCCCCGGAAATCATGGAGCTGGTGGAGGGTGAGTGCGCCGTGACGCTGCCCGGCGAGACCGAGCCCACGACCTACCGCGGCGGCGAGTCGTTCTCCGTGCCCGGCGACAGCTCGTTCGACATCGAGGTGCGGGAAACCCTGCACTACATCTGCCACTTCGGCTGAGCGATCATAAGAACCTGCCGCGCAAGCGTTTACCGCGCGAGGGCCGCACGAGTGATCGTGCGGCCCTCATGGCGGCACGGGCCGCCGGCGTCCCGATGACCTCGTCCGTTTCCCGCCGGATCGACGGCGTTCGCGGCGGTAGGGTCCGGGGCATGACACCGGACAGCAAGACCGTCGTTCAGGCCGCCTGGCGAGCATTCGCCAGCCATGACGCCGAGCAGATCGCAGCGTTCTTCACCCCGGACGCCGAATGGCTGGCACCGGCCGGCAACGCCACCGCGATCGCACTGGACGGCCCGAACCATCTGATCGGACGCGAGGCCATCACGCAGTTCATCGCGAACGACTTTCCCCGGCTGTTCGTCGCCGATGTCGCGCTGGACTTCCACGGCTTCTATGCCGAAGGCGACCGGGTGATCGTGGAGGAGACGATGAGCGCCACGCTCGCGAACGGGAACCGGTACAGCAACGACTACTGCTTCATCTTCGAGCTGCGCGACGGTGTGATCCACCGGGTTCGCGAATACATGGACACCGCACGCGGGCACCGTGCTGTCTTCGGCGAACCGGCGGTCACCGACGGGTCTAGGAGTATTCGACCTGCCAGTGCTTGATGCCGTTGATCCAGCCCGAACGCAGGCGCTGCGGGTCGGCGATCTGGTGCAGGTCGGGCATGACGTCGGCGATGGCGTTGAACATCAGGTCGATTTCGAGGCGGGCGAGGTTGGCGCCGACGCAGAAGTGCGCGCCGGTGCCGCCGAAGGCGAGATGCGGGTTGGGGTCGCGCAGCACGTCGAAGTCGAAGGGCTTGCCGAAGGCGGCCTCGTCGAAATTGGCCGAGCTGTAGAACAATCCGACCCGCTCGCCGGCCTTGATCAGCTGACCGCCCAATTCCACATCCTCGGTGGCGGTGCGCTGGAACGCGGTGACCGGAGTCGCCCAGCGCACGATTTCGTCGACCGCGGTGCGCGGGCGCTGCTGCCGGTACAGCTCCCACTGTTCCGAATGATCGACGAAAGCCTTCATCCCGTGGGTGATCGCATTACGCGTGGTCTCGTTTCCGGCCACCGCCAGCAGAATCACGAAGAAGCCGAATTCGTCCGAACCCAACGCCTCGCCGTCGATATCGGCGCTCACCAATTGGCTGACGATATCGTCCGACGGCTCGGTCCGGCGTGTCTCGGCCATATTCCACGCGTAGCCGAGAATTTCGGCCGAGGCGACCGCGGAATCGCCATATTCCGGGTCGTCGTAGTTGAGCATCTGATTCGACCAGTCGAACAGCTTGTGCCGATCGTCCTGCGGGACACCGAGCAGTTCGGCGATAGCCTGGAGCGGCAACTCGCACGCCACCTGCTCGACGAAATCGCCGCCGCCGGATTCCTTGGCCGCGCGCACGATTCGCTCGGCCCGCTCGGTCAATGCCGCGCGCAGGCTCTCCACCGCGCGCGGGGTGAAGCCCTTCGAGATGATGCGGCGGATCTTGGTGTGCTTGGGCGGATCCATGTTCACCAGCAGCGCGCTGGTGACCGACAACTGCTCCGGCGTCGCGAAGCCGGGCAACCGGATGATGGAACCCTTCTTCTCCGAGGAGAAGACGTCCGAGCGGCGCGAGATCTCCTTGATGTCCTCGTGCCGGCTCACCACCCAGTAGCCCGCGTCCTCGAAGGGATAGGCCTGCTCCGCGTTCTGGGCGTTCCACCAGACCGGCGCGGTGCGCCGCAATTCCGCGAATTCGGCGACCGGACTTCTCTCGGCCCACAGTCCCGGGTCGGTGAAATCGAATCCGGCCGGTATCGACGGAGCAGCCACAGTTCCTCCTCGTGTCCGCTGCACTGCGAATCATGAATTTTGTTCGAAACGTGTTCCTCCTTGATTAGAACACGTTGCACTGCAGTGGAAAAGAGCTGCGGACGCGCGCATTCCGGAAAAACAGAAGTTATGACAAAACTATTCCGGGCATACGAAATACAGCCCGATCGACGGGATTTCCCGATCGCCCGGACGCGCATAGCCCGACATTATTCGTCTGTATCGCACCGTTCGGTCGATGAAAACCCGGGTAGTGCCCGGGAATTCAGCGGCGGTGTTCGTTCATCCGCTCACCTCGGTTCTCCGGTCGCGATGCAGATGCGGCGCGGCCCGCCCCGCCGGCAGCGGCAGATCGAGATAGGTCCGCACACCCGGAGCGGCCGCGACGACATCGGGGATCGCATTCACACAGTTGCGCGCCGTGGCGACGATCGAGGGATTGCGCCGGGCCCCCTCGGCCGGATCGTGGGCGTGCAGCCCGGACAGGGTCAGGACGCAGCCGGGGTCGCCGCGCACCTCGACCTCGAACCGCTGCCCGTTCGGCCCGAAGCTCCACGCCGGGTCGAAGTCCCGCTCACCCATGAACCAGTTGACCGCCGCCGTGATCACCGGCTCGCCGTCGACCGTTCCCTCCCAGCGAAAGTGCTGGGCCGCAACCTGTCCCGGCTCGATGACGCCGATCGGTGAGTCGATCGGCGCGGTGGCGACCGCGATGTCGTGGGTGGTGCGGATATCGGGATCCAGGTCGAAGCCCAGTTCGTCGGCGAGCATCCACACCGACTGGCTGTAGCCGCCGGCCAGCATCGCGGCGACCGTGCTCTCCCTCGCCTTGTCCGGATCGGCGCCGAACATCATCCAGTGCCGCACCACGTCCGGGGCGCCGTAGGTGCGGATATCGGAGAACTCCTCGGCACGGATCCCGGTCACCGAACCCGACAACGCCGAGACCACCAGCGGCAGGCGTTCGGTGAGGCCGCCGGGGTGAATACCGGTGCCGTGCAGGGTGACCGCGCGCTCGGCGCAGACCGCGTCGAATTTCTCGCGGTCGCGCTGCCGGGGGTAGAACCAGCCCAGCGGAGTCACCACATTCTTGCCCGAGCGCAGGATCGCGCGCAGGACCGAGGTGTCGGCGAAGACCGGGCTGTAGACCACGCAGTCGGCGTCGAGCGCGAGCAGGGCCTCGGCGTCGGTGGTCGCGGTGACGCCGACGGGTTCGCGGCCGACGAGCACGCCGAGGTCCACGCCGTCCTTGTCCGGACTGTGCGCCCAGGCGCCCACGAGTTCCAGCTCCGGATGGTCGAGGACGCCTTCGATCGCGGCGCGACCCACTCCGCCGGTCGCCCACTGGATCACCCTGATCGCGCCCATCACCGGTCCCGCGCGATCGAGAGTGCCTGGGTCGGGCAGTACCGCACCGCGTTCTCCACATCGGCGCGGTCCGCCTCGTCCACCTCGGCCCGCACGATTTCGACCTTGCCGTGTTTGGGCACGTCGAAGTAGTCCGGCGCCTCCGCCTGGCACATCGCATGGCCCTGACACAGGTCCAGATCCACTTCGATACGCATCAGCTCTGTGCCTCCTCACCTGTCTGCTCCGTCTCGCGCAGCGGGGCTTCCGGCTGCACCTCGACCAGCACCAGATGCGCACCGCGGGGTGTGTTCACGACCGCGGCGATCGCGGCGGCGAGGTCGGAGGCCCGCAGGAAGAAGGGGTGGCGGGCGAAGCCCCACTTCACCCAGTCGTCCAGCAGCGGTCCCACCTGCTCGGGTGCGGCGTTCATTCCCATTCCGGTCTGGGTCGCGCCCGGTCGCACGATCGAGGCGCGAACCCCGGTGCCCTCCAACTCCATTCGCAGTTGCCGGGCCATCGCCTCGAGTCCGGTCTTGGCGGCGTTGTAGGCGCCGTTGCGGGGGCGGACCTGGTCGGCGCAGTCGGAGCCGATGAAGACGAAATCGCCGCGGCGCCGGGAGATCATGCCGGGCAGGATGCGGTGGGCCAGCCGTTGCGCACCCACCAGATGGACGTCGACCTGTTTCAGGAAGGTCTGCGGGTCCATCTCGTAGGCCAGGCCGAATTCGATGTCCCCGGCACCGGATACGGCGATCTCGATGGGTCCGAGCGCCTCCTCGGCGGCGGTGACGAAGGCGTCGACCGACGCGTCGTCGGTGACATCGAGCGAGCCCGCGAAGGCCGTTCCGCCGTTGGCGGTGATCTTGTCGGCGAGCTCGCGGCACGTCTCCACCCGGCGCGCACCGAGCGCCACCGGGAAACCGGCCTCGGCCAGCACGATCGCGGTCGCGGCGCCGATTCCCGACGACGCCCCCGCGATCAGAACCGGTCGCACATCCGGATGCGGATCGAAACGCGGCATATTACGAAACCTCCACGGTGACAGGGAGTTTCGCGAACCCCCGGACATTGGTCGAATGCACCCGCTCCATGGCGGACTCGTCGAGCGAGTACTCCCGGACGCGGGAGGCGAACTCGCGCAACGCGACCACGGTTTCCAAGCGGGCCAGATGCGCGCCGAGGCAGAAGTGCACGCCGCCACCGAAACTGGCCAGCGCGCTCTTGTCGGCGCGTTCGATGTCGTAGCGATCGCCGTCGGTGAAGACCGCGTCGTCGCGATTGGCGGAGCCGATGAGCAGCACCACCTTCGAACCGGCGGGGATCACCCCGTGTTCGAACGGCACGTCGACGACCGAGGAACGCGCGACCATCTGGCTCGAATTGTCGTAGCGCAGCGTCTCCTCGACCCAGTCCGGCACCAGATCGCCGTCGGCGACCACCTTGGCGAACTGTTCGGGATTGCGGCCGGCCCAGTACAGCGCGTTGCCGAGCAGTTTGGTGGTGGTCTCGTTACCGGCCACGACCATCAGGAACATGAATCCGATGATCTCGTCGTCGGTGAGTTTGTCGCCGTCGATCTCCGCGTCGAGCAGCGCCGAGGTCAGATCCTCGGTGCGGCTGCGGCGACGCTGGGCGACCATGTCGGAGTAGTAGACGACCAGATTGAGCGAGGCCTCGATGGCCGCCTCCGGCACGTCGAGTACGCCCTCCTCGCGGTGCACCACCAGATCGGCCATCCGGCGGATCTCCGCGCGATCGGGTTCCGGCACGCCCATCATGTCGGAGATGACGTCCATGGGCAGTTTGCCCGCGAAATCCTCGATCCAGTCGAAGCTGCCTCGCTCGAGCGCCGGTTCGAGATGTTGCAGCGTCAGTTCCCGGATCCGCTCGCCCATACCGGCGATGCGGCGCGGGGTGAAGCCCTTGTTGACCAGCTGGCGCATGCGCAGGTGGCGCGGATCGTCCATGGCGAGGAACGACATGGTCTTGTGCGCGTGCGGGCCCCACGCGGCCGGATCCAGGGAGACGCCGTTGGCGCTGGACAGACGGGCCGCGTCGCGGAATGCGGCGGTCACGTCGGCGTGGCGCGACAGCGCCCAGAAGTCCAGGTCCGGGTTGTAGTACAGCGGCGCCTCCGTGCGCAGCCGCCGATAGACCGGATACGGATCCTCGTGGAACCGGTAGTCGTAGGGATCGAATACGACCGGTTGCGCAGATGCCACAGTCATCACACCCACCTCTCGAAATATAACGCGTTCACATCGAGCCTCATCCGCACACCGCCAACCGAGACACAGGACTGGACATGTGTCTGGACGCTACCACCGGACCGGAATCCGGACAATGGGCGAGCGTCCTCGGCAGCGTGGGCGCACCACCCTGGCAGGCGAGCGTTCCCATCTTCCTCACGCCCCGTCGCCGAGGAGGTGGTGCAGTTCGGCCACCGACCACGGCGGCGCATCGGCATGGTCGCGATAGCCGATCGACTCGAGCTTCGGCCGCGCGAAGCGACCGACGAATCCGCCTGCGGCAACGAGGATCTGCCCCGTCACGGTCGCGAGGTCGGAGGCGAGATAGACATACAACGACGCGGCGTACTCCGGCGGCGGCGCGTCCAGTGACGACTGCGCGGTGAACTCGTCGAGCAGGCCGCGCGCGCGCAACTCCGCGATCTTCTCCTCGTATTCCGGGCCGGTGGACAGCCGCGTCCTGGCTCCGGGACAGATCGCGTTCACCCGGATGCCGTGCTCTTTCAATTCCGCGGCCATGGCCAGTGTCAGGCTCGCGACCGCGCCTTTTCCGGCCGGATAGCCGGTGCCGCCGTAGTCGCCCAGGTAGGCGAACGAGCCGGTGTTGACGATCGAGCCCGCACCGCGCGCCACCATCAGCGGCGCCACCGCGCGGCAGGTGTTGAACACCGTGGTCAGGTGTGAATCCAGCTGGGCGCGCCAGTCCGCGGTCGAGATGTCGAGAATCGACGAGTGGGCGGGTTCGGCGATCCCGGCACAGTTGACGAGAACATCGACGGCACCGAAACTTTCGACGCACCGGCTCACCAGTGCGTCCGCGATCGTTTCGTCCGCGGCCGAGCCCGCGACCGCGACCGCGCGTCCACCCGCCGCGCGGATCTCGTCCACCACCGCGTCCACTGCCGCCTCGGCCCGGGAATTGACCACCACGCCCGCGCCCTGGCGTGCCAGTTCGACGGCGACGGCCCGGCCGATACCGCTGCCGCCGCCCACCACGATCGCCGCCTTGCCGGCCACCGCCGCATCTCCGGTCATCGCCGGTACCCGCCTCTCACGATTCGATCACTCTGCAACACGTTCTTGTATTCACAGCTCCGTCCAAACTATATTCCGTACAGGTGTCCAGACAGCCCTATCGGAGAGGCGAATGACGAAACTGCTCCCCCCTGGCGAGGGATCCCGGCTTCTGATCGACGGCAAACTGGTCGCCGGCGGCGCGGGGGTATTCGCGACGGTCAATCCGGCGACCGAGGAAATTCTCGGCCAGGCCGCCAACGCCGACGCCGCCGATATGGACGCGGCCATCGCCGCCGCCCGCGCGGCCTTCGACAACACCGAATGGTCGCGCGATCACGCGTTCCGAGCGCGCTGCCTGCGGCAACTGCGCGACGCGCTGCGCGACAACATCGAGGAACTGCGCGAGATCACCATTGCCGAGGTGGGCGCTCCGCGCATGCTGACCAGCGGCCCGCAACTGGAGGGCCCGATCGGCGATCTCGGCTACTTCGCCGGTCTGGCCGAAAGTTACGAGTGGGTCAGCGATCTCGGCGTCGCGAAGCCGATGGGAATTCCCACGGCCCGCACGCTGCGCCGGGAGGCGATCGGCGTGGTCGGCGCCATCACGCCGTGGAATTTCCCGCATCAGATCAACTTCGCCAAGCTCGGTCCCGCCCTGGCGGCCGGGTGCACGGTGGTGCTCAAACCGGCTCCCGACACCCCGTGGGTCGCCGCGCTGGTGGGCACGGTGATCGCCGAACAGACCGACATTCCGGCCGGCGTGATCAATATCGTCACCTCCGACGACCACCAGCTGGGCGCCCAGCTGGTCACCGATCCGCGGGTGGACATGATCTCGTTCACCGGATCGACGCAGACGGGCCGGACCATCATGGCCGGTGCGGCGCAGAGCCTGAAGAAGGTGTTCCTCGAACTCGGCGGCAAGTCGGCCTTCATCGTCCTGGACGACACCGATGTGGCCGCCGCGGCGAGTTACGCGGGCTTCACCGTCTGCGTCCACGCCGGCCAAGGCTGCGCGCTGACCACTCGCCTGCTCGTCCCGCGCGAGCAGTACGACACCGCGGTCGCGGCGGCGGCGAAGTCGATGGGCGGCATCGTCCCGGGTGATCCGAACGAACCGGGCACCGTCTGCGGGCCGGTCATCTCGGCGCGCCAGCGTGACCGCGTGCAGCGCTACATCGATATCGCACGCGCCGAAGGCGGCACCATCGTCACCGGCGGCGGCAGTCCCGATCGCGAGCGCGGATATTTCATCGAACCCACCCTGATCAGCGGCGTGTCCAACACCTCGACCGTGGCCCAGGAGGAGATCTTCGGCCCGGTGCTGGTGGTGATCCCGCACGACGGCGACGACGACGCCATCCGGCTGGCCAACGAATCGCCCTACGGCCTGTCGGGCGAGGTGTGGGGCACCGACCAGGCGCGAATCGACCACGTGGTCAACGGTGTCCGGACCGGAACGCTCGGCGTCAACGGCGGTATCTGGTACAGCGCCGACGCCCCGTTCGGCGGCTACAAGCAGTCCGGCATCGGCCGCGAACTCGGTGTGGCCGGATTCGAGGAGTACCTCGAAACCAAGCTGATCGCCACCGCGCAGAAATAGACAGCACGCGACCTCGTCGCGAATTATCGACAGGAGAAGACAACTCATGGCTCGTTTCACCGATCGCGTCGCGATCGTCACCGGCGCGGCGCAGGGCATCGGCGCCGAATACGCGAAAGCACTGGCCGGCGAGGGCGCCACCGTCGTCGTCGCGGATCTCAACGCGGACAAGGGAAAACAGGTCGCCGAGGAGATCAGCAGCGGCGGCGGCACCGCGGTCTTCCATCCTGTCGACGTCTCCGATCCGGAATCGGTCACCACGCTGGCCGACTACACGCGGAACGAATTCGGCTCGATCAACCATCTGGTCAACAACGCCGCCATCTACGGCGGGATGAAGCTGGACCTGCTGCTGACCGTGCCGTGGGACTACTACAAGAAGTTCATGAGCGTGAATCTCGACGGCGCGCTGAACATGACCCGCGCGGTGTGGCAGCACATGTCGAAGGGTGGCGGCGGGTCCATCGTGAACCAGTCCTCCACCGCCGCATGGGTGTATTCGAACTTCTACGGCCTCGCCAAGGCCGGGGTCAACAGCCTCACCCAGCAGCTGGCGGTCGAACTCGGCGGATCCAACATCCGGATCAACGCCATCGCGCCGGGGCCGATCAACACCGAGGCGACGCAGACCGTCACCCCCGGCTCGATCGTGAACGACATGGTGAATCGCCTGCCGCTCAAGCGGATCGGCACGCCGCAGGATCTGGTGGGTGCGTGCCTGTATCTGCTGTCCGACGACGCGGCGTGGGTCACCGGGCACATCCTCAACGTCGACGGGGGGCAGATCATCCGGTAGCGAGCGCTAGCGACGCCCGTCCCGCCACGGGACGGGCGTTTGCGCAGAAGTGTGGTGAACCGGGCTCGGCCGCAGCGCCTTCCGCGCTCAGAGGTCGGCGCCGTCGCGCCGGACGGTGACCGGTTCGGCCAGACGATTCTCGTCGCAGAGCAGCTGCAGGGTCTCCAGGGTTTCGTCCAGCCCTGGTCCCAGCCGCCGGCCGGGTGTGAACGTGGCCGGTAGGTGGCGCATCCCCTGGATCACGCCGATCGTGTCGTAATGCACCGCGCCGCCGGGATCACACCGGAAATCCGGCAGCCGATCGAGCACCGCGACCAGCATGCGCTTGAATACGGTGCGCGCCACATTGGATCCGATACAGCGGTGCACGCCCAGGCCGAAGCTGAAGTGGCGGTTGCCTTTCCGGTCCAGATCGAGGGTGTTGGGATCCGGGAACAATTCCGGATCGCGATTGGCCATCGCCCACGACAGCCACAGCCGCTCCCCCTCCTCGAGCCGGATGCCCGCGTATTCGCAATCCGCGGCGATGGTGCGGCCGTCGCCGGGTGCGGGAGTGAAGTAGCGGAGGAATTCCTCGGTCGCCGAGTTCAACAGCACCTCGCGTTCGGTGCTCATGATCGCCCGCTGATCCGGATGGTCCGAGAGCCATTCCAGCGCATGGGCGGTCAGCGCGGTGGTGGTGTCGAAACCGCCACCGATCAGCAGGCCCAGCATGCCCAGCAGTTCGATATCCGGCGGCGCGGTCCCGTCGAGCTCGAGCCGGGTCAGCGCCTCGATGATTCCCGGACGCGGATTCTCCCGCACCTCCGTGAGATTGATCAGCAGATCCAGCCCCATCGCCTCGTGCTGACGCCGAACCCGTTCGATATCAGGAGAATTGGGCGGGGTGTAGACCGAGGCGTGCGCGGGTTCGCAGTACAGCTGCCATTTGCGCAGCGGTATGCCGAGCATCGCCAGGGTGAGGACGGCGGGCACGATATTGGCCAGATCGTCGACGAAATCGATCCGCCCGCTCTCGATCCGATCGTCGAGGCTCGCCCGGACCACCTCGTCGACGAACGGCACCCAGCGCTGCACCGCGGCCGGTGACAGATAGGGATTGAGCGCTTGGCGCCACAACCGCTGTTCGGGCGGATCCATTTCGAGGATGCCGTTGCGGATGGCATTCCCGGTCTCGGGAAACGGAATGGTGATACCGCGATAGCCGCGGCGCTCCCCGTTCGGATCATGATCGCTCGACACGTTTTCCGACCGCGCGAGGCTGAACACCTCCCGGCTGCCGGCCGCCACCCAGTGCCCGCCGTAGGTCGGCGACCAGGCCAGCGGGCACCGCCGGTGCATGTCGGTGGTGATCGCGTCGAAGTTGTCGCGGTACTGCGGCGCATGGCGATCGAAGTCGTAGCGCGGCTGTCTGTGGTCGTCGGCGTGCACGGTCACGATGCTGTCCTCTCGGGCGTCCCCGGTCTCAGGCTCCGACTTATCAGAATAGTGGCGACGGCAATATTGCTCTCCAAATCCGAGAATGCTATTTCGGGCAAACTTGACGTCATAGGTATGCGCTACAGTGGCTCGCCGATACGATTCACAGCAGGGACGGGGGCACGGTCGATGTCGATGCCGACCACGACACAGCGCATTTCGACGAGCCGGGCGCGGTAGGCGATGGCCGCCGACGATCGCCCGGATTCCCCGCAGCAGCCACCGTCGGGCGAGTCGGGCCCGCCACCGGCGCCGCCGACCCGGGCCTACCCCGGTGGCGTGCCGGATCCCGGCGCGCAGCCCGGCGGCCCCGCACCCCAGCAACCGGCGCCGCCCACCCAGGCCTATCCGGGACAACCCGCCCCGCCGACGCAGGCCTACCCCGGACAGCAGGCGCCGCCGACCCAGGCGTATCCCGGTGGACATCCGGGCCCGCCGCCCGGGTCCGAGGATCCCACCGTCCATGCGGGACAGGGGTATCCCGCCGGGGTGCCGTATCCGGGCGATCCGAATCAGCCCCCGATGTATGGGCAGGCATATCCGCCGGGCGGCTATCCCGAAGGCGGATATCCGGGCGGGCAACCGTATGCGCAGCCGTATCCGGACCCGCAGTACGGTGGGCAGCCCTACCCGTATCCCGGTGCGCCGCAGCAGAATTCGGGTGGCGGCAAGGTGCTGGCGATCGTCGCGGCAGTGGTCGCGGCGGTCCTCGTGCTGGGCGCGGTCGTCGCGGTGATCGTGGTGCACAACCACAACAAGAACAGCGATACCGATGCGGCCGGCCAGCAGTCGACGACCACCCGCCCCTCGCCGACGTATTCGACCTCGACCGCACCCACCACCCGCGAGACCACCCGCTACGCTCCCCCGCCTCCGGCCACACCGGCCGACGTCTGGATCGCCGCAGGCTACGACGCCGACACCGGCAAGGTGACCTGGGCGCGCAGCACGGTCAGCTCCGACGACGCCACCAACCAGGTCCAAACCCGTTGCCCCGGTTGCGCACAGCCGGCGGCGTGGGCGCGCAACGCCTGCGTCGCGGTGGTCGTCGGCCAGAACAACGGCTGGGCCTCCACCTGGGGCACCACCGCGGAAGAGGCCGAATCCAAAGCCGTCACCAGCGCGCAGGACAACTACGGGGTATCGGGACCGTTCAACAAATGGTCCAAGTGCGCGACGGAGTAGGCGCGGCGCGGATCTCTTCCCAGCGTCGGGAGTAGAGCCTTCCGACGCCACCCTTATGCTTCCGGCAGTGATGTCGGTGGGACCACCGGGTCGGCGTCGGCGGCGCACACGACGTGTCGCCGAAGGTCGACGACCTCCCCCGTTCCGGGAAGTCCGGTCACCGACGCGTGTCGACTCTGCCTGGTTGAGAGCGAGGCCCCGATGAGCTCCGATGGCACCAGCCGACTGGGCGATCTGCACGAGCTCCCGGACTGTGCGCCGGCGGGCTTGAAAGCGCTTTTCAGCGCCGCGGAAGGGGTTATCCAAGAACAGGTTCGGCTGCTCGGTTCGGGCACGCCGTCGAAGGCACCCGACCTGCGCGGAATGTTGCGCGGCCAGGGAATCGCCGATCCCGAGGACGAGTCGGCGATGATCGACAAGTACAGCGATCACAAGAGCCAGATGCACACGGCGACGTCCGGCATCCAGCGCAAGGACGCGGGCATCGTGGTGCGAACCGCGGGCATCGGCGATGCCGTGACCGAGGCCTACGGGGCCGTCGATACCGCGGTGGGAGAACTCAACACGAAGATCGACGCGTCCTTCAAATCCGTGCGGACGGTGAAGGACAAGGACGGCACCTCCCACAAGGAATTACCCAGAGACATCATCGACGGCCTGTTCAAGGGCGTGTGGGAGACCGTCGGCACGACATACGACAAAGTCCACGGTGTCTCCGACCAGGCCGCGGCCGCGGCGCTGAAGATCAAGGGCGACGCCCCGCCGTCCTCCACCGGCAATCCGATACCGGCTGTGTCGCCCGGTTCGAGTCCCTCCGCGGGAGCCACTCCGGCGGGATACAACGGAAGCACTCCGTGGAGCGGCCAGTCCGGATCCATGGGTACCGCGATCATTCCGACCACGGAAAAGCCCACCGCGATGGCGATGATGAAGTACCTCATCGATACCTACCACTTCACACCGGCGCAGGCCGCCGGCATCGTCGCCAACGCGAAATTCGAGTCGGGATTCGATGTTTCCGCCACCGGCGACAACGGATCGGCGAAGGGCCTGTTCCAGTGGCGTTTCAACCGGCTTTCCGGCCTCCAGGCATTCGCGCAGAGGCCCGGTGAGAATATCGGCGACTGGCATACCCATCTGGATTACATGGTTCAGGAACTGCGCGGTGGCGACTATCAGCAGGCGAACAACGCCGTCACCGCGAACCCCAACGACGCCCGGACCGTGGCCGAGGCCTTCGACAGGTACTACGAGAAGAGCGCGGGCCTTTCGACCAACGACCGGCGCAATTACGCGGCAGGGCTACTCGAGGAGTACAACAAGTCGGCGCTCGCCGTGTGAGTCCGGCGGCGGGGCGCGGCCGAGAGGCGATCAGGCGACGATGACGGCGCGGCCGCGCAGGGTGCCCGCCGCGAGCCTGCGGTATGCCTCGGGACCGTCGTCGAGGATGAAACGTTCGACAGCGATATCGAGGACACCCTCGTGCGCCAGGTCGACGAGTTCGTTTGGGCACCTTCCTCCGGTACCTGACAGCGCACCGCGATCGCGCGGACGACCTCGGGCGACGCCGCGCGATCGAGGTGACCGCGGGGCGACCGCTGTCCTATTCCGCAGTCCGGATGCGCAGCGGCAGGGCGGTGTGGCGGCGGACGAGGATGCTCGGGGTCCACCGCGGGGGTGCGGAGAGCGCGATGTCGGTGCTGCGGTCGAGAAGGGCCGTGATCGCGGTGCGGGCTTCCAGTTTCGCCAGGGCAGAGCCGACGCAGAAATGCAGCCCACGGCCGAAGGCGGTGTGCGACTTGATGTTCGGACGGTTCAGCTCGACGGTGGCGGGTTCCGGGAAGATCGCCGGGTCGCGATTGGCCGCGCCCCACAGCAGCAGGAGGTGGCTTCCGGCGGGCAAGGAGACATCCCCGAGAACGGTGTCGGTGGTGACATGGCGATAGTGGCCGCGGAAGGGCGATTCGAGGCGGAGCACCTCGTCGAGGAAGGCGGGAATCAGGTGCGGGCCGGTGCGGAGCCGGTGCTGAATATCGCGGTGTGTGGCGAGGATTCGGGCCGCCGAGGCGATCAGGCCGGCGGTGGATTCGCCCCCGGCGCCGACCAGCTGGACGAGAATCAAGACCGCGACCTCCTCGGTGAGAGTGCCGGTACGGCACGCACGGGCCAGCGCGTCGAGCACGGTTCGCGGCGGGCCGTCGGGCATGCCCGCGCCCAGCGTCCGGCGCAGTTGTTCGTGGAGGTACCCGGCGAGCAGCGCTGCCGAATGCACCAGTCGCGGAAGACGTTGCGCGTCCACCACGGCGCCGAGCATTTCGGTGCTGTCGTAGGCCCACTCGAGCAGCTGGGGCACATCGTCGCCGGGCACACCGACCACCGCCGCGACCACGGCCAGCGGCAGCCGGTCGGCCATATCGGCGGCCCAGTCGATACGGCCGTCGCGGACGTGCTGCGACCAGAGTCGATCCACCAGATCCTCGACCGCAGGGCCGAGTTCCCGGATGCGCCCGGCCAGCACACTCGAGACGAGTTTGCGGTGGACGGCGTGGGACGGATCGTCGGCCGTGGCGAGAACATGGACCGCGTGACCGCCGCCGTCGAGGTCGAAGGCGGTCGGGGCGGCGCCCGGATGACGCAGCAGCACCGCGGTGAGGTGGGAGGAGAACTCGGCGGTGCGGGCAGCCGCTTCGGTGACGAGTTCCCAGGACGACACGAGGTGAAAGTCGGTACCGGGCACCCGGTAGACCGGAGCCCCGCCGCGCAGGCGGTCGTAGAGCGGATACGGGTCGTCGAGATGAGCGGACAGGAACAGTTCCGATCCGTCCGGCACGGTCGTGGTCATCGGTGAACTCCCTCGGGGAACGGGTGCGCTCACCGTGCGCGGGCCGGAGACGTGTGTCAATCGGCGTCGCATCATGAGACAGAAGGGAGACCTTGCTCATACACCGAGCTCTCCCCGGCGGATCGAGGCAGCGCTGTTTGCCCACTTGGAGGGCGTATACAAGCGGAGCCGCTCGTGAGACAATTTCGCTGTTTCGTCTCGGGACGAGACACCACAGACCGAAGGGACCATGTCCTGCGATGCGAACCACCGACGTCGATTGGCTTGCGGGAGGGGTGCGGCGCACCGTCGCTCGCTCGCGCATCGAAGCGGCAGCGGCCGACCTGTTCCTGGAACGCGGAATCGACCGGGTGAGCATCGACGATGTGGCCGAACGCGTGGGCTGCTCCCGGGCCACCGTGTACCGGCACGTCGGCGGGAAGCCGGAGCTGGTCCGGATCGTGACGGTGTCGGCGGCGCGAGATATCGCCGAACGGGTGGCCGCGACCGTGGCACCGTTGCGCGGCCCGCGGCGCGTGGTGGAGGCCGTCCTCGCCTCGCTCGCGGCGATCCGCGCCGAACCCACGCTGTCGGCGTTCCTGGCGGGGGCGGGCGCCACCGGCGACCACGTGGTGGCCATGCCCGAACTGCGCGGCATCGCCACCGCGCTCACCGGAATCGCCGGAGACGACGACGCGGCGGAGTGGATCGTGCGGGTGGTGTTGTCGCTGCTCACCTGGCCGCTGCCCGATGCCGCCGCAGAACGCCGGACGGTGGAGCGGTTCGTCGCCCCGCTCCTGATGCGTCCGGCCGGACCGGCACGGAAGGGATGAGAATGAGCGTCCCGCTGTTCGTCGGCCTCACCACCGTCGACCTCTCCTACGCCGTCGACGCCTATCCGGTCGAGGACACCAAAACCCGTGCGCGCGACCAATTTCTGGGCGCCGGTGGACCGGCCGCCAATGCCGCGGTGGCCTGCGCGATACTGACCGGCGGTGCCCGGCTGCTCACCGCCGTCGGTCAGCATCCGCTCACCGCGCTGATCCGCGACGATCTACGGTCCCACGGTGTCGAACTCGTCGACACGACGGCGCGGCGTACCGACCCGCCGCCGATCTCGTCCATCGTCGTCGCGGCCGGTGCCGGGACGCGAACCGTTGTCTCGCTGGACGGTTCGGGCATCGAGGTGTCCTTCGACGACGAATTCGCGGCCCTCGTCCGGGACGCCTCGGTGGTGCTCGTCGACGGACATCACCTCGAACTCGCCCTCGGCATCGCGCGGGTGGCGCGCGACGCGGGAATTCCGGTGGTGCTCGACGGGGGCCGCTGGAAGCCGGAACACGCGGAGTTGCTGCCGCTGGTCGACATCGCCATCTGCTCGGCCTCGTTCGCGCCGCCGGACTCCCGGGACGTGTTCGCCCACCTGCACCGGATCGGGGTCCACGCGGTCGCCGTCACGCGCGGGCAGCAACCGATCATGTACTCCGCCGACGGTGTTCGGGGCGAGATCACGGTGGAGGACGTGGACGGCGCGGATACGCTCGGCGCCGGGGACATCCTGCACGGCGCGTTCTGCGCGTACCACTCCCGCGGCCACGACTTCGTCGACGCGCTCACCCGCGCCGCCGCGGTCGCCACCCTGTCGTGCCGGTTCTTCGGTACCCGCGCGTGGGGCGACCGGCTCGGTGAATGGGCCGAATGAGGTGACCGCGCCGCGCATCGCGCCGGGACGGGCTGGAGTCGCACTAACGAATCAGCCGGTCAGATGCACGCCGTACCGGCTCACCGAACCGGGCGGATACGGTAGCCGCCGGGGACCGCGCGCAGCACGAGATCGGCCCGGTCCGCGGTCCGCGCGATGAGACGGGCATTCGCCAGGTCACTGCCGGCGACCATGGCCTGCGCGCGATCCGGTGATTTACCGCCGCGCCGATGCCGGCGCAGCAGGCGCTGTTCGATGACCGATTCCTCGGCATCGAGGTACCAGACCTCGTCGAGATATACCCGCACCTCACGCCACCCCGGCCGATCCAGCAGAAGGTAGTTCCCTTCCACGATCGCGACCCGTTCGCCGGTGAAGGTCACCGCATCGGGGATCGGGTCGTGGCGGGCTCGATCGTAGACCGGCCACGGCACCGGCACGCCGATCGCACTGTCGCGCAGCGTCCGAAGCCGCGCGACGAACGCCGCCACCTCGAAGGTATCGGGCTGCCCTTTGCGACCGAGCGCGCCGGAGTCACGCAGCTCTGCCGAGGTCCGATGAAATCCGTCCATCCCCGCCACCTCGGCGGACACCCCCCGACTCCGCACCGCCTCCGCCAAACCCTGTGCCAGCGTGGACTTTCCGGCTCCCGGCGGTCCGGCGACCCCGATCAGGTACCGGCGCCCGCCCGCACCCTCCGCGGCCCGCACGATCCGCGCCGCCAGCTCACCCGGGCCCATCACCTGCGCCGACACCGGACACCTCCTTCACCGCGCGGTCGATCTCACTTCCTGTCGGCGAGTACCGATCGACCATGATCCACGCATGACGTTCCCGCCGCTTCCGCACTGTGCCGGAGTCGATGACGGCCGCCCATCCGGAGATGTACCACGATCAGCCATCGGCCGCCTACACCCTGCCGATCCACGCGGCCGGTCCCTGATCGCAGGCCAGGCGTCCTGCCCTCGTCCGTGACAGCGGAAGGGAAGGCGGTTCGGGCTGTTCTCACTCCACCAGGATCACGAGCAATCGCCTGGGCCCGTGCACACCCTGCACGCGGGTCATCTCGATATCCACGGTGGCCGACGGACCGCTGATCCAGGTGGTCGGGCGGCGCGGGTCGAGACGCGGAACGACCTCCGGCAGTGCGGTTTTCACCTGTTCGGCGTGGACCACGCAGACGTGACAGTCCGGGACGAGGGTGGGCGCGCGGCGGCCCTGTCCGGCGTCGCCGTCCAGGACGATCGTGCCCGATTGCGCGATCGCCGCGGCGCAGGTGGTCACGACCGCGTCGACCGCGTCCAGTTCGAGCGTCGTCAGCGGCGGATCGTCGGTCACGACGCGGTGCTCGGAGCGGTCCGCCCACAGGGCCGTCCAGATGTCCGGCAGTCCGGGCGGCGTCAGCACCACCCGCGCCGACGCGTTCCGCAGCTCCCGGTCCACGGTCGCGGCGACCCCGGCCAGGGTGGTCCGACGCACTTGAGCGCCATAGCGTTCCAGTCGCTGTTCGAACAGCTCCAGGATCGCGCCACGATCGTCTGGGTCGACTCCCGGCGCGGTCCGCAGATAGTCGCGCGGCACGGCGACCGCGTCCACCGGTTCGCCGATGGCCTCGCGGACGCGTCGCAGAATCGTCTCGCGCGCATTCACGAGCCGCCCCCCTCGTCGTTGGCGCTCTCGTCGTCGTGGCGGCCGCCGTCGGTGCGCGCCCACCAGCGGCGAAACGATTCGGCGGGGATGTCGGGGACCCGCCGGCTGTCGGTCCACCCGCCCAGCGGACCGGGCAGATGCCGCTTCGGGACCGCGACGCCGATGCGCGCCGCCGAACGCACGGCCGCACCCCACAGCGCCGGATGGCTCATGAATCCCGCCATCGCGTCGAAGGCCGCCCGCTCGACCCGATGCTTCACCGCCGCCTCACCCTCGGCCACCCGATGGCGCAGGGCCAGCAGATTCCCGGTGATATCGATACGGACCGGGCAGACGTCGTCGCAGGCCCCGCACAGCGCCGACGCATACGGCAGCGAGGCGGTCTGCGGATCGTCGGCGCCCTTCAGCAACGGGTTGAGAATGGCACCGATCGGCCCCGGATAGACCGAACCGTAAGCCTGTCCGCCGGTGCGTTCGTAGACCGGGCAGATATTCATGCAGGCGCCACAGCGGATGCAGCGCAACGCTTCCCGCCCGAGCTCGTCGCGCAGCGCGCGGGTTCGGCCGTTGTCCACCAGGACCAGGTGGAAGACCGAGGGACCGTCCTGGGCGGTGACGCCGGTCCAGGTCGACACATACGGCGACATCCGCTCCCCCGTCGCGCTGCGGGCCAGCAACTCCAGATAGATCTCCAGATCGCGCCAGCTCGGAATCACCTTCTCGATGCCGGCCACCGTGATCAGCGTCTCGGGCAGGGTCAGGCACATCCGCCCGTTACCCTCCGACTCCACCATCACCACCGTTCCGCTCTCGGCGACAAGGAAATTCGCGCCGGTGATGCCGACCTTCGCGCGCAGGAACTTCTCCCGCAGATGCAGCCGCGACGCATCGGCGAGCGCCTGCGGATCGTCGGTCAGATCGTCCGGCGCGGGACGGCCGTGCTTGCCCATCTCGCGGCGGAAGATGTCGCGAATCTGGCTGCGGTTCAGGTGCATCGACGGCACCACGATATGAGAGGGCAGATCGTCGCCCAATTGCAGGATGATCTCGGCGAGATCGGTTTCGCGGGTGTCGATTCCGGCCGCCGTCAGCGCCTCGTCCAGGCCGATCTCCTCCGACAGCATGGATTTGGCCTTGACGATCTCCTTCTCGCCGGTCGCCCGGACCAGTGCGGTGACGACGGCGTTGGCCTCGGCGGCATCGGTTGCCCAATGGACCACTCCCCCAGCGCCTTCCACCGCACCGGCCAGTCGCTCCAGATAGATGTCGAGACGGCGCAGCACCTCGTCCTTGACCGCGGCCGCGGCGGTGCGCAGTTCCTCCCAGTCCGGTCGTTCGGCCACCAGGGCGTCGCGCTTGGCGCGGATGGTGTGGGTGGCACGGTGCACATTGGCGCGCAACCGGTCGTCCGCGGTCGCGGTCCGCGCGGCCTGCGGGAACGGCGGCCAGCCGACGAAACTCTTGCTCACGAGCGGGCTCCCGCGGCCACCGGCAGCCCGGGCATCGGCCCGTCGGCCTTCGTGCGCGCCAGGATTTCCACCAGATGCAGATCGCGCACCGCGGTCGCGTCGGCGGCCAGACGCCCGCCGATGTTCATCAGGCACGAATTGTCCACGGCGGTCACCACACTCGCGCCCGTCTCGCGCACGTGCGCCGCCTTGTCGGCGTTCATCGCGCCGGAGGCGGCGGCATTCTTCACCGAGAAGGTGCCGCCGAATCCGCAGCATTCGTCGGCCGCGGGCAATTCGACCAGATCGAGCCCGGCCACCGCGCGCAACAATCGGTAGGGGCGGTCGCCGATGCGTTGCACGCGTAGCGAATGGCAGGTCGGATGATAGGTCACCCGATGCGGGAAATAGGCGCCCACATCGACGACACCCAGATCGTCGGTGAGGAATTCGGTCAGCTCCCGGATTCTGGGCAGCAGCGCCTCGGCATCGCGGGCCAGCGCGTCGTCGCCGACCTGCTCGGCCACCACCCGGTAGAACTCGCCGGGCGCCGCGCCACACGAGGCCGACGGCACGACGATCCGGTCGTAGTCACCGAACACCGAGACGAAATGCCGGGCCATCTTCGCGGTGTCGGCCCGGTAGCCGGTGTTGGCATGCATTTGGCCGCAACAACTCTGGGCCATCGGAAAGTCGACCTCGACGCCGAGCCGGCGCAGCAACGCCACCGCCGCCCGGCCGGTTCCCGGATACATGACGTCGTTGACACAGGTGATGAACAATGCCGTACGCGCCGACATGCGGCCCCTCTCGTCACCGATGCCGCGGGCCGGGCACTGTTCTCGAGCGGCACCTCGATACGGATACTGGCGGACGATCCCGGCCAGAATACGCCGCACGCACCGCGGCGAGGCGGATCTACGGGCCGTGTGGGCCGCGGATCCGCCTCGCCGGCGGCATGCGTCAACTCACCGCATCCGCCCCGGTGAGCGGCGGCGGTTCGGAATCGAGTTCGGCCACTTCGGCATCGGTGAGCAGCCGGGACCGGATCAGGAACCGCACCCCCTCGGGAGCTTCGAGCGAGAACCCGCTCCCCCGCCCGGGAACCACGTCGACGGTCAGATAGGTGTGCTTCCAGTACTCGTACTGATCGGCGCTCATCCAGAACGGGGTATCGGCGCCGACCCGGTCGAGCAGTACATCCGAGGCGCCCACGCGGAATTCCCCGCGCGGGAAGCACATCGGCGCGCTGCCGTCACAACACCCGCCGGACTGATGGAACATGACCGGCCCGTGCTGACGAATCAGATCGTCCAGCAATGTCTGCGCGGCCTCGGTCAGGTCGACGCGGGTACCCATCAGAAGAAGCCGAGTTTGTTCGGCGAGTAGCTCACCAGCAGGTTCTTGGTCTGCTGGTAGTGATCGAGCATCATGCGGTGGTTCTCGCGGCCGATACCGGACTTCTTGTAGCCGCCGAAGGCCGCGTGCGCCGGGTAGGCGTGGTAGCAGTTGGTCCACACCCGGCCGGCCTTGATGCCGCGGCCCAGGCGGTAGGCGGTGTTGCCGTCGCGGCTCCACACGCCCGCGCCGAGGCCGTAGAGGGTGTCGTTGGCGATCGCGAGCGCCTCCTCGGTCGAATCGAAGGTGGTCACCGCGACGACCGGCCCGAAGATCTCCTCCTGGAACACCCGCATGTCGTTGGTGCCCTTCAGCACCGTCGGCTCGACGTAGAAACCGTTCGGCAGGCCGTCGACCTTGCGCTGGCTACCGCCGGTGAGCACCTCGGCGCCTTCTTTGCGCCCGATGTCGATGTAGGACAGGATCTTTTCGTACTGGTCGTTGCTCGCCTGCGCGCCGATCATGGTCTCGCTGTCGAGCGGATTGCCGCTGACGATCGCCTTGGTCCGCTCCAGGCAGCGCGCCATGAACTCGTCGTAGATGGAGGAGTGGATCAGCGCGCGCGACGGGCAGGTGCACACCTCGCCCTGGTTCAGCGCGAACATCACGAAGCCCTCGACCGCCTTGTCCAGGAACGCGTCGTCGGCGGCCATCACATCGGGCAGGAAGATGTTGGGGCTCTTGCCGCCCAGCTCGAGGGTGACGGGGATGATGTTCTCGCTGGCGTACTGCATGATCAGCCGGCCGGTGGTCGTCTCACCGGTGAACGCCACCTTCGCCACCCGCGGGCTCGACGCCAGCGGCTTACCGGTTTCGACGCCGAAACCGTTGACCACGTTGAGAACTCCCGGCGGAAGCAGATCGGCGATCAGCTCGACCACCTTCATGATGGAGGCCGGGGTCTGCTCGGCGGGCTTGAGCACCACCGCGTTTCCCGCGGCCAGCGCCGGCGCCAGCTTCCAGGTCGCCATCAGGATCGGGAAGTTCCACGGGATGATCTGACCGACCACACCCAGCGGCTCGTGGAAGTGGTAGGCGATGGTGTCGGCGTCGATCTCGCTGACGCCACCTTCCTGGGCGCGAATGGCCCCGGCGAAGTAGCGGAAGTGGTCGACGGCCAGCGGCAGGTCGGCGGCCAGGGTTTCACGCACCGGCTTGCCGTTGTCCCAGGTTTCGGCGACGGCCAGCTGGTCGAGATTCGCCTCGATCCGGTCGGCGATCTTGTTCAGGATGTTGGCGCGATCGGCGGCCGAGGTCGCACCCCACGCGTCGGCGGCACCGTGCGCGGCATCCAACGCCGATTCCACGTCCGCGGCCGAGGATCGCGCCACCTCACAGAAGGTTTCCCCGTCGACCGGCGACGGATTCTCGAAGTATCTGCCCTCGACCGGTGCCGTCCATTCGCCACCGATGAAGTTGTCGTAGCGGTCGGCGTAGGAGACGATGCTGCCTTCGGCGCCGGGCTTGGCGTAGATCATGACGGGTGCTCCTCGATGAGTCACGAAGGGTCGCATCACGACAGGGCTCGCCGTGATGTGGACCACTATGGGCCGCGAGGGTTGGCACAAGGTTGAACGCGGCGGGCGCGTCGCGATCAGCTTCGCAGCGCCCGATCGACTTCGCAGCGCCGATCAGCTGCGCAGTGCGCTGTGCAAACGCGCGGCGGCCACCGCGCGGCGCGCGTCGCGGGCGGGTAGCAGCCGCAGCGCGTGTTCGTGGATCTCGATGTCACCGGGCGCTTTCGCGCCGTAGTCCAGGGCGTATTCGGCCTCACCGGCCGACAGGACCGCGGTGCGGATACCGACTTCGAGGTGTTCGCGCCATTCGACGATGCCCGGTGTCTGCGAGCCCGGCAGCAGCGGGCCGCGATACAGCCGCACGGCGGTGGCGGTGTCCCCGGTCGCCAGGGCGGCGAGCATATCGGTGGCATCGCAGGACACCGGTGTGGTCAGCCGATAGACCCGATTGCTGATATCGCCGCCGGTGGCGCGGCGCAGATGTGAGACGTCGGCCTTGAGCGTGCTGGAACCGGTGGGCCGGTCGCCGTAGACGGCCAGCTGCAACCGTTCCGGGGTGTAGCCGTCGGGTTCGAGGGCCAGCAGGGTCAGGATTTCGAGCAGCCGGCGGCGCAACCGCAGCGGCCGCCCGCCCCTGGTCAGTCCGGCGGCGCCGAGACATTCCAGCCGCACGCCCGCGGCCGTATTCGCCACGCCGCCTTGCAGTTTCGCCTCCACCGCGGCGGTGAGCGACAACACCGTGGACATGGCCAGCGGATGCGAACGATCCCAGGTGGTGGACAGATCCAGCACGCCGAGCTGCCGGCCGCCCGCGTCCCGGATCGGCGCGCAGTAGCAGACCCAGCCGTGCAACGCTTCGACCAGATGTTCGGCGGAGAACACACTGCTCGGGCGCCCGGTGTGCAATGCCAGCGACAGCGCGTTGGTGCCCATGTGGTTCTCGTCCCAGCGACCGCCGGGGGTGAAGCCGACCCGCTCGGCACGCCGTCGCATCACCTGACCGCCGTCGGACCACAGGATGGTTCCCGCTTCGTCGGTGACGGCGGCGACGAATCCGGCGTCGTGGGTGATGCTGTGCAGTTGATCGGAGAGTTCGGCGATCGGTCCGCGCAGCGGCGAATCGGCCCATTTCGACGCGACATCGCCGGCCACGGCGGGCGCGCAGTCGGTGGCCGGATCGACGAACGCGCGCGATCGCACCCAGGACTGCGCCACATCGGCCCGGGGCTGCGCCGCATCGGCATCGGGAGCATCGAGAGAACACACGGCCGGGGTCGCCGGGAGCTCGCGCGGGCTCGGAACCCAACGCGCCCACTGCCGTTCCAGTGCCGCGCGTCGCCGCAGCAGAGCACTGTCCTGTCCTGATCGCATCCGCATCTCACCCGTCGCCGCTCGGTCCGCGCCATGCGTTCCGGCGGTACCTGGGGCCGGGCCGCACATCGTCGGCTCGGCCCCATTGTCCAGCAGGCCGCCCCGCCGCGGGAGCGAAACCGGCCGGTGCGCACCGTCGAACTCGGCTCAGATGGGCGTCAATTCGAACAGCCGGAACCGGCGCGTGCCCGCCAGACGCTGTTCCATGGTGTATCCGGGCCAATAGGCCACCGCGCGAGCCCAGGCGTCCTCACGCTCGGATCCGCTCAGCTGCCGGACCCGCACCTTGATTCGCCTTCCGCCACTGTGTATTTCGGCGTCGGAGGCGGCGGCCAGATTCGCCGACCAGGACGGATGTTCCGGCCGCCCCCAGTTGGACCCGATCAGCAGATATCGCTCGGGCCCGTCCGGCACGTACAGCAGCGACACCGTCCGTGGCAACCCGGATTTACGTCCGCGCACCGTCAGCTCCATCGACGGCAGACCCGCCAGGTCGAGTACGCCGTGCCGGCCGCCGGTGAGCCGGCGGATGACGCGTTCCAGCACGATCACGACCGGACCGGTGCGCATCACCCACGGGATGCGGGCGATCGCGCGTCCCAGGGCCGACAGTGGATTGCCGATACGTGAGCGACGAGTGCGGTCCGACATGCCGGCCTACTGCGGGGTCGCGGCGCGCTTGGGCAGTTTCCAGCCCGGCCGGGGGAAGTGGCAGGTGTAGCCGTTCGGATAACGCTGCAGGTAGTCCTGGTGCTCCGGTTCGGCCTCCCAGAAATCGGACGCCGGGGTCACCTCGGTGACCACCTTGCCCGGCCACAGCCCGGAGGCGTCCACATCGGCGATCGTGTCCAGCGCGACCGCCTTCTGCTCGTCGTCGAGATAGAAGATCGCGGACCGATAGCTGCTGCCGACGTCGTTGCCCTGGCGATCCTTCGTCGACGGATCGTGGATCTGGAAGAAGAACTCGAGCAGGGCCCGGTAGTCGGTGCGCGCGGGGTCGTAGACGATCTCCACGGCCTCGGCATGGCCCGGATGGTTGCGGTAGGTGGGGTGATCGTTGCGCCCGCCGGTGTATCCGACGCGCGTGGAAATCACACCCGGCTGCTTGCGGATCAGCTCCTCCATACCCCAGAAGCATCCGCCTGCCAGAATCGCCGTGCGCGTGTCGGTCACGCTTCCTCCTTCGAATCGGGTCCCCGCCCCAAGTCTCGCACCGGTACAACCCCGGTGGGGGCCCGAAAAATCCCGCCGCGGCGCCCGCCTCGCCCGCCTTCTGCCTACCGCATACCCGCTCGCCGCGGGTATTAACGGACTACCCCCGGTCGTACCCCGCGGTCGACTCGGAACCCGTTGGCGCCGAGACTATTTCGGTGTGCATCGCGACGCGGGTGCCGTCGGCGCCGGTGGTGATCTCGACATCGCGCACCAGAGCGCGCATGATCGACAGTCCCCGCCCGCGCACCGGATCCGGAACCTCCGCGCGAGGTTCCCAGCTGCCGTGGTCGACGATGGTCAGGTACAGGTCCGACCCGCTGATCTCCCCGCGCAGACCCACCATGCCGGCACCCTGGCGGTAGCCGTGCTCCACGGCATTCGTGCAGGCCTCGTCCACCGCCAGCAACAGATCGTAGATCTGTTCCGAGCCGATTCCCCCGCGCTCGAGCCAGGCCCGCAGATCGTGGCGCACCTCGGCGATCCGGTCGGCCTGCGACGGGAAATTCGCCTCGAAGGGGGCCACCCGTAGCGGGTGCGGCTCGCGTATCGCGGGCCCTGGGGCGGGGTCGCCCGGGGGATCTGGAAATCCGCTCATGTCCTCATTCCGATCGCAACCGATGATCTCCACTCGATGATCTCCTCGGCATCCGCGATACCCCCTTTCCCGCACGCCATGCGACGCCGTCGGCCTACCTCAGTCGCGCAGCGCTTTCTCGCGCAGCTGTTTGAGCGTTCTCGTCAGGATCCGCGACACCTGCATCTGGGAACAGCCGAGTTCCCGCGCGATCTGCTCCTGCGTCATTCCGCCGAAGAAACGCATGGTCAGCACGTACCGCTCCTTCTCCGGCAGGGCATCGATAAGCGGCTTCACCGTCAGAGTGTCGTCGATCGAGCCGAAAGTCGGATCCACGTCACCCAGCGTGTCGAGGATCGCATTCCCGGAACGGCTGTCGTCCTCCGAGGTAGGCGTGTCCAGCGATTGGGTCTGATAGGCGTTGCGGGCGATCAGCGCCTGCGTCACCTCACCCAGATCGGCGTCCATCTCCTCGGCGATCTCCCGCGCCCGCGGCATCCGGCCCAGCCGTTGCGACAGCGTCTCCACGGTCGGTCCCAGCGCGGTCTGGATCTCCTTGATCCGCCGGGGCACCCGCAGCGCCCAGGTGTGATCGCGGAAGTGGCGGCGCACCTCGCCCATCACCGTCGGCACCGCGAAGGCCAGGAACGGCGACCCCTGCGTGGGATCGAACCGGTCGACGGCCGCGACCAGGCCCACTCGGGCGATCTGCAGGAGATCCTCGAAGTTCTCGCCGCGCCCGCTGAACTTGCGCGCGATGTGCTCGGCCAGCGGCAGACACCGGTTGATGATGCGTTCGCGCAGCCGGTCGTGCTCCGGGTCGTCCTCGGGCAGGGCGGCGAGCTCGACGAACAGCGGGGCGACGTCGTCGTAACCGTCGGGATGGCGCGCGGTGCCCGAACCGTTCTCAGTCGACATCGGTTCCGCCACGTGCCCAGCGGAACTCGACGACGGTCGGGTGCCCGCCCACGGATGCGTCGTAGTCCGAACTCTCGGTCTTCACCCACTGGGTCAGCGTCGAGACGATATGCCAGCCGAAGCTGTTGGTATCCGGGCTGCCCGCGGTCGTGGTGACGGCGGCTACGCGCACGTCCATGGTGGTTTCGGTCGCGGTGAATGTGCAATCGATCACCGATTCGGCGGCCGCGTCCACGATCAGCGCGCTGACCACCTCGTCGACGGCCAGACGGATATCGGTGGCCTCATCGATACCGAAATCGGCGACCAGAGCGACGGTTTCGGTCAATGCCCGGACCATCATCAATTGCGCCGCATCGGCCGGTACCTGGAATCCGACCGCAGTGGTCCCCGCGTCCGGGGACACTTTCTCGACCATGCCCATTCGTTGCTCCCAAATATCGTGCCGCGAAACGATTTCACAGCGTACGCGAGCGCCCGCCCGGCGCCCTCCGATCGAAGTGAAGGCCCCCGTTCGGATCGCGCCGAAACGGGTATGTTGGTCAGCGGCGAATCGTCGCCACGCCGCGGACAGCGGCGCAGATCGAAATACGCCGGAGGTATCGAAGTGGCGAAATGCGGTACGAATCGCCTCGCGCTGGGGTCGACCCGATGAGCGGCGAACGGGTGTCGCCGCTGCTGCGCACCGAGCAGCGCACGGAAGGTTCGGCCGTGGTCGTGACCGTGGCCGGTGAAGTGGACATGAACTCCGCGCCGGAGCTGCAATCGGCCCTCGACCAGGCGCTGCAGGCCGAGCCCACGACCGTGGTGCTGGACATGACCGAGGTCGGCTTCCTCGGGTCGGCCGGGCTGAGCGTACTGCTCGCCACTTCGCAGTCCACCGCGACGGGAGGCCTGAGGGTGGTCGCGTCGCCCGCGGTGCGGCGCCCGATCGAGGTGACGGCGCTGGACGCGTTGCTGCGGCTGTTCCCGACGGTCGCGGACGCCCTGGCCGCGCCGGAGCAGACCACCTCGGCCTGATCCGGCGCCCATCCGGCGCGTTTCTCGCCGCCGGCTTCATCGCTGGCGTGGCAACCGGACGACCTGAACGAAGAATTCGTCGATGTGCTTGATCGCGGCGATGAATTGATCCAGGTCGACCGGTTTGGTCACATAGGCGTTCGCGTGCAGCCGATAACTGCGCAGAATGTCCTCCTCGGCCGCCGACGTGGTGAGCACCACCACCGGAATATGGCTGAGGTCCGGATCGGATTTGATCTTTTCCAGAACCTGGCGGCCGTCGTATTTCGGCAGGTTCAGATCGAGCAGAATCAGATCGGGCCGCGGCGCCTGCGCGAATTCCCCCTGCCGGTACAGGAAGTCGAGCGCCTCCTGGCCGTCGCGGGCGACGTGCAATGTATTGCCGATCTTGTTGTCCTCGAACGCCTCCCGGGTCATCAGCTCGTCGCCGGGATCGTCCTCCACGAGCAGGATGTCGATGGGCTGGCTCACCGGTGCGGTCATGCGTCGGCTCCTTCGGATACGAGTTCGGTGGATGCGGGTCCGGCGGCCTGCGTCGCCATGGTGAAGCGGAATCGGGCGCCACCGGTGTATTCGGTATCGATCCACAGATTGCCGCCGTGATACTCGACGATCTTCTTGCACAGCGCCAGGCCGATGCCGGTGCCGCTGTAATCCTCCCGGTTGTGCAGACGCTGGAAGATCACGAAGACCTTGTCCGCGAATTCCGGCGGGATACCGATCCCGTTGTCGGACACCGAGAAACGCCATTCGTCCGGATGATCGCCCGGCTCGCATTCGATGCGCACCACCGGCGCGGTGCCGGGGGTACGGAATTTCACGGCGTTGCCGATGAGGTTCTGCCACAGCATGGTCAGCAGCGTCGGCTGGCCCGAGATTTCGGGCAGCCGCTCCGGACGCTCGATCACCGCGCCGGATTCCTCGATCGCACCGGACAGGTTGTCCAATGCCGAATCCAGCATCGCGTCCAGTTCGACGACCTCGTCGCCCTCGATCACCCGGCCCACGCGCGAAAACGTCAGCAGATCGTTGATCAGCCGCTGCATCCGCTTGGCGCCGTCGACGGCGTAGTCGATGTACTGTTTGGCCCGCTCGTCGAGCTGATCGCCGTAGCGCTTCTCCAGTAGCTGGCAGAACGCGGCGACCTTGCGCAGCGGCTCCTGCAGGTCGTGGGAGGCGACGTAGGCGAACTGCTCCAACTCGGCATTCGAGCGGCGCAGTTGCACCGTCTGGCGATCCAGATCGTCGGCCTGCCGGGCGAGTAGTTCCTCCTGCGCCCGCGAGGACCCCAGTTCGGAGACGATGCGCACGCGCATCTCCTCGACCGCCTCGGCGACGGTCGCCAGGTCGGCCGGCCCGTGCGCCTCGATGTGATGATCGAATTCGCCGGCCGACACCCGCCGGGACGCTTCGGTGAGATCGTCGAGCGGGCGGGCGACCAGCCGCCGGATCAGCACGGTCAGCGCCAGGCCGGTGAGCAGGATGAGGACGACCACCGCGATCAGCACACCGTCGCGCAGAGTGCGCGCGTTGTCCAGGTCGTGGCGGTCCCGGGCGATCGCGGCCGCCGAATCCGCGTTCTGCACGGCGAACGTCGTGCGTATCTCGTCGAACAGGCCCTTGCCCCGGGTGACCATGGCGGCGGATTCGGCCGGCGACACCTTGCCGGCCGCCGCGATCATCGGCTGCACGTATTCGGTACGCCAGCGCTGAGCAGCGGCCTCGACGGCGTCCAGATCGCCGAGCAGCGTGGTGTGACCGGCGGCCACCTCACGCAACCGTCCCGCGGCGGCGGCCTCGTCGGCGACACCCTGGTTGTAGGGCTGCAGGAACTGCTCGTCGGCCGAGATCGCGTAACCGCGCAGGCCGGTTTCCTGGTTGATCAGGGCGGCCTGTAGCCGGTATGCCTCGGTCGCGGCGGGCTGGGCACGATCGAGCAGCCGGTCTTCGATGGCGTCGGTGCGGGAGATCATTTGCGCGGCGGCGATCGCACCGGCGATCACCACCACGAGCATCAGGGCGACGACCAGCTGAAACCACGTCTGTGCGGTGAGCCGGCCGACGATCCCATCGCGGTGTCGGACGTCGTTCACCGGGCCTGCTCACCCCCGTGCCAGCGCAGATAGACGATCGCCAGATCGTCGTCGAGTCCTCCGGCCGGGGCGGCCGCGGATTCGACCTGACCCAGCAGTTCGTCGAGATAGCGGGCCGGCTGTTCGACCGACACTCCCTTCGCCATCGCGAGCAGGCCGTCCTCGCCCAGCCAGTCGCCGGTGCCGGTACGCACCTCGAACAGGCCGTCGGTGAACAGCACCAGTCCGGTACCGGGGGGCACGGTCACTTCGGTGACCGGCCAGTCCGCGATGCCGGGCATGAAGCCGAGTGCCGGTCCGCCCGCAACCTCCAGCCATTCGGTGCCGGTCGGCGAATGCACGAGCATGCCGGGATGACCGGCCCGGATCACCTCCACGGCACCTCGGCCGGGCGGGGCGTACAGCGTGGTGAGCGTGGCGAACGTCTGAGGGCCGGTGCGCTCGGCGACCAGCACCTCCTCCAGCAGCTGCAGCTGACGAGGTCCGGTGATGCCGCTGAATACCAGTGTGCGCCAAGCCAATCGCAGGCCCACGCCGATCGCGGCCTCGTCCGGGCCGTGACCGGCCACATCGCCGATCAGCGCGTGCACCGTGCCGTCGGCCTCCTGCACGACGTCGTAGAAATCACCGCCGAGCAGCGAATGCGCGCGACCGGGGCGATACCGCGAGACCACATCGACGATCGGCGCACCGCGCAGCAGCGGTTTGGGGAGCAGTCCGCGTTCCAGGCGCGCGTTCTCCTGGGCGCGCATGGTGCTCGCGCGCAGGGCCGCGGTGGTGCGCTCGGCCTGCTTGCGCTGAATCGCATAGCGCACGGCCCGGCCGAACCACTCCGGCTCGACCCGGCCCTTCACCAGATAGTCCTGGGCGCCGGCGGCCATCGCGGCCAGCCCGGTCTGTTCTTCGTCCAGGCCGGTCATCACCACGACCGCGACCTGATCGGTGTATTCCCGCAACTGCGCGAGCGCGTCCAGGCCGTGGGAATCGGGCAGATTCAGATCGAGCAGCACGCAGTCGGGCAGGCCCGCGGCCAGCCACGCCCCCGCTTCGGCGAGCGAGCGCACATGTTCCAGGCGCACGCCGGGCGCCCCGTCGGCGACGAGCTCCTCGACCAGCAGGGCATCACCCGGGTCGTCCTCGACCAGCAGGATCGTCTGTCCGAGCGGCGACGCGGTGCCCAGCGGCGTGACGCCGTCGAGGGGTGGCCGCACGGTGGAACCGCGGCTCTCGTCTCGAACGGATGCGGAATTCGGACCCTCGGACGAGTGGCCCGCGGAACGGCTGGATACATCGCGAAACCGCGGGGTCTGTTCCGTCACCGCGACCGTGCGGGGGCGCGGAGCACCGTCGATGCGACGAATGCGCACGGTATCGGCCCGCAGCGCACCGGCTGCCTCGGACCGCGACGAGGGAACAGCAACCGTGCCTGGGACGGCACGCTTCGACAATGCTGCCTCCGATCAACGAAGTGGCGGCTCGAGCGCACGCCGACTTGCTCAGCGGCCCGTTTTTCGACCGTGAGGCTTGCCGATCCTATCGGAACCCGGCCGAACACGCTGCGCGCACCGGGGGGCAGGCCACGATCAGGACGTCGCGTCGGCACCGGCACGAGGCCGGAGAAGAGGCTGATGTACAACGGTTTTCGCTACGAGAGGCGCCGCCCCGCGCAGGGCGTCAGAGGTGCGCCGAAGGCGCAATTTCGCCGTCCATACCGCGACCACCGTCGCATGCACCGCGATGACGATCAGTGATACCGAGCCGATCACCATGAGCAACGCAACCACGACTGTCCCGGTCCTCTCGAAGTGGATGTCCTGTGTACCGACGACAAGATGCCCCGAAACCCTCATACCAAACAGATAACGCGCGCGGGGCACGTCACATCCCGTCCGACCTGGCGTAACACCCGACCGCCACACAGCGGATACTGTGAAGGTGAGTACGGAACAGTCGCCGCGCATCGCGCCGCTCCACCCCTTGACGAGCGTGCTCGGCGCACAACCTTGCGATCATGTCGGCTGGTTCCGATTCTGGTTCGCCGATCAGCGCTGGGAATGGTCGGACGAGGCGGCGCAGATGTACGGGTATCCGAGCGCCGACACCGAACCCACCACCGAACTGCTCATGTCGCACAAACACCCGGACGACCGGGAGGAACTGGCGGCCAGCATCGAGATCTCGGTGAAAACCGGCGAGCCGATCTGCGGTCAGCACCGCATCGTCGACACCGGCGGTGACACCCACGAGATCATCGTCGTCGGCGAACAGCTCACCGACGACGATGGCACGGTGGTCGGGGCCAGCGGATATTTCGTCGACGTCACCGAGACGATCGCCGAGGAGCGCAACGACGCGCTGTCGGAGGTGCTGCCCGAGGTGATCGAGTCGCGCGCGGTGATCGAACAGGCCAAGGGCGCGCTGACGCTGGCCTACGGCATCAGCCCCGAACAGGCGTTCCGGGTACTGAGCTGGCGTTCCCAGGAAACCAACACCAAACTGCGGGATCTGGCCGCGCAGTTCGTGCACGAGTTCCGCCGCCTCAACGGCGAGAACACCGCCCTGCGCAGTCGCGTCGACCATATCGTTCTGACCGCGCACCGCCTCATCTCGCACGACTGAGCGCACCGGTCGTCGCACCGGCCGCGGGGCTCGGCGCGACGACCTTCCCCGTGCGGTCAGGAGGCCGCGTCGGCGACGACGATCTCGCGGATCGGGCCGGTGCCGATGGCCGTCGCATGGGCGTCGATACGCACTTCGGTGCGGCCGCGGATGGCGCGATCGCAACGCTCGGCCAGGTCGTGGCGATCGGTGCCCGGTTCCTCGATCGGCAGCAGGACGAGTTCGGCGACGATCCCCTTGGCGCGCAGGACGCGGCGGGCCGAGTCGATGAAGGTGTCCACGCCGACGAAGCCGGGGACCGTCGACGTCTCGCCGGTGGGGTCCAGATAGCGCAGCCGGACCGGCTGGACCGGCGTGACGGTGTCGACCGCGGCCTGGAACAGGGCGGGGCGCAGCCGGCCGTGGGCGCGGCCACACCAGGTGGTGCCCTCGGGGAACATGCCGACCCGCTCCCCCGCCGCCAGTCGCGCCGACATCGCCGCGATCACCTCGGGCAACTGCCGCAACCGCTCCCGATCGATCGGGATCACGCGCATGAGCCGGGCCAGTTGCCCCAGCACCGGCCACGACACCAGATCGCCGCGGGCCACGAAGCCCATCGGCGAGACCGCCGCCAACGCCAGCACATCGGCCCATCCGACGTGCCCGGCCACCACCAGCAGACCGCGCCCGGAATCCGCCGGGCCGTGCACCGCACCCTCGTCGACCGCGCCACGCTCGTCGACGACTCGCAAAGCGATTCCGCAGCAGCGCAATACGGCCCGTGCGTACCGGCGATGCAAGCCCGTCCGCCGGGCAGCCGGCGTCACCACATTGACCACCGGAAACGCCACCAGCAACCCCACCACACCCGCGATCCGCGCCACACTCCGCACCGCACCCGCGGTATCGGGCACGGCCACACAGCCGGCGCCGCACGGACTCGCGGGCATCCACGCGTGGACTGCCGGCGGTTGCGCCATCGGCCGAGGATCGAACGGCGTCTGCGCCGCGCCGACGGGGTCGGCCACCGCCGGGCCGACGGTGTTCGCGCTGCTTCGTAAGTCGGTTGTCTCGGTCATCGTGCTCCTCCGCCCGTATCGCGGGCCCGCGCGGCATCGGCGTCCGCACGAGCGTCTGTGCTTTCCGACGCGCGAGCGTCCATGGCTCCCGCGGCGCTCCGCAGGCGTTCCAGGTAGCGGGTGTTGATGGTTTCCAGGCCCAGGAGGGCGACGAAATCCGCGACGCCGAAATCCGGGTCGTGGGCCGGTTCACCGCAGATCTCGGCGCCCAGGCGCAGATAACCGCGCAGCAGCGGGGGAAGTTTCGGCCGGGCCGGGGCGTCCAGTTCGTCGAGGCCGCGGCCGTCGACCACGACCGGGTGGTAGGGGCGCACGCGGCGAGCCGGATCACCTGCGTGCTTGCTCAGCAACAGATCCCGGACCGCGGCCACGTTGGCGCCGGGCGGATCGGCGGGCGTGTCGCGCATCGGCACCGAGACACAGCCCATCACCCAGTCGTAGCCGGTGAGCTGGATGTAGTGCAGGATTCCGGCCCACATCAGCGTCAGCACCGAGCCGTTGCGATGGTCCGGAACCACGCAGGCGCGGCCCATTTCGACGATCCGGCGACCCTCGGGGTCCATGGCGCTCAGATCGAATTCGGTCGCCGTGTAGTACCCGCCGGCCGCGCGCACCTTGTCGGGCGGCAGCATCCGATAGCAGCCGACGAAGTCGCCGGACGCCTCGTCGCGGACGAGCAGATGGTCGCAGTGCTCGTCGAACCGGTCGGCGTCCAGGCCGTCGGCACTGAAGGGAATATCGAATCCGGGTTCGCCGGCGAACACCCGGTAGCGCAGCCGCTGCGCGGCGCGGCGATGGTCGAGATCGGAGGACACAACCAGGGAGTACTGTGGCGCCGCCACCCCTGGGCCTGTCGTGCGGGTCGGGTTCAGCACGGACGATGGCGTCATGATGTCGATGAAGCCAGTCCGATTCGGCGAGGCGGCGACGTTCGAGTGTCGAGCGAATGCCAGTCCGGTGAACGAGATCCCCGTCACACCGAACGTTCACTGCGTCGTTCCCCCGAGTTGGCCCACTCGACCGAAACCGCCGCGCCGGAGCACCGGCGCGGCGGCGGTGAGCTGAGCAGCGGTTCAGGCGTTCTCGCGGGCGAAGCTGCGAGCGCCGACCACCATCAGCGCGACGGCGACCGCCACCGTCAGACCGGTGCCCAGATAGACCTCGGTGACCCCGAAATCACCGCGGAACAGTGCCCGCGCGGCCTCGACGGTGTGCTGGAACGGATTGACGTCGGCGACGATCCGCAGCCAGTGCGGCGCCAGGCTCATCGGCAGCAGGATACCCGACAGCAACATCAACGGCACCGAGACACTGTTGAGCACCGATGCCAGCGTGTCCTCCGAACGCGCCCACAGTGCCAGGGCATAGGAGCCAGAGGCCAGACCGGCGGCCATCACCGAAATCAGCAGCACCGAGGCGATCAGCCCGAAAGCGTTGGGGCGCAACGAGAACGCCGCCATCGCGACCGCGACCAGGACCAGCGCCTGCACGATCAGCACGACCATATCCTTGAGTACCCGGCCCACCAGTAGTGCGCCACGGTGGGCCGGGGTGACGCGCTGGCGTTCGATCACGCCGGCCCGTAGTTCCTGCACCATCGCGAACCCGGCGAACATGGACCCGAACAGCCCGACCTGGATCACCAATGCCGGCGTCAGTACCTTCCACGGGTCGGTATCGGCGCCCAGCGCCGGTGCGATCGCCTTCACCAGCGGACCGAACAGCACCAGGTACAGCACGGGCTGACTCAATCCGATGATCACCCACACCGGATTGCGCAGCTGGGTGCGCAGTTGCGACCAGAACACCAGCCCGGTCTCCCGCAGAAACCTCATTTTCCCTCCCGCAGCGAACGCCCGGTGACGGTGAGGAACACGTCGTCGAGGCTCGGTCGTTTCACGGTCAGCGCACCGGGCACGATGCCGTGCTCGTCCAGTGCGCGCAGCAGCGGCACGACGGCGGCATCGCCGCGCGCCACCGTCAGATGAACCAGTCCGTCGGCACGCAGTTTCGAGCGCAACTCCAGCACCGAATCGGCGATCTCGATCGCGAGATCCGCTTGCGCGTCGGCGATCTCGAGGCTGATCACATCGCCGGAGATCCGCCGTTTCAGCTCGTCCGGGGTACCGGAGGCGACGATGCCGCCGTGGTCCATGACCAGGATCCGGTCGCACAGCGCGTCGGCTTCGTCCAGGTAGTGCGTGGTGAGCACGATCGTCGTGCCCTGGGACCGCAACCGCCGCACGTGGTCCCAGAGGTTCGCCCGGCTCTGCGGGTCCAGTCCGGTGGTCGGCTCGTCCAAATAGACCAGCCGCGGCCGATGCACCAGGCCGAGTGCGATGTCGACGCGGCGGCGCTGCCCACCGGACAGTTCGCGGCAGCGGCGACGGCCGAGTCCGTCGAGTTCCAGTGTCCGCAGCAGATGTTCGGCACTGACCGTCGCCTCGGCCTTGCTCAGCCCGAAAAGCCTTGCCTGCAGGACCAGTTGGTCGATGACCAGCTCCTCGTCGTTGGTCATGCCGCCCTGCGCGACGTACCCGATGCGGGCCCGCACCTCGCGCGGGGCCAGGCGCAGATCGGCGTCGGCGATCCGCGCCTCGCCCGCGGTCGGCGCGAGCAGCGTCGCGATCATCCGCAGGGTGGTGGTCTTACCGGCGCCGTTGGGACCCAGCAGTCCCACGATCTCGCCTTCGCGGACCTCGAAGTCCAAGCCGTTCACGGCCTGCACCGGTCCTGTTTTCGTCGTGAACGTCCGTGCCAGCCCCCGCACCCGGATCGCCGAGGTGCGGGTGCGGTCACGAACGGTAGCCGTCGTTTCCATACCGCTCACGGTAGGAAGGACGGCTCAAATAGTCAAGCTTTACTATTCAGTCTTGATCAACGGCGGCTCCCGCCTGATCCCGCGCCTGGTCGAAGATCCTGTACGGCGCCGAAGACCAGACATCCAGCTCACCGTTCTCGATGCGCTGCAGGGTTTTTCGCGACCACTCCAGGTCGGCGCGAGTATGAGCGGCGGCCAGCGCCACAGCGTCGGCCACGTGATACGGCTCGGTTTCGGTCGGATCTCCGCTGCCGGACAGGATCCGCTGCTCCTCCCGCTCGAAGTAGCCCAGATCGGCCTCGAACTTCAGGATGCGGCTGCGCAATGCCGCGATCACATCGCCGCGCGGCGCGAACGGGAACAACGCCACCGCGGCGTGATACGGATGTTTCGGCTGCTCGGCCGACCACAGACCCTCCCGGATCAGATCGGCGAGTACCTTCTCCCCTTCGGATGTCAGCCGGTACGTGGTCCGCTCCGGTCGCGCGCCGTCCTGGCCCACACCCTCGACGGCGATGAGCCCGTCGCGCTCGAGGGTGTTCAGCGCACCGTAGACCGAGCCGGGTTTGACGTTGGCCCATTCGTCGGCATGCCAGGACAGCAGCTCACGCCGCACGTCGTAGCCGTGCACGGGTTGCAGCAGCCGCACCACGGCCAGTACCAGCAGTCGAGTCGTCGGAACAGCCATACCGAAAATTCTGCCCCCGCCGCCCGGCGGCCGCCGCCGCGACCCGGCCGATCACAACGGGTTATTCGAATCCCGTTCCGGCAGTGGGCGTTCGGTGATGACCGGGCGGCCCAGCGGATTGCGAACCCGGCGCTTGGCGGCCTGATAGACCTGAATCGTCTCCGCCGCCACCACATCCCAGGCGAAATCGGCGGTCAGCCGATCGTGAGCGGCGTAGGCGCGCTGCTGCGCCGCGATCGGATCGTCGAGCACGGCCGTCACGGCCTCGACCAGTCCGGTCACATCCGCCGGTTCGAAGGATGCCCCGGTGACCCCGTCGATCACCAGCTCACCGAGCCCGCCCGCGGTGGAGGTCACCAGCGGCGTTCCGGCCGCCGCGGCCTCCAGGGCGACGATGCCGAACGGCTCGTAGCGACTGGGCAGCACGATCGCGTCGGCACCGTGCAGCCAGCCCAGCAGTTCCGCATGGTCCAGGCGCCCGGCGAAATTCACCGCCCGCGCCACCCGGTGGACCCGCGCGCGCTCGCGCAACCATTCGAACTGCGTGCCCACACCCGCGATGGTCAGCGTGGCGCCCGGATGCGCGCGCCGGATCCGCGGCAGCGCGGCGATGGCGTCCTGGACGCCCTTCTCGTATTCGAGGCGGCCCACGTACAGCAGTCGCGGCGGGCCCGACCGCGGCGCGCGATCGCGAAATGTCCACGCCCCCACGTCGATTCCGTTGCGGATCACCGTCACCGGCACCAGTTCGGGGCCGTAGAGCTTGTCCACCTCGTCCTGCATCGAGGCCGAACAGGTGATGAGGGCGTCGGATTCGCGAGCCAGCCACCATTCGACCGAATGGACCTGCTTGTTGACCCGGCCCGAGACCCAGCCGCTGTGCCGGCCCGCCTCGGTGGCGTGGATGGTGGAGACGAGCGGCACGTCGTAGTACTCGGCGAGGGCGATCGCCGAATGCGCGACCAGCCAGTCGTGGGCGTGCACCACATCCGGCGTCCAGCCCTCGGCGATACCCGGTTTGCTCAGCGCGATACCGGCGCGGACCATCGCGTGCCCCATGGCCAGGGTCCAGGCGAGCATGTCCTCGCCGAAGTCGAAGGCGGGCGGATCCTCGGCGACCGCGACGACCAGCACCCGTTCCTCGATGAAGGTGTGGGTGGGATGCGTCGTGGCGTCGGTGCCCATCGGCCGGCGCGCGAGAACGACGACCTCGTGACCGGCGGCAGCCAGTTCGACGGCCAGATGATGGACGTGCCGGCCGAGCCCACCGACAACCACCGGTGGGTACTCCCACGACACCATCAAGATCTTCATGCCGATCCTTCTGTTGCTCCCGCCGAGCGGTGACCGACTGCGGGGATGTCCGTACCTCGCGCGTCGAGCCGTCGCGCGTCGAGAGCGGGGAAGAATCCGTCGGCCGCGTACCATCCTGCCGCCAACTGCCGTGCTTTGGCGAGTTGGCCCGCGGTGACCGCCGCGGCGATCTCGCGGACGGCGTGCGCGTGCTGATGCGCGCGGTCGCGAGCGTATCCGGCCGCGGAGTCCTTGCTGACCATGAACGCCCAGTCGCTCGACACCGCCAGAATCGCCTCGCGCAGCAGCTGATCGGCGACCGGATCACGCAGACCGTCGGACTGCGCGGCCATCTTGTCGAGCGTGTCCAGGGCCGCGCGCACGATCTCGGCGTTGAGATCGACCAGGTCGCGGACCTGATCCCCGGCCCACACCCGCCAGTCCTTTCCCGACCCCCACGACGAATCGGCCAGCTCGACCGGCGCGCCGACGAATCCGTCCGCCCGGGCGTCGGCCAGGGTACCGACGGTGACGCCGGCCTCGGGCAGGGCGCGCAACACCTGTTCCAGCCACTGCGGCCCCTCGTGCCACCAGTGGCCGAACAGTTCGGTGTCGAAGGCCGCCACCACCAGCGCCGGCCGGCCGATCCGCTCGGATTCGGTGATCAGCCGCTCGCGCACGGTCGCCACGAAATCGGCGACATCGCGCTCGATCGCCGCCGCGGCGGCCGCGGGATCGTAGGGCGCCTTGTCCGGACCCGCGACCTGCTTGCCGGTGACGCGCGCGGGTTTGAGGCCGGTCTCGTGGTCGTAATGGTGGAAGTCGCGGTAGTGGGCCTGGCCCGGGTAGCCCGATTTCGGCGACCACACCCGATAGCTGACCTGCAGATCCCGTCCGAAGGCGACCACGTCGCTGTCCCACACGGGGCGGCCGAGGGTGGTGTCGCCGCGCAGCGCCGGACCATCGACCATGAAATGCGTCACACCCGCTGCGGCATAGCCCTGTTCCATCCCCGGAGTGAAGCCACATTCCGGCGCCCAGATCCCCGCCGGGGTGTGTCCCCAGCGATGCCGCGCATCGGCCAGACCTTCGCGCAACTGGAAGTCACGCAGGCGTGCGTCGAGCAGAGGCTGGAACGGATGCGCCAGCGGACCGCCCAGTAGTTCGATCGCCTCGGCGTCGATGAGTTCCCGCCATACCGGCGAACCGCCGTGCCGCCACCGCTGTTCGAAATCGGCGAGGGCCTCCGCGGCCAGTGTGTGTTCGTAGCCGCCCAGTTCGCGCTTGCCGGCCATCGATGCCTCGTCGGCACGCATCTGCCAGTTCCCCAGCCAGTGATGCATGGCCGCCAGCGCGTGCGGATCGTCGAGCTGCGCGGCCAGCACCGGCGTGATGCCGAAGCTGAGCAGATGCGAACGTCCTTCCGCGGCAAGCGTTCTCAATACCCGGGCGACGGGCAGATAGGACGCCGCCCACGATTGATACAGCCATTCCTCACCCACCGGCCAGCGTCCGTGATGCACCAGCCACGGCAGATGGGAATGCAGGACCAGGCTGAACCGGCCCGGCACCGCCCGCGAATCGCTCACGGCTTCACCGCGATGGCGACCAGATCGAGGCTGGCATCGATCTCCGGATCCCACGCCGGGACGGCCGAACCGGGCGCCGGGCGCAGCTCGAAATCGTCGGTGCGCACCCCGGCCACCGCCGCGGTCAGTTCGGCCGGCCAGGGCTCACCGGCCAGCGCCCGTTCGATCTGCGCGTCGATGAACGAGCCGCCCCACTGTTCGTCGAGAGCCACCAGCGCCGGGCCGTGATGGACACCGGCCATCACGTCGACGCGGAATCCGGCCTGCTCCAGCAGTTCCGCGAGTTCGGCGGCGTTCAGCTCGCGAGTGTGGAAGGGGTTCAACGGCGTATCGCGACCGGGCGAGAAGGTGATCCGGTTCGGCGTGCTGATCAGCAACTGCCCGCCGGGGCGCAGCACCCGCAGGCATTCACGCAGGAATTGACCCTGATCCCAGAGATGTTCGATGACCTGGAAGTTCACCACCACATCGACGGAGGCGTCGTCGAGTGGCAGGTCGGCGAGATTGCCCTGGATCATCTCGACCCGCGGGTAGGCCGCACGAACGTGTTCCACCGCGCTGGTGTCGTAGTCCAGCCCGATCACCCGGGTGGCGACGTCGGCGATCATGTTCGCGCCGTAGCCCTCGCCGGAACCCGCCTCCAGAACCGTTGCCCCGCCGCAGCGTTCGAGCAGGCGCGCGTAGACGATCTCGTGTCGGCGGAACCAGTAGTTCTCCTCCGCGATACCCGGCACGGTCCGTTCGCCGGTCAGTGGCAGCGACTCCACCCCGGCAGACTCCCCGCTCACCGGGGAGGCGACAGCCTCACTCATTGGATCGACGTTAGCGGTTGCCTGTATCACACCGGCGTCCGGACCGGGCATGGAGAACATCACACCCTAAGTTACCCGTGAGTAACTTAATGTAGGGTAATCTCCCGGACGGAGCTTTAGATGTGACGGAGCTTTTCATGTGGACGTACGGCCACCCGATCGTGCGACCCCACCTCACGTGCCACCAGAACAGGAGGTCGACGAAGACCAATGCCGAACATCGTCGTACTGATCAAGCAGGTTCCCGACACCTGGTCCGAGCGCAAGCTCAGCGATGGTGACTACACCCTCGACCGGGAGGCCGCCGACGCGATCCTGGACGAGATCAACGAGCGTGCCGTCGAAGAGGCTCTGCTGATCAAGGAAGCCCAGGGCGGCGAGGTCACCGTTCTCGCCATGGGTCCCGAGCGTGCCACCGAGGCCATCCGCAAGGCGCTGTCCATGGGTGCCGACAAGGCCATCCACGTCAAGGACGACGCCATCCACGGCTCCGACGCCGTGCAGACCGCGTGGGTGCTCGCCGGTGCGCTGGGCCAGATCGAAGGCATCGAGCTCGTCATCGCCGGTAACGAGGCCACCGACGGCCGCGCCGGCGCCGTGCCGGCCATCATCGCCGAGTACCTGGGCATCCCGCAGCTCACCCACCTGCGCAAGCTGACCGTCGACGGCGACAAGATCTCCGGCGAGCGCGAGACCGACGAGGGCGTGTTCAAGCTCGAGGCGAACCTGCCCGCCATCGTCTCGGTCACCGAGAAGATCAACGAGCCCCGCTTCCCCTCCTTCAAGGGCATCATGGCCGCGAAGAAGAAGGAAGTGCAGACGTTCACCCTGGCCGACCTGGGCATCGACCCGTCGACCGTCGGCGTGGGCAATGCCGGCACCGCAGTCTCCGGTGTCACCCCGAAGCCGCCGCGCACCGCGGGCGAGAAGGTCGTCGACGAGGGCGAGGGCGGCAACCAGGTCGCGCAGTACCTCATCGGCCAGAAGGTCATCTGAGCCCACCGAGCGCAATCACCACAGACTTCAGGAGAAGCAACATGGCAGAAGTACTCGTGCTCGTCGAGCACGCCGAAGGTGCCCCCAAGAAGGTCACCACCGAACTCCTCACCGCCGCCCGCACGCTGGGCACCCCGGCCGCGGTCGTGCTGGGTGCGCCCGGTAGCGCCGACAAGCTGGCCGACGCGCTGACCTCGGCCGGTGCCGAGAAGATCTACGTCGCCGAGTCCGACGACGTCGAGGGCTTCCTGGTCACCCCGAAGGTCGACGTGCTGGCCGGTCTGGTCGAGTCGGCGTCGCCGGCCGCCGTGCTGGTCGCCGCGTCCGCCGAGGGCAAGGAGGTGTCGGGTCGCCTGGCCGCCCGCATCGGCTCGGGCCTGCTGGTCGACGTCATCGACGTCAAGTCCGACGGCACCGCCGTGCACTCGATCTTCGGTGGCGCGTTCACCGTGGACGCCAAGGCCACCGGCGACGTGCCGGTGATCTCGGTGCGCCCGGGCGCGATCGAGGCGGCCCCGCAGGCCGGCGCCGGCGAGAAGGTGACCGTCGAGGTTCCGGCTCAGGAAGAGGGCGTCACCAAGGTGACCTCCCGCGAGCCCGTCGCCGGTGGCGACCGTCCGGAACTCACCGAGGCCACCATCGTGGTCTCCGGTGGTCGCGGCGTCGGCAGCGAGGACAACTTCCACAAGGTCGTCGAGCCGCTGGCCGACGCGCTGGGTGCCGCGGTCGGCGCCTCGCGTGCCGCCGTCGACTCGGGCTACTACCCGGGCCAGTTCCAGGTCGGCCAGACCGGTAAGACCGTGTCGCCGCAGCTGTATGTGGCCCTGGGTATCTCGGGCGCGATCCAGCACCGCGCCGGCATGCAGACCTCGAAGACCATCGTCGCCGTCAACAAGGACGAAGAGGCGCCGATCTTCGAGATCAGCGACTACGGCATCGTGGGCGACCTGTTCAACGTCGCGCCGCAGCTGACCGAGGCGGTCAAGACCCACAAGGGCTGATCGAGACCCCTGCAGGGAGTACGGCTCGCCGAATCGGTACCTCGCGGTATCGGTTCGGCGAGCCGTCTGCGTTCGCGGGGGTTCAGTCCGGCGGACACGGCGCCTGGTTCCTGCCGACGGTGATGCCGATGACGGTCGGTATGCACAGCGCCAGTCCCCACGGCACCTCGACCCAGAACGGCCAGAAGTATCCGGCGCCGGTGGCCAGCCAGATCACGACGCACAGGATGTTGACGAAGACCCACGGCGTCCACATGATCAGCACCCAGGGCGGCACCCGACCGGCCCGCGCGGCGCCCGGCTGCTCCCGCACCGCGGGCAGATCCGACAGGACCGGCGACAACTCCCCGTAGGTGCGCGCGGCGTAGACCTGCTGGACCCGGTCGTCGAATTCGGCGAGATTCAATCGCCCCTCGTTCATCGCCGAGCGCAATCGCTCGACGATCTTCTCCCGGTCCGCGTCCGAGGCCCGCACGTGCTCGTTTCCCACGGGCCAAGCCTAGAGGCGACCCTCACCACGCGCCGGGGAACATCACCCGGAACCCGAACGGGCAGGCGGTAATCCGCTTGCGCTCCCCCGCCGCGCTCGGCCAGGCTGAGGCGGTGCCGACTCCGACCGGACCGCCGATCGCGCTCCCACCCGAGGTCGTCGAGACCGTGAAAACGTTCTTCGGCGCGCGCGGCCGGACCTGGCTCGCGGAGCTTCCCGAGCGGGTCGAGACCCTGTGCGCGCGCTGGCAACTGACGCCGCTCGGTTCCGCGTTCGCCGGTGGCACCCATTCCTATGCCGCTCCCGTCCGCCGCGCCGACGATTCGGAGGCGGTGCTGAAGATTCCGGTGGTCGACCAGGAGAACGTGGGTGAGGCGGCCGGGCTGTACTGCTACGACGGCGACGGGGCGGTCCGCCTGCACGACTACGATCCCGGCAGCGGCGCCCTGCTGCTCGAATGGGCGCGGCCGGGTACGCCACTGCTGGCGCAGCCCGGATTCCCCAGTATGGAAGGTCTGCCGGAACACGCGGACAAGGTCGATCTGGCCTGCCGCTTGTATCGGCGTCTGCGCCGCCCGCCCGTCGCACTTCCCGACGGTTATCCGGACATTCCCACCGTTTCCGCACTGGTCGCCGACTGGACGGTCCGCTTCGGACAGCCGAAATCCGAACTGGTTCACGCCGTTCCGTTCACCCTGCTGGACGCCGCGACGGCTCGATGCGCCGAACTGTCCCGGCCGCGGGAACCGCTGGTCGTCGTCAATCGCGATACCCACCTGGGCAATATCGTTGCCGCCGAGCGGGAGCCGTGGCTGCTGATCGACCCGAAACCGTATCTCGGCGAGGCCGCATTCGATATCGGCTTCCTGATCATGATTCGGATTCAGCGCTTGCCGACCGCCGAGCACGCGAAACGAATGGTCACCGCCACGGCCACGGCCACCGCCGTCGACCCCGGGCGCGCGTGGCGGTGGGCGTTTCTGCGGGCAATGGAGGAAATAGCCTGGGCCGTCGATGATCACGCAGCCGACGACCTGCGGTTACACCTCGCCGTCGCCACCGCGCTGCACGCCGTCGCGGCGTCTTTCGAGGTGAAATCGAGGCGCGGCGAACCCGCCGCGTCCGAAACACCGGCGATGAACATATTCCCTACCGAGCCGTAGATAACGAATCGGTCGCTGCCACCCGGAATTGCTGCTATCTTTGCTGTCGTCGGGTGCTGGGGCCGATCGGGATCCTCCACCGGTAGGTCGATGGTGAATTCGCCTGTCCGGTAAGCGCTTCGAGGTCCCATTCAGGTTAGGTGCAGTATCATCCTGCCTGCCGCGTTCCCGCCGTCCGACCTGAGTGTTATCCCGGCCGCGTCGTTCGCGGCCGTCGAGTAGGGAAGGACGAAGCGGCCGGAAATCCGGCACCGAGGGAACTGATGAATCAAGCTACCGCCGTGACTCTTTCGTGGATCCTCGCCGCAATTCTGATACTGACGATCGCGGGAGCTCTGTATGCCGCGTATTACGCGTCGCAGCAGCGCGCCCGCGCCCGCAGTGCCGAGGCGGAATTGCGCGCCCACGAGGACGAGCTCGAACATTTCACGAGCACCACAATGGGTTTGGTGGCCGACTCCGTGCGCCGCGCCGAATCGACGGTCGAATTGCCCGCCATCGACCGCGGCGGTTCTCGCTTCGCCCAGCTGCTGCAGCGGCTGACCGAGCGTTACGCCGACGACCTGCACCGAGTGGCCGCCGAAACCCATGAACGCACCAGCCACGAGCTGGATTACGAGAAGCAGCAGGCGATCTCCGCCACCGAGGCCAGCATCCGCGAACAGGTCGAGAACGCCTCCCGCGAGGCGACCAGTGCCGCGGTGCGCGCGTTCGGCACCTCCGTGGTCAGTCTGGGCGCCGACGTCGGCCAAGTGGTGAGCGCCGCGCTGCGCCAGCACCGCGGTGACGACGTCTACGAGACGCTGATCCGCATCGACCACAGCGTCCAGCAGATGATCCGCCAGGCGCAGTCGTACGTGATCGTCTGTGGTGGTCTGCCCGGCCGCCGCTGGCCGCAGCAGTCGCTGACCGACATCGTCGGCGGCGCGATCGGCCGCGTCCGCGACTTCACCCGGATCCGCCCGCAGCAGCTCGACCGCGTGATCATCAGCCGTGCGGTCGAACCGCTGGTGCACACGCTGGCCACGCTGCTGGACAACGCGCTGCGGTACTCGCCGCCGACCTCGTTCGTGGACGTCACCTTCCAGGAGGGCCACCACGGCCTGACGGTGATCATCGACGACGCCGGTGTGCGGATGAATCCCGAGCAGATGGAAGAGGCCCGCCAGGTCCTCGCCGGCGAGCGCACCGTCGACATCCATCAGCTGGGCCCGACCCCGCGGGTGGGTTTCCCGGGCATCGCCGCGCTGGCCCGCCGCTACGGCTTCACCGTGTACATCGACGGACCCAATATCTACGGTGGTATGCGCGCGATGGTCTACGTACCCGAGGGACTGCTGGCCGCGCGGCCCGACAACCTCGAAAGCGTCACGGCGCCGCCGATTTCCACACCGATCGAGGTCGCCGCGGCACCCGCCGCGGTCGCGAGCGGCAATGTTGCCCCCGCACCGGTGAGCCCCGCCCCGGTGAGCCTCGCCCCGGCGCCGGCCGCCCCGGTCGCCGAGGCCGAACCGTTGCCGGCCGCGGACCCGACACCGACCGGTCAGTCGTCCACGGTGCACGAGATCACGCCGGGCGGGCTGCCGCGCCGGCGGCGGCGCAGCGTGGCGTTGCCCGCCTCCGCCCGCGGGCCCCGCACCGATACCGGACAGCCGCATACCGATACGGGCCTGCCCCGCGTCGATATCGCCGAAGCCTGGCAGACCGGTTCCACCAGCGGACGTGCAGCCGCACATGACAACTCCGAAGGGATGACATCCTGATGGCCACACCCGGCACCACTGTGACCGACGGCGACAACAAGCTGTCGTGGATGCTCGAGGATCTGACCGTTCCCGGCGTCCGATTCGCCGTACTACTGTCCGAAGACGGCCTGCGCATCGCACACGTCGGCGCCATCTCCCTCGACGACGCCGAGCGCTTCGCCGCGGCGGCGTCGGGCCTCAGATCCCTGGGCAAGGCCCTCAGCGAATTCTGTGGCCCCGCGAATTCGGTGCGGCAGAACATGACCGAGTACGACGAGGGCATGATCTTCATCACCGCGGCCGGTGAGGGCGCCCTGATCGGCGTCTCGACCATGCCCGACGTCGACGTCAGCATGGTCGCGCACCGGATGAACGAACTCGCCGTCAGAGTCGGCCGCGAACTCGGCAGCCTGCCCCGCCACAGGCCCGGTAGCGATCGGGCATGAGCAAGCACCGGCGCGATCCCGACCTGGTCCGTGCCTACGTACGCACGGGCGGACGTACCCGTGCGAGTCGTTCGGTCGACCTGGTGACACTTGTTGTGGCAGCACAGGATCCGACGCCCGGTGCCAGTCCGGACGCGCGCCGGGTTTTGAACGTCTGTAGTCGGCACGCTGCACTGTCGCTCGCCGAGGTGGCCGCATATCTCGACCTGCCGCCCTCGGTAGTGAAGATCGTGGTATCGGACCTGCTCGACAGCGGCCATCTGGTCAACCCGACCCCGGCGGATTATGTGCCGGAGGTCGCCCTGCTCGAGGAGGTACTGAATGGGCTCCGCGCTCTCGCCGTCTGAGCGCCCGACTGCCCTGTCCGAACGACCCGCCGCTGTGACCGACCGTACGGTCGACTATGTACCGGAAACGGTCACGCGGTCGGTGAAGCTATTGGTTGCAGGCAATTTCGGCGTCGGTAAGACCACGTTCGTCAGCAGCGTCTCGGAGATCCGTCCGCTGCGCACGGAAGAGACCATTACCGAGGCCAGCGTCGGTATCGACGACATGGCCGGACTCCCGGGCAAGCAGACCACCACGGTGGCCATGGATTTCGGGCGCATCACGCTCAATCCGCAACTGGCGCTGTACCTGTTCGGTACGCCGGGGCAGCGCCGATTCCTGCCGTTGTGGGAGGAGCTCGCCAACGGCGCACTCGGTGCGCTGGTGCTGGTCGACACCCGCCGCATCGACAAGGCCGACGAGGTGCTGTCCATCCTCGAGGAACGCGGCGTGCCGTATTCCGTGGCCATCAACGAGTTCGACGGTGCGCATCGCTTCCCGCTCAGCGAGATCCGCGATGCGCTCGATCTGGAACCGGGTACCCCGCTCACCGCGCTGGACGCGCGTGACCGCGGCACCTGCCTGCGCTCGCTGATCACGCTGGTGGAATTCCTGTTCCACCGGCTCGAACCGCGGTCCTGAACGTTTCCGACCCGAGCAACGCCGCACCGGCCTCCGGTGCGGCGTTGTTCATATCAGGAGCTGTGCAGGGCGGCCAGCAGGGTGACCAGGATCGGTGAGCGCCGGACATCGCTGCGGAGCACGGCCGATACCGGAACGCGCAGCGGCCGCCCCGCGAGTTTCAGGGTGGCGATACCTTCGGTGGCACTGTCGGCGTACAGGATGGTCCAGGCGTCCGGCCGGTTGATCAATTCCATTGTCGCGGTGTGGTCCGGGGGGATCGGCGGACCGTAGCTGGGCCGGGTCGGCAGTTCGGCGAACGCGTGCCGGACGACGTTGTGCAGAAGCACCTGTTCCGCCTCCGGCGGCAGCAGGAGCGGATATTTCCCCAACTCGGCCAATGTCACATCACCGCGGCCGGCCAACGGGTGGGCGGTGGAGGCGGCGATGACGAGGTCCTCCACCCACAGCTGTTCGACCGTGAGACCGGGCTGTTCGACACTGCCCCTGATGAGAGCGAGATCACAGTCACCGTCTGCGACCGCGGCGATGCGCTGCCGGAAAGGCTTGATCACGAACTCGATTTCGGCACCCGGATGCGCTTCGCGTGCTCCGGCTATCGCCGATAGCGATCTTGTTGCGAAAGACATGTTCGCCGCCAGGCGAATGCGCGGCCCCGAGTCGCGTACAGCTGCGCGAATAGCGGATTCGAGGCTCAGCATTTGTTTCGCAAGGGGAAGTAGCCGAATAGTTGCCTCAGTCGGCACAACCGAGCGCGTGGAGCGTTCGAAGAGCTGAACACCAAGATCATGTTCGAGCCGCGCGATTTGATGACTGATAGCCGATTGCGATATGAAGCAGCGCACAGCGGCGCGACTGAAGCTCAACTCCTCGCACACCGCGACGAAGTAGGTGAGCTGACGCAGTTCCATCAAGATCTCCATTCATGAATGATCTAGATAAGAGTCATCAATATTATGCGCCCTGACCCCCGAAACATCCAACCTATGAATCGCGTTTACTCATGACAGAAGGAGGCTGTCATGCAAGACGTGGATGCGGGAATCGAAACCACCGATGTGGTCATCGTGGGTTCGGGGTTCGGCGGGCTCGCCGCCGCGAAGCAGCTCAGCAAATCGGGAATCAATTACGTGCTCATCTCGGCGACGCCGGAACATCTGTTCCAGCCGCTGCTCTATCAGGTAGCGACGGGTGTGCTCCCGTCCACCGATATCGCCCCGCCGATCGCGCAGATCCTGCGCCGGCACAAGGGCTCGGATGTACGGCTGGGCAAGGTCGTCGATATCGACGCCGATGCCGCCGTACTCACCTACGACACCGAGCAGGGCCCGCGCAAGATTCGCTACGGCTCGCTGATCGCGGCCACCGGGGCCACCCAATCGTATTTCGGCCGCGACGATTTCGCGGAGAAGACGTTCTCGCTCAAGACCATCGACGATGCCAAACTGCTGCGCGCGCAGATCGAGCGCGTGTTCGCCGAGGCGGCGAAGGCCGATCCGGAAACCCGTGAACGGCTGCTGAGCTTCGTGGTCGTCGGGGCGGGCCCGACCGGCGTCGAGGTCGCCGGCCAGCTCAAGGAGCTCGCGAAACGCCACTATCACCAGGAGATCTCGGTAACCCTGGTCGAGGGTGCCGGCGCGGTGTTGCCGCCGTTCGGCGGCAGCCTGTCGGAGTATGCGCGCGAATCGTTGAGCCGCAACGGCGTCGAGGTCCTGCTGGACACCTTCGTCACCGATATCGAGGCCGGCAAGGTGACGGTGAAGACCAAGGACGGTGTCGAGCGCGGTATCGGCGCCGAGACCGTGGTGTGGTCGGCGGGTGTGGCGGCCGGCGGATTCGCCACGCTGCTGGCCGAGGCCACCGGCTGCGACACCGACCGCGCCGGACGGCTTCTGATCAACCCGGACTGCACGGTGGGCGGGCACGCCGATATCTACGCCATCGGCGATATGACGTCGCTGAACGGCTATCCGGGCCAGTCGCCGACGGCCATGCAGGAGGGCCGCCACGTCGCTGACATCATCCGCCGCAAGAAGCAGCCCGGCACCCCGTTCGTGTACTGGGACAAGGGCTCGATGGCCGTGATCAGCCGGTTCAGCGCGGTCACCAAGCTCAACGACCGCATCAAGTTCACCGGCACCGTCGCCTGGGCCACCTGGCTCGCCGTCCACCTGGTCTATCTGGTCGGCTTCCGCAACCGCTTCGTCGCGGTCCTGTCCTGGCTGGTGGCGTTCATCGGCACGGGCCGCCCGGGCTTCGACGAGAGCGACAAGCCGCGGGCGACGACGGTTCCCGAGAACCGGCAAGCGGCTTAGCGTCACTCCCACCGACGTTCCACCTTCCGGCCCGCGCCGACGATGCGGGCCGGAACGCGCGGCCTCGGAGTCTCACGCCGCTCGCTCGACTTCCGCGTCGGTGGTGGCCATGGCGAACAGATCCTCGGCGAGGACATCGGGATGTACGCGCCGAATGTCGTCGGGTTCCACCGTGGCGAAGCGGCCGGAATCGAACAGCTGTTGCGCCGCACTGTTTTCGATGAGGCGGGTGATGAGCAGAGCGCCCACCCGCACTCCGCTCGGGCGGACCTGCTGATCGATCGAGTGCAGATAGTTGAGCAAGGCCGACTGCGGCACGCTCGAACTGGCCAGCGCCGCTTGTGGTTCGCGCACCGATCCCCCCTGAGCGATGAGGACGGCGCCGGAGCCGCGGGCCGACATCGCGGGCAGCAGCGCGTGCATGATGCGCACCGGCGTGGTCAGGTTGATCGGCAGCCAGCTGCGCAAGGTGTCCGCGTCCAGCGACAACGCGTCCACCGGGAGCCGGCTCACATCACCCGGGCTGTAGATCACAACGTCCGCAAGCCCGTGCCCCGCCCGCAATTCGGCGAGTACGTGGTCGATCCGAGCGTCGTCGGTGAGATCGGCGAGCAGCACATCCACCTCGATCTCCTCGGCCGCGAGCCGGGCCCGCAACCGTTCGAGCGTCTCGGGGTTGCGCGCGATCAATGTCACCGAATAGCCCGCACGGCCGAAACGCAGCGCCGCCGACAATCCGAGCGCGGGACCCGCACCGAACACTGCCAGATGTGGCATGGCCGAACCTCCATAACTCGAGATGGCACTCAAATTGAGCACCCCCTCAAGTTAAGGCCAAGTCGAGTGGGTTTTCAAGTTGTTAGTGTGAGGTCATGGCCGAGCAGGTGGCGAGTACCGGGGATACGATCGTCGGCGCGCGTCCGCGGCGTCGTGATGCCCGGGACAACCGGGACAAGATCGCCGCGGCGGCCCGGCGGCGGTTCACGGCCGAGGGCCTCGACGCCTCGCTGAATCAGATCGCACGCGACGCCGGAGTCAGCATCGGCACGCTCTACAACCACTTCCCCACCCGCGAAGCGCTGATCGACGATGCGCTCCTGGACCTGGTCGTGGCGTCGGGCCGCAGCGCGGAGGAGGCATTGCGGGCGGAGGACCCCTGGATCGGCCTGGTCGACCATCTCACGAAGCTGGCGCAGTGGCAGGCGAACGACCGCGGCTTCACCGATATCTGCGTGTACTCGCTGCCCGCCGACAGTCCGATCGAAGTGGCGAAACATCAGGGCCACATTCTGTTCCGGCAACTGGTGGCCCGGGCGCAGGAGGCCGGGCAGCTGCGTAGCGACGTCACCGAAACCGATCTCGGTCTGCTGCTGTGGTCGGTGGTGCGCGCGACCGATGGCGTACGCGACGTCGCACCCGAGGCGTGGCGCCGGCATCTGACGGTCCTGCTCGACGGCTTACGCGCCGAGGCCGCCCACCCCCTGCCGGGCAGCGCGCTCGACCCCGAACAGGTCCGCGCGGCAATGACTCTCGGCTGAAGAACTCTCGGCTGAAGACCCCCGGACACAGCAGTCCCCGGTAGTCTCCATCGATACCTGAACGTCAGTCGTCGCTGATCGTTCGGGATATTCGACTGGCTTGCCGGGGGCCTGGCCAGATCCTGGAAACCACCTCGCCGGTCGTTCGACGTCTCGTCCGACTACGTGATGATTTCCGGTGTTCCGGTGTATCACCTAGTTTCCTCCTGATTTTTCTCCAGTCAAGACCTCGAGAAGGAAAAACTACAGCTTGGCGAGCACTTTTTGGACGGTGAGCCAGGTGCGGGTGGTGATGTCCTTGCCGTAGACGGTCTCGAGCCACGCCATGTGATTGGGAGTCCCCGCGACGGAGTTGTCGAGGACCGCCAGCAGAGCTCGCGCCGGTTCGTCGAAGCGCACGATCCGCACGGCCGACTCCAGGTCGCGGGGTAGTTCGGGCGGTGCGGCGCCCGCGCGATCCTTCACGAACGTCGCGGTGAGGTAGGTGCCGCGGCAGTGCGTGAGGCCGGGAAAGGGATCCGAATCGACCAGTTTCTGCACTTCGTCGCGGCTGCGGATGATGGTGCCGCCGGCGATGCCCAGCTCCGCCTGCAACGCCGCCTGAATACGCGATTCCATTGCGGCGATATCGGTTTCGGTGCTGCCGAAGACGATGTTCCCGCTCGCCAGCACCGACCCGACGCCCTCGTAGCCGAGTCCCTCGAAGACCGCCCGCACCTTCTCGTTGCGCATATTCGGATTGCTGGGCATGATCCCCCGCAACCAGGCCGCATACCGGTTCATGAGCGGAAGGCTACCCGGCGCCACCGACAGGAACGCCGGTTCCGCGGCCGGAGGATCGGGCTATCCGGCGGACGCGTCCGGCAGGCGTTCGTAGGTCAGATGGGCGAGGCTCGTGCCGACCGTGCGAACGCCGGTGAGCCGCACGTGGCGCGGCGATACCGGTGCCGAGCCGCCGGTGTGCGCGAAGAGCCGGCTCCCCGCACCCATCACCACCGGAAATACCGCCAGTCGCACCTCGTCGACCAGGCCGTGGCCGGTCAGCGCGTGGACCAATTCGGTACTCGCGTAGACCCGGATCTCGCCGTCGACGAGGTGTCGCACTCTCGACACCTGCTCGGCGAGATCGCCCCGCAGCACGGTCGTGTTGTTCCACTCGGGATCCGGCAGCGTCGCGGACACAACGTATTTCGGCAGACCGTTCATGCGGTCCGCGGTCGCGCCGGTGCGCCGCGGATACCGGGCAGCGAAGTATTCGTAACTGCGCCTGCCCAGCAGCAGTGCCTGGGCGTCCAGCACATCGTCGTGAATCAGCCGGGCCCATTCCGCGCGGTCCTCCGGTGACAGCGCCGCACGCCAATCCGCACCGCTGAAACCCTCCTCACCGGTCGGATCCTGGGTCACTCCGTCGAGCGATACGTTTTCGAAGACGACGATCTTTCCCATGGCGGTACTCCTCTGTGGGTGGCGGGACTTCTACAGAGACAGACACCGCAGCATCGGCCGAAATGGTCGCGTCCGGACCGACACATTCACTGTCGCCGCGGTGTCCATATTCGTGGAGGTATGACATGACGGACGGAGATGACGACGCGGTGGCGATCGGCGATCTGATGGCCCGGGCGCGGGCAGGCGACAGTGCGGCCTTTCGGGCATTGACCGCGCCGTACCGCGCGGAGTTACAGCTGCACTGCTACCGGATGCTGGGCTCGCTCCAGGATGCCGAGGACGTCCTGCAGGACACGATGCTGGCCGCGTGGCAGGGCATCGGCGCATTTCAGGAACGCTCCTCGCTGCGCACCTGGCTGTACCGGATCGCCACCAACCGGTGCCTCAACGCGCGCCGGGCCACGGGCCGGCGCCGGGCGAAGGAGTGGGACGTGCCGAACGTGGAACCGCCGGAGCCCTCGAGGCTGGGCGAGGTCGTGTGGTTGCAGCCCTGTCCCGACGCGCTGCTCGAGCAGGCGCCGCCCGGCCCGGAGGCCCGCTACGAGCTGAGCGAGTCCGTCTCGCTGGCCTTCGTGACCGCACTACAACTGCTGCCGCCGCGCCAGGTCGCCGTCCTCGTCCTGCGCGATGTCCTCGGTTTCCGCGCGACCGAGACCGCCCGGATGCTCGACACCACCGTCGACTCGGTCAACAGTGCCCTCGCCCGGGCCCGCGCGGCACTCGAGCGGCGCCGCCCGATCGGCCGATCACCGGCACCGGGGTCGGCCGACGAGGCCGCGATCGTGGCGAGATTCGCGCACGCGTGGGAATCGGCCGATGTGGACGCGCTCGTGCGACTGCTGACCGACGACGTCTTCATCTCGATGCCGCCGATTCCGTTCGAATACGTGGGCCGCGAGGTCGCCGCCCGCTTCTGCGCCGGAATCTTCGCTGCCGGGCGGCGTTTCGATCTGGTTCCGACGCGCGCCAACGGCCAACCGGCGTTCGGCGCCTATCTGCGCGGCCCGGACGGCAGCAGTCACGGCACCGGCCTGTACGTCCTGTCACTCACCGGCGGGCGCATCGGTGCTCTGACCCGATTCGAGAGCACAGTGCTGCCGTGGTTCGGACTGCCGCGCACGCTACCGAGCCGATAGCGGTACGACGGGAACGCCCGTTCGCCGGATCAGTCCGATCCGGCGCCGACTCCCGCCTTCTTGCGTTCGATATCGGCCAGGGCGGCGGCATGCCGGGCCCGCTCCTCGGCGGCGTCGTCCCAGGCCTTCTTGCGGTTCTTGACCACCCGGGCGGGAGCCCCGACGGCGATGCTGAAATCGGGGATCTCCCCCTTCACCACGGCATGGGCGCCGAGCACGCAGCCGCGGCCCACCCGGGTCTCGCGCAGCACGGTCACCTTGGCCGCGATCCAGGTGTCGGGGCCGATGCGGACCGGGCTCTTCACGATGCCCTGATCCTTGATCGGCATCGTCACATCGTCCATCCGATGGTCGAAGTCGCAGATGTAGCACCAGTCCGCGACCAGGGTCGACTCGCCGATCTCGATATCGAGATAGGTGTTGACGACGTTGTCCTTACCGAAGACCACCTTGTCGCCGATGCGCAGCGAACCCTCGTGGCAGCGCAGCGCGTTGCCGTCGCCGATGTGCACCCATTTGCCGATCTCCATCCGGCCGAGCTCCGGCGTGGCGTGGATCTCCACATTGCGACCGAGGAAGACCATGCCGCGCAGCACGATATGCGGATTCGCCAGCCGGAATTTGAACAGCCGGTAGTACCGCACCAGGTACCACGGCGTGTACGCCCGATTGGCGAGCGCCCAGCGCAGCGACGCCACGGTCAGAAAGCGCGCCTGCTCCGGATCCCGGCGGCGCGAACCCCGCCAACGCGAACGCAACGGTGCGCCCCACATGCTCGTCACGGGCCAGCTCCCTTTCCTCGGGCGACGGTTACCTCGGTGGTCACCTGATCGAGGTACCAGCGTACTTTCGCACCGCGGGCGCGCGCTTGCGCCCCGGGAAATCGGATCGCGGACACTCCCCGGTGGCCGGGTGGCCGGTCGCATTCTCACCCAGCACGCTGTCACGGCGGTGAATGTTCTAGTCTCGTGCAGGCCCGTTACGAACAGATGGGAGTCCAGCAGGTGCGAAGCGGCAGCCGGCGACCCGAGCGCAGCGAGCACGACCGCGGCGGACACCACCCGACGATCTTGCGCCACTCGGTGATTCGGGGAGGCGCCCCGAGGCGCGTCATCGCGGCGGTGGGCACCCTGGGCCTCCTGATCCTGACCGGATGCGGCAGCAGCACCATCGACGACATCAAGGTCGGTTCCGGCAAGGGCTGGCAGTCGGCGTTCCACGACGCCCGCAACAGCGGCGCGAGTTCGGTCACCGGCGCCCGTCATCTCAGTCTGAGCTGGTCGCGGCCGATCGGCGGCCCGCTGGCGAACGCGACCACGATCGGCCCGGACGGCCAGCTGTTCGTCACCTCCCGCACCACCACCGACTGTGTCGGCAAGCCGGGGACCACCGGCATGATCTTCTCGTTCCAGATGCCCACCGGGCGCAAGCGTTTCTGTAACGCGCTGGGACCGGATGCCGTCGCGGCGGCCTCGGCCGTCGACGGGGCGAGCAATGTGTATGTGGGCGACGACGGCGCGGTGTTCTCGTTCAACCCGCTGGGGCAGCCGCGCTGGCGCACTCCCGTTGCCGGCGTTCCGGTCTCGGTGCAGTTCACCCACGACGGCACCGTGTTGTCGGTGTCGCAGTCCGGTCAGGTCGACGTCCTGGACCGCCAGACCGGCGACCGCGAGGTGTCGACCTATCAGGTGCTGGGCGATCCCGACTTCCTCTCCCACCCGAATGTGGCGCGCCCGCCGGACGGGCAGGGCATCGACGACTGCGCCGTCGGCGGTCCGCAGTGCGCGGTGGCGAATGTGTCGGCGCTCGACCCGAATTCGGGCCGGTTCTATCTGACCGCGTGGCGCACCGGCGCCCCCACGGCGTCCCTGGTGGCGCTGCACTACGCCGACAAGAAGGTCACCCAGGACTGGAGCGTCGACATCCTCACCGACGGCAGCGCGACGAGCCCGGCACTGGCGGCGGACGGGAAGACGCTGTACGTGGGTGACAACAGCGGACGGCTGCTCGCCGTCGACACCGCCGACGGCCACACGAAATGGACACAGCCGCTGGGCTTCACTCCGCGCGGCGGCATCTCCGTGCTCGACGGCCTGCTGATTCCGGCCGGCGACGACGGACATCTGATGGCGTTGCGCGACAACGGCGACCGCGTCGACATCGCCTGGGAGCGCAAGGATCTCACGCTGCGCGGCCGTCCGGTGCAGACCGCCGGCGACACCGGCTACGTGGTGGTGCCGATGGGTGAGGCGCTGCATCTGCTGACCTTCGACACGAAGTCGGGTAAGACGATCGCCTCGGCCCCGCTGCCGAGTGCGCAAGGTACGACGGTGTCCACCGCGATCGGGCCCGACGGCCAGGTCGTGGTCGGCACCCGGATCGGCGAACTGTTCGCCTTCACACCGGACCGCTGACCTCCCCGCTCACCGGGCGGGCGGGGTTTCGCAGACGAATGCCGTTGCGGTCCGGTCGATCCGGGTGATCACCACGGTGTGCGGGGTGCTGCCCCGGGGTTTGATCCGGCGGCGCAGCGCATCGGGATCGACGTCGACGCCGCGAAGCAGGATCTCGAGCGGACCGCAGTCGCGACGGTGCAGTTCGCCGCGCAGCGCCTTCTCCCGGAATTCCAGCCGATCCAGAATGCGGAAGCCGCGCACCCCCGGCGGCACGGTGTCGCCGGTAAGGTAGGCGATGCGCGGATCCAGTTGCCAGAGGCCGTATCTCGCGGCGTAGTGACGGACCAGACCGGCCCGGACCACCGCGCCGTCCGGGTCGACGAGCCAGGTTCCGGGCTCGCGTTCGGGAAGGTCGTCGGGCTCGGCGTCGGTCAGCGACCACGACGAACCGTCGCTACGCAACACCGTGGCCCGCCTGGTCACCCCGGATTCGGTGAGTCCGCGCGACCACAGGCAGGCTTCGCGGACGGCGCCGTCGAGGGAGACCACCTCGACCTCACCATCCCAGAAGAGCCCCTCGTAACCGTCGGCGGCCGCCCGGTCCGCTCGCGCGGGCAGGGGTTGCGCGTCCGGCCGCCGCAGCGCGAAACGGTCGAAATCCAGTCCGGGAGCGCACTTCACGACCAGATCGCGGTCACGATGGGCGGCCAGCAGCTGCGGCAACGGTGGTTGCAGCCGATCCGGATCGTGGGTGCGCCGGCCTCCCGCGCGCCGCGCCGGATCAGCGATCACCACGGTGCCGGTACTGCACGGCCGCAGCGCATCGGCCTGCAGCAGAGCGACATTCGGCGCGTCGGCCAGATTGTGCGCGGCCATCGCCAGCCGCACCCGGTCCAGATCGCTCCCCAGCACCGCCGGGCATTCCCGCCGCAGCGCGGCCAGTTCCGCGCCGACCGAGCACGTGACGTCGTGGACGGGACGCCCCGCCAGCCGCCGGGCCCGGTGTCGCGCAACGAGACTCGGCGTCGCCTGCTGCAGAGCGTCGTCGGTGAACAGCCACTCGGCCGCGTCGTCGAGTTTGGCGGCCGCCCGCCGGCGCAGCCGCACGGTCTCCACCAGCGCGGCTGTGCGGTCACCGTAGTCGCGCCGCAGAGTTTCCAGATCCCGCAGCATCGTCGCGGGAGTCAGCGCGAATTCCCCGGCCTTCGGCAGTGCTTCCCGGCCGGCCGCGCTGTCCAGATAGGCGACATCCCCCGCTGTGAACGAATATCCCATCAGCGCGGCCCCGGGCGTCCGCGCGAGACCGGCTGCGCCGCAACCCTTGTCGCGCGGGCGGAGGCTTCGCGCCGGTAGGACACCGACACCGGTTGCGCGGTCTCGTCCCGCGATCGAGCGCGGAACGGCGCACGACAGCGCGCTCCCCGGACCGCCTCCGGCCGCGAAGGCATGAAGACACTCTGCCGGCCGAACGGGAGCCGGCCGATCGGGCTGCGACCCGGCAGGGCCACCGCCGACGGCCGGAGCACGCATCCCACGCCCGTCGAGACGGTCCACGCCGGACCGGCAGCGTTGCCGGTCCGCACGCGAAACAGCCTGCCGCCCACTACTTTCCGGCGGCGCCCGGCTTGACGCCGGTGATCATGGCGTTGTAGAAGAACTGGCGCGGCACCACGTGGCGCAGCACCTTCTCGTCGAGCTTGCTCAGACCGAGCCACGCCTTGTACTGGGCCATCCGGTAGCGCCAGGTCAGCTTCTCCTCCGGCACCGCGGCCTCGAAGGTGCGCACCGGCCAGCCCCACAGCGCGGCGGCGAATTCCTCGGTCTCGGCGTGCACCTGCACCGCACCCGCGCTACGGGCGATCTGCTCGAGTTCGGAGGGATCGAAGGTGTGCAGGTCGACGACGGCCTCCAGGGCCGCGGCCCGCGACGACTCGTCCAGTTCGGCCTGCGGTCGCCGCCAGTCGGACAGGAACGGCAGCTTGGTGACCTCGGTGGTGACCTTCCAGGTGATCTGGCCCAGTTTGCGGGCGTAGAGGTTGCCGATGGTGGTCGGCTCACCGGCGAAGACGAAGCGGCCGCCGGGCTTCAGCACCCGCAGGCATTCCCGCAGCGCCTGCTCCACGTCCGGAATGTGGTGCAGCACAGCATGTCCCACGACCAGGTCGAAGGTGTTGTCCTCGTAGGGGATGGTCTCGGCGTCGGCGACACGGCCGTCGACATCCAGCCCCAGATTCTGCGCGTTGCGGGTGGCGACCTTGACCATGCCCGGCGACAGGTCGGTCACCGAACCGGTTTTCGCCACCCCGGCCTGCATCAGATTCAGCAGGAAGAAGCCGGTGCCGCAACCGAGTTCGAGGGCCCGCTCGTACGGCAGCGGCGCATTCGGGGCGACGGCGTCGAAGCGGCCGCGCGCGTACTCGATGCACCGCTCGTCGTAGGAGATGGACCATTTGTCGTCGTAGGTCTCCGCCTCCCAGTCGTGGTAGAGGACCTGCGCAAGTTTGTTGTCGGTGAGCGCGGCCTGGACCTCGGCCTCGGTGGCGTGCGGGTTCGGCGCGGGGTCGTCAAGACGTGCGGTCATGGTCGCACAGCGTATCGAGTGATCACGCGGAGTGGGTCAGCGGCCCAGGAATTCCGCGGCACCCGGACCGGACGCCGAATAAGAACGTGTTCCTACGCTGCGGTCTTCGGTGTCGAACAGCTCAGCCCACTCGGCGCGGGCGCGGTCGAGGCCGTGCGGACCGGCCTCGAAGACCCGTTTCGCGGCGGCCAGCGCGCGGGCCGGACCGGTGGTGAACTGCCGCGCCCACCGCAGCGCCGCGCCGAAGACGTCGTCGGGAGCGACCACTTCGTCGACCAGCCCGATCGCCGCGGCCTCCTCGGCATCGACATAGCGGCCGGTGTACACCAGATCCTTGGCCTGGCCCGGGCCCACGAGCAGCCCCAACCGGCGGATGCCGGCCACCGGGATCAGGCCCGCCCGGATCTGCGGCAAGCCCAGCTTGACGTTGTCACCGATCAACCGGCGGTCGGCGCCCAGAGCGAGCTCGAGTCCCGCGCCGACCGCGTACCCGGTGACGGCGGCGATCGTCGGCTGCGGAATCCGGGCCAGACAACCCAGCGCCTGCTGCAGATCCGCGGCGACGGCACCGGCCTGGCCGGTCGTCCAGCGCGCGAGTTCGGCGACGTCGTCGCCCGCGCTGAAGATTCGCTCGTCGCCGTAGACGATCACCGCCCGCACCTCGTCGTCCGCCGCGAGGGCGTCGGCGGCCGCCGCCAGCTCCAGCGCCAGCTGCAGATCGATGAGATTCAGCGGCGGCCGGGCGAAACGCAGTACGGCGATTCCCGCCTCGACACGGTCCACGGTCACGAATTCGGCCACAGCGGCGAGCCTACTGTGCGTGGCGCGACACCTCCGACGTCGGGATGTTCGCGCCGGTTCCGCCCGCCGGACAGCGCGTCGCCGTCCGGGCTGCCGCTAGCGCGACGGGACGCTGGCCGACCCGACCCGCGAGGCGAAACGGTCCCCTGGTACGAGCCCGCCGCACGGCGACCGGTGCCGGGTAGCAGCTCGCGACTCGGCCCCGTGCCCGTGGCCGGGTGAGTTCGGTCGTACTGCCGGCTCAGTCTCGCTTCGAACCCTGCAACCGGGACGCGTCCGGCATGTCGGCGAAATACCGGTGGTTGTTCGGGAATTGCAGCATCGGCTGACCGTCGACCGGTTCGAAGATCGGCATGATCGGGCTGATCGCACGATCGGCCGCGAGAATCTCTGCCGTGGAGGCGAATTCGGCGATCGAGCTCAGCTGCGTCCAGGTCGGCGGCAGTAGGACGTCCTCGCCGGCCCGCCAGCGATCCAGCGCCTGCGCCGGGGTCCGCCACGCGACGTCGTGTGCCTCGGTCGTAGCGCCGTCGGCGCGCTGCCCCTCGGGCAACACCGCGACGAAGAAGTAGGTGTCGTAGCGGCGCGGTTCCACCACCGGGGTGATCCAGTTGTCCCACGGGCGCAGCAGATCCGCGCGCAACACCAGATTCTCGTTCGCCAGGAAATCGCCGAACGACAGTTCGCGGCGCTCGAGCTTCTCCCGGGCACTGCGGTAGGCGGCGGTGTCGGAGACGACGGTGTCGGCGGTCGGTCCCGCCAGCAGCACACCGCATTCCTCGAAGGTCTCCCGGACCGCGGCACACACCAGCGCCTGCGCGCGAGAGCGGTCGACCCCGAAACGCCGGCCCCACCACGTCGGGTCCGGCCCTGCCCAGCCGATTTCCGCATCCGCGTCGGAGGGGTCGACACCACCACCGGGAAAGACCGTCATGCCGGCCGCGAAGGCCATCGCCTTGACCCGTCGTTGCAGGAATACCTCCGGTCCGGATGCGCCGTCACGCACGAGCACTACGGTCGAAGCGTCCTTCGGCGCCGGTGGCTCGGCCGGGGTTTCCGCAACAGATTCACTCACGATCGCACCATAACGCGCGCTCGGTTCCGATCGGCAGCAGGTGTCCGAAAGCGGCACCGGCGCACGCCGCGCGATCGGGGTTCAGGCGCGGTGGCGGCCGAAGCGTTGCGAGCGCCGCGCGAAATACCGTCCGTCGATGCGATCGAGGGCGATGGACTGGCGGAAGGCCTCGCTGAGATTCTCCGCGGTCAGCACATCCGAAAGCAGGCCCTGCGCGATCACATCGCCCTCGTTGAGCAGCAGTGCGTGGGTGAAGCCGGGCGGAATCTCCTCGACGTGATGGGTGACCAGCACGGTCGCCGGAGCATCCGGGTCGGCGGCCAGATCGCCCAGTTGCTCGACCAGTTCCTCGCGGCCACCCAGGTCCAGCCCGGCGGCCGGCTCGTCGAGCAGCAGCAGTTCGGGATCGGTCATCAGGGCGCGGGCGATGAGGACGCGTTTGCGTTCGCCCTCGGACAGGGTTCCGTAGGCGCGGTCGGAAAGGTGTTCGGCGCCCAGGCTTTCCAGGATGTCGACGGCGCGGTCGGTGTCGACCTCGTCGTAGCGTTCCCGCCAGCGGCCCATCACGGCATACCCCGCCGACACCACGAGATCCGACACCGTTTCGTCCAGCGGGATCCGGCTGGCCACCGCCGCCGATGACAGGCCGATGCGCGGGCGCAGTTCGCTGATGTCGGTCTTGCCGAGCACCTCGCCCAGCAGCGTGGCCGACCCCGAGGTCGGATACAGCTCGGCGGCGGCCATCCGCAGCAGCGACGTCTTCCCGGCGCCGTTGGGGCCGAGCACGACCCAGCGTTCGTCGAGCTCCACCTGCCAGGTGACGGGACCCACCAGGGTGTGGCCCGACCGCCGGACGGTCACCTCGTTGAAATCGATGAGCAGATCGGGATCCGGTTGCGGCACGAGCTCCATCTTTGCCGACGCGCTCGATCCGTTGCCAACGTGGTCGGTGTGCACGCTATCCGTCATAGTCGGCCTCCCGCTCCCCCACGATCCGAATCGACCATTGCCACAGTGACATTCCGCACGTTTGGCACCCTACGGGGCTCGACACCGCCATGGCGCGCCGCGCCTTCACTCGGTGTGCGATGGATGATCGCACCGCGCTACGCCGCGTCGTCGAGCGGGCTGATCGGCGGCGCCGCCGCGATCACCGTCATCGATCCGGGTGCGACTTCGGTGAACCCGGCATCCCGAACGGCGGCGATGGTCTCCGGCCCGTCGCTACCGTTCACTCGGGCGCACAGGCGGGCCCACTGATCCGGCTCCGCATCCCGGACGGCGCAGCGGAATCCACGCTGCGCCCAGGCGAAGGCTTGTTCCACCGGCAGCGCACCGGCCAGCAACATGCTCGCGTGACCGACCTGCGCCGCCGCCTTGCCGACGGTCATGCCCAGGGCCGAATTCACCCACAGCACAGGCAGTTCCGGATCCGGCGGGCCGGGCTCGTCGTGTTCGAGGTCGGTGCCGCCGATCTGCAGTTTGCGGATGCGCGGGTCGACCTCGCCCACCGGACCGGGTACCAGGGCGCGGGCCTCGGCACCGTCCACCTCGACCGTGACGCCGTCCACCTCGCCGGCCGCGAGCCACTGCGCGCCACGGGCACGGCGTGCGACCTTCCGGATACGCGAGCGCTTCCACCCGAGGTAGCGGCCCTGCCACTCGCCGTCCGGACCCACCCGCGGGTCCAGGCAGAGCGCCACGGCCGCGGCGGCCGCCGCCTCCAGTACCGCACTGCGCAGCGGCGGTTCGGCTTTCGGAATGTGCAGGACCATCTGCATCGCCTGCACCTGCGCGGGATCGTCCGGGTCGCCGCCGCCACCATAGCCGAGTGCGAGCTCCGCATGCCGGGCGCGGAAACCCGCATCCAGCAGGAGCGGCGGTGCGGCGCCGGGGCCGGGCGCGTCGAGCTCGGGTTCGGTCATCAGCTCAGCGGCACCCGGCGCAGCAGACCGTCACGAGCGTCCGCGGCCTCGACCTCGTCGCGGGTGACACCGAGGATGAAAAGCACCGCGTCCAGGAACGGATGCGACAGCGCCGTGTCGGCGACCTCCCGCAGTGCGGGCTTGGCCTGGAAGGCGATACCCAGGCCGGCCGCGTTGAGCATGTCGATATCGTTGGCGCCGTCGCCGACCGCGACGGTCTGTTCCATCGGCACGCCGGCCTCGGCCGCGAAACGCCGCAGCGCGACCGCCTTTCCCGGCCGGTCGACGATTTCGCCGATGACCTGGCCGGTGAGCTTGCCGTCGACCACCTCGAGGGTGTTGGCGTGCACGAAATCCAATTCCAGTTCGTGCGCCAGCGGTTCGATGACCTGCCGGAAGCCACCCGAGACCACGCCGCAGCGGAATCCGAGCCGGCGCAGGGTGCGAATGGTGGTCCGCGCGCCGGGGGTCAGTTCGATCCGCTCGGCGACCTGGTCGATCACCGTCTCGTCCAGTCCGGTGAGGGTGGCGACGCGCTGGCGCAGCGATTCGGCGAAGTCGATCTCCCCGCGCATCGCGGCCTCGGTGACCTTGCGGACCTCCTCCTCGACACCGGCGTGCGCGGCCAGCATCTCGATCACCTCGCCCTGGATCAGGGTGGAGTCGACGTCGAAGACGATGAGTCGCTTGGCCCGCCGGGCCAGACCCGCGCGCTCGACGGCGACGTCGACCTTCTCCTTCGCGGCGACCTCGGCCAGCGCCGTGCGCAGGCGGGTTTCGGCCAGCGCGTCCTCGGTAGCCGGTGCGGTGACCATCAATTCGAGGCCGGTCACCGGATAGTCGGCGATGCCGCGGATGGAGTCGATGTTCACCTCCTGCGCGGCCAGCGTGCGGGCGATCGTGCTGAACGCGCGAGCGGTCACCGGGCTGCCGAGCACCACCACCGCGTGTGTGGACAGCGGCGCCCCGGAGACCGAGTTGGCGCCGATCTCGACATCGACCTGCATGCCGACGGTCGCCATCGCGTCCTCGAGCTGATCCTGCAGATCCTCCGGATCGCCGGGACTCGTCACCAGCACACCGAGGGTCAACCGGCCCCGGATCACGACCTGCTCCACATCCAGCAGGCTCACGCCGTGCCGGGACAGCGCCGCCAGCAGCACCGAGGTCACGCCCGGTTTATCGGGTCCGGTGACCGTGATCAGCACCGTCGTCTCGGTGGCGGTGCCACGATCGGACTCGGACGTGCCCACGCGCAACTCCATCTCTTCGTCACAGCTCCTCGCGCCGGCGATCGCGGTCCGCCGACGGCCAGCAGACATTCTCTCAGGTCGGGTGCGGCCACCGGCGCGCACCGGTCACCGGAGGCGCCGCCGCAGCCCGGCCCGGCGCGGCACCCCCGAAACGCCGAACGCGGCGGCCGTCGCACTGGACGGCCGCCGCGCCGGGACTTCGCTACTCGATGCGGGGTACTAGCTCGACACCTTCTCGAGCTCGGCCACGTGCTGGGACTTCGAGCCCCAGCCCACGTGCGCCTCGGCCCGCATGCGCTCCACCATGTGCGGGTAGTGCAGCTCGAACGCCGGACGCTCGGAGCGGATCCGCGGCAGTTCGTAGAAGTTGTGCCGCGGCGGCGGGCAGGTGGTGGCCCACTCCAGCGAGTTGCCGTAACCCCACGGGTCGTCCACGGTCACGACCTCGCCGTAGCGGTAGCTCTTGAAGACGTTCCAGATGAACGGCAGCGTCGAGGCACCGAGGATGAAGGCGCCGATCGTGGAGACCGTGTTCAGGGTGGTGAAGCCGTCGGTCGGCAGGTAGTCGGCGTACCGGCGTGGCATGCCTTCGGCGCCCAGCCAGTGCTGGACCAGGAAGGTGGTGTGGAAGCCGACCATGGTCGCCCAGAAGTGCCACTTCGCCAAGCGCTCGTCCATCATGCGGC
>NZ_JADKYP010000003.1 GCF_015354405.1 Nocardia sp. BSTN01 | reverse complement strand
GTCCCACTCGTTCGGCGTGATTGCCAAACGCGCTGTGATGCCGATTTTCGGATGTTAAGTGTCACGGGTGTGCGGCTTAATGGGGCCGTTTGAACCAGGCTTCGGCACTGGGCCGAGACAAGAGGATGACGATTGCCAGGCTCGCACCGAAGCCGAGGGGGCCCGGCGGATGTCCCTGTGGCGTGCTGCCGAGGCCCCACAGGATTCCGAAGCTCGCGACAACAATCGCGGCCACGCGCAGGCCGTTCCCGTTCACGGTGAAGCCGAAGGCGAAGATGGCCAGGAAGAAGGCAGGAAGGTAGCCCGCGATCAGCGCGCCGCACAACTCAGGTTTATCCATGGTGCCTGCGAGCACCGACAGCGCGACGCCGAGACCGCCGAACAGCCAGGAGATGATCCGCGCCCCTCTCACTGGTCCGGGCATCCTGGTGGGATGCTCCAGGACCCCACCGTCCGGCTGATGGTCGTGTGACGGCGTTACGTAGGCCGGGAGCGCTGCCGGCGAGCTGTCGCACTCGGTGGGATACGCCTCGTAGCCAGCGCTGTTGCTCGCGTCGTGGTTCTTGCTCAAGTCCACTGGGACTCCCCATCTTTCCCGTCCCAGCCGCTCCACGCGCTGGTTCTCTCAGTAGCGAACACTACAGCGCCGGGGGCTGCTGTCCCGACCCGCGAGAGCAGCTGCGGCTGGTCGCGGGCAGCTTGCTCGTCGCAGCGTGCAGGCCGGCCAGCCCAGCACGCGCACCTTCCAATCGTGACCCGAGCTGCCGGGTAGATCCTTTGGCATGAGCGCTTATCCCAGAACACATCTGGCATCGCCACCAAAGGCACGGCGGGCACGGTATCGGCCGGGAGATACATGTGGATCCGTTCGTGTCCAACGAGGGGGCGTCGGGCAGGGGTCCGCGTCTGGTGGTCGGCTCGGTGCTTGCGATCCAACCGGTCCTACCTTGGGCGCCACGCAGATCCGCACATTGGCAGACGAGTGGACAGCAGTGACGCTCGACGGCAGCAGGTCTGCCCTGTGGGAACACACCGTTGCCGTCACTTATGCCGGTCCGCGGATTCTCACGCCGTGGCCGCAGTCGCACCCGGCGGAAAGAAAAGCTCCAAGGCCGGGGTGCGGGCCGCAAACCGAATCGATCCTGTCGTCGTGGACCTCCACGCGGACGGGACCGACGTCGTGGCACGCGACTCATACTCCGCAGAACACGCGCCCTGACTTCAGCGAAGCACCGTTCACGCTCATGCGCATGCCGCGCTGACCGAATCGGCCACGCGTGGTACCGAAAGATCAACCGGCAGAGGGCCGTACGGTCACCGGGAGTGCGCGCTCATGCCGAATGTCGGATCCAGGCTCACGAATGAGCCGAGTAGCTGGTTACCAGCCGCCGCCGGCGAGCCACTCTGTCTGGAACTGCGACGCAGTGATCTCGGCTGCACTGACATTCGGATTCGCCGACAGCGTTGCGAGATCGACGAGGTCATCGTCGAGCCACGTGCGATCGGTCTGAACGAACCCACCGACACATTCTGTGCGGCCGTCTCGGAACTTCTGGACCTTCCGACACTCGAAACCTTCGTCGTCTACCTCACTGAAGATCTCATACCCTTCATCACCCGCAGCACTCGGGTTGGTGACCTTGAAGTACCGCATGCCGGGCTCATCCGGAGTGAAATCTTCTGCCGCGCTACTCCACCCGGAAGCGAACGGGCCCCAGTCGAGGGGGCGATAGCGTTCCGCGTTTTCCGGTAGCAGGTCTTGTATCCACTTCGGACGGGTCTCGGGGGGGTACGTGTGTGGTTTCGGGTCCGCGGCAGTGTAGAGATATCGGCTCGACTCCACCGGTCCGTACCCGAAGTGCGTGGTGACCTCGCCCCCGGCCTGGATGACCAGGTGCAGTGTAGACCAAGCCCCGCGATCGGATACCGATGCGTCATGCCAGAGGTCCCGAAGCGCGTGCGGGACACCGACCCGCAGGTCCAGCCAGCTCAGAAACGGACCGTCGGTGGTGGTGATGCCGATCTCGACCTCGAGTGCCCGGCCATCCTGCACGGTCCAGGTCAGCTCGATCTGCGTCCAGTCCAGACGCTCGCGATTCGCGTCGAGGACGTAGACCACCGCATCAGCGATCCTCTGGATGCGCTCCTGTTGATATTTCGCAACAGCACTCCGGTGATCAGCTTCGCTGATTTCTGGCTGCCGGCTTCGCGACCGCGCCGCGGGTTCGACATCCGAATCCTCCTGTGGCCGAACGTAACCGAAATGCGTTGTGACCTCGCCTTCGGAAGGGATGGTCAGGTGCAGCGTGAACCAGGTCCCTTCTTCGTGGGCATGCGTGAGATCGCGCAGCTGTATCAACTCGGGCGGGAAGCCGATCCGCTGATCCAGCCATCCGGGGAACGGGCCATCGGCGGTCTCGACACCGATCTCCAGGTCGCCATCGTCGCCTATCAAGGTCCAAGTCAGGTCGATCAGAGTCCACTCCAGCGCAACAGTGTTCACGACCATCTTGCTGCGGACGTTCTCGACGATCTGGTGCACCAACTCCTGTTGCCTGACAGAGACATTCGACGACGACGGATCAGTTGACATGCTTGCCTTTCTCGCGACCCGATCTCACCACGAGCGTCCTGAAAACGCACTAATCTGCTGCGGGGCGCTAGTCGGTTGGGTCACGGAGTGTCATGAACCTGCTTGACCCGATGCCGTTCATGATCGGGTCATGGCCAACGAAGCACCATACGAGAAAGCTTTCCTGTGACTCGCGGCGGTAGATGAAGATGGCGGTGTTGTCGCATCCTCAGATGGCGCCAACCGGGCTGATGTGGTCTGCGCCTGACGCCGACGCTCTTTCGAACGTCCGCCCATGCCGAATGCAGCGCATATGCCAGGTCTATCTCGGTTCGTCCACTGTGCATCCGACGATCGTGCGGCGGTGTGGAGCCCCGCTCCGACCACCTGCGAACCAGCAAGGTAGTAGTGTCAGCCGGTTGCGCTGTCTGTCGGGCGCGTTCGGAGTCGGGTGGGATGGTTGATGTGAACACGGATATCGTGAGCGCTGCTGAGCGGGCGGTGGCCCTGAGTAAGGCTCGTGATGGGCAGGTACTCGACTACTCGGAAGCCAGCCTCGCGATCGTGGAGGATCTGCTTGCCGAAATTTCCTCGTATGCAGCGGATATGACCGACACGGAGGTGCAGACCCTCGCCGAGTGCGTCGGGTGTTACGTCCTCGAGGTCGGCCGGCGGGCCCACGGCGGGCGATACGAATGGTTCGACCCGCGCGAGCAGCCGATCCTGGTCGTCGAAGGGCCGGATTTCCGCATCGCTATGATCACGTGGGAGCGGGTCCGCGGGCGGATCGAGGGTGATCCGGGGGACAACATCCCGTTCTTCTATGACGGCTTCGCCCAGCGGGTTCGGGCCGCTGAACCGGCGACGGATGCGCTGTACGTCTGACTTTCCGAGGCTGTTCGATACACAACCCCCCTCGGCCGATGGCGGCGAGCATTGCTTTGACCTCATGAACCCAGATTGAGTGCATGCATTGTGATGAAGAAGGCTGAGCCTGGTGAGCAGATCTCCCGTTCCGCTCGATGAGCGGCAGCCGATAGACAAGAACCTGGGTGGCCACGTGCTGCGCATCTCTACGGGGGCGAGACCCATGCTTTTCAATGCGTGGAATAGAGCAGGTTAGGAAACGGAATGAGTGAGATGAGTGCCATTGAATCCGTACTCGAGGAGGATTCTCTACCCGGCCGTGTCAAGCGTCAGCGTATCTTCGACCTGCTGAATGTACGGCCGCACCTCGGGGCGGAGGTCGCGGCACGCTACCTCGCCGAAACCGAGAACGAGGCCGGAGCCGACTATGTGGCCCAGTACCTCGCCCTGATCCCCGGAATGACGGCCGAGAAGACCCGCGCCGCTGAGCGCCTGCGACGTTCGCAGGCCCTGACGGGGGCCGCGTCGTGGCTCGTTCCCTGGCTCCCGGATGACCTCCTCGACGCCTTCATCACCGACTATCTGACGGCCTCCGAACCCAGCGAATCACCAGCTCGCAGTGTCGTCTACTGCATCGGGCTGTTCCATCCACAGCTCCTGCGCCCCTATGGGAATCGACTCGAGCCACTGATGGTCCGTGCCCTGTTGTCCGGCGGGCCGGACGAATTGGCCGATGCCTTCCTCGAACTCTGGGAACAGACCCATACCCTCCCGAAGTTGGAAGCTCTCGCATTGATCCGCACGGACCACGCTCGCGAACTCGTGCGAAGCGCCCGCGACACCGTCGACGAACCCAGTGACTGGACCCTATTGATGCAACTGGCCGGCACACTACCGGGCACCGGTCAGCCTTCCGGATTCTGGCCCGCCTGCATGGGTTTCATCGCCGACCGACAGCAAAGCCCGCACACCGTCGGCGGCCTGTTCCACGGCGAGGTACCGGTGTGTCTCGCATGTGGGACACCGGCCGAGCAGGTACTCAAACTCGCCTCAGACTCACTCCCTTTCGCATTGAAAAACGACCCCTCCTTCTTCTGGTACACCTGCGGCTGCTACTCATTGGAATCGACCACCCTGCGCATCACACCTGAAGGCACGCACGTCTATTACGGTCCGTCCGCGCCCGCCACTGACAGCACCGCCATGGTGCCCGGCGGGGAACGCTCACTCGTGTTGGAACACCACCCCAACCAGACCGGTATCAGCGACGAGTCGACCGACGAAAGCAATCAACATCAAGTCGGCGGGCTCCCCAACTGGATCACTGTCGACCGGCATCCACGCTGCCCCGAATGCGGCAACTACATGCCTTTCCTCGCCTCGATCGGGGGCAACCTCACGCCCTTCGGCAACCTGGCGTTTGACGGCACACTCTACTGTTTCTGGTGCGACGACTGCTGCGTCTCCAGTACCAAATACCAATCCTGAAGAAAACTCGTGAATAGAGGGCGTGCTGACCGAAAGCTGCTGGACCGAAAATCGGAATGGAATTCCGAACGCATGAGGAGATGATAAGTGGCTGACATACTGCGGCAGCAAGAGTTTATCGGTGAAGTCGTTGAGAATTTGCGGGGTATTGCGCCATCGGGCTGGCTTGAAATAGGTGCAACATTCAGAGCTGCCGGAACAGTGGTCGGTCTGGAGGTTGCGATAGAAACTCCTGGTGGCGCCTAATGACCGAGTGGTTACTCGCCATGGGAAACCTACGCACAACGACCTACTTCGGGCGAGGGAAATTCAGTCCGATTTGGAAATGCTTATCGACTTGCTCGAAGAAATTCCTGAGTCGGTCGGATTGGCATTCGATACCGCAATGCGGTCAATGCAATACCGTTGCTGGAACTATCGGGATGTAGAAGAAAATGCACCATTGGTCGGCTTGACTGGCCGAATCAAAGACGAGGTTGCGGCTGACGCTGCAAAGCGTCGAAGTGACCGAACCTATCGTCCATTATGGCAGTTACTCGGCGCTGGACCAAGTCCAGAACTGTGCAGCCCCACTCCGCGCGGGAGCTATAGTATGGAGCATTTACCTCCTATGTAGTTGAATAGAATCTACGGCAAGCAGAGGGCGCATGGAAAATAAGGATGAGAAAGTCGCAATCTGGGAAGAGGATAGACGTGAGGAATTAAAGTTCCTGCAGGATTCGTTGGATGCCAGTCATATCGACATGGACACCGACCCGCTATCTTTTCTTGCTATACTCGATCATTTCGTCTCTGTGCAAAATTTTGAGGAGTTAACTCCCGATCAATGGATTTGACTTCACGTGGCTCTAGCAGCCTATGTGTCGCAGGTTATCCTTATTGAATACGAGTCACGCTGGGATCTGATAAACGATGAGCGTGGTCCAAATTACGTTCTAATAGTAAAAGGTGGTGATGGCAACGACCATGCCATTTCTCCGATGGACATTGTGTATAACGATTTTAAGATATCAACCCCGCCTGAGGTGGGAAGAATGATTGCTGCTGCGGAGGTGTCTGCTGGTTGTCGCTCTGGAATCCTGGGGGGATCGTGGTTAGTGCCTGGTGAGGCGTCTCTTGTGGGACGAATATAGCTCCGGACACGAAGAACCTCGGAAGGTTCGAGAAGCTCATGCCGGGGAAATGCACGAAAGGTAGCTGCCGTAAATGGTTGTCGTCGACTCTCCTCGAAGGATTTCCGAGCCGGATCGGGCCTACTCCGCCGAACTGCGGACACTGGACCCCGCCGAAGTCGAGCCGTCGGCTGTATGCCGAGCGCGGTGCGGAGACGACTGATTGGGATTGGTGATGAGTAGGTTTGCTGAAGTTATCGTACTGGCACGGCGAGCTGAGGATGTGATGGCTCCGCTTACGACCTCCGATCCTTCCCGTGCATGGCCGCAACCTTTTATCGAGATCGACGATGCGATATTCTCAGGTGCGGGATTTGAGTTCGGATCTGATGAATGCTACATGTGGATAAATCAGTTCTATAGAAATAATTGGGGCGGGCTGCTGGCGTATCTTGAATCGTTGCCGTGGCCGCGTCCAGAAACGGTTCAGGTGCTCATTCATGATGAGGGCGATGACTGCTTCGGTCTCTGGATGATTTACGACGGAAAACTCACAGAGGTTCCTCTGCCGAGGACTTGTCGAGAAGAATATGCGAGCTCGATTACGGGAGTTCTGTTCAGGGAGGATCGAGCGCCGGAGTGATAGGACTAGGAGAAAGGTGTTTTACTGATGCCTGAACGGGTAGCCTTTGCTGATATCGAGACGGCTCTGACCGGTTTTCTGAAACTGAGACTACAGGCGGTTTCTGATGCCGCCCAGGTGATGGTCAGAGTCCCTGATCCGCGGCCCGCGCGGATGGTGCGGGCTGCCCGCAATGATCGTAAGGCGCGGTTGGGTATGGAGGATCGGGAGGGGCGCCGTGGTGCTTACCTGATTCTGGATCGGCCTCGGGTGGTGTTCGAATGTACCGATGATGCCGGTGGTGCCGCGGAACTAGCGGCCAAGGTGCACGACATCGTGAATGCTGCGGCGCCGGGCGACATCGGCACCGTCTGGTGCGACCACGTCGAGGATGCCGGCGAAGAGAACGATACCGATCCGGTGACTGCCGCTCCGCAGTACACGATCGTCACCGATTTGATTGTGCGGGGCACTGTTCTCGCCTGACTGCGTGTTCGTGGCAGTTACAACTGAATATCCAATCCCTAGGGCCTGCGCAAATCCCAAGGGAGATAACTAAAATGGCTCTGCCTTCCAGCAAGTACATTGGCGCCGGCACCCCGAACCTCGCGGTTACCGGCGGTGTTCTGGTGGCTCCGCTGGCTACCGCGCTGCCGACTGGTGCGGCCGGGACTATCGATCCTGCGTTCAAGGCGCTGGGTTATGTGTCCGAGGACGGCATCGAATCGATGGGTGAGCGCAAGATCGAGTCCGTTAGGACTGGAACGCCGATATCATCGCGCAGCTGCAGACCGAGCACTCGGTGCGTTTCGGTCTGACCCTGTACGCGGTGTGGGACAAGGACGTGCTGAGCGAGGTCTTCGGCGCGGACAACGTCGTTCCGACCGCTGCCACCTCCACCTCCGGTGCGCTGTACCAGGTCAAGGAGACCGGTACGCCTTTGCCGCGTCGCTCGTGGATCTTCGACATGGTCACCGGGGACAAGAAGCTGCGCATCGTGCTGCCGAACGCCGAGATCAGCTCGGTCACCGAGAAGAAGTTCGTGTCGAACGCCCTGGCCGGCTTCACCGTCACCGTCGAGGCCTTCCAGGACGACGCCGGTGTGAAGGCGTACCGCTACCTGCACGACGGCATCAGGGCCGCCTGATGCCGACGGTATTCACCGTCGAACACCACGACAGGGTTCAGCCCCGAGCTACTCGGGGCTGAACCCTGCCCTCTGACGGCCTCGAGCCGTCCTGCAAAGCCCCAACGGCGGCGGTCATTCCAAAACCTATGCGTAGGCCCGCCGCCGCCGTTGGGCCTTCAACTGCACTAACCACAACAACGGTTGGTGCCTGCCACGGGGTCGAGACGGTGAGGGTCATCGTTCTCGGTTGCGTGTGCGGGCGAAGCGGAGGCGTGGCTGTGGCAGCCGGTGAGTAGGTCGCCGATGAACAGGGCGAGGTGTCACAGCTGCCGAGCGTGAACTTGGCAGATCTCCAGGCATGGTGCGCGAGGGGGGACTTGAACCCCCACGTCCGAGGACACTGGAACCTAAATCCAGCGCGTCTGCCAATTCCGCCACTCGCGCGTGATGGTACGACCGTCCAAACTCTACCGGCCCGGCGGCGGATCGCGAAGCCGTGCGGGGTGTCGTGTACCCACGGGTAACACGAACTGGGATTATAACGATTTGGCAACTCCCAATATGAGGAGCCCTCAACTTTCCGACTTCCGAGTAACCCTGCCACCTGGGGGTTCAAACATGAGGGAGGGTCATGTTTGGGGCCATTCTTGTACGTACGTACCGAAATACTCGACGGTAGGGTTGCGGGGGTCGGAGAACGTGAGGCTTTCCTCATGATTTTGTGCGAACCTGAGGCTTCGTCAGGTCCTCAGGGGTGAGGGACGCCTGTGCACGCAAGAGCGGGCCCCGCGGGGCGGGCCGCCACGAGAAGGAAGTCGATACGTCTTGACGATCAACGAACGCACCGGGACCGGAACGAACGCGAAGGTCGTTGAGGGAGTTTCGGATACGGGTATCAAGTCGTCGCTGCTGGATCGCCTGCTCAGTGGTGAGAAGTACGCGCTGGCCTTCGGGGGCCAGGGTGCGCAGTGGCTGCGGGAGCTCGAGGAGATCGGCCGCGACAGCGCGCTCGAGCCCGAGCTGACCGCGCTCGTGCGCGAGGCCGATGCGCGGCTGGAACCGGTGGCGGCACAGCTGCTGGTGGTCCGGCCCGTCGGCTTCGACCCCATCGCGTGGATGCTCGAGGACGAGCTCGCCGACGGTGAGGAAGGGGAGGAGTCGGCGGCGCCGTCCGCGCAGGCGCTGCGCTCCGCCGCGGTGTCGATGCCGGGTGTCTTCCTCGCACAGGTCGCCGCGCTGCGGGCACTGCGGATGCAGGGGCTGGATCCGGCCGAGCACGCGCCGACCGGCATCGTCGGCCATTCCCAGGGACTGCTCGCCGCCGAGGCCGCGACCGCGCACGGTGCGCGCGACGCGGAACTGCTCGCGCTGGCCCAATTGATCGGCGCGGCGGCCACACTGGTCGCACGCCGGCGCGGTCTCATTCCGGTCGGCGACAAATCGCCGATGGTCGCGGTGTCCAATGTCGACCCCGACGAGCTGCGCGCGGTCGTGGCCGAGGTGTCGGAGGGCGTGGATCCGAATGTCGCCGCGGTGGTGTCGATTCGTAACGGCCGCCGGCGCGCGGTCCTGTCCGGCGCCGTGGCGCAGCTGGAACGGGTGCGGCAGCGCTGCGCCGAGATCAACGCCGAACAGAGCCGCGATCGTGACGCCAAGAAGCGCGGTGGCGCGGTGTTCGCCCCGGTCTTCGAGGACGTCCAGGTAGAGGTCGCGTTCCATCACCCCGCGCTGACCGAGACCGTCGAGCTGGTGTCGACGTGGGCCGCACAGTGTGAGATCGACACCGACCTCGCCGCGCAGCTGGCCCGCAGCATTCTGGTCGACCCGGTGGACTGGGTGCAGGCGGTCGACGACACCGTTTCCGGTGGGGCCCAATGGATTCTGGATATCGGCCCCGGTGATCTGCTGAGCCGTCTGACCCAGGGCTCGCTCAAGGGTACGGGCGTCGGCATCGTCGCGGCCGCCACCCGCCCCGGACAGCGCAGCCTCTTCACCCCCGGCGCGGCCCCGCAGGTCGCACCGGCGTGGGAAGCCTTCGCGCCCAAGCCGATTCGACTTCCCAACGGCCGCATCGTGGTCGAAACCTCGTTCACCCGCCTGACCGGCCGGTCGCCGATCCTGCTGGCCGGTATGACCCCGACCACGGTCGACGCGAAAATCGTTGCCGCCGCGGCGAATGCGGGCCACTGGGCCGAGCTGGCCGGTGGCGGTCAGGTGACCGAGCAGATCTTCGCCGATCGGGTCGCCGAGCTGAAGACCCTGCTGCAGCCGGGCCGGGCCGTGCAGTTCAACTCGCTGTTCCTCGACCCGTACCTGTGGAAGTTGCAGCTGGGCGGTAAGCGACTGGTGCAGCGCTCGCGCACGGCCGGCGCCCCGTTCGACGGTGTGGTCGTGACCGCCGGCATCCCCGAACTCGACGAGGCCGTGGCGCTGATCGCCGAGCTGACCGAGGCCGGTATCGCTCACGTCGCGTTCAAGCCCGGCACCGTCGCGCAGATCCGCGCGGTGCTGCGCATCGCCGACGAGGTGCCGGACTACCCGGTGATCATGCACATCGAGGGCGGCCGCGCGGGTGGTCACCACTCCTGGGAGGACCTCGACGACCTGCTGCTCGAGACCTACGCCGAACTGCGCAACCGCGAGAATGTCGTGGTCTGCGTCGGCGGCGGCATCGGCACCCCGGAGCGGGCCACCGAATACCTGACCGGCGAATGGTCGGTCTCCCATGGCTACCCGAAGATGCCGCTGGACGGCGTGCTGGTCGGCACCGCGGCCATGGCCACCCTGGAGGCCACCACCGCACCCGAGGTCAAGCAGCTGCTGGTCGACACCCCCGGTACCCCCGACTGGGTCGCCGCCGGGACCGCGACCGGTGGAATGGCTTCCGGCCGTAGCCAATTGGGCGCCGACATCCACGAGATCGACAACTCCGCCTCGCGCACCGGCCGCCTGCTCGACGAGGTCGCGGGCGACGCCGAGGCCGTGGCCGCGCGCCGCGACGAGATCATCGAGGCGCTCGATCACACCGCCAAGCCGTACTTCGGCGACGTCGCGACCATGACCTACCTGCGCTGGCTGGAACGCTATGTGGAACTGGCCGCACTGCTGCCGGAACATCCGCGCGCCGGTCGCGACGGCTTCGACTGCGGCACCGACCTCGGTGACGCCATCGCCGACGCCACTCGCTCGGTGTGGGCCGACATCACCTGGCGGGATCGGTTCGCCGAGATGGTGCGCCGCGTCGAGGGCCGCCTCAACCCCGCCGACCGCGGCCGCATCCCGACCCTGTTCGACGACGACAGCATCTTCGAGCGCCCGGTCCACGTGATCTGCACGCTGAAGGAGCAGTACCCGGCCGCCGCCGAGACCGTCCTGCACCCGGCCGATGCGCCGTTCTTCGTCTCGCTGTGCAAGACCCCCGGCAAGCCGGTCAACTTCGTGCCGGTCGTCGATGCCGATGTGCGCCGCTGGTGGCGCTCGGACTCGCTGTGGCAGGCCCACGACCCGCGCTACACCGCCGACCAGGTGTGCGTGATCCCCGGAACGGTGTCGGTCGCCGGCATCACCCGCGTCGACGAGCCGGTCGGTGAACTGCTCGACCGTTTCGAACAGGACACCGCCTATACGCTGATCCGCGGCGGCGTCACCCCCGCCGCCGTCGACGGCCGCCGCCGGGCCGACATCGGTTCGGGCGCCATCGATATCGTGTTGGCCGCGCCCGACGTGCAGTGGGCCGGACGCACCACCACCAACCCGGTGCACCGGCTCGGCGAGCTGCACGAGTGGACCGTCGACACCCAGGGCGCGCTGCACCGGCCGACCGGCGCCACACTGGTTCCCGCGACCGGACCGGACGCCGACAACGCCTACGTCGAACTGACGGTCCCGCTGTCGCCCGCGAACGAGGTTCGGATCCGCATCACCGTGCCGGGCTCGGTCTACAACGGTGGCGCCCCGGTGGTGACCGAAGCCGACGCCGAGACCGCGATGTCGGCCCTGCTGGCCGTGGCCGCCGGGCAGGCGCTGCCGGAGATCAAGTCCGCCAACGGAACTCATGTCGCGCATGTGAATCTGGCGTGGACGCCCGATATGGTCGCCGACCACGCCGGTGTGACCGGCTCGGGTCTGCCGGAGGGCCTCAGCACCATCGGCCGCCGGGTACCCGACGTGCTCGTCGGTGCCTGCTGGCCGGCTGTCTTCGCCGTGCTCGGCGCGAGCCGTGCCGAGGGCGAAAACGGAAGCGTCAGCAGTGTTATCGAGGGCATGCTGGATCTGGTGCACCTGGACCACCAGGTCGACCTGGTGCGCGAACTGCCCAGCGATCCGGCCGTGCTCAGCGTGCGCGCGGAATCCGCGTCGGTGATCGACACCGACCTGGGCCGCGTCGTCGAGGTACGGGTCACCGTCGGCGTCATGCGCGATCACGGTCTGGAGACCCCGACCGTCGCAACGCTGGTGGAACGCTTCGCGATTCGTGGTCGCAACGGCTCCGGCGAGCTCACCGATCCGCCCCGCGCGGCCGGGACCGTGTCCGAGGAGGCGACCGAAACCCCGCGCCGCCGCCGTCGCGACGTCACGCTCACCGCGCCGCGGGCCATGGCCGCCTTCGCCGAAGTCTCCGGCGACCACAACCCGATCCACACCAGCGATGCCGCCGCCAAACTCGCGGGCCTGGGCAGCCCGATCGTGCACGGCATGTGGCTGTCGGCCGCGGCCCAGCACGCGGTCTCGGCGGTGGATCCCGAATCTCCGCTGCCCGCACGCACTGTCACCGCTTGGACCACCCGTTTCCTCGGCATGGTCCGGCCGGGTGCGCAGATCGATGTGCGCGTCGAGCGGATCGCCGTCGACCGCGGCTGCGAGATCGTCGAGGTGTCCTGCCGGACCGGCGGTGACCTGGTGATGACCGCGACCGCCCGGCTCGCGGCCCCCAAGACCGTCTACGCCTTCCCCGGTCAGGGCATCCAGACCAAGGGGATGGGACTGGACGCCCGGTCGCGGTCGAAGGCGGCCAAGCAGGTGTGGGATCGCGCCGACAAGCACACCCGGGAAGCCCTGGGCTTCTCGATCCTCGCCGTGGTGCGCGACAACCCGACCTATCTGAAGGCCCGCGGCGTGGAATACCGCCACCCGCAGGGTGTTCTGCATCTGACCCAGTTCACGCAGGTCGCGATGGCCACCCTCGGTGTGGCCCAGGTCGCCGAACTGCGTGAGGCCGGTGCGTTCGTCGAGGGCGCGATGCTGGCGGGTCACTCCGTCGGTGAGTACAACGCGCTGGCCGCGGTGGCCGGTGTGCTTCCGCTGGAAGCCGTGCTCGAGGTCGTGTTCCAGCGCGGCTCGGCCATGCACGAGCTGGTGCCCCGGGATGCGCAGGGCCGCAGTGACTATCGGATGGCCGCCATCCGTCCGTCGCAGATCGGGCTGCCCGACGCCGAGGTGATCGACTTCGTCGCCGGTGTCGGCGAGCGCGCCGGGGAATTCCTCGAGGTGGTGAACCTGAACCTGCGCGGTTCGCAGTACGCGATCGCGGGTACGGTCGCCGGGCTCGAGGAGCTGGAAGCCGAAATCGAGCGTCGCCGTGCCGAATTCGGCGGCAAGCGCGCCTTCGTGCTGGTGCCGGGTATCGACGTGCCGTTCCACTCGACGGTGCTGCGCAAGGGTGTGCCGGAGTTCCGCAACAAGCTCGAGGACCTGCTGCCGGAGAATCTGCATCCGGAAGTCCTTGCCGGACGCTACATTCCGAACCTGGTGCCGCGGCCGTTCTCGCTGGAGCGCGATTTCATCGCCGAGATCGCCGGCTATGTGCCGTCGGAGCCGCTGAACTCGGTGCTCGACGACTTCGAGTCGTGGGCCGCGCGTCCGGAGGAACTGTGCCGGGTGGTGCTGATCGAGCTGCTGGCCTGGCAGTTCGCCAGCCCGGTGCGCTGGATCGAGACCCAGGATCTGCTGTTCACCGACACCGGACGCGGTGGCCTCGGCGTGGAGCGGTTCGTCGAGATCGGCCTGGCGGCGACGCCGACCGTGGCGAATCTGGCGGGCAACACCCTGAAGCTGCCGCAGTACGCCGCCACCAAGGTCGAGGTGCTCAACATCGAGCGCGAGGCCGGCGTGGTGTACTCCACCGATACCGATCCGGCGCCGGTGGACGAGCCGGAAGAGACTGTGGCCGACGCGGTTCCGGCCGCGACGGCCGCCGCGGCCGCCCCGGCGCCGGCTCCGGTCGCCGCCTCCGGTGGTCCCCGCCCCGACGACATCACCTTCACCGCCGCCGACGCGACCCGCGTGCTGATCGCGCTGTGGACCAAGCTGCGGCTGGACCAGATCGGTCCCGTGGACACCATCGAGGCGCTGTGCGACGGTGTGTCCTCGCGACGCAACCAGCTGCTGGTCGACCTCGGTTCCGAGCTGTCGCTGGGCGCGATCGACGGCGCCGCCGATGCCGATATGGGCGCGCTGTCGGCCACCGTCGACCGGCTGGCCCGCACCTACAAGCCGTTCGGCTCGGTGCTGTCCGACGCCATCGGCGACCACCTGCGCAAGGTGTTCGGTCCCTCGGGTAAGCGCCCGGCGGCGATCACCGATCGGGTCAAGAAGGTGTGGCAGCTCGGCGACGGCTGGGCCCACCACGTCACCGCCGAGGTGTCGCTGGGCACCCGCGAGGGCGCCAGCGTGCGCGGCGGGGATCTCGGTGGCCTGGTCTCCGGGGCGTTGAGCGACGGCGCTTCGGTGGATGCCGCGATCGACGCTGCCGTGCAGGCCGTGGCCGCGCGTCGCGGAATCAGCGTCGCGCTGCCAACCGCCGGTGGTGGCGGTGGCGCCACGGTCGACGCGGCCGCGCTCGGTGAATTCACCGAGCAGATCACCGGCCGCGACGGTGTGCTGGCGACCGCCGCCCGGGTGGTGCTCGAGCAACTGGGCCTCACCGATCAGGTGTCGGCGCCGGAGACGAGCGACGAATCGCTGGTCGACCTGGTCTCGGCCGAATTGGGTTCGGACTGGCCGCGTTTGGTGGCTCCGGCCTTCGACGCGCGCAAGGCCGTGCTGATCGACGACCGCTGGGCCACCGCCCGCGAGGATCTGGCCACTCTGTGGCTGGGTGGCTCGGGCGAGGACACGGTCGACAGCTTCGTCGGAGCTGGTAAAGCCGTTGCGGAACAGGCGCAGTGGTGGCGCAAACTCGCTATGGGCGAGGCGCGTTCGGTGCTGGCACGTACCTATGAGCGGATCGCCGAGGCGGCCCTGAGCACCGACGAGGGTGTCTGGTCCTCCGACACCGCGGTGATCACGGGCGCGAGCAAGGGGTCCATCGCGGCCTCGATCGCGGGCCGGCTGCTCGCCGGGGGTGCGACCGTCATCCTCACCACGTCCAAGCTCGACGACGACCGCCTCGCCTTCTACAAGCAGCTCTACCGCGAGCACGCTCGCGCGGGAGCCGCGCTGTGGGTGGTGCCGGCGAATATGGCCTCCTACTCCGATATCGACGCTCTGATCGACTGGGTCGGCAACGAGCAGACCGACAACGCCGGTGGCGCGAAGGTGCTCGTGAAGCCCGCGATGACCCCGACGCTGCTGCTGCCGTTCGCCGCCCCGCGGGTGGCCGGCGATCTGGCCGATGCCGGGGCGCGCGCCGAAATGGAGATGCGGGTCCTGCTGTGGTCGGTGGAGCGCCTGATCGGCGGTCTGTCCGCCCTCGGCGCCGACCACGACGTGGACGCGAAACTGCATGTGGTGCTTCCGGGTTCGCCCAACCGCGGCATGTTCGGCGGCGACGGCGCCTACGGCGAGTCGAAGGCCGCGCTGGACGCGGTGATCGCCAAGTGGCGGGTGGAGAAGTCGTGGGCGCAGCGGGTCACCATGGTGCACGCGATGATCGGCTGGGTGCGCGGCACCGGCCTGATGGGTCATAACGATCCGCTGGTCGCGGCCGTGGAGAAGGCCGGCGTGCACACCTGGTCCACGCAGGAGATGGCCGACGAACTGCTCAAGTGGTGCACGTCGCGGGCTCGCGCCGTCACCGCCACCGGTCCGCAGCAGATCGACCTCACCGGCGGTCTGGCCGGGGCGAAGCTGGACCTGTCCGCGCTGGCCGACGATGTCGAGCGGGAGCCGGAGGCGGTAGCCGACGACGAGCGCGCGACGGTCCCCGCGCTGCCGGTGCCGCCGACGCTCACCTCGGCGCTGCCGACTCCCGAATGGGGCGCCGTCACCGCCGATCTCGCCGATATGGTCGTAATCATCGGCGCCGGTGAACTCGGACCCTGCGGTTCCGCGCGCACGCGCTTCGAGATGGAGGTCGCCGACGAACTGTCCGCGGCCGGCGTCCTGGAACTGGCGTGGACCACCGGTCTGGTGACCTGGGAGAACGACCCGAAGCCGGGCTGGTACGACGTCGAAAGCGGCGAATACGTCGAGGAATCGGAGCTGGCCGAGCGTTACCACGACGCCGTGGTGCAGCGCTGCGGTATCCGCCGCTACGGCGACGACGGCTCCATGATCGACAACGCCGCGCCGCTGCTCACCTCGGTCTTCCTCGACCGAGATCTGAGCTTCGTGGTCAACAGTGAGGCCGAGGCCCGCGCGTTCTACGCCGCCGACCCCGAGCACACCGTGATCAGCCCCGTCGCCGATTCGAGCGACTGGCAGGTGATTCGCCAGGCGGGCACCGAGATTCGGGTGCCGCGCAAGGCGAAGCTGTCGCGCACCGTCGGCGGTCAGATCCCCGAGGGCTGGGACCCGACCCGCTGGGGCATCTCGCCGGATATGGCGAGTTCGGTGGACCGGGTGGCGCTGTGGAACATCGTCTGCACCGTGGACGCGTTCCTGTCCAGCGGCTTCAGCCCCGCCGAGCTGATGAGCTGGGTGCACCCGGCGATGGTGACCAACACCCAGGGCACCGGTATGGGCGGCATGTCCTCGATGCGCTCGCTCTACATCGACAACCTACTCGGTGAGCCGCGGGCCAACGACATCCTGCAGGAGGCGTTGCCGAACGTCGCACTGGCGCATGTGGTTCAGTCCTACGTCGGCAGCTACGGCGGCATGATCCACCCGGTCGCGGCGTGTGCGACCGCGGCGGTGTCGGTCGAGGAGGGTGTCGACAAGATCCGTCTCGGCAAGGCCGAGGTCGTGGTCGCCGGTGGTTACGACGATCTCGGCATCGAGGGCATCGTCGGCTTCGGTGACATGTCGGCGACCGCGGATTCGGCGGCCATGAGCGCCAAGGGCATCAGCGACCGCTACTTCTCCCGGGCCAACGACCGGCGTCGCGGCGGATTCGTCGAATCCCAGGGTGGTGGAACGGTTCTGCTGGCCCGCGGTGACATCGCCGCGGAGTTCGGCCTGCCGGTGCTCGGTGTGGTCGCGTTCGCGCAGTCCTTCGCCGACGGCGTGCACACCTCGATTCCGGCGCCCGGACTGGGCGCGCTGGGCGCGGGCCGCGGCGGTGCGGAATCGCGGCTGGCCGCCGACCTGCGCAAGCTCGGGGTGACCCCGGACGAGATCGCGGTGATCTCCAAGCACGACACCTCCACCGCAGCCAACGATCCCAACGAATCGGAGCTGCACGAGCGGCTGGCCGGCGCGCTGGGGCGTTCCGAAGGCGCACCGATGTTCGTGATTTCGCAGAAGTCGCTGACCGGTCACGCCAAGGGCGGTGCGGCCGCGTTCCAGCTGATCGGGCTGTGCCAGGTGCTGGAGCAGGGTGTGATTCCGCCGAACCGCAGCCTCGATTGCGTCGACGAGAAGATGGCCGAGTATCCGCATCTGGTGTGGCCGCGGCAGCCGCTGCGGTTCGGGGATCGGTTCGCGCTCAAGGCCGGTCTGGTGACCTCGCTCGGGTTCGGGCACGTGTCGGGCCTGCTGGCGGTCGTGCATCCGCAGGCCTTCGTCGCGGCGCTCGATCCGCAGCGGCGCGACGACTACCTGCGCCGCGCCGAGGAACGGCGGCTCGCCGGCCGTCAGCGTCTGGTCGAGGCCATGTGCGGTGGTGAACCGCTCTACGAGCGGCCCGCCGACCGCCGTCTCGGTGGCGACGGCACTCCCGCCAAGCAGATCCGTCAGCTCGAGGCCGACGTGCTGCTCTCGGCGGAGGCCCGCCTGGGCGCCGAGGGGCTGTATCTGGCCCACGGTTCCTGCGGCACAGGCGAACTGGCCGGTAACCGGGAGGCCGAGAAGTAGGGAGATCGGGCCCGGGAAGTAACAACTCCCGGGTAACGATCCGCCGATACCGATGATGGCTCGGTGAATCCGTAGGCTGCGGATTCATGACCATCCTCGGTATCGGCCTGGATCTGGTGACCATCTCCGATTTCGCCGAACAGCTCGAACGGGCCGGAACCACCATGCTCCGGGAGAGTTTCACCGCGGGTGAGCGGCGTTACTGTCAGAGCAAGGGCACCGATCCGGCCCGCAGTTTCGCGGCGCGGTGGGCGGCCAAGGAGGCCGTGCTCAAAGCATGGGCCACCTCCCGGTTCGCCCGCCGTCCGCAGATCGGTGACAATCCGTATCCGCTCATCGAAGTGGTGAACGACGCCTGGGGCCGGCCCAGCATCAAACTGCACGGATTGGCGGCGGAATTCCTGCCGCGGGTGCGGGTGCACCTGTCGATCACGCACGACGGCGATACGGCCGCCGCGATGGTCGTCCTCGAGGATCCGGGCGAATTGGCCGATCTGATCGAAAACCCCTGAGGCGGTACCTGCTCCGGTAGCCCGAGTCGGCCCGTCGCTCCTGCGAAGGCCGGAACCGGCGACGTCTCGCTCACACGTCGCCGGTTCCGCCCTTCGTCGGAGCGACGGAAAGTCCGGTCGGCGACGGGTACGGGTCGCGCGCGATCAGGCCGTCGTATCGCGTTGTCCGGTGCGCGATTCCTTCTCCGCGATCAACAGGTACGCGACCATGAGCCGCTTGAGTTCGGCCACGGCCGCCTCGTGGCTGAGGCCGTCCTGTACCGAGAAGTTCAGCATCGAATACACCACGTGCACCAGCACCTGCGCCATCATCGAGCGGCGCCCGCGCGGGGTGCGCGGCATCAGCGGCCGCAGCATCTGCTGGACCGCTTCGGCGAATTCCTTCTCGTGGATGGCGCCGGTGGCGCGGGTCGACGGGGTCGACTGCATGGCCAGCCACACCTCGCGCCGCGACGGATCGGTCATCCACAGTTCCGCGAGGTGGTCGACGAGCTTGTTCATGTGCCGCAGCCAGTCCATCGACGGAATTTCGCCGTGGAAGTCGGCGAGTTCCTGGGAGACGGCCACCAGATCTTGGCGATTCAATTCGCAGACGATCACGTATTTGTTGGCGAAGAACTGATACAGCGTGCCGATCGGCACCTCGGCGCGCGCGGCGACCTCCTCGCAGGTGAACGATTCGAATCCGACCTCGACCAGTAGTTCGCGCGACGATTGCAGCAGCGCATCGAATTTGCGCTTGCTGCGTTCCTGGGTGGGCCGCCGGCGCGGCATCAACTCTTGTGGGTCGTCCTGCAGCTCCAACGCCGGATCAGGACGCCGGTTCGACCTCGGTGCCGTGCGCGCTTCCACCACATCCACCAGGCTAGCGGTAGCGACACGCGGATGACACACGGTGCCGACTTCCGTACCCGCGATTCGGTCCGATTCATAACCCATCCACGCCGAATGTGGTGACGAACACATACCGAGTAGATCTACATCAGCGGGGGTGTGGCGATTGTCGATCGTTCCCGCTGCGGCGTTGAACCGCTGCTCGGCGCAGCTTCTCCGGCGCGGTTCCTGCACACGGAAGGCTTGATCTGTGGTGGTTCGACCTGTGGTGACTCTCGGAGCTTCGATCGCTCGCGACTGCGTGGACGCGGTGGCCCTGCGCGACGGAAGCGCAAAATTGACCGACCGGGTGCTCGCGCACCACATGGCCGAACTCGGCGCCGCGGCGCCGGCCGGACTGCCCGGACTGATCGAATCGCTGCTGGACGGACTCGCCGCGGAGATCGGGGCGGAGTACGAGATCGCCGGGGCGGCGGTCACCTATCGCGATGCGGCGGGCCGGCGGGCGGTCGTCACCGGATTGGCGTCCGGGCCGTGGTACGAGGCCTCGCTGGTCTCGGCCAAGTCGGCGCATCTGGCGCTGGCCCGCGCGATGACGTGGGCGAGCGAATTCGACCATCTGCTGATCTGCGAGCTGACGCCGGGATATCAAGGCTTCTCGTTGATTTCACCGCATCGCGACCGGGTGGTCGCGGCCACGGCGACCGCCGCCGGTTTCGTCTCCGAGGATTCGGTGCGGCTGGGTATCGCGGCCGCGTGGGATCAGCTGGATGCGGCGGGCGTGCGGCCCAGCGCGGTCGTCGCGATCGGTTCGGCCGCCGGGCATCCGGGAGTCGCGGCAGTGTTGTCGGCGGGCTTCAACGCGCCGGTGATCCCGTGTGCCGTCGCCACGGCGGGATCGGCGATCGGTGCGGCGCTCGTGGTGCAGCCGGAGGCTTTCGTCGCGGGGGCGGGGGAACGCGCACGGGTGTCACGCAATTCGGTCGCGGTGGTCGCCGCGGCGAGCGTGCTGGCCGGCGGTCTGACCATCGGCGGCGTGCACGAGCTCGCCGACCATCCGCGCTCGGATGCCACCACCCGCCTCGCCGACGCCCGCAACGCGCAGCCGAGCCGGGGTCCGCGCCACGCCCGCCCGGAACCCGGTCTGCCCGCAGTGGATTCGATTCCGGAATTGCCGGTCGACGGTCCCGCCGACCAGCCGTCGTCGGGGCCGCGGCATGCCGCGCCGGATCCGTCGGACGCCGATCCGGCCTCGGCCGGCTGGGGTCCGGACGGGGCGTCCTGGCTGGGCGTGCGAGGTTCGGATCCGGCGAGTGAGCCGAAGCGCCTGGCGAAGGAGGCGCCGCAGCCGGATTCGCCGGAGCCGCAGTCGAAGTCGGTGATTCCCGCTCCGACCGAACCCGTCGGCGCGCCCAACGGCTCGCTGCTGTTTCCGGGCGAGTCGGCGCCGCCGCAGCTCGGCACCGCCGAATTCAACGAGTGGTGGGACAACCACTGGCGGCTGACACTGCGGTGGATGGTCGCGATGATGCCGCAGCGCGACTGAACGCCGCGAAGCACCGACGAGGGGCCCGGGACGATCGTCCCGGACCCCTCGTCTCGTCCGTCGCGTCCGCGCTACACCGACAGGTCGCGCCGCAACTTCGCCACGTGCCCGGTCGCGCGCACGTTGTACTGCGCCACCTGGATCACACCGTGCTCGTCGACCAGGAAGGTGGAGCGAATGACGCCGGTGATGCGCTTTCCGTACATCGTCTTCTCGCCGTACGCGCCCCATTCCTGGAGCACTTCGCGCTCGGGATCGGACAGCAGCGGGAAGGTCAGCTTCTCGTTGTCCCGGAATTTCGCCAGTTTCGCGGGTTTGTCGGGCGAAATGCCGAGGACGTCGAGGCCGGCCTCGTTCAACTCGGCCAGGTTGTCGCGGAAGTCGCACGCCTGCTTGGTGCAGCCGGGCGTACTGGCGGCCGGGTAGAAGTAGACGATCACCTTGCGGCCGCGGTAGTCCGCCAGCGACACCGGCTTACCGTCGGCGTCGGGAAGCGTGAAATCCGGCGCGGAGTCGCCGGGGCCGAGTTTTTTGGTATCGGTCATGCCAGCACGGTAGCTCACCGATGTGACAACGGACGCGACATCGGCGGCGGCGGATAGACTCGACGGCCAGCGACCTACCGGAACGACAACAGGAGACAATGTGGCGAGGGATACCGAGCACATCGAGCGGGAGATCGAAGCCGCGCGCAACCGGCTCGCGGGCACACTCGACGAGCTCGCGGTGCGGGCGGACCCGCAGCGGATCGCCGACAACACCAAGAAGGCCGTGGTGGCGAAGGTGAACGAGCCGAAGGTGAAGTACAGCCTGATCGGCGCGGGTGCTCTGGTCGGCGTGCTGGTGCTGATCAAGATCTTCCGCCGCTGACGCCGCAGAAACGACGGAACCCGGTGTGACACTGTCACACCGGGTTCTTTGTCGTCTGCGGCGATTACCGCGCGGATCAGACGGTCGGGCAGGCCATACCGGTGCCGTCGGGATCCAGGTGCGGCGAATAGCCGGGCTCACCACGGAACAGCGGGGCGCGACCCGCCGCCCGGGCCTCGTCACAGTTCTTGAACGTGCCTCCCGCCGAACCCGTCTGCGTCAGCCCTGCCGAGCCGGTGGCGCCGATGGCGTCGTCGATACCGGACGATCCGGTACCGGCGGAACCGGTGGGGACGAAACCGTCGGCCAGGGCGGACGGGGCGGTGGAGACGATCGGGGCGGCGAGGGTGATCAAGCCCGCGCCGGTCACGATTAGCCTGCGAACGTTCATGTATTCCTCGATGTCAGCTGCGGTTGATACGGCGGACCGGCCGCACTCCCCGCGGTGGCAGGGCCGGAACCGCCGAGTCTACTGTTCTGATGGCGACCGCCGTTGTCAACCGCACGGCCGAGAGCCGCTTATTCACCCAGGCGGCGGCCCGTCATATGTTCCGCCGGAATATGTCCCATTCGTCCGGCCTCGAAATCGGTTACGGCGTCGATGATTTCCTGTTTGGAATTCATCACGAACGGGCCGTATTGCACGACCGGTTCCCGAATCGGCGCGCCGCCCAGCAGTAATACCTCGAATTGACCGGTGGGGCCTTCCTGGCGGTCGTCGGCGGTCAGCGCGACGGCCTCGCCGTGGCCGAGTACCGCCAGTTGTCCCTCGGTGAGGGTGCGGCCCTCGTCGCCGATGGTGCCGCTGCCGGCCAATACATAGGCCATCGCGGTGAACTCCTGCGGCCACGGCGTTTCCAGCCGCGCGCCGGGACTGATCGAGGTGTGCGCGTAGGCGATGGGCGTGTAGGTCGAGCCGGGGCCTTCGTATCCGCCGACATTGCCGGCGATGATGCGGACGAGTGCGCCGCCGTCGTGGGAGGTGACCAGTGTCAGTTCGCTCGCTCGTAGATCCTGGTAACGCGGGTCCGCCATCTTCAGCGACCGCGGCAGGTTGACCCACAGTTGCACGCCGTGGAAGACGCCACCCGAGATCACCAGTTCCTCCGCGGGAAGTTCGTCGTGCAGGATGCCCGAGCCGGCGGTCATCCACTGGGTGTCGCCCTCGGCGATCGTTCCGCCGCCGCCGTTGGAATCGTGGTGAACCATGGTTCCGTCGATCATGTACGTGACGGTTTCGAAACCGCGGTGCGGATGCCACGGGGCGCCCTTGGCCTGGTAGGGCTCGTAGGCGACCGGGCCCATGTGGTCGAGCAGGATGAACGGGTCGGCGGTGCGCACGTCGAGGCTCGGGAACGGCCGGCGCACCTCGAATCCGGCGCCCTCGAGTTGTTTGTGGGCGGTGGTCACGGTCCGGACCGGCCGCTGTCGCATGGTCTGCTCCGGGCGGGGCAGTCGCGGCAGCACCAGGATGTCGTCGACGGTGATCGCGGGCATGATGTCCTCCTAGGCCGGTTGGTGTCCATGTCAACCAATAACTCGGTAGGATCATTCCCATGGTGCGGTGGCTGGACGAACAGGAGCAACAAACCTGGTCTGCGTACATCAGGCTGCGTCAGCGGCTCGACGCCGCGATGGCCGCCGGGCTGGCCCGCGACGGACTGTCGGTCTCCGATTACGAAATCCTGGTGGCGCTGTCCGACGCGCGCGAGGGGAGCGTGCGCGCCCGCGACCTCGCCGCGCAGATCTGCTGGGACAAGAGCCGGCTGTCCAAGCATCTGGCGCGGATGGACAAGCGGGGGCTGGTGGTCCGCAGCCCGGCCGCCGACGATGCGCGCGGACGGCTGATCTGCCTCACCGACTCCGGTCGCCGGGCGCTCGAACAGGCCGCGCCCCGGCATGTCGACTTGGTGCGGCGGCTGTTCGTCGATCAGTTGACCGACGCGGAGGCGCGGGCGGTGCGATCGCTGGCGGACAAGGTGAGTGCGCGTGCCGAGCGCGAATCGGATATGCCGCCGGCGATCGGTGACGTTGCGCACGCGGATTGAGACGAACGCCGGATTGTCGTCCGAGTTTTCGGTACCGAGGCTCCGAAGTCGTCGCCGCCGGTTCGATACTCGGGTGGTTTCGTCCCGGATGCGGCATTCACCTGTCTTCGGCGCCATCCGACCGGTCGAATTGCGCCCGCTTCCAGTCGCCGAACGGTTCGTCGCGTTCACGCACCGCTTCCCGGAAGCCGACTGTGGCCGAACGCAATTGGAACGCATACCCTTCGCGCGTGTGCCGGGAGACCCCGTCGAACACGGTGCTCACCATGCCCGAGTTCGCGACGCCCTGGGCCAGCAGTGAGCTGTTGAGTGCCAATTTCGCCATGATCAGCTGATTGATCGGCATGCGCGAAATCCGTTCCAGCAGTTGCTCGGTGCGTTCGTCGAGTTCGTCCCCCGGACAGGACTCGACGGCCAGGCCCCACTCCTCGGCCTGCTTGCCGCTGAGGCAGTCACCGGTGAACAGCAACCGCTTGGCGCGCTGGTCACCGAGCCGATGCGCCCACATACCGGCCGCCGGAATGCCCCATACCCGAGTGGGGGGATAGCCGATCTTGGTGTCGTCGGCGCAGATGATCTGATCGCAGAACAGGGCGATATCGGTGCCGCCCGCGACCGCGAAGCCGTGCAGCTTGGCGACCGTCGGCTTGTTCGCGTGCAGCAGGCTGGAGAAGCCGCGGTTGAATCGGCTCATCATCTGGTAGTCGACCATGGGATCCCATGTGCCCCAAGGATTGTGGTTGCGCGCCTGCACCACCGGGTCGAGCACTGTTCCGGTCGTGGGCTGGGCCGACACGGTGGGGGACAGGCCGTTCTCCGCGAAGATCGAGAGGTCGTAGCCGCCGCAGAATCCCTTGCCGCGCCCCGAGACGACCATCACGTGCACGCGCGGATCCAGATCGGCGCGTTCGACCGCGTGGGCGAGTTCGATCGGAGTATCGGCGGTGATGGCATTGCCGTGCTCGGGACGGTCGAACGTGATGCGGGCGATGCGGCCGGTCACTTCGTAGGTGAGGGTGCGGTAGGCCGGGCCCTGCTCCGGTTCCGGACGGTCGGCGAACAGCGAGTCCTCGCCGCTGGTCAGGTCCTCGCGCCAGGCCGCGGGGCGGGTGCCGGAGTGGTGCGCGTCGTCGGTCACCCAAGAAGTGAACTCCAGTTCACTTCTTGCTGTCAAGGGTGGTGCGCGGCGGGTTTCCCTCGTCGGCGAGCCAGGGCGTCACCGGCGGCTTGATCCACAGAATCTTCTCGTCCGTGTGATCGCGTTGTGCGGCAGGATGATTCGGGTTGCGCGTGGCCCATGCGTCCTTCTCGTCGAGCAGCTGAGCGACCTGCGTCCAGGTCTCGTCGGTACTCGGCGGGTTGGTGCCGGCTGCGCGCGCGAGTTTCCGGCGAGTGGCCGCCGGGACGGTCGCGAGTTCGGCGCCGGAGACCCCGCGCTGCCACAGATAAGCCGCGAGCCGTCGCGCCTTCTCGGCGCGGCCCTTACTGGCGTGGTCGGTATGTGCGTAGTCGGCCATATCGGTTCCCGATCGCGAACGGATGCCGTCGAGCCTAACCGCGGACCCGCCGAGCGGAACTAGAGGATCCACTCCGGTTGATAGTCCGCATGGTCGGCCCAGCACAGCGCGACGCACCGCAACAACCGATCCTCCCGGCCGCCCCCGTCCGGCAGCTGTGCCAGCGTGACGATGAGCCGCTTGGCCAGCACCTCCCGCCACGCCCGCCGTTCTCCGTCGACGGCCCGCGCCGTATGTTCGTCCTCGCGCAACCGCGCATCGATGAACTCGATAATGCTCCCCACGGTTGTTTGGACGCCACGAGCCGGTCACCGGTTCCGTGGTCTGCCGGACTCGGCTACGGCACAGCTCCGCCCGCCGACCTGTCGGTTCCCCGGAAGAATTCGCGGATGTCCCGGAGTGTCGGCGACTCATCCAGAATGTCGGAGAGGTCGGGTTGGTCGTCCAGGTCGGCCGCGACCGACGCCGCGGCCGCCTCGCTCTGCCTGCGAGCCCGGCGGGCAGCCTCCTGTGTCGCCTCCACGATGGTGCGGACGAGTTCCGCCGCCGGCTTGCGCAGCGCGGCGGCCGACAGCGACAGATCGGTGAGTTCGCCGCCGGCGTCGACGGTCGCTGTGACCGAGCGGTCGGCGGAATCGGCTTGCACGCGAACGTTTTCCAGCTGCTGATTGATCTCCGCGAACCGGGAGTGCTGTTGCTCGTAGGAGTCGAGCAACCGCTCGACCTGGTTGCGCAGTCCGCTGTTGGCCGACCGCAGGGCCTCCCGCCGCCACCGATCCATATCGGTCTCCTCTCGCCGGCCGAACCGGGAGAGGCGATTGTCCTCCACCCTGCGTGACAGGCCGGACGCTGCTTTCTCGGTGGTGGGAGGATCGGTGGATCGTTCTTCGATAGAGAGATTGTCTTCTATCGAAGATGCACGTTTATGCGTGCACTAACACGGAGTCCCATGCGTTTGGTGTCGAGTGGCCGCCACCATGCCACATTCGAATTCGGTGGCCTGCAGGTGAACATCGACTCACCCGGCATCGCCCGCGTAACCCCCGTCGGCGCCGGTTATGCACTGGAATACCTGGCACCACCGAACTGGGATTGCGCGCTCGAGGGCGCGCAGCTCGGCGGCCCGTTCGGCGATTCGGTGGACCGCACTGTCTCGATCTACCCAGCGGAATCGCAGCTCGCGCCCGGGTCCGGCCTGCCCGAGAAGCGGCAGGCAGGTCTGTGTGGCAACGCCGACGATGGGGTAGCCCGCGGTCAGGCTTCGGTACCGGCCCAGGACGATGAGTTCGTCCGCGTGCAGGATCTCCAACGCCCCGATGGGAACTCCGTGCGACACGATCTCGGCGGTGTCGTGCGGGTGGCGTACTGGTCCGGTGAGGCGAAGCCCGACGTGATCGGAGCTGGGGCTGACGATATAGGCCGATGTCTCGATCAACTCGCGAATGCCGGGGATACTCCTGATCCCCGCAGTTTCGAGCACCTCGATGTCCCACGGCCCGGCCGTCAGCCGCAGGGCAGGCACGGGTAGTCGAAACAGCGGCGATCCTGTAAGTGCACGGCCGAACCCGTGGAATGCGGTGTCGAGTTCGATGCGAGATCCGCTGGTGACGGTCTGGCCGAACCCCATCCGTGCATCGGGGGCCGTGCTGCCCAGCAGAGTGTCGGCACCGGCCGCACGGGCATCGACCCGGCCGAGGTCGAGGACGTCATCTGGGGCTGCGTCGGACGGGTCGGCGAGCAGATCTACGACATCGCCCGTACGTCCGTGCCCGCGGCCGGCTGGCCGCAGACGGTGACTGGCGTAACGGTCGACGCCACTGCGGCTCATCGCGGCATCTTCGCCGCCGCCGGACTCGTTGCTGGCCAGTACCGCCCAAATTAGAAGTCTTCGGACTCACCGGGCGATTCAGAATGGCAAATCGGCGCCTGAGCGGATTAGGTGATCGTTGTATCGTTGGGGTGTTCCTGTCGTGAGGTCACCGGTGTGGCGCTGTGTCCCTGGGGATAGTCGCGATCTGAGGGATCGAAGTGACGATGGTTGAGGACGACCTGCTGGGTACACGCCGTGATGTGGTTCCGATGGTGGCCGCGGAACTGCGGGTGGCGGGGTTCGTCGATGCGGACGAGGTCGGGCGTGGCGGGTTCGGCGTGGTCTTCCGGTGCAGGCAGCCCGATCTGGATCGTGTGGTTGCGGTGAAGGTGCTCACCGGGGAGCTCGACGAGGAGAATCGGCAGCGGTTCCTGCGTGAGCAGCGGGCAATGGGCCGGCTGACCGGGCATCCGAATATCGTGAACGTGCTGCAGGTTGGTGTCACCGAAGCCGGTCGGCCCTATTTGGTGATGCAGTATCACCCTCAGGATTCGCTCGATGCACGAATCCGCCGCCATGGTCCACTCACCGTCGAGGAGGTTCTGCGGCTGGGGCTGAAGATCGCTGGCGCGCTCGACGCCGCGCACCGGCTCGGCATCCTGCATCGAGATGTCAAACCGGCGAACATTCTGCTCACGGACTACGGTGAGCCGGCACTGGCCGATTTCGGAATCGCACACATTGCCGGTGGTTTCACCACTGCCACGGGCACGATCACCGGGTCGCCTGCGTTTACCGCGCCGGAGGTGCTGTCCGGGGATCCGCCTACGCCGGCTGCGGACGTGTATGGGCTGGGTGCGACGCTGTTTTGTGCGTTGACCGGGCATGCGGCGTTCGAACGCGGCAGTGGTGAGCAACTGGTGGCGCAGTTCTTGCGGATCACGAGTCAGCCGGTCCCGGATCTGCGCGAGAGCGGCATCGACGATGTCGTGTGCACCGTGGTTGAGCGTGCGATGTCGCGGGATCCGCGCGAGCGGCCGTCGGCGGCGGAGTTCGGCGAGGAACTACAACGGCTTCAATCTCAGTGCGGGTGTGCGGTCGATGAGATGGCACTGCGTGCCGAACCGTATGTTCAGCGGCGCGAGGGCACTGTTGCGGCGCCGGTCCCGCTGACCACCGGTCCCTTGCCGGTGCACCGCCAGCCTCCCATAGCGGCTGGCATGTCGCCTGGTGGGAAGGGGGATATTCCGCTGGAGCTGACCAGCTTCGTCGGCCGGCGAACCGAGGTTGCCGCGGTTCGGGCACTGCTGTCGAGCTCGCGATTGGTCATGTTGACTGGAATCGGTGGTGTGGGCAAGACCCGGTTGGCGTTGCGGGTCGCTGCGGGTTCGCGGCGGGCGTTCGCCGATGGGGTTTGGCTGGTTGCGTTGGGGGAGCTGCGTGAGGGATCCCTGGTGGCCGAGATGGTGGCGGGGGCTTTGGGAGTGCATGCGCGTCCGGGGCAGACTGTGCCCCAGGCATTGACCGAGTTCCTTGCATCGCGAGAGCTGCTGCTCGTACTCGATAACTGCGAACAGGTCATCGACGCGGTCGCTGGCCTGTCCGAGATGTTACTGCGCGCGTGCGGGGGACTGCGAATCCTCGCTACGAGCCGTGAAGCGCTCGGCATCGCCGGGGAAGCAGTGCTGCAGGTGCCGCCGCTGACGGCTTCAGGCCCAGGACACGAGCTGTCACTTCAAGGGGTGTCCAGCTACGACGCCGTCACGCTGTTTGCCGATCGTGCGACGGCGTCTGTGCCGGGGTTCGAGCTCACCGAGGACAATGCGGACACGGTAGGTGCGATCTGCCGGCGTCTCGACGGGTTGCCGCTGGCGATCGAACTGGCCGCGGCGCGTCTGCGGGCGATGTCGCCGCAACAGATCCTGCAGCGGCTGGCCGACCGCTATGAGCTGCTCACTCGCGGCAGCCGGACCGCGCCGACCCGGCAGCAAACCCTGCGGTGGTGCATCGATTGGAGCTACCACCTGTGTACACCCACCGAACAGCTTGTGTGGGCCAGGCTGGCGGTATTCGCAGGGAGCGTTGAACTCGACGCCGCCGAACAGGTGTGCCGGTGCGACATCGCCCCGGGGGACCTGCTCGACGTGCTGACCGCCCTGGTAGAGAAGTCCGTTCTCATCCGAGAGGAGTCCGGTTCCGGGGTGCGGTTTCGAATGCTCGAAACGGTGCGCGAATACGGCCGGGACAAGCTCGAGCAGTACAGCGAGTACACAGATCTGCGTCGCCGGCACCGAGACTGGTACCTACACCTGGCCCGCGACGCCTACGACGGATGGATCAGTTCCCGGCAGCTCGACTGGATCGCGCGCCTGGACCGCGAACAGGCGAATCTTCGGGAGGCGTTGGAATCCTGTCAGAGCCACGACACCGCACCGTCCGACACCGCGTTGTCGTTCACGGCAGCCCTGACCCCGTTCTGGCTTGCCCGAGGCCAGATCAGCGAGGGAAAACTCTGGCTCGATCGCGCCCTCGCCAGCGGTTCGGGAAACCTGACAGCGCTGCGGGCCACGGCCCTGCGCTGGGATTGCCTGCTGACCGAAATATTGGGCGACCGGTCGGGAGCAGCCGCCCTGGCCGCGGAAGCACAAGCCCTCGCCGACAAGACCCATAACCCCGTTATCGAGGCATTCGCGGCCTCGGCCGACGGTCTCTGTACGCTCTTCGGCGGCGACCACGCGCGCGCGTGTGCTCGTCTGGAAGCAGCCTTGACGATGTTCAGCGGGAAAGCCGACCTCGTGATGGAGGTTTCGATGCTTCTCCCGCTCGGATGGGCATACGAACTGGCCGGAGAATTCCAGCGCGCCCACGACGCCCAGGAAAAGCTGCTTGCGATCGCCGAATCACACCGCGAATCGGTATATCAGTCGTACGCCCTGTGGTCGATGGCGTTCGGGGCGTGGCGCCAAGGTGATCACGACCGTGCGTTGCGACAGCTGAGCCGGGGGATCCGATTGGCTGGACAAAGGCAGGACCCGCTGGTGGCGGCGATCTGCCTGGAAATAATGGCGTGGATTGCCCACGATAAGGACGACGCCCGGCGATCCACAGTACTGATGGGGGCCGCGGAAATACTGGTACGACTGTCGGCCAGCTCCTCGGTGCTGTACCCCGACCTCGTCGTTTATCACGAGGAACACCAGCGAGCGGCACGTCGGGTACTCGGCCGACGATCGTTCGAGGCAGCGTACCGCGAAGGCGCGTCACTGGACCTCGACGCGGCTATCGCCTACGCATTGAGGGAACAACCCAAGCCGGTGGTCCGTGCTCCCGGCCAGTCGGCGCAACTGACCAAGAGGGAACACGAGGTCGCCGCCCTCGTGGCCGACGGGCTGACCAATAGGGAAATCGCGGCCCGTCTGGTGATCTCGCAGCGGACCGCGCAGGGGCATGTCGAGCACATCCTGACCAAACTCGGATTCACTTCCCGGGCGCAGATCGCGGCCTGGGCCGTTGAACAACGCCGACCTGAGGCTGGGGAGCCCTGACTCGGCGGCGACCCAGTACCCTCGGTCGATCCACTCGGCCAGATGAGGGTGCCTCGGCCCGAAACCGTGGTACCTGCACCGTAACCGGTAAAGATGCCTGTGTCGCCCGGCAGCACAAGCAGCCACTCCCGGATCGGTCCGACGATGGTCGGGAGGCCGGCCCGGGCGGTGATTTCCCACAGCATCGCTGCGCTGGCGTGCTCGGTGCTGCGCAATGCCATTGCGCTGCGGTCGCTGGTCGGCAGGATCGTATATTCGGATCGCGGCCCCCAAGCCGATTTCGCTCCCGGAAGTTCTGTAAACTCTTGTCAGACAACGGACTACGCGGCTCGATGGGGCGGGGGGCGCGTGCGCGGACAACGCCGCCATGGAATCGTGGTTCACGATCCTGCTGGATGCGGTGATGCTGGCCACCGTGCGGGACTGGGTCAGGCTCGCCGCCGAGTATCGGGACGAGGATCTGTCGAAGGGCGCCTTGTCCGGCACTGCGAGCCTGGTTTGCGATCGCCGTGTGCGGGCTGGAAATAGGTACTTGCCCGGGAGGACTACCGATGTGTCGGTGCATGCCCAGTGTCAGGCTTCACCTCACACATTGCCGACGCGACCAGCGCAGGACTCCTTATGGACCCTCACACACCACACCAGCCCCCATGGTCCGTCGGTGACGTCACGGGACGGCGTGAGGGCGAGGCGTTGATGATCCGGGCTTGTCTCGAGTGCGGGCTGCGGCTGGCTTCGGTGATCACCATTCAAACGGAATCTGATGGATGCGGTGTCCTGAGGGTGGCGGATGTACTCGGATTCCTCGGCCGTCCACACGTAATGAATCCTCGAGTGCCGGTTCCTCGGCGCTCATCATCGTCTGGATGAACGAGGCAAGCATCTCCCGCAGCAGGTCCGGGCTTGCCGCCCCGAGTTGATCGGCCTACGACTTTCGGGGGCGATAGCCGTGGACGTATGGGGACCAGGTGCACGGCTGAGGCCCGCACCAGTCGGTGAACCGGGTGCCGGCCTTTACGGAACTTCCGCCGGCCATCCCACCGCGAGGGCGACGAGCTCCAGACCAGCAGAGACGCACCCGCAAGGAAGCGTGGTTTCAGTGGTTTCGTCGTATCGAAACGCCGTCCAACTGCGGGTTTGTCGTTCGTCGCAATGCAGAGGAACAGTCCGACGCTGCTCGGCACCGATGTCGTCGACCAGATCGTGGCCCTCGAACAGCTCCCCGGCAACGAGTTGCAGGTGCATGGCAGCGGGCAGTTGGTCAAGACTGTCCTGGCACATGGTCTCGTCGACGAACATCAGTTCCTGATCTACCCGGTCGTTTTGAATCAGGGCAGGCGGCTGCTCGACGGGCTCTCCGCTCCTGCCGCCTTCCGGCTCACCGAGTCCCGGATGACCAGCAGTGGCGTGCTGGCCGCGACATACCTGCGTGTCGGCCGGCCCACCTACGTTTCATCTGCGGTGGCACCTGAACCCGAACAGCATCGACTCTTGCGCTAGTCGCTCCCGCCGAAGGTCGGTGCCGTTCGTGGGCGCGGCACTGACCGTTGACTACCACGGTGGCTGCTGTCGGGCATCGTGTCCCCGTCAGCCGCAGCTCGGTCTGTCGCCTATCCGTGCCGCGACTCCATGTGGGAACCGAGGTGGGTGAGTAGTTCGGCGATGAGCGTCTGGCATTCGTCGGTACTTGCTGCCGTGCCGTAGACGATGTGGTCGGGGCGGGCGATGACGATCGTTCGGTTCAGGTCCGTCAACCAGGAGGTCAGGAGGTTGTCCGCTTCGATGACGGTGCACGGCTCTTCGGTGGGGACCGAATTGCGAGGGAGTAGTCGAATTACCGAGCCATCGAGTGGCGCAATCGATTTCGTCAATGCGGCGATGTCGTCGGGGTTCACTTCCGCGCTGGTGATTACACGGAAACCACATCCACTCTGCTCGTCGAGCAAGACGGAGCCGCCTCCTGGGACCAGTACCCGCGGCTGCGGGAGAATCTGACCTGCGCCAGCAGTGTGTGTCGCGATCAGGCCGTCGGCCAGCGGTGGGAGGAAGGTCGATCGGTACGTGACTGGTACTGCGGTGTCGTCTGCGCCGCGGAGCTCGATGTCTCGTGCGCGGGCTTTGTTGAAGTCTCGTTCGCAGATGACCCGGCCGAGGTCGATGGTGTGGCCGGTGGTGGCGATGACATGCGGCCGGCGCTCGAGCTGGTAGCTGTCGAGTAAGTCCGGCACGGCCGTCGGAGCCATGAGGGCGTGCCGCAGTTTCCATGCCAGATTTTGCGCGTCGCGCATGCCCTGTGCCATTCCCTGGGCCATGAAAGGCGGCGTCATGTGCGCCGCATCACCGGCGAGAAGTATTCTGCCGCTTCGCCATTGGTCGGCGACGAGACCGTGGAACGTGTAGGCGGCCGAGCGCCACAATTCGGCGTCGCCGGGCTTGATCCAGCGCTCAAGAAATGGCCATGCCTCAGCGTCGGTGACCGCTCCGGGCACGAGCTCACCGGGATTCAGCATGATCTCCCAGCGGCGATGGTGCCCAGCAAGGACGACGAACGTGGACGGGCGCTCGGGCTCACAATATTGGACTTGTGTCGCGGGCAGCCGTGACAGTGCCTCGTCGCCGACGATCGCGTCGACGACGAGGAAGTCTTCGTGAAACTCGAGGTCGGTCAAGGTGATTCCGAGAGCTTGACGAACCGGACTGGACCCGCCGTCACAGCCGACGAGATAGCGTCCGGTGACCCGCTCGATAGTTGTCGTGTCGGCCCGCTGTACATCGACCCACGCGTGTTCTTCGTCCTGTCCGATGCGGGAGACGGTACATCCCAGCGAGACCGTGACCGATGGCAGAGCGGCGACCCGTTCGCGCAGGAGATTCTCGAAGGCCGGCTGGTCGAAGGCGTACATCGGATCCCAGCCGAGTCGATGCGGTGGAGGCGGTGAGTCCAGCCGTTTGATGACCTGACCGTCGACCCCGTGGTATTCGCTGGCACGGTAGGGCACGACATGCCGCTGCAAAGCCTCGGCGATCTGCAACTCTTGCGCAATTCGCATGACCTCGTGGTCCATGCCCGCCGCACGCGGTAGTGGGTAGAGTCCCGGCAGTTTGTCGAATACCGCCGTACGAATGCCGTGCTGGCCGAGCAGGCCAGCCAGGGCGGCGCCGGTGGGTCCCATGCCCACGATGAGAACGTCTGCGTCGTAATCTCTTCCGGCTTGCGCCGGTCGGGTGCGTTCGGGTTCGGTCATGACTGTTCGCCGAACTGCCGCCGCTGCCATTCCTCGACGGTGGCGAAGGTCGGATCCAGTCGGCAGACCCGTTCGGTTTCCGCCCAGATCTGCGCGTCGGCAACGCTGAGGTCGAGGGGATCGGCATGCGGCTGCGTCACATACCAGGGTGTATCGAGATAGACCTCGACAGTGTTGTCCTCGACATCGGAGAAGTAGATCGACAGCGCGTTTCCATGATTGAGGCCGCGCAGTTTGCCGGCCCCGGCAGATTCGGCTCTCGACCATGCCTCCCGGAGGTCATCGATGGTCGCGACCTTGAAGGACAGCTGCATCACGGTGCTCGGGGCATCCAGACCGCGTCCGGAGGCAAGCGCCAACTGATGATGCTGCGCGGGATTCCCCGAGAGAAACGCAATCGTAAACGGCATCGTGTGCCCCTCGCCGCGGTCGGTCTCGACCATGCCGAATACGGAGGTGTAGAAGTCGACCATCACATCGAGGTTGCGGCAGAACACGCCGAAATGAGAGAGGGTAGGCCGATAGGCCGATTCGTTGGAGGGCACGAGCAGACTCTTTCGTCGAGGGCAGTTCAGTGGGTCAGCGCTGTCCGTCGTGGACTGAGACATCGTCCTTGGACAGTCCACCCAGTCGCGCGTGGATGCGGCCGCCATCGCACATGGCGAGAGCGAACAGGATCTCGTCCGGACGTGGTGCGTCCTGGATGCCGACCTCGACCACGTTGTAGTGACTACGCACATAGGCTGCGTGGACGTAGTGCAATGGGACCATCAGCCGATACCCGGTGGCGGCCACCGCCTTTGCCGAGGGGACGATCGCCTTGGGGTTGCCGAGGGACTCACGCATTGCCCAGCCGCCTGCTTCATGCCACACGGCGCCGTGTTCGAGCTCGCCGTTCACTCCGACGATGCTGGCCTTGCCGTACGCCTCGACATTGTCCGCGCCGCCCAGGCCATCGATCAGTTCTTCGGCCAGGGACATGCCGAGCGGGCGCAAGGCGGTCATGAAGCCGGTCAAGTCCTCGACGTAACGCCCCGCGAAAGGGTTTGCCACAACCGCTGATGCGGTAGCGAGCCGGACTGGGCGCTGTGGTGCGGGACCGAATTCATGGAAGACGGTTTCGATGGAGAGTGCTCGTTTGCGGACCCGAACCAGTTCGGGGTCTTCTGCGGAGGTCACTTCTGCGCCTCGATGGGGTTGCGCAGGATGCCGATAGCTTCGATCTCCACCTCGACGACGTCGCCGGGCTTCATGTAGCGCTGTGGTTTGCGGGAGAAGCCGACGCCCGAGGGCGTGCCGGTGATGATGACATCGCCGGGAGCCAGGGTGAAGATCGTGGAGGCGTAGTTGATCAGTTGGGGAATACCGAAGATCATCTGACCGGTATTGCCGGTCTGTACCACTTCGTCGTTGAGGCGGGTCTCGAGCTTCAGTTCCCGGCCCGGCTCGATTTCGTCGGCAGTCACCATCCAGGGCCCGAAGCCGCCGGTCGACTCGAAGTTCTTGCCCGCGGCGATTTGCTTGGCATGGAACTGGAACTCGCGCACCGACGCATCGTTGTAGATGCTGTAGCCGGCGACGTGCTCCCATGCGGATTCCACCGGAATATCGCGGCCGCCGGGCCCGATGATGACCGCTAGTTCCCCTTCCCAATCCAGGGTCTCGGAGACGTTAGGTCGGATGATCGCGCCCTCGTGCGCGACCTGCGAGCGCCATACGCGCAGGAAGATCGGCGGGAAGTCGGACAGCTCCCGCTTGAGTCCGGACGCGAGCGCTTCCTGATGGTGGTCCATGTAGTTGCGCACCGAGGCGACGATCTTCTCCGGCCGGGGAATGACCGGAAGGTAGGTGACCTCGGCGAGCGGTATCGGATTCCCTTGCGCGACAAGCGCTTCACGCTCGGCATAGGAGTCTCCGGCGATGAACTCGGCGAGCGTCGGGGAGCCGCTGGGCCCGGACAGATCGATGACATCGTCGTCGACGACCGCGCCGAACGATTCGCGGTCCGCATGGCGGAATGACATGAGTTTCATCTGGTCACCTTGTCGTGGGGAACATCTGGCGGCGGGAGGCGTGAGCCCCATCGTCTCTGCCGGACCGAGCTTAGTCACATTTCATGCACAAAACAAGGTTCGTGCATTTTTGCTTGCCTCAGTGGGTGTCTGTGTGGTTCGCTGCTGACATCAGAAACATGGAGAAATTCTGTGTTGATGCAGGAAAGGATCACGGTGACTCAGTCGCGCTCCCCCCTCGAGCTCTTCGCCGTCGACGATCTCATCGATCAGGAAGACCTCGATCTTCGAAACGCGGTGCGGCAGTTCGCCGCGGACCGTCTGGCACCCCGAGTCGGCGACTGGTACGAGGCGGGCGATCTTCCCGCTCGCGAGCTCGCGGCGGAGCTGGGCAAACTCGGAGTTCTCGGGATGCATCTGGAGGGGTATGGCTGTACCGGGGCTTCCGCGACCGCCTACGGGCTGGCCTGCCTCGAGTTGGAGGCGGTCGACTCCGGTCTGCGCTCGCTGGTGAGTGTGCAGGGGTCGCTGGCGATGTTCGCCATCTGGAAGCACGGCTCGCAGGAGCAGAAACAGCAGTGGCTGCCTCGCATGGCGGCGGGTGAGGCCATCGGGTGTTTCGGTCTGACGGAACCCGACTTCGGGTCGAACCCCGCGGATATGCGTACGCGCGCGGTGCGCGACGGTGACGACTGGCTGCTGACCGGAACCAAGATGTGGATCACCAACGGGTCCGTGGCCGATGTGGCGGTGGTCTGGGCGCAGACCGATCCGGACCAGGGCGCCCGGGGCATCCGCGGATTCGTCGTCCCGACCGACACTCCGGGTTTCGCGGCACCGAAGATCACGCGGAAGCTGTCGCTGCGGGCGTCCGTGACCAGCGAACTGGTGCTCGACGACGTTCGCCTGCCGCAATCGGCGATTCTTCCCGCAGCACAGGGTTTGTCGGGTCCACTGTCGTGCTTGAACGAGGCTCGCTTCGGCATCGTCTTCGGCGCGCTCGGCGCGGCGCGCGACTGTTTGGAAACGACGATCAGGTACGCCCAGGAGCGCACTCTCTTCGACAAGTCGCTGGCCGCGTATCAGCTGACCCAGGCGAAAATCGCCGACATGACCCTCGAACTCGGCAAGGGCATGCTCCTCGCGCTTCAGTTGGGTCGTCTCAAGGATCAGGGAAGACTCGCACCGGAACAGATCAGTCTCGGCAAGCTCAACAACGTGCGTGAGGCCATCTCGATCGCACGGGAATGCCGCACCATTCTCGGCGCCGCGGGGATCACCCTCGACTATCCGATCATGCGGCACGCCAACAACCTCGAATCGGTGCTCACCTATGAGGGCACATCCGAGGTGCACCAACTCGTCATCGGCAGGGCCGTCACCGGCCAGGCCGCGTTCCGGTGACCGACCGGATGGACTACGCAGAACATGAAGCCTCGCACCTGCCGCTGGACGGTGTGCTGGTCGCCGACTTCAGCAGAGTCTTGGCGGGACCGCTGACCTCGATGTGGCTTGCTGATCTGGGGGCGACCGTGGTGAAGGTGGAACGCACCGGACAGGGCGACGAGACTCGGCGATGGGGTCCTCCATGGGTGGGCGACACCAGTACATACTTCACGGCCGCGAACCGGTCGAAGTTCAGCATCGATCTCGACTTCGCAAACCCGGACGACCGCGCCGCGGCGCGCCAACTGGCCGAGCGTGCCGACGTGCTCGTCGAGAACTTCAAGACCGGAAGCCTGGCTGCCTTCGGGCTCGACTACGAGACGGTCGCTCTGGTGAATCCGGCAGTGGTTTACGCATCGATCACCGGGTTCGGCAGTGGCCGCGGGAAGGACCTGCCCGGCTATGACTTCGTCGTACAGGCCGTCGGTGGCCTGATGAGCATCACCGGTCCGGTCGGCGGCGAGCCGAGCAAGGTCGGAGTCGCGCTCGTCGACGTGTTGACGGCCAAGGACGCGGCGATCGGTATTCTGGCCGCCCTGCGCGAGCGCGACCGATCCGGACGTGGACAGCATGTTGAGGTCAATCTGTTGTCGAGCTTGCTGGGTTCGCTGGCCAATCAGGCCAGTAGCTACCTGGCCACCGGGAATTCGCCGTCGACCCTGGGCAATCGGCATCCGTCGATCGCACCGTACGAAACCCTGCGGTGCAAGAACGGAATGATCGCGATCGCCTGCGGCAACGACAGCCAGTTCGCGAGGCTGACCGAACTGTTGGGAATCGGCGCTGCCGCAGCGGATCCGCGCTTCGCGACCAATCGCGACCGGATCGCCCATCGCGACGAACTCGTGGCTCTTCTGGAGGAACGGCTCGCCGAGCACGACGCGTCGGTCTGGGAGGAACGGCTGCTCGCCGCCGCGGTGCCGGCCGGTCAGGTCGGTACGGTGGCGTCGGGGTTCGCGCGCGCGGCGGAATTGGGGTTGGAGCCGATCGTCGAACTTCCAGCACCCCATGCGGATCAGGTCGCTCATCCGGTCCGCTACTCCCGTACCCGGGTTCGCAGGCCGGTACCGCCGCCGTCGCTCGGCGGTGACACCGCGACGGTCCGGCGGTGGCTCCGCTCTGGTGAATCGGTGACCGAACTCGATAGCGCTCTGGCGGAGAAGAATTCATGATGCACAGGAATTACATTGGCGGACAATGGCTCTCCGGATCCACGGCGTCGGTCGATGTCAACCCGTCGGATCTGGGAGACGTGATCGGCGAGTTCGCTCGCGCCGACGCGCAGCAGGCCGAGCAGGCGATCGCCGCGGCGACCTCCGCACAGCCCGGCTGGGCCGCGCTACCCGGTGCGGCCCGCGCGGAAATCCTCGACCGGGCCGGCCATGAACTGATCGCCCGCGCCGACGAGTTGGCCGACATTCTTGCCCGCGAGGAGGGCAAGACACTGGCTGAAAGCCTGGGTGAGGTACACCGCGCCGGGCAGATCTTCATATTCCATGCGGGAGAGGCGGTTCGAAATCCCGGCGAGTTCCTGGATTCGGTGCGCCCAGGTGTCGAAGTCCTGATCGGACGAGAGCCGGTGGGTGTGGTCACCGTGATCACGCCGTGGAACTTTCCGCTCGCCATCCCCGCGTGGAAGATCGCGCCGGCGCTCGCGCACGGTAATGCGGTCGTCTTCAAACCGGCCGATCTGGTGCCGGCCTCGGCGTGGCATCTGGTGAACATCCTCCTCGACGCCGGGCTGCCGGAAGGCGTGCTGAACCTGGTGATGGGGGCCGGTCGCGAAATCGGTGACGTGCTGACCGGTGACCGCCGGGTCAACGCGGTGTCGTTCACCGGATCGGCGACGACCGGTGAACGAGTACTGGCATCGGCCCAATCCCACAGTGCGCGCGTGCAATTGGAGATGGGCGGCAAGAATCCACTGGTGGTCCTCGGCGATGCCGACCTGGATGCGGCAGTGGCAGGGGCAGTCGAAGGCGCGTTCGGTTCGACGGGCCAGCGGTGTACCGCGTCGTCGCGGCTGATCGTCGTGGATGCGATCCATGATCATTTCATCGATCGCATGCGCGATGCCCTCCGCGACGTGGTCGTCGGCGACGCCCGCCATCGCGCTACGACTATGGGGCCGGTCGTGGACGAAAGCCAACTCGCACAGGACCTTCGCTATATCAAGGTGGCCGTGTCGCAGGGCGCGGAGTTGTCGGGCGGAGAGTTGCTGGAACGAGCAACACCCGGCCATTACCTGTCACCGGCCCTGCTGACCGGGACTCACAACCACCAGACCATCAACCGCGAGGAAGTGTTCGGACCGGTGGCATCGGTGATCAGAGTCGCCGACCTGGATGAAGCCATCAGTGTCGCCAACGACACCGAATTCGGTTTGACCGCAGGCATTTACACGCAGTCCCTGGCCGCTGCGGGCCGATTTCGGCGGGAATCGACCGCCGGCATGGTCATGGTCAACCTCCCGACGGCAGGCGTCGACTATCACGTGCCGTTCGGCGGACGACGTGGCTCCTCGTTCGGACCGCGGGAACAGGGGCGGGATGCGCGCGACTTCTACACCACCACTAAGACCTGTTACGTCCGCGGCTGATCAGGAAGTGCTTCGATGACTGATTCGCTCGATCTGGCATTGTTGCTGCTTCGCGTGATGCTGGCCTTCGTGTTCGCCGCGCATGCGACGCAGAAGCTGTTCGGCTGGTTTTCCGGTGCCGGGCTCGCGGGTTCCGGCGTTCTGCTCGAGAAACTGGGCCAACGGCCGGGTAAGCCGATGGCGGTGATCGCCGCGACGGCCGAATCGGCGGCGGCGGTATCGGTTGGCATCGGCTTGGTCACGCAGTTGGGCGCGGCGATAGGGGCCGGTACGATGCTGGTCGCCGGTGGGGCGCTATCGCTACGGTCGAAGGCATTCTGGAACTCCGCCGGCGGGGGTGAGTACCCGTTCGTGCTCGCGATAGTGTTGATCGTCGTGGGATTCAGCGGCCCGGGACGTTTCTCTCTCGATGCCACCCTCGGCGCGCCGTGGCACAACTCCGCGCGGTGGGGCGCGGCTATCGGCGGCATCGTTCTGGCGGCTGCGGTCGTTGCTGCGCTGCCGCCGCTGCTGTGGTCGGCCCGTGGCGATAACGAATGAACCGCGCAGTCCCGATGGTGCCATCGGGACTGCGCGGTTCGCGCGCAACCAGAGCAGCTGTTTCACTCCATGAGCAACGGCACGATCATCGCGATGTCCTGCTGTGTCCGGGTGATGTGACCGGTGAGCAAGGCAGTGGCCTCGGCCCTGTTGCGTCCGATCGTCGCGTTGAGGATCGCCTCGTGCTCACCCGATTTCGAACGCGGCTGAACGCGATGTGCGGCGGAGAATCGCCGGTACCGCTCGGCCTGATCGAAGAGACTCGAGCAGGTCTGCAACAGCCGCGGTGAGGTGCTCGCCGAGAGCAGGGTCATGTGAAAGTCCTTGTGCAACTGCGCCCATTCGCTGTTGAGGACCGTCGGGCCGTCGGGCAGGCGGTCCTCGACCTTCTGCAGCCGGTAGAACGACGCGACTGCCCGAGCCTCCCAATCGTCGTCGCCGATTGCGATGGACTCCTCGAGCGCCTGGATATCGAGAGTCAGGCGAAGGCGCGTGATGTCGTTGAAATCATCGACCGAGATCGGGGCAACCCGGAAGCCACGCCGCTCGTCGGCGATGACCAGCCCTTCGTATGTCAGGCGGTTCAGAGCTTCGCGCAGGGGGCTGCTGGAGCAACCGTACTGTTCGCGTAGATGATCGACTTTGAGCTTGTCGCCAGGACGATGCACGTTCGAGAGCAGAGCCTGCCGCAGTCGAGAGACGGTCTGCTCGACGAGGGGTGGTGGCGCGGGCACGGTGGTCATAGAGCAATTCTATGCATAATTTGGCCATTCTCGCAGTTTGTGAACTTCATGCGGGAAACCCCTCGTCGAGGGCCGTCATCGGGCGATGGGCGAGACGATAAAGTTGCTGAATCCGCCGTTGCGGTCCCCGATGCCGTTGATCGCGCTGTTCACTTCGGTCAGCGGGTAGACGCGGTGCTCGAGAGGGGACAGATCCAACGTGCCGGCCGCGACCATATCGGCCAGCTCCTGACATTCCCTGGCCGTCGACCACGCCGAGCCGACGATGCTGAGCTGCTGATCCATCATTCGGTGAATGTCGATCGGCAGGTCGCCCATCATCGCGCCGATGTTGACGCAGGTGCCGCCGCGGCGCAGCGAGCGCATTCCCTCTCGGAAGGTTTCATGCTCGGCTCCCGGCCCCAGTGCGTCGACATAGATGTCGACGCCGCGTCCATTGGTCTGGTCTTTGATCCAGGCATCGACCGGGCCATCGAGCAGCGAGTGCGTCCGCAGGCGACCGGGCACCAGCTCGGCGACGGCGTCGAGGAGTTCCCGGTTGCGAGCCGTGCCGTACAGCGTGGTCAATCCCATCGCCGGCGCCAGGAGCGCGGCACTCACTCCCAGAGTGCCGCTGATTCCGTTGACGAGAATGCTGCGACCGGGGCCCGCACCCGCTTTCTTCAGCGCTGAGTACATGGTGCCCAGGTAACCGAAGCGTGCGGCTGTGTTGAAGTCGAGATTGTCGGGCAGCCGCACCAGTGCGTATGCGGGGGCCAGCATGTGTTCGGCGAGCCCACCCGGATAGCGATCGAGTAGGTGCACCGACGTGGGGGAGAAGCCGAAATATCCGGCGAACGCGTAGCTGGAACAGTTGATGAGATCTCCGTCGCGGCAGGCCTCGCAGGACAGACAGTAGCGGCCGGGGTTGACATACACTCGGTCCCCGACCTCCCATTCGATGACGTCTTCACCGACTTCGTCGATCACGCCGGCCGGGTCGAGCCCGAAGGTGGCGGGCAAGGTGGGCAGCGGATCCTCGGGGAACCAGGTGGTCCAATTCTTCAGAATATTGCCCAGGTTGGGGACGATGTTGACCGCATGGACGCGGACCGTGACCTCGCCGCGTCCGGGTCGCGGCCGCGGGACCTGTTCGAGGCGCATCTCCTCGGCGACGTGGTGCATCCGGGCAGCAAGCATGGTGTCGGGCATTGTCGAGACTTTCGTGTTATGGCTTGGTGCAAGCATGTTCAGCGGGCTTGTCCGATGAGTACGACGAAGATCGTCGCGGGGTCGTCGCCCGGCACTCGCCAGGCGTGGCGGGTCCCGTTCTGGACGACGACATCACCGGTGTGCAGCTCGGTCGACACGCCGTTGTCGAGCTCGAGAACCGCAGTGCCGCTGAGGATTACGACGTAATCGACAGTAGGCGTCGTATGCATGCCGGGAGCGTCGGGTTCGAAGAGTTCCGCCAGTCCGGGCGTGTTCTCCATGTTCTCCGCAGCCGCGGCTGCAGGATCGAAATCGGCGGCGGTGAACACGCTGTCGGGCGGAAAGGTGACGGTCATCGCAACCGATTCACCCGGACCCGGAACGAAGCTGACAGGGCGTGCCGCGGCTTCCATGCCGCGTGGGGTCGGAGGTGCGGCGGTTGTCCAGACCACTGAGCTTTCGAAGCCTCGCGTGTATTTGTACTTCACCGCGGTCGACTGTGCGTCGTCCTCGATCACCGACCGTCCTGCGCTGTCGACGCTCGTTACTATCCGGCGAACCATCCCGTACCTACCCTTCTCGCGCCCCACAGTGGCGCCCATCACAGACATTTTATGCACAGCTTCAGTCTTTTGCATAGAACTCGGGCTGGTGCAGTTTTCGGTTCGAGCACTTCGATGCCCTGCCCCGTGGCTGCGGGGTCTGGATCCTCTGGGGGGAAACCTGTAACCGGGTGCGACGGCATCCGGGTCGGCTCCGCCGCGATTCGGCCCTCGATCCGACGGAGCCATGCGCGCCTGATCACTGAACCCGACGTGTCCGAGAAAGCGTTGCAAGGCTGGGAACTCGGACCGAAACCATTGACCGGCTGAGCTTTTCGAAACCCCGGGGGGATCGGATCGCCGAGGTGATGGGGCCTCGAGGCCGCCGGAGCGGTGATGTTGACGAGGGTCGCGCACTCGCGCGACTCTGGTCGGGTTGGCCTCGGTGGGGGCCTGGGCCAGGCCCGCTGACGGAAAGTTTGACCCTGAATTCTTGGCGTATTTTTGGTCTGGGCCGCTGGGCCGCTGGGCCGCTGGGCCGCTGGGGCGAGAAAAAAACCGGCCTGGATGCCGGTTCTGACCTGGTAATTTAAGTGCGCCATCAGGGACTCGAACCCCGAACCCGCTGATTAAGAGTTCCAGTCAATTGGCTTGTGGTGCGCAGATATTGGCGCACGGTGTGGGGTTCGGGGGTCGAGTAACGTGCTGGTTGTTCCTTTGCACCCTGCATGCTGGCGCACGGACGATCGCACGAAGTGTTCCTGAAAATTTGGGATAGTTCCGGGCTGGGTCGAGTCTGGGTCCTCCATGTGCTAGGACCCTGCTCACCGCCCGGTTCCGCGATCTGTCGGGGGCCTGGCGTAGCCGAGCGCCACTCCGGCGATACCGGAACCGCCTGTCGCTGTCAGCACCGTATTTCGCCTGGTGAGCGCGGATGGCGTCGACGCGTGTCAGCTTCCACACCAGCTCGGTGTTGTCAAATCCTGCTGCGGCTGCGATGCTGAAGAGCGAAAGATTCGAAACAGGTTGCTTATTTTTCGTTCCACTGAGCTGGAGGAGTGGCAATGACCGCGATGGCGATCGAAGAGCGGACCTATCTGCCGCAGCAACCGGATCAGCTGGCTCCGGTACTGGATTTCCTGACCGCCCATGAGCGGCGGCGGGGTGCTCGAGCCGAGCCGAGCTACGCATTGGTCGGCACGAGCGGTGGACAGCGCATCGAACTACCGCGTGAGATACACGAGGTGTTGGTGCAGGTCGTGGCGGCCTTGCAGGCGGGAAAGGCGGTCACGGTCGCTCCGCACAGCATGAGCCTCACCACCCAGCAGGCCGCCGATATCCTAGGCGTCTCCCGCCCGACCGTGGTCAAGCTGATCGAGAATGGTGAGCTGCCCGCGGAGCGGGTGAGCTCCCGGCGGCGCCTGCGACTGCGTGATGTTCTGATCTATCAACAGGCACGTAAGGAAGCCCAGTACGAGGTTCTGGCCGCGACCGGTGTCGAAATCGACGACACCGAGGATCCCGAAGTAGTGCGCCGGCGTCTGCGGGATGCTCGCCGGACGGTGGCGGCGCGTCGAAAAGCCAAGAGCTGACACAATCGTCGCGTGTTCACTGCCGTCCTCGATACTTGTGTCCTATGGCCGAGCTTGCAGCGAGACTTCCTGCTGTCCCTGGCGGTGGAGGCGCTGTATCGGCCGTTGTGGTCCGAACCAATTCTCGACGAACTCGAGTATCACGAAGCGGCCAAACTTGTTGATCGCGGCTTGAATCGCGCCAGTGCTGATGCGCGGGCTTCACGCTTGGTGGAGCAGATGCGTTCGATGTTCGAAGATGCCCTCGTGGAGAACTGGGAGCCTCACGAGGGTACTTTCGGCTTGCCCGACCCTGACGACGAGCACGTGGTCGCGGCCGCGGTGGTCGGGGGAGCCGGGGCGATTGTCACCGACAACATCAGGGACTTTCCGCGCGCGAAGGTTCCCCAGCACATCCTGATCCTGACGCCGGCCGCGTTCGCCGCCGACACAGTGGCAACCAACCCCGAGGTCGCTGTGCACGCCCTGGCCACGATCAGTGCCCGGTTCCGCAATCCGCGACAGACGGTGGATGAATTGCTGACGATTCTCGAAGCGCGCTACTCCATGACCGAAGCGGTCGAGCTCATGCGTGGCGTGTAAAGCCGACACCAGTAACAGCGCACCTCTCGCGTCTTCCGCCGTGACCACCACTACGCGCCGCCACGCGCGAGATGTCACCGCAGTCCTTTCACCCATTGCGCCAGCGTGGTGACCAGTACGGCTTCTTGTGCGATCCGCCCGTGCGCCGAGCGGATATGGGCCAGTTGTGACCACAGTTCGTATCCGAGGAGTCGATCGCCATTCACGTAGGACCAGTCGACAGTGTCGCGGTCTTGGATGGGACGGTCGGCCATGACCGACCACAGCCCGGTAGCAGGTTTGATTGGGACGGCGGTTGACGCGCGAGCCGCCGCTTCGGCGATCGCGATCCCGTGTGGATCGAAATCACCCCAATACCAGGCAGTTCCGGTGACCGGCCCGCGGCCCGCGACATCGACGCGCAGCGAGTCGACCTGGGCGGGAAACGTACGTCCGCTGCCCCAGGCGATGGCGCCGATCGGGTGGTTCGTGGCGTTGCTCAGGAGTTCGTTGAGAACCCAGTAGGTGTCGCTGTTCTCGACGATGAGGATGTCGGGGCCACGTCCTACGACCGCAGCGGGTAGGGGCGGTGGGTAGCGTGTGCAGGCCAGAAGATCCAGGGTGAGCCTGCCCGAATCAAATAGTGTGGTGCGGGTGAGCTCGTCGAGTCTCTTTTCCCTGCCGAGGATTTCGGCGGATCGATAACGCACCGGGACGAGTGGGACCGATTGGTTCGTGTGGTGCCCCAGCCAGGTATTGATCGCGACGAGGTCGGAGAAGAGTTCGTCCGACAGCGTGCGCAACGAGGCGGCCCAGCCCAGTTCCGCGCGCCAGGCGTGCGTCACCCATGGTTTGGATTTCGGTGCGGTGCGGCAGGCAGGAACGGTGACATGGCTGGGCCACGGTCGTCTCGACGACCGGGAAGGTAGTTCGATCATGTTGTCGTCGGCCAGTATTCGCAGGCACTCGTGCAGATCGTCGGTTTGCTGCGGGCTGCCGACGAGTCTGGGTGCGGCAGCACACCACAGTCGCCACAGTACGGTGTGTTCCACGCGAACGGAGCCCCGGGCGAGCAGTGCGGCGCGCAGCGCAGCGATCTCGGATGCTCGGACGCTCATCGGCGGATCTCATAGGTGATGGCGTCCACCCAGTTCCGGGTTGACTTCGGGTCGCGTTCTCGCACAATCGGTTCGACGACATCGATGCCGTCGGCGATCGTCGCCCGGAGTCGCAAGAACGACAGATTGCGTCGTAGGTCGCCGTCATTGCGGAGTTTGACGATCACCGATCCGGCTCCGGTAAACGCGGCTTCGACCGCAGGATCGTGCAGGCCGGTCGCGCAGACGAGTTGGACCCCGGTGTGGGCGGCGAGCCGGTGCTGCATCTCGATCAGCGGTTCGGCCGACGCCGCGCCGAACGGGTTGTCCAGCAACAAGGTTCCGGCGGGTCGTGCTCCGCCCTGCCGGTGTGCGGACCGCACGCGCGACAGTGCACAGTAGACGAGGACCGCGAGGGTGAGCACTTGGCCGCCCGAGAACTCGTGGGGTATCCGGTCGGGCGGGCAGTACGCGACGTGTCCGTCAATCCGGGGTTTGAGAATCTCGATCGACCATGCCCCTGCTCGGGATCGACTGACCACCGTGTCGCGTACGGCGTCCGCAAGCCAGCGCGCCCGCACGTCGGCGGATTTGGCCTTCTTCGGATTGTCGGCCAGTTCGGTCGACCAGCTGTCGACCCGGCTGGCCAAGCGTGCCGTCGCCTCGACGGCGGGGGCCTCCTCGAATCGGATCTTAATCGCGGGATTGTCCGAGAGGTCGCCGAGACCGGCGGGGAGTCTCGATGATTGGGAGACCTCACGCAGCATGCGTCGCTGGGTGCGGCACAGCGCCAGCAGATCGTCACAGAGGATGCTCCTGTGCACGTCGAGCTGTTCCAGGTCCGCGCGAGCCGAGTCGGTCACGGTCCGGATTCGGCGGGCCAGTGTCTCTGCCTCGGCGATGAGGTCGGCTTCCTGTAGTGACCGGAGCCGGATGATGTCGGGTGTTTCCAGAGCGGCGAATCGCGGATCGGTGGCTGTTGCGCGAACCTTGGTGACTGCGGCGTGGATCGCGTCGCGGGCGTCGCGCGCGGCACGGTCTGCATGCTGATGATCTTTGATGTGCGCGCGCATCTTCTCGCGGGCCGAGTCGGCTGGCCCGTTGAACACCGTGACGGTCGGAATGCGTTCGGCGGCCCACATTTCGGTGGTGAGAGTGAACGAGTTGATGTCCGCCTGGACCTCAGCGTGCAGTTGCTTGGCTTCCTCGTGCGCGGTTTCGGCCGCGTCGCGCCGGGTGCGCATCTCGATGTTGTGGCTCTCGAGCTGCTCGAGTAGCCCCGGAATGTCGTCCGGACAGGTTGGTGACCACTCCGTCGACGCGAGGTCGATGTAGTTCTGGTGATCCGGTGACGGCGGTTCTGCGGCGGTGAGATCGGCGCGCGCTTTCTCATGTGCTGCCTTGGCCTCCAGACGGGCCCGGTGGGCGCGATCGAAATCCGCTTGGGCTCGTCGCTGCGCGTCGGCGAGAGTTGTAGGGGTACTGGCTTCGATTGTGTCCGACAGACTTTCGGCCCGGCGAAGACCGTCGGCGTCGTGGCGCTCGGCCTGGCTCGCCGCGCGACTGACAGCCTTGTTGGCGTCTTCGAGTCTGGCGGCTTCGACCATGCCGTATTCGGCTTTTGCCAGTTCGTCGCGCAGGGTCTCCCATCGGGTCCGAAGGATCGAGGGGTTGCCGCCGGGATCGGTACCGGACTCGTCGACTCCTAGTTCGGCTCGTTCCCGGCGGAAGGATTCGCAGTCACTACGGAGGTTGGCGGCCTGCTGGATCGCGGTCTCGTAGGACTCCTCGGCCTGTTCCTTGCGGGCGGCGGCGTCGTCGCGATCGGATTTCGCACGGGTGAGCTTCGAGTCGATGCTGGGTATCGTAGCCTCGGCTTGTTCGGCTTGTTCCCACTGCTTTACCAAATCCGCTGCGGCCTTTTCATGTTCATCCGCCTTGCCGGATTCGGTCGTCTGCTTGCGTTGTTCAGCTCGGGCGGCGGCCGCCAGCGTCCGCTGTTCAACTCGATCCCGGGTCAGGTCCGCCAGTTCGGTTTCCGCTGCGTGCAGCGCCTCCGCAACACGTCGCGCGGTTCCTTCCAGGTCCTCGCGTGTGGCCGAACCCCAGCGCCGCGTGAACTCATGGCACTGCGCCTCACTCCTGCGGTATCGTTGCGCGACTTCGGCCGCGCGCTGTGCTTGCTCCTCGTGCTGTTGCGCCGCGGCCTCCAGTTCTTGCCGCATCTCGGCGGCCCAGTGCCTGTCCCAGGTCGCTCGATGTGGAATAACGATGTGGCGGAACGGAATCGGCGGCGGCGTGGTCCTCGCAGTGGTCGGCGGGGTAGTGACGGTCACCGGGGTCCTGGTGTGCAGCTCGCTGTCCAGAAGCAGCCGCACACCGTCGTCGAATCTGTTTTGATCGGAGATTACGACCCCGCCCGCGAGCTCCGGATTGGCGGCGATGAAGGGTTCACGTGCGTCGGCATCGACGATATTGTTCTCGATCCATTGCAGCCCGGTGACGGATCCAATTCCGGCAGCGGAAAGCACCCCGAGTACATCCAGCACATCCTGTCCGGTCGGCGCAGTACCGGTCAGATCCAGTACCTGGAGTTGGCGGTATGCGGCATCGGCCGCGGTGCCGTGTTCGGTAGATCGCGCATCCGCGGAGCGGGCTGCGTCGGCAGCGAGTCCGGCGATGCGGGTCAGTGTTTCACTGTCCTCTACCGCACCGCCGACCAGTTCTGCGACGGTGGGGTCGGCACCTACCGCCTCGATGTCGGCGACAAAGTCTCTGAACTTCCCCGACGCCGATTGCTCTTGTGCACGAAGGTCAATCAGACTCGGGTCCATATTCCCGATGGCCACACCGAGTTCGTCGAATCTCTGCTCGGCGGCTCGCTCGTGTTCGGCGGCGAGTTCGGCGGCATGTTTAGCCTTTGCCCTGCTCTCCTGCCAGCGGCGCTGGCATTCACTGGGGCTCTCGTGCTCACGCAGCCAGCCCGCTGCCGCAGCGGCGTTACGGATCTGGGCAGCAGCTTCGATGGTCGCTCGGGCGCGAGAGCGCTCGTCAGTGAGTTTTGAGATATAGATGCGGGCGTCGGTTTCCGTCTTCTCCGCCTGCTTCTTGATCTTGTCCGCGATGTCAGCTTGATCTTTGGCAGAGTCGGCTTCTGCCTTGGACTCAGCAATCAGTGCGTCGAGTCGGCCCGCCAATACAGCGGCTGCTCTGATGACGTCGGCGCGCAGCGGCCCCAGACCCGCGTCGGCCTTTTCGTAAGCTTGCCGCGCTGTTTCGGCGGCTGCTCGTGCGATGCGCAATGCCAGAACATCGCTGACCGCCCGCCACGCGCTCGTCGCATTCTCCGCCTCAGTTGCGAGTTCCTCTGTCTTCTCGACCGTCTGTGCGGTGGACACGACCCGGGCCCGTGCCTGCTCGAGGGTCAGCTGTTGACGGATATCGCTTACCTTGTTGTAGTCGCGGCGGGCATCGGCGAACGCGCGACCTGTGGCGGTGACAGTGGTGTCGAGTTCGGTCAGTATGCGTTGGTCCTGGATGACGCGGTTCAGCAGTGAGGTTGCAAATTCCCCGCCGAGCGTGATCGACTGCAGCAGCCGACCTTCCGTAGTCTCGCGATCCTCGGCAAGCCGTGCCACCCGCTCGATCAACGGTAAGACCGCGTCACCGAAGCTCGCTCGGCTTTCCAAGGACGATCGTTGGGCCGCCAAAATGGCGTAGACACCGAGCTTTTCGGTGAAGATTTCCAGGTCATGCTGGTCGTTCAAAGCCGCGACGAAGAATCGCACGACGTTGTCCGGCGAGTCGAACGACCGAAGTAGTTGCTCCGCACCGGTTTCCGAATCGTTCATGCGCATCTGGTAGCCGAACAGTACCGGGTCGATGCTGGTGTGGTGTTCCAGCGCCGACGTCCAGTCCTGTTGTTTGTCGACGAGAATTCCGTGTGTATCGGGAGACTCCGCGATCAGGTTGTCGACGGCGGCTCTGAAATGCCGGTATGTCATGCGACGCCCCTCGGAGATGAACGGCAAGTCGTCGATGCCCGGCAAGCTCGGCCCGGTGCGGAACAGATACCAGGCGCGATGCATGTTGGAAGTCGAGCGCATCTTGTGGGGCGGTTGGCGGCGGCCGTCTTTCCACTCCATCACCGTGCCGGTGACCGTGCGGTGTCCGGTGACGGCGTCTTCCCATTCGCACACGACGTGCGACGTGTCGCCGGTCAGGACATAGTCGCCGAGAATCTTCCCGCCGACCTGCGCCCGTGCAGCGGGCACGATCAGGCTGCAGATCAAGGTGATTAGCGTCGATTTGCCGCCGGTATTAGTGAGGGACAACAGGACTCGCGCGGCCGCCCCGGAACCGGTGCTGAAATCCAGATCGAGGGGATCGAACCGCGCACCGTCGGGTCCGACACCGTGCAGCCGGACCCGACGCAGGCGCAGTGGGGGTGTCGGAAGTTCCTGGGCGGGGGCTTGATTCGCATCGAAGAGTGATTCGGTCATGCGGGGACACCCTCGCTGGTGTCGTCGGCACGGTCGGCTAGGCCGTTGACCAGCCGGAAGAGTTCGGAGTCGGCGCACAGTGCGCCGACCGCGTAGCGAAACCGCGGTCGGGTCGACCAGACACCGCCATCGGCATCACCCTTGGCGGTCAGAAAGCCCGCCTCGGCGAGAATCTTGCACACTCTGACGACAACACCGGCACGATCGCCTGTCGAGCGCCGCCGCGCATTCGGGCGAGCGGGCGACAAATCGGTCCACCGTCGCCATGCCTCGATGAGGTCGCCGTCGATATCGCTGTCGTCCGAGCTGTTCTCGGCGAGGGATTGGGCTACCCGATCCAGGGTGTCGACGACTGATTGCGTGGTGAACACCGGGATTCGGTCGGGGTCGTCGAGCATGGCCGGATCCGGGTAGGCGGTTCGCGCCACTGCCAGGATCACCGCGCCGAGCACTGCGCGATGCTGTTGTGGTGCGCGTTTCGACACATCGGTGACGGTCAATCGCAGCGGTGAGTGATTGCGTGCCGTCGCGATGATGCCGTCTCGCTCGTCGACATCGAGATCGAGTCCTGCGCCGGTGAATACCTCGTCGACGGCGGCAGCGAAGTCCGGCTCTTCGTAGTATCTCCGCACGAGCCGATGCAATTCCTCATTGCGAGCCGGAGTCTCCTTCGGACGGGCCGCCCAGGCCAGGAAGCGGCCGATATCCTCGTGCGTACTCGGGGACTTCACTCGGTTTCCTCCTGCCCATCGTCGATCCAGTCGGGGCGCTTGGCCTTCGGTGCGGAAGCGGCTATATCGGCGCTCAACTCAGCGGGAATCAAGAGTAGATCGTTGGCGCGAAACATTGTGGAATCCAATGTATTTCCGGTCGCGACCGCCACCACCACCCGGTCACCAGCCGATCTGCCGGCCAAATGCGGAGCCCAAGCATGATGAGCCGCGTGGACGACGGTCGCCGCCAGCACGCTCGGATCCAGCGGCTGTCCCTCGTCGGTGTCCGATTCGGCGGCAACGGTTTCCGCGGTCCGTTCGATTCTGGCCAGCAGCTGCGACAGTCGTGTGGGCTCGGATAGGCCGTTCAGCAGCGCTTCGGCGACGACTTCGTAGGCGTCCCACCACTCGGGAGCGTCGACCGAATCGACCTCGGGCGGTTCGTATTCCGCACCCAGTTCGGGTGTCCGGGGCGGCGTGCACAGCTCATCGGTCATAGTTGTCAGGGACGGCCACCATCGAACAGGTAGTCCACCTGCCACGGCGAGCAGACGGTCCGCGGCACGTGCGGCTCCCTCCGTCGGTCCTGCCAGCAATGGCACAAGCAGGTCCGCGCCGAGGTCGATGCGATGGGTTCGCCGCGGTGGACGCGCGAAGCGGTCGTCCAATGCCTGCCGCAGCGCGCCACGTGCTCCGATGAGATGGCGATGCAACTCGCTGTGCCGGTACCGGCATTCGCGCAGGATTTCGAGCAGTCGGTTCAGAGCGTCGAGTTGCGTCCGATCGGTGATCCCGGTGCGTCGGTCGGCCACGGTTTCGAGCAGCGCCGTCTCGGCGTCGAGGCGGCCCCGGACATGGTCGAGCGCGGCATCGAGATAGGCGGGCACATCGCCGAGCCAATCGTGGGTGTCCGGATCGATGAGGGTGTCGGCGACAATGCGCCTGATCCGCTCCTGGTATTCGATCGACCGGTAGCGTGCGACGCGTGCGATCTGAACCGCCGATGCCACCGCGCCGCGTGCGATCAGGGCGGCCATCTGGGCTTCGTTCGCGATCTGCGCGGCTTCGATGTCGAGATCGAGGGCCTCGACGAAGATATTGATAGCTTGTTCGGACGCGCGCAGATGTTCGAGCCCGTCGGTGCTGTCCGGGTGCAGGTACAACAGCCGAAAGCGCTGTTGCCGCCAGGCCGGCCCCTCAGCCGTATGCACGAGATGCCGTACCACCTCCACATCGATGGTGACGAGCGAAACGACCACGCGCTCAGCAACCTTCGCCCATTCCCCAGGGGCAGCATCCGGCGCCTGCCGGGCAGCCTGTTCGGTTGCGTAGCCGAGGACCTCGTCCCAGGTCCTCCCGGACGACAGCCCCATCGCAAGCGCGACCTGATCGATCACAGCGAGCGCTAACCGGAACAGGTCGTAGTTCACCCAGAAGTCGCCATCGAGGCTGGACTTGGTTCTTTCCAGGTCCGTGAGGATCTGAATCGGGGCGAGCGCGCGACGACGTCTTGTAATGGAGTCGTCGTCGGTTGGAATGGCGATATTCCAGCCCTCGGCGTGGTTGAAGTCGTCTGGTTCCGACATCAAATGCGGCCCCCGCTTTCCTATCTCGGTGATCGACACGCGATGCGAGTCTGTTACCGGTGGTCAGGTGATGCCGGAGGACGCGCGGGCCGTACCACCCCCGAGCTGAAGGTTACGCCGTACCGCTGGTGTGTGTGACTACCTTCCGGGCCGGGACGGAGTGCTTCGTGTTTGGCACGACTTCAACCGGACGCGAGGCGCTTCCTGGGGGACGGTGTACAAGAATGTGACGCAGTACATGTTCCGGGAGGCGGTCGCGACGCTGATTTTGGCGAGGCGTCGGCTTCGAAGACAGCCGCGAAGCAGTTGGGTCACTCCCGCGACGGGGTCACGGAGCGGCCCTACATCGCGTCGCCCGAGCAGACCACGGGACCCGTCGACGGTGCTGGAGTTGAGTTTCGGCAGGGGCAGCTGACGAACGCAGTTGGCGCCCAGATTTTTTAGGATATTTTTGGGAACGGTCCGATTTGTCCGGTGAAACGGATACAGCCTCTGACCTGTCTTGTCAGGTCAGAGGCTGTATCATGGTGCGCCATCAGGGACTCGAACCCCGAACCCGCTGATTAAGAGTCAGCTGCTCTGCCAATTGAGCTAATGGCGCCTGGACCTCCGGATCGGGCTGCAGGCTCCGTTCCGGTGCGGGAGAAACCATAACAGTTGGGTAGGCGGAAAGTGAAATCGCCTGTTCAAAGGCTGTTCGAGGGGGGATCGTGATCTTGCGTGAATGCGGTAACGGTTGGCGGCCCGGAAGGGATGAATCGGGCAAGAGTGTGCGGGGCCGGCTCGTCGTGTTTACCCGGTTGCGATCCTTTCACCTGGCAGAATAGGTGGGCGTGGTCTCGACCGATCCCCGCATGGACGGTGGGTTGAGCAGCGCGGCTGGGCTTCCCGGTTGCGTACGAGGCATGAAACGGGGTTGCACATGGGCGGACGTCGAGGCTCGCGGCGGATGAAAGTGGTGGCGGGGTGGTTGGGCATGGTGTCGATGCTCGCCCTCGCGGTGACCGGATGCAGTGATTCCGGGGCAACGGGTAGTGGACCGATGATCGAGTCGAATTCGGCCATCGACCTGGTCACACCGAAGGTGCTGACGCCGATCGCCGACGGCGCCGTCGGCGTTTCGCCGGCCGATCCGATTCCGGTGAAGGTGGACAACGGGAAATTGACCGCTGTCACATTGCTCACACCGGATGGCACTCCGGTGGCGGGGCAGATCGCGCCCGACGGGACCTCGTGGCAACTGACCGAACAGCTCGGCTTCAACCGCACGTATCGGCTGCGGGCCGAGGCGGTGGGGATCGGTGGCACCACCTCGACGGCCATGAGTTTCACCACTCTCGCCCCGCGCAACAAGACGCATCCGTGGTTGCTGCCCGGGGAGAACGAGGTCGTCGGAATCGGTCAGCCGGTCGCGATCCAGTTCGACGAGAACATTCCGGATCGCCGCGCCGCGCAGGATGCGATCAAGATCACCACGACACCGGCGGTGGAGGGCGCGTTCTACTGGGTGAACAATCGCGAAGTGCGTTGGCGCCCCGAACATTTCTGGGCTCCGGGAACCCGGGTCACAGTGGATGTGAACACCTACGGCCGCGATCTGGGTGGCGGGCTGATCGGTGACTCCGATATCCATTCCAGCTTCACCATCGGGGATCCGATGGTCTTCACCGCCGACGACAACACCAAGATGGTCACCGTCGAACGCAACGGCCAGGTGATACGAACCATGCCGACCTCGCTGGGCAAGGACTCCACGCCCACCCAGAACGGCATCTACATCATCGGCGACCAGTTCGACCACATGATCATGGATTCGTCCACCTACGGTGTCGCCGCCACCGGCCCCAACGGGTATCGCACCCCGGTCGACTGGGCGACACGCATGTCCTACAGCGGCATCTTCATGCATTCGGCCCCGTGGTCGGTCGGCCAGCAGGGCTATTCGAATACCAGCCACGGCTGTCTGAACCTGAGCCCGGAAGATGCCCGCTGGGTCTACGAGAACGCCAAGCGCGGCGATATCGCGATCGTCAAGAACACCGTCGGTGACACCCTGTCCGGTGTCGACGGGCTCGGCGACTGGAACATCTCGTGGGCGGACTGGAAGGCCGGCAACGCCGACACCAATCGCTGACCGCCGGTGACGACGCGGGCCTTCCGGATATCCGGAAGGCCCGCTCGTCGTTCGGGTCTCATGCGGTGCTCCGACGCTACACTTGCTTGCGCCGATCTACTCCCGCGATATCCGGGCCGAGGTGTATTACACCCGCGTTGCCCCCAAATCGCTTGTGTTCGTGGCTCTTCCGGGGCGTTAGCTGCTCCGCTGGGTGGTCGGCTGTGGCTCCCGGTGCGATGCGGTCTCGACTTGCTGAAGGGTCAGGTCCTCATGGGTGTTGGAGATCGGTACGCGGTGACGTCCGCTGAGCGTCGTCCTCGCGATGTCGGCGGGGTTGTCACGTCGGTGATCGTTGCCGTTCTCGCGGTGACAATGGCCTCTGCTTCCGGTATCGCGGTCGCGGGAGCGGCGGATCCGCCGGCGCGCTTCCTGCAGCAACATCTCGACTGGCGTCCGTGCGAGGATGCGGCCCTGGCGGCGGAGGGCGCGCTCTGCGCGGATGTCGAGGTGCCACTCGATTACGCCGACCCGGAGGGGCCGGGCATCCCCATCGCGGTCTCGCGGATTCCGGCGAGCGACCCAGAACACCGTCGCGGTGTGCTGCTGACCAACTCGGGCGGGCCGGGTACGCCGGGGCTCGATGCGTTCGACCTCGTCGGTGATGTGCTCGAACCGGATGTGCTGAGCCGCTACGACCTGATCGGATTCGACCCGCGTGGCGTCGCCCGCTCCGGACGGCACCAGCGCTGCGGATGGCCGGTCGCGACCCCGATCCGCTCGGCGGGTGTCGGACTACCCGGATTCGTCACCGAAACTGCCCTGCAGGCACAGCTGGTCGCCGAGTGCCTGGTGGGAGGTGACCGGAATTGGATGCGGCAGCTCAGCACGCGCAACACCGCCCGCGATATGGATGTAATCCGTGCGGCGCTGGGTCAGGATCGCATCAGCTATTACGGCGTGTCCTACGGAACGTATCTCGGCGCGGTCTACGCGCAGTTGTTCCCCGGCCGCTCCGATCGCATGGTGCTCGACAGTGCCATCGATCCGCAGCGCTATTGGCTCGGGCTGCAACAGGACTGGGGTCCTGCGGTGGAAGCGGCCTTCGACGACTGGGCCGTCTGGGTGGCGCTTCGTGATGGGCAGTATCACCTCGGCGACTCCGCGCCCGAGGTGCGCCGGAGAGTCGAGGCCCTGATCGGCCGGGCGTCGCTGTCGCCGATCGTGGTCGAGGGCTTCGGCTTCGACGATCATCTGCTGCCGAATCTGCTGTGGACGATGTTGCGGGACGCGCGCTTGAACGACGCCCTGGCGGCATCGGTGCGGGCCGTTGCCGACGCGGCGCAGGGGCGCGCACCGGAGGTGCCCCCGCAGCTGCACCAGCAGATCGAGTACTACGAGCACGACGAAGATTCGGTCATGGTGCAGATCTGGTGTGCGGACGCACCGATGCCCGCCGATCCCGCCTGGTATTGGAATGCGATCCAGGCGGCCCGTCCGAGTCAGCCGATCTTCGCCGCACTGGCGAACAACGTCCAGCCCTGTGCGTTCTGGCCGCCGCCGGTGGAACCGCCCACCGTGGTCGACAACGCGGTGCCCGCCCTGATCCTGTCCGCCACCGGCGACAATCGGACGCCTCATGCGCACTCCGTGGCACTGCATCGGCAGATGTCAGGGTCTCGATTGATCACCCTGGCCGACACCAGGATTCACATGGTGCTGCGTCCCGGTCTGAGCACCTGCATTCTCGACACGGCCAACGACTACTTCCGGGACGGGGACTTCCCGGCAGACGACCGGACGTGTCAACCCACCACACTCATCGAATGAGTCGTCCGGTCGGGCCGGTCAGAAGGTCGAGGACTCGGATCACAGACTCGGACCAATGACGAAGGGGCAGGTCCGGAATCTCTTCCGGACCTGCCCCTTGCAGGGTGACCGACGGGACTCGAACCCGCGACAGCCAGGATCACAACCTGGTGCTCTACCAACTGAACTACGGTCACCATTGCCGGTAACAACCGGCGCGGTAGATGGTAGCGCGAAGACCGCCGGGAAACCTAATCGGCGGGTGTGGCGGGCGGCTGGGTGCCGGTGGAACCGGCGCTGACCTGCGCGGCGATCTCCGCGATCTCGGCGGTCGAGGGTCCGGGAGCGGCAACGAACGCGGTCCGCCGGTAGTACCGCAGCTCGCGGATGGATTCCTCGATATCGGCGAGGGCGCGGTGGGCCAGGCCCTTCTCCGGCTGGCCGAAGTAGATGCGCGGATACCAGCGCCGGCACAGTTCTTTGATGGAGCTCACATCGATCATCCGGTAGTGCAGGTGGGCGTCGAGTTCGGGCATGTCGCGGGCGATGAAGCCGCGGTCGGTAGCGATGGAATTGCCGGCGAGCGGCACGGTGCCGGGGGTGGGAACCCACTCGCGCACGTAGTCGAGAACCTGCTGCTGCGCCTGTTCCATGGTGACCGTGGAGCGGCGCACCTCCTCGGTGAGGCCGGATTTGGCGTGCATTTCCTGCACCACCGGCGGCATCGCCGCCAACGCGTCATCGTCGGCGTGGATGACGATATCGACGCCGTCGCCGAGGATATTGAGATCGCTATCGGTTACGAGCGCGGCCACCTCGATCAGCTTGTCGCTGTCCAGGCGCAGGCCGGTCATCTCGCAATCCATCCACACCATCAGTTTGTCGGACACCCCGGCAACCTTAGTGCGCGGACGGTGCGAATCGGACCGACCGCACCGGATGCGCGCCATCCGGCCCGTTGCAGCCGCCTTTCGGCAAACCTCCCGCTACAGTTTTGCCCAGGTGTATGCGTGATTCCAGTGGTGTCGGCAGCGGTGGGCAGGGCGACGGAGGATCGGCGATGACCAGTTCCGAGGACAAAGCGGCGAAGGCGGCGGCCGCGCGCAAGGCGGCCGAGGAAGCGGCTCGGGTCGCGGCCGAAGCGGCGGCCGCGGCGGAGGCGGCCGAGGCCGAAGCCGCCGCCGAACCGGCCACCGCTGCGAAACCGGCCGATTCCGCTACGCCGACAGCGACTGCCGACGCGGAACCGCTTGCCGGCGAGACGAATTCGATCGCACAACAGATCGCGGCGGGTTACGCCTTCGAAGGGGCGGCGCTGGAACTGGGCGCGGTCGTCGTCGACGGGGAGATCGATCCGGCCGCGCGGGTACGGATTCCGATGCGCACGCTGAACCGCCACGGTCTCGTCGCCGGCGCCACCGGAACCGGTAAGACCAAGACCCTGCAAGGCATCGCCGAACAGTTGTCCGCGGCAGGGGTCCCCGTGGTGCTCGCCGATGTGAAGGGTGATCTGTCGGGGCTGGCGCAGCAGGGCGAATCGAACGACGAGCTCGCCGCCCGGGCCGCGCAGACCGGTGACGCCGACTGGGCGCCGCACGGATTCCCGACCGACTTCGTCTCTCTCGGCACCGAGGGAATCGGCGTGCCGATTCGCGCGACCATCACCTCGTTCGGTCCGATTCTGCTCGCTAAAGTGCTGGGGCTCAACGAGACTCAGGAATCCACCCTCGGTCTGATCTTCCACTGGGCCGACACCCGCGGACTGGCACTGCTGGACCTGAAGGATCTGCGTTCGGTGATCCAGCATCTGACCAGTCCGGAGGGGAAGGAGGATCTGAAGGGGATCGGCGGGGTGTCGGCCGCGACGGCCGGGGTGATCCTGCGTGCCTTGGTGAATCTGGAGGCCGACGGCGGCGACACCTTCTTCGGTGAGCCGGAACTCGACCCCGCCGATCTGTTGCGGACCGCCGGCGGACAGGGCGTGATCACGCTGTTCGAACTCGGATCGCAGGCGGCGCGGCCGGTGCTGTTCTCCACCTTCCTCATGTGGGTGCTGGCCGACCTGTTCCAGACCCTGCCCGAAGTCGGCGATGTCGACAAACCCGAGCTGGTGTTCATCTTCGACGAGGCGCATCTGCTGTTCGCCGACGCGTCCAAGGCGTTCCTGGAGCAGGTCGAGCAGACGGTGAAACTGATCCGCTCCAAGGGCGTCGGCGTGTTCTTCTGCACCCAATTGCCCACCGATGTGCCCAACGCGGTGCTGTCGCAATTGGGGGCGCGGATCCAGCACGCACTGCGCGCGTTCACCCCGGACGATCAGAAGGCGCTGTCGAAAACGGTGCGCACCTACCCGAAGACCGCCGCCTACGACCTCGAAAACGCCCTCACCACACTGGGTATCGGCGAGGCGATCGTCACGGTGCTGTCCGAACAGGGTGCGCCGACGCCGGTGGCCTGGACCCGGCTGCGGCCGCCGCGGTCGCTGATGAACACCATCGGCGCGGACGGCATCCGCTCGCGCGCGCAGTCGAGCCCACTGTTCGAGAAGTACGGCCGCACCGTCGACCGGGAATCCGCCTACGAGATGCTGGCCGCGAAAGTCGTTGCGGCCGAGCCGGAACCGCAGCCGGTGCCGCAGGGCTCCGGCGGACGGGCGCCGGAGCCGGACGTCTCGGCGGCGGAACGGATCATGAGCAATCCGGCGGTGAAGAGTTTCCTGCGTTCGGCGGCCTCGGCCGCGGGTCGCGAGATCAGCCGCAGCCTCTTCGGCACCCGCAAACGCTGAGCATCGACGCCGGACGGTACTCGACCTCGCACCGAGATTTGTTGCCGCTCAGCCCCGATCGCGGAGCGATAGATCCTCCACGGTCTCGCGCCGCACCAGCTCCCGCATCCGGCCGTCACGGACCGCGACGATCGGCGGCCGCCCCACACCGTTGTAGGCCGAGGCCAGGCTGTGGTGGTAGGCGCCGGTGCACGGCACGGCCAGCAGCTCACCGACATGCAGATCGGCGGGTAGGCGGATATCGGTGGCGAGGATGTCACCGGCCTCGCAGTAGCGTCCGGCCACGGTGGCGGTGACGGTCGGACCGGTGGGGTGCCGGCCCGCCACCACGGCGTCGTAGCGAGCCCCGTAGAGGGCGACCCGCGGATTGTCGTTCATGCCACCGTCCACGATCACGAACGTCCGGCCGCCCGGGACATGCTTGATCGCCGTCACGCGATAGATCGTCACGCCCGCGCGGGCGACGATGCCGCGACCCGGTTCCATCGCGATCACCGGACGGGGGAAGCGATGTCGCGCGCACGCCGCGTCCAAGGAGTCGTCGATGATGTCGGCCAGTTCGGACAGATTCAGTTCCGCGTCGCCGGCGCGGTAGGCCACCGCATGGCCGCCGCCCAGATCGAGCTGAGTCAGCAATACGCCGTAGTCGTGCCGGACCTCGGCCATCCGCGCGATGAGCCGCCGCACGGCTTCCCCGTAATGGTCGGGGTCGTGGATTTGCGAGCCGAGGTGGCAGTGGAAGCCGCGCAGATCCAGCAGGGGATGATCGATGATCGCCCGGATCGCCTCCTCGGTGGTCCCGTCGTGCGGGGCGAAGCCGAATTTCTGATCGCTGACCCCCGTGCGCACGACCGGACGTCCGTGCACGTCGATGTCGGGAGTCAGGCGCAGCAGCACTTGCTGCGGCCGCTCGACGACCGTGCCCAGCAAACTCACCTCGGTGAGCGAGTCGAGCACGATCCGCCCCACACCGGCGCCGACCGCGTATTCCAGTTCGGCGAAAGGTTTCCCGCTGCCGTGCAGCATGATTCGCCGCGGATCCACCCCGGCCGACAGCGCGATCGCCAGTTCGCCGGCCGAGCACACGTCGATGCCGAGGCCCTCGTCGGCGACCAGCCCGGCGATGGTGCGGGTCAGCAGAGCCTTTGCGGCGTAGACGATTTCGGCATCCGGGAAGTGTGCGCGGTACGACCGGCAGCGGGTGTGGATCTCGGTTTCACCGATCACATAGGTCGGTGTGCCGTAGCGGTCGGCGACATCATCGAGGGCGACCCCGTCGACGGTGATGCGGCCCAGTTCGTCGTAGTGCGTCCGGCACGGCCAGACGGTGGTGTCCAGGCGCGGGGACGCCATCCCCGAACGCAGGGACGGGAAGATCTCGAGCAACGTCACGGCGTGTCTCCTGTGGTGCCCCGCTTTCTCCTCGACTGCGGGGGTCACTGTCAGGACTACGCCGGTGACAGGCGCCGGAACCGTCTCGATACGCCGTCTTGACCGGCGGCGCCGCGATCCTGACGCCGCCCTGACACCCTGCTGATCAGCCCGCCAGCTTCTTGTAGAACGAGCCGACGATCGGCGCGGTGAGCGCCCGCGGCGCGTACTGGCCGGCGACGCTCATACCCTTGCTGATCAGGCCGGGAACGACGCGCATCTTGTTGCGCGCCAAGGCGTCGATGGAGATTTTCGCGGTGTAGGCGGCCGACACCCAGATGAAATCCGGAATCTTGCTGCCGACCTCGTCCTGATCGGGGTTGTCGGTGCGTACCGGGCCCGGCGCGAGCAGCGTGACGTGCACGCCGCTGCCGGTCAGTTCGCCGCGCAGCGATTCGGAGAAGGTGTTGGTGAAGGCCTTGGTCGCGGCATAGGTGGCGTTGTTGGGGATGGCCATGTTCCCGGCCGCCGAACCGGTGATCAGGATGCCGCCGCCGCGGGCGAGCATGCCGGGCAGCACCGCCAGGGTCAGATCGTGGACCGCGACCGCGTTCAGTTCCATCACCGAGCGTTCGACGTCGGCGTCCAGGTCGGCGACGGCGCCGAAGGTGGCGACACCGGCGTTGTTGCACAGGATGGCGATCTCACGACCGGCCAACTCGGCCACCAGCGGGGAGCGCTGTTCACGATCGGACAGGTCCACCGCGCGAACCTCGGCGGTCACCCCGTAGGTGTCGGTCAGTCGCTGCGCCAGCTCGGCGAGCAGATCGCCACGCCGGGCGACCAGGATGACCGAATAGCCCCGTTTGGCGAGCTCCTCGGCCAGAGCGGTTCCGATTCCGGAGGATGCTCCGGTGACGACGGCACGGTTGTCGGCAGTGGGTGCAGGCAAGCTCACGGTCGCCGAGCCTAGCCGGACTTCGCCTCGCCGCGGGGCTTGGGCTCGAGGAAGGCGACACCCCAGTCGATATGCCCGTGCCACACCCCGGCGATTCGTCCGCCCTGCACCGCCGGCTTCGGATCACCGACCGGGCCACCGGCCGCACGGACCGCGGCCACCGTGGCGTCGAGATCCGGAGTGCCGAAGGCGACGCCGACCAGCGCGGGCCGCTCGATGGGGGCGGAAACGACCTCCAGGAACGCCTCGTCGACCCGGTAGAAGGCCATTTCCGGGCCTTCCGGGCCGCGCGGGTGGAAGCGCCGCCGCGGGCCGGTTCCCAGTACGGCGTTCAGTGCGGCGACGGATTCGTCCAGATCCGGCACCCAGTAGACGACGTGATCGACGAACGTCACCCCGTTGGGATGGGCCGACTCGGTCTCCACATCGTGCAGCAGTTCCGGCACACCCAGTGTCGCCGCGTCGGCCTCGATGCCCTCGAACCCCCAGCCGGTGCCGACTCCGAGCGTGCAGGAGATCCGCCCGATTCGCATCATCTGGTTCTCGGCCACGAAACCCAATGCGGCCCAGGCTTTCTCGTCGCCGGGTAAACCGAGCCGGGTGAGGATCGCCATCACAGCGCCGCCGCCAGCCGGGTGCCCTGATCGATGGCACGCTTGGCATCGAGTTCGGCGGCCACGTCGGCGCCGCCGATCAGATGGATGCGCACACCCGCCTGCTGGAGCGGCTCGACCAGATCGCGCACCGATTCCTGTCCGGCACACAGGATCACGGTGTCGCAGTCGATGACGGTGGGCCGGTCGCGCTTGTCACCGAAGCTGATGTGCAGTCCGCGATCGTCGATGCGTTCGTAGTTGACGCCGCCGATCTGTTCCACCCCCTTCGCCTTGACCGCCGCGCGATGCACCCAGCCGGTGGTCTTACCCAGGCTCTTGCCGAAGGGCGTCGACTTCCGTTGCAGCAGGACCACATCGCGGGGAGCGGGCGAGGGACGCGCGGCGGTCAGCTGGCCCGGTGCCTCCGGATCGTCGGCGGTGACACCCCACTCCTGCTTCCACTCGTCGAGCTTCAGCGCCGGATGCCCTTCGACGGTGAGGAATTCGCTGACGTCGTAACCGATTCCGCCCGCGCCGATCACCGCGACCTTCTTGCCGACCGGCTTCTCCTCGCGCACCAGTTCGGCGTAGGTGAGCACCTTCGGATGGTCGATACCCGGGATGTTCGGGATGCGCGGGCGCACGCCGGTGGCGACCACTACGTGGTCGTAGCTGCCTTCGATCAGTTCGCCGGCGCTCACCCGGCGGTTCAGGACTACCCGCACCCCGGCGAGTTCCAGTTTGCGGGTGAAATACCGGATCGTCTCGTTGAACTCCTCCTTGCCCGGAATCCGGCGCGCGATATCGAACTGGCCGCCGATCTTGTCGTCGGCCTCGAACAGATCCACCTTGTGGCCGCGCTCGGCCAGGTTCACCGCCGCCGACAGTCCCGCCGGTCCCGCACCCACGACCGCGATGCGCTGCATCCGCCGGGTGGGCAGCAGCCGGAGTTCGGTTTCATGACCGGCCCGCGGATTCAGCAGGCAGGACACGGTTTTGTGGACGAAGGCATGATCCAGGCAGGCTTGGTTGCAGGCGATGCAGGTGTTGATCTCGTCGTCGCGGGCGGCGCGTGCCTTGGCGGCCCATTCCGGGTCGGCCAGCAGCGGCCGGGCCAGCGACACCAGATCGGCGTCGCCGCGGGTGAGGATCTCCTCGGCGGTCTCGGGCATGTTGATCCGGTTCGAGGCGCAGACCGGAATGGTCACGCGCGCGGTGATCTTCGCGGTGAACTCGACGAAGGCGGCGCGCGGCACCGAGGTGACGATCGTCGGCACCCGCGCCTCGTGCCAGCCGATGTCGGTGTTGATGATGCTGACGCCCGCCGCTTCCAATTCCGTTGCCAGGGCGAGGATTTCGGGCTCGGTCTGACCGTGCTCGACGAATTCGGCCATCGACAGCCGGAAGACGATGACGAAGTCCGTGCCGACCGCGGCCCGGATCCGGCGCACGATCTCCAGCGGGAAACGCCGCCGGTTCTCCGCCGACCCGCCCCAGCGATCGGTGCGCTTGTTGGTGCGCGGCGCGAGGAACTGGTTGATCAGATAGCCTTCGCCCCCCATGATCTCGACGCCGTCGTATCCGGCGAACTTCGCCAGCCGCGCACAGCGCACATAGTCCTCGATGGTGCGCTCGACGCCCTTGTCGGAAAGTTTGCGCGGGCGGAACGGGTTGATCGGCGCCTTGATCGAGGAGGCCGAAACACTGAACGGCACATAGGCATAGCGGCCGGCGTGCAGAATCTGCAGGGCGATCTTGCCGCCCTCGGCGTGCACCGCCCTCGTGATCGCGCGGTGCCGATAGGCCTCGGTCTTGTTGGTGAGTTTGGCGCCCAGCGGCAGCAGCCAGCCCTCGCGGTTGGGTGCGTAGCCGCCGGTGATGATCAGGCCCACGCCGCCGCGGGCGCGCTCGGCGAAGTAGGCGGCGAGCCGGTTGGTATCCCAGGCGCGATCTTCCAGCCCGGTATGCATCGAACCCATGACCACGCGGTTGCGCAGCGTGGTGTGGCCCAGATCGAGCGGTTCGAACAGGTGGGGGTACGAATGCGGCGAATCGGAATTCGCGGTCATGGGATCACCTTTCGGAAACGGAATCCGGTTGCGGGGCTGAGGCTTCCGGATCGGGTGACGACGAACGCAGCGCACCCCGCAGACCGGCCAGTACCTCGTCGCACCATTCGACGAAGCCGACCTCGACCCGGATCCCGCCCCGCAGCACCAGATACTGGTAGAGAGCGGTGCCGGTGAGCCGGTCCGGGGCGGGGAAATCCTTCTTCTCGATGAGGCGGTACAACTCCAGCCGCTGGGCGTGCTGGTCGCGATGGCGTTCGACCTCGGCGCGCAGTGCTCCCAGATCGCCGTGTGCGGCGGCGCGGATCTTGACGCCCAATTCGCTGCGCAGCGGGCCGATGTCGTCGGTCGGCTCGGCAATCCAGCGCGCCAGTTCGGCATGTCCGGCATCGCTGACGGTGTAGACCTTCTTGTCCGGCCGCCCGTCCTGAGCGATCGCCTCGCCGGTCACCCAGCCGCGTTCCTCCATGCGCTTGAGCACCCGGTAGATCTGCTGATGCGTTGCGCTCCAGAAGAATCCGATCGATTTGTCGAATCGGCGCGCCAGTTCGTACCCCGAACCGGCCCGCTCGCTCAGCGATACCAGCAGTGCGTGTTCGAGGGCCATGCCGTGAGGTTAACCGATACCCGCTGTACTATGCAACGTGGTGCATATTCCCGCCCAGGGGAGCCGGAACTGCGAGAACCCTGTGAGCACGTGCCGTTTTCTGTATCATCACCCGCGGTGCTCTGCACTATCTCGGATACGGGAAGGGCGCCTCGCACGGCCGCGAGGCCCGCGGGGCGTCCTTCTGTATGAGGGGCGTTCAGGCGGTGTGGGGTTTCCAGGCGGCCATGCCGAGGGCGATCATTCGGACCTGGCCGACGGTGCGGTCGACGACGAGGGGGCGCTCGCGTAGCGGGGCGGCGACGAAGTCGGCGATGTGGTCGGCGACGGTGGAGACGATCAGGTCGGCGGCCAGTTCCAGATCATCGGTCGGCCAGGCGTCCAGTGCGGGGATTCGCGACATGTCGACCACCAATTCCCTTGTGATCAACTGCATTTCGGAGGCGATCGCGGTGCGTAGCGCCGGTGCGCCGCCGTGGCGTTCGCGGATCAGGAAGCCGTAGAGGTCCTCGCGGCCGGCGATCTGCGCGAAGACGAATCGCACCGTTTCGGCCAGGCGCGCGTCCGGGGTGCGGCGCAAGTGCCGCAGCGCCAGGCGCAGCTGGCGCACACCCTCGTCGACCAGGGTGGTTCCCAATTCGTCGAGGGAATCGAAGTGGCGATAGAAGGCGGTGGGCACGATCCCGGCCGAGCGGGCGACCTCACGCAGGCTCAGTGCCGCGAATCCGCGCTCGGCAGCCAGGGCCAGCGTGCCGTCCAGCAGCGCTCGCCGCGTGCGCTCCTTGCGCTCGACTCGGGTTTCGGCCTGCTCGCTCATCTCGCTGAGCATACATCCGTTCACGATGGGTCCATTCGGGGAGATGTTGCATCGGTCACACCAGATGCAGGTTGAACTATTGCGGTACCGCCAGGCACACTAGTTCAGTGTACAGATGTGCACCGAAAAAGGTGCACGCGATCAAACGACGAAGGCTGGGGAGAACCGCATGGTGGGACTGCTCGATCTGGTCCAGACACTGACCTCGCCGCACCCGCTCGACCGGTATCTGGAGTTGGTGCGACCGACACTGACGCTGCGCGATATGCGGGCCGAGATCATCGGCGTGGATCGGTCGGTGCCCGGTTCGGTGACCCTCACACTCCGTCCGACCCGGCAGTGGGCCGGCCACGAGGCCGGCCAGTTCGTGCAGGTCGGCGTGGTGATCGACGGGGTGAAGCACACCCGGTGCTATTCGCCGATCGATGCCGAGGCCGGACCGCGCCGCACCCTCACGCTGACCGTGAAGGCGCATCCGGAGGGGCTGGTGTCGCGGTATCTGCACCGGCACGCGAAGCGGGGGATGGTCGTGGACCTCGCGCCCGCTTCCGGAGTGTTCCGGCTGCCGGAACAGCGGCCGGACAAGGTGGTGCTGATCAGCGGTGGTAGCGGTATCACGCCGGTGCTGTCGATGCTGTCCACGCTCGTGGCCGAGGGGTACCGCGGCGACGTGGTGTTTCTGCACTATGCCCGCTCGCCCGAGGAGGTGCCGCACCGGGAACTGCTCGCGGATATCGCCCGTCGCCACGACAACGTCGACGTCGTGCTCGGTTATCCCGAACTCGCCCGGTCGGAGCGGCTGGACGGCGCGCCGTGGAGCTGTGCGGTCGTGCCCGGCGCGAAGTTCCTCGACTACGACGAGCTGTCACGCATCGCGCCGTTCTTCGCGACGGCGCAGACCTACGTCTGCGGCCCGCCGCCGCTGATGGAGTCCGTGCGTCGCATCTACCAGGCCGAGGATCTCGACGACCGCTTGCACAGTGAGGAATTCGTCCTCACCGCCGCGCCGGCCGACACCACCGACGTCGAGGGCGTCACCACCTTCTCGGTGAGTGGCGCGCAGTCGGAGAACACCGGTGCGAGTCTGCTCGAGCAGGCCGAATCGGCCGGTTTGACGCCGGAGTTCGGATGCCGGATGGGCATCTGCTTCTCCTGCACGGCGGTCAAGCGGTCCGGCTGCACCCGCAACCTGCGCAGTGGCGAACTGGACAGCGATCCCGACCAGCCGATCCAGCTGTGCGTCAGCGCCGCGGTCGGCGACGTCGACATCGAGATCTGAGTCGCACCGAAAGTCGCACCGAAATTCGAAAGGGGAGAACAGCTATGACCATACTCACCGAAACCGAGAACGGGCCGCTGGTCCTGTCACCGGAACAGGTCGCCGAGATCGGCCGGGAACTGGACGCACTGCGCGACCGCATCACCGCCGATCTGGGGGAGCGCGACCGCGAATACATCTACTCGATCATCAAGGCGCAGCGCGGTTTCGAGATCGCCGGGCGCGGCCTGATGTACCTGGGCTTCCTCCCGCCGTTCTGGCTGGCCGGGGTGGCGGCGCTGAGCCTGTCCAAGATTCTGGACAATATGGAGATCGGCCACAACGTCATGCACGGCCAGTGGGACTGGATGCGTGAACCGGGCCTGAATTCCCGTGTGTTCGAATGGGATACGGTGTGCCCGGCCGATCAGTGGAAGCATTCGCACAACTACATGCACCACACCTACACCAACATCCACGGCCGCGACCGCGACATCGGCTACGGCGTGCTGCGCATCGACGAGAGCCAGCAGTGGAATCCGTACTACCTGGGCAACCCGGTGTACGCGCTGGCGCTGATGCTGTTGTTCGAATGGGGCGTGATGCTGCACGATCTCGAGGCCGACAACATCGTCAAGGGCAAGCGGAAGTGGGCCGATATCAAACGCCTCGCCAAGGGGCAGATCCGCAAGGCCGGCCGGCAGGTGCTCAAGGACTACATCGTCTTCCCGCTGCTGAGCGGCCCGCTGTTCGTCTCCACCCTGGCCGGCAACGTGACCGCCAACCTGGTGCGCAACGTCTGGGCGTACTCGATCATCTTCTGCGGACACTTCCCATCGGGCGTACAGACGTTCACCGAAGAGGAGACCGAGAACGAGACCCGCGGCGAGTGGTACGTGCGGCAGATGCTCGGTTCGGCCAACATCAGCGGCAGCAAACTGTTCCACATCCTGTCGGGCAACCTGTCCCACCAGATCGAACACCACCTGTTCCCGGATCTGCCGGCCAACCGGTATCCGGAGATCGCGCCCGAGGTCCGCGCGCTGTGCGAGAAGTACGGCCTGCCCTACAACACCGGCCGGTTCAGCAAACAGGTCGGCTCGGTGTGGCTCAAGATCTGCAAGCTCGCCCTTCCCCCGGCCATCGTCGGGAAAGGCTCGCAGCCTGGTGTTATCGTGATGCGAGAGCGGCAGGTCGAGCCGAGCGAGGTGGGCGGGTAGATGATCGGAAAATTCGAGAGCAACAAGGATCTGATCCAGGAGCTGACATCCTCCGGGGCACGGCACGTCGGCAATATCGCAACGATCATTACCGGCACGGTTTCGGAAGTGACGCGCGAAATCGGTGACTGGATCACCGATGCCATCGAGATGCGGGAGGCCGCGGCTGCGGCACACCGTGATCGGGAGGCGGCGGCCGACGTGAACGCCGGGCGCGACCAGCCCGATGTGCTGGTCGACGAGCCCGAGCCGGCGCCGAATGTGAATGCGGCCCAGCCCTTCATCGATGCCGATGTGGAAATCGTCGATCCGAAACGCTGAGCGGGATCAGAACACCGGCAGCCGGCGCCGGTGCTCGGCGATATCGGTGATCAGGTCCTTGTAGCCGTCGGCCAGTTCGGCGAGGCGCACCCAGTGCAGGTGTGCCTCGCCGTCCGGTGTGGAGGCGGGGAGCTCGTCCGCCGGATAGTTCGAGGCGGGCAGACCGAGCGCATGGTGGGCGGCGACCCATTTTCCGGCCATCCGGTCGATGACCGCGCCGAGGGTTTCGGTGTGCAGCGAGGCGCCCTCGCGGTGCGCGATGTTGTCGGCGACCCAGACGTCGATACATTCGATCAGCCGGGTGCGGTCGCGATCGATGTGGTCGACGAGTCGGCTGGCGCCGGCCACGCGGGCGCTGGAGGCCTTCGGCGCCTGCGCCTCCCGGTAGGCGTGCCGGCGCAATTCGTGGCAGCGGACCAGCTCCCGGGCCACCTCGAGCACCGGATGGTCGCCGGGTGGCGGTGTGGTGGACCGGAATGCGCGCAGCAGCGCAGATACCGACGGAAGTGCGCCGGTCGCGTCGTTGTCACCGGCGTATGCGGTCGCCATCGTCTCCCACCCTCGTCTCAGCGGTCGGAATCTGGTTACGCCAGGGCCGAGGAGGTTTTCGGGGAGGGGCTCCCCTCGGCTCCGGCGTAGTCCCGCGGAATCGGACGCCGGCTGTTCGGTCGCACTGCTCACGGGTGTACGAACCGGGATATCCGCGACGATGCGATAGGCGTGTCCGAATGCGGGGACATATTCAGGAAAGCGTGTCCTGACTTGCCATGCAACGGTTGACGCGCCGAACACCCAAGGTGCCGGACAATCGTTATATGCATCACGCCGGGATCACATGATCGCGAAGATCCACCATCGGCGGCGCGGCGCCTGCGCTACCGGTTGCGGATGGCTAGCCTGAGGATTTGTGCCCGCCTATATCTCTTCGCCGGAGCTGACCTTCGGCTTCCTGTTCGCTCTGGAAGATCCCGAGCGAATCGCCGAGGTGGTGCGAAATCTGATGGAGCGTCGCACGGTCTCGGTCTTCCGTCTGGCGCACGTCTCCGGCGCGGCCGGTCCGCCGGAACGTTATGTCGTGAACTGGGCTGCCATTCCGCAGATTTCGATCACCACCGCCGCACCGGACGCCGACGCCATGCAGGCCGAGCGGATCATGCTGGTCAACGCTTTTCTGGGCGAGGGCGGTGAGGTCAGCTTGTACTCGGCGGACAGCAATCGCCCAGACGACAAGCGGCAGTGACGCTTTCCCATCGCCGGCACACAGGTTTTCGTTACGGAGACACTCCGCACAGTGTCTCTTACGTCCCTCTCAGCTACCGGCCAGCGGCGATTAAGTTCCGGCCAGCAGGGTGGGTTCTGGTCGATCGCCCGGCACGGGGGTCGACGGCCTGTGCCCCCTACAGAGAGGTAGAAGCATGATTCCGGTCATCATCGACACCGGTAGCGCCGCACTGAGCGGCATCCTCGACACCGGCAGCGCCGCCCTCAGCGGCGTCCTGAACACCCTGTTCACCGGGTCGTTCGGCGGCTGATTCCGGCTCGCCCCCGGGGATGGTGCCCCGGGCCACTGCCCCGGCGTTCGAGAGCGCCGGGGCGGTGCCGTCTCCGGCGGAGTAGATGCGGCGCACCACATCCTCGATATCGGGTTCCTCGATGGACAGGTCGCGCACCTCGACCCGGTTCGAGATGGCGGCGAGAAGCTGTGCGGCGGTGGTGATTTCGGGATCGAAGGCCAGCCGCTGCCGCATGCCGTCGGCCTCGGCCGTCAGCAGTGTCGCCCCCGCGAGGCCGGTGAGATCGTCGCCGGGCCGGGCCAGATCCACCACGAGGACGCGGCGCGCGCCGACGGTGCGCGCCAGGCCCGGCAGCGTGCCGTCGTAGGCGAGGCGGCCGTGGTCGACCACCAGTACCCGTTCGCAGAGGCGCTCGATATCGCCCATATCGTGGGTGGTGAGCAGCAGCGTGGTGCCGCTTTCCGCCCGTTCCCGGCGCAGGAATTCCCGCAGCCGCTGTTTGGACAGCACATCGAGGCCGATGGTCGGCTCGTCGAGAATCAGCAGCTCCGGACGATGCAGGAGTGCCGCGGCGATTTCGGCGCGCATCCGCTGGCCGAGGGAGAGCTGACGCACCGGGGTGTCGAGGGTGTTGCCCATCTCGAGCTGTTCGACCAGTTCGTCCGTGCGGCGGCGCGCCGCGCCCGGTTCCAGGCGGTGGATGGCGGCCAGAATGGTGAACGATTCGCGCAGCGGCAGATCCCACCACAGCTGTGACCGCTGTCCGAACACCACGCCGATCCGCCCGGCCAGTTCGCGCCGCCGGCGCACCGGGTCGAGCCCGCAGGTGCGCACGGTGCCGGAGGTCGGCACGAGGATGCCGGTGAGCATTTTGATCGTGGTGGATTTCCCGGCCCCGTTGGCGCCGATATAGCCGACGGCCGAACCGGATTCGATGCGAAAGCTCATCGAGTCGACGGCGGTGAGCACCTCGCGCACGTGCCCGCGCCGGCCCCGGCGGCTGCGCCGGAGCACGAATTGCCTGGTCAGTTCCGATACTTCGACGGTGTTCATCCGCCCCCTCCCTGGTAGTGGCGTACCCCGATATGCCAGAGCGTCGACGCCATTATCCAAACCCACAGCGCCGCAAGGGGTCCGAACCACGCCAGCCCGGCGGGCAGCCACGGCGGTCCGGGGAGGCCGAGGAGGGCGATCGTGGGCAGATAGGCGACGAACGACACCGGTATCGCGAACCCGAACAGTGCCCGCAGCGGGCCGGAGAACACCGAACTCGGCTGCTGGGCGGCGAAGGATCCGCCGTAGGTGAAGCTGTTGGTGAGTTCCGAACCGTCCACCAGGTGGAATTGCAGGCCCGCGGCGCAGACGAACAGCCCGGCGAAAATGGCGATCCCGCTCAGTGTGCTGCTCACCGCCAGCGCGATATGCGTTGGGCTCCAGTCGATATCGTTGCCGATCAGGCCGGCGATCAGGGCCACCGCCGCGACGGTGGCCCGCGACAGACGCCGCAGCGACACATCGCTGGTGATCAGCTGGAGCAGCAGGGGCTGGGGTCGCAGGTGGAAGGCGTCGAGGGTGCCCATCCGAATGTAGGTCGCGAGGGTGTCGGTGTGGCCGACGGCGATCTGCGCGAGCGCGAAACTCAGGTTGGACAGGCCGAACAGCAACAGCATCTGGGTCGAGTTCAGGCCGCCCAGCGCCGTGACGTTGTGGTAGATCAGCCACATCTCCGCGAATTCGACCACGCCGATCAGCAGGGAGGAGAACAGGTCGGTGGCGAAGGAGAGCGGATAGGCGCGCTGTGAGCGCATCCGTGAACGCAGCACGGCCACATAGGGTGTGAGCCTGCTGCCGTACGGTGCGAGTTCAGCCACCCTGCACCTCCAGTTTGCGCCGGCCCGCCGCGATCAGCGTCCGGCCGAGGCCGATCGCGATGGCGATCCACAACACCTGCATGCCGATGATCGACCAGGCCGCCGAACCCGTCGCCCGACCGGACAACACGTCGACCGGCCCCTGCAGTAGCCAGGGGAACGGGGTCAGCCGCGCGGCGGTGGCCAGCGGCGCCGGAAACAGGTGGATGGGTACGTAGAGCCCGGCGAAGAACGTGGACAGGATCTGATAGAGCATCCGGATTCCGCGCGTCTCGATCAGCCAGAAGCCCAGCAGGCTCACCGCGAACAGCAGTAGCAGCGAAAGAGTCACGGCCGCAACGACACTGACGGCGCCGAGCAGATACGGCGCGAAGGTGCCGGGCAACACCAGCTGCGCCGTGATCAGACCGGTGGCGACCGACGGCAGGCCGCGCAGCGCCAGTGTGCACGACGAGCTGCCGAGATCGGTCGCCAGATAGAAGAATTGGATATCGATGGGGCGTTGCAGATCGACTGCCACATCGCCGGTGCGCACCCGTTCGGCGATATCGTGCGGCGGTCCCATCACCCGCAGGGCGCCCAGCATGGCCTGCGACAGCCACACGTAGGCGCCGATCGACGCACCGGTGTAGCCGCCGAAGCCCGGCGTGGAGCGCGCCGCCGCGATCATCACCGCGGCGCGGATGAGGCCGAAGACGACATTGGCGGCCAGGCCCGCGAAGACGGCCGACCGGTAATTCCATTGGCGTCGGAAACCGGCGCCGAACAGACGTGAATAAACCCCCGAGAGTGCGCGCACAAGTTGTCCAGAATACGACGTGGTCGCCCACGCGGCGAGCGAATTTCGAAGAACCGGAGTGGGGAAGTCCGAGCGGTCGGTATGGTCGTCGCACCCGATGGCCGGGCCGGCTCGGATGCTCGATGGTTGCCGGAGCCGCCCGTCGCGGCCCGCCGGGGCGATGTCCCGGCCGTTGCCGGGGCCGATGTGGATTTGCGCGAAACCTTGCCGCGACCTCCATTGCAGTGTTAGAAACAGTCATGTTTCACACTGGGGTCGCCGCGGTGACTCCCGCCCCTGAGGACCGCCTATGACCACCGTTTTCGAAACGCTGGAATCGGATGTGCGCGGATACTGCCGGGTCTGGCCGACGGTCTTCGACACCGCCCGCGGCGCCTGGCTCCGCGACGAGCAGGGCCGTGAATACCTCGATTTCTTCGCCGGCGCCGGCGCGCTCAACTACGGGCACAACAATCCGCTGCTCAAAGCGGCGCTCATCGACTACATCGCGCGGGACGGGCTGACGCATGCCCTGGACATGGCTACGGTGGCCAAACGCGATCTACTCGAGACGTTGCGCGATCTGATCCTGGCTCCCCGCGGTCTCGACTACAAGGTGCAATTCCCGGGTCCGACCGGGGCGAACGCGGTGGAGGCGGCGCTCAAGCTGGCGCGCAAGGTCACCGGTCGCACCACCGTGCTGAACTTCACCAACGCCTTTCACGGGATGACCCTGGGCGCCTTGGCGGTGACCGGCAACGCCGCCAAACGCGCCGGTGCGGGGGTGCCGCTGACCCATGCCCAGCCGCTGCCCTACGACGGCTACCTCGGTGATGGAGTCGACGAATGGGTCTGGGCGGAGCGCATTCTCGACGACACGTCCTCCGGGGTCGACCGGCCCGCCGCGGTGATCGTGGAGACCATTCAAGGAGAGGGCGGGGTCAATGTCGCGGGCGTGCAGTGGCTGCGCCGGTTGGCGGAGCTGGTGGCGGCGCGCGGCATCCTGCTGATCGTCGACGATGTGCAGATGGGCTGTGGGCGCACCGGCCCGTTCTTCTCCTTCGAGACCGCCGGCATTGTTCCCGACATCGTGGTGTTGTCGAAGTCGATCGGTGGCTACGGCCTGCCGATGGCGCTGGTGCTGATGAAGCGGGAACTCGACCAGTGGGCGCCCGGAGAGCACAACGGGACGTTCCGCGGCAACAATCCCGCCTTCGTCACGGCACGGGCGGCCTTGACCCGGTATTGGAGCGACGACCGGCTCGAACTGGCGACCCTCGCCCGCGGTGAACGGGTGCGGCGGGCGCTGACCGGCATCGCCGACTCGGTCGGCGGATTGTCCACGCGGGGAAGGGGTCTGGTGCACGGCCTGGTCTTCGATGATGCCTCCGAGGCGGGCAAGGTGAGCCGGGTCGCCTTCGAGGAGGGACTGCTCGTGGAGACCTCGGGCGCCTGTGACGAGGTCGTGAAACTGCTTCCGCCGCTGACGATCTCGGATTCGGAGTTGGATCACGGGCTCGAAATACTCGCGCGCGCCGTCGATATCGTCTGCGGCAGGCGCGGCTAGGGGGATCGGACCGTCGGCTGCCGACCCACACCCGGCAGCCGACCGCGGGGCCGGGTTCCCGCTGCGGGACCCGGTCCCGCACCTTCGGGTGCGCCGCGGACGACTACGAATCGGACGGTTGCGAATCGGATGTCTTCATCTTGTCCAGGATTCTGGGCTGCCACTGGTAGAACCAGCTGAATTTGTAGGATTCTCCGGCGGGCGACGAGGTGGCGGCAAAGGTGAATCGGCGATCGTTCGTGGCGAACGGGGCCTTGTCGGCGAGTTCCCGGAAGCGCGGCTCGATCGGAATCGGGAGCGTGCCCGGATCCGGTGTGATCACCGGGAAGCACAGTCGCTCGATGCGGGAGGATTCCCAGCCGAACGTGGCGTATATGTCGAATGCCTTCGCGGTGAGGGCGAGAAATTGCGCGCTCGGTTCCGGAAATCCGGCGTCCCGATGCAGTGCGGCGACGGCCTCGGGTGCGAAGTGCTCGGCGGGCAGTCCGGGGAAGTACACGTTCATCGTCTTGTCGTGGTAGTCGATGCCCAGCAGGCCGACCTTGTCCGCCAAGCCGTGCCGGGCGAACATGTCGATGTGGTCGGCGAGGCCGGCCGGCATGGACGGGAGTGCGGCGAGTTCCGTCACGTTCTGGACGGCGTCCGTGGGAAAGAACGGCCAGATCTTCTTGAAGCCGCCGGCGACGCCGATATCGATGCCGTAGCTGTCGACGGGGCAGTGTTTCCGGACCTGGTCCAGCAGGGATCCGATCGGATGATCGGTCTGCGGGAGCAGTCCGTTCGAGCGCGCGATGTCGTAGGGGTCGATGTCGTTGGGCAGCGTGAGGAAGCGATAGTCGAGGTCTCCCGCACGACGGGCCTCGGTGACGACTCGGAACGAGATCACCGATTGCGTGAGCATCGTGCCGAATGCGGTCAGGACCGGCGATACCGCGTCTCGGGTGCAGGGGACGTTCGCCAGCCGCGCGGATTTCTCGATGGCCACATACAGATCGTCCAGCGCGGATTCGGTAGTGGTGGACATGCGTCCTTCCTGAGAGGGGTGCTACGAACAACATCACGGTCTCGACGAGACGACGGCCGGGCAGTGAGTCGTGCCCGGCGGAATCGAATGCGGAACGCGCACAGGATTTTACGGAGAGATGGCATCACACGACTTCGGTCGACTGCCCGCTGCTGGGAGCCTGCCGGATCGGAATGTGCCGAACAAGGAAGGGTGAGCGCTCGGGAAGCGGACATCGAATGCGCTCGAGCGAGAAAATGGCGCTACCGGGCCGATACTTTCGTGGCGGTCCGGTGCTTTCGTGGAGCGGATGACGGGATTCGAACCCGCGACCCTCACCTTGGCAAGGTGATGCGCTACCAACTGCGCTACATCCGCATCCCGCCTCGCGGCGGTGCGAGAAAAACAATAGCCGATAGCGGCGCGCAACCGCGAATCCGCAGGTCAGCGCGCTGCGTATCGGGCCTCAGCTGAGCAGGAGGTGGACCTGCAATTCACCCACCAGGAAGCCGAGTACACCGCCGATGGCGACCAGTTTCCACTCGTCCTGTTTGAACGCCGGGCGCAGCAGCCCTTCGTATTCGTCGTCGGTGAGCTGGCGGGTCTTCTCGATCACCAGGTTGCGCAGATCCAGCGTGCGCATCGCATGGTCTTCGAATCCGGCTGCGGCACTGCGGATATAGGCCAGCATCTCGGGGACGATCTCGCGTTTGACCCGGGTGATGGAGTCGCCGGCGACCAGCATCACCAGCGGTCGCGCGGGTGCGGACTGGGTATCGATGAATTCGTCCATGCGCCGCGCCAGGATCGACGCCAGCCGGTCCGAGCGCTCTCCGTTGAGGACCGCCTCGAGCATCTTGGCCGGGGTGAGGATTTCGGTGGCGATCAGATCGCCGTAGTCGACGCAGACCTGTTCGCGGCGCTTGTGGAACAGCCCTTGCCAGCCGATGCGGCCGAAGATCCGCCACGGCCGCACGGGCCGGAAGATCATCTGCAGCGCCAGCCAGTCGGTGACCAGGCCGGTGAATCCGCCGAACAGCGGCATCAGCCAGGAGGAGTGGGTGAAGGCCCAGGTGACCATCTGCACGAAGCCCAGCAGGGTGCCGAACAACAGGCCGGAGCGCACGATGAAGCGCAACTCGTGATGGCCCACCCGGCGCACCATCTCCACCAGCAACGCCTTGTCGTTGACCAGGGTGTCGATGGCTATGGACCGCAGATCCATGATCTGGTCGAGGTTGGTCCGCAGGTCGGTGACGATCTCGTCGATGAGGTCGGGGACATCGCGCTGGACGCGGCGGATCATCGCCTCGCGGGCGAACTGCGGCATGGTCACCCACAGCCGCGGTTCGTAGCGCATCATGAGCTCGTCGACGGTGTGCGCGACGGCGTCGTCGAGCGGTTCGCGCAGGGTGGTGGTGAGTTCGGCGACGTCGATGCGGTCGAGGATCTCCTGCGGATCGATCAACCGGGAGAACATCAGGTCCACCGCGATCGTCGCCATCCGCGGCGCCGCCTTGGGGATCACGCCCTGCCAGCCGAGCCAGGGCGGGATGCCGCGGAATTCCAGCGGGCGGCACAGCATTTCGACGGCGACGAGTTTGGTGGTCCAGCCGATGAACGCGGCGATCACCGGAATCGAGCAGTAGAGCAACCAGTGCTCGGTGAAATCGGCGATCACGCGTCCGCCCGGCGGGAATTCGGTGCACAGCGGTGATTCGGCGAACAGCGCCGGGATGGAGAGGTGTCGAGCCGCACCCGCGAACAGTAACAGGTTCTAGCGAGGCGCTTACTGGGAGCCGGGGGTGGCCGCCAGGAACATGTAACTCTTCTCCTCGACCCGCCGCGCGATGCGCCACGCGCCGTCGACGCGGGTGAAGGTGTCCAGGTACCACAGGCCGCACAGCATGAGGTTCTGCTGCCCCTCCGCTCCGCCGAGGAGCATCGGGTTGTGGCACATGGTGCGGCCGGTGGCGGTGTCACCGTCGACGGTGATCGAGGAGTTGCTGATCAGATGCTGGAAGGCGGGGAAGTTCGGCATCACCGTGGCGAGGAACTTCTTGATCTCGGGCAGTCCGCCGCTGGCGCCGCCCATGGCGGAATAGTCGATGTGCGCGTCCGCGGTGAAGAGGTCGTCGAGCAGATCCCACTGCTGGGTGTCCACGGCATGGGAGTAACGGACCATCAGATCCTCGATCTCGATCCGATCCGAAATCTCTTGCAGCGACAGCATATGTCCTCCAGTGGTAGCGGCTCGGCGACGATGCGGGCTATTCGGAAGCCGCGTCGAAGGCGCGCACCAGCGTGCGCGGCGCCTTGTGTCGCCAGGCGTCGGTGAGCAACTCGCTCAGTAGGCCGGTGTCGGCGGAGCCGAGGTCGACGCGGACCGCCGACAGACGCTTGCCCCACCACTTCTCCGCGCAGCAGTCCGGATATTCCGCGACCGCCTCCCGGATATCGGCTTCACTCGCCATCACGTGGGCGTGCGCGGGATCGGGCAGCGTCGCGAAGATCGCCTTGCGGACGCGGAACGACGGCATGTCGAAATGTGGCGCTTCGGTGGACTCGGGTAGTCCCAGCGCTATCCGCCGGACGTCGTCGGCATCGGCCATGGGCCGATTATGCGGCCGAATCCGCGTCGTCGCGGCCGGTTCGGCGAGATGGGCCGGCTAGCCGAGATCGGCGAGGGCGGCCTCGATCGCGCGGTGGAAGGTGGGATAGGCGTAGATCATCTCCCGCAATGTGGTGACCGGGACCCGGGCGTGCACCGCGACGGCCAAGGCGCTCAGCACCTCGCCGCCGACCGGGCCGACCGAGGTGGCGCCGACCAGAATGCCGCGATCGGCGTCGGCGACCAGCTTGACGAAGCCGGCGTTGCCGGGCCCGTGAATCCAGCCTCGGGTCGAATCCGGAACCTCGGCCCGGCCGGTCCAGACGCTCAGTCCGGCCTCGCGGGCCTGCGACTCCGTCATCCCGACCGCGCCCACCTCCGGTTCGGTGAAGGTGACATTGGGAACCGCGTGATACCGCGCGGGTTCGCCGGGGGAGCCGAGGATATCCGCGGCGGCGATGCACGCCTGATACATCGACATGTGGGTGAAGGCGCCGTGCCCGGTGACGTCACCGATCGCCCAGACTCCCTCGGCGGCGCGTAGCCGGTCGTCGACCCGGATGCCGTGCGCCTGCTCGTCCAGGCCGATGGCGCCGACGCCCAGTGCGGACAGGTCGGTGTTGCGGCCGGCGGCGACCAGCAGGCGCTGGGCGCGGATCGGATCGCCGTTGCTCAGCCGGACGGTGAAATAGCTGCCGTCGTGGTCGATGCGGGTGGCCTCGACGCCGGTGCGGACCGAAATCCCCTCTTCGGCAAAGATTTTCGCCAGCATGTCGGCGGCCTCGGGCTCGGCGCGCGGCAGCAGGCGGCTGCGTACGACCATCGTCACCTCGGCTCCGAACCGGGAGAAGATCTGCGCGAATTCCGCGCCGACCGGTCCGCCGCCGAGGACGATCAGGGATTCGGGCGCCTCGGTGGTGGTCACCGCCTCGCGGTTGGTCCAGTACGGGGTGTCGGCCAAGCCCTCGATCGGCGGTACGGACGGGGCGGTGCCGGGATTCAGCACGATCGCGCGCAGGGCGCGGAATTCGCGCGGTCCGTCGGCGGTATCGACGCGGACCTGGCCCGGACCGGTGATGCGCCCCCAGCCCCGCACGAAGGTGCCGCCCGCGGATTCGAACCGTTCGACCGCGACCTTGTCGTCCCAGTTGTCGGTCGCCTCGTCGCGGATCCGCTTCGCCACCGGCGTCCAATCCGCCTGCGCCCGGACGCTTCCCGCGAGGGTGCCCACACGTCGTGCCTCGGCGAGGGTCTCGGCGGCGCGCACCATCATCTTGGTCGGCACGCAGGCGTAGTAGGGGCATTCGCCGCCCAGCAGCCGGCCTTCGACGCCGACCACCGCGAGCCCGGCACGCGCCAATTCGGTCGCCACGGCCTCGCCGCCGGGCCCCATGCCGATGACGACGGCATCCACGGATTCGGTCGCCGGGGTTTCGGCGGGCATGCGATCACGCTCCTCTGATTCGACTCGGTGGGGACGGCGGGGTCCCGCAGACCATGGTGACAGCTGGGACGCCGCCGGTGGGGGATCGACAGGTGCGGATCGTGGCGTTCCGTTGCGCGAGCCCGCGGGCGGATGGATGATTCTCGAAAGTAAGAATTCGACTCTCGCGCTGTGACGCCGGTGATAAAGTAAGTACTCGCTCAGTACTGGAGGTCGCTGATGACAGAGCGAATGCTGCTGACCAATGGGCGGATCCTGACCTGCGGGGGTGATCTCGCCGAACGCCCGCGCGCGGGATCGGTACTCGTCGAGAGGGATCGGATCGCCGAGGTCAGTATCGGTGCGGATATCGACGTCGATCCGGGTGCTGTGCGGGTGGTGGATCTGCGCGGCGCCACGGTGCTGCCCGGCCTCGGTGACGCGCACACGCATATCAGTTGGCCGCTGGATTTCGTCTTCGACCACGCGGCCGTCGCCGCGACGCCGCCGGGGCGGCACATCCTCGACGTCGCCGCCGTGGCGAAGACCTATCTGCACAGCGGCTACACCCTGCTGATCGGCGCGGGAGCCACGCAGCCGCAGGACGATCTGCTCATCCACGACGCGGTGGAGCGAGGGCTGATCGCGGGGCCGCGCCTGATCCCCTGCGGGGCGATGATCGCCGAGCGCGGCGGTCTCGGCGGCGAGGAGGGCGGCCTGATGGAGGTCGTGGACGGTGTCCGCGATATCCGCGAGGTCGTCGCGCGGCAGTGCGACAGCGGCGTGCGTTCGCTCAAACTGTTCATCTCCGGCGACGGTGTGGTGCCCGCCCACCCGTCCGAGGACGTCTACATGAACGACGAGATGCTTTCGGCGGCAGTCGAAGTCGCGGACAGCTACGGCGCCTTCGTCACGGTGCACGCACGCGGTGCGGCCAGCGTGGCGATGGCCGCGCGCAGCGGCGTCCGCATCATCCATCACGCCTGCTTCCTCGACGACGAGGCATTGAGTGCGCTGGAGGCGCGGCGCGACGATGTCTGGGTATGTCCGGGTCTGCACTATCTGTACGCCGTGGTCTCGGGCCGCGCGCAGGAGTGGGGGATCAGTGGGGAACAGGTCGAGGCGTCCGGCTATCGCGACGAATTGCGCGCTCAGATAGACGGATTGCACAAGCTGAAGGCCGCCGGCATTCCGATCCTGTCCGGTGGCGACTTCGGGCATCAGTGGACCCGGCACGGCACCTATGCGGCGGAATTGCAGCGCTATGTCGAGTTGATCGACATGTCACCGATCGAGGCCATCCACACCGCCACCCGGAACATGGGCCCGGCGGCGCGCCTGGACACCGGTGAGGTCCGGGCCGGACTGCTGGCCGACCTGATCGTCGTCGACGGCGACCCGACGGCGGATATCACTGTGCTGCAGGATCATTCGAAGCTGCGGACGGTGATCAAAGGCGGCGTCGTCGCCTACGTCGATCCCGAGGTCTATCCGTGACGGCTCCGACGCCGGTGCTGTCGGGAGTGCAGACGCTGGTGCGTCTGCTCGAGCTGCGCCACGAACTCGACCTTCGCGACGGAACGACCACCGCCACCATGGTCTCCGGATATCCGGGATCGCCGCTGGGTGGTTTCGATCTGGAACTGGAACGGCACGAACCGCAGCGGCATCGCATCGTGCACCGGCCCGGACTCAACGAGGAGCTCGCGGCGGCCACCGTCTGGGGCAGCCAGATGGGCGCCGCCCTCGCCTACGACGGTGTCGACGGCGTGGTGGGTGCCTGGTACGGCAAGGGGCCAGGACTGGATCGCTCGGGCGATGTGCTCAAACACGCCAATGCGATGGGGGCCGGTCCGGGCGGCGGGGCGGTGGCCTTCTGTGGTGACGATCCGGCCGCGAAATCGTCCACGCTGGCCTGTGACAGCCAGTACACCTTCGCCGACGCCGGGATTCCGGTGCTGTTTCCGGGGGATCAGCAGGACGTTCTCGACCTGGGGATCCACGCCTTCCGGATGTCGCGGTATGCCGGATGCTGGGTCGGCCTGAAGATCGTCACCGCCGTCGCCGACGGAATAGGCACGGTGGATCCGGATCTCGGACGACACCGCCCCGCCGAACCGCAGGTGACCATCGGAGGGCGGATCTGGACGCACAGACCGCAGGCGACCATCGGCCCGCATGCGGTGCCCAGCCAGGAAGAGCTGATCAACGAGCATCGGTTGCGAGCGGCCCGCGCCTATGCCCGGCACAACGGCCTCGACCGGACGGTCGGTCCGGACACCGCCGAGCTCGGCATCGTCTGCGCGGGCGCGACGTATTTCGATGTGGTGCAGGCGTTGTCGGAGCGCGGCGTCCGGATCACCGATCTCGCGGCGGCGGGTGTGCGCATCCTGCGGCTCGGTATGACCTACCCGCTGGTCGAGGAGACCGCGGTCGAGTTCGCGGATTCGGTGCGGCGGTTACTGGTCGTGGAGGAGAAGCGGCCATTCGTCGAGACGCAGCTGCGCGCGGTGCTGCACGAGGCGGAGCGTCGAATTCCGGTGCTGGGCAAGCGGGATCGTGAAAGAGAGCCCTTGGTGCCCGGTTCCGGGGTACTCGATCCGAAGTCCGTGGGCGAGATACTCGACCGTGTTCTTCCGGCGCTGCGCCCGGCGACACCGCCGCGGCTGGAGCTGCCCCTGCTGGTGACGCCGGCCCGCGCGCCCGCGTATTGCAGTGGCTGCCCGCACAATCGGTCCACGGTTGCACCGGAGGATGCGCTGGTCGGCGGCGGTGTCGGCTGTCACGGCATCATGTATTTCGAGGCCCGCAACCGCGATCTGACGACGTTGCCGCCGACGCCGATGGGTGCCGAAGGGGTGCCGTGGATCGGATTGTCCCCGTTCGTCGAGGCGCCCCACCTGATTCAGAATCTCGGTGACGGCACGCTGACCCATTCCGGCACGCTCGCCATCCGCGCGAGTGTGGCCGCCGGAACCGACATCACCTTCAAGATCCTCTACAACGCGGCGGTCGCCATGACCGGCGGCCAGGAGGTGACCGGACTGCGAGACGTGCCGGCCCTCACCCGGGAACTGCAGGCCGAGGGGGTGCGCGAGATCGTGGTGTGCGCCGAGGATCCCGGCCGCTACGGCCGGCGCGCGCGGTGGGCGCGGGGTGTCGAGGTGCTGGGCCGCGATCGGCTGGCGCAGGTGCAGCAGCGGCTGCGGACGGTGCCGGGCGTGACGGTGATCATCTACGACCAGCGGTGTGCGGCCGAGGCGCGGCGGCTGCGTAAACGCGGACTGCTGCCGGAGCCGCCGCGGCGGGTCGTCATCAACGAGGCCGTCTGTGAAGGCTGCGGCGACTGCGGAACCAAGAGCAACTGTCTGTCGGTGCTGCCGATGGAGACCGAATTCGGCACGAAGCGGCGTATCCACGATTCCTCGTGCAATCGCGACTACACCTGCCTGGACGGTGACTGCCCGTCGTTCGTCACCATCGAACCGACAACCGGTGGCCGCCGGCGGAATCGGGCGCGGCGTGAGCGTCCGCGCCTTCCGGCGGGATCGTTGCCGGAGCCGGCGCAACCCGCGGTCGGCGAGCGCTACAGCATCTACTTCACCGGGATCGGCGGCACGGGGATCGTCACCGCCAACCGGATCCTCGTGCGGGCCGCCGAGGCGGCGGGCTGGGTGGTCGGCGGTATGGATCAGACCGGGCTCTCGCAGAAGGCGGGGGCCGTGGTGTCACATCTGCACCTGGCGGCCGATCGCGCAGGATTGACCGCGGCGGCGGTGAGCGGCGGCGGCGCGGATCTGTACCTGTCCGGGGATATCCTGCAGGCCGCCTCCGCCGACCATTTGGCGAAAGCCCGTGCGGGGCAAGCGATCGCGGTGGTCGATCGGAACGTCACGCCGACTGCGGCGATGTTGCAGAGCCACACCGCGGCCCCCGATGTGGCTTCGTTGGAAGCCGCGATCGCCGATCGGATCGGCGCGCGGCGGACGTCGGTGATCGATGCGCGACGCGTCGCGGAGCGGGTCTTCGCCGATCACCTGCCCGCGAATGTGGTGTTGCTGGGTGCGGCATTTCAGCTGGGCGGCGTGCCGGTGTCGGCGGCCGATATGGCGCGGGCGCTGGCCGGACGCGGCCGGTCGGCGGCGGACAACCGGCTCGCCTTCGAATGGGGGCGCTGGCTCGTGCACGACCGCGCGGCCGTCGCGGCGGCTCTGGGGGACGAGCGCGTGGCGTCCACCGCGCGCGGGTACGAGCCGACGGCAGCGGCCGGTGCGACAGCGGAAAGGCTTGTGGCGCACAGGGCGTTCCCGATCGAGCTCCACGACCGGCTGGTTCGCCGGACCGCCCAGGTGATCGACTATCAGAGCGTGGGCCGCGCCCGCCGGTATCTCGAACTCGTCGAATACGCGGCCGCGCGCGACGAGGCCGCGCGGGAGTGGGAACTGACCCGCACCGTGGCCGAGTCGTGGTTCGCCCTGCTGACCTACAAGGACGAATACGAGGTCGCGCGTCTGCATCTCGCCGCGGACTACGACGCGGTGGCCGCCGAACTCGGTCTCGACGGCGCCTACGCGCTGACCTATCACCTGCATCCACCGATCTTGCGGCGCCTGGGGATGGCGCGGAAGCTGCCGGCGGGCCGGACCTACGCGCTGGCCTTTCGCGTGCTGCGGCGGATGAAACGGCTGCGCGGCACACCGTTCGACCCGTTCGGATGGGACCGCGACCGGCGCGCCGAACGCGCGGTGATCGTGGAGTACGCGCGGCTCGTCGCCGAGATCACCGAAGCCGGCGCGGAGCTGCCCTACGACCGGCAGGTCGAGCTGGCGGCCTCGGCGGCCGCGATCACGGGGTACGGACCGATCAAGGAACGCAGCATCGAGCAGTGGCGCGCCGGGATCGCGGCATGGCGGCTCGAACACCCCTCGGCCGCAACGATTTCCGAGGCGAGTGGGGCGCTGCCGTGATCAAACGTCTGCGTTTCGTCACTCGGTCACCGCAGCTGTCCTTCGACACTTTCGCCCGGCAGTGGCCGCTGCTGTGTGCCGCGGCGGCGGACGCGCCCAGCGGACTGCGACCGGTGCGGGTGACGGTCTGTACCGTCCTACCCGATCTCACCGGGCCGGGACCCCGGCACGACGGTGTGGTGGTCGAATGGTTTCGCGATATCCGGCATCTGCGTCGCCACGATCGCTGGCGATCGGGAAGCGACGACGCGGGCGATGTGGTGACGCTGCCGGAGAGAGCGGCGGAAGTGATTGCCCGCGAACATGTTCTGCGTGGCGGCGAATGGCTGGAACATCGGTGGGACGACGGTGGCGATCGGCTCAAACATATGGCGGTCGCGGTGCGGGCGGCGAATCTGACAGCCGAAGAGTTCGCGACACGGTGGACGGCGCATGCGGGTACGGTGCGGCGACCGGGCGCCGCGACGGTGGCGATACCCGACGCCGCTCGTGGTCGTGCCTATGTCCAGAATCATCCGGTGGCGGCGACTCGCACCGCCTACGACGCGGTGAACGAGGTCTACTTCGACGATGTCACCGGCCTGCGCACGCGCATCGACTGGTTCCGCGACAACGGCCCCTCCGGGCCGGACGGCTTGTTCGAACGTTCGTGGTTTCTCGCCGCCCGGGAGGTGGTGCTGTCCGGCTGAGCGGACAAGTGCACGCCGGACCGGTCAGCGGCACATCACCACGAGGCGCCGGGAGATGTGCACCGGGGTCCCGGCCAGCACCATCGGTAGCGCGGCCGCGCTCAGGATCGCCGGCTGGATGCGTCCGTCGACGATCGGATGTGCCTGGGCGCCGTAGTTGTCCAGGGTGAACGCGAGGTCGGTGGTGGGCTCCGCGGGGCACTCCGACGGTTCCGGTTCCGGGAAGCACCACTTCCAGCGGCCCTCGGTGGTCGAGAAACAGATTTCGATGTAGTCCGCGCGCGCCGGACACGGCCCGACCGATTCGACCGTGGCGCGGACGAACAACTCGCCGTCGAACGCCGCACCGCACACCCGTGATCCGGTTCGCATCGGACACCACTTCCTTCGCGCAAAACAACTGCCGAACGACGCTGTGGCCGTTCAGTTTCCGGCATCCCGGCGCAAGGCGGCCGGTAGTCCGATACTTCTGGGTTCGAGGAAACCGTGCAGCCCTTCCGGGCCCAGTTCGCGACCGAGCCCGGATTCCTTGAAGCCGCCGAACGGCACCCGCGGAAACGGCGGATAGGTGCCGTTGATCGCGATGCTGCCGGTGCGCAGCCGCCGGGCGATCGCCAGGCCGCGCTCGGCATCGGCGGACCACACCCCGCCGGAGAGGCCGTAGGGCGAGTCGTTGGCGAGGCGCACGGCGTCGTCGTCACCGTCGTGCGGGATCAGGCACAGCACGGGACCGAAGATCTCCTCCCGCGCCACCCGCATCGCGTTGTCGACCTCGGCCAGGATCGTCGGCTCCACGTACCAGCCTCTCGACAGCCCGGCGGGGCGGCCACCGCCGGTCACGACCCGGGCACCGGCCTCGCGGGCGAGGGCGATGTAGTGCTCGACACGGGTGCGCTGACGCTGGGCCACCAGCGGACCGACCAGGGTCGCCGGATCGTGCGGATCGCCGACCCGGACCGCTGCCGCTGCCGCCGCTGCGGCCTCGACCGCCTCGGCGTAACGGGTGCGCGGCACCAGGACCCGGGTGTGCGCACCGCAGACCTGACCGGACATATGCATCGCGCCCTTGACGATCGCGGGCAGCACGGTCGCGATATCGGCGTCGTCGGTGACGACCGCCGCGGACTTGCCACCCAGCTCCAGCGATACCCGCCGCACTCGTTCACCGCACACGCTCATGATGCGTTTGCCCGCGGCGGTCGACCCGGTGAAGGCCACCTTGTCGGTGCCCGGGTGGGTGACCAGATACTCACCGACCGCTCGATCGCCGGGCACGATATTGACTGCGCCGGAAGGTATTCCGGCCTCGTCCAGTGCTTCGGCCAGGACGAAGTTGCTCAGCGGAGACTCCGGCGGCGGTTTGATCACCACCGTGCATCCCGCGGCCAGTGCCGGTGCGGTCTTCCACGCCGCCAGGGTCACCGGGGCGTTCCACGGCACCACGGCCGCGACGACGCCGACCGGTTCCCTGGTGACCAGGCCGGACCGGTCGCCGGCGGTGACGGTGTGCTCGAAGTCGAAGCCGCGGATCAGCTCCGCGTAGTAGTCGAACAGGGCCGCGACCATACCGGTCTGTGCCTGTCTGGATTGGCCGACCGGACAGCCGATTTCGTCGACCGTCACGGCCGCGATATCGGACTCGCGCTTGCGGAGCAGTTCGGCGGCGCGAGCCAGTGTGTCGGCCCGCTCGCCGGGTGACAGCCGGGGCCACGCGCCGTCGTCGAAGGCGGTGCGCGCGGCCGCGACGGCCCGATCGATATCGGCGGCGCGGGCCACCGGCACCTCGCCGACCGCCTCCTCGGTGGACGGCGAGATCACCGCGAAGCGTTCGTCACCGTCCGGTGGCACCCACTGGCCTCCGACGTAGAACTCACGCCGGTACATCAGCCGATCGGTCACGCCGCCTCCTGCATTCGTATCCGGCGTGATCGGTCGCCGTCACGCCGCCCTCCGATGTCGTGTCGTTCGGTCAGTTCCGCTGCGGCGGGTCCAGGTGATAGAGCCGGGTCGCGGTGTGCTGCAGGACCTTCGCGACCGTCTCGTCCGGAATCCCGGTCAGCGATCGATCGATGATGTCGCGCGGGCTCGGTGATTCCGAGGCCGGTCCCGGAGAGAGGCTCGTGGCATGCGGGAAATCGGTTTCGAACATCAGATTGTCGGCCAGTTCGCCGATCACCGGTCGCAGTGAACGGTTTTCGAACCAGTACATGCCGTAGATCTGGCGGCGCATATATTCACTAGGCAGCAGCCGATCCGGATATTCGTGGTGCGCACCGACATTGAGCCACTGCCAATCCATACTCTCGCCCAGGAACGGCAGCCAGCCGGCACCGTTCTCCACCGAGACGAAATTCAACTCCGGATAGCGATGGCAGACGCCGCTGACCACCACCTCGGCGATGTTTTGCGCATTGCCGAGCAACACCAGCGCGCTCTCCTTGGTGAAGTCGAGTTTCTGCGACTGGTCGACCGCACCCTTGAGATCGTCGGGGGAGTTGAGGAAGCCGACGTGGAAGTTCATCGACAGTCCCATGTCCTGGGCCTGGCCGAGCAGCGGCTCCCAGTAGTCGTCGACCAGGCGGGGCAGGCCGACCTTGTCGTAGCGCGCGGCGAAGAGCACACCCTTGTGGCCCAATTCGTAGGCCCGCTTCATCTCGGTGACCGCTTCGTCGATATCCCAGAAGGGCAGCATCATCATCGGGACCAGCCGGCGCGAATCCGCCGAACACCACTCGACCAGCCAGTCGTTGTATGCGCGAACGCATTCGGTGGCCAGCTCGTGCGGCATCTGGTTCAAGAAGACGTGACTGTGGAAGCCGAGAATGTTCGGATACATCACCTGGTAGTAGATGCCGACCTCGTCCATATAGGCGAGCCGTGCCTCGGCATCGAGCGCGGCGGGGAAGGCCTCGGAGAGTTTCTTCGGATGTGAGGGCGGGAATTCCGGCCATTTGGCCTGTGCGAACGCGCCCACGCCGTAGAGCTTCTTGTCGCCGATGTACCAGTAGTCCTCTTGCCGGCGTTCGTGGAAGCGGACGTGCGGAACCAGATCGCCCCACTTCTTCGAGATCCGCGAGGTCCACAGATCGGCCGGTTCGATGATGTGGGAGTCGACATCGGCGACCGCATATCGCTCACACAGGGCGGCTCCGGCGCCATCGGGGTCAGCCATCCCGAACTCCTTCTGTACCAGGAAGATTAACATGAGAGTGTTTACTTACTTACTCTAGAGATCGGCCGGGCGATGTACAACCGTCTGCCGCGGCGGATCGGAGTTCAGTGCGCGGATTCCGGCGCCGGTGGCTCGGCCGGGGCGGGTTCGGGGACCGCGCGCAGGTGCGGCGCCATCATCAACGGCGTCACACTCAGCACGCCCGATTCCACCGGCAGGGTGATACCGGTGATCCAGCGGGCTTCGTCGCTGGCCAGGAAGGTCGCCGCCCACGCCACGTCCCAGCCGTCGCCCGGGGTGCCGAGCAGACCCGCCTCCGACCGCATCGTGTTCATGAATTCCGCGCGCGGGCCGGGCGCCGACACCGAGAGCACCATCGGCGTCGTGATGTGCCCGGGTGCGATGGCATTGACCCGAATCCCTTGGCGGCCGTGTGAATACGCCATGTCGACCGTCATCGCGAGCAGTCCGCCCTTGGCCGCGGAGTAGGCGACGGTTCCGTCGCCGCGCAGCGCCGAGATCGAGGAGATGTTCACGATCGATCCGCCGCCGCGTTCGGTCAATGCGGGTACCGCGTACTTCGAGGCGAGAAATGCGGTGCGCAGATTGATGTCGAAGGAGCGGTCCCAGTCGGCTTCGGAGACGTCGACGACCGTGCCGACCGCGGCCAGGCCGATGTTGTTGACGAGGATGTCCAGTCCGCCGAAGGAGTCGACGGCGGTGCGCACCATGGCCTCGCACGCCGCCGCCTCGGTCAGGTCGGCCGCGAAGACCGCGGCCTTGCCGCCCTCGTCCTCGATCATCCGCAGGGTTTGTTCGGCGCGTTCGCCGTAACGGTCCACCAGCAGCACGGCCGCACCCTCGCGTGCCAATGCCACCGCGGTCGCCTTCCCGGTGCCGATCCCGGGCCCGGGGGTCGATCCCGCACCCGTCACGATTGCCACCTTGCCGTCCACGCGTCCTGGACGCTCCACCATGATCATCTCTCCTTCGCCGTCACCGGTACTGCTGGCTCACCAGCGCGTCAAAAGTGCTGCGCCGGACTCGATTCCGCCGACATTGGTCACCGCCGCGACCTCGGCGCCGGCCACCTGGCGGGCGCCCGCCTCGCCGCGCAGCTGCCGCACCGCCTCGGCGGTGTGGCCGAATCCGGCATGCAGGCGTCCACCCGAGAGCTGACCGCCCCAGGTGTTGAGCGGCAGCTCGCCGCCCAGGGCGATGTGCTTGCCACCGTCGATGAAATCCCCGGCCTCGCCGGTGCCGCAGAAGCCCATCGCCTCGAGCCACCACACCGCCTCGATGCTGAAACCGTCGTAGAGCTGGGCGGTGTCCACATCGGCGGGGGTCAGCTCGGTCCGCGCCCACAGGGCCGCGGCGGTCGCGTAACCCACCCGGCCCATGTCCTCCCACTGGTCCCATGCCGGGCGCCCGTCCACCACGCCGGCCATCGCCTCGATGCGGACCGGTGCGCGCAGATCGGGGGTGGTCTCGGCCGCTGACACCACGATCGCGGTGGCACCGTCGGCGGGGACGTCGCAGTCGAACAGACACAGCGGGGAAGAGATCATCCGTGCGGCCAGATAATCGTCGACGGTGAGCGGTGAACGGTAGACGGCGTCGGGATTGTGGGCGGCGCTTGCGCGCTGGGTGACCGGAATCCAAGCCAATTGCGCACGGGTGAGGCCGAATTCGTGCATATAGCGGGTGGCGAAAGGGGCGATCTGGCACACCGGGGACAGCATGCCGATCGGCAGCAGCCATGCCTGCGGGCCTTCGGCGGCGGGTTTGGTGGATCCGTAGGCCGGGCGCCCACCGGCGGCGCGGGCGGCGCTGCCTTCCTTCACGGTCCGCCAGATCACCACGTGGCGCGCCTGACCGGTGGCGATCGCCTGGGCCGGACCGTAGAACGGAAGCGCCATGCCCTCGACGAGGCCCTGGCGCCAGCGGGTCGTGATACGCAGGGCGTCCTGAACCTCGTAGAGATTGCCGCCTGCGTAGCCGGGCACATTGGCGACACCACCGCCGGGGAACATGGCGAGGCCGTCGATATCGTCGACGGTCAGGCCGGCGTCGGCGACCGCGGCGAGGATGGCGTCGAGGGTCAGTTGCAGGCCGGAGCGGTCGAGCCGGCGGGCGATCGCGGATTGACCGATGCCGGATATCACGGCGCGATGCTCGAACAGGTCCGTACTCATCGGCCGACCCCGGTCGCGCCGTCGCGGGGCGTGCAGTCCGCCGCTCCGGCGCGGGCGAGGAAGCTGGGTACGGCGTATCCGCCCGGGCCCGGCTCGAATCCGACGTCGACTCGCATGCCGATCGCCACCTCGTCCGGCTCGCAGCCGCGCACCCGTCCGGGAATTCGCACGCCGGGGCGATCCGGGAATTCCACCAGCACGATCGTGTAGGGCACCTCGAGGTCGGGGAGCCAGCGCTGGTGGTTCACGGTGAAGCTGTAAACCGTTCCGGGACCGGTGATTTCGGCGAACTCGGGATTGCGGCGGCGACATCGTCGGCAGATGCCGCGGGGTGGGAAGGAATCGGCGCCGCAGGCGGGGCAGTGCTCGACCAGCAATCGGCCGGCGGCGGCGCCGGTCCAGAAGGGCTCGGTCTCCTCGGTGACCATCGGCGGGATACCCGGTATCGCGTTCATCCGGCCTCCAGGAGCGAGTCGTTGCTGCCTATAACCACTATCATGATAAGTGAGCATTTGCTATCTTCGTGTGGTCGGTGCCGATCGGGCCCCGACGCACTGCTCGCCGAAGGAGTCGGATGTCCGCCGACCGCATCGTCTTCGGGGCAGCCGCGATGCCGGAACCGGATCGAGACTGGCTGGCCGCTGCCGAACGCCTGCCCATCGAATCCGTCTGGCAGGGCGGCCACATCTTGCCGCCGAGTCCTACCGGTGAGGCCGTCACCCGTCTGTCGCTGATGGTCGCATGGACCGAACGCGTGCGGGTCGGAACCGCGACGCTGCTGCTGCCGCTCTATCAGCCGGTGATCGTGGCCAAACAGCTCGCCGATCTGGATGCCCGCTCCGGTGGGCGGGTGTCGGTCGGTCTCGGGGTCGGCGGGGAGTTCCGGCACGAATTCGAGGCCGTCGGTGTGCCGCTGCCCGAACGCGGCCCGCGCACCGACGAGGCGATGGATGTGCTGCGCGCGCTGTGGCGCGACGAACCGGTCGATCACGAGGGCCGGTTCTTCCGATTGCGCGATCTGCACCTGCGCCCGGTCCGCGGTCCCGACGGTTCCGCCATGCGGCCCGGCGGCCCGCCGCTGATCGTGTCCGGACGCAAAGGCCCCGCGATGCGTCGGGCCGCGCGCCGAGGTGACGGCTGGATGCCGTACCTGATGTCGCCGTCCGCCTACGCCCGCTCCGTCACCGCGATCCGGCAGGAGGCGGCGGCGATCGGCCGCGACCTCACCGGCTTCGAGTGGACGATGTATCTGTACTGCTCGATCCGCCGCGACGGTGAGCGCGCCCGCGCCGAGGTGGCCGATTTCCTCGGTGGCGCCTACGGCGACAAACCCGGCGACATGCTGCAGCGAATCGCGCCGGCCGGGACGCCGGACGAAGTCGCGGTGCGGCTGCAGGATTACGTCGATGCCGGCGTGCGGCACTTCGTCATCGCACCCGCTACGCGGTCGGACACGCTGAACGTGGTTCGGCTGGCCGCCGAAGAGGTGTTGCCGAGATTGGAACTTCCGGTCCGGGTCGGGCAATGAACTCCGAATGTGCTGGTACCGAGGGTTTTCCGGTGCGCGACAGGCAGTCACTGCGAGTGCGTCGGATCTCTGCGACAGCGGCGCGACACCGGCCTGCACGGGCCTGCCCGGCAGGAACGGCGACTTCGGATCGTTGGGCGAAAGGACTCTGACGATGAGTAGCGAACGTCCCTGCGCGGATCTGACCGTGGTCGAAATCGCGGTGGGGATCAGCGATCTCGGGCTCGGGTTGGCCGGTGGGCTGCCGGGCATGCTGCTGGCCGATCTCGGTGCGAGCGTGATCCGGGTGGTCGGGGAGGCCGTGCCGATCGACACCGATGTGCCGTGGGGTCGCGTCTGGCATCGCGACAAGCGCATCGTCACCACCACCGGCGCGGCCGAAATCTCCGCGTTACTGCGAACGGCCGATGTCGCGCTGGTCTACGGCGCGGAGGAACTCGTCGAGGCACGCGGACTGGGGTTTCGTGATTGTGCCGCAACGAATCCCGCGCTCGTCTACGCCCGCTGCCGGCCGAGCCGCACCGAAGCCGGAACGGTCGAGGATTTCGGACTGCTGGTCGAGGCGCGGGCCGGCTTCTGCACGCAACTGCGGGGGCATCGTCCCGGACCGATCTTCCCCGAGGTGCGTGCGTCCGGCACGGGGGCTGCCTTCCTGCTGCTCACCTCGGTGTTCGCGCTGCTGCGTCGGCGCGTCGGCACCGGCACGGGCGGATGGAGCGAAACCTCGCTCTACGACGGAATGCTGGCCACCCTCGGCTGCATGATCGGCCGGTCCGAACGCGCCGCGCCCGAAGTCGAATCCTATTGGGAGCACGGCTCGACCTTCCCGAACTTCCTCTACCGCTGCGCCGACGGCGAACTGCTGCAGGTGTGGTTCGGCGGTAAGGGTATGTACCAGGCGGTGATCGAGGTACTCGGCGACGAACCCAGTCCGGACGGGTACTACACCGACCAGACCACCGGAAAACTGCGGGCGCGGGCCCAGCGGTGGACATCGTTCTTCGCCACCGAGCCGCGCGAGGTGTGGGTGGAGCGGCTGCGCGCCGCCGGGGTGGCCTGCGAGCCGGTGCTGGGGCCGGGGGAGGTGCTGCGTGATCCGCACACCGCCGACACCGGCATGGCCGTCACGCGTTCCGAGCGCGGCCACCAGGACCTGATGATCGGCTCGCCGTTCGAGATCCGTCCGCTGCGGCCGGCTCCCGATGCGCCCGTCGCCGCACGAACACGTTCTGCCGCAAGCCTTTTCGATGGTCTTCGTGTTGTGGACTTCTCGGCGTTCGTCGCCGGTCCACTGGCCGCCGAGGTGCTGGCGGACCTCGGTGCGGACGTGATCAAGGTGGAACCGCCGGGCGGTGAGGCCATGCGTGCCGCCGCTTATGCGGTGGCGGCCTGTCAACGCGGAAAACGCAGTCTCGCACTGGATATCAACGCTCCCGAGGCGCGGCCGGTGGTCGAGAAGCTGCTCGCTTCCGCCGATGTGGTGCTGCACAACTTCCGGGTCGGCGTGGCGGAACGGCTCGGCATCGACGCCGACACCGTGGCCCGCCTGAATCCGAACGCGGTGTACTGCCACGCCAGTGCCTTCGGCGCCACCGGCCCGCGGGCGGCGTATCCGGGCAACGACGCCTTGATGCAGGCGCTGACCGGTTTCGAGCGCGCGATAGGAGGCGCGGGCAACGAGCCGCTGGCCGCGACCTGGATACCGATCGATATGGCCGGTGGCTGGGTCGCCGCCGCCGGCATCGCGCTGGGTCTCTACGCCCGGGCCACCCAGCAGCGCGGCCAGCAGGTGATCACCAGCCTGCTCGGCGCCGGAATGCTCATGCACTGCGGCGTATTCGTGCGCGACGGCGAACTCGTCGCGGGCCCGGCACTCGATGAGCGGCAGACCGGGTACGGACCCGGCTACCGCATCTACGAGGGCTCCGACGGAGAATGGTTCGCCCTGGTGATCGCCGACCCCGAATCCTGGTGGAAACTGGACGAATTCGTCACTGCCCATTCCGGTGGCCCGAGCTCGGGCTTGGGCGACTACGTCCCGCTGCGCAACGGCCACGACGACAGCGCCGCCCGTGCCGCCGAGGCGAAGCTCGAATCCATCTTCGCGACCGCCCCCGCCGCCGATTGGGTGCGACAGCTACGCGAACTCGGCATACACGCCGAACTCATCGAACCGATGAACCGCAACCGCTTCCGCCACGCCGTCCTGGACGATCCGGTCAACCGCCAACTCGGCCGCGTCGTCGGCTACCGCACCGCCGACTGGGGCTACTTCGAACAGATCGGCCCCCTGCTGCGCACGGGCCCCGAGGTCATCGGTGGCCCGCGGCTGATGATTCCGGGCGTCGGCGAGCACACCGCGGAGGTGTTGGGCGAGCTGGGATTCGATGACGCCCAGGTGGACGAGTTGCTCGCCACGAAGGTCGCGCGCCAAATGGACTGACGCGACCGGCCCGCCTCATGGCCGGGTCCGCTGCTGGCTGAACTGACCGTGCAAACCTCGCGGAAAATCGCGGAAAACCGCGGTGTGCGGCGAGGTTTGCACGATTGGTTCAGCAGCGACGAGCGTTGGGCCCGCCCACGTTGTAGCGGGTCCCGCTGGGTCAGTTCAATCCGAGGAGTCCGGCGGTGTTCCCGCGCAGTACCTGGTGGCGGACCGTGGGGTCGCAGGATTCCAGCCGGGGGAGGTAGTCGCGTGGTTCGCGCAGGCCCTCGGGGTGGGGGAAGTCGGAGCCGAACAGGACGTGGTCGGCGCCGATGGCGTCGATCAGGTCGTGCACATCGTCCTCGGGGAACGGGCAGACCCAGAGGTGTTCGGCCAGCGCTTCGCTCGGGCGGGGCGGGAGTTTGCCGCCGATCATCGGGCCGCGTCGGCCGAGTGCCGCGGCCTTGTCGATCGTTTTGAACAGGGGCCGAAGCCAATTCGAGCCGTTCTCGATCGAGACGATCTTCACGCCGGGGTGGCGGCCGAAGAGGTTGTGCAGCGTGAGCGCGACCAAGGTGTCGACCACCGGGCGTTCGGTATTACACAGTGCCCATTGCAACGGTGACTGCTGATGCGACGGGTTGTCCGGGTTCTCCGACCAGTGTGTGCCGTAGAAATGCTGGTAGCCGCTGTTGGATACGTGGAACGCCACCGGAATTCCGGCATCGGACACGGTGGCCCAGAACGGATCGAATATCGGATCGGCGGGGGAGCGGCCCGCGATCGGACCGGGGCACAGGTGCACCATCCGCGCACCGGCGTCGAGCACCCGGTGCAGTTCCCGCACCCCCTGGTCGATATCGAGCAGCGACAGCATCGGTACGCCGAACAGCCGCCCGTCCGCGCCGTACCCCCAGTCCTCCTCGAGCCAGCGGTTGAAGGCCCGCAGGCTCGCGTAGGTGAGGTCCACATCGTCACGCAGGTCGTATTCGACGGCGACACCGAGCGTCGGCAGCATGATCGTGGCCTCCACGCCCTGCCGGTCGAGAACGGCCAAACGCGCACCGCGGTCGGCGAATTCCGGATGGTCGCGCGAGGTCACCACCTCGCGATGGGTGAATCCGTCCGCGACGCCCCCGACGAACAGTCCCTGCAACGCACCCGGCGCCGAGGCGTAGTCGCCGGGCATCACACTCATGAAGGTGCGCTGCCCGCGCAGGAAGATGCGGCCCAGCCCGTCCGTGCCGCGCTCCACCCGGATGGTGCGATCGGCGAAGCGCGACTCGATGTGGCGCGAGAAGCAGTCGTCGGGTTCGTAGTAATGCCCGTCGGCGTCGATCAACCCGTATTCCATCGCTGCGCTACCTCCGGGATCGCCCGCGGACAGGACAGTGCGCTCCGAGCAGTGGCACATGAGTAAGTGAGCGCACAGTTACTAACTTCGCACCGGTAGTAGAGGATGTCAAGGTCGTGCGGTGTTCTGCGGGGGCTGAGGGTGGGTGTGGTGATTCGGCGCCGGGACCGCGAGCCCGCTCCTAATATGAGTAAGCACTCGCTTGACAACCGGGATGATGCGGCGGTTCGTTCTGCGGCGCATCCGAATCGATAGAGGTACGCAGTGAAAGTTGTTGTCGCCTACGAGGTCGGCCGGCCCCTCGAAATCGAAGATCTGCCCCTGCCGGCGCCCGGTCCCCATGATGTGGTGGTGCGCCTGAGCGCCAGCGGCATCTGTCATACCGACCTCACCGTCATCAACGGGCTCTCGCCGCTGCCGCTGCCGATCGTGCCCGGCCACGAGGGCTGCGGGGTGGTGGAGGAGGTGGGCGCCGAGGTGCGCCGGGTGCGCGTGGGTGATCGGGTGCTCGCCTCGGTGACACCGGCCTGCGGACGGTGCTGGTCGTGCGTCAACGGTATGTCGAACCATTGTGAGCTGAACGCGGAAGTCAAACGGCGGCAACGCTTCCGCCTCGCCGACGGCCGTTCGGCCGCGGCGGTGTGCGGCTGTGGAACCTTCGCCGAGGCGATGGTCGTGCACGAGGCGTCGGTGGTCGCGGTGCAGACCGATCTGGCCGATGAGCAACTCGCCCTGCTCGGCTGCGGAGTCACCACGGGTCTCGGCGCCGCGCTCAACACCGCCGCCGTCACGCCGGGCTCGTCGGTGGCGGTGATCGGTTGCGGCGGAGTGGGGCAATCGGTGATTCAGGGGGCGCATATCGCCGGGGCCGCCACGATCGTCGCCGTCGATCCCATGCCGGGCCGCCGGGAGGCGAGCATCGGGGTGGGCGCCACCCATACCGTCGACCCGCAGGCCGGAGATCCGGTCGCGCAGGTGCGGGAATTGACCGGCGGGCGCGGCGCCGACTTCACCTTCGAGGTGGTCGGCCGTCCCGAACTGGTCACCCAGGCCATCGATATGGCCCGGGTGGAAGGGGTGGTGACGCTGGTCGGCATGCCGTCGACCACGGATGTGCTGACACTGCCCGCGATCTCGACGGTGTTCTCCGGCAAGCGGATCGCCGGATCGGTGGTCGGCGGTGCGCAGATCCTGCGTGACTTCCCGCGCTTCATCCGGCTCGCGGAGGCGGGACGCCTGGATCTGGAATCGATGATCACCCATCGCATTTCGCTCGACGAGATCAACAAGGGTGTGGACCTGCTCTCGCGGGCCGAAGGGGTGCGCACGGTCATCGTCGGATGAGGTGAGCGCCGCCGACCCGGCGCGACCTCGCAACGAATCGCCGGCAACCCTGGCGCCCGACCCGGCATCCCGCTACCTTGTATGTAAGTATTCGCTTTGTTACCGGAGTTGGGAGATCCCATGTCGTTCAGCTGGTTCATATCGGTTGATGACCATCTCATCGAGCCGGCGCGGCTGTGGCAGGAGCGGTTGCCGGAGAAGTGGCGCGAGACCGGGCCCCGGATCGTCCGCGAGGGCAAGTCCGAATTCTGGGTCTACGAGGATCGCCAGATCGTCACCACCGGCCTCAACGCCGTCGCCGGGAAAAAGCGTGAGGAATTCTCCCCCGAACCCATCACCTACGAGGAGATGCGGCTCGGCTGCTACGACCCGGCGGCGCGGGTGGCCGATATGAACCAGGGACATGTGCTGTCGTCGATGCTGTTCCCCTCGCTTCCGCGCTACTGCGGCCAGATCTTCCACGAGGCGAAGGACAAGGAGCTCGCCCTGCTGTGCGTGCGGGCCTGGAACGATTTCATCCTCGAGGAATTCGCCCAGGCCTATCCCGGCCGCTTCATCCCGATGATGATCATTCCGCTGTGGGATCCGGTCGCCGCCGCGGCCGAAATCGAACGCACTGCCGCGCTGGGCGCGAAATCCGTTGCCTTCTCCGAGAATCCGACCAAACTCGGCCTGCCGTCGATCCACACCGACTTCTGGGACCCGGTCTTGCGCGCCTGCGACGACACCGGATTCGTGATCTCGATGCACGTCGGATCGTCGTCCAATATGATCCGGACCTCCGAGGACATGCCGACGCTGGCCTTCATGGCGTACTCGGCGGCCGCGAATCAGGCTGGGACACTGCTGGATTGGTTGTTCAGCGGCAATTTCGTGAAGTACTCGAACCTCAAGATCGCGCTCTCCGAGGGGTCCATCGGCTGGATTCCGTACTTCCTCGAACGTGCCGAGCAGGTGGTCGACAAACAGCGGTTCTGGGCCTCGCGGTTCGATATCAGCATGAATGCCACGCACGAGCGCGGCGAGCGGAAGGGCGCGGCGACCTTCGATCTCGATACCGATATCCGGCGCCTCTTCCGCGACCACGTGTACGGCACCTTCATCGAGGACCAGGCGGGAATACGGCTGCTGGACATCATCGGTGAGGACAACGTAATGCTCGAATGCGACTATCCGCATTCGGATTCCACCTGGCCGGATACCGTCCGGATGGCCGGCAAGTGGCTCGGTCATCTCCCGCAGGACGTGCAGGACAAGATCACCGTCGGCAACGCCTCGCGGGTCTACGACTTCACCCCCGCCGATCCGGCCTCGATTCCCGAGTCGTGACCTGTCGCGGGCCGGTGACGGTCCGCAAATGCCGAGGTCCGCCCACCATGGTGGGCGGACCTTCGCGTTTCGGAATCCCTGCGCTCGTGCGAACGCAGCGGAGGGTGGGGGATCAGCTCAGTACGATGGCCCGTTCCGGGCAGTTGTCGGCGGCCTCGCGGGTGCGCTCGCGGAGTTCGGCCGGTATCTCGGAAACCGTTGCGCGGCCGTGGCCTTCGTCGTCGAGGTCGAAGACCTCCGGGCAGATCTCCCAGCAGCGGGCGTGGCCCTGGCAGCGGTCGGGGTCGACGGATACGTGCATGACTGTCCTCCGGGGTCGGGGCGATTCAGTAGGTGGCCGACAGGGCCCACGGGCCGTCGGGGAACGGACGCCCCAGCAGCTCCATACTGTAGGCGATGCGTCCGGTGTCCTCACGCGAAGTGCACAGCAGCACAGCGGCTTCGGCCATGGCGTCGTCCGGTTCGACCGGGGTGTTGTCCGGGGTGTGCGGGGAGACGACGGCGACGCCGGGGGTCATGACCAGACCGGAGGTGCCCAGGCAGTTGATCCGCACGCCGGTGCCGTACACCTCGGCCGCCAGGCCGGTGGTCAGGCGATCGAGCGCGGATTTGCACATGCCGTAGGGCACGCAGCCGTCGGCGGCCCAGTCCGGATAGGGCGGGCCGAGGGGATGGCGCGCCTGTTTGGAGGTGATGTTGAGGATCCAGCCGCGCCCGCGTTCGATCATTCCGGGAATCGCCAACTGGCACAGGCGAAACGGTGTGTGCACCATCATCTGGAACATCAGGCCGTAGCGGTGGGGGCGAATGTCGAGCGCCGGGCCGTAGAAGTTCACCCCGGCATTGTTGACGAGGGTGTCGACCGGGCCGAGCAGTGCTTCGGCGCGCGCCACGACCGTCTCGACTTCTGCGGGAACCGTCAGATCGGCGCGGATCGCCGCTGCCCGGCCGCCGTGATCGCGAATATCCGCTACGACCTCTTCGATGGAACCGGGGAGGGCCGAGGTGCCCGGTTCGGCGGTGCGAGCCACCACCGCCACTGCCGCGCCCTCGGCGGCGAAGCGCTCGGCGATCCGCCGCCCGATGCCGCGGCTCGCGCCGGTGACTATTGCGGTCCGGCCGTCCATCGATCCCACGTCGACTCCTGCGCTGTGCGCTCCGGAACGGGCCGCCGGAGCAGGCGGTCTAGCAAGTAAGTACCTACTTTCTCACGGTACCCGGTGATATGCGAGCGTTTCGAGGGTTATGTTGAGTGAGTACCTGCTTATTTATGCTCGGGCAGCCCGCGCCGGGAAGGATGGAAAACCATGCATGACATCGTGATTCGCGGTGGGGACGTGGTCGACGGAACGGGTGCGCCGCCGCGTCGGGCGGAGGTGGCGATCGACGGGGACCGGATCACCGACGTCGCTTCCACGGTCGGCTCCGGGCGCCGGGTGATCGATGCGTCGGGCCGGTATGTGACGCCCGGGTTCATCGACGTGCACACCCATCTGGATGCCCAGCTGTTCTGGGATCCGCTTGCCACACCCTCGTGCTATCAGGGGGTGAGCACGGTGGTGATGGGCAATTGCGGGGTCACCTTCGCGCCGGTACGGCCGGGGCAGGAGGGCTACCTGGCGGCGATGATGGAGTCGGTGGAAGACATCCCCGCCGACACGATCATGGCCGGATTGGACTGGGGCTGGCAGACCTACGGCGACTATCTGAAAACCCTGGGCGACCGCGAACTCGGAGTGAACGTCGGCGGGCTGATCGGTCACGCCGCCCTGCGCTACTACGTGATGGGGGAGCGCAGTCTCGACGAGGCGCCCGCCACCGCCGAGGACCGCGCCGCGATGGCGGAATTGGTCGGCGAGGCCGTCGACGCCGGCGCGCTGGGCTTCTCGACCTCCCGGACCTATATGCACACCGTGCCGGACGGGCGGCCGGTACCGGGCACTTTCGCCGACGTCGAGGAGCTGTCGGTGATCGCCGGCGTCCTCGCCGAACGCGGACGTGGCACCTTCCAGGTGGTCCCGCGCATCGGCGAGCGCGACGGCGCCGACCGTGCCAATTCCCGCGCCGAGATGGCGTGGATGGAACAGGTGAGCCTGAATTCCGCGCGGCCCCTGACTTTTTCGATCATGCAGAGCGACCGGCGTCCCGGGCTGTGGTCCTGGGTGATGGAACAGACGGCCGGGGCCCGCGCGCGGGGCGCCGATCTGCGCCCGATGACCGCGGTGCGCGGCAGCGCGATCGTCTACGGGATCGCCGGGCGCACCCCGTACGACGCACTGCCCCCCTGGTCCGATGTGATGGCCGAACCGGCCGCCGCGCGGCTCGAACTGCTGTCGCGTGGGGATGTGCGCGACCGTCTGATCGCCGAGGCCGAGCTGCCCTCGCAGCCATCGGGTCCGCTGGCGCCGAAGGATCCGGCGAAAATGTATCTGCTGCCGCCGGGTTCGGCTGCCTACGACGTGGGGGCGGACAACAGCCTGGCCGCCGAGGCGCGGCGGCGCGGGGTCGGTGCCGCGGCCGCCTTCATCGACTACACGCTCGAGACGGGCGGACGTGGACTGCTGTATTACCCGGTGCTCAACCAGGATCTGGACGCGGTCGCGCGAATGATCACCAATCCCGACGTCGTTCTGGGGGTCGCGGATGCGGGTGCGCATGTCGCGCTCACCATGGATGCCGGCAATTCGACCTATTTCCTGCGGCACTGGGTGCGCGATCGGGCGCTGCTGGGGATCGGTCCGGCGATCCGGCGGCTGACCGTCGATGCCGCCAACCTGTTCGGTATCGCCGACCGCGGCGTGCTCGCACCGGGCGCGTACGCCGATGTGAACGTCATCGATCTGGCGAATCTCGATCTGTTCGCCCCGGTGATGGCCGCCGATTTCCCCTTGGGCGCACAGCGATTCGTGCAGCGGGCACGCGGTTACGACTACACGCTGGTCAACGGACGCGTGCTCGTCGACCACGACGAAACGACCGGCGCGGTTCCCGGGCGGTTGGTCACCGCGCGCTGAGAACCTCGTGTGCTCGACCCGCCGTTGCCCCTGCGCCGAGCCGCCGTTACGATAACGAAGTTAGAGAACACTTACTTAGTTGAGAATCGGGGTGGCACCCATGAGCCATGAGGCCGTGATCATTTCGGGCGCGCGCACGGCGATCGGGACGGCATACAAGGGATCGCTGACCGAAACCGACGCCTTCACGCTGGGAACGGTGGCCGTCGCCGCGGCGGTGCGCCGCGCGGGGGTCGAACCGGAACTGGTCGACGACGTCATTCTCGGAGAATCGCTGTACGGCGGCGGGGCGATCGGCCGTTACGTGGCCATCGAGGCCGGATTGGTGAATGCGCCCGGTATCGCGCACAACCGGCACTGCGCCTCCGGGTTGTCCACGCTGCAGAGCGCGGCCGCCTCGATCATCGCCGGGATGGACCGGATCGTGGTGGCCGGTGGCGTGCAGTCGAGTTCGACCGCACCGACGGTGAATCGGCGCATTCCGGGCTCGGAGGAATGGGAGGAGGACTGGCTCGCGCCGAGCCACCGCGAAACCCCCGACGCACCCGTGCGCGATATGTCGATCACGGTCGGATGGAATGCGGCGGTGAAGGCCGGGATCACACGCGCGCAGATGGACGAGTGGGCGTTGCGTTCGCATCAGCGCGCGGTGGCCGCGATCGACGCCGGCAGCTTCACCGAGGAGATCGTGCCGATCGAGGTGACCCGCCGCGACGGCAATACGGTCACCTTCGCCGTCGACGAACATCCCCGGCGCACCTCGTCTCTGGAGAAACTGTCGTCGTTGAAACCGCTGCATCCGGAGATCGAGAGCTTCGGCATCACCGCGGGAAATGCCGCCGGCATCAACGACGCCGCCGGTGCGCTGGTGGTCGCGGATCGTGAGGTGGCCCGCGAGCGCGGCATCGAGCCGCTGGCCGTGGTCCGGGCGTGGGCCTCGGTGGGCGTGCCGCCCGCGGACACCGGACTGGCGCCCGCCCCCGCGATCGAGAAGGTACTCGCGCGCGCCGGACTGGCGGTGGCCGATGTGGCGCTCTGGGAGATCAACGAGGCCTTCGCCTCGGTCGCGGTCGCCGCGACCCGCGCGCTCGGACTCGACGAGGAGAAGGTCAATGTCCTCGGAAGTGGTTGCAGTCTGGGACATCCCGTGGCGATGACGGGAACCCGGATGGTGTTGAGCCTGGTGCACGAACTGCGGCGCCGCGGCGGCGGGGTCGGCGTCGCGGCGATGTGCGCGGGCGGTGGGATGGGCACGGCGGTCGTGGTCGACGTGCCCTGAGGTCAGGTCCTCACCGAGGTTCGAGGGTTTTCAGCAGGGCGTGGGTGTCCTGCTGGAACACCCGGATCTCGCGAACCATCCCGTCGGCGAAGGAGAACAGCTCCACCACGTCGACCGTGGCGTGCCGCCCCGATACCCGGGCCGTCCAGGTTTGGGTGGTCAGTTGCACGACCGAATCCTTCGAGCCGAAGATGCGCGGATTGTCGATACTGCGCTCCCAGTACCGTCCGAACGATTCGCCCATGGCGGCCACCCCCGCATGTCCGTGGTAGCTGCCGCCGTGCGGCAGGGAGGCCGGCTGTTCGATCCGGATGTCGGGGTGGAACAGCGCCAGCGCCCCCGCGCCGTCACCGGCGGCGAAGCGGCGCGACAACTCCGTCACGATCTCCAGGCCGCCGAGCGCGGGCGAGTCGTGCCGCGAATCAGGCTGTGCGGTCATCGGATTCGGCTCCCTCGATCACCGGGAAGAATCCCTTGACCGTGCCCTCGCTGATCAAGGTGACGGCCCGGTCGCGGTCGGCCTTCTTGGCGGTGCCGTGCCGGGTCTCCAACGCCTGCATCAGCGCCATGCCCATCACCGCGCGGGCGGAGATGTCGGGCGATTCGAACGGGAATCCGTAACGATCCTCGACCTCGCGCCACGCCTCGGCCAGCCGGTCCATGGCGACCGCGAAATTCTCGCGATAGAACCGCCGGGCCACCTGTGGATCGCCGAACAGCACCAGTCCCAGCAGCGGCAGCACCTCGTCGAGTGTCGAAATCAGTTGGCGGTAGAGACCTTTGAGGGTCTCCAGCTGGCGCTGCGGGGTCAGCGGCTGATCGCGGTCGACCACGGCGGTCGCGGCCACCAGATCGTCGACGGCCGACTTGAGCGGTTCCACCACCGCCTCGAAGAACAGCTGATCCTTACTTTCGAAGTGCCGGTAGATGATTCCCTCGCTGATCCCGCTGTGCTCGGCGATCATCTTGACCGTGGTGCCGTTCATATCGCCGGTCTCGCTGAAGGCGCGGCGCGCGGCGGCCAGAATCGAACTCTTGCGGGCCTCGGCGGTGAGCCGGCGCCGCACCGGCGGTGCGCCGGTGGCAGGGGTGGACGGGATCGTGGAACTCCCGTTCGTCGTGGTTCTGGCCACGAGTCCTCCTCGTTTCCGCGCCGGCGCCGGCGCCGATCGGCGTTTGTTAGTGGGTACACACTTTATCCTAGTGCGCCCGCGACGGCATCCACGCCATCGGCGTGATGACGTCGATCTCTCCAGGTAGAACTGGGTTCTCGCAATTCCTTGCGGAGTAAGTAATCACCTACTAAGCTCGCAGTCGACCGTCCTTCGGGTCCGGAGTTTCGGGTGGAGTGTGTTATGGACAGGCAAGCGCTGGAACACAGCCTCGCGCGCCGATTGCTCGACCACATCGACGCGGGCACCACCGATCTGGCGCCGGACATCCTCGAATTGCCGACCGATATCTATTCGACGCAGCGGCACGCCGAGGAATTCGACGTCCTGTTTCGCAGCCACCCGCTGGTGTTGTGCCTGTCCGGCGCGCTCCCGCATGCGGGCACCTACCGCACCGTCGACCTGTGCGGCGTTCCGATTCTGTTGACCCGCAACGACGAAGGCCGCGTTCGCGCCTTCGCCAACGCCTGCCGCCATCGTGGCGTGCGGGTGGCCGACGGTGGCGGCGCCCGCAGCCGATTCGCCTGTCCGTTCCACTCGTGGACCTACGATCTGGACGGTCGCCTCGTCGCCGTTCCGGTGGCGGACGCCTTCACCGGAATGTGCCTGGAGCGCAAGGGACTTGTCGAACTGCCCGTCAGTGAGGGGTACGGGCTGATCGTCGGATCGCTGCGTCCCGGGCCCGCCCTGGATATCGATGAATATCTCGGCCCCGGCCTGGCGGACGAACTCGCGGTGCTCGAGTTCGCGGACTGGGAGTTGTACGGCGAGCCGCATGTCCATCCCGTGGGGGCCAACTGGAAGGTCACGCTCGACACCTTCCGCGAGAACTACCACTTCCGCTTCCTGCATCGCCGGACCCTGGCGAAATACGCCTACGGCGGCGTGCTGACCTTCGACCCGTTCGGCCGGCATCTGCGCAACTGCTCGGCACTGCGCACGATCGACGAACTGCGCGAGGTGCCCGACGAGCAGTGGGGCGACGTGATGAGCCATATCAGCCTGCAGTACGCGCTGTTTCCGAATACCAGCCTCACCTTCGACAGCCGCCACGTGGAGCTGTGGCAGATCGTCCCGGTCGACGCGAACTCCTCCGAGGTCGTGCACAGCACATATCTGCGCCCCGGCCTGAGCGAGTCCGAACGGGCCAAAGCGGTGGAGATGGCCCCCTGGATCTGCGAGACCGTGGTGGACGGGGAGGACTTCTGGGTGGCGGCCCGGACCGAACCCGGCATCCGGGCCGGCGTGCTCGGCACCATCGTCTTCGGCCGCAACGAGCCCGCACCGCAGCATCTGCACCGCGGTTTCGACGACGCGCTGGCGGCCGTCCGCCGGGCGTGAGAATTCCTGACCACCTTGCTGATTCGCACTTTCCGGGAGGACCCATGGATCTGTTGCTGCGCCGCGCCTGGCTGGTCGACGGAAGCGGGGCACCCGGAAGGTCCGCCGAGGTGGGGATCACCGGTGACCGCATCACCGCCGTCGGCGCCCCCGGCGAGGTGACGCCGGGCCCGGACACACGCGTCGTCGATCTCGACGGGCTCACGCTCACACCCGGTTTCATCGACATCCACACCCACTACGACGCGCAGATCCTCTGGGACGGTGATCTCACACCTTCCTGCTGGCACGGCGTCACCACCGTGATCATGGGCAACTGTGGTTTCGGGGTGGCGCCGACCCGGCCGCCGCATCGCGAAATCATCGTGCGCACACTGGAAAACGTCGAGGGCATGTCGATGGAGGCGCTGAACGCCGGCATCGACTGGTGTTTCGAGACCTTCCCGCAGTATCTCGACGCGTTGGAGCGGCGCCGCAAGCGGCTCAATGTCGGTGCGTTCCTGGGACATACGCCGCTGCGGCTGTTCGTCCTGGGCGGTGAGGAACGCGCCGCGACCTCCGCGGAGGTCGACACCATGCGCGCGCTGGTGCGAGAGGCGGTGACGGCCGGTGCGGTCGGACTGTCCACCTCGCGCCAACCGGCCCATCAGGGTGCGTTCGGCCGCCCGGTACCCAGCCGCTTCGCCGAGGTCGACGAGGTCGACGCGCTGGCCGCGGAACTGGGTGCGGTCGGCAAGGGCATCCTGCAGGTGTCGATCGGACCCGGCATGTTCGTCGATCAGTTCTCGGATCTGTCCTTGCGCTACGGCATTCCGGTCACCTGGACCGCGCTGGTGGCGCGCGCCGACAAACCCGGCGCGGCGATGCGCACGGTGGAGCGCGGCGGTGCGCTGCCGGGTGAGGTGTACCCGCAGATCGCCTGCCGGCCCATCGTCATGCAGGTCAGCCTCGCCGATCCCACCCCGCTGGGGGAGATCGACGAGTGGAAGGAAGTGCTCGCCCGGCCGCGGGAGGAGCGCGCCGAGCTCTACCGCGACGCGGCATGGCGGGAACGGGCCCGCCCGGCGACGCTGGCCGCATGGGCGCATCGGTGGCCCAAGGTCGCCGTGGAGGAGACCGTCGCCGATCCGGACGCGGTGGGAATTCCCCTGGACCGCTTGGCCGCCGAACGCGGCACCACCGCCTTCGATCTGATGCTCGACGTCGCGCTCGCCGACGGGATGTCGACGCGCTTCCGCGTGGTTCTGGACAACGACGGTGACGACGAGATCGGCGATCTGCTCGCCGACAAGCGCACGATCCTGGGCCTGTCCGACGCCGGCGCGCACGCCAGTCAGCTCTGCGACGCCTGCTATTCCACCCATCTGCTGGGGCATTGGGTGCGCGAGCGCAAGGCCGTCGGACTGGAAGACGCGGTGTGGCGCCTGACCGGCCAGCCCGCCCACGCCTTCCGCATCCGCGAGCGCGGGCTGATCCGCGAGGGGTATTTCGCCGACCTGGTGGCCTTCGATCCCACGACGGTCGGCACGACTCCGATCGAGCGGGTGCACGATCAGCCCGGGGGAGCGGATCGGCTCGTCGTGCGCAGCACCGGAGTCGAGCACATGTGGGTCAACGGCGTTCAGACGCGCCGTGACGGAGTGGATGTGGCCGATACGGCGGCGGGACGGCTGCTGCGCAGTTGATCGACCACGGTTGCGGACCGACCGGCGCGCCGTGGGGGCCGCGGAATACCGCGCGGCCCTTCGGCATTCGGTGCGCAGCACCGGTTGCGATCAATCCGTGTCGATCCACACGGATTTGACCTCGAGGTATTCCTCCAGCGAATGCGGGCCCATCTCGCGTCCGTATCCGCTCATCTTGTATCCGCCGAACGGCACCGCCGGATCGAACAGCAGCATCGTGTTGACCCACACGGTGCCAGTCCGCAATCGCCCCGCCAGCCGGTGTGCGGTGCTGATGTCGCGGGTCCAGATTCCGCCCGCCAGACCGTAATCGGAATCGTTGGCCCGTTCGGCCACCTCGTCGAGAGTGTCGAACGGCAGCACACAGGCGACCGGACCGAAAATCTCCTCGCGCGCGATCCGCATCTCGTCGCACACATCCGCGAAGACCGTGGGTTCCACGAAATAGCCGGTGGCGAGATCACCGGTGTCGATGCGGGCCCCACCGGCGGTGGTGCGCGCGCCCTCGTCCGGGCCCGCTGCCAGGTATTCGCATACCCGGGTCAGCTGCTGCTGGGAGACCAGCGGGCCGATCCGGGTCCGCGGGTCCAGGCTGTTGCCGACGGGGAGCGAACGCGCGAAATCCGAGAGACGCTCGACGAATTCGTCGTAGACGGGCCGCTCGACGAAAATGCGCGTCCCGGCACAACAGGTCTGGCCCGAATTCGAGAACACGCCCATGCCGGCGCCCGGAACCGCCTTGTCCAGATCGGCATCGGCGAAGATCACATCGGGAGATTTGCCGCCCAGTTCCACCGAGACGCGCTTGAGGGTGTCGGCGGAGGAGCGGATGATCTCGCGCCCCACCGCGGTCGAGCCGGTGAAGGCGATCTTGTCCACGCCCGGATGTGTGGTCAGCGCGGCCCCGACGGATTGGCCGTCGCCGGTCACGATATTCACCACTCCGTCGGGAATTCCGGTCTCGCTCAACAATTCTCCGAGCCGCAGCGCGGCCAGGCTCGCCTCCTCGGCGGGTTTGAGGACCAGGGTGCAGCCGGTGGCCAGCACCGGAGCGATCTTCCACACCGCGTTGGCGACGGGGCGATTCCACGGCACGATCGCGGCGACGACCCCGACCGGCTCCTTGACCGTATAGCTGAACACCGAGCCGGGAATCGAATTCGGCAGTGTCTCACCGTGAATCTTGGTCGCCCAGCCCGCGTAGTACCGCAGTACCTCGGCCTCCCAGGCCCGCGAACCCGGGCGGCGGCGGCCCAGCGGCGACCCCATATCGAGCGATTCGAGCAGACGCAGTTCGTCGAAGTGCTCTTGCACCTTGTCCGCGAACGCCCACAGCAGGGCCTGACGATCGCGCGGGGAGAACCGCTGCCAGGGGCCCACCAGCGCCGCGCGGGCCGCGGTGACCGCGCGGTCGGCGTCGACGGCGTCGGCGGCGGCCAGTTCGGCGATCACCGCGCCGGTGGAGGGGTCGATGCTCGTGAAGGTACGCCCCGCCGCCGCGGCTTCCCACCGGCCGCCGATCAGCAGGCGCTTGGTGCGGCCGTCGAGGAATGCGGGCAGCGAGGCGAGTGCTCCGGTGCTTGTCGACATGGAAATCCTTCCTGACCACGGCGCATCGAGCGGGCCGAGCCGGACAGATTGTGAGTAAGAACTTACTAACCCATGGTAGGTCACCGCTTCCCATCGTCTGCTAGAAAGTGATCACTTACCCTGTTACTGTGAGTTGGCGCCCACTCGGTGCCCGAGCAGCCAGGGGAAACCATGGAGAAGACAACGCCCAACGGCGTACGCCTGCCCGATGATTGGTGTCTGCGCCGGTTCGACCACCTCTCGCCCGAACTCGCCGCCACACTGCCCGAGACGATGGCCCGCATGCGCGAGCTGTGTCCGGTGGCCCACAGCGACCGATACGGCGGATTCTGGGTTGCCTCCGGATACGAGGAGGTGCTGAGCGTCGCGCAGAACTGGTCGGTGTTCAGCTCCGCGCACGGCCTGTCGGTCACCGGCACCAAGGGCGTGGTGCGCAATCTGCCCGTCGAGGTGGACCCGCCCGAACAGCGCGCCTACAAGAGCCTCATCACCCCGTACTTCACACCCGCGGCGGTCGCCGACTGGGAACAGCCGACGCGCCATCTGGTCACCCGCCTGCTCGATGATTTCCTCGCCGACGGACAGTGTGAATTCATGGACGCCTTCGCCCGGCCGCTGCCCAGTCTGGCGTTCTTCGAGCTCGCCATCGGCGCGCCCGCCGACGAACTCGACACCGTGTCGCGGCTGGCCTCGCGGTCGTCGATCCCCAATCATCCCGAGTCCCGCGAATGCTGGAAGGGCCTGTACGCCTGGGTCAAAGGCTTCCTCGCCGCCCGGCGTGAACAACCGCCGCGCGGGGATGTGGTCGACGCGGTGCTGGCCGCCGAGATCGACGGCGTACCACTGACCGAGGACGAAACCATCGGCGCGGTACAGCTTCTCATTCTCGGCGGACTCGAAACCACCGCCGGCGCACTCGGACTGATGGTGGAGCGGTTCTGCCGCGAGCCCGAGATTCCGCAGTTGCTGCGCGAGCGCCCCGAGCTCATGCCGAAGGCCGTCGAGGAACTGCTGCGGCTGGATTCACCGTTCGTCTCGGTGGGCCGCACCGCGGTCCGCGAGACCGAATTGGCCGGACACGCCATCGAATCCGGCGACAAGATGCTCATCCACTGGGCCTCGGCCAATCGCGACGCCGGCGAATTCCCGGATCCGGACCGATTCGATCCGAATCGAACTCGTAACCGCCACTTCGCCTTCGGTGCGGGCCCGCACCGCTGTGCGGGCTCCAACCTCGCCCGGTTGAACCTACGGGTGGCGCTGGAGGAGATCGTGCAACGCATGGATCGGATCGCCATCCCGGACGGGGCGGAGATTCGATATCACGCCGGTCTCACCCGTTCGCCGCTGAGCCTGCCGATCACCTTCGTGGCTCGCGAACCGGATCGCACCGCGAGCTAGATCGGCGCGGCGGCGGGTGGTTCGTGGTGGCGAAAAGCCCGCTCGCACATGGTCGCCGCTGGGAAGCCGCTGCGGTTGACGCGGTTTCGCCGAACCGTTTAGCTGAGCAGCATGCGAATCGGCGGTGCGGGAATTCTCGACGTGCTCGGTAGCCGCCGGACGGCGGTGGCGGCGCTGGCGACGATCACGGGCTTCTACTACCTGTTCGTCGCGATCACCAACTGCACCGATACCGTCACCAATCGCCGGGGTGTGGCCGCCGTGCTGTCGATGCGGGCCACCATCCACAATCCGGGCACCGACTGGCGCGCGATCACCAGCGGCAACATCGCGCTCGTCGTCTACATCCTCGTGGTGATCTGGGAGTTCTCGATCGCCCTCGTGCTGCTGGTCGCCGCGGCCTGCTGGCTGCGGGAGCTGAGCGGACGGCCACGCCGGGTGCCGGTGCGGCCCGGCACCGCGGCGACGTTGTCCAGTATCGGCTGGACGATGGCAGTGCTGCTGTTCGCTGGGGCGTTCCTGACCGTCGGCGGGGAGTGGTTCCGGATGTGGGCGAACAAGGAGGTCAACGCGTCGTCGGCGGCGTTGCAGAACTTCCTGATCGCCGGGGTGGGACTGGTGCTGGTCCATCTGCCCGACTCGGCGCCGCCGGCCGCGTCGCCCTCGGAATGACCTGCGGCCGTTCGGGAACAGTGCCTGACCACCCCGGGTTGCAGCCCGTATGGAACTCGACACCGCGCTCGACTTCGCCCGTACCACCTCGCGGTCCGTCCTGACCACCGTGCGCCGCAACGGCCGCCCGCAGCTGTCCAACGTCACACACTGGATCGCGCCCGACGGCATCGTCCGGATCTCCATCACCGCGGACCGGGCCAAGTACGCCAATCTGCGCCGGGAGCCGTGGGCGGCCCTGCACGTCACGCGCGACGACTTCTGGGCCTATGCCGTGCTGGAGGCCGATGTCGAACTGACCCCGGTGGCCGCGAGCACCGACGACGCCACGGTGGAGGAGCTGATCGCCTACTACCGCGCGCTCAGCGGCGAGCATCCGGACTGGGCGGACTACCGCCGCGCGATGGTCGCCGACCGCCGCGTGATCGCGCGCCTGCATCCCACCCGCGCCTACGGCATGCTGCCCTGACGACGGCGATCTCCGGAAGTGGGTAGCGCCTCGGGAATCCATTGCGGCGCGCGCATTTCCATGAAGGCGCGCATGCCCTCCCGCGGTTCCGGCGAGGTTTCCAGGGCCAGGAACATGGTCTGGTAGTCGATGCTGCCGTAGCGCTCGTTCAGCATGCGCTTCACCTGGGCGCGGGCCTGCGGTGCGGTCTGCAGGATCTCGGTGACGGCCGCGACGGCCTCCGTGCGCAGCCGTTCGTGTGCCACCACCCGGCTGACGACGCCGAGTCGCTGCGCCTCGGCGGCATCGAATCGCCGCGCCGACAACAGCAGGTCGCGAGCCACCGCCACGCCGACGTGGGCGGGCAGCACCGCGGCGTAGGTGGCGTCGGGAATGCCGCGCAACAACTCCGGCACCCGGAACACCGCCCGCTCACTGGCGACCGCGATATCGGACATCATCGCGATGAGCAGACCGCCCGCCTGGCAGATCCCGTTCACCGCCGACACCACCGGGGCGCGACTGTCCCGGATGGCGAGGAAGGGCAGCACATCCTGGCCGGACAGCTCCGGCGGCAAGGCGTCACCGGGGTCGGCGCGCCCGCCCAGGTCGCCGCCCGGCGCGAACACGTCACCGGTGCCCGTGATGATCAATGCCGCCAGATCAGGATCCGAATTGACCAGGTGGACAGCGCGTTTGATGCCGAAATACATCGCCGGCGTCAGCGCGTTGCGCGCCGCGGGCCGGTCGATCACGCACCAGCCGATCACGCCGTCGCGCTCGAATCGCAGCCCCGCCGCACCGAGATCATCGCTCATTCTGGAAGAATAGCAATCTCCATTTTTGGATATTCGGTTCTTGTCGGGGCCGATTCGACTTCACCGGCGCATAACCTTGCGGCAACATTCGACATGCATGCTGGCACCCTCCGCTGAATCGAAAGGTACGAACCCGAATGGACTTTCTGACTGTGCTCGTGGACATGTTGGCTGCGCTGGGGGCCAGCGGTAGCGCGGCCTGACCACCATCACGACACACCCCGGCCCACCACATCACGGATGTGGTGGGCCGCAGGCGTTCCGGGGTGCCCCCTTGGAGATCATCCGGTTGTGAGGAAGGCGACGGCCTCGTCGGCGAGGGCGTCCGGTAGCCGGTCGGCGCGCAGTGTGAGGCCTCGTTCAGCGGGTGCGAGCGGTTCGAGCGTCGCGAGCTGGGATTCGAGCAGTGACACCGGCATGTAGTGGCCGTGCCGGCGGGAGATGCGTTCGGTCAAGAGTTCGCGGTCGGCGATCAGCAGCAGGAAGACGGTCCCCGGCGCGGCGGAGCGCAGGGTGTCGCGGTAGCGGCGTTTGAGCGCCGAACAGGCGATCACGCCGCCGTCGCCCCGGAGACGACGATCGCGCAGCCAGTGGCCCACCGAGGTCAGCCAGGGTTCGCGATCGGCGTCGCTCAGTGCGATGCCGGCGGTCATCTTGGCGATGTTGTCCGGCGAATGGAAGTCGTCCGCGTCGGCGAACGGGAGGCTGAGCCGGGCGGCGAGCAGCCGGGCCGTCGTGGTCTTCCCGGTTCCCGACACCCCGGTCACGACGACACAGGGCCGACGGTCCGGCTGGGCGCGGGCACGGGTGGTCATCCGCTGTGATCGGTGCCGGCGGGACCCTGCGACCCGGCCGGATACTCCTCGAGCGGCACCACATCACGCGACCACGCCGACAGGATCGGCGTCACGACCCGCCAGGCCTGTTCGGCCTCGTCCGCGCGGATCGAGAGGGCGGGGTCACCGTTCAGGACGTCCAGCAGAAGTCTGCCGTAGGCCGGCAACTCCGGCGGCTGGACCTGAGCGGTCAGCGTGAGTGGTACCAGGGTGCCGGCGGTGGCACCGACGGTGGTCAGAGCGAGTGACAGGCTTTCGGGGGCGAGCCCGAACCGCAGCACGTTGGGCTCCGGCGTCCCCTGATGGCCGAAAGGCATATGGGGAACCGGCCGGAAGTGGACGGCGACCTCGTTGCGATCGGCCCCCAGCGCCTTCCCGCTGCGGAGCACGAAGGTCGTGCCCGACCACCGCCAACTGTCCAGTGTCAGTTCGACTTCGGCGTAGGTTTCGGTGCGCCGACCCGAGTCGACGCCGTCCTCGTCGACGTAGGACGGAACGTCGCGATCACCGATCCGTCCCGCGAGATACCGCCCGCGGCGTGTACGCGCGGCGACATCGGCATCGGTCAGCGGGCGCACCGAGCGCAGCACGTCGACCTTCCGGTCGCGCAGGTCACGTTCGGACAGCGTGATCGGAGGTTCCATGGCGATCAGGCACAACAGCTGGAGTAGGTGGTTCTGCACCATGTCCTTGAGGGCGCCGACATGGTCGTAGTATCCGGCCCTTCCCTCGAGGGTGAGGGTTTCGTCCCAGACGATCTCCACTTTGTCGATGTGCGCACTGTTCCAGATGGATTCGAGGACGCGATTGGCCAGCCTGCTGCCGAGCAGGTTCTGCACCGTGGTCATCGCGAGGAAGTGGTCGACCCGGAAGACGGCTCGTTCGGGCACCAGATCGGCCAGCAGCCGGTTGAGGTTCTCGGCACTCTCGAGGTCTTCGCCGAACGGTTTCTCGAGGACGATCCGGCTGCCCGCGGGCAGTCCCACCTCGTGCAGGGTCGTGATCGCGGCGGGGAACACCGCGGGGGGAAGGGCGAGGTAGACCGCCACCGGACCGTCGCCGGCGATCGCCGCCGCCACCTCCTCCGCATTCTGGATGTCGGCGCGGCGGTACCGCGTCGCGGCCGCGACCGCCTTTCTCGCCTCGGGCGCCGCCTCCGCGGCATGGAGTTCCAACTGGGACACCACCCACTCGTGGAACTCTTCGTCGCCGCGGCCCTTCCGATCGGCGCACACCGCCTCGAAGCGGCTGTCCAGATGTCCGGCCTGGAACAGTGCGGCCAAGGCAGGCAACAAGTAGCGCGCGGCGAGATCGCCGGTGCCGCCGAAGACGACCAGACGCGTGATCATGACGCACCTGCCTTCGCTCGCGCGAGTTTCACCCCGCTGGAAATGATGCCGATATGACTGAACGCTTGCGGAAAGTTACCCATGAACGCGCCGGTCGACGGATCGATCTGCTCGGCGAGCAGGCCCACGGTGCTCGCACGGGCGCACAGGGAGGTGTAGAGCCGCTCGGCGTCCTCGAGCCGTCCCTGGGCGATGAGGTTGTCGACCAGCCAGAAACTGCACAGCAGGAACGCGCCCTCGTTTCCGGGCAGACCGTCCGGTGATTCGTCGTGCAGATAGCGATACAGCAGCCCGTCACCGGCGCCCAGCCGATCGGCCACCGCCGCGGTCGTCGCCGTCATGCGGGGATGATCGGCGGGAACGACGCGACGCAACGGCAGTGCCAGCAGGCTCGCATCCAGTTCGCCGCCCCCGTCGAGATGGGCGCTGAGGGTCTGGGCCCGTTCGTCCCACGAGTTCTTCAGGATCGCCTCGCGGATTTCGTCCGCGGTGCTGCGCCACATCGCGACGGGGCCGGGCAGGTCGAATCGTTCCCCGATCGACGCGGCGCGATGCAGGGCCACGTGGCACAGTGCCGCGGAATAGGTGAATACCCGTCCCGGGCTGCGTACTTCCCAAATTCCCTGATCCGGTTCCTGCCACGATCGCCCCGCCGCCTCGGTCAGATCGGACAGGTTCGACCACAGCACCGGCTGCAGCTCACCGCCCGTGCGCAGCCATTGGTCGGCGCAATCGAGGATTTCGCCGTAGACGTCGTGCTGGCGCTGATCGGTGGCGCCGTTGCCCCAGCGCACCGGGCCGCTCGCGCGGTAGCCCTCCAGGCCGGTGTCGATCAACTCGTCGGGAACCGGATCACCGTCGATGTCGTACATGATGCGCGGCTCGCCGCTGCGCTCGAACGCGTCGAGCACCCAGCCGAGGAAGGCATCGGCCTCGTTGCGAAAACCGATGCGGCGCAAGGCGTAGACGGCATAGGAGGCGTCGCGGATCCACACATAGCGGTAGTCCCAGTTGCGGACCCCGCCGATCGGCGCCGGCAGCGACGAGGTGGGTGCCGCGACGACGGATCCGCTCACCCAGTGATCGCAGAGTTTGAGGGTGGTCGCGGAGCGCCGGACCAGTGCCTGTTCGGGACCGTCGTAGGTGCACGTCCGCATCCAGGAGCGCCATGCGTCGGCGGTGTGGCGCAGCATCGCCTCGGCGTCGAAGCGATGGTGGCGGTGGAAGCGTCCCCACGACAGCACCAGCTCCAGCCGCTCACCCTGTACCAGGTCGAAGGTGGTGTGCACGCCGTCCAGCGGCCGATCGGCGCGCAGATGCAGCCGCAGGTTCGGCTGGGACGCTACCCGGATCTCCAGCCCGCTGAGCACCGGCCGCAACTGCGCGCCGCCCTGCGGGGCGATCTCGACCGTCACCCGGACGTGCCCGCTCACGACGATCGCGGAGCGAACCAGTTCCGAGCGAGCGGCGGGCGCGTCGTCGCCGAGGTCCGAGCCGGGGCGCACCACCATGGCGTCGGTCACTCGGAGAACGCCGGTGGCGCTGCGTAATTCGGTCTCGAGTACGCCGGTGTCCGGTTGGTAGCGCTGGCGGCCTTCCAGCGGATCGGTCGGCGCGACGGTGAAGTGGCCGCCGCGAGCATGGTCGAGCAGCCCGCAGAACAGCGGTTGGGCATCGAAGCGCGGCAGGCACAGCCACGGGATCGAACCGTCCACCCCGACCAGCGCGGCCGTCGTACCGTCTCCGATCAGACCGTAGTCCTCCAGCGGGAGATACCCGTCGTTCCGGCGGATCGGCCGGAACGGTGGATCGGGATCGTGCACGCCATCCCCTTCCACGAATGGAACGCCCGGCGACAACTAGAGGGAAGGCTATCAGCTGGCATCCGATGGGAAAGCGGAACTGAGCGGCCGATACCTGCTCGAAATGCCGAGCGGTCAATCGGCTGGCTAACGCGAGTTCGCCGGTGATCACAGGCGACGGCGGGGATCGGAGACCAGCCGTGGATGGTGTAGGGGCAACCTGCTCGAAGCATGCCCCCTGCCGAATCGGCCACGAAATTTCTGTGTGTTTGAGCGTTGAACCAATCGGGTAACCACAGCCCAACCCGAAGTGCGCGCAGGTTGGACCGACAAAGCGCCCCCGGCAGGAATCGAACCTGCGACCTAGGGATTAGAAGGCCCTTGCTCTATCCAACTGAGCTACGGAGGCATGGCAGTACCAAACACCATGCCCGGTTTGAGGCAGCGTGTCCAGCGAGTTGATTATAGCGAGCGTCCAGATCCGTGCTGGTCATCGACAACGCCGTGCGCGACTGTCGGCCTCGTCACAGTGAGCGGTCCGACTCGGGGCCGGAAGGCTGTGAGGTGGACCGCCAACTACGCTGAATAGTATGTCGTCACCGCAGGACCCGCCCGCCGATTCCGACCCCCAGGCCGCGCGGCCGGAGGCGACGGCGTTCCCGGTGCTGGCGGTGGTCGCTGTCGGTCTGACCGCCCTGGTCGCGCCGATCGTGGTCAGTCTGTCCGCGGCTCAGGCATTGACGCTGCTCGGCATTCCCGACCCTGGACCGCTGACCACCTACGGACTGCCCGCGGTGCGGGCGCTGGCCGATTTCTCGGCGGCGATCGCGGTCGGATCGCTGCTCTTCGCGGCGTTCCTGTGCCCGCCGCAGCGCGACGGCCTGCTGGATGTCGGCGGTTACCGGGCTCTTCGTCGCGCCGGTATCGCGGCGCTGGCCTGGGCGGTGACCTCGGCGCTGCTGGTGCCGTTGACGCTGTCGGACACCACCGGCCAGCCCGTGGGCTCGGTGTTGCGGCCCGATCAGATCTGGCATGCCATCGGCAAGGTCGATGTCGCGGGATCCTGGCGGGCCACGGCGATCATGGCGATCCTGCTCGCCATCGGATGCCGGCTGGCGTTGCGCTGGGGCTGGACGCCGGTGTTGTTCGCCTGGTCGCTGCTGTGCCTGATTCCGGTTGCGCTGACCGGACATTCGTCGTCGGGTGGCGCCCACGACGTCGCGACGAACAGCCTGATTCTGCATCTGGTCGGCATGGCGGTGTGGGTCGGCGGCCTGTTCGCGGTACTCGCCTACGCCATGCGAGGCGGAAAATACACCGGTCTCGCCGCCCGGCGATTCTCCTTGGTCGCGACGTGCGCGTTCGCGGTCGTCGCGGTCTCGGGCGTGCTCAATGCCTGGGTGCGGGTGCCGTGGGACGAACTGTTCACCACCACCTACGGCCGGCTGGTGATCGCGAAGACGGTCGCACTCTGCCTGCTCGGTATCGCGGGCTTCCTGCAGCGCCGCCGCGCTCTTCCCGCGCTGGCCGACAATCCTCGTGACCGCTCGGCCCTGATCAGCTATGCCGGAGTCGAGGTGCTGATCTTCGCGGCCACGATCGGACTGGCCGTCGGACTGGGCCGCACCCCGCCGCCGGATCTGAAACGGGTGCCCTCGCCCGCGGAGGTGGAACTCGGCTACAACCTCGCCGGGCCGCCGACCGCCGCCCGCATCCTGTTCGACTGGCGGTTCGACATCATGTTCGGCACGCTCGCCATTGTGCTGGCGGTGCTGTATCTGGTGGGCGTGCGCCGACTGCGCGCCCGCGGCGACGCCTGGCCGGTCGGCCGGACCGTCGCGTGGCTGTGCGGCTGCGCGGTGCTGCTGATCGCCACCAGTTCCGGGGTGGGCCGCTACGCCCCGGCCATGTTCAGCGTGCACATGGCCCAGCACATGCTGCTGTCGATGCTGGCGCCGGTGCTGTTCGCACTGGGTGGACCGGTGCTGCTGGCCCTGCGCGCCCTGCCCGCCGCCGGTCGGGACGCACCGCCCGGACCGCGTGAATGGGTGCTGGCCGCGGTGCACAATCCGGTGTCCCGTTTCCTGACTCAGCCGGCCGTCGCTGCGGCGTTGTTCATCCTCGGCTTCTACGCGCTGTACCTGGGCGGCATCTTCGATGCGGTGGTCGGCGAGCACGGCGCCCACCTGGCGATGAATCTGCACTTCCTGGTCTCGGGCTACCTGTTCTACTGGGTCGTTCTCGGTATCGACCCCAAACCACGCCAGGTGCAGCCGCTCACGAAGGTCGGCATGGTGTTCGGATCGCTTCCGTTCCACGCGTTCTTCGGCGTCGCCCTGATGAGCATGACCACGGTGATGGGCGAGTGGTTCTATCGCGGGCTCGGATTGAGCTGGAATACCGATCTGCTCGGCGATCAGCGCACCGGCGGCGGTCTGGCCTGGGCCAGCGGTGAGATTCCACTGGTCCTCGTGATGCTGGCCCTGCTGGTGCAGTGGTCGCGCAGCGACGACCGCACGGCCAAACGCTTCGACCGGGCCGCCGAGCGCGACCACGACGCCGCCCTCGCCGCGCACAACGCCATGTTCGCCGAACTGGCGAAACGCGACCGCGAGGTGAAGCCGTGACCGAGGCGCCCGCGCGGATTCCGCGCTTGTTTCGCGCCGACATCCGGGCCGCCCGCGAGCGGCTGGGTAACGACGTGCGGGTCACGCCCGTGTTCCACACCGAGGTGGCCGGTCCCGGGGGGCCGGTCAAGGTCACTCTGAAGCTCGAACATCTGCAGCACGGCGGCACGTTCAAGCTGCGGGGCAGCCTGAACGCGCTGCTGCAGTCGGCGGACGACGGCCGGCCGGTGGTGATCGCCTCGGGTGGTAATGCCGGTATCGCCGCGGCGCTGGCCTGTGCGCTGCGCGGGCGCCCCTGTACCGTCGTCGTCCCGGAAACCGCACCGCACACCAAGGTCGCGGCGATGTGGGGATACGGCGCGGAAGTGCTGTGGCACGGAACGACCTATGCCGAATCCAAACGCCACGCCGACGCGGTGACCGCGGAGCGCAACGCGCTGCAACTGCACGCCTACGATCTGCCCGCGGTGGTCGCCGGGGCCGGTGTGGTCGGACTCGAGATCGAACGCCAGGTGCGCGGGCGGCCGCCGGTGCTGATGGCGGTCGGCGGCGGGGGACTGATGGCCGGTATCGCCATCGCGCTCGGTCCACGGTCGCGGGTGATCGGCGTCGAACCCAAGGGCGCGCCGACGCTGTACGCGGCGTTGTCGGCGGGGCGCCCGGTCGATGTGCCGGTCGACAGCATCGCGGCCGATGCGCTGGGCGCGACCAGGATCGGTGACATCGCACTCGACACCGCGATCCGCTACGGCGTCGGCTCGGTCCTGGTGAGCGACGATGCGATCGCGATGGCGCGCGAATATCTGTGGCGCGAATTCCGTCTGGTCGTGGAGCCGGCGGGCGCGGTGGCGCTGGCCGCCCTGCAGACCGGGGCCTATGTCCCGGAACCCGGCGAGCGGCCGGTGATCGTGCTGTGCGGCGCCAATACGGACGTGAGCAACCTCTAGGGACGTCGGAAACGACGTCTGTTCACACCTGCGTGAGTTGTCCACATATCCGCATTCGGCACTGGTGACGAACCGCGAAATCGGCGACGCTGAACAAGTCACGGCGGCCGAGGCGCCACGGACGGGGACAGTGGAAACGTGAAGGGGGACAACCATGTACGAGGCGAATACCGCCGTCATCGGCACCGTCGTCACACATCCGGTACGGCGGAGTCTGCCCGGTGGGGAGCAGGTGGTCAGTTTCCGGATGGCCAGCAATGCCCGCCGCTTCGATCGCGATACCGGCGGCTGGGTGGACAGCGGCACCTTGTTCCTGACGGTGACCTGCTGGCGGCGGCTGGTGGAGGGGGTCGACGCCTCCATCCGTCGCGGCGATCCGATCATCGCCTACGGTCAGCTGCGCACCAACGAGTACCGGACCAGGGAAGGTGTGCAACGCCACGACCTCGAGATGCGAGCCGCCGCGCTGGGTCCCGACCTGGGCCGTTGTACGGCTCCGGTGATGCGGCGGGGCGGCGCGCGGAACTCCGGCCCGGACCTCCACGTTGTTCCCGGAGGGGACGACGCAGCGCCCGAGGCGCCGCCGGGCGAGTCCGGCCCAGCGGCGGGCACGGGATCGACTACCGTCGATCCGGTCTCCGCGGCGGCCGCCGACGCCGGACGACTACCGTTACCTCTGCTCCGCTCGCGCGGTCCTCCGTTTCGACCCACTGGTTCCGACACCGATAGGCTTTCCTACATGGCTGAGTTCATTTACCAGATGAAGAAAGTTCGCAAGGCACATGGCGACAAGGTCGTCCTCGACGATGTGACCTTGAACTTCCTTCCGGGCGCCAAAATCGGCGTCGTCGGTCCGAACGGCGCCGGTAAATCGAGCGTGCTGAAGATCATGGCCGGACTGGACCAGCCCAATAACGGTGACGCGTTCCTGGCGCCCGGAGCGACGGTCGGCATCCTGCAGCAGGAGCCGCCGCTGAACGAGGAGAAGACCGTCCGCGGCAACGTGGAGGAGGGCCTCGGCGAGATCAAGGTGAAGCTGGACCGCTTCAACGAGATCGCCGAACTCATGGCCACCGACTACTCCGACGAGCTCATGGAGGAAATGGGCAAGCTGCAGGAGGACTTGGACCACGCCGACGCGTGGGATATCGACTCCCAGCTCGAGCAGGCCATGGACGCGCTGCGCTGCCCGCCGCCGGACGAGCCGGTCGGCAACCTCTCCGGTGGTGAGCGCCGCCGGGTGGCGCTGTGCAAGCTGTTGCTGAGCAAGCCGGATCTGCTGCTGCTCGACGAGCCCACCAACCACCTCGACGCCGAGAGCGTCAACTGGCTCGAACAGCATCTGGCCCAGTACCAGGGCGCTGTCCTCGCCGTCACGCACGACCGCTACTTCCTGGACAACGTCGCCGGATGGATCCTCGAGCTCGACCGCGGCCGGGCCTACCCCTACGAGGGCAACTACTCCACGTACCTGGAGAAGAAGGCCGAACGGCTCGAGGTGCAGGGCAAGAAGGACCAGAAGCTGCAGAAGCGGCTCAAGGAGGAGCTGGCCTGGGTGCGTTCGGGCGCCAAGGCCCGCCAGGCCAAGAACAAGGCTCGTCTCGGTCGCTACGAGGAGATGGCCGCCGAAGCGGAGAAGATGCGCAAGCTGGACTTCGAGGAGATCCAGATTCCGCACGGTCCGCGCCTGGGCAACGTCGTCGTCGAGGTCGAGCACCTGGACAAGGGCTTCGGCGACCGGCAGCTGATCAAGGATCTGTCGTTCACCCTGCCGCGCAACGGCATCGTCGGTGTGATCGGCCCGAACGGTGTCGGTAAGTCGACGCTGTTCAAGACCATCGTCGGACTCGAGCAGCCCGACAGCGGCGAGGTCAAGGTCGGCGACACCGTGAAGCTGAGCTACGTGGACCAGAACCGCGCGGGTATCGATCCGAAGAAGACGGTCTGGCAGGTGGTGTCGGACGGGCTGGACTACATCGAGGTCGGCAATCAGGAAATGCCTTCGCGCGCATACGTTTCCGCTTTCGGTTTCAAGGGCCCCGACCAGCAGAAGCCGGCCGGTGTGCTGTCCGGTGGTGAGCGCAACCGCTTGAACCTGGCGCTGACCCTCAAGCAGGGTGGCAACCTGATCCTGCTCGACGAGCCCACCAACGACCTCGACGTGGAAACCCTCGGCTCGCTGGAGAACGCGCTGGAGAACTTCCCCGGCTGCGCCGTGGTCATCTCCCACGACCGGTGGTTCCTCGACCGCACCTGTACCCACATCCTGGCGTGGGAAGGAGACGACTCGAATCCGGCCCAGTGGTTCTGGTTCGAGGGCAACTTCGAGGCCTACGAGGCCAACAAGGTCGAGCGCCTGGGTCCGGAGGCGGCCCGTCCGCATCGCGTTACCCACCGTAAGCTGACTCGCGATTGATTTTCCGGCTCGCGCAGTCGGCCGACCACCCGGACGTGCGTCAATCATGCTGGGGCGCAACGTCATCGCGGCCTACCCCGGTCTCGGCGTAGGCTGCGAGCACGGGCGTACCAACCGGCCCGTTCGAGGTAGCTGAGCGTCGCCGAGGGTTTAGAAGGAATCCACCCCGGCGCCTCGGCTGCCCAGCTACTCTCGACTCCGGCGTCACTTTGTTGCGGAACCGATCCGAGGGAGTTGGCGAAAAAATGACGGTCTCGTCCGAATTGTCCAGTAACGCGTGGGCGGAGAGTCTGCCGGAGCCGCTGCGGGGAGAACTCGCAACGCTCGAGTCGGCGTACTTCCGTCACGTGGATGCCGGCGATGTGGACTGTGGGATCACCGGAAGTTCGGCGCTGGTCTTCCGAAGGCATCTCGAACTGGGCTTGCAACGCCCTGCGGGCACGGCGCGCGTGCGGGTCTACCACCCGGACGACGGCAGCGGCATCGGCGCGGCGGTGCAACTGGTGACCGACGATATGCGTCTGCTGGTCGAGTCGGTGGCGTCCGCCCTGACCCGGATCGGCGTCACCGTCAGCGAAGTGATCCACCCGATCTTCGAGGTGATGCGCGACGACGAGGGCCGGTTGCACTCCGCGGCCCCGCACGAGGTCGACGGCAACGGCGTCACCGGCCTGCGGGAATCCTGGATCCACGTCCAGTTGCACCCCTCCACGAGCCGGGACGTTCTCGAACGCATCGAGTCCGAGGTGCCCGATGTGCTCACCGACGTGCGGCAGGTCATCAGCGATACCGAGGCGATGCGCGCGGTGCAGGATCGCCTCGCCCACGAGCTGATCCGGACGGCGGATGAGGGGTCCTCGCCGTACCCGACCACCGATCTGGTGGACTGCGCTCACCTGCTGCGCTGGTTGGCCGATGGGCACTTCACCCTCCTCGGCTACGCCCGTTACCAACGCCGCCCCATGGTGGGCGCGGAGGCGAAATCCATTGTCGTGCCGGACAGTTGCCTCGGTGTCCTGCGGCCCGATGTCGGCACCGACTTCCAGGTTCCGGTTCACAACGGCCGCCGCCCGCTGCTGATGCTCACCCAGGGACTGGTCCCGGCAACGGTGCACCGCTCGGTCTATCCGTACTTCATCGGCGTCGCCGAGGCGGACGCCTCCGGGACGGTTGTCGGCGAACATCTGTTCATCGGCGTGTTCACCGTCGCCGCCCTGCACGAGAACGTGCTCGACATTCCGGTGATCGCCCGGCGCGTGCGTACCGTGATCGAACAGTGCGGATTCGATCTGGAATCGTTTTCGGGCCAGGCGATGCTCGAGGTGATCCAGGCCTTCCCCCGCACCGAACTGTTCTCCTCGGATATCGATACGATGCGGCGGACCGCCAGCGCCGTACTCAGCGTGGGCATGCGCCGGCAGGTGCGGTTGTTCCTTCGCCAGGACTCCTACGGCCGTTTCGTCGCCGCGATGGTGTACCTGCCGCGCGACCGCTACACCACCCGGGTTCGGCTCGAGATTCAGGACATCCTGGTTCGCGAGCTGGGCGGTGTCTCGATCGACTATTCGGCGCGGGTGTCCGAAAACGAGCTCGCCAGTGTGTATTTCACCGTCCATCTCCCCGAACCGGGGACGCGGGTGGATACGTCCGAGACCAATCGGTTGCGGATTCAGAATCTGCTCGCCGAGGCCAGCCGCACCTGGGACGATCACCTGCGCGACGAGGTGGCCCGGTCCACGGTGCTGGATCCCGCTGTGGTGCAACGCTATGCGGCCGCGCTGCCGGACGGGTACAAGGAGGATTTCGAGCCCTCCCGGGCGCTGGCCGATATCGTTCGGCTGGAGCGCCTCGACGGCGAGGCCATCGATCAGCATCTGTATCGCAGGCCGGGTGCCGAGCCCGGGTCGTGGCGTTTCACCCTGTACGTCGGTGGCGGTATCTCGCTGAGCCAGGTGCTGCCGCTGCTGCAGAGCCTGGGTGTGGAGGTGGTCGACGAACGGCCCTACGAGGTCGAGTTCGGCGACGGCAGGATGGCGTGGATCTACGACTTCGGCTTGCAGGCGCGACCCGACCTGCTGCGAATGTCGTTGGACCGCAACATGGATGCCGAATTGGTGGAGACCGCCGACCGGCTCGATGTCCTCCATGCACAGGAACGCGGGTTGCGGGAGCGCTTCACCGAGGCGTTCGACGCCCTCTGGCACGGCCGGGCGGAAAGCGATCCGCTCAACGAGTTGGTACTGCGTGCCGGACTGCAATGGCGGTCGGTATCGATCCTGCGCGCCTATTCGAAGTACTTGCAGCAGGCGGACTTTCCGTACAGTCAGGCCAATATCGCTCGCGTTCTGCTCGCCTCACCGGATATCGCGCGGTTGTTCGTCGGACTGTTCGAGGCGATGTTCGATCCCGATTCGGCCTCGTCCGACCGTGCGGACGAGCTGCGTGCCGCGGTGCGGAAACGGATCAACGAGGTCGTGAGCCTGGACGCCGACCGTATTCTGCGAGCCATTGTCGGTGTCGTCACCGCCACGCTGCGCACCAACTACTACGTGGTCGACGCCGATGGACGGCCGCGTGAGTATCTGTCGATGAAGGTTGAGCCGCACGCGATTTCGGAGCTACCGCGTCCGCGGCCGCAGTTCGAGATCTTCGTGTACTCGCCGCGGGTCGAGGGCGTCCATCTGCGGTTCGGCCCGGTGGCGCGCGGTGGTCTGCGCTGGTCGGATCGCCTGGAGGATTTCCGGACCGAGATCCTGGGTCTGGTGAAGGCGCAGGCGGTGAAGAACGCGGTGATCGTGCCCGTGGGCGCGAAGGGCGGATTCGTAGTGAAGCGCCCGCCGGCGCCCAGTGGCGATCCGGCGACCGACCGCCAGGCGCTGCAGGGCGAAGGGGTGGAGTGCTATCGCACCTTCATCAGCGGTCTGCTGGATGTGACCGACAATGTCGATCACGCCAGTGGCGAGGTGATCCCGCCGGCGCGGGTGGTGCGGCGCGACGGTGACGACACCTATCTCGTGGTCGCGGCCGACAAGGGGACGGCGACATTCTCCGATATCGCCAACGACGTCGCCAAACACTACGGTTTCTGGTTGGGTGATGCGTTCGCGTCGGGTGGTTCGGCGGGGTATGACCACAAGGCGATGGGGATTACGGCGAAGGGTGCGTGGGAGAGTGTCAAGCGGCATTTCGCGGAGATGAATGTCGATACCCAGCGTGAGGAGTTCACGGTGGTGGGTGTCGGGGATATGTCGGGGGATGTGTTCGGTAACGGGATGTTGTTGTCGGAGCATATTCGGTTGGTGGCGGCGTTCGATCATCGGCATATTTTCATCGATCCGGATCCGGTGGCGGGGTCGTCGTTCGCGGAGCGGAAGCGGTTGTTCGGGTTGGCGCGGTCGTCGTGGGCGGATTACGACACCTCACTGATCAGCGAGGGCGGCGGTGTCTGGGATCGCACCGTGAAAGCCGTGCCGGTGAGCCCGCAGGTCAGGCGCGCCCTCGGCCTCGACGAAGATGTCGTATCGCTGTCTCCGCCGGATATGATCCGGGCCATTCTGCGGGCGCCGGTGCAATTGCTGTGGAACGGCGGGATCGGTACCTATATCAAGGCCAGTACCGAGTCGAACGGCGATGTCGGTGACAAGTCCAATGACGCGGTGCGCGTGAACGCGAGTGATCTGCGTGTCCGGGTCATCGGCGAGGGCGGCAATCTCGGCGTCACCGCATTAGGACGAATCGAATTCTGCAAACTCGGTGGCAAATGCAATACCGACGCCCTCGACAATTCCGCCGGCGTCGACTGCTCGGACCACGAGGTCAATATCAAGGTGCTGCTGGACGGGGTCGTCTCCGCCGGTGAACTGTCGGTCGACGACCGCAACCCGCTGCTGTCCTCGATGACCGACGACGTTTCGGACATGGTGTTGCGGGACAACGTCTCCCAGAATTACCTGATGGGGATGTCGCGCACCGAGGCGCCGCGCATGCTCAATGTGCACATGCGGGTGATCGAGGATCTGGAACAGCGGCGTGGCCTGGATCGAGAACTGGAAGCTCTGCCCTCGACGAAGGAACTCGCTCGCCGCGCGGAGGCCGGAACCGGTCTCACCTCACCGGAACTGGCGAATCTCCTCGCACACGTGAAGTTGTCGCTGAAGGCCGATCTCCTCGGCAGCGATCTGCCCGACAGCGCGTACTTCGCCGCGCGGCTGCCGAAATACTTCCCGGCGGCGTTGCGCCAGCGATTCGGCGGTGCCATCAAACGTCACCGGCTGCGCCGCGAGATCGTCACCACGATGGTGGTGAACGAGATGGTCGATCTCGGTGGCATCACCTATGCGCACCGGCTGAACGAGGAAATCGGCGCCAGCGCGACCGATGTGGTGCGCGCCTTCGCGGCCACCAGCCAGATCTTCGACCTGCGTTCGCTGTGGCAGCGCATTCGCGCCGCCGACGTCCCGACGGCGGTGAAGGACGAAATGGAGTTGGAAACCAAGCGAACCCTGGACCGCGCGTCGCGCTGGTTGCTGAGCAACCGTCCGCAGCCGGTCGCGGTCGGCGCCGAAATCCACCGCTACAGCGGTCCGGTCCGCGAACTCGCGCCGAAGGTCCCGGGATGGTTGCGTGGCCACCACCTCGACACGTTGTCCGAGGCCTCGGCCAAGATCGTCTCGCGTGGCGTACCGGAAGATCTGGCCACCGAGGTCTTCGGCCTGCTCAACCTGTTCCCGCTGCTCGATGTCGTCGATATCGCGGATATCACCGACCGCAGTGGCGAAGAGGTCGGTGCGCTCTACTACGCGCTCAACGAGCACCTCAAGATCGATTGGCTGTTGCAGGCCGTGAGCCATCTGGAGCGCGGCGATCGCTGGCATGCCCTGGCCCGGCTCGCCCTGCGCGACGATATGTACGGGTCGCTGCGGTCGCTCACCCTCGATGTGCTGTCGGCCGGTGATCCGGAGGAGACCGCGGAGGAGAAGATCGCGTACTGGGAGTCGAAGAACCAGTCCCGGCTGGGCCGCGCGCGGGCGGCGCTGTCGGAATTGTTCGCCTCCGGCGCACACGATCTGGCGACGCTCTCGGTCGCGGCGCGGCAGGTGCGCAGCATGGTCAGCGGTGTGGGAGCGCAGTCGGAGGTGCCTCGCTGAACGGCGGTCGAGCCCCGAACCTGCATACTGGTTAGCCGAAGCGGTCCCGACATCGGAGTCGTACGCCGCTTCGGCTTACTCGTCCGCCCGCGCAGGCACGCCGCACGATGCGCGCGGGCGGAATTCCGATCGGAGGTGAACAGCGTGACCAGTGTCGGCTCGGTGAACGGGGCCCCGAAGGCAGGGGGCACCGTCGTCCTGCCCAAGCGTTTTCACGCGAAGGTCGATGTCCGGTGGTCGGATATGGACGTCTTCCAGCACATCAACCACGCTCGCATGGTGACGTTGCTCGAGGAGGCGCGTATTCCGTGGCTGTTCGAGGGGGAGCGGCCCACCGCGGGGCTGCGTACCGGCTGTGTTCTGGCCGATCTGCACGTTCGCTACCGCGGCCAACTCCGGCACGAGGACACGCCGCTGGATGTGGCGATGTGGATCGAACAGTTGCGCGCGGTGGATTTCACCATCGGCTACGAGGTCCGCGCGAACGGCGTGGCACTGGATTCACCGCCGGCCGTGGTCGCCAGCACCCAGATCGCGGCATTCGATATCGACACCCAGCGGCTGCGCCGGCTCACCGACGAGGAGCGCGAATATCTGAGCTTGTGGCGGGCCGAATAGCGGCGACGACACCTCCTGACGACCTCGATTCGATGCTGCGCATATCCGATCCCGCCGAGCGGGAGAACCTCGCGACCTTCCTCACCCACGCGATCCGCCTGGATCCGGCTGCCGTCGTGCGATTGCATCGCCGCGGCGACCGCTATGTCACCGCGTGGACGGCCACCGGGTTCGAGGTACTGGCCGCACGCACGGTGGTCGGCGAACTGGACGTCGTGGACGTCACCGTCGCCGGCGACACCGCGTTGTCCGGACTCGAACGGCCCGGCGCCGACGGGCGCATCGAGGTGGGGTATTCGATGGATTCGGCCTGGCGTACCGCCCTGCCGCCCGCTGCGGGTTTCGCGCATATCGATGATGTTCCGGCCCGGAGCCTGGTCGAACTCGCCGAACGCGGGGCTCAGGTGGCAGCAGAACACAGTGCCGGCCACGGTCCGCCGGCCTCGCTGCTGGAGCAGACGGTGTTGACCGTCACCGGCGGCGACGAGCGGGTCGAGGTCCCGATGCGCGTCGTCTTCGCGCTCACCGCAATGGGTTTCATTCCGCACGCCGGGGGCGAAGCGGACTCTCGCCGCATCGCGCCCGGTGAGACCGTGCGGGTGCGGGCCACCCGCAGCTGGCTGCGGCTGGACGCCCGGTACGGCTCGGTCGCCCGTCGCCGCAGTGGGCCGCTGCTGGCCGGTTGACCGGCGCCCGGTAGTTCATTTCCCTTCCGCCACGGCGGTTTTCCACCACGCGACGGTGCCTGCCGCAACCTCCGGCAGCGGTGTCGGCGCCAGGCCGAGCAGTCTCTCACTGTGCGTGGAATCGAGTCGGAAGGGCCGCTCGAACTGGTAGTTCATCTCTGCCAGCTCCCGCATCATCGAGCTCACGACGCCGACCGTGCGCAGTGTCCAGCCCGGCAGCGCAACGACTTTCGGCATCGGCATCCCAGCGGCCTCGGCCAGCGCGGCCACCAGTTCGCGCATCGTGACCGCCGGGGCGGTCGGGGCGTGCAGGAAGGTGTTCCACAGGGTGCTGTCCGCGGCGGCCCGGATCATGGCCGCGGCGAGATCGGGCATGTAGGTGAACGAATGCGGCAGATCGGCCTTGCCGAAGATCTGAACCGTCTTGCCCGCCAGGATATTCGGCACCATCCGGTCACCGGCGTGCGAGGTGCGCACATGCGGCCCGATGAAATCGGAGGCGGCCACGCTGACCGTCGGCGTCGGCGACGCCTCGCGAGCGCGCAGGAGGTGTACCCGGATCGCCGGTTTGCCGAAATCTGCGGTGCGCGGCATGTTTTCGGTCATCGGCCGGTCTACCGGGCCGTAGGAGTACAGGCTCTCCGGAAACACGACGACCGCACCGGTGCGCCCCGCGACGTCCAGGATCGTCTGTTCGGCGCCGGGCAGTTCCGCCCGCCAGGTCCGCGCGGAGTATTGCGACGCGTGGACGCAGTGGTAGATCGCGGCGGCACCGTCGACCGCTGCGGCCAGCTGGTGACGATCGTTGACGTCCACCGAGCGGCGCTCGATGAGCGGATGGTCCGGACCGCTGCCCGAGCGGGTCAGGATGCGGACCGTCGCTCCGGTGGCGGCGAGTTGTTCGGCGATCGTGGTGCCGACGGGTCCGGCTCCGGTGACGACATGCAAATCCGACATGGTGTGCTCCAATCTCTTTCGAGAGCACTGCTCTTGTGCTCACGGACGAGTGTGCCCCATATCCGTGGACATTTCAAGAGCAGCGCTCACGATTGTGATCGGCGCGCGCTGTAAAGGGTCAGGCAGCGCCCTCGCCCAGGTACTGCAACCACACCGGATCCAGATCCGAAGTGGTCGACAGCAATCGCCAATGCGGCCCGGTCGGCGAGACCAGGGGGTGCATGAGCGTCCAGCCCAACTCGCTCAGGAGTTTGTCGGCCTTGCGGTGATTACAGGGAGCGCAGGAGGCTACGCAGTTCTCCCAGGAATGCGCGCCCCCGCGACTGCGTGGAATGACATGGTCGATGGTTTCGGCCTTTCCGCCGCAGTACGCGCAGCGATAACGATCCCGGTGCATGAGTGCCGCACGGGTCATGGGGACCCGGGCGCGGTAGGGCACTCGCACGTAGTTGCGCAGCCGGATCACCGACGGGAGCGCGACCGAGGCGCCGGCGGAGTGAACGACCGGGCCCTCGGGATTGTGATGAACGGTATCGGCCTTGTCGCAGACCAGCAGCACGATGGCACGCCGGGCGGGCAGTGCGGTCAGTGGCTCGTAGGTGGCATTCAGAAGCAGTACCCGGCTCTTGGACCAGGCGGTAGCTGTGGATTCGGTATTTCGGTGCGTGATCGCACCCGGGGACGAATGTCCCGGTGACGCGGACGGATGTCCCGGAGAGGAATATGCGGAGAGGATATGCAGCGGAGTAGCCCCCGACCCACGATTGTGGACATCGGCGGGCTGGAGTTGTCGGTGCGCTCTCGCCTCGTGTGACCGGGCGCCGTGCCGCTGCTTCATGGATGGACCCCGAATTCTGCTAGGTCGGTTCGTGTGCTGATCGGCAGACACTGTCACCAAGTTGACCACGGAACGTGCCCGTGTGCACAGTGATTTCGGTGCCGAAATTCGGGCCGGGTGCGCGGATCGCCGGTGGTCGACGCGGTGCGGCTCGGTATCCGGTGCCCGGATACCGGTGTCGGAGGCGATTATCTGCCGTGTTGCCGTCCCCGCGGCGACCGTCGTCTGAACGTCGCGTGATCCGCCGGTGACCGTCGGGCGGCTCCCGTACGGGTGGGCCGTCCGCGGGCGGTGCGGGCACAATGGTGGGCGGATACGGGCAGGCGAGCAGATCGAGAGGGTCGATGACTTCCGGCGAACAGACGGCGACATCGTTCTACGAGGCGGTCGGCGGGGCGGAAACGTTCCGGCGGATCGTCGCGGCGTTCTATCGGGAGGTGGCCGCCGACGAGATCCTGCGGCCGCTGTATCCGGAGCAGGACCTCGGCCCGGCCGAGCGCCGGCTGCGCATGTTCCTCGAACAGTACTGGGGCGGTCCGCGCACTTATTCCGACGAACGGGGGCATCCCCGGCTGCGCATGCGGCATATGCCGTTCAGTATCGGACCGCTCCAGCGCGATGCGTGGTTGCGCTGCATGCATATCGCGATTGCCGAGATCGAGCCGGACGTTCTCGACGACGAACATCGGCGTGCGCTGCTCGACTACTTGGAGATGGCCGCGAATTCCCTGATGAATTCCCCCATGTGAACCGGGCTGGGGATTCGACTGTGACAGCGTCATCGGCCGGGGGACAGTCCGAGCTCGCAGTGGGGGACGCCCCCGGGCATACGGAGGAATCGGCGCCGCCGTGGTGGCGTTCGGCGGTGTTCTATCAGATCTATCCGCGCTCGTTCGCCGACGCTTCCGGCGACGGTGTCGGTGATCTCGCCGGCGTGCGCGACCGGCTCGGCTATCTGGAACTGCTGGGCGTCGACGCGCTGTGGATCTGTCCGGTGATGCGCTCGCCGATGGCCGACGGCGGATACGACGTCAGCGATCCGCGCGATATCGACCCACTGTTCGGCGACCTCGCGACCATGGACGAGTTGATCGGCGCAGCCCACGAGCGCGGCATCCGGGTGACGATGGACCTGGTGCCCAACCACACCAGCGACCGCCACCCGTGGTTCGCGGCCGCGATGGCGGCCGTCCCCGGCAGCGCGGAGCGGGCCCGCTACATCTTCCGCGACGGCCGCGGGCCCGACGGCTCGCAACCGCCCAACAACTGGCCCAGCATCTTCGGCGGTCCCGCGTGGACGCGCGTTACCGAGCCCGACGGGACGCCGGGGCAGTGGTATCTGCATCTGTTCGCGCCGGAACAACCGGATCTGAACTGGGACAACTCGGAGGTCGTCGCCGATTTCGAGCAGACCATGCGGTTCTGGCTCGATCGCGGTGTCGACGGCTTCCGCATCGATGTGGCACACGGCATGGCCAAACCGCCCGGACTGCCCGATATGGATCCCGTCGTGGTGGCCGCGGTCGGGCTGTCCGCCGACCCGTCGGCGACCCATCCCACGGACGCCGAAGCGAAACTGCTGGTGCACGACGACGGCGATCCGCGCTTCAACAATCCGGGGGTCCACGACATCCACCGGCGGCTGCGCAAGGTGGTCGACGAGTACCCGGACGCGGTGTCCATCGGCGAGGTGTGGGTCGAGGACAACATCCGCTTCGGCGAGTACGTGCGTCCGGACGAACTTCACCTCGCCTTCAACTTCCGGCTCGCCGAGACACCGTTCGACGCGGTGAGAATTCGTGCGGCAGTGGAGAATTCGCTGGAATCGGTGGCGCGCGTCGGCGCCGTCCCGACGTGGACGCTGTCCAATCACGATATCGAGCGGGAGGTGACCCGCTATGGCGGCGGCGCGTCCGGCATCGCCCGTGCCCGGGCGATGATCATGCTCGAACTGGCGCTTCCGGGTGCGGCTTTCGTCTACAACGGCGCCGAACTGGGGCTGCCCAATGTCGACGATCTGCCCGAGGAGGTGCTGCAGGACCCGGTCTGGGAACGCTCCGGCCACACCGAACGCGGGCGTGACGGCTGCCGGGTGCCGATCCCGTGGGAGGGGACGAATCCGCCCTTCGGATTCACCGGCGGTCCCGATTCCTGGCTGCCCATTCCGGCGGAATGGGCCGATCGGACCGTGGCGGCGCAACGTGAGGCACCCGACTCGACACTGTCGCTGTATCGGGCCGCCCTCGAGTTGCGCGGTACCCGAGCCGAATTCGACGGCGACACCGTCGACTGGCTCGACGCGCCGGAGGACTGTCTCGCCTTCCGCCGGCCGGGCGGACTGATCTGTGTGCTCAACGCCTCCGCGGCCCCGATCGCGCTGCCTCCGGGCACGGCGCTGCTGGCGAGCGCGCCGCCGCACGGTGCCCTGCTCGCGCCGGAGTCGACGGCCTGGTTGGTGTGACACGGGCGGCTCGGCGCGGACCGGTAAACCACGATCGTCTACCGTTGATCTGTGAGCATTCTCGAAACAGTGCTGATCTTTCTCGGCATCCCGCTGGTGATCTACGCGGTGATCGCCGGATTGTCGTTCCTCGGCAAACCGCTGCCCGGTGAGAAGCCGGTCCACTACGACCTCGGGAAGAAGTGGACCGCGGAGCCGGTGCTGTGGAGCGCGACCGATGAGGTGACCGCATTCGGTCACAGTGTCGCTGAGTCGTCGCATGGACACCATGCGGCCATCGAATCCGGGGCAGATCTGATCGGAGGCCGGGCAAGTGGCAACTTCTAATTGGCCTGTGGTGGACCCGTCCACCCTGCCGCACGGGTACGCCATCACCCCCAGCGGGCGGGTATCCGGTGTGCACGAAGCCGGTGATGTGTTCAAGGAAGCGCCGTTCAACGACCGTGAGCGGCTGCTGATGGACAACACCCTCACCGAGGCGACTCGCAGCACCAAGGTCCGGTTCAACATCTACATCGGCGATCTGGGCGCGGATGCCGCCGCCGGCGCCGACGCGGTGTTCCCGTCGACTCCCGAGGCGGCACGTTCGGTGCTCATCGCCGTCTCGCCGAACGACAAGGCGGTCGAGGTTCGTTCCGGTCGCGACGTCGCCGACCGCGTGAACGACCGAGTCTGCCAGCTCGGTGTCACCGCGGCGCTCGCGTCGCTGCGGCAGGGACAGCTCGTCGACGGACTCGTCTCCGCCGTCCGTGTGATGGCATCCGCGATCGGCCGCCCGAGCTGATTCGTCCGCACTGATCGGCACGCTCGCGCCGGTTCGCATCAGGGCCACGCACCCCTTCCCGGAACAGCCGGGAAGGGGTGCGGCTGTATACGGGCGACCCGAAATACGCTGTGAGCGTAAGCGCGCTCGCCCGCCGCGGTGGTGGCCGTAGGCTCACCGCATGGCCGAGTACCCGCAACTGCATTCGATCCCCGGCGGACGCGACCTCGAGTCCGCGTCCTCGACCGGTGCGGACAGCGCGGCAGCCCCCGCGGCCGAATCCGCTCCTCGACCGCAGCGAGACGTACTGCGGTCGGTGCCCTCGCGCCCCGATCGGCCTCGCGAAACCCGCGCCGCCCGGGAACCGCTGTGGCGTGAGGTGCTCGGAGAGCGGTTGCGCGAACTGCGCCGCGACCACGGGGAGACGCTGACCGAAACGGCGGGCCGAGCCGGGATTTCGCCGCAGTATCTGTCGGAGATCGAACGGGGGCGCAAGGAGCCCTCGAGCGAGATGATCGCCGCCCTGGCCGGGGCGCTCGGCACCAGCTTGGGCGAACTGACCGCCGAGATCGCGACCGACCTGCTCCGTGCCACGCGTCTCGCGCCGGTACGCCCGCTGGCCGCGCGCCCACCCGCCGGGCCGACCATGTTCGCCCGCGCCGCCTGAGCGCGCGCCGGCGGCAGCCGAGGGTTTCACCGGCAAGCCGATGGTTTCTTTCAGCTGCGGGCGCCGAGGATGGTGTCGGCCAGCCCGTATTCCACCGCTGCCTGCGCGGTGAACACCCGATCGCGATCGGTGTCGTGCCGTAGGGTCGCGACTTCCTGACCGGTGTGGCGGGACAGGATCGTCTCGATTTCGGCGCGCATGCGGACCAGTTCGTCGGCCTGGATGATGAGATCAGGAATCGCGCCCTGTCCGCGCGTCGCCGGCTGATGCAGGACGGCGCGCGCATGCGGCAGCATCGCCCGCCGGCCCGCGGCGCCGCCGGCCAGCAGCACCGCCCCGACCGCGATGGCCTGGCCGACGCAGGTGGTCGCCACCGGCGACGAGATGTGCTGCATGGTGTCGTAGATCGCCAGCATCGCCGACAGATCGCCGCCCTCGCAGTTGATGTAGAGGTTGATCTCCTGGCCCGCGCTCTCGGCGTCCAGATGCAGCATCTGCGCGATCAGCGCATTCGCCACCCCGGAATCGATCGGGGTGCCGAGGTAGACGATCCGCTCGGTGAGCAGATGCGAGTAGACGTCCATGATCCGCTCGCCGCGCGGGTGCTGCGCGATGACATTGGGAATGGTGTAGCTGGTCATGATGTGCCCCTATGCTTTCCCGGCCGACATTCCGATGCGCTGGCGTTGCGGGATGACCTGGTCGAAGGAGTCGACGATGTGGTCGATGAAGCCGTACTCCCGAGCCTCGGTCGCGGTGAACCAGCGGTCGTGCAGCGAGTCCTCGTAGATGCGGTCGAACGGCTGCCCGGTGTCCTCGGCGATGAGTCCGAGCACGGTGTTCACGGTGTGGCGCAGATCGTCGGCCTGCACCTCCACCTCGCCCGCGCTACCGCCGATGCCCGCCGACCCCTGATGCATGAGGATGCGGGCGTGCGGCAGGGCGTAGCGCCGACCGCGAGTACCGGCCGAGAGCAGGAATTGCCCTGCGCTGCAGGCCAATCCGAGCGCCAGTGTCGACACCCGGCACGGCACCAGCCGCATCACGTCGCGAATCGCGAGCATCGACGGGACCGACCCGCCCGGCGAGTGAATCCACAGCGAGATGTCGGCCTCGGGATCCTCGGCCGCGAGGGTGAGCATCTGGGTGGCGAGCAGGGTGCCGTTGTCGTCGTCGAGCCCGCCGTCGAGGACGAGGATGCGGCGGCTGAGCAGTTGCTCCCGCGACCGCCAACTGAACAACGGAATCTTGTTGTCGTCGTGAGCCATACGCCCACCGTGCCCCAGCAGGCCCGGCACGGGCCCGTCATGCTGCTGTCAGCAGATCTGCTCACAGCAGCATGATCACGGGTGCGCGACGGTGCTCCACCGGTTGTGATGGGCGAGGGGGATCCGCGCACTGTCGGCACGGCCCAGGCACGACGACTACTCCTCGAGACCGCTGTATCCCACCGTGGCGGTGCGCCGCACGGCGTCCGCCGCCGGTGGCACGCCGTTGCTGCGGGTGGCCATACCCGGTGCGAGGCCGGCCGCGGTCCGGTTCAGTACACAACGTGACCGATTCGAGGCAACCGACGCTGTGAGGGGGCTCGGCCACGGTCTACCGAGGACGCCCCGGGGCCGTGGTGGCAGCTGCGCCACCACGGCCGACCCGACTCAGGCGATGTCGGCGGCGCGGGCGCGCAGCGAGCGTTCGATTCCCGCCTTACCCTCGATCACCAAGCGGCGCAGGGCCGGCGGATGGTCATCGGCGAGGAACTTGTCGGCCACGGCCACGGCCTCCTCGCTGATGGCCCAGTGCGGATAGAGGCCGACGACGACGGTCTGCGCGACCTCGCTGGAACGGCGCTCCCATACCGAGGCGATCTCGTCGAAGTAGCGCTGCACGTACGGTGCGAGCAGCTCGCCCTGCCCGATCGGCGCGAAGCCGCCGACGATCGCGCGGGCGGTGATGTTCGGGACGGAGTCGTCGTCCATCACTGTGTGCCAGGCCTTTTCCTTGACCTCGGCCTGCGGGCGGGCGGTCGCGGCCGCGGCCGCCTGGCGCCGTCCGGCGGCGGTGGGGTCGCGCTCGAGTTCGGCGTCGATGACCGGCGTGTCGGTGCTCTCGGCGTCGAGCTGACCGGCCGCCGCCAGCGCGCCCACGATCCGCCAGCGCAGATCGGTGTCCACCGCGAGGCCGGGCAGCGCGGCCGTGGCCGGATCGGAATCCAGCAGCAGAGTGCCCAGCACCTCACTGTGCCACGGCGACAGGCGCGCGCCGGTGAGGGCGTTGACGAAGGCCAGCTGATGGTCCGAACCCGGCTCGGCCGCCCGAGCCAGTTCGAGGAGACGATCGGCGAAGGCCGGCCATCCGGTCTGATCGGCCCATTCGGGGTCGGCGTAGCTCGCCAGGGCGGTCTGTGCCTGCATCAGAAGCCGTTGCACGACACCGATTTCGGTTTCGGCGCCGATTCCGCGCTGTACCAGCGCCACGAAATCCCGGGCCCGCATCTCCGCCTGTCGCGTCATCTCCCATGCCGCCGACCAGCACAGCGTGCGAGGCAGGGATTCGGCGATATCGGCGATCCGGGCGATCACGGTGTCCAGCGACTGCGGATCCAGGCGCAGCGAGCAGTAGGTCAGGTCGTCGTCGTTCACCAGCACCAGCTGACCGCGCTCGACACCCACCAGCTCGGCGACCTCGGTGCGCTCGGCGGCGTCGAGATCGAGCTCGACGCGCTTGGTGCGCACCAGTTTTCCGTCCCGGTCGTCGTAGACGCCGATGGCCAGGCGATGGACGCGATACTCGCCGGCACCGGGTTCGGCGCCGCCCTGCACGACCGCGAATCGGGTGAATTTCCCGTCGGCGTCGACCTCGAAGTCGGCACGCAGCGTATTCAGGCCGGTGGTCTTGAGCCACTGCGCGCCCCAGCCGGAAAGGTCACGCCCGGAGGACTTTTCGAGTGCTCCGACCAGATCGTCGAAGGTGGCGTTGCCGAAGGCGTGGGCGGCGAAGTAGTCCCGCAGCCCGGCCAGGAACGGTTCCAGCCCGACGTAGGCCACTAGCTGCTTGAGCACCGAGGCGCCCTTGGCATAGGTGATGCCGTCGAAGTTGACCTCCACGGCCGCGAGATCGGGGATGTCGGCGGCGATGGGATGGGTGGAGGGCAGCTGATCCTGCCGGTACGCCCACGACTTCTCCACATTGGCGAAAGTCGTCCAGGCGCCGGTGTATTCGGTGGCCTCGGCCTGGCACAGGACCGAGGCGAAGGTGGCGAAGGATTCGTTCAGCCACAGATCGTCCCACCACTTCATGGTGACGAGATCGCCGAACCACATATGCGCCATCTCGTGCAGGACGGTCTCGGCGCGCCGCTCGTAGGAGGCCCGGGTGACCTTGGACCGGAAGACGTAGTCCTCGAGGAACGTCACCGCGCCGGCGTTCTCCATGGCGCCGGCGTTGAACTCGGGAACGAACAGCTGGTCGTACTTCCCGAAGACGTACGGGACGCCGAAGTTGCGGTGGTAGAACGCGAAACCCTGTTTGGTTTCGGTGAAAAGCCGTTCCGCGTCCATGAATTCGGCGAGCGAGGCGCGGCAGTAGATGCCGAGCGGGATCGTGGACTGATCGTCGGTGTACACATCGATCCACTTGGCGTACGGCCCGGCGATCAGCGCGACCAGGTAGGTGCTCATCCGCGGCGTCGTCGCGAAGGTGTGCTCGACCACCTCGCCGACCGTGCGGGTGGCGGTCGCGGCGCCGTTGGAGATCACCTCCCAGTCGGCGGGCGCGGTGACCGTCACGTCGTAGGTCGCCTTGAGGTCGGGCTGGTCGAAGCAGGCGAACATCCGCTTGGCGTCGGCGGTTTCGAACTGCGAGTACAGATAGACCTTGTCGTCGGTCGGATCGACGAAGCGGTGCAGGCCCTCGCCCGTGTGGGAGTACACGCAGTCGGCCTCGACCACCAGGACGTTGTTCTCGGCCAGCTCGGTCAGGGTGAGACCCTGGGACTCGTCGTAGCCCGAAATGTCGAGTTCGGCGCCGTTGAGAACGGCCGAACGCACACCGGCGGCGACGATATCGATGAAGGTCTGCGCGCCCGGAGTGGCGGTGAACGTGACCGTGGAGCGCGAGAAGAACGTCTCGCCGGCGGTGGCCGCGGGGCCGGTTGGCTGCCCGGCGAGGTCGAGTTCGACGCGATAGTTCTCCACACTGATCGTCGCGGCCCGCGCGATGGCTTGTTCGCGGGTGAGGTTCGGTGCAGACAAGGAGACTCCTTCGCTCGGACCGGTCGTGTGGACCACGCTGCGGATGCAGTCGCTGACGGTGCCCAGAATGCCACGTTCGCGCCCGCACGGCTGGGGCGACCGTGCATCCGCACCCCGTGCGAGACAAAACGCCGCGCGCCGCGCCACCGAGCGTCCGGTGCCGCCGGGGCGCTCGGTAGGCTGGGCGTTCGTGTGCGGCGGACAGCGAAGCGAGGAGGGCCGGTGAAGCACATCCACGCCGGTAAGGTGCGCGATCTCTACGAGGACGGGGAATCGCTGATTCTGGTCGCCTCCGATCGGGTCTCGGTCTACGACGTGGTGTTGCCGACGCCGATTCCGGACAAGGGCGCGCTGCTCACGCAGTTGTCGAACTGGTGGTTCGACTACTTCTCCGAGGTGCCCAATCATGTGCTCTCGACCACCGACGTCCCGGACGAATTCGCCGGGCGCGCGGTGCGCGTGCGACCGCTGAAGATGGTGCAGGTGGAGTGCATCGCCCGCGGCTATCTGGTCGGTTCGGGACTGCAGGAGTACCGGCGGACCGGCGCGGTCTCGGGAGTGGCGCTGCCCGCCGGGCTGCGGGAGGGAGACGAACTTCCCGAGCCGATCTTCACCCCGACCACCAAGGCGTCCGCGGGGCACGACGAGCCGATCACCTTCGACGATGTGGTGAATCAGGAGGGACGCGAGGTCGCCGAGAAGTTGCGCGACCTGACCCTGCAGATCTACACCCGCGGCGCCGAGCATGCTGCGGGGCGCGGGGTGATCATCGCCGACACCAAGGTCGAATTCGGCTGGGACGGTGACGTTCTCACCCTCGGTGACGAGGTTCTGACCTCCGACTCGTCGCGGTTCTGGCCGGCCGACGAATGGGAGCCGGGCCGGGCGCAGCGCTCGTTCGACAAGCAGTTCGTCCGAGACTGGGCGACTTCCACCGGCTGGGACAAGGAGCCGCCCGGCCCGGAGATTCCCGCCGAGGTCGTGGCCGTGACCCGCGAGAAGTACATGGATGCCTATCAGCGCATCACGGGCAACACCTGGTCGTGAGATCGGCTACGAGGCGCGCAGCTTCGCCGCGCGCAGCATGAGGTAGTCGCGCTCGGGGGTACTCGTGGTGAGGTGTGCCGCCGCCGTATAGGACTCGATCGCCGCCGCACGCTCGCCCGCCATCTCGTACAGGTGTCCCCGGACCGCGTCGAGTCGATGGTTGCCGCGCAGGCGATCGGCCAGTCCGTTCGCCGACTCCAGCCCGGCGGCGGGCCCGTGCACCATGGCCACCGCCACGGCGCGATTCAGGCTCACCATCGGATTGTCCGACAACCGCTCGAAGACGTTGTACAGCAGGAGAATTCGCTCCCAGTCCGTCTTCTCGGCGCTCGGCGCCCGGATGTGCAGTGCGGCGATGGCGGCCTGGACGCGGTAGGGGCCACCGAGTCCGGCCTCGACCGCCGCCGTCGCCAGAACCATTCCCTCCCGGGCGCGTTCACGGTCCCAGCGGGCGCGGTCCTGTTCGGCCAGCGGAATCAATTCACCGCTGGGGCCCAGTCGTGCCGCGCGGCGGGCGTCGGTGAGCAGCATCAGCGCGAGCAGGCCCGTAACCTCCGGATCGTCCGGGAGCAGCCGGTGGACCTTGCGGGTCAGGCGAATGGCCTCCGCCGCCAGGTCGGTGCGATACAACCGGGAGCCGCCGGTCGCGGTATGCCCCTCGGTGAACATCACGTAGAGCACATGCAGTACCGGTGCGAGCCGCGGGCCCCAGTGTTCCGGGGCGACTGCGGACTCGGCGAACGGGCGCGGCAGTGCGGCGAGCCGTTTCTTCGCCCGTGAAATGCGTTGTGCCATGGTTGTTTCCGGCAACAGGAAGGCTCGGGCGATCTCCTCGGTGGTGAGACCGCCGACCGCGCGCAGCGTCACCGCGATCGCACTGGCGGGCGACAACGCGGGATGGCAGCACAGCAGCAACAACGTCAACGTGTCGTCGGCGGCCGAATCGGTATCGGCGGGCGGCACGTCCTGCAGGGCAGCGGTCGCCTCGCGAGAGCGGCGTGCGATCTCCGAACGCACCGAGTCGATCAATCGCCGCTGCGCGACCTGGAGCAGCCAGGCCCGCGGATTGTCCGGATATCCCGTATCCGGCCACTGGGTGACCGCGGCGAGCATCGCCTCCTGCACCGCGTCCTCGGCCGCGTCGAAATCGCCGTAGCGGCGCACCAGAATTCCCAGCACCACCGGCGCGACCTCACGCAGGAGCAGCGCGACCTCCTGCGCGGAGTCGTCGCGCCGCTCGTCGCGCTCCGAGGGCTGCCCGACCGGGACGGCCGGGACCTGTGATCCGGGCATGGTGCGGCGGATCAGGCCTCGGCCGCCGGGGCGTCCATCACCGCGCGCACCTCGATGTATTCCCCGATCGGGTCGCCGCCCGGACCCGGCGCGGCCGATGCCTGCGCGGCGATCTCCAGCGCTCGCTCGGCGCTGTCCACATCGACGATCCAGTAGCCGGCCAGGAATTCCTTCGTCTCCGGGAACGGGCCGTCGGTGACCACCGGCGCGGACCGCCCGTCGGCCCTGACGATGCGGGCCTGATCCGGGAAGGCCAGACCCTGGGCGTCGACCAGCTCACCCGATTCGCGCAATGCCGCACCGAGCGCGCGCTGGAATTCGATATGGGCCGCGATGTCCTCCGGCGGCCACTCGCTGATCGGAGTTTCGCAGTGTGCGGCAGGGCGGTAGGTCTTGAGCAGCATGTACTTCACGATGATCTCCTCAGCTCGGCGGCGCGCCCCGGCGGCGCGCTCACCATCGGGTCGGTGCCGGCCGCAGCTCCTCGACCTACCTCGTCTGTGACTGTGGTCACAAATTGGTACTCGTATCGGCGAGCGCATCCGGATTCACCGGTTCGCCGCCGAGGATCAGCTCCTTGATCCGATCGGTGACGTCCCAGATGTTGACGTTCATTCCCGCCAGCACCCGATTGCCCTGATCCAGCCAGAACGCGACGAATTCGCGGCTGGCGGTGTCGCCGCGAACCACCACGGAGGTCGTCGCGCCCGGAGCGACGAAACCGGTGTACTCCATGCCGAGGTCGTACTGGTCGGTGAAGAAGTAGGGCAGCCGGTCGTAGGTGGCGGGCCGGTCGAGCATCGTCAGCGCCGCCACGGCCGGTTGGTTGAGCGCGGTGGCCCAGTGTTCGACCCGCACACGCTGCCCGAGCACCGGATGCTGCTGATCGGCGATATCTCCCACCGCGACGATATCCGGATCACTGCTGGCCAGGCTTTCGTCCACGAGCACGCCGCCCTCGACCGCGAGCCCCGCATCGGCGGCCAGTTCGATATTCGGCCGGGCGCCGACCGCGATCAGCACCGCATCGGCGTCCACGACCGTGTCGTCGGAGAGCCGGACTCCGGTGGCCTTTCCGTCGGCGGTGACGATCTCGGCGGCCTTCACACCGCAGCGCAGATCGACGCCGTGCGCGCGGTGCAACTCGCCGAAGACCGCGCCCATCTCGTCGCCGAGAGCGGCCTGCAGCGGCACCGCGCCGACCTCCAGGACGGTCACCTCGACACCGGCGGTGCGCGCGGCCGCCGTGACCTCCAGGCCGATCCAGCCCGCGCCGATGACCACCAGCCGCCGCGCCGAGCCGAACAGCGAGATCAGCGCATCGGACTGGCCGATGGTGCGCAACATGTACACACCCTCGGCATCGGCGCCGGGAATCGGCAGCCGGCGCGAGCGCGATCCGGTCGCCAGGGCGAGTTTGTCGTACGGGCGGGTCGAACCATCCGGCAGCGCAACGGTTTTCGACGAGCGATCGACGGCCGTGACGGCGGTGCCGAGCAGCAGGTCGACCTCGTGATCGCGATACCACTGCTCGGGATGCACGGTGAAATCGGCGAGCGACTTCTTGCCGAGCAGATGCTCCTTCGACAGCGGCGGCCGCTCGTAGGGTAGTTGCGGCTCCTCGGTGATCACCGTGATCGCGCCGTCGAACTCGTTGTCGCGCAACGACTCCGCCAGCTTCGCAGCGGCCAGACCGCCGCCGACGATGACGAACCTGGAATCTGTGGGCATGGGGAAAACCTCCGGGCAGCGGGCAACCAGGGTCGCATCCGACCCTACTGTGCGATCCCGCGGCGATCGGGAAATATCGCCAACTTCGCGGCGTTGACCAATGCTGAGGGCGGGTGGCGTGCGGCCTCCCACTGCTTCTTCGAAGGGACGAAATGTGAGCGATCAAACGACCACCGCCGGTTCCAGGGACCGCGTCGATTTCTGGTTCGATCCGCTGTGCCCGTGGTGCTGGATCACCTCGCGCTGGATTCTGGAGGTCGAGAAGGTCCGCGATATCGACACCCACTTCCACGTGATGAGCCTGGCCGTACTCAACGAGGGCCGTGAGGACCTCCCCGAGCGCTACGTCGAAATGATGAAATCGGCGTGGGGCCCGGTCCGGGTGGCCGTCGCCGCGGCCGAGCAGCACGGTGAGAAGGTGCTCTCGCCGCTGTACACCGCGATGGGAACCCGCATCCACAATCGCCGGGAGGAGTACGAGCGCGAGAATCAGGCCGACAGCCTGGCCGCGGTCGTCGCCGACGCTCTCGCCGAGGTGGGGTTGCCCGCCGAACTGGCCGAGGCCGCCGCGAGCACCGAGTACGACGAGGCGCTGCGCGCGAGCCACCACGCCGGAATGGACAAGGTCGGGCCGGACGTCGGCACGCCGACCATCCACATCAACGACACCGCCTTCTTCGGCCCGGTGCTCTCGCGGATTCCGCGCGGCGAGGATGCGGGGAAGGTGTGGGACGGGGCGGTCGCGCTGGCGTCCTATCCGCACTTCTTCGAACTCAAGCGGACCCGCACCGAGGACCCGCAGTTCGACTAGTGGATCGACGGCACGGGGCGTGGCGCGCCCCGTGCCCGGCATGCGGCTACCGCGGCGGCAGCCCCGGAATTTCGCCGTATCCGGAGTAGCTGCCCGTCTGGGCGGGCGGCCCGGCCGGCGGCATCGGCTGCGGCGGGCCGGCCGGTGGCGGATACGGCGGAGGCGTCGGCGTCATCCGCGGCGGCGGCGGACCGCTCGGGCGCAGGAACATCCGGCCGTGCCGGCTACGGTCGCGCAGCGCCCACATCCGCCACGTCAGCACCGGATGCGAGGACATGGCGTTGACCACCCAGACGAAGAAACCCTTGTCCTGCGGCGCGCGGTCGGCCATCTCGTCGAAATCGACCAGGGAGTTCAGATATTTGCCGCCCGCAAGGGTTTTCATCGCTCCGGGGGCGCCGAGATGCCGGTTGCAGAAGCCGTGATTGTCCGCGGTGTACTCCTGTGCGCGAATCAGCGAATTACCGATGATCGGCAGGAACGGCACGAGGAACATGCCCAACTGGCGCCAGTACGACACATGACCGGCCGCGATATGGCCGACCTCGTGGCCGATGATGAAGGCCAGCGCGTCGGGGTCACGGGCCTGGCCGCCGATCTCGAACAGATCGCTGTAGACGACCACGTAGCGGCGGAACCCGTGGCCCGAGGCGAAGGCGTTGATCTGCCCGTTGCCCAGGACCACGTAGGCATCCGGGACGGTCGCCATGCCGAAGCGCGCGGCCGCCTCGACCACCATCCGGTATCCCTCCGGGAACTGGGTGGGCGACATCTTCACGGCATTGAGCCGTTGCATCGAATAGTTGGTGCCGCGCCCGAACCACAGCAGCAGCGGCGCGAGGATCAGCAGCAGGACGTAGTAGTTCACGGCACCGACGAGCAGGAACAGCAGCGCGATCAGATATCCGGTGACGGTGGCCAGGATCACCACGATCAGCAGGGGAATCTCCCAGCTGTGCCGGGCCGGCATACCCCAGGGGGACAGTCCGCGCGTCGGTTGGAACGGCGGGACGTGCGGCGGCGAAAACGGTTGCTGCGGACCCCATCCTGGCGGTCCCAGCCGAGGATCCCACCCCGCCATACCGGTCACCGGATTCCACCCCGGTCCGCGCCCCTGCTGTGGTGACTGATCGGCCCACTGATCTTCGGACTGCATGGGCTGAACTCTATAGAGGATCGGGGAACGACCCCATGTGGAGCGAAACCGCCCGCCTGACAGAATCTCAGCCATGCGCGTATACCTGGGTGCCGACCATGCCGGCTTCGAATTGAAGAACCAAGTGAAGGATCATCTGACGCAGGCCGGTCACGACGTGGTCGACTGTGGAGCCCACGAGTACGACGCCGTCGACGACTACCCGGCCTTCTGCATCGACGCCGCCCGCCGCGTGGTCGCCGATCCGGACAGCCTCGGCATCGTGTTCGGTGGCAGCGGTAACGGTGAGCAGATCGCCGCGAACAAGGTTCCCGGCGCGCGCTGTGCGCTGGCCTGGAGCGTGGAGACCGCGAAACTGGCTCGTGAGCACAACAATGCGCAGCTCATGGGTATCGGCGGCCGGATGCACAGCACCGAGGAGGCCTTCGCCATCATCGATGCGTTCCTGGCGACGCCGTGGTCGGACGAGGCGCGGCATCAGCGGCGCATCGACATCATCGCCGAATACGAGAAGAGCGGTCAGCCGCCGGCGGTGCAGAGCTAGCAGGCATCGAGCGGGCCGGGCCACGCGCCCGGCCCGTCCGGCCGCGTGTGGGCCGGTGTGAGCGGAACGGAATTCGGTCGATGCCTGAGGGACATACGCTGCATCGCCTGGCCAAGCTGCATCAGCAGCGCTTCGCCGGCGGTGCCGTGCGGGTATCCAGCCCGCAGGGGCGCTTCGCCGACGGCGCCGCCCTGGTCGACGGAGCCACCCTGACCAAGGCCCAGGCGTGGGGTAAACATCTTCTGCACCACTACGATTCGGGTCTGATCGTCCATGTGCATCTCGGTCTCTACGGCACCTTCACCGAATCACCCGCACCGCTGAGCGATCCGGTCGGCCAGGTGCGGATGCGGATGATCGGCGCCGGGAGGTCCGCGGCCACGCTGTACGGGACCGATCTGCGCGGTCCGACCGCGTGCGAGGTCCTGCACGCACCGGAGGTCGACGCCCTCACCGCCCGGCTCGGCCCTGATCCGCTGCGGCGCGACGCCGATTCCGATCGGGCGGCGCAGCGGATCCGCCGTTCGAACCGGTCCATCGCGGCGCTGCTGATGGACCAGTCGGTGGTGGCGGGTGTGGGCAACGTCTATCGCGCGGAAGTGCTCTTCCGGCACGGCATTTCACCGCAACGCCCCGGCCGTGCCGTCACGGCGGTGGAGTGGGACGCGCTGTGGACGGATCTGGTCGGGTTGATGAAGGTCGGCGTGCGTAAGGGCGCGATCGTGGTGGTGCGCCCCGAACACGACCGCGGCGCGCCGTCGTATGCGGTCGGCAAACCGCGCACCTACGTCTATCGCCGTGCCGGTGAGCCCTGCCGGATCTGTGCAACCACCGTCGCGCACGGCGTGCTCGAGGGGCGAAACCTGTTCTGGTGCCCCACCTGTCAGCCGGCCTGAGCCGCCGGTATCGCCGAGGCGCGCCGCCGGAGCAGTCGCGAGAGCGCGAATCCGAGCAGCGCGACGGCGACGAGGACATAGGTGTTGCCCAGTAGGTGCTGCCACCAGTTCCAAGTGAGCTCCCGGTCGCCACCGCCCGGCACCAGCACCTGTCCGATCAGGAACGGTGCGGTGACGGCGGCGATCGCGCCGGCCACCGCCGCGGCGGATCCGCTGGTGGACCAGAACGCGGCGGTCACCAGCGCGGGCGCCACCCACACCCAGTGATGGGTCCACGACACCGGCGAAACCAGCAGCAGCACAGCGGCATTCACGAGCAGCGCGGCGACCGAGAGTTTCGTGATCGCGGGGGTGTTCCCGGGTGCGAGCGGGCCGGGGCCCGCGGTGCGCTCGGCGCGCAGGAGCAGGTACATCGCGACCGCGCCGGCGGCGGCGACGGCGAGCCCGAGACCCAGCCATACCGCCGCGGCGGCGGATTCGGGCAGGCCGAGCCGATAGACCATCCCTTTGAGGGACTGGTTGCCGGCGTAGTAGGGCGCCCCGATGCGACCGGTGTCGACGATCGCGTGCAGCCAGTACTGCGTCGACGTCCGCGGGAACAGCACGAATCCGGCGAGCACCACCCCCGCGGCGGTCGCCGCCGCCGTTCCCGCCGCTTTCCAGTCCCGGCGGATCAGCAGATACAGCACGAAGGCCGCCGGGGTCAGTTTGGTGACGGCGGCGATGCCGATCAGCACGCCTCGGGGCCACCGCGGCTTCTCCGTCAGGCAGTCCAGCGCGACCGCGGCCATCAGAATGATGTTGATCTGCCCGAACCACAGTGTCGTGTGCACCGGCTCGAGCGCCGCCATCGCGATGACGACGGGGGTGATCAGGGTCGCTTTCGACCGCGGGTTCCACTCGGGCCGGATCCGGGAGAGCACCAGCCAGATCGTCACCCACAGACAGGCCAGCGAACTGGCCGTCACCGCGATCTCGGCCAGCCAGAGCGGCATCACGGCCAGCGGAGTCATCAGCAGCGCTGCCGACGGGGGATAGGTGAACGGCAGGTCGGTGTGACCGGCTACCGGTAGCGGCGGCCCGTACAGCGCGCCGTGGTGCAACCAGGCCAGGGTGTCGACCCGATACACCTGCAGATCGAGAAAACCGTGCAACGCCGAGATGAGCAGGGCAGCCGACACCGAGAGCACGAGTCCGATCACGATCGGGATGCGGGGGATATATCTCGTGTCGTCCGAATGCTGTTGACGCAGCAGCTGACGCCGCTCCGCCCGCACCGTGATCATGAAGCTGAGACCGACCTTTCGATGTTCGCCGTTCGGCGCTCGGGCGCGGCGAACCACGTCGTGTAGAACAGGGAGATCACGGCCGCCAGTGCGGCCAGGACCGCGAGTCCGGACGGCAGCGGATGGGCGGCCATGGTCTCTGCGAGGAAACGATAGGACAGCAGGAGCCCCGCGAAAACCCCGGCGCCGAGGGTCACCATGTGAATCCGCTTGCTGTCCCAGCCGCGATCGGGTTCGCGCAGCGCCGATTCCACCGTGAGGCACAGGACCGCACCCGCCACCAGATCGCAGCCGTAGTGGTAGCCGAAGCCGAGTGTCGCCAGCAGCGTGCACACCAGCCACACCGCACCGCCCCAACGCAGCCACCGCGGCCCGGTGCGCGAATGCACGAACAATGCTGTGGCCCAGGCGGTATGCATCGACGGCATGCAGTTGCGGGCGGTCCCGGCATCGAAGAGCATCGGCGCCGGCGTGCCGGTGATCGCGGGCACCGTGTGCGGCCAGTCGCCGATCTGCAGGCCGTGGCCCAGCGGGCCGTAGGCGAAGACCGGGCCGACCACGGGAAACAGCACGTAGACGAGCGGCCCGACGATGCCCAGTGCCAGGAAGGTGCGCAACAGGTTGTGCCGGGGCCACGGCCTCGTCGTCACCTTGCGCAGCTGCCACACCGCGACCACCACGGCGGCCGCCGGCAATTGGATGTACACCGCGTGCAACACGGTCGACGGGATCGGGCCCGCCGCGTCCAGGAGGCTGCCGACGACCCACGCCGGATCTCCCAGTGCGCGATCGGCATATCGCAGGTACTGATCCAGTACGCGCGGACCGGCGGAGATGCTGACCAGCAGCCAGGTGTCGGCGAGCTTCGACGCCATGATCAGCAGCACACCGAATGCGAGGGCGCGCAGGGCGATCCGCCGTCGCCGGCCACGCCACCGAGCGACGGTCAGCACGAGCGCGGTCAAGACCAGTGTGGGGCCGGTTCCGATCGAGAGGTGCCAGCCGCACAGTGCCTGCACGCCGAGCACCAGTAGGTCCAGTACCGCGGCCGACGCGAGACTGACGACGCGCGCACGCGCGGGCACGCCGACGCACGCGAGGCCCAAGCCCGCCCAGGAGACGAACGCCGACTGCGGGTCGGCCGCGTAGTCGGCGAGGAGACTACGAAAGGGCCCGAGGGCGCCGTGCGCGGATGCCCACACCTGGGCGATGGTGAGCAGGACCACAGCGCCGACGACTGCGGCCGCGGCTCCTGCTCGGGGCTTTTTCCCACCCCCGGATAACGACGACGAGGGAATTACCCTCGCCTCGTGGTCGATCAACACTGAAGATCGATAACACAACGTAAACGGAGGCGCAACTTCCGGTTACCGGAAAGCTAAAAACCTCCGTCGAATCCGCCGAAGTCGCCCCCGTCGAAACCGCCACCACCGTCGAAGAAGCCGCCCCCATCGAAGCCGCCGCCGTCGTACCCACCGCCGTCGTAGCCGCCACCCTGGTCGTAGCCGCCGCCGTCGTAACCCGCGGTGTCGTATCCGCCCTGGTCGCCGCCGTCGAAGCCTTGCCCGGCGTCCTGTCCGGCATCCTGACCCGCGTCGAATCCGGCGTCATAGCCTGCGCCGTAACCGTTCTCGAAACCGGCCGCGCCGTAGCCGACGCCGTGCATGCCACCGAACAGCGCGTCGAACAGCAGTACCGAGCCCACGCCCCAGGCGCCGGCCACCAGCGCGGTCTTCCACCACGGCTCGGAATACCAGCCGGCCGGGACCGGACGCCCGGCGACCCGGCCGCCCGGATAGTAGTTCGGAGTTTGCGGAGAAGGCGTCGGCGATGCCTCGATGCGACGGCCGTCGAAGTCGACGGTGCGGTCCTCGGTGACGCTTCCGGCGGACCGCTGTCCGTCCAGTTCGGGGACCGGTGGGCCGGGATCGAGATTCATCGCGGTGCGGGCCGCGCGCACGTAGTACAGGCCCTCGATCGCGGTTTCCTTGGCCAGCCGGGCCTGGGTGACGGTCGTAGCCTGATCGATCTGCGATCCGGCGGCGTTGAGCCGTTCACCCGCATCCGCCAGCGCCTGCTTGGAGGCCTGGTCGGTCCCCGTGAGGTTGTAGACCTGGCCGCCGAGCCGTTCGATCAACCGGCGTGCGTCGGCCTTCGCGTCGGCGAGTTGGTTGGTGTCCCGGGTGCGTTGGTTCGAGCGCCCCGCGACCATCATCGCGACGCACGCGATCAGCACCACGACCAGAAGAATCAGCAGCAGCCACACATCGACCAGAGTACGCGTCGACGGTTTGCCTGAAGCTTGCTCTCAGCCCGCGACGGCCGCGCCGTAGTCGAGTCGGGCGGCGTCGTAACCGCCCGGCTCGCCGTCGGAATCGCCGAGCTCGGAGAGTGCGAACTGCCGCTTGCCCGCCGTCTTGGCCGAGTACATCGCCCGGTCGGCGCTGCGCAGCAGATCGGAGAAGTCGCACGGCCGCCCGGGCGGGGAGAAGGCGGTGCCGACGCTCGCCGACACCGGCACCGGTCCGGCGTCGGTCGGCACCGGATCGTGCAGGGCGGTCAGCACGCGCATCGCCACCTCGGCAAGGGTATTGCGGCGGGCGGGCAGGGCGAGGACGAATTCGTCTCCGCCGTAGCGGCATACGACCGTTTCGTCCGGGCAGGCCGCGCGCAGCCGCCGCGAGATCTCCACCAGCACCTCGTCGCCGACGGAATGGCCGTAACCGTCGTTGATCTGCTTGAAGTCGTCCAGATCGATCAGCAGCAGGCCGACGCCGCGGGTGTGGTCGGTGGCCATCACGCGCACGCGTTCCTGCAACAGCGAGCGGTTGGCGAGGTCGGTGAGCGCGTCGTGGGTCGCCTCGTGCCGCAGCCGGTTCTGCAGCGCCGCGATCTCCTGCACGCGCACGGAGACCGCTGCCGTCAGATTGCGCTCCTGCTGCGCCAGGGCGCGCTGCTGCAGGGCCTCGGCGTAGCTGTCGATGGCATGACTGGCCACGAACGGCCAGCGGGTCGCGACCAGGGAGCCGGGTTCACCCGGCGCGAAGCCCAGCAGGGCTCTGGTGGCGGGGGCGAGCATGCGGGTGCGGTCGAAGGGCGCCTCGGCCAGCCGTCGCCCGATCGCGCGCGCGGCCGGCACCGGAAACGGTTCCGACTGTGCAAGATTCAACAATTCGTCGACGATGGCCGCGAACACCTGCTCGAGGTGTTCGGGCTCGACTGTCAGCCCGCTGCCGGGATAGACGGCACGAACCCAGTCCCGGGTGGTCGCCGCCACGATGGCGGCGGTCTGCGTGTCGAGTTCGGCAGCCATCGCCGATCACCTCGCGCAGACGTCGTCGACGCCGGCGCTCCGGCCGGTCACGCCCTCCGGAACGCGCTCACTGCTTCGCGGTCGAGTACACCTTCGGCGCACGCTCACCGCCCCCTTTCCAGATACCCCCGTCCGGCAAAAAGGATCCTAGCAAGCCACTCGGCACCGAAAACTGCTGTTTTACAACCTGTTCCGATAAGTCGCGAATGGCGATCGGCAGTGTGATCGACGCCGGGCCTGCGGCGTTACACCTTGGCCCAGCGTGTCGCTCACGGCGTGTTGCGGGTGATGTTCACCCATGAGTGTGCGGGACTTCGTGAATCGTTCTTATCGCAGGCCAGGGGCCTTGACGCTCGATCCGATCCAGGTGGAGGCGGCGAGTCGCTGGTGATGAGTATCACAGCGGGGCGTTGCGGGGCGGGCGCTCCGATATCTCGCGGGCGATGAGATGCTTCGGCGCGCCGGGCTGCGTCCAGGGATGGGAATCCGGGGCCCGGGTTTGCGGTGAGTGTGCGAGTTGTCGGTCGATGGGACCGAATCCTTGTCGGCGCTGACCCGTCGTGCCGGACACGCTCGAAGATCGGCCGACGAGGTTTGCTGCCCAATCGCTACGGGTGTGGTCCGGGTGCGGTCCGGGGCGCCGGTGAGAAGCCTCGCGGACGCGCCGTGCGAAAACCGGGTGTGCGATTGGCATTCCGGAAGCGAAGTTCGGTACAGTCCTACACGCAGACGACATCGTGGCGATCCCATTGGTGTCGTATGCCTGCGGGTGTAGTTCAATGGTAGAACCTCAGCCTTCCAAGCTGATGGTGCGGGTTCGATTCCCGTCACCCGCTCCGAGGTGGGGATTGTCGGCAATTCCCGGCCGCCGGATCCCGTCCATCGGGAGGCGCCAGCACAGCCGCTGGACGGAAACGGGATGTAGCGCAGCTTGGTAGCGCATCCGCTTTGGGAGCGGAGGGTCGCAGGTTCAAATCCTGTCATCCCGACCACAGATGACCGGGAATTTTCGCTCGGTCGTGGGCGCTGAACGAAAAGGTCGCGTTCTGCGGCCGACCGGACGATCGCAACCGTACCCGGGCCCCGACAAGACGGTATTCCCGAAAGGAATGCCGACCATGGCGTGGATCGTGCTGGTGCTGTCCGGAGTCTTCGAAGCCGTCTGGGCCACCGCGCTGGGGAAATCGCACGGCCTCACCCGCATCGTGCCGTCACTGGTCTTCGCGGCCGCGCTGGTGGCCTCGATGTCGGGTCTCGCGTATGCGATGCGCACGCTGCCCGTGGGGACCTCGTACGCGGTGTGGGTGGGCATCGGCGCCGCGCTCACCGTGCTGTACGGGATGATGACCGGGACCGAGCAGGCCTCCCTGGTGAAGATCGTGTTGCTGTTGCTGATCGTCGCCGGCGTGGTGGGCCTGAAGGTGACGGCGCACTGATCCGGCGGAGTATCCGAGCAATCCCTCCGGGCGCGAGGACGGCAGTGCAAGCGGCCCGGATGCCATCCGGAGCCGCGTACGCCGACTGCCGCCCGATCGTCCACTCCAGGTGCGCGGCCGCGTACCCCGGCTGCGTGTTATCGACCGTGACGCGCCGGCCGGGCGGAGCCGGCCGAATGCGGTTGCGCGTGAACGCGTTTCGTTCCGCCGGCCGAGCGTGCGGAACCCGGCGAGCGGCCCGACGAACCGCGCTCGGTCCGGCCCGTTCCGGCGGCGCCGCGTTCGCGCGCCGACTGCTTGCCGCCTGTGCGGGCAGGGCCGTCGCGGAGTTCGCGAGCGGGCCGCCCTCCTCCGCTCCGTCGGTTGTCCGATGCGGCGGCGCGGTCGTTGTCCACGGCGCTCCGGCGCCGTGACGTGGCACGGCCGTCGGTATCCGTGGTGCGGCCGCTGTGCGCCGATTCGCCGCGTTCGCTCCTCGTCGCCGGGCCACGTCGCCGAGGTTTGCGGGCCGCGCTGTCGGCTCGGGCGGGGCGGCGGGAATTCTGCTCGGCGCGTTCGGGTTTCGCGGCGGGCGCAACCGGCGCCGCGACCGTGCCGACCAATGCGGTGACCTGGGCCGAATCCGGGCTCACCTGCTGCGGGCGGACGTCGAGTCCGGCCTTGCGCAGCAGTACCGCGACGTCCTTGCGCTGTTCCGGCAGCATGATCGTCACGACGTCGCCGGTGCTACCGGCGCGGGCGGTGCGCCCCGAGCGGTGCAGATAGGCCTTGTGTTCGGCGGGCGGGTCGACATGCACGACGAGTTCGACATCGTCGACGTGGACGCCGCGGGCCGCGATATCGGTCGCGACCAGGACGCGCGTGGTGCCGTCGGCGAAGGCGGCCAGATTGCGGTCGCGCGCGACCTGCGACAGATTGCCGTGCAGATCGGCGGCCGGAATCCCGGCGGTGGTGAGCTGCTTGGCCAGCCGTCGCGCATGATGTTTGGTGCGCATGAACAGGATTCGCCGCCCCGTTCCGGAGGCGAGGGTGTGGACCAGCGCGCGCTTGGCCTCGCTGTCACCGATCTCGAAGACGTGATGGGTCATCGCGGGCACCGGTGAGTGGGCCTCGTCGACCGTGTGCGACAACGGATTTCGCAGGAAGCGCTGCACCAGTTTGTTCACGCCGTTGTCCAGGGTGGCGGAGAACAGCATCCGCTGACCGTCGGCGGGGGTCGCGGCCAGGATTCGGGTGACGCCGGGCAGGAAGCCGAGATCGGCCATGTGGTCGGCCTCGTCCAGCACGGTGATCCGCACCTCGTCCAGGGCGACCAGGCCCTGTTTGATCAGATCCTCCAGCCGGCCCGGGCAGGCGACGACGATATCCGCCCCCGAGCGCAGCTCGCGGACCTGACGAGCCTGCGGCACCCCGCCGAACACCGTCACCACCCGCAGCTCGCAGGCCTCGGTCAGTGGCTGGAGGGTCGCCGCGATCTGAGTGGCCAGTTCGCGGGTGGGCGCCAGCACCAGACCCGCGGGCCGGCCCGGGACGCGCCGGCGACCGAGCCGATGCAGCCGGTCGACCATCGGAATCGAGAAGGCGAGCGTCTTACCGCTGCCGGTGCGCCCGCGAGCGAGCACATCGCGGCCGGCCAGCGTGTCCGGAAGCGTCGCGGCCTGGATCGGCAGCGGTGCCGTGAAACCCTGCGCGGTCAGCGCGCGCACCAGCGGAGCGCCGACGCCGAGGGCGTCGAACGTGGTGGCAGGGCTCGATGAACGAGTCGTCATGAGTAGTCGTGGTGCCTTTCGAGCAGCAGAGGTGAACCGCAGCGGCGCTGGGGTTGCAGCGGTGCTGTGCTGCCGCCGCGCTGGGGTTGGGGACCCGCGCGGAGACCGACCGCTGGTGGCCGACGCGAAGAGTAGACATCCACGACGGAGGGAGAACGAGTTACCGATACTCCTCGATCAGCCTATCCCGTCCCGGCGGTTTCCCCGGTATCGCGGGAGAGTGACGGTTCTCTCCTCACCGGGCGACGTGGATCACCGGGCCGCGTGGACCGCTGTGCGGGTTCACAGGTTTCTCCCAGCGCCGTCCCAGCCGGTCGGCGGCGCGGCCGACCATCATGGCAGCCATGACCGAAACTGCTATCGCGCCGGACCGGCCGGCGGACGGCGTGACGACGCCCGGTCGGGGCCGCACCCGAAGCCTGCCGTGGGAGTACCTGGGACTCACCGCGCTGCTGGGCGGCACCGCGATCGCCTATCTGTGGAATCTGAGTGCGAACGGCTGGGCCAATTCCTTCTATGCCGCCGCGGTGCAGTCCGGTGCGAAATCGTGGAAGGCGTTCTTCTTCGGTTCCTCGGACTGGGGCAATTCGATCACCGTCGACAAGACACCGGCGTCGCTGTGGCCGATGGAGATCTCGGCTCGCCTTTTCGGGATGAACAGCTGGAGCATGCTGATCCCGCAGGTGCTGATCGCGGTGGCCGCGGTGGCCCTGCTTTGGTCGACGCTGCGCCGGACCTTCGGCCCGGGGGCCGGGCTGCTCGGCGGGCTGGCACTCGCGGTGACGCCGGTGGCCACGCTCATGTTCCGCTACAACAACCCGGACGCGCTACTGGTCCTGCTGATGATCGCCGCGGTGTGGGCGATGACGCGCGCGCTCGAGGACGGCCGGTGGCGCTGGCTGCTGCTGTGCGGCGGCTTCGTCGGACTCGGATTCCTGGCCAAGCAGTTGCAGGTGTTGCTGGTCGTGCCCGCGCTGGCGCTGACCTATCTGTTCGCCGGGCCGCCCCGGCTGGGTAAGCGCCTGCTGCAACTGCTCGCCGCCGGTGCCGCGCTGGTGGTCGGCGCCGGCTGGTGGGTGTTGGTCGCGCAACTGTGGCCGGCCGATTCGCGGCCGTATTTCGGTGGTTCCAAACATAATTCGATCATCGAGCTGACGCTCGGCTACAACGGACTGCAGCGGCTCGGCGTCGATTCCGGCGGCGGATTCGGCGGTCCGCCCGGACCCGGCGGGCGTGGCCACGGACCGTCGTTCGGTTCGGAGGCCGGAATCACGCGGCTGTTCAGCGAGACCGTCGGCGGTCAGATCGCCTGGTTGATCCCGGCGGCGCTGATCCTGTGCGTCACGGCTGTCGTGCTGTGCGGCAAGGCGTCCCGCACCGACACCCGGCGGGCCGCACTGCTGCTGTGGGGTGGCTGGGCGCTGGTCACCGCCCTGGTGTTCAGCTTCATGAAGGGAATCTTCCACCAGTACTACACCGTTGCCCTGGCCCCCGGCGTCGCCGGTGCGGCGGCGATCGGGGCGGTGGTGCTGTGGCGGCAGCGCGATCGGCTCGGTGTCCGTCTCGTTCTGGCCGCTGCCGCCGCGCTGACGACGGTCACCGCGGTGATACTGCTCGATCGCACCCCGGATTTCGTGCCGTGGTTGCGGTGGATCATCGGCGTCGCCGGTGCAGTCGCGACCGTCGCGCTGGTGATACCGCAACCGCGCCGGACAGCCGCCTGGACAGCCGTCCTCGCAGTGGCCGTCGCGATCGCCGGACCGGTGGCCTACTCGATCCAGACCATCGCTACCGCCCACAACGGCGGGATCGTCCTGGCCGGACCGAAGACCAGCGGCGGGTTCGGCTTCGGCTTCGGACCGGGCGGCCCCGGTGGTGCGTGTGGACCCGCCGGGCCGGGTATGCCGGGCGGTACCGGCAGCGGACCGTCCACACCCGCACCGGGCACGAACGGAACTCGTCCGGGTGCCCCGGGCCAGGAGGTAGCCGGCGCCCCGTCTGCTGGGTCGGAGAACGGATGCGCTGCGGCCGGACCCGGCGCAGGACCGGCGGACAACGGTTCGGATTCGGCCGGTGCCGCCCAGGCTCCCGGACAACCGGGCCGGGCGCCCCGGTCCGGCGAGCCGGCGGCTACCGCACCCGGCGCAGGGCAGCGCGCGGTCACCGACCGTCCTGCCGGTCCCGGTATGGGTGAGCGGACGAATCAGCAGTTGATCGATCTGCTGAAGAACAACGGCGCCGGCTACACGTGGGCGGCCGCGGCGATCAGCTCGATGGGTGCCGCGGACCTACAGCTCGATTCGGGCTACGCGGTCATGCCGATCGGCGGATTCGGTGGCGGCGATCCGTCCCCGACCCTCGATCAGTTCCGCGCCGATGTCGCACAGGGGCGCATCCACTACTTCGTCGGGTCCGAGCGGCGCGGCCCCGGATCGGCGGAGACCTCGGCGGCGAGCCGGATCGCCCAGTGGGTCGAGAGTACGTACGCGGCGACCGATGTCGGCGGTACCAAGGTCTACGACCTGACGGCGCCGACGGCCGCCCGATAACCCGCGGCGCGGGGCGGCCCTGCGTCGCCACCGCCTCGGTTCGGTGCGGCAGACTGCGACCATGACCGGAGCCACGGCGTCGACATACAGTGCGGGAGTTCTGCTGTTCCGGCATGCCCCGCGGCTGCAGGTGTTGCTCGGACATATGGGCGGTCCGTACTGGGCGCGCAAGGATGCCGGTGCCTGGTCGGTCCCCAAGGGCGAGTACGCACCGGATTCCGAGGATGCCCGGACGGCCGCGGCGCGTGAGTTCACCGAGGAACTGGGCCTGCCCGTACCCGACGGTGACTGGATCGCGCTGGGGGAGTCACAGTACGGCAGCGGCCGCTCCCGCAAGCGGGTCACCGTGTGGGCGGTGGCCGGTGACCTGGATCCGGAGCAGGTGGTCCCCGGCACCTTCGAGATGCAGTGGCCGCCGAGATCCGGCCGCATGCAGACGTTCCCGGAGATCGATCGGGTCCAGTGGCTCGAACCGGAGCTCGCCCGCGAGAAGATCGTCACTGGTCAGCGTCCGTTTCTGGACCGTCTCACCGAGGTGCTCGCTGAGGGCTGAGGTTCAGCGGTAGTCGTCGGCGATCCCTTCGCCACCGGATTCGACGAGGCGGACGCCCTGGAGTTCGTGGACGGTCAGCCGATGGGCGGGGCGCGCCGCGTCCCACGTCGGGACGAGGTTGCGGCGACGCGCGGCGTAGGCGGTCATGAGATCGCGTGCCAGCCGGGCCGGCGATATGCGGTCGACCGCGGCCCGCCGCAGAATCACCACCAGCAGATGGTGCGGAACGTCCTCGGGATCGCCGAGCGGCCGGAAAGTCCTCGCCCGCACCGGAACCGCCAGCGGCGCAGCGGTTTCCGCGTCCAAGAATTCGGTGATCGCCTCCGGCAGTTCGGCCGCGGCCACCGGCGTCGGCACCAGTCGTGGCAGAACCGCGGCGGTCGCGGACAAAACGCGCGGCGCGGCGCTCGAACCGGGCATCGGGTACACGGTGCGGAGCTGTTCGTGCCGCGCGATCAGATCGGCGAAGGCGTCGCGCAGTCCGACGGCATAGAGATATCCCGTGAAATGCACGGTGAACGATGCCGTCCCCGGGGGCGTCGGATCGACAGGCGGCACGGCGGGGACCACCGCGGTGGTAGAGCGCAGTTCCATGCGGCATTTCCGTTCCTCGTTCGTACCCCAGTCCCGGCGGGCACACGCGGAGCCTAACTCCGAACACGCGTCCGCGCTGTTCGACGGGTACGGGCGAGGGTTATCGGCCGTACGGCCAGCGCCAGTCGGCCACCTCCGGCATATCGGCGCCGTGCTCGCGTGTCCAGATACGCGCGGCCAGACGGGCGTCGGCCATGTCCTGGCGCAGTCCGGCCGCCTGGGTGCCCAGTCCGGGAACGCGGTCGATCACATCCATCACCAGGTGATAGCGGTCGAGGTCGTTGAGCATCACCATGTCGAACGGGGTCGTGGTGGTGCCTTTCTCCTTGTATCCGCGCACGTGCAGCCCGGCATGGTTGGTGCGCCGATAGGTGAGCCGGTGAATCAGCCAGGGATAGCCGTGGAAGGCGAAGATGATCGGCCGATCTCGGGTGAACAAGGTGTCGAATTCGCGATCGGGCAGGCCGTGCGGATGTTCGTCCGCCGGCAGCAGCCGCATCAGATCGACCACGTTCACCACGCGAATGCGCAACCGCGGCAGCCGTTCCCGCAGAATGGCGGCGGCCGCCAGCGTCTCCAGGGTCGGTACATCGCCGGCGCAGGCCAGCACCACATCGGGCGTCGTGCCCGTCTCGTCGTTGTGGCCGGCCCATTCCCAGATACCGGCCCCGCGGGCACAGTGCAGACGCGCCTCGTCGACCGACAGCCAATCCGCCTGCGGCTGTTTGCCGGCCACCACCACGTTCACGTAATGACGGGAACGCAGGCAGTGGTCGTAGGTCGACAGCAGCGTGTTGGCGTCCGGCGGCAGATAGACGCGCACGATCGAAGGCTGCTTGTTCATCACCACATCGAGGAAACCCGGGTCCTGATGGGTGAATCCGTTGTGATCCTGCCGCCACACATGGGAGGTCAGCAGATAATTCAGGCTCGGAACGGGCCGGCGCCACGGCACCGCGCCGCTGGCGTCCAGCCATTTCGCGTGCTGGTTGAACATCGCGTCGACGATGTGGATGAACGCCTCGTAGCAGGTGAACACGCCGTGGCGCCCGGTGAGCAGATAGCCCTCCAGCAGGCCCTGGCACATATGTTCCGACAGCACCTCGATCACGCGGCCGCGCCGGTCCAATTTCACGTCGAATTCCCCGATGTCGGCCTGCCAGTTGCGGCCGGTGACGGTGAGGACGTCCTGGAGCCGGTTACTGGCCAATTCGTCGGGTGCGAAGATCAGGAAATTGTCGCGGTTGGCAGCGGTGACGTCGCGCAGCCACGTACCCAGCACCTGGGTGGCCTCGTGCGAGGTGGCGCCCGGCACGGGGACCTCCACGCCGTAGCGCCGCCAATCGGGCAGTCGCAGATCCTGCATCGTCGCGCCGCCGTTGGCCACCGGATTCGCGCTCATCCGCCGCGGCCCCGCCGGGACCTGGCGCAGCAACTGCGGATACGGTCGGCCGTCCTCGTCGAACAATTCCGCGGGACGATACGACTGCAGCCACTGCTCGAGCACCCGGCGGTGACCGTCGTCGGAACGCGCGGCCGGGAGCGGCACCTGATGGGCGCGGAAGGTGCCCTCCACCTGGTCGCCGTCGACCACCGGCGGGCACGTCCAGCCCTTCGGCGTGCGCAGCACGATCATCGGCCAGCGGGGACGTGTCCCATCGGCACTCTGGCGCGCGGCGCGCTGGAACTCGGCGATGCGGTCCAGGCCGCGATCCAGCGCGGCGGCCATCGCCTGGTGGACGGCCGCGGGGTCGTGCCCGGCGACGATGATCGGGTCGTAGCCGTAACCGTGCAGCAGCGACAGCAGTTCGGATTCCGGAATGCGGGCCAGCAGGGTCGGATTCGCGATCTTGTATTCGTTGAGCGCCAGAATCGGCAGCACCGCGCCGTCGCGCGCCGGATTGAGGAATTTGTTCGCGTGCCAGCTGGTCGCCAGCGGCCCGGTCTCGGCCTCGCCGTCGCCGATCACGCAGAACACCGTCAGGTCGGGATGGTCGAGCGCGGCGCCGTAGGCGTGCAGCAGGGAATAGCCGAGTTCGCCGCCCTCGTGGAAGGAACCGGGTGTCTCGGGCGCGCAATGGCTGGGCACGCCGCCGGGATAGGAGAACTGGGCGAACAGCGCGCCCATTCCCGTCCCGTCGCGCGAAATATTGCTGTACAGCTCGGAATACGTGCCTTCCAGCCAGGCACACGCATTCGGCCCCGGACCCCCGTGTCCCGGCCCGGCGACGAAGACCGCGTCCAGATCGCGGGCCCGGATCGCCCGATTGGCATGGGCCCACACCAGATTCAGTCCCGGCACGGTTCCGAAATGCCCGAGCAGACGCGGTTTGATGTGCTCGGCCGCCAGCGGGGTGCGCAGCAGGGGATTGGCCGTCAGATAGATCTGGCCCACCGCCAGATAGTTCGCCGCGCGCCACCACGCGTCCAGATCGGCGAGTTCGTCCGGTGAGAGCGGGCCGGGGACCTCGGCCAGCCGATACGGTTCGGGTGCGATCGTGGCCCCGCCGCTGCCGCCGATATTGTCGGCCGCCGTATCCGCGCCGGTCGGGTCGGTGGCCGGGACCCGTCCTTCCGAACTCGCCAAGTCGGTCACGATCGTGCTCCTCGCAGTGGGGTGTTCGGGTAACCGCTTCGGATGGAGACTCGACGCCAGGCTACCGGGCCGCGACGATCCCGGGTCGATCCGCACCCGCAGCCCGGGTATCCGCACCCGCTGCCGGAAAACCTCCCGTGTCCGCCGGATCGGGCAGCGGTGACGGGGCCCACAGCCGGTCGGTCCGCCGCACCGATTAGGGTGCGGCGCATGCAGACTTTGGCCAGGATCATCGGCACGGCCGCCGTCGCGGTCGCGGCGGTCGCCCTCACCGCCTGCGGCGGCAACGACGACAACGGCTCGGCGACGACCTCGAGCACCGTCGCGGGCGCCCAGCCGACCGCGGGCACCTCGGCCGCCGCGGCTCCCACGGCGAGCCACGGCCGCGAATGCACCGCCGACGACATCGGTGTCACCGGCGGCTTCGGCCAGGCGCCGACCATCACCATTCCGGACAACTGCGATCCGCCGAAGCAGCTGGTCACCAAGGATCTCGTCGAGGGCACCGGCCCGGCGGCGGCGACCGGCCAGCCGGTGGAGATGAACTACACGCTGGTCACCTGGTCGGACAAGAAGAAGCTGGACAGCTCCTTCGACCGCGGCCAGACCTTCCCGCTCACCCTGGGTACCGGTGAGGTCATCCAGGGCTGGGACCAGGGCCTGATCGGCATCAAACAGGGCGGCCGCCGCCTGCTGATCATTCCGCCGGACCTCGGCTACGGCCAGGGCGGCCAGGGTGTGAAGCCCAACGAAACCCTCGTCTTCGTCACCGATGCCGTGAAGGTCGGTTGATCGACGGCGTCGGCGACAAAGCCGCCGCCGAACGAGGCGGGCCAGCCGATTGCGGCCCGAATACCGCTGTCGACTACCCTTGATCGGATGCGATTTCGGGGGGAAACAGCGCCGTTGCATGGCGGCACCCGAACATCGTCGCCGGCGGATCACACCTCCGTCCGGCGACCACCCAGACCAGTGAACAACGAACAAGGAGCATGTCCGTGAAGAGCACCGTCGAGCAGCTGAGCCCGACCCGGGTCCGCATCAATGTCGAGGTGCCCTTCGAGGAGCTGAAGCCGGACTTCGACAAGGCGTACCGGGCGCTGGCCCAGCAGGTTCGCATTCCCGGCTTCCGTCCGGGCAAGGCCCCGGCCAAGCTGCTCGAGGCCCGCCTCGGTCGCGGCGCCATCCTGGAGCAGGTCGTCAACGACGCGCTGCCGGCGCGCTACAGCGAGGCCGTCACCGCCTCCGAGGTGAAGGTGCTCGGCCAGCCCGAGATCGAGATCACCAAGATCGAGGACGGCGACGAGCTGGCGTTCACCGCCGAGGTCGACGTCCGTCCCGAGATCGCGCTGCCCGACTACGAGAGCATCGAGGTCACCGTCGATCCGCTGAGCATCGGCGACGAGGACATCGACCAGCAGCTGCAGTCGCTGCGCCAGCGCTTCGGCACCCTGAAGAGCGTCGAGCGCGCCGTGCAGGAGGGCGACTTCGTCTCCATCGACCTGTCGGCCACCGTGGACGGCGAAGAGGTCTCCGAGGCGACCACGTCCGGTCTGTCGCACGAGGTCGGCTCCGGCCAGCTGATCGAGGGCCTGGACGACACCCTCGTCGGCCTGAAGGCGGAGGAGTCCAAGGACTTCACCTCCACCCTGGTGGCCGGCGAGCACGCCGGTAAGGAAGCCGTCATCACCGTGAAGGTGAACTCGGTCAAGGAGCGCGAGCTGCCCGAGGCCGACGACGAATTCGCCCAGATGGCAAGCGAATTCGACACCATCGACGAGCTGAAGGAAGATCTGCGCAAGCGGGTCGAGCAGAGCAAGAAGGTGCAGCAGGCCGGCGAGATCCGCGACAAGGTGCTCGAGGCGCTGCTGGACAAGACCGAGGTGCCGCTGCCCGAGGCCGCGGTGCAGGCCGAGGTCGACGCCGTGCTGCACGACGCGGTGCACGGATTCGACCACGACGAGGCGAAGTTCGCCGAGGCGCTCGAGGCCCAGGGCAGCACCCGCGAGGAGTTCGACAAGGACTCCAAGGAGGCCGCCGAGAAGTCGGTGAAGACCCAGCTGCTGCTGGACGCGGTCGCCGAATCGGAGAACACCCAGGTCGGCCAGCAGGAGCTGACCGAGCGGATCCTGTTCCAGTCGCAGCGCTACGGCATGGCGCCGGAACAGTTCATCCAGCAGATCCAGCAGGCTGGACAGCTCGGCGCGATCTTCGCCGACGTGCGCCGCGGTAAGGCGCTGGCCGGCGTGGTGCTCAAGGCCAAGGTCACCGCTACCGACGGCAACACGGTCGACACCGCCGAGATGTTCGGTGAGCCGGCCGAGACGGGGTCGGATTCCGAGGGCGCCGCGGAGTCGGCCGAGAACGCCGCCGAGTAGCCCATCGGCGACGTATGAGTCAGCTGTAAGCGAAGCAAGGCGGTACCGGGAGTTCGGTGCCGCCTTGTTTCGTTAGGGTTTGTGTCAACCGAATCAGGCCGCGGTCGGACGTCGGGGACGGAGGCGGTAGCTTGCGTAACCACGAAGGGCCCCGGAAGACCGCATATTGGACAGAGGCTGTGCCGGCAGGCATCGTGCCGGCGAGAGAGGGCAGGTATCCGTGACAATCAATCAGGCTGTGGCACCTTTGAAGTCGGGGCCGGTCATGACATCCGCGACTGCTGGGCTCAACCTCAGTGATTCGGTGTACGAGCGTTTGCTCCGCGACCGCATCATCTTCCTGGGCACCCAGGTCGACGACGACATCGCCAACAAGCTGTGCGCGCAGATCCTGCTGCTCACGGCCGAGGACCCGAACCGCGACATCTCGCTCTACATCAACTCCCCCGGTGGGTCGGTCACCGCGGGCATGGCCATCTACGACACCATGCAGTACGCCGAATGTGATATCGCGACCATCGCGTTCGGCCTCGCGGCCTCGATGGGTCAGTTCCTGCTCACCGCCGGTAGCAAGGGCAAGCGCTTCGCGCTGCCGCACACCCGGATCATGATGCACCAGCCCTCCGCCGGTATCGGCGGTAGCGCGGCCGACATCTCGATCTACGCCGAGCAGCTCGCCCACACCAAGCGGGAGTTGAACGAACTGCAGGCGCAGCACACCGGACAGTCCATCGAACAGGTGACCGCCGACGCCGACCGCGACCGCTGGTTCACCGCTGACCAGGCGTTGGAGTACGGCTTCATCGACCGCGTGATCACCAATGCCCGCCAGGCGAACGGCGCCGGTAACTGAGCGCGAAACCGCTCATCCCCCATCGACTTTGGAGACGAAGATGACCCTGATCGACCCGCGTGCCGGCCTGTCCGGTAGCGCACCGGCGAGCCCGCAGGCCCGGTACATCCTGCCGTCGTTCATCGAGCACTCGAGCTTCGGCGTCAAGGAGTCCAACCCCTACAACAAGCTGTTCGAGGAGCGCATCATCTTCCTCGGCGTGCAGGTGGACGACGCCTCGGCCAACGACATCATGGCGCAGCTGCTGGTGCTGGAGTCGCTCGATCCCGACCGCGACATCACCATGTACATCAACTCGCCCGGTGGTTCCTTCACCTCGCTGATGGCCATCTACGACACCATGCAGTACGTGCGTGCCGATGTCGCGACGGTCTGCCTGGGCCAGGCGGCCTCCGCGGCGGCGGTCCTGCTGGCAGCCGGTACCCCGGGTAAGCGGGCCTGCCTGCCCAACGCCCGCGTGCTGATCCACCAGCCGTCGCTGGAGGGTGGCATCCAGGGCCAGGTCTCCGATCTGGAGATCCAGGCCGCCGAGATCGAGCGCATGCGCCGGTTGATGGAGACCACGCTGGCCCGCCACACCGGTAAGGATGCCGACACCATCCGCAAGGACACCGATCGTGACAAGATCCTGACCGCCGACGAGGCCAAGGATTACGGAATCATCGACACGGTGTTCGACTACCGCAAGCTGAGCGCCCAGAAGAAGTGAATCCGGCCGCGGGGCTCGCCGAGCGGGCCCCGCGGACGCTGATCCGGGCGGCGGAGCGAGGTCGGCACCGCCCGGATCGGCAGCCGGGACGGCCGTGGTGAGAGCGCGTCGGGTGAGCTTTCCGACACTCTCTCCGCGAGAAACATCCTCGAGTTGTCGACCTCCGTCGCGTCGACCGGGTACGGTCGGTCTAGGGACCTTGGCTCATGGGGTGTCGGCACAAACGACCGACCCGGACGACATACGCCGAAGTGCGAGAATCCGATCGACGCGCGACACTGATCGGATGCACGGCGGGTAGCGTTGTTCGAAGGCGGCTTGTCGGCATCCGGGACAGACGGTTGCACGCGGACAAGGAAGTAGGGACCCACGAGATGGCGCGCATCGGTGATGGCGGCGATCTGCTGAAATGCTCGTTCTGCGGAAAGAGTCAGAAGCAGGTCAAGAAGCTCATTGCGGGACCAGGGGTGTACATCTGCGACGAGTGCATCGACCTCTGCAACGAGATCATCGAAGAGGAGCTGGCCGAGTCGAGTGAGGTCAAACTCGACGAGCTGCCCAAGCCGGCCGAGATCCGGGAATTCCTCGAGCAGTACGTGATCGGCCAGGATTCGGCCAAGCGCACGCTGGCCGTGGCCGTCTACAACCATTACAAGCGCATCCAGGCCGGTGACAAGGGCCGCGACAGCCGCGGCGAGCCGGTCGAGCTGATGAAGTCGAACATTCTCATGCTCGGCCCCACCGGCTGCGGTAAGACCTACCTCGCGCAGACGCTGGCCAAGATGCTCAACGTCCCCTTCGCCATCGCGGACGCCACCGCGCTGACCGAGGCCGGCTATGTCGGTGAGGATGTCGAGAACATCCTGCTCAAGCTGATCCAGGCCGCCGATTACGACGTCAAGCGCGCCGAGACCGGCATCATCTACATCGACGAGGTCGACAAGATCGCCCGCAAGAGCGAGAACCCGTCGATCACCCGCGACGTCTCCGGCGAGGGCGTGCAGCAGGCGCTGCTGAAGATCCTCGAGGGCACCCAGGCGAGCGTGCCGCCGCAGGGCGGGCGCAAGCATCCGCATCAGGAATTCATCCAGATCGACACGACGAACGTGTTGTTCATCGTGGCCGGCGCCTTCGCCGGGCTGGAGAAGATCGTGCAGGACCGGGTCGGCAAGCGCGGCATCGGTTTCGGCGCCGAGGTCCGGTCCAAGGCCGAGATCGACACCGCCGATCACTTCGCCGAGGTCATGCCCGAGGATCTGATCAAGTTCGGCCTGATCCCCGAATTCATCGGCCGCCTGCCGATGGTCGCCTCGGTGACCAACCTCGACAAGGAGTCGCTGGTCCGCATCCTGTCCGAGCCGAAGAACGCACTGGTGAAGCAGTACGTGCGCCTGTTCGAGATGGACGGTGTGGACCTCGAGTTCACCAAGGATGCCCTGGAGGCGGTGGCGGATCAAGCCATCCTGCGCGGCACCGGTGCTCGCGGGCTGCGCGCCATCATGGAAGAAGTGCTGCTGCCGGTGATGTACGACATCCCCAGCCGCGACGATGTGGCCAAGGTGGTCATCAACGCCGAGACGGTGAACGACAACGTGCTGCCGACCATCGTGCCGCGCAAGCGCCAGGCGGCCGAGCGCCGCGAGAAGTCGGCCTGATCGCCAGAGCATTTCCGACAGCTGCGAAAGGGGCGGGAGGTCGAAACCTCCCGCCCCTTTTTCGTGCCCGCGATGCGGGATCGCGTCTCGCTCAGTCCTGTGCCCAGGGCACTCGACAGGAATCGGTGCTGAAGCCCTGCGCGGTGATGCCCAGCGCCGAATACGTCCGGGCGCGGGAATTCTCCAGCGCGATCTGATAACTCAACTCCACCACTCCCGCGTCGCCGAAGCGGGCCCGCAAATCCGCGATCTGCTCATCGGTGACCGTGGTGGGGGTGGCGGTCATCGCGTCGGCGTAGGCGATCGCGGCGCGCTCGTCGTCGCTGTAGGCGGCTGAGGTCCGGTAGTCCTCGATGTGCTTCAGTTTGTCGATATCGAGGTGGCTCAGCCGCATGAGCATCGTGCCGAAATCGACGCACCAGGAACAGCCGATCGTCCAGGCCACCCGGTAGACCGCGATCTCGAGCACGTCGTCGGGGACGACGGAGGTGGCGCGGCCGACCAGGGATTCGTGTGCCGCGTAGGCCGTGAGCATCTTCGGGTGATGGGCGAGCACCGCCATCGGCTCGGGCACCTCGCCGAACCTGCGCTTGCTGTAGCGGTACATGACCCGGGTCAACGGGCCCGCCTGTTGCGGCGGCACCGGGGGGATGCGGGTGGCACTCATGATTCTCCCTTCGGAGGACGGTTCACCCCTTGGACGAGACACCGGCCCGCGATGTGACGGGCCGGAAATGTGATGCCGGTCTCACCCATTCCCAGCCTAGTCACGCCGGTGAGCGGGAGCCGATAAGCATAGACATATGATATGCGACAGCATACGATATGCATATGCGTGATATTTCCGAACTGGACCGCAAGGCGGTCGACTACAGCGTGACGATCGTGTCGAAGGTGGCCGGCGCCGATCTGCACCGGCCCACACCCTGTGGCGAATGGGATCTGACCCAACTGCTCACCCATATGGCCGCGCAGCACCGCGGCTTCGCGGCCGCCGCGCGCGGCCACGGCGCCGATCCGGCCGTCTGGCGGATGGATCCGCCGGCGGATCCGGTGGCGGCATACCGCGAGGCGGCGGCCGACGTGACGGCGGCTTTCTCCGAAGCCGGTGTGCCGCAACGGGTTTTCGCCCTTCCCGAATTCGGTCCCGGGTTCACCGCTCCGGGCGGTCAGGCGATCGGCTTCCATCTCATCGACTATGTCGTGCACGGGTGGGATGTGGCCCGGGCGATCGATCTGCCCTACGCCCTGGATCCGGAACTGGCGGAGCCCGCCCTGCGGATCGCGGAGGCGGTGCCCGACGGAGACTTCCGCTCGCAACCGGGTTCGGCGTTCGCGCCCGCGGTGCCGAATGCCGCCCCCTCCGATCCGCTCGCTCGAATCCTCAGCCTGCTGGGGCGGTCGCCGTCCTGGCCGGTTGTGGTGAAATAAGCGCCCGCACAATGGAATTGCGCATTTCGGCGCTCGGGCTCGCGGCGGCGTCGGCGAAGTCGGCCGGATGGCGGCGGAAGCGGACCGGCGAGCACGTATCTTGTTCGGCATGGCGGATGCGCAGCGACCCGATCTGGCGGCGATGATCGTGCCGCTCGGACGTGCTCTGATGGCGGCCGAGCGGCCGGTACTCGAAGCGCACGGGCTGACCATGTGGGCGTATTCGGTGCTGCTCGCGCTGGGGCGGGGGCCCGCGCGTGGGCAGGGCGTGCTCGCGGAGGAGATCGGGGCCGACAAGACCCGCATCATCGCCGTTCTCGATGATCTACAGGAGCGCGGCCTGATCGAGCGCTATCCGGATCCGGCCGACCGGCGGGCCCGCCTGCTGGCCGTGACCGAGACGGGGCGGGCCCTGGCGCAGGCGGCACAGGCCGATATCCAGGCCAAGGAAGAAGCGCTGCTCGACCGCCTGGATGCGGCGGACCGGACTGGATTCCTCAACGCCCTGATGGCGCTTGCGGTGGTTCCCCGCTCCGACATCGTCGATGCCGGAGCCGATTCACAGTAGAAGTATCGAGTTGTGGCAATAGCGAGTGGAGCTGGTCGGAGCCGGTGACGACCGGTTGCCCCGTCGCGCCCGTTGCCGAAGATCGCCGTTGATCTTCCGTGGTTCGCCGTTGAACCTTTTCTCCGATGCTTGCTCATCGCCGGCGGGAGCGGCCCCGTTACTGCTGTTCGAAGGGCCTTTCCCGGCGGCTGGGCGGTAGCTTCACCTACTACGACGGCGCGGGAACCGGATATTCATCGGCGCCGGATCGCGCACTTGCACGCGCTCCCGAGGGGCGGCCACGACGACGGCGGCGGCCAGTGCGGGCAGCAGCGCGGCGGCGATCAGGCTGAGCGCGAAATTCCCGCCGCTCATCTGTTCCGGTTTGTGCGCGGCGTGGTAGATCAGGTGCGGAATCCCGAAGACCAGCCAGCCGATCCCGGCGACTCGCGCCACCACACTGTCGCGGTAGTACAGCGCCGCCAGGCTGAGCGCGCCGAGGCCGAGGAAGAACGCCCCGACGTCGATCGCCAGGTGGTGGTTGTACGGGCCGTCCATCGCGACCCAGTCCAGCCCGAAACCGGGGAAGCTGCGAAACCACGGTTCGGGCAGCAGCACCGCCCAGGCCCCGACGACGATCCCGTTGATCGCCAACAGCCACAACGAGATTCTGGTAGTCAGCCAACGGTACCGGTTGCCGTCCAGGCGCATGCGCACCTGGACCCCCTCACCCGTGCCGTGTACCGAAATCCGCATCGCGCGCCCTCCCGTCCGCCGGTTGTCGCCTTACGGTAAGCCGGGCAAAACGCCAGGGACAAGAGGTGGAACGCCTACGGGGGCGCCGTCGCGGGACTCAGATCTGTTCGCTGATCAGGTCGTCGGGTCCCCAGTAGGCCCGCATGCTCGTGATCCGGCCCTGCTCGTCGAATTCCATGGCGTCGATGGCCGAAAGCGTCATCCGGTGGCCGCCGGCCTCGCCGACGAGGGTGAACGAGACGGCGGCGTGGTTGCCGACGATGCGGGCGGCGTGCAGCTCGGTCTTGCGCTCCATGGACTCCAGCGCCTGGTAGAGCTGGCCGATGGCCTCGTGTCCGTGGCGCGGGTCGCTGCCGATCGGATCCTCGACGACGGCGTCGGGTGCGTAGAGCGACAGAATTTCCGAGGTCGGGCCGGTGGCCACCAACTGCACGTAGCGTTCGGCCGTTTCGCGGATCTGCTGCGCTGCCATGTGAACTCCCATGAATTGAAACGTGTTCTAGTTGGCAGGGTAGCAGGGTTGCGCGGATCGGGCGCCGGTTCGCGGGTCAGGTGCCGGTGGCTTCCGCGGGTGCGGTCTCGAGCCGGTCGAGCCCGCTGTAGATGTTCATCGTGTCGCCACGCAGGAAGCCGGCCAGGGTGAGGCCGTTGTCGGCGGCCAGGTCGACGGCCAGCGAACTGGGCGCCGAGACCGCGCCGAGCACCGGAATACCCGCCATGACCGCCTTCTGGACGAGTTCGAACGAAGCCCGGCCGCTGACGATCAGCAGGGTGTCGTGCGCCGGTACGCGCCCCTCGCGCAGTGCCCAGCCGATCACCTTGTCCACCGCGTTGTGCCGGCCGATGTCCTCGCGTACGGCCAGGACGGTGCCGTCGGGGGTGAACAGCCCGGCCGCGTGCAGTCCGCCGGTGGCCTCGAACACCGTTTGGCGCGAACGCAACTCGTCGGGCAGCGCGGCCAGCAGTGCCGGATCGACGCGCGGCGAGCCGGTGGGCAGCCGGAAGCGGCTGCGTGTACGCACCTGATCGAGCGCGGTGGTGCCGCACAACCCGCACGAGCTGTTGGTCACGAACCCCCGGGGCTGGACGGGAACGGCACGGCGAAGCTGGATATCGAGCACGTTGTAGGTGTTGCGACCCTGGTCGTCGGTGCCCGCGCAGTACCTCGCCGACACGATGTCGTCCGCCGACTCGATGATGTTCTCGCTGAACAGGAATCCGTGCAGCAGGTCGATGTCGTTGCCGGGGGTGCGCATGGTGACGGTCAGCGCCGTCCCGTCGACGCGCAGTTCCAGCGGCTCCTCCACGGCGAGGGTATCGGGCCGGGAGACGATGCCGGCGGGCGTGATGCGCCGGGTGGGTCTGCGCGCGGTTACTCTGCTCACAAGCTCCTCGCAGTTCTGGTCGGTGCCGCCGCGCGGCCGGGCGGTCAGGCGGTGGTGTGGCGGTGCGGTTCCAGCCGGATCACGACCGCCTTTGAGACCGGGGTGTTGGAGCGCTCGGCGACGTGGTCGAGCGGGACCAGCGGGTTGGTTTCGGGATAGTAGGCCGCGGCGTTGCCGCGCGGCGTCGCGTAGCCGACGATCCGGAAACCGGTGACCCGGCGCTCGACGCCATCGCTGAATTCGGAGATCAGATCTACGAGATCCCCGTCGGCGTAACCGAATTCGGCGATATCGTCCGGGTGCACCAGGACCACGCGCCGGGCGTTGTGGATGCCCCGATAGCGGTCGTCGAGGCCGTAGATCGTCGTGTTGTACTGGTCGTGGCTGCGCAGCGTCTGCAACAACAGCCGCCCCTGCGGGATCCGCGGCCAGTGCAGGTCGTTGACCGCGAAGTTGGCCTTTCCGGAGGCGGTGCGGAATTCACGGTTGTCGCGGGGCGGATGCGGCAGCTGGAAACCGTTGCGACCGCGCACCTTCCGGTTGTAGTCGGCGCAGCCGGGCACCACCCGGGCGATGGCGTCGCGGATGTGGTCGTAGTCGCGGCGGAACCGCTCCCAGGGCACGGGATGTTCCGGGCCGAACAACGCGAGTGCCAGCTCGCAGACGATCGCGACCTCACTGCGCAGTTCGTCGCTCACCGGCCGCAGCCGTCCGGTGGACAGATGCACCATCGACATCGAATCCTCCACCGACACCTGCTGTTTCGTCCCGTCCTGCAGATCGAGGTCGGTGCGGCCGAGGGTGGGCAGAATCAGTGCGGTACGGCCGTGCACGACGTGGCTGCGGTTGAGTTTGGTGGAAATCTGCACGGTCAGCTCGCACGCGCGCAGAGCGGCCTCGGTGACCTCGGTATCCGGGGTCGCCGAGACGAAGTTTCCACCCATACCGACGAACACCTCGGCGCGCCCGTCGCGCATGGCGCGAATGGAATCGACCGTGTCCCAGCCGTGTTCGCGGGGCGCGGTGATGCCGAATTCGGAATCGAGTGCGTCGAGGAAACCGTCGGGCATCTTCTCCCAGATGCCCATGGTCCGGTCACCCTGCACATTGGAATGTCCGCGCACCGGGCATACGCCCGCGCCCGGTTTGCCGATCATGCCGCGCAACAACAGCAGGTTCGTCGCCTCCTCGATGGTGGCGACGCCGTGGCGCTGCTGCGTCAGTCCCATGGCCCAGCAGATGATGGTGGACTTCGAGCGGGCCAGCAGCTCGGCGGTGCGGTCGAGCTGTGCGCGGGTCAGGCCCGTCGCCTCGACGACCTCGTCGAGATCCACTGCGCGCATATGCTTTTCGTATTCGGCGAATCCGGCGGTGTGCGCCTCGACGAAGATTCGGTCCACCACGGTGCCGGGGGCACGATCCTCGGCGTCGAACAGCAGTTTCGCCAGGCCCTGGAACAGGGCCATATCGCCGCCGAGGCGAATCTGCAGGAAGTCGTCGGCGATGGTGACGCCGGTGGTGAAACCCTTCACCGTCTGCGGATCCCGGAAGCCGATCAGTCCGGTCTCCGGCAGCGGATTCACCGCGATCACCGTGGCGCCGTGCGCTTTCGCGGTGCTCAGCGCCGAGAGCATGCGCGGATGGTTGGTGCCGGGGTTCTGCCCGGCCACGATGATCAGATCGGCCGCGGCGAAATCGTCGATCGACACCGACCCCTTGCCGATCCCGATCGACCGGGTGAGCGCCGCACCGGAGGATTCGTGGCACATATTCGAACAGTCGGGCAGATTGTTCGTGCCGAAGCTGCGCACCAGCAGCTGATAGAGAAAAGCCGTCTCGTTGGCGGTGCGCCCGGAGGTGTAGAACACGGCCTCGTCCGGAGAGGACAGCGCGCGCAGGGTGTCCGCGATCAGCCGGTAGGCCTGCTCCCAGGCGATGGGGGAGTAGTGGGTGTCGCCCGGTCGCAACACCATCGGGTGGGTCAGGCGTCCCTGCTGTCCGAGCCAGTACCCGGTCTTGCCGGCGAGGTCGTCCACCGAATGGGTGGCGAAGAATTCCGGCGTGACCGTGCGCAGCGTCGCCTCCTCGGCGACGGCCTTGGCCCCGTTCTCGCAGAATTCGGCCGGGCGGCGGGGACCGGTGGGTTCGGGCCACGCGCAACCGGGGCAGTCGAACCCGTGGCGCTGATTGACCCGGGCGAGGGTGCGGGCCGTGCGAACGATGCCCATCTCCTCGACGGCCCGGTCGAGGGCGACCGCGACCGCCGTGACGCCGGCGGCCTGCTCCTTCGGCGGGGTCACCGCCAGCTGGGCTTCATCGATATCGCGAGTCGGCGGTGTGCGGTGCATAGGCCCATCGTCCTCCTGTGCGTGCCGGCGCCGTCTCCGGCCCGGCCGATCGCGCGACATCGAGACCGCGAACCGGGCCGCGCGGCCGAGCCTAGGGGGTATCGTGCCGACAGACCGTGCGGCGCTGTCGGGGGATCATCGCGCACGACAGACGGTCTCGGTTCGCGCTGCGGCGCCTACGACGAGGACGGCATCATGCACGAGACGACGATCAGCGGGCCGCCCCGGCAGCGGGCGCGCCGTCGGGCCGGCGCGGTAGTGGCGGGCGGCATCCTCGGCGCCGCGGCGGTGTTCGCGCTCGCGATCCCGCAGCCGGCGAATGCCGCGGTGACCAGACTCGGCGCCACCCCCGACATGAACTTCGGTATCGCCACCAATTACGGCGACGGATGTAGTTACACCCTGCAGGCGAATGTCACCGATCCGGTAGCGCCGGTCACCTTCTACGACAACGGCGCTCCGATCGGCGTGGCGGCGCCGGGTGGGGCGTATGCGCTCATCACGTGGGTTCCGGCGGTTCGGGGACATCACACGCTGAGTGCGGTGCAGGCCGGGCAGCCCGCGCAGATGCCCGCGGCGACCCTCGATCTTCCGGTCGGCACCGGCATCCCCATCGGGTATGCCTGCCTGGTCGTGGGCGGCTAGGGCGCGCCCGGTAGTCCCGCGTCGGCGGCGAGGACGGCCAGTGCCGACTGCAGGGCGGTGCGCTGTGCGGCGGTCAAGGAGCCGGTGAAGTCGCGATCCAGCCGCTGCGCCCGTTCCTCGGTCGCGGCCAGCAATGCACGCCCGCGGTCGGTGAGGGTGAGAATCTGACGGCGGCGGTCGTCCGGATCGCGATCGCGACGGACCGCCCCGAGCCGTTCGAGATGGTCGGCCAACGCCACGACCAGGCTGGGGGCGACGCCCAGTCGAGTCGCCAGGTCCTGCTGTGAGGCGGCCACGTCGTGATCGAGGGCGACCAGCACACCGACGTGCTTGGGCTTCAGGTCCAATTCCTCGATCGCCGCGGCGAAATGATCGGTCACGATCGCGCCCAGGGTGCCGAGGCGGAAGGCGATCGTCGCGGGAACCGCGGTCTTGACGTGCTTCACGCCCCCGAGTATATCTTTGTCTGAACGATTCAGAACATGAATGATTTTTGACGGGAATTATTATGTTGATACTGTCAGTGGTCGCCAATTCGGTGGTGGCCGTGATTTCCGGTGTGTCCTGCCTGATCGGCCTGGTGCGGCCGCGTCTGGCCCTGGCGGACGGCGAAGACCTCACCTCCGCGGCGATGTTCTTTCTCGGCGTCTATGCCGCGCGGGCACTGCCGCTGAGTGTGGTGACCGTGGCCGTCCTGGTCGCGGGGAACGAGGCGGCCGCGCTACCGGTGCTGGTGGTCGCGGGACTGGCTCAGATCGGCGATGCGATGGTCGGTGGGCGCCGACGGAATACGCCGATGGCGATCACCTGCGCCGGGTTGGCGGCGGTGCACCTGGGCACGGCGGCATGGCTGTTCGCGCGGTGAACGGCCATGCCGCCCGGCGACCTCAGCCGACCCTGCTCGGAAGCTCGGCCCGATCGAATGACGCTGTGCCACCGCCCGTTTCGGACGCGTCGAGTTCGACGCCGACGGTTCCGGCGTCGTGGCTCTCCGGTCGCAAGCCGAGCAGCGCCGCCAGCACGGTCGCCGCACACGCTGTGGCGCCGACCCAGAACGCGACGGTGAACTGACTCTCCTGCGGCAGCGGCAGATGAGGCAGCAGTTTCGCGGTCAGCAAAGTGGTGATGATGGCGCTGGCCAGTGAGCTGCCGACGGTGCGGGAGATCGAATTGATGCCGTTGGCGATTCCGCTCTGGTGAGGAGGGACGCTCGCGGCGATCAGCGCCGGCATCGCCGCGTAGGCGAAGCTGATCGCGACGCCGATCACCACGCTCGCCGCGATCACCGAGCCGGTCGCATCGTGTGCCAGTGCCAGCCAGCCGAATCCGGCCGCGCCGATCGCTCCCGACAGGGCCAGTACGCGACGCCCGCCCAGCCGGCCGACCAGAATTCCGCCCGCGGGCGCGGCCAGCATCGACGACAGCGTCGCGGGCAGCAGGTACTCGACCGAGGCGCGCAGAATCGAGGCGCCGAATCCGTAACCGGCTACCCGGGAGGGCATCTGCGCCAGATACGACACGCCCATGAACTGCATGAACATCGCGAATCCGATGAACATGCCGGACAGATTGGTGAACAGCACCGGCCGGTGGGTGAACATCCGCAGATCGACCAGCGGAGTGCGCACCCGCCGCTCGGTCACCACCCAGGCCACCGCCATCGCGACCGCGCCGGCGAAGCAGACGATCGTGGTCGCGGAGGTCCAACCCCATTCGTGCCCTTGGGAAATCGGCAGTAGCAGCAGGACGAGGAAGCCGCCGAGCGTGAGCGCGCCGGGCAGATCGACGCTGCCCGGATGCCGCTTACCCGTGGCCGGCACCGCCACCGCGGCCGCGGCCAGCGCCACCACCGACAGCAGGGCGGTGAACCAGAACACGATGTGATAGTCCGGGTCGGCCCCCTTGGTCAGCAGACCGGTCGACACCAGGCCGAGGCCGCCGCCGAAGCCGAGCGTGCCGCTAACGATCGCCATCGCGTGATGCAGCCGGCGCGCCGGAATCTCTTCCCGCAGCACGGCCAGCGCGAGCGGGAAGATCGCGGTCGCGACACCTTGCAGCACCCGGCCGACCAGCAGCACGCCCAGCGAATTCGCCAGCGCCGAGACGACGGAACCGGCCGTGGCCACCGCGAGAACGCCCAGCAGGGTCGGCTTCTTGCCGTAGAGGTCGCCGATGCGGCCCAGCAGCGGTGTGAAGACCGCGGCCGACAGCAGCGTCGCAGTGGTCACCCAGGCCACGGATGTGGTCGAGACCTGCAGCTTCGTCGCGATCAGGCCCAGAATCGGCACGGCCTGGGTCTGCATGACCGTGACGATCATCGCCGCGAGGGCCAATACGCCGGTCAGCAGCGAACCTCTGCGCTCCACAGCCACCTCCAGAAAATTGAAGACCTATATGTTTGAAGACCTCAAGTATTTAAGGAGTCGACGATAGCCGTTGTCAATCGTTTGGGTAGCATCAGAGCTATGTCACCGGACACAGCGCAGAGCCCGCTGGCATTGCTGATCGCGCGATTCGTCTCGGCCTACCTGCAGGATTTCCTGACCGCGGCCGAGGGGCACGGGCTCACGCTGACCCAGGCCAAACTGCTGCTGGCGCTCAACGAACCGCCCGCCGAACTGCCCATGCGAGTGCTGGCCGACCGGATGGCGTGCGATCCGTCGAATCTGACCGGTGTCGCCGACCGCATGGAGTCGCGAGGTCTGGTCCGGCGCACGGTGAATCCCGCCGACCGGCGCGTCAAATATCTCGTGTCCACAGACTCCGGCCGTGAGCTGGCCGCACAGATCCGCGGTTCACAGGTGCGCGCGTACAAGGCGCTGGCCGAATTGGCGCCGGAGGACGAAGAGGTATTGCGGGAGCTGTTGGAACGCCTGGTCCCGAAACTGGAGAACGCGGACTAGCGCCGCGGCGGCGCTGCGTCTCAGGAGGCGAATCGTCCACTGCGCACAGCGCTGTCGCGGTGCTGCGGTGGGAAGCCCGGGCCCAGCCGCGCCGAGACGTCGGCGTGCCGCAGAGGTTCTCCGCAGTGTGCGCAGACCACCTCGGCGTGGGTGTCGTGACCGCAGGTGTCGTGGTGGACGACCACCGGCGGTCCGGCATCCGGGGCGAGCCAGCGGTCACCCCAGCGCATCATGGCCGTGAGCACCGGGAAGAAATCGCGTCCCTTGTCGGTCAGCCGGTACTCGTAGCGCACCGGGCGATCCTGGTAGGGGACCTTCTCCAGCATCTGCTCCTCCACCAGCCGGGTGAGGCGCTGGGTGAGGACGTTGCGGCTCAGACCCAGAGTGCGTTCGAAATCGTCGAAACGCGTGGTGCCGTAGAACGCTTCGCGCAGCACCAGCGGCGTCCACCAGTCGCCGATCAGATCGACCGTGCGGGCGACCGAACAGGGCCAGGTGGCGAAGGTGGTGCGCTTCATGTACCCACCGTGTCGATCCGGGCGGGGACGTATTTGTGCCACGGGGTGCCGACCCACTCGTCGCGTTCGTCGAAGGCGGTCAGCTCGTTGGGCGCCGCCCCGCTGGTGAGGACCTCGTCCGCCTCGACGACGGACAGGCCCAGGCCGTTGGGTAGCGACAGATGCCCGCTGCGCATGCGATCGGTCGGCTCGACGGTCACCTGCGCACTGCCGTTGCGGGTGGTGAGCCGCACCCGATCGCCGGAAGACAGGCCCAGCCGAAGAGCATCGGTGGTGCTGATGCGCAGCGCGCCGCCGGGATCGCGTTTGCGCCAGGCCGGATCGCGCATGATCGTGTTGGCGGTGAAGGCGCGCCGTTCCCCGGCGGCGAGGACGAACGGCCAGTCGCGGTCTTCGTCCGGTGCGGGGAGTGTGGCCAGCGCCGACAGCAGTTCCGGGACGGCGAGGCGGACGATGCCGCCGCGCACCCGGTTCCAGGTCTCGCCGACCTCGTCGTCGGTGATGACGACGCCGTGCTCGCCGGTCAGGATCGCCTCGAACAGCCGCTCCCCGGCGGTGAGACCGGTGCCGTAGCCGGCTCGCTCGACGCCGGACGGGTTCTTCCGGGCGCAGGTGTACGCGGCGGCCCACAGCACGGCGGCGGCAGCGGCGCCGTCGGGCAGCGTCGGGCCGAGGGTGCGGTAGAGCAGGATCGGGGCAAGCTTCGCCTTCGCCGGATCGGCGAGGACGGCGAGAAATGCCATGGCGAAGGCCTCGCGGCCCTGCTCGAGCGCCGCGCGCAGCGGCCGGTAATCGTCCTCGGTCAGTGCGCCGGCCGCCTCGACCAGCCGGGCATGGATCTCGGGTTCGGCGAGTACGCCCGCCGGCGCCGGGAGCACCGGATGCCGCAGATGGAAGACGTTGCGGGGGAATTCGAAGTTGAAGAAGGTCGCCTCGTACTTCTCGAACTGGGTCGGTGCGGGCAGCACGTAATCGGCCGCGCGGGCGGTTTCGGTCATCGCCACGTCGATGACGACCACCAGCTCCAGCGCCGCCAGCGCGGCGCGCATCCGGGCCGAATCCGCCAGTGAATGAACAGGATTGGCGCTCTCGATGATCATCGCGCGATAGCGGGCGGGGTGGTCGGTCAGGATCTCCTCGGTGATCACATTGCACGGCACCAGCCCGCTGATGACGCGCGCGCCCACGACCGGACTGCGCGGACCGGAGTCGGCGGGATGGCCACGATCGTGGCCGATCGCCGCCATTCCGGAGAAGGCGTACTGCGTCCCGGACTTGCCGAGATTTCCGGTGAGCAGCCAGAGCAGTTTCTCGACGTAGCTGACCAGGGTCGAGTGGCGGTTCATCTGCACGCCGAGGTCCTCGAGCGCGGCCACCGAATCCGCCGCGGCCAGGCGGTGGGTCGCCGCGGTGACCAGGTCGATCCCGACATCGGCCAGGGCGCAGTACTCCTCGATCGGCACCGTGCGCAGCACCGCCGCCACCTCGTCGAAACCTTCGGTGTGCGCGGCCAGCCAGTCGTGGTCGACCAGGTCGTCGCGGATCAGGATCGCCGCCATCGCGGCCAGCAGATAGACATCGGTCCCGGGCCGCAGTTGCAGATGGAAGTCCGCCAGTTCGGCGGTTTCGGTGCGGACCGGGTCGAGCACGATGATCGACCGCCGCGGATCGCGCGCGATCTCCTTCAATACCGAGCGGGCGCGCGGGAAGCCGTGGGATTGATACGGGTTCTTGCCGATGAACAATGCCACCTCGGCATGTTCGACGTCCGAGCGGACCGGATGGCCGGTCATCCGCGCGCCGACCCAGAAATCGCCGGTCTTCTCCTGGGCCAGCGCGCTGGATCGATAACGCATGCCGTAGGCGGCCATGGTGGCCGGAGCGTAGGCACCGCCGAGATGATTGCCCTGGCCGCCGCCACCGTAGTAGAAGATCGATTCGCCGCCGTATTCGGCGCCGATCTCGCGCATGCGCGCGGAGATCTCCGAAATGGCGGTATCCCAATCGATTTCGGCGAACGAGCCGTCGGGGTTGCGGCGCAGCGGCGCGGTCAGGCGACCGGTGCGTCCGTTCTGGTATCGATCCAGCTGCAGGGCCTTGTTGCAGGTGTAGCCCGCCGAGGAGGGGTGCAGCTTGTCGCCGCGAATCTTGTCGAAGCTGCGGCCGTCGGCGCCCAGCAGTACCTGGATGCCGCAGTTGCACTCGCACAGGATGCATGCCGTCGGATGCCAGTCGGTCATAGAGGCAGCGTAGAAGAGTTAGTTCACAAACGCTACCCGCAGATCGGGCCGATGGTCGCCGCGTCGTGCCAGGGTTGGACAGGGGCCGATGAGTTTGTCCGTTCGGCGCCGTCGTACCGGTGAGAGAACGCAATCCCATTGAGAGGAGCGAGCATGTCCTACACCTTCGAACCCGGAGATCCGTGCTGGATCGAACTGTTCACCGCCGACACCGCTCGAGCCGTCGACTTCTACGGCGAGTTGTTCGGCTGGACCGCCGACAGCGATGAGCAGTACGGCGGGTACATCACCTTCCGCAAGGATGGCAATGCCGTCGCCGGCGGGATGCGCAACGACGGCTCGGACGGCGCACCCGATCAGTGGACCGTGTACCTGACCAGTGTCGACGTCCACGCCACCGCCGCCTCCGCCGCCGACCACGGCGGCCGGGTCGTGGTGGAGCCGATGGCCGTCGGCGAGCTGGGCAGTATGGCCGTCCTCGCCGATCCGTCCGGTGCGGGAGTCGGTGCCTGGCAGCCCGGCGTCCACCACGGTTTCGGTTCCTTCGGCGTCGCCGGCGGCGGAAACTGGACCGGGCACGTCGGATACCCGTCATGGTTCGAACTGCACACGCCGGCCTATGCCGACGCGCTGAAGTTCTACCGCGAGGTGTTCGGCTGGCGCGATCCCTTCACCGTCGGAGATTCACCCGAGTTCCGTTATACGACAATTCATTCCGCGACGCCGATGCTCGGTGGCGTGATGGACTCGGCGGCGTATCTGCCCGCGGGATCTCCCGGCGGGTGGCGCGTCTACATCGGCGCCGAGGACGTCGATGCGACGGTGAAGCAGGTGGTGAGCCTGGGGGGTTCGGTCGAATCCGCGCCCGAGAACACGCCGTACGGGCGCTTGGCCGCGCTGCGCGATCCGAGCGGTGTCGCGTTCAGCGTCGGCGGCAACGCGTCCTGACATGTCATTACCCGGCCGGTAATCGCTCCGCGGGAATGGTCATCGCTACCGTCGAGGTTGTCCCGAGCGGTCGGGAACGCGGAGCGAGATGTGGGAGCGATGATGTCGGACGAACGGGCGCTGGTGATCGGCGGCGGTGGGGTGGCGGGAATCGCCTGGGCGAACGGCGTGATCGCCGGATTGGCCGATGCGGGCATCGATCTCACCGCCGCCGATCTGTACCTCGGCACGTCGGCGGGCGCCAATGTGGCGGCACAGCTGACCAGCGGGCTGACCACGGAGGAGCTGTTCCGCCGTCAGATCGACCCCGCGGTGCAGAGTGCCGAGATCGTGCCGGAGGGCAACCCGCTCGAGGGCGTGTGGGAGACGATCAACCGGATCATCACCGAGAGCGGCGGCGATATGGCAGTGGCGCGGCGGCGACTCGGCAACCTCGCCCTCGCGACCGAGACGGTGCCGGAATCCGCCCGGCGTGCGGTCATCGAATCGCGGTTGCCGGTGCACGAATGGCCGGGGCAGCGGCTGCTGATCACCGCCGTCGACGCCGGCACCGGTGAACCGCGCGTCTTCGATCGCGACTCCGGAGTGGCGCTGGTCGACGCGGTGACCGCCAGTTCGGCGGTGCCGCTGGTCTGGCCGCCGCACACCGTCGACGGCGTGCGCTATACCGACGGCGGCGTGCGGACCAGTGTCAATGCCGATCTGGCGGCCGGATTCGAGCGGGTGCTGATCATCGCGCCGCTGCCCGATCCGGCGCTGGACGGTGAGGTCGCGGGCCTGATCGAAGGGGGTGCGCGAGTGGAAACCATCGCCCCCGACGAGGCCGCGATCGCCGCCTTCGGGGCGAATCCGCTCGACACCGCCTCCCGCGTGCCCTCGGCGCATGCCGGTCGGGTGCAGGGCAAGTCGGCGGCGGCGCGGGTCGCCGAGCTCTGGGGCTAGGAGTCGTTCCGGGGTCGTGACCCTGCCGCGCCGACGTCGCGAACCGAACCTGCGGTGAGCGGCGCGGCGCCCTGTGGGGCGGTGGCCGCGCATCTGCGTTCAGGCGCGACTGGCTGCGAGGACTTCCCGCGCGGCCGGCAGGGCGGCGGTGCGGTCGCTGTCGACCAGGCCGATCCGGGTGCGGCGGTCCAGCAGGTCGTCTTCGTCGAGGGCGCCTTCATGGCTTGCGGCATAGGCGAATTCGGCACGCAGCACGTCGATGCCGGGTGCGACCGGTTCGGCGAGGCGAGGATCGCGCTGCGCCGCGGCGAGTACCTGGGTGGCCTGATCTCCGTAACGCTCGACCAGCACCGGCGGCGCCGCGATCCGGTCGCGCGCGTGCCCGGATACCGCTCCCACCAACGGAATTCGCTTGGTCCGGCAGGGGCTCGCGGACAGACCGGCGGCGGCCACGGCGGCGTCGACCGCGTCCTCGGCCATCTGCCGGTAGGTGGTCAGCTTGCCGCCGACGACGGTGATCGGGCCGCCGGGGGAGTGCAGGACCGCGTGTTCGCGGGAGATGTCGGCGGTGGAGTCGTCGGCGGTGCGCAACAGTGGTCGCAGACCGGCGAAGGACCCGCGGATATCGCTGCGCCGCAACGGTTCCCGCAGCACGGTGTTCACGGTGTCGAGCAGGAAGTCGATCTCGGCGTCGGTGGGCTTCGGTTCGTCCGGGACCGGGCCGGGTGCGTCCTCGTCGGTCAGGCCCAGGTACACGCGGCCGTGCGCGGCCGGGAAGGCGAAGACGAAGCGGCTGGTGCTGCCCGGAATCGGCACGGTCAGCGAGGCGGTGAGACCGCCGAAGGCGGCGGCGTCGAAGACCAGGTGGGTGCCGCGGCTGGGCCGCAGTTCGATACTCGGATCGACCCGGTCGGCCCACACGCCGGACGCGTTGATCACCGAACGCGCTCGTACGGACAGGGTTTCACCGGTCAGCACATCGTGCAGCACCGCGGACTCGCCGCTCACCTGCTCGGCGCGGGCGCGGGTGAGCACGGTCGCGCCGTGTGCCGCGGCGGTGCGCGCGATCGTCACCACCAGCCGGGCGTCGTCGACGAGCTGACCGTCCCAGGCCGTCATCCCGCCGCGCAGTCCGGCCCGGCGCAGTGTCGGCGCGAGCCGCAGCGCTTCGGCCGCGGCGACCCGGCGCGATCGCGGTAACACCGCCGGTGAGGTTCCGGCGCTGCGCCGCAGTGCGTCGCCGGCGAGGAAGCCCGCGCGGACCAGTAGTCGCTGCGGCCGGGAACCGCCGGAGAACGCCGGGACGAGCTGGGGAATCGAGCGAGTCAGATGCGGTGCGGTGGTGGTGAGCAGGATGTCGCGTTCGACCGCGCTCTCGTGGGCGATACCGACCCCGCCGGAGGCCAGATACCGCAAACCGCCGTGGACGAGTTTCGAACTCCACCGGCTGGTTCCGAACGCCAGATCGTGCGCCTCCACCAGGACGGTCCGCAATCCGCGCGCCGCAGCGTCCAATGCCACGCCCGCACCGGTCACGCCCCCGCCGATGACCAGGACGTCGATGCGGTCCACATCGCCGAGGGCGTGTAGTTCGCGGCTACGGCGGGCCGCGTTGAGTGCGGAATCTCCCGCGGTATCGCCGAGCCAGTGGCCTGCGGTCGGTGTGCTCTCGTCGAGCATGCGCTGTCTCGCTCTCTGTTTTCGGGACTAGTCGGTATCGGGGCGCAGGTACCGGTCGACGACCCGAGCGAGCTCGACATCGAGTCCGGCCTCGTCGAGCAGATGGCTGACCGTGCCGGCCGACTGCACGGTGGACTGACCGATCAGCAGCAGCATGGTGGCCAGGTGATCGGGATCGCCGGCGCGGATGGAACCGTCGCGCTGTCCCTCGCGGACGGCGCTGGAGAACACCTGGATCAACTGCCGCTGATTGCGGCCGAGCCGGCCGAAGACGTAGGTCAGCATCAGATCGGTGTCGATGCGGAAGATCTTGGCGAACAACGGGTTCGACCGGATCTCGGCCGCACCCGAGACGATGCCCTCCACCAGGCGCGCACGCGCCGGGCTCTCGGTGGGGATACTCGTCGCCACGATCTCGCTCAGCTCCCGGACCAGCAACTCGGCGATCAGCGACCGGGTATCGGGCCAGCGCCGGTACACCGTGGGGCGACTGACGCCGGCGCGCCGGGCGACTTCGCTCAGCGTGGTCCGGCGTACGCCGAACTCCTCGACACAGGCGCGTCCCGCCGCCAGGATCGCCAGGTCGATAGCCGACAGTTCGCCGTCGGGGCCGGGGGATTCGTTCGGATCCATCAACTACTCACCATCGGTCCGTGTTCGTTACTGCGATTCATGTTCGTTACTGCTTGACAGTCTATGTCAGACTGTAACGCATGGTCGATACGCGACAGGACACATCCGCAGCAGAATCGGAAAACTCGACACCGGGCGAGTCGTCCGATCGTCCGAGTATGGTGTGGGACGCCTGGGGCATCGCCTCGGCGCACGCGCCGCTCTCGGACCGGATCCGGACCCTGGTGGCGCAGGTATTCGGAGTGTCCGGGGAACCGGTGGCCCGTCGTGATGAGGGCGACGTGCCACTGCGGGAATCCGGCTTGACGGCCGCGCATCGAGCGGGGCTGTCGGCGGTGGTCGGCGCGGATCAGGTGTCGGCCGACCACCGCGACCGGCTGCTGCACGCGGGCGGCAAGAGTACGCCCGACCTGCTGCGCCGCCGCGCCGAAGCGCCGCAGGACGCGCCCGACGCCGTCGTCTTCCCGGCCGATCACGATCAGGTCCTGGCCGTGCTCACCTACTGCGCCGAACAGTCGATCGCGGTCGTGCCCTTCGGTGGCGGCACCAGCGTGGTGGGCGGAGTGGATCCCGCGCGCGGCCGCTTCGACACCGTGATTGCCCTGGACCTGCGGCGGCTCGACGGACTGTCCGACGTCGACCCGGTGAGCGGCACCGCCACCCTGGGCGCCGGACTGACCGGGCCGCGCGCGGAGAAACTGCTTGCCGCCCATGGACTTTCGCTGGGGCATTTCCCGCAGAGTTTCGAATACGCCAGCATCGGCGGCTTCGCGGCCACCCGATCCTCGGGTCAGGCCTCGGCCGGCTACGGCCGCTTCGACGACATGATCATGCGCCTGAAGGTCGCGACCCCCACGGGCACAGTCGATCTCGGCCGCGCCCCCGCCTCGGCCGCCGGACCGGATCTGCGCGAGCTGTTCGCCGGATCCGAGGGCACGCTCGGCGTCATCACCGAGGTGACGCTGCGGGTGCATCCCATTCCGGAGACCACCGCGTACCAGGCATGGTCTTTCCCCGACTTCGCCACCGGCGCCGCCGCGCTGCGTACCGTCGTGCAGCACGGCGCGGCGCCGACGGTGCTGCGGTTGTCCGACGAAGCCGAGACCGGCCTCAACCTGGCCCGATCCGGCGATATCGGCGGCGCACCGGTCAGCGGCTGCCTGGCCGTCACCACGTTCGAGGGCACCGAAGCCCATGTGGCCGCGCGCAGCGCCGAGGCCTCGGCCCTGCTCGCCGCGGCGGGCGGCACCGCACTCGGTGAACAACCGGCGCGGGAATGGGAGCACGGCCGTTTCGCCGCGCCGTATCTGCGGGATGCGCTCCTGGATATCGGCGTACTGTGCGAGACTCTCGAGACGGCGACCAGCTGGTCGAATGTCGAGCGGCTCAAGGGGGCCGTCACCACCGCGCTCACCGAATCTCTCACTGCGCAGGGCACTCCCGCACTGGTGTTGTGCCATATCTCGCATACCTATCCGACCGGCGCCTCGCTGTACTTCACCGTCGTCGCCAAGCAGGCCGACGATCCGCTGGCGCAGTGGGCGCAGGCCAAACGCGCCGTCGGGGACGCCATCGCCGGACACGGAGGGACCATCACCCATCACCATGCCGTCGGCGCCGACCACCGGCCGTGGATGACCGCCGAGATCGGCGACCTGGGCGCGCGCATCCTGCGAGCGGTCAAGGATGCCGTCGACCCGGCGGGAATCCTCAACCCGGGCAAGCTGATTCCGTGACCGCCATCCGATCGGTCGCACTGGTGACCAACCCGCACTCCGGCCACGGCCGGGGACTCGCGGCCGCCGCCGCGGCCGCCGCCCGCTTCGCCGAGCGCGGCGTGCGGGTGCGCGAGATCCGCGGTGCCGACGCGGCCGAAACCGTTCGCCTGGTCCGGGATTCGGTGCGCGGGCCGGAGCGTCCCGACGCGGTCGTCTGCGCGGGCGGTGACGGACTGGTCTGCGTCACGTTGCAGGCCCTCGCCTCGACCGGGGTGCCGCTGGGGCTGCTGCCCGGCGGGACCGGTAACGACCTGGCCCGGGAGCTGGGAGTGCCCGACGACGATCCGCGGGCAGCGGCCGATATCGTGCTCGGCGGTTCCACGCGCACCATCGACCTCGGCGCGATCGACTCCACGCCCGATCCCGAGCACGCCCAGGGCTGGGCGGCCGGAATCGAACCCGCCGTCAGGCATCGGCCCATGCGATTCGCCACCGTCGCCGGCACCGGCTTCGACGCGCGAGTGACCTTGCGCGCCAACCGTATGCGCCGGCCGAAGGGCTCGCTGCGATACTCCTTCGCCGCGATCCCGGAACTGCTCGGTCAGCTCGGGGTGCCCTACCGCATCGAATTGTCCGGCGAGCCGGGCGAAGCCGGTGATCGCGTCGTCGAGACCGAGGCCGTGATGGTGGCGGTCGGCAACACCCGGACCTACGGCGGCGGCATGCTCATCTGCCCCGACGCGATCGTCGACGACGGCCTGCTCGACCTGACCGTGGTCGGCGCGATGTCGCGGCTGGAGATGGTCCGCCTGCTCCCGGCCCTGGCCGCCGGCAAGCGCGTCGACCATCCCGCGGTCGGGCACTACCGGGCCCGCACCATCACCCTCACCGCCGCGGTACCGGCGACCGCCGACGGCGACCCGGCGGGACTGCTCCCGGCGACCTTCCGCACCGAACCCGCAGCGCTGGCGATCCTCGTGCCGTGACCCCGCCGCCCCAGGCGGGGCGCGGCCTCCGCATCCCGGTGGCGAATCTGCGAGCATGCTGAGTGGCAAACCCGCACCTGCACAACGGATTCGGGCAAAAGCTGAGAATTGCATATGGATTGGTGTATTGCGCCGATCCGGGCGGTAGTCTCGAAGACGTGGGCGGGGTTTTCGGTGTCCCTCATCCGCCGAAACCCCCGCCCTACGTCTTTCTCCGGCCGGCCCGCCTCTGCCGCGGCGCGCCCCGGCCCACACGTCCGGCGCCCGGGTGGCGGGTCTCAGGGGTGTGACGGTGCCGTGTGCAGGGCCGTGTCGAGTCCTCCTGCTCAACTCCGTAGAATCGCACGGTGACCAGCGCAGCCCCTGATAACTCGCGAAATCGTGCCGACGCCCTCCCCAAGAGCTGGAACCCCAGCGATGTAGAGGCCGACCTGTACGAGCGCTGGGTAGCGGCCGGTTACTTCACCGCCGACCCGGCCAGCGACAAGCCGCCCTACTCGATCGTGCTGCCGCCGCCGAACGTCACCGGCAACCTGCACATGGGCCACGCCTTCGACCACACCCTGATGGACCTGCTCACCCGCCGCAAGCGGATGCAGGGCTACGAAGTGCTGTGGCTGCCCGGTATGGACCACGCCGGTATCGCCACCCAGACCGTGGTCGAGAAGCAACTCGCCGTCGACGGCAAGACCAAGGAAGACTTCGGCCGCGAACTGTTCGTCGACAAGGTCTGGGATTGGAAGCGCGAATCCGGCGGCGCCATCCAGGGCCAGATGCGCCGCCTCGGCGACGGTGTCGACTGGAGCCGCGACCGCTTCACCATGGACGAGGGCCTGTCCCGCGCGGTGCAGACCATCTTCAAACGCCTCTACGACGCCGGGCTGATCTACCGCGCCGAGCGCCTGGTCAACTGGTCGCCCTCGCTCGAGACCGCCATCTCCGACGTCGAGGTGAAATACGAGGACGTCGAGGGTGAGCTCGTCTCACTGCGCTACGGCTCGCTGAACGACGACGAACCGCACGTGATCGTGGCCACTACCCGGGTCGAAACCATGCTCGGTGACACCGCGGTCGCGGTGCATCCGGAGGACGAGCGATACAAGTCGCTGATCGGCACCACCGTCCATCACCCGATCACCGGCCGCCAGATCCCGATCGTCGGCGACGACTACGTCGACCCCGAATTCGGTTCCGGCGCAGTGAAGATCACCCCCGCGCACGACCCCAACGACTTCGAGATCGGCCTGCGGCACAACCTGCCGATGCCGACCATCATGGACAAGACCGGCAAGATCGCCGACACCGGAACCGAATTCGACGGCATGGACCGGTTCGAGGCGCGCGTCAAGATCCGCGAGCGGCTGGCCGACGAGGGGCGCATCGTCGCCGAGAAGCGGCCGTACGTGCACAGCGTCGGGCACTCCGAACGCTCCGGCGAGCCGATCGAACCGCGGCTGTCGATGCAGTGGTGGGTGAAGGTCGAATCGCTGGCCAAGGCCGCCGGTGACGCCGTGCGCAACGGTGCGGTGACGATCTACCCGGCCAGCCAGGAACCGCGCTGGTTCGAGTGGGTCGACAACATGCACGACTGGTGCATCTCGCGCCAGCTGTGGTGGGGCCACCGCATCCCGATCTGGTACGGCCCCGAGGGCGAGATCGCGTGCGTCGGCCCCGACGAGCAGGCGCCCGAGGGCTGGGTGCAGGACCCGGACGTCCTCGACACCTGGTTCTCCTCCGGTCTGTGGCCCTTCTCCACCATGGGCTGGCCGGACGCCACCCCCGAACTGTCGAAGTTCTATCCCACCAGCGTGCTGGTCACCGGCTACGACATCCTGTTCTTCTGGGTGGCCCGGATGATGATGTTCGGCATGTTCGTCTCCGACGATCCGGTCATTGCCGCCGGGAAGGACTCCGGGCGGCAGCAGGTTCCGTTCGACGACGTCTTCCTGCACGGCCTCATCCGCGACGAATTCGGCCGCAAATACTCCAAGTCCAAGGGAATCGGCGTCGACCCGCTGCTGTGGATCGACGAATACGGTGCCGACGCAACACGTTTCACCCTCGCGCGGGGCGCGCAGCCGGGTAGCGACCTGTCGGTCGGGCCGCCGCACGTGCAGGCGTCGCGCAACTTCATCACGAAGCTGTTCAACGCCAGCAAGTTCGCGCTCATGAACGGTGCCGCGCCGGGCGACCTGCCCGAACGCGCCGGCCTCACCGACACCGACCGCTGGATCCTCGACCGGCTCGACGAGGTGCGCGCCGAGGTGGACGGGGCCTTCGACCGCTACGAATTCGGCAAGGCCTGTGAGGCGCTGTACCACTTCGCCTGGGACGAACTGTGCGACTGGTACCTCGAATTGGCGAAGGTGCAGTTCGCCGAATCGGAGGAGCGGGCCGCGAGCACGCGCATCGTCCTCGGCAACGTGCTGGATTCGGTGCTGCGCCTGCTGCACCCGGCCATCCCGTTCGTCACCGAAACGCTGTGGCAGGCCCTCACCGAGGCCGGTGCGGACGACTCCCTGGTGATCGCCGCATGGCCGCAGCCCTCGGGTGTTGCCACCGATACCGTTGCGGCACAGCGCATCGCGGATCTGCAGAAGCTCGTCACCGAGATCCGCCGGTTCCGCAGCGATCAGGGTCTGACCGACAAGCAGAAGGTCGCCGCGAAGCTGATCGGCATCGATACCGCCGACCTCACCGGGCTGCACGCCGAAATCGCCAGCCTGGCGCGGCTCACCGAACCGGACGCCGATTTCTCCGCGACCGCCGCGGTCGAGGTGCGCCTGTCCGGCGCCACCGTCACCGTGGAACTGGACACCTCCGGCACGGTCGACCTCGACGCCGAACGCCGCCGGCTGGAGAAGGACCTCGCGGCCGCGCAGAAGGACCTCGCCGCCACCACCGCCAAACTCGGCAACGAGGCATTCCTGGCCAAGGCGCCCGACGAGGTGGTCGCCAAGATCCGCACCCGCCGCGAGGTCGCCGAATCCGAGGTGACCCGGATCGGGGCGCGGCTGGCGCAGATCGCGGAGTCGGTGGCGAACAAGTGAGCGGCGGCGAAGGTTTCGACCACGAACCGCTCGCCGGCGGTGCGGACCGGCTGCGCACCGGTCCCTCGCCGGTCGACCTCGCCGAAATGGCGCTGGTCGAGGCCGAACTCGACCAGCGCTGGGGCGAAACCAAGATCGAGCCGTCGCTGACCCGGATCGCGACCCTGATGGATCTGCTCGGTTCCCCGCAGCAGAGCTATCCCGCCATCCACATCGCCGGTACCAACGGCAAGACCTCGGTCACCCGCATGGTCGACGCACTGCTCACCGCCCTGCACCGGCGCACCGGCCGGTTCACCAGCCCACATCTGCAACTGGCGACCGAACGCATCGCCGTCGACAACGCGCCGATCACCCCGGCTCGCTACGTCGAGATCTATCGGGAACTGCTGCCTTACGTCGAGATGATCGACGCGCGCTCGACCGACGGCACCCTCGGTGACGGACCGGGACCCCGGATGAGCAAATTCGAGGTCCTGGTCGCGATGGCGTACGCCGCGTTCGCCGAGGCGCCGGTCGATGTCGCGGTCGTCGAGACCGGGATGGGCGGCACCTGGGACGCGACCAACGTCATCGACGGGCAGGTCGCGGTGATCACGCCGATCGGCCTGGATCACACCGACTATCTGGGGCCGGATCTGGCGTCGATCGCCGGCGAGAAGGCCGGGATCATCAAGAAATCGCGGCAGGATCTGCTGATTCCGCGCGACACCGTCGCCATCATCGCCGAACAGGACCCCGAGGCGATGGAGGTGCTGCTGCGTCGCGCGGTGGAGGCCGACGCCGCGGTCGCCCGCGCCGGTTCCGAGTTCCGGGTGCTGACCCGACGCATCGCGATCGGCGGTCAGGTACTGGAGATCCAGGGGCTCGGCGGGGTCTACGACGAGATCTTCCTGCCGCTGCACGGCGAACACCAGGCGCACAACGCGGCGCTGGCGCTGGCCGCGGTGGAGGCGTTCTTCGGCGCCGGCTCGCAGAAGCAGCTCGACATCGACGCGGTGCGGGCCGGATTCGCCGCGGCGGCCAGCCCCGGCCGGATGGAACGGATGCGCAGCGCGCCCACCATCTTCATCGACGCCGCGCACAACCCCGCCGGTGCGCGGGCGCTGGCCGCGACGCTCACCGACGAATTCGACTTCCGCAAGCTGGTGGGTGTGGTCGCGGTGCTCGCCGACAAGGACGCGGCCGGCATCCTCGCCGCGCTGGAGCCGGTGCTGGACGAGATCGTCGTCACCACCAACGGCTCACCGCGGGCGCTGGGCGTCGACGAACTCGCCGACCTGGCCGTCCAGCGCTTCGGCGACGAGCGAGTCGTCACCGCGAACAGCCTCGCCGATGCGGTCGAAACCGCCATCGCCATCGCCGAGGAAGCGGGAGACGCCGGCGAACCGGTATCCGGCGCGGGCATCGTGGTCACCGGCTCGGTGGTCACCGCGGGTGCGGCGCGCTCGCTGTTCGGGAAGGACCCCGCGTGAAGCAGCGGGCCGGAGGCGGTGGGAAGCTGGTGACGAGGGCATCGGCAAGCCGGCGCGGAGGAGGCAGACGTGGGTAGCGAGGACGATGTGCGCGGCGAGGCCGGCGCACCGAAGCCGGGTGTACCCGCGCCCGCGACCGACCCGTGGAAGGGTTTTCGCGGTGTGATGGCCGGCGCGCTGGTACTCGAGGCCATCACCGTGCTGCTGGCGCTGCCGGTGGTCGGGGCCGTCGGGGGCGGCCTCAGCTGGTGGTCGGTGACCTATCTGGTCGGCCTGGCCGTCCTGATGTTCGTCGGCTCCGGAATGCAGCGCCGCTCCTGGGCCGTGCCGTTCAATCTCGGCCTGCAGGTGCTGGTGCTGGCCGGCGGGTTCATTCATCTGTCGATCGGCATCATCGGCGTCGTGTTCGCGGCGGTGTGGGCGTTCATTCTGGTGCTGCGCTCCGATGTCAAACGCCGCATGGACCAGGGTCTGCTGCCCAGCCAGCGGATGCAGGGCTCATCCTGACGGCTCGGTTCGGAATCCGGTGGCAGCGCCGGTTAGAGTGTCGCCGTGACTGAGCAGACGTTGGTACTCATCAAGCCGGACGGCGTGGCCCGAGGCCTGGTTGGTGAGATCATCACCCGCATCGAACGCAAAGGCCTGAAGATCGCGGCCCTCAAGCTCGAGCAGGTTTCCGAGGAACGTGCCGCCGCCCACTACGCCGAACACGCCGACAAGCCGTTCTACGGCTCGCTGATCGAATTCATCACCTCCGGCCCGGTCGTCGCGGCCATCCTCGAGGGTCCGCGCGCCATCGCCGCCTTCCGCCAGCTCGCCGGCGGCACCGACCCCGTCGAGAAGGCCGTCCCCGGCAGTATCCGCGGCGACTACGCCCTGGAAACCCAGTTCAACCTCGTGCACGGCTCCGATTCCCCCGAATCCGCGAAGCGCGAGATCGCGCTCTGGTTCTGAAGCTCTGCTCTTCGGCCTCCGGGACTTGCCGAACCTACTCAGGTGTAGGAAAGTTCCGCCGGTCGGACTGCGGAAACGGTGCGGGCACGCTCCGATGACGTACCAGTGGGTCGCTGTGTGGGATACTGGAAGCGGATGTGATCGACGCCCGCCTATCGGGGCAGGTGGCGAACGCAACCGAATGGCACCGCGGCTCGACGCCGATCATCGCTGCCCCGGACGGCTCCAAGACTCGGCTGTTCGGCGGCACGCTGGATGAGCGCTCGAGCTCAGGTGTGAAAGCCAACAGCCAGGCGCCGCGTGACCAGTTAGCCCGAACGACGTACGACAGGTGATAACCGGGCACGCGGGGCGAGACCATCAGACCTTGCGCCACAGGCGTGAGGCGAACGGACAGCGCCCCCGCGTCGGCCGCGTCACTCTCGTACGAGTGGGACGCGCCCGGGGGCCCGAGGAGATTTCGTGGCCGATCAAGAGCCGCAAGGAACGTCGCAGAGCAATGGTGATTCCACCTCTACCGAGGTGGCCGGGGTAGGGGAGGCAGCGCAGTTGCCCGAACGTATCCGGGTGCACGCGCTGGCGAAACTTCTGGGTACCACCAGCAAACGCATCCTTGCCCATCTGACCGAACTGGGTGCCGAAGCTCGCAGCGCCCAATCCAGCCTGGACCGAACCGTCGCCGAATCCGTGCGCGACGCGCTCGTTCCCCCACCGGCCGGCACCGAGCAACCGGTGGCCGAGCCGACGACCGGACAGGCCGAGACGCCTGCTCCGGCACCCGCCGAGAGCGCGTCTCCGGCGACCACATCCACCGCCGCGGCCGATACCGCGCAGACCCTCACCGCGCCGGATGCGGCCGGCGAGCCCGAGCCGAGCGAGTCCGGCGCAGCCACCTGGGTCGCCGAAACCGAGGTCGCCGACACCGCGCAGGCCGCGGACGTCGTCGAGACCGCCGGCACCGCGAACCCGGCAGGATCGCCGGTAGCGACGGAGTCGCCCGCGGCATCCGCCGAGCCCGGATCGGCGCCGCACACGTCGCTGTTCACCAGCCCGTTCCAGCAGCCCGCCCCGCAGCGCGAGGAGCCGGTCGTCTTCGAGCCGGCGAGTATCGCGGCCGCGCCGCTGTTCCTGCCGCCGGATGCCGCGGCCGCTGAGGAGATGCGCCGCCGCCGGCGTGCCGAGCGCGAGGCCGAAGCCGCCGAAAAGGCCGCTGAAAAGGCTGCGGAGAAGGCCGCCGAGAAAGCTACCGAAAAGGCCGCCGAACCCGCGCCGGAGAAAGTCCCCGCGGAGCCCGAGACCGTCGCGGCAGCAGAGACCGACACCGAATCCGGCGACTGGGACGACGAGCAGTCGCGCGACGAGCAGGAGGACGGTGGTCGTTCGCGCCGCCGCCGCCGGGGCCGGCGCGGTCGCGGCCGGGGCCGGGGCGAACAGCACGCCGATCACGAGTCGGACGACGAATCCGACGACGAGGACACCGAGGCGCACGCCGACTCCGACGAATCCGCCGAGGAGACCGCCGCCGAGCAGACCGGCGAGGAGGGTGACGACGACTCGGGTTCGACGCCGGAGGGTTCCACCCGTCGTCGCCGTCGCCGTCGCCGCCGCAAGGCCGGTGAGGACAACGAATCCGAGCCCGCCGACGACGATCCGCCGAACACCGTCGTGCACGAGCGGGAACCGCGTAACAAGCGCCGCACGGTCGACGAGGTGCAGGGCATCAGCGGGTCGACCCGGCTGGAGGCCAAGCGGCAGCGCCGTCGCGACGGTCGCGAGGCCGGTCGCCGTCGCCCACCGATCCTCACCGAATCGGAATTCCTGGCCCGCCGCGAGGCGGTCGACCGGGTCATGGTGGTCCGCGAGAAGTCGTTCCCGGCCGGCGAGCATTCGCATGTCGGTGCGACCACCCAGGTAGCGGTGCTCGAGGACAACATCCTGGTCGAGCACTTCGTCACCAACACCGGCACCGCGTCCATGGTCGGCAACGTCTACCTGGGCAAGGTGCAGAACGTGCTGCCCAGCATGGAGGCTGCGTTCGTCGACATCGGCCGCGGCCGCAACGGCGTGCTCTACGCCGGTGAGGTGAACTGGGAGGCCGCCGGGCTCGGCGGCAAGGAACGCAAGATCGAGCAGGCCCTCAAACCCGGCGACACCGTTCTGGTGCAGGTCAGCAAGGATCCGGTCGGGCACAAGGGCGCCCGGCTGACCACGCAGATCAGCCTGGCCGGTCGCTTCCTGGTCTATGTCCCGGGCGGGACCTCGACCGGTATCAGCCGCAAACTGCCCGACACCGAGCGCAAGCGGCTCAAGGAGATCCTGCGCGACATCGTCCCGCAGGACGCCGGAGTGATCATCCGCACCGCGTCCGAGGGCGTGAGCGAGACCGAGCTGGCTCGCGACGTCGAGCGGCTGCAGGCGACCTGGAAGACCATCGAGAAGCAGGCCGAGAACGGGTCGGGCGCGCCGAAGACCCTGTACGAAGAGCCGGACCTGCTGGTGAAGGTCGTCCGGGACCTGTTCAACGAGGACTTCTCCAAGCTGGTTATCGAGGGCGACCGGGCGTGGACGACGGTCGAGAACTACGTCCGCACCGTCGCTCCGGACATGCTGGCCCGGGTCGAGCGCTACGAGAACGGTGCGGGTTCCCACCCCACCGCCCCCGCCGGCGTGGATGTCTTCGGCAGCCTGCGCATCGATGAGCAGCTGGCGAAGGCTCTCGATCGCAAGGTGTGGCTGCCTTCCGGCGGCACGCTGGTCATCGACCGCACCGAGGCGATGACCGTGATCGACGTCAACACCGGCAAATTCACCGGATCCGGTGGCAGCAACCTGGAAGAGACGGTCACCCGCAACAATCTGGAGGCCGCCGAGGAGATCGTGCGCCAGATGCGGTTGCGCGATATCGGCGGCATGATCGTCGTCGACTTCATCGATATGGTGCTGGAATCCAACCGGGATCTGGTGCTGCGTCGCCTGACCGAGGCGCTGGGGCGCGACCGCACCCGCCATCAGGTGTCGGAGGTCACCTCGCTCGGCCTGGTCCAGATGACCCGCAAGAAGCTGGGCACCGGACTGGTCGAGGCATTTTCCACCACCTGTGAGCACTGCCACGGCCGCGGCATCATCGTGCACAACTATCCGGTCGAGACCGCAGCCGCCGAGGAGGGGCCCGGACGCCGCGAAGGCCGTCGCCGCCGTAAGGACAAGGACCGCGACAAGGACACCAAGCCGGCGAGCACCGCCGCGCCGGACACCGCGGATGCGCATCCCGAGGAGGATGCGGCCGCCAAGCGCGCCCATCCGGTCGCGCTCGCGATGGCCGCGCATCACGCCGACGACGAGGTGGCCGAGGCCGGTGCGCCGGTCGAGGCGAAGACCGAATCGCGGCCGCAGGCCAAGGATTCACGGGATTCGCGCCGGGGACGCGGGCGGGCCGCGGCGGCCGAGGTCGCCGAAGCCGAGTCCGCCGGAGCCGGGTCCGCCGAAGTTGAAGCGGCCGAGGCGGTGGTCGCCGAACAGGTGGTCGCCGAACGAGGCGGCACCGAGCCGGTGGCGGTCGAATCTGCTGCCGAGCCGGTCGCGGAGCCCGAGCGACCCGCGGTGACCGGCCGGGCCGGTGCACACCCGGCGCCGGCCGAGCCCGCGGTTACTCCCGCGCCGGCCGATGCGAAGCCCGCCGAGCAGGCTCTGGAAACGGGTGCCCGTCGTGGCCGTCGCCGGGTGGCGCGCACCGCGTCGGCTCCGTCGACCGACAGCCGGGGCGCGGTCTTCGTGCTGACCGACGCCGATCAGGACAGCGCGCCGAAGTTCTCGCTCGACGAGCTGGCTCCGGCCGAGGTGACCCCGCGGCAGCGGACCCGTCGGCGGGCAGCCGGGCGCGCCGCGGGCGCGCCGGAATCGCCGAACTGATCCGGTCGCCGGACCGGAGAACTCGCAGCACAGGCCCCGCCCGCACGGCGGGCGGGGCGCCGCGGCGGACCGCGTTCGAAGTGGTGGCGACCCGGTTTGGTGCGGGGGGTGGCAGTCCTGTAATCTTGGACAGTCGCTGCCCGGTGACAGCACCGTGTTGTGTTGAGAAAACGCTGCGCTGTCATGAGATCCGGCTCGAAACGAGCCCTCCGGTGCGGAAGAAGTACCGAGGCGGCGGTGACTATCAGACCAGTCGTACGGCGGTTTCCGGTGTCCACCGGCAGGCGGCCGTGTGAGCAGAGTGCCGAGCACTAGTTGAGGAAAGAGGGCAGCCGACCGATGGCAACGTACGCGATCGTCAAGACCGGCGGAAAGCAGTACAAGGTCGCGGTCGGTGACCTGGTGAAGGTCGAGAAGATCGAGGGTGAACCGGGCACGGCCGTATCGCTGTCGCCGGTGCTGGTGGTTGACGGCGCCGAGCTGACTACCGATGCCGACAAGCTGGCCAAGGTTTCGGTGTCCGCCGAAGTGGTCGAGCAGACCAAGGGCCCGAAGATCCGGATCCACAAGTTCAAGAACAAGACCGGCTACCACAAGCGTCAGGGCCACCGTCAGAAGCTGACGGTCCTGAAGGTCACCGGCATCAAGTAATTTCGACCTAGCGAAACCACCCGGTTTCGAATCGAGGAGTTTTCAGCCATGGCACATAAGAAGGGTGCGTCCAGCTCTCGCAACGGTCGCGATTCCAATGCTCAGCGGCTCGGCGTGAAGCGCTTCGGCGGCCAGGCCGTCAAGGCCGGTGAGATCCTGGTTCGCCAGCGCGGAACCCACTTCCACCCCGGCGTCAACGTCGGTCGTGGCGGCGACGACACACTGTTCGCCCTCGAGGCGGGCGCGGTCCAGTTCGGCACCAAGCGCGGCCGCAAGACCGTCAACATCGTGGTACCGGAGCCGGCGCAGGCCTAGGGGGCCGGCGGAGCCGGCGGGGTGGGTAGAACTCTGCCGCGCCGGAGCCTTCTCCACACACTTTTCGAAGCGGGCCAGGGTTTAGCAGATAAACCCTGGCCCGTTCGCCGTTCCGGGAGGCTCACCACCACCGTCCACCGAAACACAGAGGTTCAGCTGGCATGTCCAAATTCATCGATCGTGTGGTACTGCACGTCCGCGCCGGTAAGGGCGGTCACGGCTGTGCCTCGGTGCATCGGGAGAAGTACAAGCCGCTCGGTGGACCCGACGGTGGCAACGGCGGCAACGGCGGGGATGTGATCCTCGAAGTCGACCCGAATGTGCACACGCTGCTGGACTTCCACTTTCACCCGCACGCCAAGGCCGGTAACGGCAAACCCGGCGAGGGCGGCAACCGCGACGGCAAACAGGGCGGGGAACTGCTGCTGAAGGTGCCCGACGGCACGGTCGTCATCGATGACGACGGTGAGGTCGTGGCCGATCTGGTCGGCGCGGGGACCCGGTTCGTGGCGGCCCGCGGTGGCCGCGGCGGTCTCGGCAACGCGGCGCTGGTGTCGCGCGCCCGCAAGGCCCCGGGCTTCGCCCTGCTGGGTGAGGACGGCGAGGAGCGCGACCTCGTTCTCGAACTCAAGTCCGTGGCCGATGTCGGCCTGGTCGGCTTCCCGTCGGCCGGCAAGTCCTCACTCGTCTCGGTGCTCTCGGCGGCCAAGCCCAAGATCGCCGATTACCCGTTCACCACGCTGGTGCCGAATCTCGGCGTGGTCTCCAGCGGTGACACCACCTTCACCGTCGCCGATGTGCCGGGCCTGATCCCCGGCGCCAGCGATGGACGCGGCCTGGGCCTGGACTTCCTGCGGCACCTCGAGCGGTGCGCGGTGCTGGCCCACGTAGTCGATTGCGCGACACTGGAACCCGGCCGCGACCCGATCTCCGATGTGGACGCGCTCGAGGCCGAACTGGCCGCCTACCGCCCGGCCCTGCAGGCCGATGCCGGATTGGGCGATCTGGCCGACCGGCCCCGCGTGGTCATCCTCAACAAGGCCGATATCCCCGACGCCGCCGAATTGGCCGAGATGGTGACACCCGAGTTCACCGAACGCGGCTGGCCGGTGTTCACGATTTCCGCGGTGAGCCGGGAAGGTCTGCGCCAGTTGACGTTCGCGCTGGCCGATATGGTCCGCGAATATCGCGAGGCGCATCCGAAGGCGGCGCCGAAGCGCCCGGTGATCCGGCCCGTCGTGGCCGGGGAGACCGGCTTCACCGTCGTGCCCGATCCGGAGGTCGAGGGCGGATTCATCGTCCGCGGTGAGCGCCCCGAAAGGTGGGTGCGCCAAACGCAGTTCGACAACGACGAGGCCGTCGGCTACCTCGCCGACCGGCTCGCACGCCTCGGCGTCGAGGACGAACTGGTCCGCCAGGGTGCGGTGCCCGGCGCCGAGGTCACCATCGGTGATGTGAGCTTCGAATGGGAGCCGCAGATTTCGGCCGGCGTCGATATGGTGATGACCGGGCGCGGGACCGACCCCCGTCTGGACCAGACCGACCGCATCTCCGCCGCCGAGCGCAAACATGCCTCCCGGGTACGCCGCGGCCTGGTCTCGGAGGACGAGGACCAACCGTGATCGCCCGCCACGCCGGTATCTCCGGTGTGCGCGGGCGTATCGGTCCGGTTGTCGTCGTGCGCCACGGTGGTGGCGTGACAAGTGAGTGAGTGTTGTTGTGACACAGGTGGATTCTGACAAGGGAGCGGTAACTACTCGGCAGTCGATCCGGACCGCGCGCAGCGTGGTGGTGAAGATCGGCTCGTCGGCGCTGACCAGCCTCGAGGGCGGACTCGACACCGCGCGCCTGGACAAGCTCGCCGAGGCGATCGAGGCCCGGATGCGCGCGGGCTCGGATGTGGTGGTGGTGTCGTCCGGTGCGATCGGCGCCGGCATCGCCCCGCTCGGGTTGGCCGCCCGCCCAAGGGATCTCGCGACGAAACAGGCCGCGGCGAGCGTCGGCCAATTGGCGCTGGCCCACGCCTGGGGCACCTCGTTCGCCCGGTTCGACCGTGTGGTGGGCCAGGTGCTGCTGACCGCGGGTGACTTCGCCCGGCGCGAACACCACCGCAACGCGCAGCGCACGCTCGACCGATTGCGCGCCCTGCACGCGGTCGCGGTGGTCAACGAGAACGACACCATCGCCACCGAGGAGATCCGCTTCGGCGACAACGACCGGCTGGCCGCGCTGGTGGCGCATCTGGTCGGTGCGGACGCGCTGGTCCTGCTGTCGGATGTGGACGGTCTCTACGACGGCGACCCCCGCAAGGGCGCCGCCACCTTCATTCCCGAGGTGCGCAGCAGCGCCGACCTCGACGGTGTGATCGCCGGTAGCGGCGGCGCTCTCGGCACCGGCGGTATGGCGTCGAAGCTCTCGGCCGCTCGTCTCGCCGCCGACGCCGGCGTGCCCGTCCTGTTGGCCGCCGCCTCCGATGCGGCGCCGGCACTGCGCGACGCCTCCGTCGGCACGGCCTTCGCCGCGCGTCCGGTCCGGTTGTCGGCCCGCAAGTTCTGGGTCCGCCACGCCGCCGACAGCCGCGGCGCCATCCACCTCGACGCCGGCGCCGTCAGAGCCGTCGCGCATTCGCGCCGCTCGCTCCTCGCCGCCGGGATCACCGGCGTCAGGGGCCGCTTCTACGGCGGCGATGTGGTCGACCTGCTCGCGCCCGACGGCCGCACGGTGGCTCGGGGCGTCGTGGAATACGACAGCACCGAACTGCAGGCCATGGCCGGCCATTCCACCTCCGAACTGCCGGAAGGTATGCAACGCCCCGTCATTCACGCCGACGATCTGGTGAAGGTGTAGGGATCTCGGCACCACAGTTGCGCGAGCGCGGACTGCCGGGGCGCGAATCACACGCCGTTCGCGAGAGGGAACGAGTCGAGGGCGGATCATGCGTCACGCCGAGGCGCGAATCCCAGGCGGTCACCGCGTGTGACCGGCCTCAGCAGCGGGGCCCGCGTTCGCCGAGGTTCGCCATCGCCATCGTCGCGGTCCAGGCCGTCGTGTGTGGAGAGGTTCTCTCCGGGAACTGCCACCGCTGTGCCGCGATGATCAGCAGTCCCACCCGGACTGGGCGGTCGGTGCGTTCCGCCCGGTCACAGCCGGACTGCCGAAATATCTCGCGCTCTCAACTCCCGCTCAGCCCGGCGGGGACACCCCGGGCTGGTCGGGCGTCGCCGGCGTATCGGTGTTGGGAATGGGACCGGTGATACCCGGCTGGCCTTCCTGGTCGGTGAGCGGAGGCGCCGACGGATCGGGTGGTACCGAGGCCGGAGGTGGTGCGGGCGCAGGGGGTTGAGGCGGTGGAGCGGATGCCGACGGGTCGGGTGGCTGTGGGGCCGGAGGTGGTGCGGGCGTGAGGGGTTGGGGCGGTGGAGCGGATGCCGATGGGTCGGGCGAGTGCGGTGCGGGGGTGTCGGATGGTGGCGCAGCCGGTGCGGTGGGGGCGGGGGTGACGGGCGGCGCGGCATGCGGATCGGACGTCGGGGGAGCAGGCGGCACCGAGCCTTCCGGTCCGGACGGCGCGGGTGCCTGCGTCGGGGTCGGCGAGGCGGGAGCGGAAGGGGTCGGCGGCGCCGGGGTCGGCGCGGGGTCCGGATCGTGCGTCGGCGCGGCGGGTCCCGGGGCCGACGAACTCGGTGCCGGATCGCCGGGTGCGGGAGCGGGTTGCGTCTGCGGCGGCGCCGGTGCCGGGCTCTCGGGTGCGGGTGCGGGCTGCGGCGACGCGGGTGTGCCGGGCACAGTGGCCGAGTTCGGGGCCTGCTCCGGTATCGAGGGCTCCGACTCGGACGACGGTGGGGCCGTGGGGTTTTGGAGCGATTGCGGCCGGTCGCCGTTCGGGTGTGCGGGAGCGCTGGGCCGCGGTCCGGCCGGGTCGGCTTGTGCCGCGGGTTCGGGCAGCGCCGGAACCGCGGTGCCCGCCGCGGAGTAGGCAGGTTTGTAGATCATGTTCATCGTCAGAATCGCCTCCTGACGCATGACCTCCTGGGCGATGCGCGCATCGATCACGTGCGCGGCCTCCAACACTCGGGCGATGGCATCCACCGGCCCGGAATCGCCCGGCGGGGGTACCGCCAGTTTGACCGCTTCCGCGGCGCCGGCGACCGCACCGAGCCGCGCACCGACCTCACCGAAGACGGCGGCCAATTCATCGACGGAGGCAGCGAAACTGTGCGCGCTCGCGGCGGCGGCCTCGGCGGCCGGGCCCTGCCAGCCGGCGTGGTCCATGATGCGCTCGGCCTGTGAGCGGGTGGCCGGCATGGAACCGGTCAGGGTGGCGGCCGCCTCCAGCCAGATCAGGGAGGCCTGCAGAATCTCACCGGCCTCGATCTTCTCGGTCCCGGTATGGATCTGTTCGTGCGTCATGGACTCGAAATGTTCCATGGCGCTGACGTATTGGGGGTCGGTGGGCGATGCGGCCGGCCCGTAACGGAATTCGGCGCTCATCGTGAGAGTCCGGACGAGATCGCCCGCAGCGCGGCCGCATGCGCGGAATCGGCCTCCTCGTAGAGCCCGGCGCTGATCAGAAAGGCCTCTTTCATGCGGTAGGCGGCGGCGATGTACTGGTCGAGCAGTTCGGCCGCATCGCGCGCCTTGCGACCGAAACCGGCCTGCAACTGCTGCGCGGAGAAGAAGCCCCCGAATCCGCTGAGCTGCGCCACCGAATCGAGGCGCTGCTGTAGTTCCCGAAGCCGGTCGGCCTGCTGCTGATAGATCTCGGCGCACCCACGCGCGGCCGCCGGATCGAAGGTGACGGTTCCCCCGCGCGCGGCCTGCAAGAAACGGGCGATATCGGCCTGGCTGGTCTCGATCGTCATGCGCACCCCTGAGATCGGTCGGTCCGACCAGCCTAATGGGGAAAGCCCGGAGGCGGCAGCGGAGCGTTACCACGTAAGCGCTCCCCATCGGGCTGCAATCACACAGCCTGACGGGGATCGCCCGGAGGCGGCTTCCCGGTGAGGCTGCAGGTCGACCCAGCTTACTGGTTCCGGCGATGTCCGGTCAGCCCGAGTTGCGGCGAATCCGCACCCGTCACGGTCATCGCGGAATGCGTTTTTGCAGGTGAGTGCCGATCTGCTGCCGGCTCGCGGGCACGATATGGACTTCGTCGCCCGCCTTGATGAGATAGCGCCCGTCCTCGGCGACGTCGATCCAGGTGTAGTACAGCGGCGCGGGCGGTGTGGGCCGGTCCAGGCCGGCCTCGATGCGGATATGTCCTTCGGCGGTATGCGGTTTCAGCAGCAGGCGGCGGATGCGCGGCGCCGGCGGTGAGGCCGGCCGCGGGCAGTCGTCGTCGCGTACCGCCTCGGTCGGCGCCGAGCGGGCGGGTTCACCTCCGGCCGGGCAGTCGGGCAGCAGCGCGGCGATGCGGGCGCCCAGTTTGGCGGTATGCCCGATCGACAATCGGATGGGCCCGCCGAATCCGGGTGTGCGTCCCGGTTCCTGGATCGCGAGCACAGCGTGGTCGTAGATCGCCGCGGCCACCGCCCGGATCTCGGTCCCCGGACTGTGTGCGCCGCCGATCGCGACCACGCGGGTGTGCGGCGCGGCCAGGATGCGCAGACAGGCGGAAAGGTCGGGGTCCGCGCCGAGCGGCAGCCGTGCCTGGAGGGTTTTGCGCAAGGTCGCCGCCTCGTCCTCGGTGCGCGGGGTTTCGAGGATGCGAAGGGGGAAGGGATGGCGATCGAGGTCGGTTTCGCGCCAGATGTGCGCGAACTCGTCCGGTGTGAATGACCAACTCACGCCGAATTACACCCTCCACCGATCGTCACGAGCCTCAACGTAGCGTAGCCGCGCTCCCGGCGGGCGGCCAGCCGATCTTGTTCGGATTTCGGTTAACACCGGCGAGCGCGGCCGGTATATCGAGACAACGTCCCGGTGACCGCCTGCGCACCGCGGCCGGTCGGATATCCGATCACCGGTATTCCGAAACGTATCCATTTCAGATATACCGTTACGAACTCTGCGAGCGACCGCTGGGCAGGCGCACGGTCCGCGATGACAGGAGACCTGGTGCACGAATCCGAAGCGGGCCCGGCCGAAGCGGCGGATGCCGGCGGGAAAGCGGCCGGGCTGCGTCGGTTGCGCGATGCGTCGTTGCCGGTGCCGGATTGGCTGGTCGTCGAGCCGGAGATGTTCGAACATATGCCTGCCGAGATCGTCACGGCGGCAGCGGAATTCGTTCACACGACCGATCTCGACGAGGCGCTGGTCCGCGGTGCCCGGTTACGCGCGCGCATCATGACCGCCACGCCCCCGGATGACCTCGTCGCGGCGATGGACGACGTGTGGCGGCGCCTGGGCCGTGCCCCGGTGGCAGTCCGGTCCTCGGCGGCGGTGGAGGACGGCACCACGTATTCGTTTGCCGGGCAGTTCGATTCGTTCCTGAACGTCTCAGGGGCCGAGGCGATCGCGTCGGTGGTGACGGCATGCTGGGCGTCGGCGTTGTCGCCGCGGGTGATCAACTACTGTTTCGCGCACGGACTGGCGCTGCCGGAGATGCCGGCGGTCGTCGTGCAACGCCTGATCGCGGCGGAAACCAGCGGTGTGCTGTTCACCTGCGATCCGAGCACCGGCGCCACGGACCGGATGCTGATCAGCGCGGTCTACGGTCTGGGCGAAGGGCTGGTCTCCGGGGCCGTGGACGCCGATACCTTTGTCGTGGACAAGTTTTCGGGCACGGCGATCGATACGGTCCTGGGCGAGAAGGCGACTCGCTACCGTCCGGACGGTGACCAGGGCTGTATCGCGGTGGACGTCGATTCCGCGCTGCGCGCCCGCCCGGCGCTCACTCCGGAGCAGGTGACCCGGCTGATCGAGGTCGGCCGCCGGATCGAGACCGCGACGAACGCTCCACAGGACGTCGAGTGGGCCTTCGACGCGGAGGGCCGGCTCTGGGTGCTACAGGCGCGACCGGTGACCACGGCGGTGGGGGACCCGTTGCGCGGCGCCGGTGAAGCGGTGCCCGCCGGCGATCTGCGAATCTGGGACAACTCCAACATCATCGAAAGTTTCAGCGGCATCACCTCACCGCTCACCTTCACCACCGCGGCCGATATCTACGGCCGGGTGTATCGCGGATATGCCGAATCCCTGGGGGTGCCGCAGCCACAGGTCGCGCAGACCGACAGCTGGACTCCGGTGCTGCTCGGCTACTTTCACGGCCGCGTCTACTACAACCTGCTGCACTGGTATCGCATGGTCGGCATCGCGCCGGGCTATGCGCTCAACCGCCGTGTGCTCGAGGCCGCGCTCGGCGTGGCCGAACCATTGCCGGACGATATCGCGAAGACGTTGCGCCCGTTCATCTTCGGCAATCCGCTGCGGCGGGTGATGTCCCGGGCCCGCACCACCGCGATCTATCTGCGCCGCATCGCCGGGATCGACGCGATGATGCGGCGGTTCCTCGACGAGTTCTACCGCGTCTACGACGATTTCGAATCTCACGACGACAGCGCCGACACCGGGGCTCAGGCCTACGCCCGCTATCGCGAACTCGATCGGGAACTGGTGCACCGCTGGGGTCCGATGATGGTTCTGGACGCGATGCTGCTGACCCTCACCGGCCTGCTGTACGTCCTCACCCGGATATTCCTGCCGAAGGCGCCGGAGTGGTTCCTCTACGCCGTCGCCGGACCCGGGGCCGACGTCGAATCCGCCGAGCCGGCCCGTGCCATGTCGGCGCTCGCCGCGATCGTGCGGGAGAACGCCGATCTGCGCAAGCTGCTGGAAAGCACTGCCCCGGAAGGCATCTACGACGCACTGATCACGGCGGGTCACGACGACTTCCGCGCGCGTGTCGACGAGTACATCGACCGCTACGGCTACCGCAGCCTCGACGAACTGAAGCTCGAGACTCCGGATCTGCGGGAGGATCCGTCGGGCCTGTTCGTCATGGTGCTGGCCGCGCTGCCGGAACATCAGGACCGCGCCGCCGACGACGCGCAACGGTATCTGGATACCCATCTGCGCGGGTGGCGCCGCGCGATCTACGAACGCTTACGGCGCAAGGTGTCTCGCTGCGCGGGGCATCGGGAGAGTTTGCGCTTCTGCCGCACCCGCGCCTTCGGCATGGTCAAGCGAACCCTTCGAATTATGGGACGAGACCTGGTGCGGCGCAATATCATCGACGAATTCTCGGATGTGTTCCACCTGACGCTGCCGCAACTGCGCAGCTGCTACGAGGGCGGCGATACGGCCGGTCTGCGGGCCGTGGTCGCCGCCCGCAAACAGCAGCGCGCCGCCGACGCGCGCCTGGTCGCACCGGCCCGGTTCGTCACCCACGGAGGCGGTTTCGGCCCGGCCGAACTGGCGGCGGCCGGCTGGGTGCCGATCACCGACACCCCGGCCGCGACAGCGGGTTCGGTGTTCACCGGGACGCCGTCGGGTGGGGGGATCGGCACGGGTCCGGCGGTGGTGGTCGACGAGCCGCGCGACGTGGCGGGCGGTGTGCTCGTCACCTATCGAACCGATCCGGGATGGGTGGCGGTGCTGCCCTCGGCGACGGCTCTCGTCGTCGAGCGGGGCAGCCCGCTCACCCATGTCGCCATCGTCGCGCGCGAACTCGGTGTGCCGACGGTGGTGCAGATTCCGGGTGTCACCGGATCCGTCCGGACCGGGATGCCGTTGCGGGTCGACGGCAGCGGCGGAACCGTCACCGTGCTCGAAGAAGGGGAGGCAACCGATGCCCAGTGAACTGCCGAACACCGACGACGACCAGGCATTGGTGCGCGGCTGGCTGGTGAATCCCGCCACCGCCACCGGCATTCACCTCGCCGACGAAGCCGACGGCTGGCAGTTCCGCAGCTACGCCGAACTCGCCGAGCTGACCTGGTGGGTGGCGGGCCGGCTCCGCGAAGGAGGTCTCGGGGGCGGGGACGAGGCCGGGGTCTGCGTCGTCATGCCGACCGGATTCCCCTGTGTCGCCGCCTTTTACGCGGTGTGGGCGTGCGGTGGAGTGTTCACGCCCATCGCCCCGCCCATGTTCGCCGATATGGCCCAGTACATCGCGCACGTCGCGGCGATCCTCGACCAGGCCGCACCACGCGTGGTCGTGACCTCCGTGGAACTCGAAACACTGGTCCGTGAGGCGATGACGGCGGCCGGACGTGCCGACGAACCGGTCGTCGTCGGCGACACCGGATCGCCCGCCGACCGGACGCTCGCACCCGCGGCCGAAACGGCACTGCTGCAGTTCACCTCCGGGTCGACCGGAACCCCGCGCGGTGTGCGGGTGTCGTGGCACAACCTGGCCAACAACATCCGGATGATCAGCCGGCTGATCGACTGGCGACACGGCGAGGCGATGGTCTCGTGGCTGCCGCTCTACCACGATATGGGCCTCGTCGGCGCATTCCTCACCACCGTCGCCAATCAGGGGGACCTGTATCTGATGCGTCCCGATCAGTTCGTGCGCGATCCCGCGCGCTGGCTGCGGGCGATGGTGCACGCCCAGCACTCGCCGTCGCCGTCGTTCGCGCTCGGCTATGTCGCACACCGCGTTTCGCCGGCCGACATTGCGGATCTGGACCTGTCGGGATGGCGGACCCTGGCGGTCGGCTCCGAACCGGTCGAAGTCGAGGATCTGCGGTCCTTCGCCGATCTCACCGGCGCGCGCGGCTTCTCCGCTCGCGCCTACACCCTCGCCTACGGTCTGGCCGAGGCCACGCTGATGGTCACCTCCTCGGCACGCGACCGGCCGCTCACGGCCCTGCGGGTCGATACCGCGACCCTGCGCCCCGGTGAGCCGGTGCGGATCGTCGCGGAGGTCGCACTCGCCGACGACCGATGGGTGAGCGGCCCGGGCTGGATCACCGGCCTCGGGTACTCCACTCCCGAATCCACCGTCGTGGTGGTGGACGAGCACGGCCGCGAACTGCCCGACGGGGTGCTCGGCGAAATGGTGGTGATCGGCGATTCGGTAGCACTCGGATATACCGACGGTGCCGGCGGCGCGACCCGCATCACCGACGGCCGGCTCTACACCGGTGACGCCGGATTCCGTTACCACGACGAGGTTTTCGTACTGGGCCGGATGGGTACGAGCCTGAAGGTGCGGGGGCGGTCGGTGTTCATGGAGGACATCGAATCCCGGGTGGCGCGCGAAACCGGGATCACCAAGGGAAAGCTCGCGGCGGTCTCGCTGACCGGCGGCGCCGCACCCGGCATCGTGCTCTTCGCCGAAACCGCGCCCGGGGAGTGGATCACCCGGGCCCGGACCGTGGTGCGCGGCGAACTGGGCCCCGCGGGCACCGTCGGCGTCGTCACCGGACCGCGCGGCTTCATCCGCCGCACCTCCAGCGGCAAACCGCGCCGCCGCCACATGTGGCAGCTCTACACCGAGGGCCGATTGGCCGGCGCCACCGAACATCCCGGCGCCGACACCACCGCGACGAATGTCTCCACCGCGCCGGCGCTGTCGCTCGATCGTGCCGAGCGGCTGCTGGCCGCGGCACTGGACACGGTCTCGATCCCACCGAATTCCGCCGCCCTGTTCGAGGGGTCGCTGGCGGAGGGATTCGGCAACGAGGGTTCCGATATCGACTTCCTGATCGTGGCGCCCGGCGACGAACAGATGCCGACGCTGCCGACCGTAGTGTTCGCCGACGGCCGCCGCATCGAGATCCGCACCCGGTCCGAGGCGCAACTGCGCGCGCAACTCGAGCGCGTGACCGGTGCCGGCGATCTCGACGAGGACGTGCTGAACCGGTGCCAGCGGTTCCGGAATGCGACGGTGCTGCGGTCGAGCGCGGCCGTGGATCTGGACGGGTTGCTGGCGCTGCTGCCCGCCGACGGCTTCGCCGAGACCGTGTCCGGCTGGTGGGCGCAGCGCAGCCGCCACGCGCTGTGGTTCGCGGTCGCCCTGCGCGCGATGGGCGCCGACGCGGAAGCCGACGGGTGGGCGCGCGACGGCCTGCTCCAAGCGGTCAAATCGTGGGCCGCGACGCGCGGGGAGACCTATATCGAGACGAAATGGGTTCCGCGACAGCTCGATCGGATCGTGGCGGCCGATCCCGGAGTCGCGGAGCAGGTCGACGCCTACCGGGCACTCCCGGCCGTCGCGACGCTCGGCGAGACGCTCACCCTGGCCCGGCGATTCGGCATCGATGACGTCACCGATGATCCCGAGCGGATTCTGCTGACCCGGGTCGACGGCGTGACCACGTGGCCCATCGGCGACCGGATCCACGTGCTCCGCGACGATCGGGACGTCTTCGCACTCTCCGACCGCGGCGCCGCGGCCTGGCGCGGTGTGGTCGCCCGGAAGTCGGTCGCCGACATACTGCGCCGGTCGCCGATCGGCACCGAACTCGCCGAATTCGTCCGTCTGGGCTTCATCGGACTGTCCCTGCGCGGCGGCGAGACACTGCGTCCCGCGCTCGCCATGTGCAAGCCGGTACGCCCGGTCACGCCGATTCCGTCCACGCGGATGCCCGCGCTCGGACTCGCCGGTGGCGGCGCGGACCGCGATATCGCGACCCTGTCACCACTGCCGGCCCAGCGATTCGTCGCCTGCGCGATGGAGGTGGTCTGGTCGAATGTGGTGCTGGAGAACGCCCGCGAGGATCTGATGGGCGCGGTGAAAGCGGGGCAGGGTGCCGTCGCCGACATCGCGGCGCATCGGGCAATCGCGATGTGCGTGCGAATGGCGCTGGCCACCTACGGTATTCGCCCGCTGCCCCCGGATGTCGCGCCCGGCCGGACGCTGTCCGCGATGGTGCCGGATACCGGACCGCTCCGCGAGCTGGTCGACCGCGCGTCGGCCCTGCGCTTCTCCGAGGTCCTCGGGTCGGGCGCGAGCGGCCTGGACGAACTGGCCGTGCTGGACGAACTCGCGGCCGCGGTGCGTGAGATCGCCGGGGGCACACAGTTTCCGGCGTCGTTCGATTCGCGGGAGCAATGGCGGCGCACGCTCGACATCAGCTACGACTGGCTGCGCCCGGCCGCCTATCTCGATACCGAACTGCCGCTCGACGAGGCCCGCGACCTGCTCGGCTCGGGCGGGCGGCAACCCCACCAGCGCGACGGAGGACAGTGATGACGAATGTGGACGGCCCAGTGGCGGAACGGGTGCGCCGGCTCGTGGTCGCGATGGCGCCGGCCCCGCCTGCCGAAGCGGGCGACCAGCTGCGGCTGATCGAGGATCTCGGCTTCGACTCACTTCGTTTGATGGAGCTGACCCTGGTCCTCGAACAGGCCTTCGGACTACCGCGCTACCGGCCCGAACAGCTGGCCGGTGTGCGCCGCATCGGGGATGTGGTGACCCTGATCGAGGAGGTGCGATTGTGACCGGATACGACACCGTCCTGGTGACCGGCGCGGGCGGCCTGGTCGGTGCGGAGGTGGTGGCGCGCCTCGGCGTGGCGGGCCGGCCCGTTGTCGGGCTGGTGCACAGCACTGCGCGGATCGTCCGCAACGACGGTGCCGAGATCGACGGCATCGAGACGGTGCGCGGCGACATCCGGCGGCTGGGTTTCGGCCTCTCCCGGCACGACGCCGCCGAACTCGGTTCCCGCGTCGGCATGATCGTGCACTCCGCCGCGACCACGGCCTTCGACGCCACCGCCGGCGACTACGAGGAACTGAACGTGCGCGGCACCGCGCACGCGATCGAACTGGCGCTGCGCTGGGACGTGCCGCTGGTGTACGTGAGTACCGCCTACGTGTGCGGGATGCGGGCGGGGGTGGTCGCCGAGGCGGAACTCGATGTCGGACAGGCCTTCGGAAACGGCTACGAGGACAGTAAGTTCCGGGCCGAACGCCAGGTGCGCTGCACGCCGGGGCTGCGCTGGGCGGTCGTTCGTCCCGGCGTCGTCACGGGCGCCACCGGCACCGGCGTGATCCGCGATTACAAGAACCTCTACACCGTGGTGAAGCTGATCGTCGAGGGCAAGCTGCGCTCACTGCCCGGTCGCTACGACGCCACGATCGCGCCCGCACCGGTCGATTTCGTCGCCGACGTGATCACCGCGGCCGCGACCGACTTCGAATCGGCCGCGGGACAGACGTTTCACGCCGTCGGCGCCGATGCGCTCTCGCTGCGCGACATCTCGGACGTCCTCGCCGAATATCCGTCCTTCCGGGTCGCGACCTTCGTGCCCGAGGCTTCGTTCGCGGTGGAGGATCTGGAACCGCTGGAGCGCGAATACTTCCAGCGCATCGGCGCGCTGTACACGAGTTACTTCGCCCGCCGACCGCTGTTCGACACCACCGCGACACACGCCCTGCTCGGACGGGATTGCCCGCCGAGCGGCAAGCCGTATCTGCGACTGCTCCTGGACCACTGCCTGGAGAGCGGTTACCTCGGCGATCCGCTGCCGTCGGTGTCGGAAGTACTGGCGCGCTTCGGCCCGGACGCGACAGTGGGAGGCAGCCGATGAATCTGGCGCAACTGCTGGCGGCGTCGACCCCGCTGCCGGACAAGGCGGCCGCCTATGCCGAAGACACCTACGTTCAGGAGACGGTCGACGAACTCGGTGCGGCCGGACTCGATGCGGCCGATTTCTCCCGCCGATACTCGCTGCTGCTGCTGAAACCGGACGCGGTCGTGGCGCGGGCCGTCGAACCGACCCTGCGGTGGTTGCGGGACAACGATTTTCGTGTCGTCGCGGCGCGCATCTGCGCGGTGGACCGGCATCTGGTGCGCGCGTTGTGGTACTTCGCGTGGAATATCGCTTCGCCGGAGCGACGGCGGCTCGCCGATCTGCTGACCGAGATCTCCGATGCGCTGATCCTGGTCGTCTCCGGCGAAGCCGCCGCGCTGCCGACCTCGGTGCGGCTCACGGCGGCCAAGGGCCCCACCGATCCGGGCAAGCGGCAACCCGGTGAATTGCGCTATCTGCTGGGCAGATACAGCTACCTGCTGAATCTGGTGCATTCGCCCGACGATCCTGCCGACGTGCTGCGCGAGTTCGCGATCTACTTCGACACCGACACCCGTGCGCGGGTGCTGCGGGAGATCGAGTCCGGGAGGGACCGCGGTGTCGAAGCCGCCGCCTGCGCCGCGGAGCTGTACTCCCGCACTCCCGCACGGGATTTCGGTCGGTCGGCCGCCGTCGCGCGTCTGCGCGCCGACGTCGGTGATGTTCCGGCGGACTTCGATCCGGATCGCGACGAGGACTGTGCGCTGCTGTTGCGCCGCGCCTGGGCTACCGGCCGCGCGATCGATCCCTGGTCAGCCATCGTCCTCGGTTCCCACGTACTGCCCATGCGCAACGGCGGGCGGCGCCAGATCCTGCCCCCGGTATCCGCACACGACTGGTTGGAGGCACGACCATGACGATCGACACCGCGACCATCCCGACCGCGAGCCATGTGCACACCATCTCCCGGCATCTCGCCCACCGCTGTGCGGTTTCCGAGGTCTTCGTCACCTCGCTGCACGCCGCGCGGTCCGACGAATTCGTGGTCGGCGCCCAGCTACCCCGCATGCACGCCTTCTACGGCGACCACCTGGCGCCGTGGGACGGCACCTACGATCCCATGCTGGTGATGGAGGCCGCCCGGCAGGCGGCGATCGCTCTCACGCACGAATACTTCGGTGTGCCAGAGGATTTCGGATTCGTGGTGCGCACCTTCAACGGTGCCGTCGCGGAGAGCGACAGCTGGGTGATCGGGCCCGCGCCCGCGGATCTGGTGATGTCGGTGCAGATTTCCCGCCGACATCGGCGCGGCGAGGTCCTGCAGGGGGTGGATATGGTGCTCGACATCGAATGCGGCGGTGAGCCGCTGATGATCGTGGACGGATCCTTCACCTGGGTGTCGCCGTCGCGGTGGGAGGCGCTGCGCGGCGGGTTGCGTACCGGGCTGGGCCTCGGCGACATCGGCGCGGCGCTGCCGCCCGGGCAGTCGGCCGCGGCGGTCGATGTGGGCCGGGCCAACGGGCGCAATGTGGTGATCGGCCCGATGCGGCGGGTCGGCGCGGCCGCGGTCGCCGAGCTGGCGATCGACACCGGACATCCGATCCTGTTCGACCACGCCGTGGATCACGTCCCCGGCAGTGTGCTGCTCGAGGCGGCACGTCAGACGGTCACCGCGATGGCGGTGTCCGAACCGGGCCGGCTGATCGGGGTTTCCAGTTCCTTCGAGCGGTTCGTGGAGCTGGACCACCGCGCCGAATGTGTGGCCCGTGCCTCGGATGACGTTCCGGGACAGGTCGATTGCGAAATCAACCAGTGCGGTGCGGTGGCCGCCCGTATCGGCCTGCGCTACGACACCGACGAGGCGGAATGCTGAGCGGTTCCGTCCCGCGGATCGCGCGCTTCACCGCCGCGCGGTACGAAACGCATCATCTGCTCTACGCGGTCATGTTCGTCGCCGCGGTGGAGGGCACCGCGGCGGTGGTGTCGCATCCGGATTCCGCGTGGCGCCCGGGATGGGCTACCGCGGTGCGGATCGTCGTCGTCGCGGTGCTGCTGCTGTTTCTGCGCATGGTGGACGAGATCAAGGACCTCGACTACGACCGGGTGCACAACCCGGACCGGCCGCTGGTCACGGGAGCCGTGAGCGTCGGCGAATTGTGGGGTGCGATCGGGTCGCTCGCGGTGCTGCTGACCGTGGTGTCGTCGCTGCTGTCGTGGTGGTCGGCGGTTCTCGTCGTCGCGGCGATGGGGTACGGCCTCGCGCTGTGGGGGCTGGAGAGCGTATCGGCGCGGATTCGCGGCTCTCTGCTGCTGAATCTGGCCGTGACCTACCCGGTGCAGCTGTGGATCATCGCGTACCTCGTGCGTTCGGCGATCGACACCGGGCAGGTCGAATCCGGATGGCGGACAGCCTGGGTCGCGCTGATCTTCGCGGGCGCCTTCCTCCATTTCGAATTCGCGCGCAAGACGGCGGCGGACCCGCGCCCCGGGCAGTGGTACTACTCGAATGTCCTGGGGCGGCGGGGGAGTGTCGTCGCGATTGTGGGATGCGCGGCCCTCGCGGTCGGTGCGGACGTGGCGCTGAGCCGGCCGTGGGAGCGTCCGCTGCCGTGGGCGTTGCCGGCGTGGACACCAGTGGGATTGTTACTACTTCCGGTCCTCGCGGCCGGATCGTTCCTGACTCGCGTCCCGGAACCGATGCGGCCACCGGTTCCGTCGTCCGAGCCCGCGCGATACGGCTCGGCGTCGCTCGCTGCGGGCGGGGCGGATTCGGCCACCCGCGCGTATCCCGTTGTCCCGGCTGTGGTATTCGTACTGGTGTTGTATCTGATTCTCATCGTCACCGCCGTGACCTGGCGATAGTTCCCACGGCGGGCAGGGGCTCAGGCCCAGGGGCATCGGAAGGCCACTGAAAGGGCAGTGACCGGGCCGCCGCGAGCGCGCACGCTGGGAAGTAGCACCCGGCGCCGCAGGATTGCCCCCTTCGCATCGTGCGGCACACCGGATCCGGCGCGGTTTGCCCTTGCCGCGTCGGGCTCGCGGTCCGGTGTCTCGTTCGTGGCGTCGGGTGCAACCACGACCCTTCCGGAGGTATCCGATGTCCGCCGCCTCGCAGCCGTACGGCCGCGCCGCGCGGACCGGCCCGGGCGGGCTGCGCGGCCGGTGCGCCGCCGCGGTGGACCGGGGCGCCGTGGGGACGGGCGCCCCGGGCACGGCCGCCGAATTCCATCCCGAGATTCCCGGCGCCCATGAACTTCTCGCCGCCTGCTGTGGCCATCTCGGCGACCAGGCCGACGACCACCCGGTCACCCGGGCCACCCGCCAACTGGCCGAACTTCACCTCGTCCGCCGTCGCTCGCCGGTTCGCGCGGCGGAGATCGACTGTCGCAGAAGGGAAATCGTCGTCCAGATCGACCGCTGGGTCAGCGACCGCACCGCCGCCGCGGCCCATCCGCGTTCCCTCGGTGCGGCCGTCGACGGACTCGCCGCCGCTCAGGTCCGCGCCACCGTCCTGCTGCGCGACGCCGAGACGGTCGGGGACGAACGAGTCAGGGCCGCATGGTTTCTGGTCGGCTCACTGGCCGACTGGTGGGGCGAACTGGTCGAGCAGCACGTCGGCAACGCTCGCCCGCGCCGGCGTCCGCGCGGTGCGCGATGACGCGGGCGGTCCTACACCGGCCGGGCCTCGATCACGGATTCCGGTGACACCGTCTCGGTGATGCGTGTCAGCGCGAAACCGCAGCGTGCGAGCAGGGCGCGGTAGTCACCGGCGGTGCGCTCGCGACCGCCACTGTTGATCAGCATCTCCAGGTCGGTGTACTTGCCCGGATGCGGGCGATTGTCCTGGGGCAGCACGATTTCCACGATGATCAACCGAGCGTGGGACGGCATCGCGGCGCGCACGGTCCGCAGGATCTGTTCGGCACGCGTATCCGGCCAATCGTGAATCACATGTTTGAGCAGGTACGCCTGCGCGCCCGCCGGAACCGATTCGAAGAAGGATCCCGGCGCCACCTCGGCCCGCCCGTCGAATCCCGCGGCCGCGAAGCGCTCCGCCGCACCGGCCACCACATCGGGCAGATCGAACAGCACGCCCCGGGTTCCGGGGGCGCGCGAGAGGATTTCGGTGAGCATCGCGCCGTGCCCGCCGCCCACGTCGACGATCGTCGAGAAGCAGCCGAAATCATAAGCGGCGAACAATGATTCCGTGGTGAGCGATCCGATGCTGGTCATCGCGCGGTCGAACAGGTCGCCGAATCGGCGGTCGGTGCGGATGTATTCGAAGAAGGGAGCGCCGTCCACCTGCGGCCCGACCGGATTTCCCGTGCGTACCGCGTCGACCACATGCGTCCAATGCGCCCGATGCGTGGCCGACCCGAAGAACAGGGCGGCATCACGCAGCGATTCCGGGGAGTCGCGGCACAGGGCCCGGGCGGGCGGGGTCAGCGCGTAGCGCCCGTCGCGGCGCTGCGCGAAGATGCCGTGACTGATCAGCAGCCGCAACAACCGGCGCAGCGCGTCCTCGTCCGCACCCACCCGCCGCGCCAGTTCCGCACCGGTGAGCGGCCCCCGCGCCAGTTCATCGGCGATGCCCAGTGCCGCCGCCGCATGAATGGCCTGCGCCAACCAGCCCGCTGCCAGCAACTCCATCAACGACAGCGGCGCCGGCGCCAGCCGCCGATAGGCTTCGCCCAGCGCGTACCGAACGGTCCCGACGGCCCGCACCAGCGGTAGCGGCGGCAATTTCGGTAACCCGAACACCATGCACAACTCCTCCGAGAGGCGGACAGGGTCCCGCTCCGCAGCCTACGGCGTCAGCGGGAGCGTCGCCGTATCTTCGATCCGCCGGCCCTGAACGTCGGGCTGAAGGTGCCTCCACTGTGACGATGTGCTGACAGGGGCCGATAGGGAAATCGGGCCGATGCCGCAGTAGTCCCCGAATCGGCTACCGCGATCGAATGAAATGTGGGTCGGCCGAGAGTTGCCGCGGGGTATGGGAGGCGTCGCGCGTCCCATTTGTCCCCCTCGGCATGGCGACGAGTCGTGACCCGCCGCATCCACCGCTGCCGGGCCCGGGCTGCATCGGTGGCGTGCGTGCATCGCGAACGCTGCCGAACCACATTGGCAATGTTCTGGCTATCACATCGCCGAGCGTTGCTTGGACGCGCTTCGCCTACCTCTTCCGTGTGCGTTTGTGTTCGATTAGGTCAGCCTGACCTGGCTTTTATTCCCGCGATGTCGCGCATAGGGTGATCAGGTCAGGAGAAGTGCCGAGATATGGGAGGCTTCGTATGACCACGATGGAGATGCCCCACGTCAGTGAGTGCACTGTCAGCAACTGTTCGTACAATCATGACGGCTGCCATGCGTTCGCGATCAATGTCGCCGGCACCAACGGCAGTGCGGATTGCGAAACCTTCATTCCGCTGTCGGTGAAGGGCGGTCTGGACCGGGTCACCAGCATGGTCGGAGCGTGTCAGCGCGCCGACTGCTCGCACAACGTCGCGCTCGAATGCACCGCCAGTGACATCCGTGTGGGCCCGGGGTCGGGGGACGATCCGGCCCGCTGCCTCACCTACGAGCCGAGCTGAGCCCTCCGGTCACCGCCGGCTGGCCGAAAGTATCTGCACGGCAGCGACTTCGGCGGTCGAGGCGGCGGCCGTCTCGCCGGTGATACCGGCGGTGACGATGGCTCCCTCGGCGAGCAGGTAGACCGCGTCGGCGGCGTCGGATCCGGTGGCGGCGACCCAGCCGGCGATCATGTCGCGGAAGGCGGCCTTGTGTGCGCGCACTTCCGCGCGGACGGCCGGCGACTCGGCACCGAGTTCGCCGTGCATATTGATCCACGCGCAACCGCGAAAACCCTGCTTGCCGAACCAGTCTCGTAGCCAGTGGAATATCGCCTCGACACGCCGGATCGGATCGTCGACGCGTTCGACGTACCGGGCCAGCGCCTGTCGCCACCGTTCGTCGCGGCGGCGCAGCATCGCCACGACGAGGTATTCCTTGGTCGGATACAGGGCGTAGATCCGCTTCAGCGACAGCCCGGACGCGTCGCGGATCCGATCCATCCCGACGGCCTGCACGCCATGCGCGTACATCAACTCCTCGGCGGCGTCGAGCAGCGCGGCGCGGTCGGACGCGTTCCGTTCCGTGCTGAGCGTGGCGGGCATGGCGGGGACTCCCAACCGCCGCGCGGAGCACGGGGTGGACATCCCCCTGCGGTAGTCACCGGCACGGGCGGTGATCAGTAACCGGCCTCCGGATCGATCCGTGCGACGAGCTCCCGTCCCTGTACGAAGCGGGCGACATTCGCGGCGACGTGGTCGGCGAAGGCGGCCGTCCGCAGCTGCGGCGGGTTGGAATCGTGCGGGGTGATGATCACATTCGGGAGGTCCCAGAGGGGATGGCCGTCGGGAAGCGGTTCGGGATCGGTGACGTCCAGGCCCGCCCCGCCGATGGCGCCCTCCCGCAGTGCGGCGACCAGGGCTTCGGTGTCGATGAGGGACCCGCGGGCGACGTTGATCACCCACGAATGCGGTTTCAGCTGAGTCAGTTCGTCCTTGCCGATCAGGTGGCGGGTGCCGTCGGTCGCGGGCGCGGCGACGACCACGTGATCGGTGTGAGCCCAGATCTCCGAGATCCGTTGCGCGGGAATCGTTTCCACCACATTGGGGGCGTCGATCGGGCGGCCGGAGCGATTGACGGCGATCACCCGGGCTCCGAACGGCTCCAGCATGGCGATGACCTCACGGCCGATACCGCCCGCGCCGACCACCGCGACGGTCGTCCCGCGCAAGCTGCCGATATGCGGAAAGAATTCGGTCTGCCGCCAGCTGTGGGCGCGGATGTGTTCCGGCAGGTAACGCACGCCCGCGAGCAGCAGCGCCATCGTGCCCTCGGCAACGCTCTTGGCGAAAGCGCCTGCCGCCGAGGTGAATATCACGTTCGGATGGCGTTCGAAGATGCCGGCGTCGAAGAACTCCTCGACCCCGGCCGAGTACAACTGCACCCATTCGATCGACTCGGGCAGATCGGGAAATCCGTTCGGACCGCCGTCCCACACCAGCGCCCGCGCGTCGCTCAGCTCCGAAAGCCGCGCTCCCGCGCCGGTGATCGCCTGTTCCAGAAGGTCACTGGTGAGCGGTGCCAGTGCGATGCGGGCTGCGCCGGTCATGCGTCGTATGCTCCTTCGTCTTCGTCGAGGTCCACCTCGACCCGGTCGCGGTCGGCCCATTCCAGCAGCGTATTCAGGTCGAAGACCGCGTCGTCGATACCCGCGTGCAGATCGCGGAGTTCGGCGTAGCGGGCGGGGACGGTGTTGATGGTGAAGTCGTTCGGTTCGATCTCGGGAATCTCGTTCCACCGCACCGGGGTCGAGACGGTCGCGGCCGCATTGCCGCGTACCGAGTAGGCGGCGGCGATCGTGTGGTCGCGGGCATTCTGGTTGTAGTCGACGAACAGCAGTGCCGGATCGCGATCGCGGCGCCACCACGTGGTGGTCACATCGTCGGGGGCGCGGCGCTCGACCTCTTGCGCGAAGGCCAGCGCGGCGCGGCGCACCTGCTGGAAGCCGTGCTCGGGCGCGATGCGCACGTAGATGTGCAGGCCGTGCCCGCCGGAGGTCTTGGGCCAGCCGACCGCGCCCAGCTCGTCGAGGACCTCGTGCGCGACCTCCGCGACACGCTGGACCCGCGACCACGGGCAATCCGGCATCGGATCCAGATCGATGCGCCATTCGTCCGGCTTCTCGGTGTCGAAGCGGCGCGAGTTCCACGGATGGAACTCCACCGTCGACATCTGCACGGCCCAGATCACGTCCGCCAGTTCCCGCACGCACAGTTCGTCCGCGTGCCGGTTGTAGCGCGGAAAGTGCACGCGCACGGTCGGAATCCAGTCCGGCGCCCCCGCCGGGAGCCGCTTCTGATGGACCTTCCCGCCCGGCAATCCCTTCGGGAAGCGGTGCAGCATGCACGGCCGGTCCCGCAGGGCGTTGACGATTCCGTCGCCGACGCTCAGGTAGTACTGCACCAGATCGAGTTTGGTCGCCCCGAGCTCCGGGAAGTACACCCGATCCGGATTCGACACCCGCACCGTATGCTCGCCGACCGTCAACTCCACGGCCGGCGTCGACTTACTGGTCACCGGATCGACGATAGTGGGTGATCGATCGCCGAGCACTGCACGCGCCGCGGCCGCGCCTCACGTCGGAGTCGCCAGGGCGAAGGGAAGGACGGCGGGGGCGCCGGCGTGGCGGAGGGTCCGGGCGGCGAGGGTGAGGGTCCAGCCGGTGTCGGTGTGGGTGTCGACCAGTAGGACGGGAGTATCGAGGCCGGTGAGGTCGGGGGTCTCCCACGAGTCGAACAGGGCCGCCACGCGGTGGGCCGAATTGGCCGCCGAGACCGGTGGCCGGTCGGGGCGGGTGTGCAGGACACCGAGATCGGTGAGGCGGCCGATGCGGGCCAGGCGGGCGGCCAGGTCGGCGGCGAGTGCCGGATGCGTCGCCGACTGCAGGGCCATCACCGCCCCGGGACGTTGTGTCCACTTCCATTCCCGCAGAACGGCGATACAGGCGTCGACGATATGGTCTGGCGCCGGGCCGTCGGGCGCGTCCAGCAGGGTTCGCAGGCGCTGGCCCCACCCGAGATCGCTGAGCCGGCCCAGCACCCGGCCGACCTCGGGGCCGTCGGATATCTTGCCGGACAACGGAACTCTCAATTTCGACAGTCCGGTCGGCCATTGTTTGCGGGGGAGTAGATCGATTCCGGGCCGGTCCAGCCGGGCGCGGATGGTGGCCACCTCGCCGGCGTCGACCGAGGTGTCGAAACGGCGTCCGGTGCAGTTGTCGCAGCGACCACAGCCGGGCGCGTCCGGGGCGAGGCCGGGATCGTCGAGTTGGCGGCGCAGGAAGTTCATCCGGCACTCGGAGGTGCTCTGATATTCGAGCATGGCCTGCTGTTCCACGTCGCGCGCCCGGTCGAGGCGCTCGTAGCGTTCGGTGTCGTAGGTCCACGGTTGCCCGGTGGTCAGCCAGCCGCCGCGCACCCGCCGCACCGCGCCGTCCACATCCAGCACCTTGAGCACCATCTCCAGCCGCGACCGGCTCAGTTCCACCAGGGGTTCGAGAGCCACCGTGGACATGGGGCGTTCGTAGTCCAGGGCGGCCAGTACGGACCGGACCACCTGCTCCCGCGGAAAGGCCACGGACGCAAAGTAATTCCAGATCCGCCGGTCCTCGGGCCCCGGCAGCAGGATGACCTCCGCGCGGGCCCGGTCGGAAGGGCTGGAGGCGTCCGGGACCAGTCCGCGTCCGGCGCGGCCGACCTGCTGGTAGTAGGCGATGGGTGAGGAGGGGGCGCCCACGTGGACCACGAAGCCGAGGTCGGGTTTGTCGAAGCCCATGCCGAGCGCCGACGTGGCGACCAGCGCCTTCACGTCGTTGTCCAGCAATGCCTGTTCGAGGGTTTCGCGTTCCCCGGGTTCGGTGCGACCGGTGTAGGCCGCGACGGGGTATCCGTGGTCGGTGAGGACGTCGGCGAGGTCGTGGGCGGCCGCGACGGTGAGTGTGTAGATGATTCCGGAACCGGGCAGTTCGCCGAGTTGCCGGCTGAGCCAGGTGGTCCGCTGGACAGCGTCGTCGATCCGCACCACGGACAGATGCAGCGATTCCCGGTCCAGGGTGCCGCGCAGCACCAGGGTGTCGGTGCCGATCTGGGTGGCGACATCGGTGACCACCCGGTTGTTGGCGGTGGCGGTGGTCGCCAGCACCGGAATGTCCTCGCCGAGGTCGGCGATCAACGTGCGGATGCGGCGGTAGTCGGGACGGAAATCGTGCCCCCAGTCGGAGATGCAGTGCGCCTCGTCGACCACCACCAGGCCGGCGTCGGCGGCCAGCTTGGGAAGCACCGAATCGCGGAAATCGGGGTTGTTCAGTCGTTCCGGGCTGACGAGCAGCACATCGACCTCACCGGCGGCGACCCGCTGATGAATCTCGTCCCATTCGGTGACGTTGCCGGAGTTGATGGTCTCCGCGATCACTCCCGCCCGGCGCGCGGCCGCGACCTGGTTGCGCATCAATGCCAGCAGCGGTGACACGATCACCGTCGGGCCGCGCCCCTGGGACCGCAGCAACCGCGCGGCGATGAAGTACACCGCCGATTTACCCCAGCCGGTGCGCTGGACCACCAGCGCCCGCCGCCGCTGGACGACCAGCGCCTCGATGGCCGTCCACTGGTCCTCGCGCAGGCGCGCCCCGGGCCCGGCCAGCTCGCGCAGCAGGGATTCGGCGGATTCGCGCAGCTCGGTGGTAGTCACGCGCTCCATCGTGCCCGACCCCTCCGACACCTGGCCACCATCCGGCTACAGCCGCACCCCGTGCACGGACACGCGGTCCCGACCCGGGCCCGCGTGTGATCGCAAGACCGATTAGCGGCGTCGACTAACCGGTTTCGGCGGCCAGCGCCAGCAGCCGATCCCGCACCAGGTCCGGTCGCTCCTCCGGGATGAAATGTCCACAGCCGTGGACATATTCGACGGTGTAGTCGTCGGCTCGCGCGGTCTCCGCGGCCGCCAGCGACGGGTGGATGGCCGCATCGCCGGTGCCGAACAGCGCACGGATCGGGATCGTGGCGCGGCGGCGTTCCGGATGGCGGGCGGCCGGAAGTTCCCGCAACCAGAAGGTGCGGTAGGTATCGGTGGCCGCGTGGGCCACCGCCGGATCGCGGAACCGGTCGCCGTAGATCCTGGCGAGTTCCGGGGTGAAGGTATGCCGTGCGTCGGCGTTGAGCCGCAACAGGCGATCGACGAACGGCGTGTACCGCTGTAGCGGCACGCCGAAGGTAGCCACCAGCGGCTGATACATCAGGAAACGCCAGGCGTGCGGTGTGAAGGTCCGGGCGGTGATCCACGGATGCGCGATATTGAGTGGCAGATAACCCTCGAACCGCTCCGGCTCCCGCAGCACCATCAGGAAACCGACGAACCCGCCCCAGTCGTGAGCGGCGAGCAACAGCCGCGGCAGTTCCAGCTCGTCGACCAGCGCCAGCAGGTCGGAGGCGATGTCCTCCTTGGCCCAGCGATGCGGCGGTGGACCGGACCAGCCGTAACCCGGCAGGTCCGGGGCGATGAGGCGCAGCCCGGCGGGAGGATCGGCGAGCAGCTGCCGGTAGGCGTAGTGGTGCTGCGGCCATCCGTGCAGCAACAGCACCGGCCGGCCGTCGGGGACCCCGGCTTCGGTGACGTGGAATCGCACGCCGCGGGCCTCGATGAAACTGCGGCGCACTCCGGGAATTTCGGGCGGTCGGGCAGATCCCGATGACGAGGGCATGGCCGATGCTAACCACCGGCAACCCGGGACCGCCACGCCACGAACGTTTTCCGCCCGGCGTCGGGCATTTTCCGCCGCGAGGCAGGACAATGAGGCGATCGGACTGCGAGGTCCACTGGCATGCGCGGGAATGCGGGAGGAACGGGCGATGGCCAAGAAGTTCGAATCACCTGCGGATTGGGCTCCTCCGGGCGCGCAGTTCCAAAGTCGCGGGGTCACCAGCCGGACCCTCTCGGGTGTGCTGTTCGGGCTCATCGTGACGCCCATCGGAATCGCGTTCGCCGCCAAGGGGGGAGCCGATATCCGGTACTGGGTCATCGTGGGTGCGGTGACCGACCGCTGGACCGCGGCGCTGGAGATCTTCGGCGGCTCCCTGCTGCTGTTGTTCGTCGCGGCGATGGCCGCGTTCTCGCCGGTGGGCACGATTGTGGCGAGTCTCGTGTGGGGTATTTTTCCCGGCGTGCTGCATCTGCTGTACCCGGACGACACCTTCCGCCTGATCGGCGACCTGCCCTTCACCGATGCCGCGATGCAGGTGGCGTTGCACTCCTGGGTGACCTACGGCTTCGCCCTGATCTCGGGCATGATGCTGCTGGGCGCGGGCATGGTGGGTGTGCTGCGCAAGTAGCTGCGGCCGTTCCGGCACGCCGATCACCGGCATGCCGGAACGCATCCGCATTCACCCCTTCACGCACAGCACCTGACGCAGTGTCGCGACCACATCGACCAGATCGCTCTGGGCCGCGATGACGGCGTCGATGTCCTTGTAGGCCGCGGGGATCTCGTCGATCACCCCCGCGTCCTTGCGGGACTCCACACCGTCGGTCTGCGCGACCAGATCCGCGACGGTGAACTGCCGCTTGGCCGCATTGCGGCTCATGCGGCGGCCCGCGCCGTGCGAGGCCGACTGGAACGAGGCGGGATTTCCCTTGCCCCGCACCACATACGAGCGGGTACCCATCGATCCCGGGATCAGGGCGAGCTCACCGGCTCCGGCCCGGACCGCGCCCTTGCGGGTGACGAGCATCGGCATGCCGTCGACGGTCTCCTCCGACACGTAGTTGTGGTGGCAGGAGATCGGCTCGTCGAAACACACTGCGAGCGGGTCGAATTCGTCACGCACGGCACCGCACACCAGGTCGAGCATCACCGCCCGGTTGCGGGCCGCGTACTCCTGCGCCCAGGTGAGATCGCGCCGGTAGGCGTCCATTTCCGGTGTGCCGGAAAGGAATACGGCCAGATCGCGATCCGGCAGATCCCGGTTCTGCGGCAGGGTGCGCGCCACGGCGATATGCCGCTCCGCCAGTTCCTTGCCGATATTGCGGCTTCCGGAGTGCAGCAGAATCCAGACGTGCTGTTCGGTGTCGAGGCAGACCTCGATGAAGTGGTTGCCGCCGCCGAGCGTGCCCATCTGCTTGTGCGCCTTGGACTCTCGCTGCCGCACCGCCGGATCGAGATCGCCGAACCGGCTCCAGAACGCGGACCACCCGGCCCGCAACGTGGCGCCGGTCGCCCGGCGGGCGTGCACATCCATCTGCAGGCGGGTGACCTTCACCGGCTCCTTGTGCGCGTTGAATCCGACCGGCACGGCGGCCTCGATGCGCGACCGCAGCGAATGGAGATCGTCCGGCAGATCGGAGGCGGTCAGCGAGGTCTTGACCGCTTCCATTCCGCAGCCGATATCGACGCCCACGGCGGCCGGGGCGACCGCGTCCTTCATGGCGATGACCGACCCGACCGTGGCTCCCTTGCCGAGGTGCACGTCGGGCATCACCCGGACGCCGTAGACCCATTCCAGTTGGGCGAGGGTGCGCAGCTGCTGCAGCGCGGCCGGCTCGACCTCGTGCTCGTGGGCCCACATGAGCGTCTGCGCCTTGGTGCCGCGCAGCTCGACGGGAAACATGATCTCGATCCTTTCGTGAACGGACTCTCCCTGTTCACGGTAGGGATCACGGGCCGTCGGCGCACCCGAATATCGGCCGGGCCGGCCCAGCGAATGCCCGGCGCAGTGCCGCGAAGGCGCGTGCGTTCGCGACGGTGGTTTCCGGCAGCACGTCGCCCATGGTCATGAACCCGTGGAACATGCCGTCGTAGCGATGCACCTCGACGGGGATATCGACCGCGGCCAGGTGCGCCCCGTAGGCCTCGCCCTCGTCGCGCAGCGGGTCGTACTCGGCGGTGGCGATATGCGCCGGTGGCAGTCCGGCGGGGTCGGCCAGCAGGGGCGCCGCATACGGATCGGTGCCGTCGGCGTCGCCGAGGTACTGCTCCCAGTACCAGCGCAGATGGTCGTCGGTGACGAAATAGCCCTGCGCGTTGTCCCGGTACGACGCGCTCGCGCGAGCCGGATCCAGCATCGGATACATGAGCAGCTGCGCGGCCACCGCCGGACCACCCAGATCGCGGGCCATCAACGCCGTGACCGCCGCCAGATTGCCGCCCGCGCTGTCACCGGCCACGGCGATCCGGGCGGGGTCGCCGCCGTGCTGCGCTATGGCCTCGCCGATCCAGCACAGCACGGCGTACGCGTCCTGCGCGGCGGCCGGGAACCGATGCTCCGGCGCCTGGCGATATTCCACCGACACCACCAGTGCGCCGGTCTCGTTCGCCATCGTCCGGCAGAACTGATCGTGGCTGTCGAGACTGCAGATCACGAACCCGCCGCCGTGACAGAACATGACGACCGGCAGCGGCTCGCCGCCGGCCCGCGGCGTGTAGACGCGCACCGGGATGTCGGCGCCATCGGAACTGATGACAACCGAATCACGCACGGCCGCAACAGGAATCGGTTCGACGGACGCCGCAGGCCGGGACGCGAGCTGCCGCCGTGCCTCGGCGGCGTCGAGGACGTCGGTGCCCAGTTTCGGAAACGCGGCGGTCGCGGCGTCGACGACCGCCCGGGTTCGCGGCGTCATCGTCATGAGGCACCACCCGAGCCCACACTCCCGGGTGCGTCGGCCGGCGCCGTGGTCCGACCCGCTGGCGGCAGGTGGCCTGCGCACCTGCTCACTGCGCCTCCTGCAACTCCGGCGGCATGAACTTTCCGGCGGCGAGTCCACCGTCGATGGTGACCTCCGCGCCGGTGACATACGACGACGCGTCCGAGGCGAGGAAGGCGACCAGCTCGGCGACCTCCTCCGGCACACCGGTGCGCTGCAGTGGCAGGGTCGGGAAGCTGCCCGGACCGGTGGTCAGATACGGAACCATCGCGGTCGCGATCGGACCCGGATGTACGGAGTTGACGCGAATACCCTTGGGCCCCAATTCGAGTGCCGCGGTCTTGGTCAGCCCGCGCAGGCCCCACTTGGAGCTGCCGTAGGCGGAGTGGCCCATCAGCCCTTCGAGCCCGGCCTGCGACGAGATGTTCACGATCGACCCGCCCGCCTCGGACATCGGCCCCACGACCGACCGGATGCCCCGGAACGCGCCCACCAGATTGACCTGCAGAATCTTCTCGAGTTCTTCCGGCGTGGTGTCGGTGAGGGGTTTCGCGGTATAGATCGCGGCGTTGTTCACCAGCACGTCGATCCCGCCGAATTCCGAAAGGGCCACCGCGACAGCGGCATTCCAATCGTCGGCGGAGGTGACGTCGTGGCGGACGAAGCGCGCGGCCTCGCCGAGCTCGTCGGCCAACTGCTTTCCGTCGGCGTTGAGTACGTCGGTGAGAACGACCCGCGCACCACGTTCGACGAACAGGCGCGCCTCCGCCGCGCCCTGCCCGCGCGCCGCGCCGGTGATCACTGCGACTTTGCCTGTGAGATCGACCATTCGACTTCTCCTCCTGAAAATATGCCGAGATCCTGCGCCGCATCCGGCGTCCTCGGCTCGCGGCAGTCTCGATGAGCGAGACCGGCGCGTGGTTGTCCGATCACTGATTCCGGAAGTGTGGAATGACCTTTTCGCCCCAGTGCCGGATGGTCTCGAGGCAGGCCTCCTGCGGCACCGTGCCCATCTGGATCAGGCACAGGATCTCGTCGGCGCCGGCGTCGCGCAGTCGCTCGACGTAGGCGATGGCGTCCTCCGGGCTGCCGTAGGCGTGGTCGGCGTTGAACACCGAGGTCGACCCCGCCTTCACCGGAATCTTGGCCTCGTGCAGGTAGGCGACGTGCTCGTCGGCGGCCTCCTTGATCCGCGCCACCTCGTCCACGGTCGGATCCACCGCCTCGTCCGGCACCGGGCCGGCGCCGTAGTAGTGCTTGATCGACTGCGCGAAGAACCGCTGGCCGCGCGCGCCGATCTGCTGCGCCCGCTCCCGGTCGTCGAGCACGATGGTGGGACACAGGGCGGCGAAGTGGTCGTTGGTCACCGTCGAGACGAACCGCTCACCGGTGCGGGCGGCGATCGCCTCGTCGTAGGTGCGGCGCAGTTCCGCGATCTCCTCCAGTCCCGCGAAACCCAATACCAGAGCGCCGATTCCGTAGTCGGCGGCCAGCTTCAGTGTGTCCTTCTTCGTGCATGCCATGAACAGCGGGGGATGCGGACGTTGCACCGGCCGCGGCAGCAGCGAATGCGGATCGATGTCGAGCAGTTCGCCGTGATATTCGAATTCGCCCTCGGGATCCTGCCAGGCCCGGCCGATCATCCGCAGCGACTCCTCGACCTCGGCGTAGGTGCGTTCCGCGTCCACTCCGCACATGGACGTCTCGACCGGTGTCGCACCGCGCCCGGCGCCCAGATTCAGCCGGCCGCCGGAGAGCACGTCCAGCATCGCCGCGCGTTCGGCCGCGCGCACCGGGTGGTTGAAGTTGAAGGGCATACACACCACGCCGTGACCGATCCGGATGCGCTGGGTCTTGGCCGCCACCCAGGTCAAAAAGATTTCGGGGGCGCTCATATGCGCGTACCACTTGAGACCGTGGTGCTCGACGGCCCAGACGGTGTCGAAGCCCATCTCGTCGGCCAGCACGGCTTGCTCCACACAGTCGCGCAGCACCTGCGCCTCGTGCTCGGCGGTCGGATCGGTCATCTGGGCCTCGAAGATCATCGAGAACTTCATCCGCGCGCTCCCTGTCGTAGCGGTGTATGCCTAATCGAAATAGTCCTTCCCGGACCCGTCCTGGTCAGCCGCAAGTCCCGCTGGTCGGGACCGTGCCGTGTCGCCACGGGCGAGCGGCCATAGCGTCGAAGACAACGATGGGGAAGAAGGACGGATGACACAGGAATTCGAATTCGACGTGGTGGTCGTCGGCTCGGGCGCGGCCGGTATGACCGCGGCATTGACCGCCGCCTATCGCGGGCTGTCGGTGACGATGATCGAGAAGAGCCGCAGCTTCGGCGGATCCACCGCGCGCTCCGGCGGCGGAATCTGGATCCCGAACAATCCGGTGCTACAGGCCGCAGGTGTGCCGGACAGCCCGGAACTGGCTCGGACATATCTGAAAGCCGTTGTGGGCGATCGTGTCCCGGAGGAGAAGCAGCGTGCCTTCCTCGATCACGGGCCGGAGATGATGCGCTACATCGGCGCGCGCAGCAAGTACTGGCAGTTCGTCTACGACCGCGGCTACTCCGACTACCATCCGGAATTCCCGGGCGGGCTCGCGCAGGGCCGCAGCATCGAACCGGCTCCGATCGACGGCCGTCTGCTCGGTGGTGATCTGCACAAGATCAACCAGCCGACCATGTCGGGGCCGAAGGGAATCGCCTTCACCGTCAGCGACTTCCACGATCTGAACATGATCGCCCGCACCTGGGCCGGTAAGCGCACCGCGATGAAGGTGGGGGCGCAGGCGGTGGCGAACAAGCTGCGCGGCAGGCTGCCGCTGAGCCTGGGCAAGGCCCTGGCCGCCCGACTGTGGCTGTCGCTGCGCGACGCCGGCGTGCCCGTGTGGCTGAACACCCCGCTGACCGAACTGGTCACCGAGGCCGGTGCGGTGGTCGGTGTGCGTGCCGAACACCAGGGCGTTCCGGTGCTGATCAAGGCCCGTCGCGGCGTGGTGCTGGCGGCCGGCGGTTTCGAACACAACCTGGAGATGCGCAAGCAGTACATCTCCGGCCCGCAATCCACCGACTGGACGGTCGGCGCCACCGAGAACGTCGGCGAAGGGATCGTCGCGGGTCGGAAGGCCGGTGGCGCGGTGGATCTCATGGACGACGCCTGGTGGGGACCGTCGGTGCGCAACCCCGAGGGACCGCCGTTCTTCTGCCTGGCCGAACGCGCGCAACCCGGCGGCATCATGGTCAATCACGCGGGGGAGCGGTTCGTCAACGAATCGGCCCCGTATGTGAACGTCGTGCACACCATGTACGAGCAGCAGGCCGCTGGGGTCGACCATATTCCGGCCTACTTCATCATGGACCAGACCTTCCGCGACAGGTATCTGTTCCTGGGCAACTTCCCGAAGCGCCCGATTCCGCAGAAATATCTCGACGCCGGAATCATCACCCAGGCCGATACGCTCGAGCAGCTGGCGAACAAGATCGGTGTACCCGCGGCGACGCTGGCCGCCACGGTGCAGCGCTTCAACGGCTTCGCCCGCAGCGGGCGCGACGAGGATTACGGACGCGGCGATTCCGCCTACGACCGGTATTACGGCGACCCCACCGTGCAGCCGAATCCGTGTCTGGCGCCGCTGGAAAGAGGACCGTTCTACGCGGTGGAAATGGTGCCCGGCGACCTGGGCACCAAGGGCGGGCTGTGCACCGACGAATACGCCCGCGTGCTCGACGAGCAGAACGCGCCGATCGCGGGTCTGTATGCCGCGGGCAACAATTCGGCGTCGGTCATGGGTAACGACTACGCGGGCGCCGGCGCGACGATCGGCCCCGCCATGGTCTTCGGGTACATCGCGGCCAACCACCTCGCCGACGAACGCGAACCGCGGGAAGCGGTCGCCGCATCGGCGCCGAAGCGGGCGACCACCGGCCGCAAGGCGCCCGCACGCACGGGACAGGAGTGATCATGGGCAGGATCGACGGTAAAACGGTCGTCGTCACCGGTGCGGCCCGGGGAATGGGTGCGGCGTTCGCGCAACGGCTCGTCTCCGAGGGCGCCTCGGTCGTGATCACCGATGTGCTGGTGGAGGAGGGGAAGCAGACCGCCGCGCGGCTGGGCGAGGCGGCGCTGTTCGTCCCCCACGACGTGACCGACGAATCCGCGTGGAACGATGTCGTCGCGCAGGCGGAATCGGCGTTCGGGCCCGTTTCGGGCCTGGTGAACAACGCCGGAATCGTGCACGTGGATCCGATCGAAACGCTCGCCGAAGCGGATTACCGCAAGGTGATCGACGTCAATCAGGTGGGTGTCTTCCTGGGCATGAAGGCTGTGGTCGGATCGATGCGACGTGCCGGCGGCGGGTCGATCGTGAACATCTCCTCGGTCGGCGGCATCATCGGCTTCTCCAACATCCTCGGCTACACCGCTTCCAAATGGGCGGTGCGCGGCATGACCAAAACCGCGGCACAAGAGTTCGGGCCCATGGGAATTCGCGTCAACTCGGTGCATCCGGGTGTGGTGATGACCGAAATGACCAGCGATTCGGCGCGGTCGAATTCGATGTTCCACGATCAGCCGCTGGCACGTCCCGGCACCCCCGAGGAATTGGCGAATCTGGTGCTGTTCCTCATCTCCGACGAGTCCGGTTACAGCACCGGTTCGGAATTCGTCGCCGACGGCGGATTCACTTCCCACTGACACAAAGGATTTCCGCGGTGAAGAATTTCGCAGGTAAGACCGCCGTGATCACCGGCGCCGGCGCCGGTATCGGCCGGGCGCTGGCCCTGGAACTGGCCGGCCACGGCGCTCGCCTGGCTCTGTCCGGCCGCAATATCGACAATGTCGCCGAGACCGCCGCACTGTGCGAGAAGAAGGGCGCCCACGCCCGCGCCTACCGTCTCGACGTCACCGACCGCGACGCGGTGTACGCCCACGCCGACCAGGTGGCGGGCGATTTCGGTGGGGTGAACGTCGTGGTCAACAACGCGGGTGTGTCACTGACCGCCAGCACCGAAGAGGTCAGCTGGGACGATTTCGAATGGATCGTCAACATCAACTTCTGGGGCGTGGCCCACGGGACGAAAGCCTTTCTGCCGCACGTGATCGCCTCCGGTGACGGCGCGATCGTCAACGTGTCGAGCATGTTCGGCCTGGCCGCCTGCCCGACCCAGGGTGCCTACAACGCGACGAAGTTCGCGATCCGGGGTTTCACCGACGCGCTGCGCCAGGAGATGAAGATCGCCGGGCACAACGTCGCGGTGAGCTGCGTCCACCCCGGCATGATCCAGACCGAGATCGCATGGAAGGCGCGCGCGGGCGCCACCCGCGATCGCGACGCGCTTGCCGCCAACTTCGACCGGCTCGCCAAGACCAGTCCGGAACAGGCCGCCAAGGCGATCGTGGACGGCATCCGCAAGGACAAGGCGAAGGTGCTGATCGGCAACGACGCCCGGATGATCGACCTGCTGCCGCGGATCTTCGGCTCCGGATATCAGAAGATCCTCACCGCGCAGATGCGCAACGAAGTCAGCAAGTAGGCCACTCGCGGCCGGGCCGGTGATCGCGTGCATCGCCGGCCCGGGCTCGGTGGCTCCGGTCCGGACGCTGCGGGGCGTGAGCCGGCAGCGGCGATCGAGGTCGGCCCGCCCCGCGCGTCAGTACGGACCGCAGCATCCGTTTTGTCAAGCTGCGCAACGCAAGTGGCGCTTGTCCACCTTGCCCGCGGTCGTGCGCGGCATCCGGTCGAGTATCCGCACCGTGCGCGGAATCTTGTATCCGGCCAAGCGGGTGCGACACCACGCGAGCAGACCGTCCGCGTCGAACGGCGCAGTTCCGGAGGGAACGACGAAGGCGGCGCCGACCTCTCCGAGGCGCTCGTCGGGTACGCCGACGACCGCCACCTCGGCGCTGCCCGGATAGCGGCGCAGCGTCTGTTCGACCTCGGCCGGATAGACGTTGAACCCGCCGACGATGAACATATCCTCGAGCCGATCGGTGACCCGCAGCCAACCGCCGGAGTCGAGGACACCGATATCGCCCGTATGCAGCCAGCCCTCCGGGTCGACGGCGGCGGCGGTGGCGCCGGGATCGTCGAGATATCCGCACATCACGTTCGGGCCGCGCACCACGATCCGGCCGGGCGCACCGGCCGGCAGGTCGCGGCCGTCGGCATCCAAGATTCGAATCTCGCTGCCCGGCAACGCTTTACCCACGGTGTGCGCGGTGCGCTGGATATCCGTATCGGGTGGGCAGACCGCGACCACGCCGACCGATTCGGTGAGACCGTAGGCGGTGAACACCCGATCGGCTCCGAGGTCGGTACGCATCCGGGCGATCAGCTCCGCCGGAATCGCCGTGCCGCCGGTGCCGGCCAGTCGCAGCGCCGGATAGGACCGCCCCACCGCGAGCAGATCGGTGAAAATCGTCGGCGGGCCGGCGAGTACGGTGATCCGCTCGGCCGTCATGAGATCCGCCGCGGATCGTGGATGGAACACCGCCACCGGAAACATGGTGGCCGCCCGCAACAGGCAGGCGACGATGCCCGCCTTGTATCCGAAGGTGTGCGAGAACGGATTGACCAGCAGGCAGCGATCACCGTGGCGCAAGGTGACCGCGCTCGCCCACCGATCCAGCACGGCGAGGGTTTGCCGATGGGTCGTCAGGACTCCCTTGGGCGTGCCGGTTGTGCCGGAGGTGAACAGGATGTCGGAGAGTGCTTCCGCAGATACCGCGTCGGTGCGGGACCGCGCGTCCGACAACGGGATTCGCTCGGCTCCGGCCAGGAACGCCCGCCAGCCGGTCGGTGCGCTGCCCGACCGGCGACCGGCCGGGGACGACTGGGCACCGGTTTCGGCCGAGTCCCGATGCGACCCCGATGCTCCGGCGGATGCGAACACATCGTCGGCTGTCTGTCGAGCCGCCGCTGTGCGGCGGGAGTAGGCGATCTCGGGCGCGGCGCCGGTGCTGTCCATCGTGCGCGTGTCGGACAGCAGGACCGTGAAATCCAGATCCGGCAGGACGCCCTGATCCGTGAGCAGGCTCGGATAGTCGATTCCCAGAAATCCGCGCACCGTGAACAGCCCACGGCATCGGGTGCGGCGCAGAATGTCCGCCGCTTCCGGTCCGCGCAGCCGGGTGCCGATCGGGACCAGGGTGGCGCCCGCGCCGAGCAGGCCCACGGCGGTCACGATCCAGCGCGCGCTGTTGGGCGCCCAGATCGCGACCCGGTCCCCGGCGGCCACCCCGCGGGCCATCGCCGCGCGGGTCACCCGGAGCGCCTCGGCGTGGAGTTCGGCGTAGGTGAGGCGGGTGCGGCCCTCGACGATCGCGACGGTCGACCCGTTCCGGCGTGCCTGTGCGGATACCAGCGCCGGAATCGTCGCAGGCTCCGCCGTCATCTCTTCGCACACCATCGCTGTCCGGATACACACTGTCGAACACACCTCGCCGGCCACCGGTCGGGCGGTCCACGGCCCATGGTGCCGCAGGCCGGCGCCGCGCGGGCCGTTCGCACACCGCCAGTCCCGGTCAGTGGTATGACGGGAGCGCCGGCGGTTCCCGCATCCGCTCAGCGGGACCATCGCTACTGGCCGAGGACGGTCGGGCGGCACTCTCGAAGGATGACCGGGGCGGCAGGGGGTTCGATGCCTCGATGGATGGACCGAAGGAGTGACATGACCGCGGGTGCGGAGCTGGCCCAACGATCGGAAACCGTCGTCGGACTGGACGGCAACTGCCCGCTGTCGCGGGACCGGATCGGTGGCAAGGCCTGGAGTATCAACCACATGCGCGGGCTCGGGCTGCCGGTGCCGCCGGCATTCGTGCTCACCACCGACGCGTGGCGTGATTTCACCGAGCGCGGCGCGATCGCCGACGATATCTGGCAGGCGGTCTGCGACGGCGTCGCCATGCTCGAGCACGGCACCGGCCGCACCTTCGGCTCGATCCGCCGGCCGCTGCTGGTCTCCGTGCGCTCGGGCGCGGCCGTGAGTATGCCCGGCATGATGGACACCGTTCTCAACCTCGGCATCGACGACGGCGTCGAACAGGCGCTGGCCGCCGCGACCGGCAGCGCCGACTATGCCGCCGACACGCATCGGCGTTTCCTGGCGCAGTATCGCGAGACGGTGTTGCAGTCACCCGACGGTGTGGTGCCGGCGGACCCGTGGGAACAGCTGCGCGCGGCGATCACCGCGGTGTTCCGGTCGTGGGATTCGGTGCGCGCCAAGGCGTATCGCCGCAACCGCGGAGTGGCCGACGACCTCGGTACCGCGGTCACCGTGCAGGCGATGGTGTTCGGCAACCTCGACGACGCGTCCGGGACGGGCGTCCTGTTCAGCCGCAACCCCAATACCGGCGACGGGCCGGCCTACGGTGAATGGCTGGTCGGCGGGCAGGGCGAGGATGTGGTGTCGGGTCGCACCACGCCGCGGCCGCTGAGCGAGCTCGCCGCCACCCAGCCGCAGGTACACGATCGGCTGATCGCCGCCGCGGAACTGCTCGAACGCGACGGGCGCGATATCCAGGACATCGAATTCACCGTCGAATCCGGCACGTTGTGGATGCTGCAGTCGCGTCCGGCGAAGCGTTCGGCGCGGGCGGCGGTGCGAGCCGCGGTCGCGATGGCGGAGGAAGGTCTGATCACCGCGGCGGAGGCGCTGCAGCGGGTCGGGGCCGACCAGATTCGCGCCGTCCTGCAGCCGGCGACCACGGCGGCGGATGCGGGCGAAGCGCTGGCTCGCGGCGAATCCGCGTGCCCTGGTCTGGCTTTCGGTGTCGTGGTCACCGATCCCGATGAGGCGGAGGCGCGCGCGGCGGCGGGCGAGAACGTCGTCCTGGTCCGGCCGACGACCAGTCCCGATGATCTGCCCGGCATGATCGCGGCCCGCGCCGTGGTCACCGAATTGGGTGGCACCACCTCCCATGCGGCCTTGGTGAGCCGGGAACTCGGGCGGCCATGTGTCGTCGGATGCGGACCGGGTGTGGTGGACGCGCTCGCGGGACGCAGTGTCACGGTGGACGGCGGCGCCGGTGTGGTGTGGGCGGGTGAGGTCGCCGGTGGAGACGTGGACGGCGCGGTCCTCGACGATGTGCGCAGGCTCGCCGAATGGGCCGGAGTGGCGCCCGATGACCTCGCGGGAGCCCTCGCCGGTGATGCGGAAGTCGTTGCGGCACAGGCGGTTGTCCGCACCGTGAGCGAGCTGGAGCTGCTGCGCCTGATCGGGGTGAAGGGGCGGGTGCGCGGTGACGCGGTGGCCGCCAGCCTGGGCGGCGACGCGGACGAGGTGAGCGCGCGCTGTGCGGACCTGGTGGCCGGCGGGTTGTGCGCCGACACCCCCGCGGGTGTGCGGTTGACGCCCGACGGGCGACATCGATTGGGCGAGTTGCTGTCCGCCGAGCGCGGCGAGGTCGACACCGCCGCCATGGCCGCCGCCTACGAGGACTTCTGCGTGGTCAACGCCGAGCTGAAGGACATCGTGACCGCGTGGCAGATGAAGGACGCGTCCACACCCAACGACCACGGCGACGCCGAATACGACGCGGCGGTGCTGGACCGGCTCACCGAACTGCACACCCGGGTGCGACCCCTGGCCGAGCGGCTGGGATCGATCGCACCGCGGCTGGTCCGGTACCGGGAGCGGCTGGAGACGGCCGTCGAGCGGATCGCCGGCGGTGATCACGCCTGGGTGGCACGGCCGATCATGGACAGCTATCACACCGTATGGTTCGAACTGCACGAAGATCTGATCGGGCTGTGCGGGCTCAGCCGTGCCGACGAAGCGGCGGCCGGCCGTGCCGAGTAATCCGATCGCCCAGGAATTCGACGCGACCCGGCGCTGGGTCGACTTCGAGGAAATCGACAACGTCCGCGATCTCGGCGGACTGCCGGTCGGCGGCGGCGGTACTACCCGATTCGGCGTCGCGCTGCGGTCGAGCACCCTGCAGCAGGCGACCGAGGCGGATGTGGCGCTGCTGCTGGGCTCGGTCGGGATGCGTACCCTGATCGACCTGCGGCTGCCCGACGAGGTGGAACGAGAAGGGTACGGCCTGCTGGCCGCCGTGGCGATCGAGAAGGTGAACCTGCCGGTCCGCAAATCGGCGCAATCCTCACTCGCCGCACGGGATCTGGTGCCGGACAAGACGCGGGTGGATCTGGCGCAGCTGTACGGACAACTGCTCGCCGGCAGTCCGGAGCAGATCGTCGCCGCGGCGCGGCTGGTCGCCGATGCCGACCGGCAGGCGGTCGTATTCCATTGCGCGGCAGGTAAGGATCGCACCGGAGTACTGGCCGCGGTACTGCTCGACGCGGTGGGGGTGGCGCCGGAGGTGATCGCGGCGGACTACGCCCTCACCAACGAGCGGATGACGCGGGTACGCAACCGGCTCGACGCGCTGAACTCGTATTCCGGGCTGCCGCCGACGAGTACCGGAATTCTGGCCGTCGAAGCGGCCGTGATGCTGCGGTTCCTCGACGACCTGCGGCGTGACCACGGCGGTGCCGCCCGCTGGCTGCGCGAGCACGGGCTGACGGCCGAGGAGCTGACGATGTTGCGATACGCCCTGGTCACCGGGTAGCGAATACCCTCACCGCGAATAGTCGCGGAAGGTCATCACGAAGGCGGGTGCAGCAATCATGACGAGCAGGATGTAGGCCAGGACCTGCAGGCCGACATACGGCAGCTCGTGCACCCAGATACCCAGGATCAGAACGCCCAACAGCAGCACCACGCCGTAGAGCGGTGTTCGTTGCGGGTGGTCGCCCATACCCATGACTCCACGATACCCAGCCGGGCCGCCGTCCGACAGCGCTCGGCGGACGCCGCCCGGTCGAGCCCTGCTGTGACCGGCGATCCGTGGGAGAATCCGGAATCGACGATGGCCGACGCCGGGAGGATCCCATGCCCACCCAACCGTTGACCCAGCAGAACTTCGAGCAGGTGATCGCGAGTCATGCGATCGTGCTCGTCGACTTCTGGGCCTCCTGGTGCGGTTGGTGCACCCGCTTCGCCCCGATCTTCGCCGACTCCGCGACCGCGCACCCGGAGATCGTGCACGCCACCGTCGACACCGAGGCGGAGCAGGCCCTCACCGCCGCCGCCCAGATCAGCAGCCTGCCGACCCTCGTCGCCTTCCGTGAGGGACTGCTCGTCTACTCCAATCCGGGCTTCCAGACCGCCGCCCAACTGGAAGAGGTCATCCAGCAGATCCGCTGGCTCGACATGGACGAGATGCGCCGGCAACTCGGCGCCCAGGCCCCGGCCGTCCACGCACCCGCTCCGCCGCTGGCCCGCGCCGGCGCCGCCACCGGCCGACCCAGCTACGGCTGGCCGGGCCTGAACGGGGGCTAGCCCTCCGCTGATCTGCGGTGACCGTCCGTGTCGATGCGGCGCACCCGCGTAGCCCGGTAGCGAAAGCTGTCCTGCTGTGCGGACTCGTAGTCGAATTCCACGCGATCGCCTGCGGCCAGCTCACGAAAGCCCTCGCCCTCGATAGCGCTGAAGTGCACCCAAACGTCGCAGCCGTCCGGCAGTTCCGCCGCGGCGATCGCGCCCCAGCCCTTCTCCGGCCGGAAGAATTTCACCGTTCCGATCGCCATCGGTCCATCATGTCAGTCGATCAGGCTCGCGACGGTAGGGGCGACGCGTCCGAACAGATCGCTGATCGTGGTCAGCGCCGCCGCGTGCACCGCATCTGCCGACAGGGGTGTTCCGTCCGGGGCGGCCAGGGCGCGGGTGGCGCAGGCCTCGGCGACGACGGTCGGGTGGTAGCCGCGATTGAACGCACCCTGCGCGGTGAACGCGACGCACATGTGGGTCATGAATCCGGCCAGGACCAAATCCGGTCCGGCAGCCGTACGCCGCAGGATGTCGTGCAGGTCCGTCTCGTGGAAGGCGTCGGGAAAGTTCTTGACCACCACCGGTTCTCCCGCGGCGGGAGCGACCTCGGCGATGATGGCGCCGATATCGGAGCCGACATCGTAGGGGGTACCGGGACCGCCGTCGTTGACGATGTGCACGACGGGGCGGTGCAGTGCGCGGGCCGCGGCCAGCAGCCGGGCACCGGCCGCGAGTGCCACATCGGCCTCGGGCAGCTGCATCACCCCCTCGCGGTAGGTGTTCTGAAAATCGATCATGACGACGGTGGCATCGGCCAGGCGGGGGAGCTCGTCGGCCAGGCCGACGACCCGGCGCAGGGGAGTGGCGACGGCGGACATGGTGACCTTCTTCCTTGGGGGACAGAGTGTTCGGGCAGGGGGGAGCGCCGGGCCGGGCAGGCGCCCGGTCCGGTCGTCGTGGCTGAGATCAGGCGGAGGTGCGGAACCGCCGGCGGTACGCGCCGGGATTGGTGCCCAGCCGCCGCAGGAACGCCCGGTGCAGGGTCTCCACCGAACCCAGTCCGGCGGACCGGGCGACGCGCGAGAGCGGGAAGTCGCTGGTTTCCAGTAACCGTCGCGCCGACTCGACGCGCGCGGCTTCGACGTAGGCGGCCACGGTGAGCCCCATCTCCTGCCGGAATACGCGCGCGAAATGCCGTTCGCTCAGGCACATTCGGTTCGCCAGGGCGGCGGCGGACAGATCGGCGTCGAGATTCTCCGCGATGTAGGTGCGCAGTTGTTCGATATCGCGGCGGGCCGGTGCCGGACGGCTCAGCGGCACACTGAACTGACTCTGGCCGCCCTGCCGGCGCAGATAGACGACGAGTTGCCGGGCGACCGACAACGCCAGGTCCTCACCGTGGTCGTCGGCGACCAGTGCCATGGCGAGATCCAGGCAGGCGCTGATGCCCGCACCGGTCCACACCCGGCCCGAGCGCACGAAGATCGGATCCGGATCCACCACCACCCGTGGATGGTCCGCGGCCAGCTGTCCGGCCGTCGACCAATGAGTGGTGGCCGTCCTCCCGTCCAGCAGTCCGGCGGCGGCAAGCAGATGCGCACCCACACACACCGACGCGATCCGGCCGGTGCGCGGCGCGACCTCGCGCAGCCAGCACACCACATCCTCGTCGACTCGCGCGACCGGACCGGACGGGGCCGGATCCACCGCGCCCGGCACGATGAGAGTGTCGATGCCCGTGTCGATGTCGTCGAAGGCCAGATCGGTGAGTACCCGGATACCGGCCGAGGTGCGCACCACACCTCGATCCGGTCCGGCCAGTAACACCTCGTAGTCGGCGCTACCGCCGCTCTCCCGATTGGCTAGTGCGAACACCTCCGCCGGCCCGGTGACGTCGAGCAGATCCACGTCCGGAAAGGCCGCGATAACCACACGATGCTTCGATGACATGCCTCCCATCCTCTGGGTTACCGGGTAGCGACCGCAACGACGGATCACTGTCGGATCCGGTCATGCCCGCGGACGGAACGCCCATCCGGCGAACGCCGCCAGCAATCCCATGGCCGCCATATAGAGCCAGCCGACGCGGTCTGGCGGGCCATCATCAGCGTGCCCGAGCCCAGGGACAACTGATCCGGCGGCAGCAGCGACGAGGCGCCGAACAGCGGCGGTTGCAGCAGGGCCGTACTGACGCCCGCGAGAACGGCTCCCGGCAGGAAAACCAGCGGATACGATGCGCCGCACCCGCTCAGAGCGATCCACCACCCCGCACCCGCCGCGATGGCGGGCCCGCCCAGCGCGGCCGAGGCGCGGGCGCCGATGCGCGCGACGACGCGACCGGACAGTGGTGACACCAGCAGGCAGGTAGTAGCAGAACGCGCCGAGGGTGGCGATGCGAAACATGCTGTGCCGCAGCACCGCCGGACTCACCACCGGATCGGGGTGGTGCCGCACGTGATAGGTGAACGCCGCCGCGAGCGCGATCGCTGCGGCCAGTGTGCCCAGCGTGGCCGCCGACCCGCCCCACGCCGCGCCCTGGACGAAGACGATGGTCAGCGCCGCGGTGGCGCCGAGAATCAGTGCGGCGCCGAAATCGCCACGAGGTCGTCGTCGCGGCGGAACACGCGTAGACCGGTGCGGCGCCAGGCACCGGTCCGTCGCCGGCGATCAGCCCTGTGCCGCAGCGATTCCCGCGCGCCGGCCGAAGAACGTTCCGTCGCCGAGCGACGTCCCGCTGATATAGCCCTGCCCGTGCAGATTGACCGCCGCGCGACCGGCGGCGAACAGTCCTGGCATGGCGGCGCCGTCCATATCCAGCACGCGGCCGTGCGCGTCGGTGTGCAGTCCGCCGAGGGTGAACACCGACGCGCCGGTGCCGCGGCGGTCGCCGGCTTCGGCGGGCGGTCGAATCCCGGCCCGCACATCGATGGCCGCCAGCGGGGTACGCAGCGGCCGTAACCATCGCGTCGCTTTGTGGCGGTCGGGATCGGTTCCATCGGCGGCGAATTCGTTGTACCGGCGCAGCGTCGCGGCCAGCGCGCCCGGCGGCAGGCCCATCGCGGCGCCGAGTTCGTCGGCCGTCTCGGCCATATGGGTCGGCTGCACACCCCAGCGTTGTTCCTCCGGCACGGCTTCGAACGCTTCCTCGTCGACCACCACCCACACGTGCATGCCCTGCGTGAACAGCGCCGCCTGGCCGATGCGGCCCGGGTAGGTGTCCTCGTTGACGAAGCGCTGTCCCTTGTCGTTCACCAGAATTCCACGCGCGGCCAATCCGGGAATCAGGGAGATCCCCACCTGCCCCGTCGACATATGCCGCACCGCCGCACCCGCCGCCTGCGCCATCCGGATGCCGCTGCCGTCGTCGGTGCCGGCGCTGACCTTGGTATGGCCGAGCAGCAGCGGGGCGTGCGCGGCGAGCATCTCGTCGTTGTCGACGAACCCGCCCGTGGTGAGGACACAGCCGCGCCGGACGCGAATCGTCAGCTCCCGGCCGTACTGCCGGGCGACCACGCCGGTGACGGTGCCGTCGCCGGCGAGAATCAGCGCGGTGGCGGCGGTGTCGAAAAGGGTTGTCACACCCGCCGATTCGGTCGCCGCGCTGAGGCACTGCATCAGCAGGAGGCCGCCGAAGTCGTTGGCGGTGGGCCGATGTCCGCGCGGGGCGGGGCGGGCGATCTCGGTGAACGGCCAGCTGTTCTCGCCGAGCCACATCAGGCCGTCGTCGGTGGGCGGCACCCAGGCCGGGGCATCCCACAGCGACGGTTTGAACGGTACGCCGCGGTCGACCAGCCAGTGGAAATGTTCGACGCTGTGCTCGCAGTAGTCGGCGATCTTCGCGATATCGGCGCCGGGACCGAGGGCGGCGGTCAGGTAGGCGGCCATGTCGGCGGGGGTGTCGTCGAATCCGCAGGCCGTTTGGATCGGGGTGCCGCCGCCGAGGTAGATCTCACCGCCCGACATCGCCGACGAGCCGCCCGGACCGCCCGCGCGTTCGAGCACCAGCACCTGGGCGCCCGTGCGCGCGGCCTCGAATGCCGCTGCGGCCCCGGCACATCCGTATCCGACGACCAGTACGTCGGTATCCAGGTCGTAGCGGGTGATCTCGGTCGACGAGCGCGGCGTCACCGAATGAACCGGCATGGTCTGCCTCTCCTCGGCGGCACGCCGCGCTCGACGGTGAGCGCGGCGTGCCGGTGATCGGATGCGGGTGGGCTCAGCGGCCCGGCTTGTCCAGCAACTTGGCCTTCAGGGCGTCGACCGTCGCGGAATCCACACCCAGGCCGTCGGACAGGAATCGATCGAAGGATCCGTACGACTGGCGGACCTGGTCGAAGGAGGCGTCCAGATAATCGGCCTGCACGCCCAGAATCGGCGCGAACAGCGACGGATCGGTGACCAGGCCGCGCTGCACCAGCGCATCCATCTGCGCCTTGTTGCTCGCGGCCAGATAGTCGTTGGACGCCAGATAATCCTTGTAGATCTGCCCCTTGGGCACATCCAGGGCCGACATGAGGATCGCCGTCATCCAGCCGGTGCGGTCCTTACCCGAGGTGCAGTGATAGAGCACCGCATTCGGGGAACTCGCGATCTCCTTCAGCGCCGCGGAGAACTGGGCCCGCGCCGCACCGTCGGTGACCAGCCAGCGGTAGTAGTCGCGCATGATCTGCGCGGCCTTCCCGTCACCGAGCTTGTCCTGCTGTACCTGCGGTCCGCCGGCGATGGTGCTCGACACCATGAGATAGAAGTCGTTGTTCGGATCCCAGATCGACTGCGCGCTGTAGGGAATCGACGACGGCAGCTGATCCGGGGCGGCCTTCATCTCGTTCGGGCTCCGGAAGTCGATGGCCTTGCCGATCCGCAGCGAGGCCAGTTTCTGCTGATCGGCGGGCGTCAGCCGGTTGAGCGCATCGGAGCGGTAGACCAGGCCGAATCGGATCTTCCCGCCCCCGTGCTGCGTCGGATAACCACCGATATCGCGGGCGTTGGGGGCGGAAATACCCAGGGACTGTTGCTGATCCGACGTGGCCGGCGCGGTATGGACCAGCGGTGGTGCGGCGAATGCCGGGGTGGTCGCGGCGGGCAGGACGGCGATGAGCGCGGCGGCCAGACCGGCCACCGACCCCCGCAGGACATGCGAAATCGGCACGGGTGGTGTTCCTTTCCTCGAGATCCGCCGGATCGACGACGGACCACGTCTGAGCCGCGGATACGTTCGCGCGGCGTCGAATCGGCGAGCCTCAGGCCTGCGCGTCGGCCAGCAGCGTGACGGTTCCGGCGGCGCCGTCGACCCGCACCCGCTGGCCGTCGGACAGACCCGTGCTGGCGGTCTTGGTGTCCACCACGCACGGAATGCCGAACTCGCGGGCCACGATCGCCGCATGCGAGGCCGAGCCGCCGATATCGGTGACCACCGCGGCGGCGTAGGCGAACATCGCGGTATGGCCGGTGTCGGTGACCGAGGCGATCAGGATGTCGCCGGGCTCGATATCGTCGTCGGAGCTCAGCACCAGTTTCACGGTGCCCTCCACGACACCGGCGCTCACTCCGGTTCCGGTGAGGCTGTCGCCGACCGCGAGGGCTCCCGACATCGGCTGCGGTTCCCAGCGGCCGACCACCAGATCCGGCATCCGCACCGCCTGCAGCCGCACCCGCTCCTCGCGCCGGCGGGCCACGCGGTCCTTCAGATCCGCAGGCGCCCAGAGCAATTCGTCGAGCGTGAGGAACCAGGCATCGTCGACGTTGTTGAGTTCGTGCCGATCGACCAGTCGCGCCGCCAGCTCACGGGCCGCCATGCGCAGGCAGTTCGTATATCGCACCACCGCATCGCGGACGCGTTCCCGCGAGACCGTGGCGCCGACGGCCATCCGCGCGGTGCGCGCGGTCGGCTCGGGCACCGCGTCGCGCTTGGGCGCCGGAAGTTCGGCGGCCCGGGCGGCGGCGGTCACCAGCAGTTCGGGGCGGTCGCCGAAGGTCGGGTTGAGGAATTCGCATTCTCCCGGGCCGCGGTGGCCGACCACCGCCAGCTCGGCGTCCAGGGCCTGCGCGAAGCGGGCCGAGCGACTGCGCGCCAGGGCGACATCGCCCGCCCGCGCGGCCTCGTGGACGGCAGGCTCCTCGCGGCAGACCGCGGCCAGCCGTTCCACCGCCAGCATCGGTCGCGCCGATTCGAGGCGGTTCACGTCGATCGGTACGTCCGGGTCGTCCTTGCCCCGTGCGTGCATGGCCGTCGCGGCGCCGACCAGCATGACGCCGATCGAGGCCGCCGCCCAGGACTGATTGAGCCGATCCCGCCACAACAGTGCCCGGGCGTGCAGCTGCGCGTCGGACAGCTTCTCGATGTCGGTGCGCGACAGCGCTTCTCGATGTGAGGCGGCGTTGATCGTTTCGGTGGTGGTGCGGAAGCGCAGTGCCGTCGCCAGCACCCGGCCGGTGGCCTTGGCCGTACCCCACGTGCTACCCAGTCCGGTCGGCATCGGCGGACGGCCCTGGGGCTGCAACTGGACCTCGGGCGGGATGGCGCCGTACACGTCGCGGCGGATGCTGTCCTCGTCCCAGCCCGGCATATTGTCCGCGGCGAGGACGCCGATCGAGGCGTTGATGAAGATGTGGTGGCCGAGCACCGATGTGACCCGGCTGGTCCAATGCTCGAGGGCGATGCCGTCGAGGGCGATCATATGGCCCATCGCGGCGTTGGCGAGCCGGATCGCCCCGGCCTGCAGGTCGATGGTGAGCGGGCTCATCGGACCGGGCAGCGCCTCGGAGGTGTTGGTGGCGGTGTGCACCGGGATGCGCGGATCGACGCGGTCGTCGAATTCGCCCTCCAGCCCCTCGGGGGCGGCCACCTCCAGCGGATGCCCGTCGGACGTCTTCGCGCGCGCGGGAATCACATAGTCGGTCAACGGGATCGCGCCGCGGCGGGCGCGGAAGCCGGTGCCGTGCGGGCGGCGGCCGACCAGCCCGCGCGCGATGTCCTCGACCACTTCGGGACCGGTCCAGCCGTAGCGGAAATCCCCATCGCCCTGAGCGGCGGCGGGATCGAGATCGGGAAGGCGAACGCCGCCGGAGCGCGGGACGCGAGGCGGAATCCGCAGACCGGCCTTCCGTAGCATCGCCCGCGCCTGCGAGCCGGAAACGAGCTCGGGCGCAACGAGATCCACCACGCCGGTGCGATCGGAGGTCGCGGCGAGCACCAGGAAGCGTTCCACATCGTCGGTGTGCACCAGCGGAATGCGCTGCGAGCCGCCCGCATTCAGCAGGGTCCGGACCACGGGGCGACTGCCCTCGGTACGCCGGCCGGCCACCGAGGCGGGGCGAACCAGCAACGCCCGCGCGCCGGTGGCCGCGATGGCCGTGCGCGCCAGATCTTCCCGCTCGGGCGAGGCGAGCACAACCAGCCGGGCGCCGGCTTCCTGCGCCGCGGCGGCCACCGCCGCGACCGGACCGTCCGAAACGTCCAGCACCACGTCGCAGCCGTCGACGATGCCGCGGTAGGCGCCGGCACTGCCCGCATCGGCGATATGCACCTCGATCCGCGGATCCACATACCGGTGCCGAACCCGGTCCGCTCCGACGACGTCGTGCCCGGCGGCCGCCAGCATGCGCGCCACCGCGCGACCGGTGGGTGTGGTGACTCCGGTGATCAGGACCCGCATCGACTCTTCCTCCTCGCGTGCGCCACCCACGAACGTGACGCCGTTCACACACCATGACGAGTGGATCGCGGGGTGCCCGCGCGAAGTCCCGGTCAGCGGTCGCGGCGTTTCGCTGAGTGAGCGGTAATCATTCCGATGATCGGGACTTCTCGGGCCTGGTACTCCCGCCCGCCCCTACCGTCGAGGCATCGACCCAGTGCGTGACAGCGCAGAGGCAGGGAGGAACACCGGCAATGGCGAACAAGGTGCTCGATCGGGTGCGGGACCTGCTCCCGGCGATCGGGGAACGGGCGGTGACGGCCGAGCAGGAGCGGCGGGTGCCCGCCGAGACGATCCGCGAGCTGACCGAGGCGGGCGTGTTCCGGATGTTGCAGCCGAGCCGCTTCGGTGGTGCGGAGGAGTCGCCGGTCGCCTTCTACGAGGTGATTCGCTCGATCGCGACCGTCTGCCCGTCGACGGCGTGGGTGTCGTCCGTGCTGGGTGCGCATCCGTGGCAGCTGGCGTTGTTCGACCCGCGGGCCCAGCAGGATGTGTGGGGTGAGGATCCCGACACCCTGGTCTCCTCGTCGTATGCGCCCACCGGCAAGCTGACTCCCGTCGACGGCGGCTTCGAGATGAGCGGCCGATGGAGCTTCTCCTCCGGGTGCGACCACGCCGACTGGGCCTTCCTCGGCGCGGTGGTGCCCAACGACAAGGGGGGAGCCGATTACCTGACGGTGCTGGTTCCGCGTATCGACTACCGCATCGAGGATGTCTGGCACGTGTCGGGCCTGTCGGGCACCGGAAGTAACGACATCATCGTCGACAAGGCGTTCATCCCCGCCTATCGCGCCTACAGCGCCGCCGATCAGTCCGCGCTGGTGGGTCCCGGCCAGGAGGTGAACACCGCTGCGCTGTACCGCATCTCGTTCGCCAGCGTGTTCTCCAACACCATCACCGCGCCGATCATCGGTGCCGCGCAGGGCGCCTACGAATCGCATCTGCAACGTCAGCGCGAGCGGGTCCGGCTGTCCTACGGCGGGCAGAAGGTGGCCGATGATCCGTTCGCGCAGGTGCGGATCGCACGGGCGGCCTCCGAGATCGACGCCGCCATCCTGCAGCAGGAACGCAATATCAGCGAGCAGCTGCGTTACGCCGAAGCGGGCGAGGAGATTCCGTACGAGCTGCGCCTGCGGACCCGCCGCGACCAGGTGCGCGGCACCGAACGCGCGATCTACGCGATCGATCTGCTGTTCGAGAACTCCGGCGGCCACTCGATTCGCAAACCCAATGTGATCGAACGCAACTGGCGCGACGCGCACGCCGGCAACGCGCATGTGATCAACGACGTCGAGCGCGCGCTGGCGATGTACGGTCAGGGTGAGATGGGCGTCGAGGTCACAGAACGGATGGTCTGATGGGTTTGACGGCCGAGGACACCACCCGCTGGGTCACCGTCGACGGCGTGAAACTGCGCTATCACGAGGCGGGTTCCGGTGCGCCGCTGGTGCTGTTGCACGGTTCCGGCGCCGGCGTCTCGGGCTGGGCCAATTTCGGCGCGAATCTCGAGGCGCTGGCTCCGCACTTCCGCTGCCTGGTACTCGACCAGCCCGGGTTCGGCGCCAGCGAACGGCCCGAAACCTACGACCGCAACTATCTGCGAATCGCCGTCGACGCGGTCCTCGGTCTGCTGGACGAACTCGGCATCGGCAGCGCTCATCTGCTCGGCAATTCGATGGGCGGGGCGGTGGCGACCCTGCTGGCCGCCGAACATCCCGATCGTGCGGACCGGCTGGTGCTGATGGCGCCGGGCGGTGTGGGCGTCAACATTCTGGGACCCGAACCGTCGGAAGGGATTCGGCGCCTGCTGGACTTCAACGCCGATCCCACCCCGGAGCGGGCCGTCGACTGGTTGAAGACGATGGTCTTCGATCAGGCGGTGCTCACCGAGGAACTGATCGCGGCTCGCACCGCCGCCGCCTCGGATCCGCGCCAGACCAAGGCGCTCGCCGACGCCTACGCCACCTTCTACAACCCGGCCTTCGCCGATCCGGTTCCGCTGTGGGCCCGGCTGCGGGCGATCCAGCACGACGTGCTGATGCTGTGGGGCCGCGACGACCGGGTGACACCGGTCGAGGGCGCCCTGCTGCCGGCCCGCCAGCTGCCGCGCGCCGATCTGCGAATCTTCTCGCGCTGTGGACATTGGGTTCAGGTCGAGCGCAAGGACGCGTTCGAACGCGCGGTGATCGACTTCCTGCACAACGGTTTGTGAACGCGCGCCGATCTTTTCGCGCCGACGCGCGGTGGCCGCCGCACCTCACGAGGGTGCGGCGGCCACCGCCGTTTCCGGCTCGTTCCCGCTGATCCTGTGCCCGCGGAAATGCGTACCGGTTACAGTCCGTGGTCGCGGGCCCAGCCCGCGATCTGGGTACGGGAGGTGAAGCCGAGTTTGGTCAGGATGTGCTCGACATGGGTCTCGGCCGTGCGCACCGAGATCACCAGATCGGCCGCGATGCGTTTGTTGCTGTGCCCGGCGGCGACCAGCCGGGCCACATCCTTCTCCCGGCGGGTGAGCAGCGACAGCGCCGCGGTGTCGACGGGCGTGGGGCGTGCGGGCGGGGCGGTCGGGTCCTCGGGAGCGGGCCCGCGGCCCAGCGCGAAATCGATCGCCGCCGGGAGCGTCATCGCCGCACCGGTGTCGTAGGCGGTTCGGAAACCGCTGTCGCCCAGTACGTTGCGGACCTCGTCGCGCACCTTTTCACCCACCGCGGTGGTGATCGTATGGGCCAGCCGCACCGTACTGCGCTGCAGCGTCTCGGCCGCACCCATCAGCCGGGCCGACCGCTCCATCTCACCGCGGGCGGCGGCCGACCACGCCATACCGTCGAATCCAGACGCCAGCCACACACATCGGTCGAACAGCGCGAACTCCTCGATCGCGCGTCCGAAGTACTCGTCGGCGGCGTCCTGATCCCCGAGTCGCCAGCGATCGATTCCGAGCGTCCACAACGCCAGCCCGCCCAGCATATGCGGCCCGTAGCGCTCGGTCACCGCATGGAATTCCTGCGCCATGGTGCTCGATCGCGGCTCCTCGAGCAGGGTTGCGCACATGAAACCGAAAGCGAGACTGTCCATTTCGGTGGCGTGATGGTCGTGGGCGCGGGCCAGCCGGATCGCCTCCTCGGAGCGGCGCAACGCACCGGCGGTGTCGGCGTCGGTGAAATCGATCAGTGCCGCATCCAGTTCCGCCTCGGCGAGAATATCGGTGGCGCCCAGATCGGTGGCCACGGTGACGCATTCGCTCGCCAGCCGCGCCGCCGACTCCCGATCCGACAGCAGTGCCGCCAGCGAGGCCGCCGACGACAGCGCCCGCGCTCGCTCCCAGCTCGGTTCCGGATTCCGGGCCAGGGCGTCGGTCAGCCACCGATACCCCTCGGACAGGAACCGGTAGTGCTCCCAGAACGGCCGCAGCACGGTCGCGGTCTCCATCGCCAGCTGCGGTGCGTCGAGCATCGAGAACTGCAGGGCCGAACGCAGATTGGCGTGCTCGCGGGCCAATTCACGAAACCACGCCAGGTCGTCGGAACTCCAGTACGCGGTCTGCCCGCGCAGGGCCAGCCCGCGGTAGTGGTCGCGGTGGCGGGCCCGCACCCGGCGTTCGCCACCGTGTTCGACGAGGCGGTCGTGGCCGAATTGCCGGATCGGCTCCAACATCGAATAACGCGGCGCCACAGCGTCGTACCGCAACCGCAGCACCGACTTGTCGACCAGGCCGGTCAGCGCGTCGAGCAATCCCTGCGGGCCCGGTGGCAGCCGGCACACCGCCTCTGCGGCCTCGATGTCGAAACCACCGGCGAACACCGACAACTGTTGCCACAGCCGCTGTTCCGCGGGCGTGCACAGTTCGTAGCTCCAGCGAATCGCGCCCTCGATGGTCTGCTGGCGCTGCGGCGCGGTGCGGGGTCCGGCGCTGAGCAGGTCCATGGTGTCGTCGAGCCGGTCGCGAATCTGCTCGGGCGTGAAGACCCGGAACCGCAACGCCGCCAGTTCCAGCGCCAGCGGGATGCCGTCGAGGCGCTGGCAGATCGCGGCGAGGGTGTCGCGATTGGCGGGGGAGAAGGTGAAATCCGGATTCGCCGCGGTGGCCCGCTCCACCAGCAGTCGCATCGCATCGCTGTCGACGTCGGCGACCGACAGCGGCGGAATCGGCATCACCTGTTCACCGGGTATGCCCAGTACCTCGCGGCTGGTCGCCAGCACCCGCACCTCGGGGGTGGCGGCGACGAGATGGGCGACCAGCGCCGCGCACGCGTCGATGAGATGTTCGCAGTTGTCCAGGATCAGCAGGAGACGTTTGCTGGCGAGGAACTCGGTGAGCCGGTCGAGCGGCGCGGTGGTGTCGTCGCGCAGATCCAACGCCTCGGCCACGCTCAGGGTGACCAGATCGGGATCGTGCACATCGGCCAGTTCGACCAGCCACACCCCGTCCGGGAAGGCGCGCGCCATCGCCGCGCCGACCTGCCGAGACAGCCGCGTCTTGCCCACGCCACCCGGGCCGAGCAGAGTCAGCACCCGGGTCGCGGGCAGCAGCCGTTTCGCGGTAGCCAGTTCGTCGCGGCGGCCGACGAAACTGGTGACCTCGGCGGGAAGATTCCCGGTGACACGCCGCGCCATGATCGCCAACCCTATCGTGATCGAAACGCGTTCGGACCACATCGGCGATGTCGGTCCCGCGTGCCCGCGGACGGTGAGAACGGGAATAGGCTGAGACCGCGAACAGAGACTCGCACCGCGGTCCCTCGGGGCCGCGTACCCCCAGACCCCTCGTCCCCAGGAGGCCCCCGTGCGGATCGGCATCATGCTCAGCGAACAGACCGGACCGGATGCGCTGGTGCGCCTGACCGACGAACTGCAGCAGGTGGCCGGCGAGGGTTTCGAATCGGCGTGGCTGTCGCACATCTTCGGTCTCGACGCGCTGACCGCCCTCGCCGTCGCCGGCAGCAAGGTGCCCAACATCGAACTCGGCACGTCGGTGGTGCCGACCTATCCGCGGCACCCGGGGGCCCTGGCCCAGCAGGCGGCCACCACCGCGCTCGCCGTCGGCCGCGGCCGGCTCACCCTGGGGATCGGACTGTCGCACCAGATCGTCATCGAGAACATGTTCGGCTACGACTTCGGTCGCCCGGCCCGGCATATGAAGGAGTACCTGTCGATTCTGGGGCCGCTGCTCGACGGACAGCCGGTGTCGTACCAGGGCGAGACCCTGAGCGCGAACCTCGGCCTGACCGCCGGCGAGACCGGCCGGATCCCGGTGCTCGTGGCCGCCCTGGGAACCCAGTTGCTGAAACTGGCGGCGCGGCGCACCGACGGCACGGTGCTGTGGATGACGGGTCCCGCGACCATCGCCGACCACATCGCACCCACCATCACCGCGGCGGCCGCCGAGGCCGGCCGCCCCGCCCCGCGGGTGGTCTGCTCGCTGCCCGTGCTGGTCACCGACGATGTGGATCGCGGCCGGGAGAAGGCCGCCACCGTCTTCGCCGCCTACGGTTCGCTGCCATCCTATCGGGCCATGATGGATCGCGAGGGCGCCGAGGGGCCGGCCGATCTGGCGATCATCGGCACCGAGGAGCAGGTCGCCGCCCGCATCGAGAAGGTATTCGCTGCCGGCGCCACGGAATTCGTGGCCGCCCCGTTCGTCGGCGGGCAGGCCGCCGAGCGCACCCGCAAGCTGCTCACCCAGCTGGCGGACTGAGCGAGGATGGCGCGCCGGGCGCGGATCGAGGACGTGGACGAGCTCGCCCTCGCGATGCCGCACGTCACGGTGGTGCGGGGATCGAGCGGCAATCCGGTCTATCAGGTCGGGGCCAAGTCGTTCATCTTCTTCCGCACTCCACGCCCGGACGCCGTCGATCCGGACACCGGCGAACGGTATCCCGATGTGATCGTCTTCTGGGTGCCGTCGGAATCGGAGAAGCGTGCGCTCGTTCAGGATCCGGATTCGCCGTTCTTCACCACCGCTCATTTCGACGGGCATCTATCGGTACTGCTGCGTGGCGCCCACATCGGTGAACTCGATCTCGACGAACTGCGCGAGGTCGTCCAGGACGCCTGGCTCTCGCGCGCCTCGGCGACGCGGGCCCGGCGCTGGCTGGCCGAACATCGGCTCTGAAACTCTTTGTTTCTGTTGCGGCACAAGGATTTTCAGTTCGCCGCAGCGGAGGCGACGTCGAGCCCGGCCAGTTGGTGTCGCATCCGCTCCCGCTTGGTGCGCAGGTAGCGGACGTTGTGCTCGGTCGGGTCGGTCTGCAGCGGAATCCGGCGCGTGACCGCGATGCCGTGTGCCTGCAGGCCCGCCTGCTTATCCGGATTGTTGCTCAGCAACCGCACCGATTCGACACCCAGATCGCTCAGGATCTGCGCGCCCGCGCCGTAGCGGCGGGCATCGATCGGCAGCCCGAGGCGCAGATTCGCGTCCACGGTGTCGGCGCCGGCGTCCTGTAGTTCGTAGGCGCGCAATTTGTTCAGCAGGCCGATGCCGCGCCCCTCCTGCCCCCGCAGATACACCACCACACCGCGGCCCTCGGCGGCCACCGCCCGCAGTGCGGCGTCGAGCTGTTCACCGCAATCGCAGCGCAGCGAGCCGAAGGCGTCGCCGGTCAGGCATTCCGAATGCAGCCGGGCCAGGACCTCGGTTCCGGACGGATCGCCGAAGACCAGCGCGAGATGTTCGACCGGCTCGGTGCCGGAGTCGGCGTCGCGGTAGCCGAAGACCTGGAAATCGCCGTAGCGCGTGGGCAGCCGAGTCTGCGCGAGCCGGGTGACGGTGTGCTCGCGATGCTTTCGATATTCGATGAGGTCGGCGATGGAGATGATCGGCAGCCCGTGCTCGCGTGCGAAGACCAGCAGCTGCGGCAACCGTGCCATCGACCCGTCGTCGTTGACGACTTCCGCGATCACCCCCGCCGGCCGCAATCCGGCCGCGCGCAGCAGGTCGACGGTCGCCTCGGTGTGCCCGGCCCGGCCCAGTACGCCGCGCGGATGCGCGCGCAGCGGGAAGACGTGCCCGGGGCGGGTGAGGTCGGCCGGGGTGGTGCGCGGATCGGCCAGCAGTCGCATGGTGTGTGCGCGGTCGGCCGCCGAGATACCCGTGCTGACGCCGGCGGCCGCGTCGACCGATACGGTGTAGGCGGTGCCCTTGGGGTCCTCGTTGACCGCCGTCATCGGGGGTAGCGAGAGCCGGTCGAGGTCGGCGCCGGGCATCGGCACGCACAGCACGCCGCTGGTGTGGCGGATCAGGAATCCGATGGTCTGCGCGGTCGCGAATTCCGCGGCCAGGACGAGATCGCCTTCGTTCTCCCGATCCTCGTCGTCGACCACCACGACGGGCCGGCCGGCGGCCAGGGCGTCGAGTGCGTTCTGGATGGAATCGAGTTCACCGGTCATCGTGCACCTCCTGTATGCCTAATAGAAATATTCCGAAACGCTCCTCGCTAGGAAGGGTTCCGCTCAGTGAGATTTTGGGGACGACGAATTCCGGGGCCCGGGCGCCGGCGTTGACCTCGAGTGCGGTTGAGGATGCACGCTGGAGTCATGACACAGGCCGCAGAGTTCTGGAACACCGTCTACGACGACGACACCGCCCCCTGGGTGATCGGTGAGCCGCAGCCGGCGATCGTGGAAGTGGAGCGCCAGGGGTTGATCCGAGGGCGGGTGCTCGACGTCGGAACGGGTGCGGGGGAGCACACCATCGCCCTCACCGCCCTGGGCTACGAGGTGCTGGGGATCGACCTGTCGCCGAGCGCCGTCGAATACGCGCGGCGCAACGCGGCCGCGAAGGGAGTGCCCGCGGCGCGCTTCCGGGTAGCGGATGCGGTCCGGCTCGGCGCCGATCCCACGGCGGCCGCCGAACTCGGCGTCTTCGACACGATCGTCGACAGCGCCCTGTTCCACATCTTCCGCGAGGATCCCGGCACCCGCGCCGACTATGTCCGGTCGCTGCACACCTTGTGTGCTCCGGGTGGTCTGGTGCATGTGCTGGCGCTCTCCGATACCGACCCGGGTTTCGGGCCGCGCATCAGTGATCGGCTGTTGCGTGAATCATTCGGTGCGGGTTGGGAAGTGGAGGATCTGCGACCCGCGTCCTATCGTGGCCGGGTCACCCCGGTGGTCGCCGATCAGGTCGCCGGACTGAACGTGGTCGAGAACGGGACCGTGGATACCGCCGCCTGGCTGGCCCGGATCCGGCGAGTGTAGCGACGGATCCGCGCCGGTCCTGTGCGCTATCGCGGACGAGCCTTCGACTTCGGCGGTGCGAGCGGCGCCTCGCGATTGCGGGGCAGCCGCCCGCGCTTGTTCAACGCCTCCAGATCGTCGAGCAGATCCTCGGCCAGTTGGCGCTCCGCCTCGTAGTGCCGGATGCACCAGCGCAACACCGCGCTGGGGAAGGCCCAATCCGGGTTGGCGTCGGAACCCTCGGCGTCGGCGGCGGCGCGGCGGCGCATCTTCTCCGCGTAATCGATATGCGCGGTGAGGATTTCGCGCAGCCGCTCCGGCTCGGCCAGATGTCCGAGCCAGGCCCGCAGCAGGACACTGTGTTTCAGTACCGGCGCCTCCACAGGTGAATGATTGACCCAGTGCGCCACGGCATCCCGGCCGCTGGTGGTGATCGCGTACATCCGTTTGCCGCGCACGCCGTCCTCGGAGGTCACGGTGCGCGAGGTGACGTATCCGTGCTTCTCGAGGCGTTTGAGTTCGGCGTAGATCTGGCTGAACGACGGGCTCCAGTAGAAGAACTGCAAACTCCAGTCCGCCCACTTCTTCAGGTCGTAGCCGGACAATTCGTCCGCATGCGAAAGCATCCCGAGCACGGCCCACGAGGTGGTCGGCAGATCGGTGCCAGATGTCATCGCCGAACTATACCGCCCAGTCATATGCGGATCCGAAATCAGCGCCAGCGGGTACGGTGCGGAAACAGTGCCCGCCCGGCCTCGTGTACGACCTCGAGCACGACCCGGGCCAGCCGGTCGTAACTCATCGCCTCGGCCCGTCCCGACAGCGAGAGCGCGGCCGGCGGGGCGCCGCGGCCACGCAGCGGCGCGGCCACGCAGGCGATGCCGACCATGGCCTCCTCGCGGTCGATCGCCACGCCTTGGCGCAACCGGATCTGCCCGAGTTCGCGGTGCAGCGCATCGGGTTCGGCCAGAGTGCGCGGAGTGAGCCGGGGCAGCCGGCCGCGGAACGCGGCCTCGGCGATGGTGGGTTCCAGCGCCGCCAGCATCGCCTTGCCCAAAGCCGTTGCGTGCGCGGGCATCCGGCCGCCGAGCCGGGTCGGCAGTGCCGCGCCGAAGCGGCCGCCGGCCTTGTCCAGGTAGACGACCTCGCGACCGTCGAGCACGGCCAGGTGGCCCACCATGCCCGTACGCTGCGACAACTCGTGCAGCAGGGGGCTCACCGCGTCGCGAATCTCGTTGTGGTCCGCGGTCAGTCCGCCCAGTTCCAGCGTGCGCATGCCGAGGCGGTAGCCCCCGGCGGAGTGCGCCAGCCAGCGCAGCCGGATCATCTGATCCAGGATGCGATGGACCGTCGAGCGCGGAAGTCCGGTCCGCTCGACCAGTTCCAGCAGTGTCAGCGTCGGGGTGTTCGCGTCGAAGGCGTCCAGGATCAGCGTCATCCGCTCGATCATCGACACCGGAATCGGCGCGCCGGCTCGATGAGCCCTGGCGCCCGTCGTCGCGTGATGCGTGGCGGGGGTGGTGCGTTCCGCGGAGGGCAGCACGGTGACGGTCATATGTACCTCCGTTGGCTCATATGCAGACTAGAAGTATGTCGACTAGGCATGTTCGGTTTCGGCATTTGTGTCACCTATCACAGTGGCTGCCACCACGCCGATCGCGAATCGGTGGAACTACGTAAGTGCTACCGAAATCTCTCCCGTTCACCGGACCTGGCTGTTGACGTGGGCTCCCCCCGACCTGGTGTCATGACTTACAGCTATATGTCTGTCCGAAACAAGGAGTGGCCGTGGAGCCGGTAGTACAGGTGGACGAGATCTCGGAGGCGACCTTCAAATCCGTGCTGAGCAGGTTCTGCTCCGGGGTCACGGTGATCACCGCCCTGTCCGGCGACGAGCCGGTCGGGTTCAGCTGCCAGTCCTTCTCGTCGTTGTCCCTCGACCCGCCCCGAGTCTGCTTCTTCCCCGCGCGGACCTCGACGTCGTGGCCCCGTATCCGTGAGGTGGGGCGATTCTGCGTGAACATCCTGGCCCACGACCAGGACGAGATCTGCCGCGCGCTGGCCCGCCGCGGCACCGACAAATTCGCCAGCGTGGACTGGGAGGTGTCCGGAAACGGGGCGCCGCGCCTGAGCGGCGCGCTGGCCAGTATCGACTGTGAGCTGGATCGCGAGGTCGACGGCGGCGACCACACCATCGTGATCGCCCGGGTCACCGCGCTGGCCGAACATTCCGACCAGGCGCCGCTGCTGTTCTACCGTTCCTCGTTCGAGCGTCTGCACGGGCACTGACGCGTGCGTACCCGCCCGCGCCGCCGAGGCGTGCCGTCGCTGCCGATAAGCGGAGCGGATCTCCCGGCCAGTGGGACTTCGCATGCCGGACCCCCGTTCCGATGGCGAGCATCGAGTCATCACCCGGGGCGGGTTGGGCCGGCGGGTAGTCGAGGCCGATCGCGATCGAGGCCGAACGCAATCGAGACGGAGGAATCATGAACAGCGACAGCGAAGTGCGGGTCATCGACGCCGGCGCACCGCCCACCCGGTTCGCCCGCGGCTGGCACTGCCTGGGCCTGGCGGACTCCTTCCGCGACGGCAAGCCGCACACCGTCGCCGCCTTCGGCACCGAACTGGTCGTCTTCGCCGGCGAGGACGGCACGCTCAACGTCCTCAACGCCTACTGCCCGCATATGGGCGGCAATCTCGCCGACGGCACCGTCAAGGGCGATTCGCTGGCCTGTCCCTTCCACGACTGGCGGTGGAACGGGAAGGGCAAGTGCACCGGAATTCCGTACGCGCGCAGGGTGCCCCCGCTGGCGCGCACCAAGGCGTGGCCGACGCTGGAGCAGAACAAGCAACTGTTCGTCTGGAACGATCCCGAGGGTAAGCAGCCGCCCGCCGACATCACCATCCCGCGCGTCGACGCCGCCTACGACGACGGCTGGACCGACTGGACCTGGAACTCGATGATCGTCGAGGCCAACTGCCGCGAGGTGGTCGACAACGTCGTCGACATGGCGCACTTCTTCTACGTGCACTACGGCTTCCCGACCTTCTTCAACAACGTGTTCGAGGGTCATATCGCCAGCCAGTACATGACCTCGATCTCGCGCGAGGACATGATGGGCGCGACCGCGAAGGCGTTGGGCGGCAAGAACACTCTGCATTCGGAGGCGTCGTACTACGGTCCCTCCTACATGATCGACTATCTGCGCAGCGAGAGTGCCGGACTCACGGTCGAGGGCTACCTGATCAACTGCCACTATCCGATCACCGAGAACCGGTTCGTCCTGCAGTACGGCGCCATCGCGAAGAAGCCGGACGGCGTGTCGGCGGAGCAGGCCGAGCAGATCGCGGCGGCCTTCGTCGGCGGTCTCGGCAAGGGGTTCGAACAGGATGCGGCGATCTGGAAACGCAAGTCGCGCATCAACAATCCGCTGCTGTGCGAGGAGGACGGGCCGGTCTATCAGCTGCGTCGCTGGTACGAGCAGTTCTACACCGACGTCGCCGACATCTCGGAGGAGATGACCGCGCGCTTCGAATTCGAGGTCGACACCACTCGCGCGGTCACCGCCTGGGAGGCAGAGGTCGCGGAGAACCTCGCCAAGCGGGCCGAGCAGGCCGTGGCGGGCTGAGAGTCATCGCGATGGACGAGGTTTCGTGCCGATCCTGCGGAACATGCGTGCTGGTGGAGAAGTTCAGCCCACAGCATACGAGCGTGCAGTGGAGCCGGTCGGCGATGCGCGCGTGTACCGAACTGTCGGCGCCGGGTGCGCACACCTGCGCCGCCCTGCGCGACAGCATCGATGCTGCGGTGGCGTCGGGGCAGGTGAGCGTGAGTACCCGCGATGTCGATGTGCGCACCCGCGGCCGGACCGTGGCCTGACGCGCAGGAAGCTGAATGAACGGCAGAGAAATGGATGTGGTGGTGCTCGATGGATACGGCGATCGAACTCGACGTGCGTGAACCGCGCACGTCGCGCGAGGATGCCGGCCCGCGTGACTCGGCAACCGGCGGCGAATCCGCGGACGGCGTCGCGGCGGCCGCCGGGGCGCCGGCCGATCCGGTTGTCGTCGAGATCGTCCGGGTGGTGCGCGAAACCGCGGACGCGGTCTCGCTCGAATTGGCGCCGCGGCCCGAACACGCCGAGCGGTTCGGCTATCGGCCCGGGCAATTCCTCACTGTGCGCATCCCCAGCGAACTGACCGGTTCGGTGAGCCGGTGCTATTCGCTGTCGAGCGCACCGCACGAGGACGGTCCGCTGAAGGTCACCGTCAAACGCACGGCGGCCGGATATGCGTCGAACTGGTTGTGCGACAACGCCGTCGCCGGGGAGAGTTTGCAGGTGCTGCCGCCCGCCGGACTGTTCACCCCGGCCTCGCTGGATACGGATCTGCTGCTGTTCGCCGGGGGTAGCGGCATCACTCCGGTGTTGTCGATCCTGAAATCGGCGCTGGCGCGGGGCAGCGGGCACTGCTCCCTGATCTACGCCAATCGCGACGAATCGTCGGTGATCTTCGCCGCGGAACTCGCCGAACTCGCTGCGGCGCATCCGGATCGGCTGCAGGTGCTGCACTGGCTGGAATCGGTGCAGGGCCTGCCCAGCGTGCCGCAACTGTCCGCGCTGGTGCGCCACTGGGCTGACCGTGAGACGTTCGTCTGTGGTCCGGGGCCGTTCATGGATGCCGTCGGCGCCGCGATGGCCGCGCACGGCGCCGACCGCCGGCGCGTGCACATGGAGAAGTTCGTCTCCTTGACCGGCAATCCGTTCGAGGCGGCGGCTCCGGTGAGCGACCCCGCCGACCCTGCCGATCTCGCCGACTCGGCGCACGTCGAGGTGGAACTGGACGGCGAGAATCACCGGATGGCCTGGCCGCGCCGCCAGGTCCTGTTGGACACATTGCTGGCCGCGGGCCTCGAGGCGCCGTATTCGTGCCGCGAGGGCGCATGCAGCGCCTGCGTGTGCCGGGTGGTGTCCGGCGAGGTGTCCATGCGCCGCAACGAGGTCCTCGAGGAGGAGGATCTCGCCGAGGGCTATGTGCTGGCCTGTCAGGCGGTACCGGTCACCGACGACGTTTCGATCAGTTATTCCTGAACCACCCGATCCCTTGCAAGGAGTGCACATGGCCGCCGTCAGCTCGCTCGGATATGTCCGGGCGCAGATCGCCGATGTCGCCGAATGGCGTGAATTCGCCTTCGACACCATCGGATTCGCCGAAGGGTCGGGGCCCAACCCCGAATCGATCTACCTGCGGACGGATGAGCACACCTACCGCCTGGAATTGGTTCCGGGCGATCGCGACGAGGTGATCGCCCTCGGCTGGCAGGTCGCCGACCGGCGTTCGCTGACGCTGGTGCGCGAAACCCTCGCCGCGGCCGGAATCGAGGTCACCGAGCTGTCCTTGGCCGAATCCGCCGCGCGGCACGTCGAGGAGGCGATCAGCTTCACCGATCCCGCCGGATTCACCATCGAGGTCTTCCACGGCCCTCTGCTCGACCACAGTCCGGTGGTCGGCAAGTACGGTAACCGTTTCGTCTCCGGTGATCTGGGGCTCGGCCACGTCGTGCTGCCGGTGCCCGATATCGAGGCGGCGCGGCAGTTCTACACCGAGGTGCTGGACTTCGCCTCGCGCGGTTCGTTCCGGGTCGGTCCGCCCGACCATCCGATCTGGATCCGGTTCATGGGTGTCAATCCCCGCCACCACAGCCTGGCGCTGATTCCCGGCGGCCGCGGCGACGGTCCCGGCATCGTGCACGTGATGGTGGAGGTCGACGCGCTCGACGATGTCGGCCGGGCGCTCGACCGGGTGACGAAGGCGGGCTACCACCTGTCCTCGACACTCGGCCGCCACACCAACGACAAGATGATCTCCTTCTACGTCCGCACCCCGGGCGGCTGGGACCTCGAATTCGGTTGCGAGGGAACGCTCGTGGGCGAGGGCTACGTCGCGGAGGAGATGACGGCCGACAGCTACTGGGGTCACGAATGGGCGCGCGGCTGAGCGGCCGTCAGCACTGCCCGGCGGCCGGCGCGCGGTGACGCGAACCGGCCGCCGCGGGGTTCCTAGTCGGTGAAGGTGACCCGCACGGAGATCGGATCGGTCTGCAGGGCGGCGAATCCGGCGGCGGTCAGCGGTGCGAGCGCCGGATGCGGGGCGAAGGCGCGGGCCCGCGCGACCACGTCGTCGTCGGGGCGCAGCTCGGCCGTGGCCGCGCGCCAGACTCCGTTGTGCCGCAATCGCACCGAGGGGTTGGCGCGTACATTGTTGCCCCAGCCCGACCGCATGCCGTGCTGGCAGATGATCCAGGCGCCGTCGTCGTCGAACAGGACCGATACCGGAACCCGCCGTGGCTGACCGGATTTGCGGCCGACGGTCTCCAGTTCGGTCGCGAAGGTGGACCGCACACCGACCCGGTCCAGTGCGGCGAATCCGGGATTGACCAGGTAGCGGCCGACGGCGCGCTCGACCCGGAACTTCGTCGACTTCCGGTCGCCACCGGCCGTTCCGCGCCGGGACCGGAAGGCGTCGAGCCCGTTGCGGCGCAGCATGGTCAGCGCCGTCGACCACGGTGAGCGAGCCGGATCCGGATCGAGCCCGGCGCCGAGGCGATGCAGCTGATCGGTATGCCATTGCAGATCCAGGGCCCCGTCGACGGCCCGAAGGGTGCCGCTGCGGGCGATGCGGCCGCGCAGGCCGAGCGAAATCGACGGCGGCCGAAGCTCTTCCGTACCGCCGGTGAGCAGATCGGCGGCGGCGGTGGGGTACACCGTGGTGGGACGGCCCAGTCCGGCGACATCGCAGGCGCCGGAATCGACCGCACCGGCCATCGCCGTGCGGCTGCGGAAGCCGCCGGTGACCGCCAGCGGCACCGCGGCCGCGAGCCGGCGCACCGTCTCCGCGTACTCGAGGAAGTAGGCCTCCCGCGCCCGGGTACTCGCCGCGTCGCGGGACCGGCCCATCATCGCCGGAGATTCGTAACTGCCGCCGCTGATTTCGATCAGATCGAGCGGCTGCCGGGCCAATTGCCGCACCACCGCGCGCGATTCGTCCTCGGTGAAACCGCCGCGCTGGAAATCCGCCGAATTCAGTTTGACGGCCACCGCGAAGCCCGGCTGGACCGCCGCGCGAATGGCGCCGACCACCTCGAGCAGGAAGCGCGCCCGGCGTGGCGCGTCGCCGCCCCAGTCGTCGGTGCGCTGATTGGCCAGCGGCGACAGGAACTGCGACACCAGGTAGCCGTGGGCGCCGTGGATCTGCACCCCGTCGAAGCCGGCCGATTCCGCGATGCGCGCCGCGTCGGCGAAGCGCCGGACCAGATCGTGGATTTCGGCTTCGGTGAGCGCGCGCGGCGTGGGCAGCCCCGGCACTCCCGACGCGATCGCCGAGGGCGCCACCGGCCGCTGCCGTGTGGCCAGCGGATTGGCTTGGCGGCCGGGATGATTCAGCTGCATCCAGATCGAGGTGCCGCCGTCCTTGGCGGCCTTCGCCCAGCGGGTCAGGGCCGCGAGATCGCGATCGTCGTCGACGACCACATTGCCCGGCTCGCCGAGCTGGGTGCGATCGATCATCACGTTGCCGGTGACGATCAGGCCGAAGCCGCCGGCCCCCCAGCGGCGATACAACCGGACCAGCCGGTCGTCGGGAGCATGCGCCGCGGTGCCGAGCCCCTCGCTGAGCGCCGACTTCATGATCCGGTTGGGAAGCACCTGGCCACAGGGCAGGGGAAGGGGGTCGTGCAGTCCGGTCATGCCTATCCTCCAGGGCGCGGCTCGGAAATGAGGTATACCGATCGGTATACTCGGCAGAGTAGTACACCGATCGGTCTAGAGCAACGGTAGGCTGGACCGGACAAGGTGCGTGAGGAAAGGGGTCGCATCATGGGAGCCCGCGACCGGCTCATCGACAGCGCCGTGGATCTGATGCGCAGCAACGGTGTGGCCGGCACCGGTATCGCGCAGCTGCTCGACCACAGCGGCATCTCGCGCCGCTCGGTGTATCTCAACTTCCCCGGCGGCAAATCGGAACTGATCGCCGAGGCGACCCGCGCGGCCGGCGCCGCCTACAGCACCCTGCTGCGCACGATCACCGCCGGGGCCGACGTGGCGTCGTGTGTCGGCGCCTTCCCGGCCCTCTGGCGCGAGAAACTCGCGGCCAGCGACTTCACCGCCGGATGTCCGATCGTCGCGGCGGCGCTGGGCCGGTCGGAGGCGCCCGAGGCCGCCGACGCCGCCGGGGCGACCTTCACCGAATGGGAGACCATTCTCGCCGAACGCCTCGAAACCGAGGACATCGCACCGGATCTCGCGATATCGCTGGCCACCACGGTGGTCGCGGCGCTCGAGGGGGCGGTGATCCTGTCCCTGGCGACCCGTTCGATGGCGCCGCTGGAACGGGTGGGCGCCCAGATGTCGGAACTCGTCGCTCGCCATACCGCCGCGCCGTAGTTCCGTCGCGCATACCGGTCGTGCGCAGCGGCGGTGGATACGACGTCGTGGGCCGGTGTGTGCGCACGACGGCCGGACTCGGGCTCCGAACAGCCCCGCCGCCACCGGTGCGTTATCCGGTGAGCGCCCGCTCTATCGCCGCGGCGGTGGGAATGGACGCGGTGGCGCCGACGACGGTGGTGGCCAGGGCGCCGGCGGTGCAGGCCCAGGCCAGAGCGGTGGCGGGGCCCTCGTGCCAGTGTGCGGCGAGTGCGCCGGTGAACGTGTCCCCGGCGCCGGTCGTGTCGACCACGTCGACCCGGACACCGGGCCGGGTCAGCTCGCCCGCGGGTCCGCGATAGGTCGCGCCGTCGCCGCCACGGGTGATGAGCACGTGCGGGACCGCCCGGAGTTCCGAAACCCAATGTGCCGCTTCGCCCTCGTTGACGACCGCGATGTCTACCGCCTCCCACAGCTGCGGTGGCAGGGATCGCGCGGGGGACGGATTGAGCAGTACGAGAGTGCCGTGATCGCGGGCGCAGCGGGCGGCACCGAGCACGGTGTCCACCGGAATCTCCAACTGGCACAGCATGATATCCGCGTCGGCGATGAGGGCGCGGTCCCCGTCGGTCAGGCCCGAGAGCTCCGCATTGGCTCCACCGACCACGATGATCGTATTCTCGCCGGACTCGTCGACCACGATGGTGGCAGTTCCGCTGGACCCCTCGACGGTGCGCAGTCCGGCGGTCCCGACCTCGTTGTCCTCGAGCACTTTCCGCAGTTCGGCGCCGAAGACGTCGGTGCCGATCGCGCCGACGAAATCGACCGCCGCGCCGGCGCGCCGGGCGGCGATCGCCTGGTTCGCGCCCTTTCCGCCGGGCACCGTGGCGAAGCTGGTGCCGAGGACGGTCTCACCGGCCTGCGGCCGCCGCGGCGTGCGCGTCACCAGATCCATGTTGATGCTGCCGACCACTGCGATCCGTGCCATTCACGCACCGTAACCCGCCGCGGCGCGGACGGACCGAACGTCGCCGCGATCAGGCGCGGTCCGCCGCCGATGCCAGCGCGGCCAGCCGGTCGATGGACCCGAGAAGTTTGTCGGAGGTCGTCGCTCGGGCTCGGGGCAGCCGGACCTCGTCGGTCAGCCGGGTCCAGTCGTAGGTGTGCCGCACGAGGGTCCGGCCCTCGTCGACGGGTTCGAGCTCCCAGCGCCACAGATGCCCCGGCGGGCGTTGCCCGGATTCCGCGGGCAGCCAGGCGATCCGGCGTCCCTCCTCGAACTCCACCACGTGGTTCTCACGCACGCTCCCGTTGGTGAGTGTCATCGCGAAGACCTCGCCCACGCTCCCCACCCGCTGTCCGTACTCCGCCCGGTCGAGATTGTCGTTTCCGTCCCACCGCGGCTGCTGCGCCGGATCGGCGATCAATTCGAAGATGTGCGCGGCCGGCGCGGCGACTTCGCGCTGCGCCGACACCACCCTCTCGATATCTGCCATGTGACCATCGAATCATTCACCGGCGGTGTCGACAACGCGGCCACGACTATCGTTCGGACACAGCCCTTTCCGTGTGTGCGGGTTATTCCTGGTCGACCGGGCCGGGCGTCGATTCGGCGTGCCGGGGCTCCAGAGGTGGCCCGGCCACCGGGCAGTTGATTTTGCACTGCGGCGTGGCCTCGGGACTCGCCTCCCGCAGCGCGTCGTCGCGGACCGTGACCACGGTCAGCGCCGCGGCCGCGGCCATGACGATCGCGCAGATGAGCATGGCCTCGCGGAATCCGCGTTCGAAGGCGGCGGGGTCGGTGTAAGCGGCGCCGGTGAGTCCGGTGAGCGGTGGGATCGCCGCCACCGCGAGCAATCCGGCCGCTCGGGCGACGGCGTTGTTGACGCCGCTGGCCACCCCCGCGTGCCGTTCGTCGGCCGTCGCCAGCACGGTCGCGGTCAGCGGTGCGACGGCCAGGGTGAGGCCCAGACCGAAGACGAGCGCGGCGGGCAGCACATCGGCGACATAGGAGGCGTCGGGGCCGATCCGCATCATCAGCAGCATCCCGGCGGCCGCCAGCAGGACACCCGCGGTGATCGGGATGCGCGGTCCGATGCGCTGAGCCAGATCACCCGAGCGCGCGGAGAACAGCAGCATCAGCACGGTGGAGGGCAGCATCGCGGTCCCGGCCGCCATCGGGCTGAACCCGGCCACCACCTGCAGGGTCAGCACCAGCAGGAAGAACACCACGCCCATCGCGCCGTACATCACGAAGGTGACGGCGTTGATCGCGCTGAACTGCCGCGAAGCGAAGATCTCGACCGGCAGCATCGGCGGCGGCCCGCCGTGGTGTCCGGGCGCCGCGTACCGTGCCGACCGTCGCCGCTCGACGACGACGAAGGCCACCCCGGCGAGCACGCCGATCACCGCCGTCGCCACCACGGCCGTCCGGCTGCTCCCGTGTTCGGGGGCCATCGTCAGTGCGTAGGTGATGCCTGCCAGGCACAGTGCGGCGAGGAACGCCCCCAGCACGTCGAACCCCTCATGTGGCGGGCCACCGGATTCGGGAGCCGGACGGGTGGACGCCGAGCCGTCGGCCGCGCCGGAACCGTAGGTCTCCGGCACATGCCGCACCGCGACCAGCACCACCACCGCGGCCAGCGGAATGTTCAGCAGGAACACCCAGCGCCACCCGGCCGCGCCGACCAGCCATCCGCCCAGGAAGGGGCCGATCGCACCGGCGACCCCGCCGAGCCCGGACCATGCGCCCACCGCGCGGGCGCGATCCGATTTCGCGAACGACGCCTGGATGATGGCCAGCGAACCGGGCGTCAGCAGCGCACCGCCCACCCCCTGCAGCGCGCGGGCGGCGATGAGCATCGGAATGCCCTGTGCCGCACCGCAGATCGCCGAGGCCAACGCGAACCACACCACGCCGACGACGAAGATCCGCCGCCGCCCGAACCGGTCACCCAGCGATCCGCCGAGCAGAATCAGTCCGGCCAACGTCAGCGTGTACGCGTTCACGGTCCACTGCAGACCCGCCATCGAGGCGCCGAATTCCTCACCGATGCGGGGGAGCGCCACATTCACCACGGTCGCGTCCAGCATCGCCATTCCCGAGCCCAGCACCGTGGCCAGCAGCACCCAGCGACCCGAACCGGAGGACAACCGGATGGTGGCGACCATGAGGACACGGTAGCGGTGGGCGTCGCCCGAAGCGGGCGTTCGGCGGTTATCCGACGTCGGCGTCCGCGACCCGGTCAGTAGGCTGTTCACCATGACTGCTGGAACTGTCGGCGAAGTGGATACCGTGCGCGAAGCGGTGCACGAGGCGGCGCGGCGGGCTCGGGTGGCGTCGCGGACCCTGGCACAGCTGACGACCGCGCAGAAGGATGCGGCCCTGCATGCCGCGGCCGATGCGCTGCTCGCGCGGAAGGATGCCGTCCTGGCCGCCAACGCCGAAGACATCGCGACCGCGGAGGCGGGCGGAACCGCGGCCTCGCTGCTGGATCGCCTGCGGCTGACCGAGCCGCGCATCGACGGCATCGCCTCCGGGTTGCGTCAGGTCGCCGGCCTGCCGGATCCGGTCGGAGAGGTGTTGCGCGGTTCGACGCTGGCCAACGGACTCGAGATCCGGCAGGTGCGCGTGCCGCTGGGCGTGGTCGGCATGGTCTACGAGGCCCGCCCGAACGTCACCGTCGACGCCTTCGGCCTGGCGTTGAAATCCGGTAACGCGGCCCTGCTGCGCGGGTCGTCCTCGGCGGCCCGGTCGAATGCGGCCCTGGTCGAGGTCATGCGGGAAGCCCTTGTGGCTCAGGGTCTTCCGGCCGACGCGGTCCAGCTGCTGCCGAGTGAGGATCGCTCCAGCGTCACCCATCTGATCCAGGCCCGCGGCCTGGTGGACGTGGTCATCCCGCGCGGTGGCGCCGGACTGATCAACGCGGTGGTGCGCGACGCGCAGGTCCCGACCATCGAAACCGGCACCGGCAACTGCCACGTCTACGTACACGCCGCCGCCGATCTCGAGATGGCGGAATCGATCCTGCTGAACTCCAAGACCCGCCGGCCCAGCGTGTGCAATACCGCCGAGACGGTGCTCATCGATCGCGCGATCGCCGAGACCGCCGTCCCGCGCCTGATCGGCGCGCTGGAACAGGCGCAGGTCACCATCCACGGCGATCTGCCCGGCCTGGTTCCCGCGACCGAGGAGGACTGGGCCGACGAATATCTGTCGCTGGATATCGCGCTCAAGGTCGTCGACGATCTCGACGCCGCGGTCGACCACATCAACGAGTGGGGCACCGGCCACACCGAGGCCATCGTGACCGCCGATCTGAAGGCCGCCCGCGAATTCACGGCCCGGGTGGACGCGGCCGCGGTGATGGTGAACGCCTCCACCGCGTTCACCGACGGCGAGCAGTTCGGATTCGGCGCGGAGATCGGCATCTCCACGCAGAAGTTGCACGCCCGCGGTCCGATGGCGCTGCCCGAGCTGACCTCCACCAAGTGGATCGTCTGGGGCGACGGCCAGATTCGGCCGAGCTGACCCGTCCCGGCTGAACCCATTGCGGCCTGTGGTCTCGCCGACACCGGAGTATCGAACCCGGCCCGCGGGTGTGTACCGTCGTGATCAGCTGTTCTTTACGGTGCATACCTGCAGTGGGCTGCGCTGTTCCCGAAGGAGGGCCCAACTGTGCAGACGACCGTGCACGAGCCGATTTTCGCCTCGGTCGACGATGTGATCGACCGTCTGGCCACCACCGGCTACCTGGCAGACAAGGCCACCGCCACCTCGGTGTTCCTGGCCGACCGGCTCGGCAAGCCGTTGCTGATCGAAGGACCCGCCGGCGTCGGCAAGACCGAATTGTCGCGCGCCGTCGCTCAGGTCGCCGATGCCGAATTGGTTCGCCTGCAGTGCTACGAGGGAATCGACGAGGCCCGCGCGCTGTACGAGTGGAATCACGCCAAGCAGATTCTGCGCATCCAGTCGGCGACCTCCGGCGGGCCGGATTCGGGTAACGCCTGGGCCGACACCAAAGCCGATGTGTTCAGCGAGGAATTCCTGTTACAGCGCCCGCTGCTGACCGCGATCCGGCGCACCGACCCGACCGTGCTGCTGATCGACGAGGCGGACAAGGCGGACGTCGAGATCGAGGGCCTGATGTTGGAGGTGCTGAGCGACTTCGCCGTCACCGTCCCCGAACTCGGCACGATCACCGCGACCCGCCGCCCGTTCGTGGTACTCACCTCGAACGCGACCCGCGAACTGTCGGAGGCGTTGAAGCGCCGCTGCCTCTACCTGCACATCGACTTCCCGGACGAGGAACTCGAGCGCCGCATCCTCGCCAGCCGGGTGCCGGAGTTGAAACCGGCCGTGGCCGCCCAACTGGTCCGTGTGGTGCACGTGCTGCGCGGCATGCAGTTGAAGAAGTTGCCCTCGGTCGCCGAATCCATCGACTGGGCCCGGACGCTGCTGGCGCTGGGACTGAAGGATCTCGACGACAAGACCGTGCGTGCGACACTCGGTGTGGTGCTCAAACATCAGAGCGACCATCAGCGCGCCCTGGCCGAGCTGAAATTGGCCTGAGCCGTGTCCGGTAAGCGCACCACCCCCCGCGCGCTGGTCTCCGCGGCGTTGCGTGGCGGGCCCGCGTCCGCGGCGCAGGGTGCGCCGCAACCCGGGCAGACCGCGCCGCACGGACTGTCCGGACATGTGGTCGGCTTCGTGGAGGCCTTGCGCGCCAGGGGAATCCCGGTCGGGCCGTCGGAAACAGTGGATGCCGGGCGGGTGCTCACCGTGGTCGATCTGATGGATCGCGAGATGCTGCGCGAGGGCCTGGCCTGTGCGCTGCTGCGCCGGCCCACGCAGCGAGCCACCTTCGACGGATTGTTCGAGCTGTGGTTCCCGGCCGCGCTGGGGGAGCGCGCGGGCGCCGACGACATCGAACTGCCGCGGCGCGACGACGGCGAAAACGATCTGTTCGAATTGCGGCGGATGCTGGCCGAGATGCTGGCCGCCGAACCCACGGGTGAGCAGATCCGGCAGTTACAGAATCTGGCCGCGCAAATGGTCGAGCAGATGGGGCAGTACCAGTCGGCGAACGGGCCGTCGTTCTCGGCGTATCAAACGCTGAAAGATGTGCAGCCCGAGGTGCTGATCAGCAAGATCCTCGCGGGATTGGCTGCCGGGCAGAACAATTCGGAGTTCGACACCGAAGTCGCCCGCCGCGCCGCCCGCGAACGGGTCAAGGCGTTTCGCGGCACCGTCGAGGCCGAGACCCGGCGGCGGGTGGCCGAACGGCTGGGCCGCGAGCGAGTCGCGACCTACGGTGTCCAGCGCCAAGCCGAGGATGCCGACTTCCTGCGCATCTCGGAGAACGAACTGGCCGAACTGCGGCGCGGTTCGCAACGGCTGGCGCGCGTCCTGGCATCCCGCCTGGCCGCTCGCCGTCGCCGTTCCCGGCGCGGCGAAATCGATCTGCGCAAGACGCTGCGCAAGTCCATGTCGACCGGCGGGGTGCCGATCACGCTGCAGACCCGCAAACCGCGGCCCGGCCGCCCGGATCTGGTGCTGCTGTGCGACATCTCGGGATCGGTAGCCGGATTCTCCAGTTTCACTATGCTGCTGGTGGATTCGCTGCGTGAGCAATTCTCGCGGGTGCGGATCTTCGCGTTCGTCGACCAGGTGGACGAGGTGACCCATATCTTCGATCAGGTCACGCCGCTGGACCAGGTGACCCGGCGCATCTTCACCGAGACGAAGGTGGTCGGATTCGAGGGGCACTCGGATTACGGTGCGGCACTGCGCGGTTTCGCGGAGGACTGGCCCGACGTGGTGACCAGTCGCACCTCTCTGCTGATTCTCGGCGACGCCCGCACCAACTATCGGGATCCGGCGTTGAATACGCTGCGCGAACTCGTCCAAGTGGCCAAGCACGCGCACTGGTTGAATCCGGAGGCCGAAAAGATGTGGGGCACCGGTGATTCGGCGGCCAACCGCTACGCCGAGGTCGTCGAGATGCACGAATGCCGGTCGGCGCGCCAGCTGACCGGTGTGGTGAGCAGGCTGCTTCCGGTCTAGGCATCGAGGAGGGTCATGAGCGATCTGCTGGGTTACTGCCTCACCAAGCCGGGAGCCTGGCGCGACGAACCCTGGGAGGGCGACGTCGTCGCGAAGGTCGGCGACAAGATCTTCGCCTTCGTCAGCCCCGAGACCGTGACGCTCAAATGCGGGCGTAACCGGCTCGAAGCCGACGAACTGGTGCACATCCATCCCGACGACGTCACCGCCTCCGCCTATATCGGGCGATACGGCTGGAACACCATCCGGCTGGGTGGCTCGGTATCGGATGCGGAAGTGCGCGAACTGATCGATCAGTCCTACGCCGAGGTCGTCGCGAAACTGCCGAAATCCAAGCGGCCGACCGGATAGCGTGCCGTTTGCCCCGCATCATCAGCGGCTGTTAAGCGCTTTCCAAGCAGGGCCGTCGATCATTCGCGCGTGCCGTGCCCATCGGGGGAGTTCGCCGACGAAATCCCCGCCGACCAGCCGAGCGCCCGTACGGCGCGACGACATCCGCGCGTCCGGGATGGCGAGTCCCCCGATGTCGAACGGCCCGGCTCCGAGCCGGCCGGCCGGCCGCCGCGCCCGGGAAGAGCGGTGCCCGAGTGCCCGGAGCCGACGCGCGAGACGGCCGAACCGCCGGTGGGCGATCTGCGCTTACGAGCGCAGGAATTGACCGAGGCCGCGACCGCGCTGCTCGGCACCAGCCCTGCCGCCGCCGAACGAATGTTGGTGCAGGCCTTGGCAGTCGGCACCGGCGTGCTGTCCGGCGAGCAGTCGGCGCGGCTGTCCTCGCTGGTGGTGACAGCGGTCGCCAATCAGCCGGGACGGGAACACGACCTGGCGGCCGCGGCGGTCGCGGCGGCCGAGAGCTGGACCGGCATCTCCGTCGCCGACGCCGCCCATCACACCCTGCTGGCCGCCCGCGTCCACTATCGCAGCGGTCACCATCGCCGCGCGGCCACCCTGTTCGCCGCTGCCCTCGGCTGCGATGCGCTGCCCTACCCGCCGGAAGAGATCGCGGTGCTGTACGAGCAGCTCGGGCGGTGCTTGGGACAGTGCCACCGCCACCGCGCCGCGGCACGGGCCTACGAGGCGGGGGCGGCCGCCATCGCGGGTAGACCCCCGTGGGAGGAACTGCACGGCGACCTCGTCGACGCGGCGACCCGTTCCCGGCACTCGGCACGCAATCCGGCGGCGATGGTCCGGGCGTATCTTTCGGCGCGGCGAGCACGGTGAGCACCGCGGGCCCGCCGCTGTCCGAGCCCGCCCAGTAAGCTCGGCATTCGTGCAAAACACAGGCCGGCGCAAACTGGGCGTGATGGGCGGTACGTTCGATCCGATCCATCACGGGCACCTGGTTGCCGCCAGTGAGGTCGCCAACCGCTTCGACCTCGATGAAGTGATCTTCGTACCCACCGGGCAGCCGTGGCAGAAGTCCACGCGGCAGGTTTCGCCGGCGGAGGACCGCTATCTGATGACGGTCATCGCCACCGCGTCCAATCCGCGGTTCTCGGTCAGTCGTGCCGACATCGACCGGGAGAAGGCCACCTACACCGTCGACACCCTTCGTGACCTGCAGAATCAACATCCGGACGCGGATCTGTACTTCATCACGGGTGCGGACGCGCTGGCCAGCATCCTGACATGGCAGGATTGGGCGGAACTGTTCGAGCTGGCGAAGTTCGTCGGGGTGAGCCGTCCGGGGTACGAATTGAATGTCGACCACCTCGAGGGACATCTGCGAAATCAGCCGGCCGATGCGGTCACCGTCATCGAGATCCCGGCCCTGGCGATCTCGTCGAGCGAATGCCGTCGCCGTGCCGCCGAGGGGCGCCCGGTGTGGTACCTCGTTCCCGACGGCGTCGTGCAATACATATCGAAACGGCACCTGTACGTGCCGGGAGGGAACGGGAAGGTGAGCCAATGACGGCATCGGCACAGGCGGTGGAGATGGCGCAGGTCGCCGCGCGGGCCGCCGACGAGAAGCTGGCGACCGACGTCGTCGTCCTCGATGTCTCCGATCAGCTGGTGATCACCGACTGCTTCGTCATCGCCTCCGCGCCGAACGAGCGTCAGGTCAACGCGATCGTCGACAACGTCGAGGAGAAGTTGCGTCTCGCCGGGCACAAGCCGGTCCGCCGCGAGGGCACTCGCGAAGGTCGGTGGGTGCTGCTGGACTACGTCGATGTCGTGGTGCACATCCAGCACAGCGACGAGCGCAATTTCTATGCGCTGGAACGGTTGTGGAAGGACTGCCCACAGGTCGAGGTGCCTGGTCTCGAGGCGCCCGCGCAGGCTCCCGCGAGTGGGAGCGGGGACCCCGAGTGAACCGCGGGCCCGAAGGGGGGACCGCGCGTGAACCCGAGGTGTCCGGGGAACGTGCCGTCGACTCCGATGTGAGCGACGCGTCCGAAGGTGTTGCGCCGGCGGTGGGTTCGCGGGCGTCGAAATATCCGGGCGTGCGCCGGCTGATCCTGCTGCGACACGGGCAGACGGAATGGAATGCCGCCGACCGCATGCAGGGCCAGATCGACACCGAGCTCAGCGAATTGGGTCGAAGTCAGGCGAAAGACGCTGCGCGCGAGCTGGTTTCCCAGGACGCCGTCGCGATCGTGTCCTCCGATCTGCGCCGCGCCTACGACACCGCACTCGCACTGGCCGAACACAGTGGACTCGAGGTCGTGCGGGATGCACGGCTGCGGGAGACCAGCCTCGGCGACTGGGAAGGTCTCGACCACCTCGAGGTCGACGCGCGGTATCCGGGCGCGCGCAAGGCATGGCGGCTCGATCCCACGGTCACTCCGCCGGGCGGGGAGAGCAAACTCGAGGTCGGCGCGCGGGCGCTGCCGGTGGTTCGCGAGCTGTTCGCCGAGCGTGCGGACTGGCCCGGCCGTACCATCATCCTGGTCGCGCACGGCGGGCTGATCGCGGCCCTGACCGCCGCGCTGCTGGAACTGCCCGAGCACAAATGGCCGATCCTGGGCGGATTGGCCAATACCAGCTGGGTGCAGCTGAGCAGCCACGGTCCGGGCATCGAGCAGCCGGGTTGGCGGCTGGATGTGTGGAATGCGGCGGCGAAGGTAGCACCTGATGTCCTCTGAACGCTCCTCCGACGACCGGGACGAACCGGTCCGGCAGGTATCCGACGAACTGTTGCGCAAGGCATCCGAAGGGCCCGTCCGGCGGCTGCCGGACGCCCTGTTCGGCGGTCCGGTCGCGCCGGTCGAACCGGCCGGGGAATCCGACGCCGCCTCCGAGCCGGGTGATGCGGACGACGACGGGGGATCGACAGGTCCGCCGGCCGTTCTCGCGGATGTGCCCACGACGGCAGAGGAGACTGCGGAACCGGCCGAGGACGCGCGGGAAGACAGCGTGCCCGGCGGTTCCGAGACGACACCTGCCACCGCTACGGACGCCGTATCCGGGGATGCGACCGTAGCCGGTGGCGACGACGTGCACCGGAAGTCCGACGCCGGTTCCGGCGCGGCGACTCCCGGCGAGCCGACCGTGTCGAGCGCGGCCGTCGACGCCGTATCGGGAATCGACGACGCGGTCTCCGCGGATGCGCAGCCGAGCATCGGCGATGCGGCCGGCACACCCGAGGCTTCGGCGCGCCCTGTTCTGGTCGTGATCGCGGATTCGCTGTCGTACTTCGGGCCGAAGGGCGGGCTGCCCGCCGACGATCCGCGCATCTGGCCGAATCTCGTTGCCGCGGAACTCGATTGGGACGTCGAGTTGGTGGCGCGGATCGGCTGGACCTGCCGCGACGCCTACTGGGCGCTCATCGGCGATCCACGCGTATGGGCCGCGGTGCCGCGCGCGGGAGCGGTGGTCCTGGCCACGGGCGGCATGGACACGCTGCCCTCGCCGCTGCCCACGGCGCTGCGCGAAATGATCCGGTATCTGCGCCCGCCGGTGCTGCGCCGGCAGGTGCGCACCGGATATCAGTGGCTGCAACCGCGGCTGTCGAAACTCGGTCGCCCCGTGGCACTTCCGCCGCACGTGAGCATCGACTACCTGGAACAGTCACGGCACGCGCTGGCCCAGTTGCGGCCCGATCTGCCGGTGGTCTCGGTGCTGCCCTCCGTCCACGACTGCGAGGCCTACGGCAGGGTGCACTCCGGGCGTGCCCCCGCGGTGCGCGCGCTGCAGGAGTGGTCGGCGAAAACCGGTGTGCCGCTGGTGGATCTGGGTGAGGCCGTGCGCGACGACATCTTCTCGGGCGAGGCGAATCCGGACGGGATCCACTGGGGCTGGGAGGGGCATGCGGCGGTCGCGCGAGCCATGGTGAAGGTGCTGTCGGAGGCGCGTTCGGTCGAGGCCGGTGCATGAATCGGTTCGGATAGCCGATGACGGTCGTGGTGGTCACGGATTCGGCGGCGAGCATACCCGCCGCACTGGTATCGGAATTGGGCATCGTGGTGGTGCCGCTGCATGTGCTGGTCGACGATCGGGCGATCGCCGAGGGTGTCGACGACTGCGACATCGATTACGGCACGTCCACGGTGACGACCTCGTCCGCCTCTCCGGGTGAATTGCGTGCCGCCTACGAGCGCGCTCTGGAACTCAGTGCGGGCGACGGTGTGGTGGCCGTGCATATTTCGCGACAGCTGTCGGCGACCTGGGAAGCCGGTCGCCAGGCCGTGCAGGATATGGATGCCGCCGACCGGGTGCGACTGGTGGATTCACTGAGCGCGGGCCTGGGCACGGGGCTGCCCGTCCTCGCCGCCGCTCGTCGCGCGCGGTCGGGCGCGACGCTGGACGTCGTCTACGACACCGCGGTCGCCGCCGCCGGGCGATCGCGCACGTTCATCGTCGTCAATCGGACCGAGCAGCTGCGGCGCGGCGGGCGGCTCAGCACCGCGGCCATGTTCTTCGGCACCGAACTGGTGACCAAGCCGATACTCCAGATCGTCGACGGCAAACTGGAGCTGCGGGAGAAGGCGCGCACCCGGTCCAAGGCGTACGCGAAACTCGTTGCGGCAGCGGTCGATGCGGCCGGTGACGACGGGGCGGCGGTGGCCGTGCAGCATCTGGGTGCCGCCTCCGCGGCGGCCACCATCGCCGGACAGCTCGGCGAACTCATCCCCGGTATGCGCGAGCTCGTGACCGCCGAATTCGGCCCCACACTCGGCGTGCACGTGGGCACCGGGGCGGTCGGCGTTCTGGTGGTCCCCGGCGGCTGCGGCTGAGCGCCTACCATCGCCGGCCGACGAACTCCGTCGCCGCGCCGGAGGTTGTCCACAGCTCAGCAGTTGTCCCCAGACATTCCGAAACCCCAGTTCGCGCTCCGAGTCACGGTCTGCCGCGCACATACGGTCACCGTCATGGCGCGACACGAGGATCGGACACTACTGCGGCAGCGACTGCACGACGTATCACCCAGGCCGGCAACGCTAGGCACCCTGGCTCCTGGGCCGGGTAATCCGACCAACGACGGGCTGTGGGACCTCGCCCGGTCACCCGCGGACTCGGCCGGACAGCGCGGTGACCCCTCGGGCAGCCCCTCCGGGAGCCGGGATTTCGGCTTGCGCGGTGGCGAACCGGGTCCGCCCACCGGGCCGGTGAGCGGCTCCGACGGCGGCCGAACCATGGTCGCAACGCAGGCGGGTGTGGATGCCGGCCTGGACGAAGCCGCTGCCGGTGTGCGGTCCGGCGACCACGACGGGACTTGGCCGTATTCGCCGAGCCGTATCCGGCAGAGACGCGACAATGCCGCGGCGCATCCCGGGAGCGCGGGAGCCCCCGACCGACCCGACGGTGACGGTCGGGACCGGAACGAAGGTCTCGCGGCGACCGGCGCGGCGGTGACGTTCGCCGAGGCGCCGGAGAGTCCGCGAATTCCGCAGTGGCTCAGCGAACCGGTGGGATCGGTGACGATCTGGCAGCGGCTGGTTCCGGAGCGATTCCGGGGTGTTCGCGTGGATCCGGGGCGCAAAGGAGTGTGGGTGCTGGCCGGTGCCGGCGTGGCGGCGGTGATCGTGGCGGCGGTCGCCGCGCATCGAGACGATCCGGTGGCAGCACCGGTGGGGCCGCTACCGGCGGTGCGCACAGACGCCGCCGAGACCTCGGCGTTCCCGGCGCCGGTGGACGGCCCGGGACTGGCCGTGCGGTCCGATCCGCCCGGCCGGGCGACGCCGTCGCCGGCTCCCGGGGGCGATCTGGTGGTCAGCGTCATCGGGTTGGTCGAACATCCGGGCCTGCTGCATCTCGCACCCGGAACACGGGTCGCCGACGCCGTCGCGGTGGCCGGCGCGCGGGAAGGTGCGGACCTCGCCGGGCTGAATCTCGCCCAGCGGCTCGCCGACGGTGACCAGATCGTCGTCGGCGAGCCGGGTCCCGCGAGCGGGGCGCGCCTCGGCAGCATGGTCGTTCCGGGCGCCTCGCATACCGCCGCGACGTCGGGCGCCGCCTCCCCGCCGGGGCACAAGATCAACCTCAACACGGCCACGGAACAGGATCTCGACTCCCTCACCGGGGTGGGCCCCACCACCGCCGCGGCCATCATCGGCTGGCGCAACCGGCACGGCCGCTTCACCAGCATCGACCAACTCGCCGAAGTCACCGGCATCGGCCCCGCCAAGCTCAACCGCCTCCGCGACCAGGTCACCCTGTGAACCGCGGCGAATCGACGCACGCTCGGCTCCGGCACGAACACGTCGCGAAATCCGGCCGCGGCGGCGTCGAACATGTGACGGTCGTGGCGGGTGGCGCTGCGTTGGACGCGCGGCTGCTTCCCGCCGCGCTGGGGTGCTGGGGCGTGACCATCGCGGGGATCACGCTGGGGTGGCGAGCCGGGACGTGGGTGTGCGCGGGGCTGGGACTCTCGCTGGCCGGAACGGGAATCGTTCTGGCACGGAGCAGATTCCGTGCTCCGCATCGAGCGGCATGGTGGGTGGTGCTGGCCGCGCTGCTGGCATCCGCGGGGTTCGGGGTGGCGGCGTCGTGGCAGGCCTACCGGGTGAGCGCCCATCCCCTCGGGCGGCTGGCGGCGGGCAGTGTGGTGACGGCCGAAATGGTGGCCGGAGATCCGAAACCCCTCCCGGCCCACTCCTTCGGTGGACGGCAATGGACGATGCGCGCGACGGTTCGCGAATTCCGTTACGGCGCAACATCCGTACACGGCGACGCGGCGGTGACGGTGATCATGCCGGAGCGGGTCTGGTCGGATCTGGTGCCGGGGCAGCACGTCACCGTCCGGGCTCGGCTCGATCATCCGTGGCGACGGGATCTGACGGTCGCCGTGCTGCGGGCGCAGGGACCGCCGATCCGGGTCGGGACCCGGCCGTGGTGGCAGTCGGTGGCCGCGGCGGTGCGGGGGAATCTGTCCGAGGCGGCCGAACGCGCATTGCCACCGGACGCTGCCGGAGTGCTACCGGGGCTGATCGACGGGGATATCTCCGGACTGCCGGATCACGTCCGCGAGGACTTCCGGGCCGTCGATCTCACGCATCTGGTCGCCGTGTCCGGGACGAACGTCTCCATCGTGCTCGCCGGTGTGCTGCTCGCGGCCCGGGCTCTGACGCTCGACCCGCGCTGGGGTGCGGTACTCGCCGCGCTGGCGCTCATCGGATTCGTCGTGCTGGCGCGGCCGTCGCCGTCGGTACTGCGGGCGGCGGTGATGGGCGCGATCGCGGTGCTGGCGATGGTGACGGGACGCCGGAAACAGGCGCTGCCGGCCCTGTGTGCCGCGGTGATCGTGTTGATCGCGCTCTCACCGCAGCTGGCGGTCGATATCGGCTTCGCCCTCTCCGTGCTGGCGACCGCGGGCCTGATCCTGCTGGCGCCGAGCTGGTCGCAGTGGCTCGAACACCGCGGCTGGCCCGCACTGGCGGCCGAGGCGTTCGGTGTCGCGGCGGCCGCCTTCGCGGTCACCACGCCGATCATCGCCGCACTCACCGGACATGTGAGCGGGGTGGCGATCGTGGCGAATGTGCTGGTCGAACCCGTCGTCGCACCGATCACGCTGCTCGGGGTCGGCGCGGCCGCCCTGTCCTGCTGCTGGCAACCGGCGGCGATCTGGGTGCTGAACCTGGCCGAGCCGCCGATGTGGTGGCTGCTCTTCGTCGCCGAACACGCGGCGGCACTGGGCATTTCGTTGCCGATGCCCGCCGGAGTGCGGGGTGCGGTACTGGCCGGGGCGCTCGTCAGGGGCGGTGTCGCGGTGCTCGGGCGCCTGGGCGCGCGCCACACCCGCACGCCCGCGGGTCCGGCGCCGCCACCGGCACCCGGCGACGGGTCGGTGAACCTGTCACCGGCCACCCGTAGAATCGTGCCGTGACCGATCACCTGGCTGCCTTACATCTGGTACTCGGTGAGGAGGAACTGCTCATCGAACGGGCGGTCGCCTCGATCGTGGGGCAGGCGCGGGCCGCGACCAACGATCCCGACGCGATGCCGGTGGATCGGCTGCGGGCGGGCGATGCCAGCTCCGCCGAACTGGCCGAACTGCTGAGCCCCTCGCTGTTCGCGGAGGATCGGGTGATCGTGCTCGAGGCCGCCGCGGAGGCCGGGAAGGATGCGGTGGCGCTGGTCACCGCGGCCGCCGGCGATCTGCCCGAGGGAGTCGTGCTCGTGGTCCTGCACTCGGGCGGCGGCCGGGCCAAGGCGCTGGCGCCGGCACTGCAGAAGCAGGGCGCCGAGGTGCACACCTGCGCCAAGATCAGCAAGGCGAACGAGCGAAACGAATTCGTACGCAACGAATTCCGCACAGCCGGCGTCCGCGTCTCGGGTGATGTGGTGCAGGCGGTGGTGGAGGCCATCGGGTCCGATCTGCGCGAGCTGGCCGCGGCCTGTTCCCAGCTGGCCGCCGATACCGGCGGCAAGGTGGATGTCGACGCGGTGCGCCGGTACTACTCCGGTCGCGCCGAGGTCACCGGATTCGAGGTCGCCGATCTGGCGGTCGCCGGTGACCGCTCCGCGGCCATGGAGGCGTTGCGCTGGGCGACCGATCGCGGCGTCCCGGCCGTTCTGCTCGCCGACGCGCTCGCCGACTCCGTGCACACCATCGCGAGGGTCGGGTCCGCCGGTCGCGGCGACCCGTTCGCGCTGGCCTCCCAGCTCGGCATGCCGCCCTGGAAGGTGAAGAAGGCGCAGACGCAGGCCCGCGGCTGGACCGCCGCCACCATCGGCAGCGCCCTGCAGGTGGTGGCCGCACTCAACGCCGACGTCAAAGGCGGTGCGGCCGATACGGATTACGCGCTCGAACACGCCCTGGCCGACATCCTGGACCTGCACGCCGCCGGGCACTGAGGCGCGGGCCGACATACCGGGCCGAGCGGGCGAGGCGCCGACCGGCCCCGCGTGGTGATTGCTCGCCGCGCCGCATCGACCGACCCCGAGGGTGCGGCCGGAGTCAGCGGTGGTTGTGCGCGATGATCTCGCCGATGAGTGCGGGGCCCGGGAAGTCGGCCATCACGACCCCGGTCGCCGCGCCCGGCCGGGAGCGGAGGTAGTCGAGTGCGTGCTGGTTCTCGTATTCGGCGTAGCGGTGGGGAAATTTCGCCGGGTCGGGCACGCCGGAGGCCGACAGGAAGTCCATCGACAATGCCCGGGTGCCGACGTTCGGGGCCTGCGCGAGGTGGGTGGCGGCGGCCGCCCACTTGTCCTCGCGAGTGGGTTTGTCCCACAGATCCTGCGCGTCGATCGGCACGCCCCGGTCGTCGATCCCGTCGGCGCGGATGACGACGATGGTGCCGCGCACGTCACCCAGCCGGGGAATCGCGACGGGACCGGTCGCCGCCGGTCGCCACACCCGAGGGTGCGCGTTCAGGTACCGGTCCAGCAATGGGGGGTCGGGCGGTAGCCCACCCGCGTCCTCGCACTGGAAGGTCTTGTCCTCGTTCGTGCATTCGGCCTTCACCCGTACCAGGATCGTCTCGCGCGGGTGCCGGTCCAGGAATTGTTCGGCGACCCGCAGCACGTCGTCGAGCCCGGCCTGCTGATAGAAGCTGCCGTGCTGTATGCCGAGGTTGCCGGCCTCGTCGCGCCGGACACGGATGTCGAGCGCCCGGATACCGGCCTCGAGCTGGGTGCTCGCGGTCCGTTCCGACGCACAGGTAGGCTCCGTGCACCCGGTATCGAACTTCTCCTGGGTGACCACAGCCGGTCCGGCCTGACCGCCGTGGATCGACAGGGTGTCGTGAGTGCCGGGGACGGACATCGCGCTGAGCGGGGTGCTGTCGGGCAGCGCGCCCATCCAGTCCGGGTTGCTCGCGGAATCGAGATGTTCGATCGCGCCGACGGCGGCGGCCTTGGGCATGCCGGCCGATTCGGTGCCGGATGCGGCCGACGCCGGCGCCGACTGCGCGGCGGCGACCGGTCGCCCGACCGGTACCGACTGTCCGCATCCGGACGACAGCGCGCTCGATACCGCCGCTACCGCGAGAACAAGGCCCGTACTTCTGCGAATCTCCCCACCCCACACCCGGACAACGGTAGCCGACGGGGATCAACGACAAAAGCCGCCGTGGTCATCTGCGATGCAGATCCTCTGCCACGGCGGCGTTGCGAATGCTGTTGTGCGGCAGAACATGCCGCGTCGGTTCCGGTCCGGCCGGAACCCGGGAGATCAGCCCAGCTTGTTGAGAGCCAGCGAGAGGGCGGACTTCTTGTTGGCGGCCTGGTTGGCGTGGATGACGCCCTTCGAGGCGGCCTTGTCCAGGCTGCGGCTCGCCGAACGCATCAGCTCGAGCGCCTTGTCCTTCTCGCCCGCCGCGGCGGCCTCGCGGAACTTGCGGATCGAGGTGCGCAGCGCGGACTTCACCGACTGGTTGCGCACCCGCGCCGCCTCGTTGGTGCGGATCCGCTTCATCTGGGACTTGATGTTGGCCACGCCTGTTCCTCTGATTCCTTCTCGTCAGTTGATGTGCTCTTGATATTCGTGAAAAGTCTCTGGGCGCACTACATGGAAACAGGTAGCGCCGCGCCGACGATCGAGGTTACCAGCTGGGGTGGTGTGAAGTGAAATCGCTGTGCCCCCGCCCGGTCAGCGCGCCGGTTGCCGGGCTGCTCACCCCCAGTGGTACTCCGCGCACAGCCGGTGGGCGACGAGATCGAAGGTCTTGCGCGGAAGGATAGCCCCCTCGCGCCGGATGCCGGCCTCGGGCACATCGAGGACCCGATCCAGCCGGACCCAGCTGTCGCGCCCCTCGTAATCCCATGGACCCGAGCCGATTCCGATCCAGTTGTGTTCGGCGCCACGGGCCGGGTTCGACGACAGCATCAGACCCAGCAAGGTCTTGCGTTCGCGGCCCACGACCAGCACCGGGCGATCCTTGCCGTTGGCCGGATCCTCCTCGAACGGCACCCAGGTCCACACGATCTCGCCCGGATCGGCGCGGCCGTCGAGATGGGGGCAGTAGACGATCTGGCGCGCACGTTCGCGGGTGGGGACCGGAGTCGAGGCCGCCGGCCGCACCGCGACCGTGTCCTTGGGCCGCGCCGCGACCGTGTCCTTTCGACGGCCGCCGAGGGCGCGATCCCACATCGAGGTGCGCTGCATCCGGTCGACGAGTTTCGGCGCCTGCTTCTTGACGATCCTGGGCCCCTGCTCCTTGGCGATGGTCCCCAACTGCTTGCCCAGAGAGCTCCATGTGCTGGCCATATCGGCAGAGCTTAACGGCGAACCGCGCTCGGCTCATCCGGTGTCGGATTCGCTTGTGCCGGGCGGTGAATCGGGTGTGCCGCCGCTCACACCGAGGCCGTCGGCCCCGGGAACTGCGTCGTTGCCGCCGATGCCGGCCCGCCGGTGCGTGCACGACCACCGGGTATGCGCACGTAGACTGCCGCATGGCGACTTATCGACTTGTTCACGGGTAGGAGTGTCCCATCAGCACGTTTGCCGACACGACGTTCACCGATCCCTCGCGGATCCGGAACTTCTGCATCATCGCGCATATCGACCACGGCAAGTCCACGCTGGCCGACCGCATGCTGCAGTTGACCGGGGTGGTCGAGGAACGGCAGATGCGTGCGCAGTACCTGGACCGGATGGATATCGAGCGCGAGCGAGGTATCACCATCAAGGCCCAGAATGTGCGGCTGCCCTGGAATGTCGACGGCACGGACTACGTCCTGCACCTGATCGACACGCCTGGTCACGTCGACTTCACTTACGAGGTCTCGCGGGCGCTCGAGGCGTGTGAGGGTGCGATCCTGCTGGTGGACGCCGCCCAGGGCATCGAGGCGCAGACGCTGGCCAACCTGTATCTGGCACTGGACAAGGATCTCGAGGTCATCCCGGTGCTGAACAAGATCGACCTGCCGGCGGCCGATCCGGACCGTTACGCCGCCGAACTCGCCCATATCGTCGGCTGCGAGCCCGAGGACGTGCTGCGCGTATCCGGTAAGACCGGCGTCGGCGTGCCCGAACTGCTCAACAAGGTGATCGAGACGGTCCCGCCGCCGGTCGGCGAGGGTGATGCTCCGGCCCGCGCGCTGATCTTCGACTCGGTGTACGACACCTACCGCGGTGTCGTCACCTACGTGCGCGTGGTGGACGGCAGGCTCACCCCGCGCCAGAAGATCAAGATGATGTCCACCGGCGCCACCCACGAGCTGCTGGAGATCGGCATCGTCTCGCCCGAACCCAAGCCCACCCAGGGCCTCGGTGTGGGGGAGGTGGGTTATCTCATCACCGGTGTGAAGGACGTTCGTCAGTCGAAGGTCGGTGACACCGTCACCACCGCCCGCGAGGGCGCCACCGACGCGCTGACCGGCTATCGCGAGCCGCGTCCGATGGTCTACTCCGGCCTCTATCCGGTCGACGGTTCCGACTATCCGGATCTTCGTGACGCGCTGGACAAATTGCAGCTCAACGATGCCGCGCTCACCTACGTCCCGGAGACCTCGGTCGCGCTGGGCTTCGGTTTCCGCTGTGGCTTCCTCGGACTGCTGCACATGGAGATCACCCGGGAGCGGTTGCAGCGCGAATTCAACCTCGACCTGATCTCGACCGCGCCCAACGTGATCTATCGCGTGATCATGGAGGACGGCACCGAACAGGTCGTCACCAACCCGTCGTTCTGGCCCGAGGGCAAGGTGCGCCAGATCTTCGAACCGGTGACCAAGTGCACGATCATCGCGCCGAGCGAGTTCGTCGGCACCATCATGGAGCTGTGCCAGTCGCGCCGCGGTGAACTGCTCGGCATGGACTATCTGTCCGAGACCCGGGTCGAGATGCGGTACACGCTGCCGATGGCGGAGATCATCTTCGATTTCTTCGATTCGCTGAAGTCGCGCACACGCGGCTACGCCTCGCTGGATTACGAGGAGGCGGGCGAGCAGGAGGCCGCGCTGGTCAAGGTCGACATCCTGTTGCAGGGCGAGGCTGTCGACGCGTTCTCGGCCATCGTGCACAAGGACGCGGCCCAGGCCTACGGCCACAAGATGACCACCAAACTGCGCGAACTCATTCCGCGGCAGCAGTTCGAGGTGCCGATCCAGGCGGCCATCGGCTCGAAGGTCATCGCGCGCGAGAACATCCGCGCGATCCGCAAGGATGTGCTGGCCAAGTGCTACGGCGGCGACATCTCGCGCAAGCGCAAGCTGCTCGAGAAGCAGAAGGAGGGTAAGAAGCGGATGAAGACCATCGGCCGGGTCGATGTTCCGCAGGAGGCCTTCGTGGCCGCGCTCTCCACCGATTCGTCGTCGGACAAGCCGAAGAGGTAGTCTTCAAGGTTCCGTGAGATCAGTTGGACCGTTGACCGAGTCGGTGGCCGGTTGATCTTGGGGCTTTCCGGAGACGGCCTCCGGTGGCAAGCTCTGAAGATGCCGCTGTGACCCGTCATCTGTCCACCTGAAAGAAACCTGAAGGATGTGACAGTCAAGTTTTCCGGAAATAAGGTGTAAAAAGACCCGGATTCGGTAACACCCCGTTCGGTTTCGCCAGCCGAACGCTGAGAGCGGAGTTTGTATGACGCGTGAGCTGCCCTTCGACGATGATGCGGACGCGGGCGATCATGCGAACGATGCCGCATATCGCGTGGCGACCGGTGTCGCGCGGGTGGCTCGGGCCGGTGCGTACGTCACCGGCGGTGCGCTGATCGCCTCCAACGGGTCGCCCGCGCCGGAGAACGAATCGCACAACAGCCACATCACCGGCTGGTCCACCGCCGATCCGCATCCCGATGTGCCGAGCCCGGTGGTGACCTATCCGGATCCGTCGCCGGACTCCGTCCCGCCGGATCTCGGGACTTTCACGCCGCACGCCCCCGCCGCACCGGCACCGGGACTCGCGCTGCCCGAACAACACGGCACGGATGCGTTTCCGGGCCTGCAGGTCCCCCAGGGCGATCAGTCGCCGCTGACGTTCGGTGAGTTCCCCGGGACGACCGGCGGCGAATCGCCCGACTCCTATTTCCCGTTCCCCGAATCGAACCACGGGTTCGGCGGCAACGGTGTCTTCGATTCACCGGAATTCGGTGGCGGGCAGGGATTTTCGATGCCCGGATTGCACACCTCGAATGCTCCGTTCGGCTTCGGCGCCGAGGATTCGGGTCCGGGGTCGAGTGCGGGCGGACTCGACCTGCCCGGTGCCGCCCGCACGACCGACGAGCAGCGCGACGACTCCGACCTGTCGGGTGCCGACCCGCATCCGACTACGCCGCTGCTCGGCCACGGCCTCGGACTGCCCGGCACCAACGGTCTGCACCTGCCGGGTATGAACGGTCTCGGCGCCGGTGGTTTCGGCTCCGACGGTTTCGGGGCCGACGATGGACTTCAGCACGGACACACCGGCGCCTTCGACGGAGTCGGGGACGGTGGTGGTCCGGGGATCTTCCTGGGCACCGAGATGAAGGTGGACGCCCACATCGGCTTCGACGGCATCTGGGTCACGACCGAGACGAAGGTCAACTTCGCCGTGGGGGACGTCGGCCATCAACTCGACGACTACGGCAACTGGCTGGGCAATAGCACGCACCAATTTCCCGGCTTCCCCACGCAACCCGACGCCACGGCTGCGGCAGGGCAGAGCGTCGGCCCGGTCGCCGATGTCACCCGCGCTGCGGGTACCTCCGCCGACGGCATGGCTGTCCCCGCACCCGGGGCGACCGCATCGGCCGCACAGTCGGGCGCGGCGCATCCTGCTTCCGCGGCGGGACCTGTCGGCGCCGCGACGAACGGACCCGGCGCGGCGGCATCCGGATCGCCGGCGTTCGCGCCGCAGCCCGGACCGATGGCGGCATCGGCCGCGCCCGGCCCGACGTCGTTCTCCACCGCTCAGGGGTCCGCGCCTGTGACGAATGTCGCGGCACCGCAACCGGTTTCGACCGCACCGGTCGTCGCGGCACCGGCTCCGGTCGCGCCCGCTGCGGCGTCGGCATTCGTCCAACCGGTCTCGGCGACGCCGCTGCAGACCACGATTCAGCCCGAGGCCGCCACCCACCCGATCGCGAATGTGATCACCACGCATGCGGGACCCTCCCCGCTGACCGCACCCGCGGTGGCCGTTCCGGCGCTCTTCGACGACCGGCCCCGCCATACCGATGCCGGACTGCCGAGCGGCGGTGCGAACGATCCGTCGGACGGCGCCGGGCGGAGCGCCACCCACACGCCGACCACCACGTCGCACGGCACCACCACGACCCACGACACCGATGCGACGAAGACGCCGGCCGTGCCGAGCACCTCGCACGCGCCGGGGACCACGCCCGGCGGTGAGCACACCACCACTCGTCCGGGTACGTCGACCGGCAGGGATTCGGCCGATCACGATGCCACCGACCGGCCCACGCCGACTGTGACGGTGCCCCGCGACACCGATTCCGGTCATCCCACCCGCACCCCCGGTACGACGCCGTCCGGTACCGACAGCGAATCCGGGCCGTCGACCTCCGCCGGCGCGGACGCGTCGACCCCGGGACATAGCGCGACGCATGCGCCGGACACCTCCTCGGGCACGGATACCTCCGCGTCCGGCAACGCCGACGATTCGACCGCACCGACGCACGGTTCCCAGCTGCCGACCCATGAACCGGATTCGGTTCCGACGCAACAGGTTCCGACGCAACAGTCGATGTCGCCGAGTCACGACCAGACCATTCCGACACATGAACCGACCGTGCCGACCGCGCAGCACACCGCACCTGTGGAGCCGCCGACCGTGATCAAACCACCGACCACCATCGATCCCGCGCCGAACGCGCACGTTCCGGTGAAACCGGTTGCGGCCGTGACGGATTCGTACGACACGTCGCTGTGGTCGGATTCCGGCCACGGCCTGGCGACCGTGTCCGCCGCCGGACTGTCCGGCGGTCTGCACGAGACCACCTTCGCCGAGACGCAGCACCCGGTGGACCATCCCGTCGATTTCCACGTGCTTCCGCTGTGACGGCGGTGGAGTCGCCGGGTGCCAAACATCCCGACGAGATGGCGCCGCTGCTCGCGCAGCTCGACGAACTGCTCGACCTGACCCGGGCCGCGGGGCGGGCCGACCTGACCGCACGACTGGGGATGTCCCGGGCTCGGGTGGCCGACCCGCGGGTGCGGCTGGTGGTCGTCGGCGAACCCAAGAACGGGATGAGCACGCTGGTCAACGGTCTGGTGGGCAGCGCGGTGAGCGCGACCGGCAGTCAGGTCAGCGTTCCGGTGATCGCCGAATACGGTCCGGAGGCGACGGCCACACTGGTGCGCTCGCTGCCCGGCGGCCGCACCGAACGCCAGCCCGTCGACCCGCTGAACCCCGGCCCGGCCCTGAGCGCGGCCGGCGTGATCCGGGCCGAGTTCACCGACCCGAGCCCGCTGCTGGCCGAGGGCTTCGTGGTGATGGACGCGCCCGGCGCCCCCGCCGACGCGCCGACCACCTGGTCGCTGATCGCGGCGGCCGACGCCGTGCTCTACGTCAGCGACGCGGCCGCCGAATACACCGCCGAGCAGATCGCCCTGCTGCAGCGGATTCGGCAGGTATGCCCGACCGTGGTGTGCGTGCTCAACAAGATCGATCGCTACGGCCATTGGGGCCGGGTGCAGCAGCGCAACCGCGATCTGCTCGACGCCGCCGGCCTGGGTTTCGCGGTCGCCCCGATCTCCGCCGACCTGCATCTGCGGGCCGGTAACGATCACCGCCGCGATATCGAATCCGGTGTGCCGCAACTGATCGACCATCTGCGCGGATACGTCCTCGCCCGCGCCGACGCGGTCGCGCGGGAAGCGGCGCTGCGCGATATCCGCACCATCACCGACCATCTGGGGCTGGCCTTGCGCAGTGAGGCCGAAACCCTGCGTGATCCGCGGCGCTACACCGCGATCACCGATCAATTGCGCACCGCGCGCGCCGAGGCCGCCGATCTGCGCCACCGCAGCGCCAACTGGCAGGTCACCCTCGCCGACGGCTGTTCGGAACTGATGGCCGATATCGAACACGATCTGCGGCACCGGTTGCGCAGTCTGGTCCGCCACGCCGAATCGGAGATCACCAAGCGTGATCCGGCCCGCAGCTGGGACGAATTCGGCGCCGATCTGGACTCTCGGATCTGTGAGGCGGTCGAGGAGAATTTCGTCGTCGCGCACTATCGCGCGGTGGAACTGGCTGAGCAGGTGACCGCGAAATTCCCCGCCGACTCGCGCGATGTGCCGCTGCCCGATCTGCGGCTCGAGGATCCGGGCGACGTGCTCGAACCCGTGGCCTCGCTGGAGCCGCTCGACACCGCCAAGGTGAGTTTCACCTCGTCGCTGCTGAACGTGATGCGCGGTTCCTACGGTGGTCTGCTCATGGTCGGTCTGCTCACCAGCTTGCTGAAAATGCCGCTGGTGAACTGGTATTCGGGCGCGGCCGCCGCCCTGCTGGGTATCAACGCGCTGTGGGAGGACCGCAAGCTGCGCCGGGATCGGCGCCAGTCCGAGGCCAAGGTGGCGGTCGCCCGTCTGATGGACGATGTGATCTTCCAGGTCGGCAAGGAATCGCGGCACCGGCTGCGCGCCATGCAGCGCATGCTGCGCGACCACTTCACCGATCTGGCGGACCAGACGCTGCGGTCGGTGGACGAATCGCTGCGCGCGGCCGAGGAGGCGGCGGCGATCAATTCGCCGGAGAGCCGCGAACGGCGTCTCACCGAAATCGAGCGGTCGATGGTGCGGTTGCGGGAGATCCGCGAAAACGCCGACGTGCCCTAGCGTCGGTGGTGCACTGGCTTGGTGGCGGGTGGTCCGGAGAAATCCGGACCACCCGCTCTCTGTCAGCCCGCGGGATGAGCCGGATGGAATTCGCCGGCGCCGGTGGAGTGTTCGGCCCGGATCACGTGCATCACCGCGTTGATCAACGCCAGGTGGGTGAACGCCTGCGGGAAATTGCCCAGATGCCGCCCGGTGTAGGGGTCGATCTCCTCGGCGTAGAGCTTGAGCGGGCTGGCATATCCGAGCAGTCGTTCCAGCAGATGCCGCGCCCGGCGTACCTCGCCGATCTCCACCAGCGCCGACACCAGCCAGAACGAGCAGATGGTGAATGTGCCCTCCGCGCCGGACAATCCGTCGTCGGTGGTGTCGGTGCGGTAGCGCAGCACCAGACCGTGCTGGGTCAGATCGGAGGCGATGGCCAGCACCGTGGCCCGCACCCGCGGGTCGGTGGGCGGCAGGAAACGCAGGAGGACGACCAGCAATAGCGAGGCGTCGAGGGTGTCGCCGCCGTAGATCTGGGTGAAGATGCCCTTGTCGTTCACGCCGTGGGTGAGGACATCGGCGTGGATCTCCGCGGCGAGTGCGGCCCATTTCTCGGCGTAGTCGGCCTCGCCGTGCAGTTCGGCGAGTTTCGCGCCGCGATCCAGCGCGACCCAGCACATCACCTTCGAGGAGGTGAAATGCTGCGGTTCGCCGCGCACCTCCCAGATCCCGCGGTCGGGTTTGCGCCAGTTCTCGATCGCCGCCTCGACCTGACGCTTCAGCATCGGCCACAACGTCTCCGGCACCTGCTGCCGCGATTTCACGTGCAGATACACCGAATCGAGAATGGTGCCCCAGATGTCGTGCTGCTGTTGCTGATACGCCCCATTGCCGATGCGGACCGGCCTGGCGCCGTCGTAACCGTGCAGATGTGGGATCTCGGACTCGTCCAGATCACGTTCGCCGCCGATGCCGTACATCACCTGAAGTGGTTGCGCTTCACCGTCTTTCGCGGCGGCCACATCGTGCAGGAAGGCGAAGAAGTCGTCGGCCTCCCGGTTCAGGCCCAGCGTGTAGAGGCCCCACAGCGCGAAGGTGGAGTCGCGCACCCAGCTGTAGCGGTAGTCCCAGTTGCGTTCGCCGCCGGGCGTTTCCGGAAGGGAGGTGGTGGCGGCGGCCATCAGGGCGCCGGTGGGGGAGTAGATCAGGCCCTTGAGTGTGAGCGCGCTGCGCTGCAGGTAGCCACGCCACGGATGATCCGGGAACTTGCCGAGAGTGATCCACTGCCGCCAGCATTCGGTGGTCTGCCACATCTTCTCCGCCGCCTCGGCGAAGGTGCGCGGAGCCGGCAGCGGCGACCAGGACAGCGCCACGAACAACTGATCGCCCTCGTGCATGCGGGTGCGGGCGCGCGCCTCGCGGCCCTCCAGGCCCAGCCGCATATCCGTGGTGAGAACCAGTTCCCCGCAGGGCAATTCGTCGTGCGAGCAGGTGGCGGTGGCGGTGGCGCGCTCATAGACCTCACCGGTGTATTCCCAGCTCGCGGGCGCCCGGTGATAGTCGAAGGCCGGTTCGCAGCTCATCTCCAGTTCGACCACGCCGCTGACACATTTCACGGTGCGCAGCAGGATGTGCTCGGCGTCCCAGTCCTCCGGCGTGCGGCGGTAGGTCCGGCTGCGCCGGTCGTTGTTGTGCCAGGGGCCCAGGACCAGCGCGTCGCGGACGATGACCCAGCCGGTGTCGGTCTGCCAGGTCGTCTCCACGATCATGCCGCCGGGCAGATAGCGCCGCGCCGCGGGCACGTTCACGCCGTAGGGACCGAGTCGGAAGTGCCCGGCGCTGCGATCGAGCATGGCGCCGAACACGCTGGGCGAATCCGGGCGCGGCAGGCACATCCATTCGACCGCGCCGTTGCGTGCGATGAGGCAGCAGGTTTCGCAATCGGAGAGGAAGGCGTAGTCGTCGATCGGCGGATACGACGACTTGTGCACGACACCCGCCGAGATGGGCAGGTAGTTCGCCCCTATCTCCGCGTCGGAGATATCGGCCAGGGCATCGCGCGGCGGAGACATGTCGTCGAGCGTCTCGATGAGAGGTTGTTCGGTGATCGGTTCGTCGTAGGACGCCATACAGCCATCATGGTGGATCCCGGTCGCGTTCGCCGGGACTGCCGGGGCTCGATATCGGCCGGTCGGCATGCCCCGCGGCCGGCGCACCCGTGACCTACTAGGCTGGTGGACGTGCATCATGTCGCGGGCTGGTGGGACGGCTTCGAGTTGTGGGTGGCCGGATTGCCGTTCATCCCGCAGTTCGCCGTGGTTCTGGTCGGGGCGGTGCCGGTCAGTTTCCTGATCGCCTGCCTGCTCGATCGTGGACTGCGGATCGTGCTGCGACTGCTCGGCCGGGACCGGTCGGCCGCCGAGACCGATCTCGCGGCCGCCGACGCCGCATCCGAGATCGAGCCCGATGGGGCGACCCTCGCACCACCCGAGCCGGCGCTGGCCGGCGCCTCCATGCACACTCCGGGTCCGATGTCGAAGGAAGCGATCTGATGCCACGCTCACGGGTCCAGTTGGCGTTGATCGCGCTGCTCGTGCTGATCGTCGTCGCCTGGTTGCTGACGCGATAATCCCCCGCTGTCGGAGGTTGCAGGTACTGTGCAGCCCATGCCAACCGATGAGGAATTCGTCGACCTCGAGCAGCTCCTGGAGATCGAGGACGGCCCCCGACTGATCGCGACCCACTACACCACCGCCGACGAGGCGATCGAGATGGTGCGCGCCGCGCAACTGCTCGGTCTGGGCGTGCGGCTGCAGAACCGGCTCCGCGCCGACGAGCCCGACGAGGACGGTGAGGATGTCGCCGTCGAGGAGTGGGTGCTCGACCTCTACGAGAGCCCGCCCGAGTCCGCCGACGAGGAATAGGCCGGCCCGATCGGCTCGTGCCGGACGTGCCCACCCCGGGGTTCGCGTGACTGTGGTCTTCACCACCGTCGGCGCGGACCCCGGATCTCGTTTGCGGGGCCGTCGGGTGACCGCCAGGAATCCGAAACATGAATACTTCCCGCTGGTCATCGGCGGGTTTCGCCGACTCGCCGGGCCGGGCCGATTTCCTCTTCGACCGATTCGCGCGGTTCCGGGCGCTCTGTTAGAGTCTGCCCGTGTCATCGAGCGTTGTTCCGCAGGTCCGCCATGAATTGGCGTTGATCGCGGTCGGCTGTCTCGTCGTCGCGGACATTCACTGTCGTCGATAGCTGATCGGACACGCTGCGCCTTCTCCAACGGACCGGCGCACATCTCTTCCGCAGCGTCTCCGCTTCCCGCGGCTCTGCCGCACGCGCCACTGTCCGGTATCCACCGGGGCAGGTCTACCGCTCAATCACAGTTACATCCGCCCCGGCAGCAGTGTGCGCCGGTGGCGGGCGGCAGGAAAGGTCGCTTCCATGTCTCGCAGATCGTCCAGCAGATCCTGGTTCTCGGTGCGCCGAGGGCGCATCGCCGTCGCGCTCACCGCGCTGGCGGCCGTGGGACTGACCGCCGCCTGCAGTGGTGGTTCGAGCGACACCGCGGGCGGCAACGCCAGCAGCGGTGGCGGGCAGTTGACGCTGTTCGCCTACTCGGTCGCCAAGCCGGGCTACGACAAGGTGATCGCAGAATTCAACAAGACCGAGGCCGGCAAGGGCGCGCAGATCCAGCAGTCCTACGGCGCCTCCGGTGACCAGTCCCGCAAGGTGAAGGACGGAGCACAGGCCGACGTCGTCAGCTTCTCGGTCGAGCCCGACATCACCCGGCTGGTGGATGCCGGACTGGTCGACTCGAACTGGAATGCCGACGCCAACAAGGGCGTGCCGTTCGGTTCGGTTGTCGTGATCGCGGTCCGCAAGGGCAACCCCAAGGGCATCCACGACTGGAACGACCTGCTCAAGCCCGGCGTCGAGGTGGTGACCCCGAACCCGTTCAGCTCCGGCTCGGCCAAGTGGAATCTGCTGGCGCCCTATGCCGCGGAGAGCGCCGGCGGCAAGAATCCGCAGGCGGGCCTGGACTACCTGGGCAAGCTGATCTCCAAGGACCACATCAAGGTGCAGCCGAAGTCCGGCCGGGAGGCGACCGAGACCTTCCTGCAGGGCACCGGTGACGTGCTGCTCAGCTACGAGAACGAGGCGATCTTCTCCGAGCGCAGCGGGGATCCGATCGAACACGTCATCCCGCCGACCACCTTCAAGATCGAGAATCCGGTGGCCGTGACGAAGAACGCCAAGAACCCGACCACGGCCGTCGCGTTCAAGGACTTCCTGTACTCGCAGGCCGGTCAGAAGGCCTGGGCGGAGGCCGGTTTCCGTCCCGTCGATCCGCAGGTCGCCGCGCAGTACAGCAAGGATTTCCCGGCGCCGCAGAAGCTGTGGACGATCGCCGATCTGGGCGGGTGGAAGCAGGTCGACAAGGATCTGTTCACCCCCAACACCGGCAGCGTCGCGGTGCTCTACGACAAAGCCACCAAGTAATCCGGTGGCCCGGAGCGCACGGAATACTGGATAACTGTGACTGACAGCAGTACGAAGGCCGATATCGGCAGTAGTACCGACGCCGGGACCCCTGGTCCCGGCGTTTCCGGGCAGCAGCAGCAGAAGCAGTCCGCCGGCCCGGCCTGGCGGTCGCGGCTCACCGGCTCGGCCGGCTCGCTCGGGCTCGCGATCACGGTGCTGTGGCTGAGCATCATCGTCTTGTTGCCGCTGGCCGCACTGACGATCCACTCCTTCGACGACGGATGGTCCGGCTTCTGGGACGCGGTCACCGCGCCCGCGGCGCTGGACGCGCTGCGGGTGACGGTCCTCGTGTCGGTGGTCGTCGCCGTGATCAACGTCGTCATGGGCACGGTGGTGGCGTGGGTGCTGGTGCGCGACGATTTCCCGGGCAAGAGCTTCGTCAACGCCCTGATCGATCTGCCGTTCGCGCTGCCGACGATCGTGGCGAGCATCGTGTTGCTGTCGCTCTACGGGCCGCAGAGCCCGGTCGGTATCCACCTGAACGCCACCCAGCCGGGACTGGTGGTGGCGCTGGCGTTCGTGACCTTGCCGTTCGTCGTGCGCTCGGTGCAGCCGGTGCTGATCGAGGCGGACAAGGAAGTGGAGCAGGCCGCGGCCTCGCTGGGCGCGAACAACCTGACCATCTTCCGGCGTGTGGTATTGCCGTCGCTCGCGCCGGCCATCATCTCCGGCGGTGGCCTCGCCTTCGCGCGCGCCATCGGTGAATACGGGTCGGTGGTGCTGATCGGCGGCAATATTCCGCGCCGCACCCAGGTGGCGTCGCAGTACATCCAGCAGCAGATCGAGGTGGACCGTCCGGTGAACGCGGCGGCGGTTTCGGTGGCGCTGCTGGCGATTTCCTTCGCCACCCTGCTGATCCTGCGCATCTTCTCCGAACGCACCGCCCGCAAGGAACAGGCCAGCCGATGAAACTGTCCGCCCCGTCCCGGATTTCGCTGCGCGTGATCGCGCTCGCGTATCTGATCGTGCTGCTGGTGGCTCCGCTGGTGATCATTCTCTGGCGCAGCTTCGAGCACGGAATCGGCGCCTTCCTCGATTCCATCACGACACCCGCCGCGATCTCGGCGTTCAATCTCTCGCTGTTGATCGTCGCGATCGTGGTGCCGCTCAACGTGGTCTTCGGAGTCATCACCGCCATCGCGCTGGTGCGCGGAAACTTCCGGGGGCGCACGCTGATTCAGGGTGTGGTCGATCTGCCGTTCGCGGTGTCGCCGGTGGTGGTCGGCGTATCGCTGATCATGCTGTGGGGTGTCGGCGGCTGGTTCGGCGGCCTCGACAGTTTCGGTTTCCGGGTGATCTTCGGCCTGCCCGGCATGGTGATCGCCACCCTCTTCGTCACGCTGCCCTTCGTGGTCAGCGAGGTCGTCCCGGTCCTGCACGAGATCGGCGACGATCAGGAACAAGCGGCGGCGACGCTCGGCGCCAACCGCTGGCAGACCTTCTGGCGCATCACCCTGCCGGCCATCCGGTGGGGCCTGACCTACGGCATCGTGCTCACCGTCGCTCGCGCTCTCGGCGAATTCGGCGCGGTGATCATGGTGTCGTCCGGACTGCCCGGCATTTCCCAGACCCTGACGCTGCTGGTGCACGGTCGCTACATCAACGACCACAACACCTTCGGCGCCTACTGCGCGGCGACCCTGCTCATGGCCATGGCGCTCGTCACGCTCATCCTGATGACCCTCCTCGAACGCAAGCGGGGCACTGCCAAATGATTACCGTCACCGACGCGAACAAGCGTTACGGTTCGTTCGCCGCCCTCGACAACGTCAGCCTGGACATCCCCTCCGGTGAACTGACCGCACTGCTGGGTCCCTCCGGTTCCGGGAAGTCGACGCTGCTGCGCTCGATCGCCGGCCTGGAATCGCTGGATTCGGGCATCGTGACCATCGCCGACCGCGACGTCACCCGGGTCTCGCCGCAGAAGCGCGATATCGGCTTCGTATTCCAGCACTACGCGGCGTTCAAACATATGACCGTGCGCGACAACGTGGCGTTCGGGTTGAAGATCCGCAAGCGGCCGAAGAACGAAATCCGCAAGCGCGTCGACGAACTGCTCGGCATCGTGGGCCTGGACGGTTTCCAGCATCGCTATCCGGCGCAGCTGTCGGGTGGTCAGCGGCAGCGGATGGCGCTGGCGCGGGCACTGGCCGTCGACCCGCAGGTGCTGCTGCTCGACGAACCGTTCGGCGCTCTGGACGCCAAGGTGCGCCATGATCTGCGCACGTGGTTGCGCCGCCTGCACGAGGAAGTGCACGTGACCACCGTGCTGGTCACCCACGATCAGGAGGAGGCGCTCGACGTCGCCGACCGGATCGCGGTGATGAACGCCGGTCGCATCGAACAGGTCGGAACGCCCGCGGACGTCTACGACCGTCCCGCCAACGAATTCGTCATGTCGTTCCTCGGTGCGGTGGCGAAACTGAACGGCCATCTGGTGCGCCCGCACGATATTCGCATCGGCCGTGATCCCGGTATGGCGCTGGCCGAACACGAAGGCACCGCGGAATCGGCGGGGGTCACCCGCGCGACCGTCGAGCGGGTCGTCCGCCTGGGTTTCGAGGTTCGCCTCGAACTGCGCAACGCGGCCACCGGCGATCTGTTCACCGCGCAGGTCACGCGCGGTGACGCGGAGGCGTTGCGGCTGGCGGAGGGGGAGACCGTCTTCGCCCGCGCCACCCGCATCCCGGAACTGCCGGCGGCCTGATCTCGCCCGCCGGCGGTGGTACGGACGCCGGCTGTTCTCGGCGACCGAATCCTTCGATCCGCCGGGCTCATTCATCGGTAGCGGTCCGGCTCGCTGTCGAGCGCACCCGCCGTCCTGGGTTCGTCCATGCGCATCGGTGTTCGTGCGGCGGTGGGGGAGTGAGTGTTTCGCCGGATGCGCCCACGGTTGCGGGAACGCCGGTATACGGTGTCCGAGGGTATTCGGACGTTTGCCGGCAAACCCGTACCGGTCGGTCGGTGTCGCGAAATGTCCACTGCGCGTATGAATTGCCTGATTTGTTACCGCAGGTGAAAGCGTATATCTGCGGGGTCCAGGGGTTCACCGCGAAGTGCGGCGGTTGAGCGGACAACTGATTGTCCGGTGCTTGGCAAGTTCTCAGCACAGTGATTGCCTGATGCCTGCTCGGGACATGTCAGCGAACGTACGCTCGTCGATCGAGGGGAATTGTGATGACGGTTGGGCTCGGAGTGAGTATCGGCACGGTCAACACGGTGTGCGCCATCGATACTGCTGAGAGCGGAAAGAACGCACGTGCTCGCAAGCGCGGGGCGTCCGGCGAATCCGGTCGGCGCGCACGGGCCTCCGGCCCGAGATCCGCACTGCCGCAGCAGCGCACGGCGCCGGGAACCTGGCGCACGACACTCACTTTCGACAGCAGCGGCGCCGCGCGAGTCGGCCGGATCCCGCGCCACGGCCGTGCCGTGACCGATTTCGCCGATCTGACCGAGCGCGGACGCACCGCGCGCGTGCGCCATCGTTCACTGTCCGCGGCCGATCTGGTGGCGACCGTGGCACGCACCGTGGTCGCGGACGTGTCCGCGCACGTGGTGGCCACCGCCGACGCTCGCAGTCCGGAAACCGCTGTCGCCGTGACACATCCGGTGAGTTACGACGACGACCGGGTGCTCGAACTGCGCGCGGCGCTCGACGCGATCGGGTTGTCCCATGCCGCCCTGGTGGCCGAACCGGTGGCGGCCGCGGCCTGGCTGTCGGTGGCGCACGGGCCGCTGATGCCGGGCTTGGCGCTGGTCTACGACCTCGGCGGATCCGGGCTGACCGTGACCCTGGTGCGCATCGGCGCCGGCACTCCCGCCCGTCCGGTGCTCGGGGAACCGTTGCGCTCCACGGCCTTCGGTGGCCGCGCCTTCGGCGCGAAGATGGCCGCCCAGGACGACTGGCGCGCCGGTGAGGCGTCGGTGGCCGACTCCGCGATCACGGCACTGCGCACCGCGCACGTCCGCGAGTCGCTCGATGTGGTGTACGAATGCCTCGGACGAGCCCGTGTCACGATGGCCGATATCGACTGTGTGCTGGTCGTCGGCGGCGCCGCCCGCCCGCCCGAAGTCGCCGCGGTTCTGGCCTCGGCGCTGGCGCGGCCGGTGATCGTCGCCCCGGATCCGGAGCGCACGATCGCCGAGGGCGCGGCCGTTCTCGCGCGCCGCGCCGCCGAATCGGCCCTGGACGGCGATGTCGCCGAGGCGCCGGAACGGCCCGAGCCGCCGCGCATGCTGCGCCGCCGCCTGACCCGGGTCGCGGTCACCGTCGCGGTCGCGGCCGGCGGCGCGCTGTTCGCGGCGACGGCTGTGGTGGGAGACGAAGCGGGAGCGCAATCCATGGGCGCCGGGATCGTGCACGTGCAGCACTGAGGTGTGCCGCCGCGCACGCGGACGATTATCCCCGCGACTGCACCCGCTGCCGGCGGGTGCCGTCGGGGAGTGCGCTGTCCGGATCGCGATAGTTGCTGAGTACCACCGCAAGACATCCGAGGGCGATGACCGCGCCGGCCGCGAACATCACCGGATAGCCGATGTGCAGCGCGTTGTGCAGCAGCGACAGCAGCGCCGGCGAGCCGAATCCGAGGTAGCTCACCGAGTAGAACACCGCGGTCAGCCCGGCGAGATCGTCCGGCCGGGCGATCCGCTCGATCTCCTGCAATCCGGCGACCATGCCGGTGCCGAGTCCGAGGCCCAGCACCGCGGCGGTGATGATGACGGCCCACAGCTGCAGCGATGCCGCCGCGTACACCGACGCGGCCATGCCGGCCGTGGTCAGGACCAGCGACAGCGCCGCGATCCGCGCGGTACCCGGTAGGTCGATCCGCCGCGCCACCGACTGGATCGCGAAACCGCAGCCGAGCGTGATCACCGTGATCAACGCGGAGAACGCGATGGGCGTCGCGGCGATGCGGTCGGCGGCCAGCGTCGGCAGAATCGCGTAGGCGGTCGCACCCGAGGTGAACAGCCACAGCGCCAGCGGTAGTGCGATGCGGCGGAAACGCCGGTGGCCCGCCGCCGGAATCCGCAGATCGTCACGCAGCGGCTTGCGAACCGGTTGCGGCGCCACGGTTTCCGGTGCGCGCAGTACCCAGACGGCCGCGATCAGGCACAGCGCCACATTGATCAAATAGGCCAAAGTGGTGGGCCACGGCGCCCACTGTGCCAGCACGCCGGCCACTCCGGCTCCGATGGCGAAACCGCCGGTGAGGCTCATCGCCGAGCGTCGTGCCCCGGTGCCGGGGGCCGACGCGGGCCCGAACGGCGGCTGCGAGAGCTCCTTCAACCAGCTGCTGCCCACGGCCATCGCCAGCCCGAGGCCGACTCCGCACAGGACGCGTCCGATCGACAACATCGGCACCACGCCGGAACCGAAGGCCAGCAGCGTCGATCCCACCGCGGTGATCAGCGGTGCGGGCCGCATCAGCCGCCGTCTGCCGTAGCGATCCGACAGCGGTCCGCCGATCAGCAGCGCCGGCACGATGCCCAGGACGTATTCGAACAGCAACAGATTCACGGTGGTGACCGGCAGGCCGTCGTTCTTGTACATCACCAGCAGCGGGGTGAATTCGTTTCCGCCCCAGGCGATCGCGAAGATCGCCGCGGCCACGCCCCACCAGACGCGAGGCGCGGTGGCGACGCGGGCCGGGCGGAAATCGACGACGGCCGGTGCGGTCATCACAGTCCTCTCAGTTCGAGCTGGTGCACACCCGACAGATGGTCGGCGAGCGCGGTATCGAAGGCCCCCGTATCTCCGGCGGCGATCAGATCCGTCAGCCGCGCATGCTGTTCCACGATGCGGGCGGTATTCATCGGCGCTCGGTGCAGGGCGACGCTGTTCATCCGCCGCTGACGTTCGCGCAGCGAGTCGTAGAACCCGGTGAGCAGCGGGTTGCCCGCCGCGACCACATAGCCGCGATGGAAGTCGGTGTCCTCGGTGGCGAAGCGCGACAGCGCCTGTCCGTCGGAGGCGTCGAGGTTCGCGACGAGTTCGCGCTGGCGGGTCAGCGATTCGCGCAGTGTGTCGAGCAGCGGCGGGCGGTCGTCGGCGGTGAGGGCGCGCACCGCCGCGGTCTCCACGACATAGCGGGCATGGGCGACGTGCTCGGCCTCGTGCGAGGGGATCGGGACCACCAGTGCGCCGCGTTTGGGATACAGCCGCATCCAGCCCTCGGTCTCCAACCGCAGGAATGCCTCCCGGATCGGAGTGCGGGAGGTACCCAGATCGTTCGCGATCTCGCCCTCGCTGATCAGCTCTCCACCGGGCAGCGCGCCGGTCAGAATGCGCTCCTTGATCTCCCGGTAGGCGCGCTCAGCGGCTGAATACGTCTTAGACACAAGTTGTAGCTTACTCGGGACATGGGATGAATTGCTATGTGGGTGCGGACACGTTCGGGCCGCCCTCGCGGTGCGTTGTGGCGGCCTCGTAACTGATGTGACGCCCCGCACAGTACTGCTCGGTAATGCTGTTTGGGTTGCGGCTGAGCTGGGAATACGGCCGATCATCGGCGGGGTTGCGCGATCGTGTCCGGCAGGGCCGGTCGCCGGTGTTGACCTCCGCCGCTGTAGGTGTAACTATGGGAAACAGTTACCCATGCGAGAGGGAGAGGCTGTGACGAGGATGTCCGTTGCCGCGACGCCGGAAGTAGACCCTGTGGTCGCCGAGGCCATGGAATACGCCCAGAAGCTGCTCCTGCTGTCCGAGGGTTCGGTCAACAAGCACTTCGATCCGTTCACCGACATCGACTGGGACAACCCCGACTTCGCCGCGACCGCCGGCGAGAAGCGGTGGATTCTTCCGGAATCCGCCGATCCGCTGGGGCGTCACCCCTGGTATCAGGCGCTGTCGGACGAGCAGAAGATCGCCCTCGGCAAGTACCGCCAGGCCAATGTCGCCAAGGTCGGCCTGCAGTTCGAGTCGATCCTGATCAGCGGCATGGTCACGCACAACTTCAGCCTGCCCAACGGCTCGCCCGAGTTCCGGTACTGCTCCCACGAGATGATCGAGGAGCACAACCACACCCTGATGTTCCAGGAGATGGTCAACCGGATCGGCATCGACGTGCCGGGCATGGGCCCGCTGGTCCGCAAGCTCCGCTACTTCGCCGCGCCGGTCGCCGCCCGGTTCCCGAACCTGTTCTTCATGGCGGTCCTCGCCGGTGAGGAGCCGATCGACCACATCCAGAAGCAGATCCTGCGCTCCGGCGAGGAAGTGCATCCGATCATGCGCGGAGTGATGGCGATCCACGTCGCCGAGGAGGCGCGCCACATCTCCTTCGCGCACGAATTCCTGAAGAAGCATGTGCCCGAGGTGAATGCGGCCGAGAAGTTCGTGCTGTCGCTGGCCATGCCGATCGTGATGTGGATTCTCGGCCGGTCCATCGCCACCCCACCGAAGTCCTTCTTCAAGGAGTTCGACATCCCGGAGGACGTCCGCAAGGAACTGTTCTACGGCTCCGCCGAGGCGCAGCAGACCTTCGCCGACTACTTCATCGACGTGCGGGCGTTGGCCAAGGAATTGGGCCTGATGAACCCGATCTCGAAGAACGTCTGGAAGCTGCTGAAGATCGACGGTCCGGCCAGCCGGTACCGCTCGGAGCCGCAGCGCGCCAAGACCAAAGCCGCCTGAAGGGTAGCCATACAGTGCCGTATGTAGTCACCCAGTCGTGCTGCAGCGACGCCTCCTGCGTCTACGCGTGCCCGGTCAATTGCATTCATCCCACGCCCGACGAACCGGATTTTCTGACGGCGGAGATGTTGTACGTCGACCCCGCGGCATGCGTGGACTGCGGGGCGTGTGCCACGGCCTGCCCGGTGGACGCCATCACCTCCTCGAAGAAGCTCACCGCGGAGCAGAAGCCGTTCATCGAGATCAACGCCGATTTCTATCGGCAGGCCCGCCCGCGTCCCCTGTTGGCCAAGCCGGTCCCCCCTGCCGAGGTCGACACCGAGCGGGGCGCGATGCGCGTCGCGATCGTGGGTTCGGGCCCCTCGGCGATGTATGCCGCCGACGAACTGCTCACCCAGCCGGACGTGACGGTGACGGTGTTCGACCGGCTGCCGGTGCCCTACGGCCTGGCCCGCCACGGTGTCGCACCCGACCACACCCGGACCCGGCAGGTGAGCCGGTTGTTCGATGTGATCTCCGCGCAGCCCGGATTCGGGTCGTACCTGAATGTGGCGGTGGGCGACGATATCTCGCACGCCGAACTGCTGGATCACTTCGACGCGGTGATCTACGCCGTGGGCGCCTCCTCCGACCGCAAGCTCGGCATTCCCGGCGAGGGCCTGCCCGGCAGCCTGTCCGCGACCGAGTTCGTGGCGTGGTACAACGGCCATCCCGACTACGCGCAGCGCAGTTTCGATCTGTCGCAGCGGCGCGCGGTGATCGTCGGCAACGGCAATGTGGCGCTCGACGTGGCCCGGATTCTCACCATGGATCCCGAATTGCTCGATGCCACCGAGGTGTCGCCGCCGGCGCTGGAGGCGCTGCGGCACAGCAAGATCGAGGAAGTGGTGATCGTGGGTCGCCGCGGCCCCGCCGAATCCGCCTTCACCGTCCCCGAATTCGTGGGGCTGCTCGGCTCCGATCTCGACATCGTCGTGGAAGGTGATGTGCCGGATTCGACTCCGGACCTGCCGCAGAAGGTCGATCAGAAGCTGAGGTTGCTGCGCAGCGTGGCCGACCGTCCGGTGGGCGCGCGCAAGCGCATCGTCTTCCGCTATCTGTCCTCGCCGGTGGCGCTGGTCGGCACCGACCGGGTGACCGGAATCGAGCTGGTGCGCAACGAACTCGTCACCGACGAGGCCGGTGTCACCCGGGCCGTCGCGACGGAGGAGACCGAGACACTGGACACCGCACTGGTTCTCGCCTCGGTGGGTTACCGCGGCGTGGCCGTGCCGGGGGTGCCGTTCGACGAGCGCGCCGGTGTCATCCCGAACGCCGACGGCCGGGTGCTCGAATCCGCCGACGGCGCGGTGGTTCCGGGAACCTACGTGACCGGTTGGATCAAGCGCGGCCCGACCGGCTTCATCGGCACCAACAAGTCCTGCGCACAGCAGACGGTGCGGCAGCTGGTCGACGACTTCAACGCCGGCCGTCTGCGCCGGCCCACCGCCGACGCCACCGATTTCGATCGGCTGGTCCAGCGCCGCCGCCCCGATGCGGTGCGCGGCGGCGCCACGGCCCAGCCGTGGTGGAAGCGCAAGCTGCTCGCTCGCTCCTGAGCCGGATATCTCGACCCACCGCCCCGATCCGTACGGATCGGGGCGATTGTCGTGTCGGCAACCATCCAGTCATTCGGCATGACCACCTCGAATTCGGTCTCGTGAATGTCATTGCCGCAATTCCATAGAAAACCGGTCGGTATTCCGTGGGATCAACTGTGAAATGGCCAGTTTTGCCAGCTATTCTCCTGCGGTAGCTGAATTCAGTCTTCCGATCTTGGTGTCCACCAGGGTCTATCAGGTCTTTTGCGCGATCGACCGGCGAGTGTGAAAGCTTTTCCGCCCATTCGGTTTCCGTGATCGAGACCGACCAGCTAACCTGTGTTCGCTATTTGGTAAACGACCGCGACCACATGGTTGAACCACTGGGGCCGTGGTCTCGGTGCGTTGACGGGATGGCAATGACGGTTGGCTTCGGCATGAGCATCGGCACAGTGAATTCCGTGTGGGCGGCCACTGCCGGTGATCGCGACCGTCCGGCGGTCCGCGTGCGCCGCACGGTGGTCACCGTCGACCGATCCGGAGCGGTGCGGGTCGGGGGAGTGCCTCGATTCGCGCCGGTAGTCACGGATTTCGCCGACCTCACCCGCACGCGCGAGCCGGTGACGCTGGGCGGCCGGATCCGATCCTCGGCCGATCTGGTCGCCGCGGTGGCCACCTGCCTGATCGACGCCAGCGATCCGGAGGCCGGGCCGGTTCTCACCTATCCCGCCTGCTACACCGACCGGCAGATCGCCTCGCTGCAGTACGCGCTGCATGGCTGTGGCGCCTTCGATGTGATTCTGATGCCCGAACCGGTGGCCGCCGTGGAATGGCTCGACGACGAATACGGCGTCAGCACAAGCAGTTCCACGCTCGTCTACGATCTCGGCGCCAACAGTCTGGACGTCGCGGTGGTCCGGACCGAGGCGGAATGGAATCAGCGCGGGGTGCTCGGCTCGGCGCTGCGATCCGATGTCTACGGCGGCCGGCCGCTGGGCGCCGTCCTGGCGCGCTACGCGCGGACGCTGGCTCCGGACGTGCCGGCCCCGGTGTCGAAGGTGGTGCCGGCCGAGGACACCCGCCGCCTGCGCACGTGGCATGTGCGCAATTCCCTTCGGGTGGTGCGCGATTGCCTGAAGAGTGCGCGGGTGAGCATCGACGACATCGACCGCGTGTTGCTCGTCGGCGGCGCCGCGCGGCCGGTCGAGGTCGCGGAGGTGCTGGCCGAATTGGGACCTCCCGTGATCGTCCCGCCGGATCCGGCGCATACGGTCGCGACCGGTGCCGCCATCGCCTCGGCCCGGTTCGCCGTGAGCAACAGCACTGTCGGGCGGTATGCCCGGGGTGCCGCGGTCGTGTCCTCGGCCGCGGTCGTCTCCGCACTGGCGATGTCGGCGGCGACCATGATCGGCGGTGGCCCGCTCGGGACCGACGGCCCGATCATGGAATTCGCCCCCGCGCTCGCCGGTCCGGCGGACGCGTTGCGCGAGCAGGTCGGTGAGCTGCCGCAGACCCCGGGATTCGGCGCCGGATTCGCGGCGCTGGCGGCCCGCGCCGACACGCTGATGGGTACCTCGCTGTCCGGTTTGCGCGGCTACGCCGGTGCGGCGCACGACTTTTCGCGCACCATGACCGATCGGGTGGAGAACGCGCTGCGCGACTACGGTGCCGTGACACCCTGCGTGCCGCCGCGCGCGAGGACCTACTCCGACCCGGCGCGTTTCACCAACCCCATGCCGTTCGTGAACTCGGGTGCGGCGGCGCTCCTGGCCGCCGGCGCCGCGGCCCGTAACCTGCCCGGCGCGGGACATCCCGGTCAGCCTGAATCCGGTGACCAGGGCACCCCGCCCGGCGGCGGCTCCACATACGGGGACTCGTCGAAGTCCGGGAACCCGGCGCCGAAACCCGTCGGCACACCGGACGGTTCGATCACGCCCGCGCCCGGTACGAACCCCGCGCCCATCGGCGACACGACCGCGACTACCGGTGCGACGCCGGGAGATTCGCATTCCGGTGATGCCGCATCCACTCCGGGATCGGGCCACTCGGGCGGCACCGCCGACAGCGGTGCGGGCTCGGGTGCGACGTCGGACGCCGACTCGAATCCGGCCGCAGGTTCGAGTACGTCGTCGAACGGCTCGGGTTCGACCAGCGCCGAATCGCATGGGCCGCACGGCGACTCCGCGAACTCCGGTGGTACGCACAATTCGGGCGCAGAAAGCGCGGGCACCGAGAGTTCGGGCGCAGAGAACTCGGCTGCGGAAAACTCCGATACTCAGCACTCGGGAGGCGCGAACTCGGGCGCGGCACACTCCGGTGACGCCACGAACTCCGACACCGGAACGAACCCCGGTGGTACGGGAACGCCCGGCGACGGCACGAACCCGAACAGTACGGCGGGGGACCACGCGAAGCCCGGTTCGTCGGCTCCCGTGGGTGGCGGCACCGATTCCGCGCCGGCCGGAGGGGCCCAATCGAGCCCTGGCACAGTGCCTTCCGATACCGTCCCCGGCGCGGGAACGGCCCGCACCCCGGGGCCCGGGGCCGGCACGGCCACACCTCCCGGCGGCGCGACCCGCCCCGGCGCGACCAACCCCGCCCCGGCGGCCCCCGTCCGTCCCGGCGTCGTCGCGCCGAGCCACCCCGGCCTGGGTGCCACCCCCGGCGGCGGCTTCCACGGTGGTGGACTGGGCGGTGGTCTCGGCGGCGGCTTCCACGCCGGCGGTTTCGGCCACTGACCCAATGCGCCGACGGGGTTCGCCCGCCGATGCCGGGCCGGTGGCTACGATGCCGGGCGCTGATCCAGGACGTCGAGGTAGTGCTGGTTGGACATGATGCCGAGCAGGTTGCCGAACGGGTCGACCACCGAGGCCGTGACGAAGCCCGGACCGCGTTCGGTGACGGGCTGGTGTTCGGCGGCGCCGAGTTCCCGGAGCCGCCGCAGGGACGCGTCCAGATCGTCGACATGCCAGTACAGCAGCGCGCCACCGGTCCGGTGGGCGGGGTCCGGGCAGTAGCGGCGGTCGATGATGCCGAGTTCCTGCCGGTAGTCCCCGATGCGGAACTCGATATAACCCGGCACTTCGAAATACGGTGCGGTATCCAGCAATTCGCTGTACCAGCGCTTGGCGGCGTCCAGGTCGTCGGCGTAGTAGGACACGGTCGTCATTCCTCGCAGCATCGGTCTCTCCTCGGTCGTTGCGGTGTCTCCTAGGATCTTCGCGCTCAAAGTGCTCACCGAATGAGCACTTTGTTCGGCAGAATCGCCGTATGCGCGCCGACCGTCTGATTGCCACGCTGCTCCTGATGCAGGCGAGGGGCCGGGTGACCGCCGCCGAGGTCGCCAGGGAACTCGAGGTTTCCGTGGCGACCGCGCGCCGCGACCTCGAGGCGCTGTCGTCGGCCGGGGTTCCGGTCTATCCGCAGCCCGGTCGCGGCGGGGGCTGGGCGCTGGTCGGCGGCGCCCGGACCGATCTCAGCGGAATGAAGGCCGACGAGGCGCGGGCGCTGTTCCTGCTGCTCGGTCCGGCCGCCTCGGGCTCGCCGGCCACCCGCTCGGCGCTGCGAAAATTGGTGCGGGCCTTGCCGGAGACGTTTCGCGAGGAGGCGTTGGCAGCCTCCGCGGCGACGCTGATCGATCCGGTGGGCTGGGGCCGGCAGCCACACTCCGAACCGGCGGAGGTCGCGGTGCTGCAGCAGGCCGTCACCCGGCGACGACCTGTCCGCTTTCGCTACGGTCCGGCCGGTCGCGAACGTGTCGTCGAGCCGTGGGGCGTCGTCGACAAGGACGCGGTGTGGTATCTGATAGCCGGAACCGACCGCGGGCGCCGGACCTATCGGGTCGATCGCATGAGCGAGGTGACCGTCGAGGACGGCGTCACCGTCGTCCCGGCGGATTTCGATCTGGCGCAGGCGTGGTCGGAAACCGTCGAGCGGATGGAACGCCGCCGCGGCGACGTGTCGGCGATCGTGCACGCCGATACCGCGATCGTGCCGGTCCTGCGTGATCGGCTGGGCCGGCACTGTGTCGAGGACGGTCCGGTCGACGACGGCCGGGTGCGGCTGCGGATCAGCGCCCACCTGCCGCGCGCGATCGCCGAACAGCTCGCCGGATTCGGAGGACGCCTCGAAGTCGTTGCCCCCGAATCGATTCGGCGCGAGCTGGCCGCGCTGGCGGCCGAACTCACCGCGCTCTATCGCTGATCCGAGGGCTCAGCGGGCAGTGAAACCACCGTCGACGGTGACCGCCGCGCCGGTGACGAAGCTCGCCTCGTCGGAGAGGAGATAGGCGCACAGAGATGCGATCTCCTCCGCGCGGGCGATCCGGCCGAGGGGATGCAGCGCCGCGACCGCCGCCTCGCCTTCGGGCGTGGCACCCATCGACGAGCGGAATGCGGGAGTATCCACCGCGCCCGAGACCAGTGCGTTGACCCGCACGCCCTCGGCGGCTGTCTCCAGTGCCACCGCGCGGGTCAGACCGACCACGCCGTGTTTGGCCGCGACGTACGGCGCGACCGAGGCCATGCCGACCACGCCGAGGTTGGAGGCATTGTTGAGGATCGCCCCGCCGCCGGACGCCAGCAGTGCCGGGACCTGGTATCGCAGGCCGAAGTACACGCCGGTGAGATTCAGTTCCAGATCCGCGCGCCAGCCGTTGTCGTCGATGTCCTGCACCGGCCCGAAGGAGTTGACCGCCCCGGCGTTATTGAATGCCGCGTCCAGCCGCCCGAATTCGTCGATCGCGGTGCGGGTGAGCCGCTCCACGTCCTCGGCCACGGTGACATCGGTCGGCACGAAGACGGCCCGGCCGCCCTCGGCGCGAATGTCCGCGACGATCCGGTCCCCGGCCTCCTTACCGCGGGAGCCCAGCACCACCGCGGCGCCCTCGGCCGCCACGCGCCGGGCCACGGCGGCGCCGATTCCGCTGCCGGCGCCGGTGATCAGCACGACCTTCGATTCGAACCGGTTGTCCATTGTCGTCTCCATATCCGTTGTCTGCCAGGTGATCTCGTGGCTGATGTCAGTCAAGTCGCGCGGAGCCGGTAAAGCTGGCGGCATTCGGACTTGTAGTTGATACGTCATGCAGCGGCCGGACCGGCATACCGCCCGGTAACGGAGGCGTGGCTGTCAGTGCAGATGCACGATCGGTGACAATGACTCGGTGAACAGTCCTCGACTGATTGCCCTGGATGTGGACGGGACCATCCTGCAGGCGGGCGCACCCATGAGCCCGCGGGTGCGTGCGGCGGTGCGCGCCGCGGTCGACGCGGGCGCCCACGTGGTGATCACCACCGGCCGCACCCTGCTGGCCACCCGGCTCGTGATGGAGGAGCTGGGGCTCGAGGAGGGCCAGGCGCTGTGCTCGAACGGCGCTGTGCACGTCGACATTTCGAACTGGGAGCCGCTGGCTGTGCACACCTTCGATCCGGAGCCTGCGGTCGCGACACTGCGTGCCCTGCTGCCCGACATGGTGCTGTCGGTGGAGAAGGTGGGCGTGGGCACCTGGGCCACCGGCTACTACCCCGGCAGTTTCCGGCTCGGCGAATTCCGCTTCGTCGACGATGCGGAGTTGAGCCTGGAACCCACCACGCGGCTGAACGGCTGGTGGCCCGGCGGCAGCCTCGACGAAATGATCGACGCGGTCGGCGAACTCGATCTCCCCGGCGCCGGCTGGGTGCACGGCGAGGACGAGCCGTGGCTGGTCGCCTCCAAACAGGGTGTGTCCAAAGGCTGGGCGCTGGAACAACTTCGCCTGGCGCTCGACATCCCGCTGGAGCAGACCCTGGCCATCGGCGACGGGTACAACGATATCGAAATGCTCACCTGGGCAGGGCATTCCGTCGCCATGGGGAATGCGGTGCCCCCGGTCCACGAGCTCGCCGACGAAACGACCGCCGATATCAGCGAGGACGGGGCGGCCCTGGTGCTGGAGCGCTGGTTCGGGGGGTGAGCCCCGGCGCCCGCAGCCGCAGGACGGACGCGAGGCCGGGCCGAATCAGGCCGAGAGTTCCAGGGGCAGTCGCCCGGCGGCGTGATAACGGTCGAGTGCGACCTGCGTGAGAAACCGGTGCGGCCCGATCGGGGGCGCGTGCACGAGGCCGGGTTCGGCGTCGGCCAGCCGATCGATGAGCAATCCCGGGGCGAGGAACCAAGGGGCGACCATCACCCGGCGGGCGCCCTGGCTGCGCAGATCCGACACCGCTCGGACCAGCGATGGCTGGGTGGTCGCGAAGCAGATCGCGGACCGCCAGCGGGTGTCGTGCGTGAGCGCCGCCGCGACTTCGGCCGTGATGCGGTTCGCGGCGGCGGACGAGGATCCGACGGCCGCGACCGCGATACCGAGGCCGGCGTCGTCGCGATCGGCGCCCGCGTCGAGCGCTCGATCCCGCAACGCCGCCACGAGTCGTGCGTCGGTTCCGAGCACATCGGCCTGTGTGATCCGCAGCAGCGGATGCCGCCGGCGGGCAGCCGCCAGCATGCCGGGCAGGTCCACCCGGGCGTGAAACGCGCTGCCCAGCAGCAACGGAACGACGATGGCTTCGGTATGTCCCTGTGCCGCAACGGCATCGATGACCTGTTCCACCGATGGGGTGTTCAGATCCAGGAATGCCAGTCGTACGTCGACATCAGGACGCTGTTCGGCGATCTCGGTGACCACGGCCGACATCGTCGCCGCGGACCGCGGATCACGGCTCCCGTGTGCGACCGCGATGAATGCCGGGGCGCGCCCGTTCCCGAATGCCCCACCGGCCGAATTCATCTCAGTTACCGACCTCGACCGAGGTCAGCACGTCGCCCACCAGGCCGGCGGCCAGGGTGTTACCGCCCGCCGGGTCGATGAGCAGGAAGCTGCCGGTGTAGCGGTTGACCCGGTAGTCGTCGGCCGCGATCGGCTCCGCGACGCGTACCGAGATGCGGCCGATATCGTTGAGCGCCAGCGATTCCGGATTCGGGTCGGCGGCCAGGTTCTGCTCGTCGAACCGCTCGATCAGCGCGCCCACGATGGCCTGTGTGGTCCGCGTGCCGTGCTTGAGCAGCAGGCGGGCACCGGGCCGCAGCGGCTTGTCGCCGAGCCAGCAGACGGTGGCGTCGAACGAATCGATCGGTTCGGGCGCGTCGGCGGCCGCGACGATGGTGTCGCCGCGGGAGATGTCGACCTCGTCGGTGAGCAGCAGGGTCACACTGCGACCCGGCTGAGCGGAGGGCAGTTCGCCGTCGGCGGTGTCGATGCGGTCGACCGTGGTCCGGATGCCGGAGGGCAGCACCACGACCTCGTCACCCCTGGAGACCACGCCCGCGGCGACCTGTCCCGCATATCCGCGATAGTCCGGGTACTCCGCGGTCCGCGGACGGATCACGTACTGGACCGGGAAGCGCAGACCCACCTGATGACGGCCGGTGCTGTCGGCATCGACCGGCACCGACTCCAGGTGCTCGATCAGGGAGGGACCGTCGTAGAACGGGGTGTTCTCCGACCGCGACGCGATGTTGTCACCGTGCAGCGCCGACACCGGGATCTCCACGATATCCTCGGGGGCCCAGCCGAGCTTGCTCGTCAGCTCGGTGAACTCGGCCACGATCTGCTCGAACACCGCCGCGGCATCGTCCACCAGATCGATCTTGTTCACCGCCAGCACCAGCTTCGGCACGCCCAGCAGCGCCATCACCGCGGCGTGGCGCCGGGTCTGCTCGATGACACCCTTACGGGCATCGACCAGCAGGATCACCAACTGCGCCGTCGACGCGCCCGAAACGGTGTTGCGGGTGTACTGCACGTGGCCCGGGGTGTCGGCGAGCACGAAGGATCGCTGCGGCGTCGCGAAGTAGCGGTAGGCCACATCGATCGTGATGCCCTGTTCGCGTTCGGCGCGCAGCCCGTCGACCAGCAGCGAGAGATCGGGGGTGGCCAGACCCTTGTCGACCGAGGCCCGGGTGACGGCGTCGATCTGGTCGGCCAGCACCGATTTCGTGTCGTAGAGCAGGCGTCCGACCAGTGTGGACTTGCCGTCGTCGACACTGCCGGCGGTGGCCAGTCTCAGTAGGTCGGACATCAGAAATAACCCTCTCGCTTGCGGTCTTCCATGGCGGCCTCGGAGACGCGGTCGTCGCCGCGGGTCGCGCCACGTTCGGTGAGTCGCGAGGCGGCGACCTCGGCGAGGATGTCGTCGTTGGTCGCGGCATCGGAAAGTATTGCGCCGGTGGTGGATCCGTCTCCGACGGTGCGGTAGCGGACCGACTTGACGACCAGCTCCTCACCCTCGCGCGGACCACCCCAGGAACCGGGGGTCATCCACATGCCGTCGCGCTGGTACACGGGCCGCTCGTGCGCGTAGTAGATCGTCGCGAGTTCGACGTTCTCGCGCGCGATGTAGCGCCAGATGTCGAGTTCGGTCCAGTTGCTCAGCGGGAACACCCGCACGTGCTCACCGGGCGCGTGCCGGCCGTTGTACAGGTTCCACAGTTCCGGGCGCTGCCGCTTCGGGTCCCAGCGGCCGAACGCGTCGCGCAGCGAGAAGATCCGCTCCTTGGCCCGCGAACGCTCCTCGTCGCGCCGGCCGCCACCGAAGACCGCGTCGAAGCGATTCTCGGCGATGGCGTCCAGCAGCGGCACGGTCTGCAGCGGGTTACGGATGCCGTCGGGCCGCTCGGTGAGCCGGCCGTCGGCGAGGTACTCCTCGACGCTGGCGACGTGCAATCGCAGCCCGTACTTCTCGACCACGTGGTCACGGAAGGCCAGCACCTCGTCGAGGTTGTGGCCGGTGTCCACGTGCAGCAGCGAGAACGGCAGCGGCGCGGGCCAGAAGGCCTTCAGCGCCAGATGCAGCAGGACCGTGGAGTCCTTCCCACCGGAGAACAGGATCACCGGCCGCTCGAATTCGCCCGCCACCTCACGGAAAATGTGGATGGCTTCGCTCTCGAGGGCGGCAAGAGTATCGAATTGTGTCTCGGTCACCGTTGAAGTCATGAGGCGTGCAACCCGCATTCGGTCTTGGCGAGGCCGGCCCAACGGCCGCTTCGCGGATCGGATCCCGGTTCCGGCTTCCGCGTGCACGGAGCGCAACCGATGGACGGATATCCCTCCTCGACGAGGGGGTTGACGAGAATGCCGTGCTGGTCGATGTACGCGGCAATCTCGTCGTCGGACCAGGCGGCGATCGGGTTGATCTTCACCAGGCCGAAGCCCTCGTCGAAGGAGATCAGGGGCGCGTTGGCCCGGGTCGGGGCCTCCACACGCCGGATGCCGGTCACCCACGCGTTGTAGGGAGCCAGCGATTTCTTCAGCGGCACCACCTTGCGCAGCCGGCAGCATTCACCGGCGTCGCGGGCGAACAGATCCTTGCCGAGCAGCCGATCCTGTTCGGCGACAGTGTGTTCGGGCCGCACGTTCACGATGTTCACGCCGTACACGGTCTCGACCGCGTCCCGGGTGCCGATGGTCTCGGCGAAGTGGTAGCCGGTGTCGAGGAAGAGGATGTCGACACCGGGCCGCACCTGCGCGGCCAGCTGCACCAGCACCGCGTCCTGCATGTTCGAGGCGACGATGTAGCCGGAACCGAAGGTGTCCTCGGTCCACTGCAGCAGCTCCGTCGCCGAAGCGTCCGGGCCCAGCTGCGCCGCGCCGTCCTCGGCGATCCTGCGCAGCTCGGCTTCGCTCAGCTTGTCCAAAGTGGTTGCCATACTGAATCTCCCGTTACCGAAGGTCGGCCTCGTCGGCGCGGACAGCCCATTGCGCGAACCGCTCACCGTCGTTGCGGTTCTTGACGAAATTGCGGACGACACGCTCGATGTAGTCGCCGAGCTCCTCGCTGGTCACCTTGTGCTGGCGCAGCTTGCGGCCGAAGCCGCTGTCGAGCCCGAGGCTGCCACCGAGGTGAACCTGGTAGCCCTCCACCTGATTCCCGTCGCCGTCGTCCACGAGCTGGCCCTTGAAGCCGATGTCGGCGATCTGCGAACGGCCGCACGAGTTGGGGCAGCCGTTGATGTTGATCGTGACCGGCACGTCGAGCTGAGCGTTGATATCGGCCAGGCGCCGGTCGAGTTCGGGCGCCAGCACCTGCGAACGCTTACGGGTCTCCACGAACGAGAGCTTGCAGAACTCGATACCACTGCAGGCCAGCAGGTTTCGCCGCCAGGCCGACGGCCGGGCCTGCAGGCCCAGCGGTTCCAGTTCGGCGATCAGTTCCTCGACCTTGTCGTCGGGGACGTCGAGCACGACGATCTTCTGGTACGGGGTGAACCGGATCCGGTCCGCGCCGACACGTTCGACGGCGTCGGCGACCTTGGTCAGGATCGTGCCCGAGACGCGGCCGGCGATCGGGGAGAAGCCGATCGCGTTGAGACCGTTGCGCAGCCGCTGCACGCCCACATGGTCGATCGGCCGGGCCGGCTTCTCCGGCGCCGGGCCGTCGACGAGCTTGCGCTGCAGATACTTGGTTTCGAGAACTTCTCTGAATTTCTCGATGCCCCAGTCCTTGATGAGGAACTTCAACCGCGCCTTGGTCCGCAGCCGGCGGTACCCGTAGTCACGGAACAGCGAGACGACGGCTTCCCACACATCCGGCACCTCTTCCAGCGGCACCCACGCACCGACCCGCTGCGCGAGCATCGGGTTGGTGGACAGGCCGCCGCCGACCCACAGGTCGAATCCGGGGCCGTGTTCGGGATGTTCGACGCCGACGAACGCGACGTCGTTGATCTCGTGGACCACATCCTGCTGGCCGGAGATCGCGGTCTTGAACTTGCGGGGAAGGTTCGAGTACTCCTTCTTGCCGATATAGCGCCGGGTGATCTCCTCGACCGCCCAGCTGCCGTCGACCACCTCGTTCAGCGACTCACCGGCCAGCGGGGAACCGAGGACCACGCGCGGGCAGTCGCCGCACGCTTCGGTGGTCTGCAGGCCGACCGCCTCGATGCGCCGCCAGATCTCCGGGACGTTCTCGATCTCGATCCAGTGGTACTGCAGATTCTCGCGGTCGGACAGATCGGCGGTATCGCGGCCGAACTCGGTGGAGATCTGGCCGAGGGTGCGCACCTGCTCGACGTTCAGCGCGCCGCCGTCGCAGCGGATGCGCATCATGAAGTACTTGGCTTCGAGCAGATCGATGTTCTCGTCACCGGTCCAGGTGCCGTCGTAGCCCTGCTCGCGCTGGGTGTAGAGGCCCCACCAGCGGAAGCGGCCGCGCAGATCGCTCTTGTCGATCGAGTCGAATCCGCCCTTGGCGTAGATGTTCTCGATACGCGCGCGGACGTTGAGCGGATTGTCGTCCTTCTTGCTCTGCTCGTTCGCGTTCAACGGCTCCCGGTAACCGAGGGCCCACTGGCCCTCGGACTTGCGGCGGACCGGCTTGCCGGTGCGTTCGCGCGGCCCGGAGGCCTCCGGACGGGGCCGGGCACGACGCTCACGGGCGAGGCGTTCACGATCGGCGCGAACGGACTCGGGGGTGGGACCGGCGTCGGTACTCGACGTCATAGGGTCGCTCCTGAAGAAGATGGATCAGGCCTTGCGGCAGGCGGGAGGGGCTGGCTCGCGCCTTCGGTGTTCAGCGAATCGGACCGATGGGCATCGCGACGGATGCCGGGAACCGGGAGAGGGGAGGCCGAGCTACCGGAGGCGATCCGGCAGACAACTGGCACTGCAGACACGCTTGAAGTCGACATGGCGGCGCGCCACGAGTCGTACTCCAAGTCCGGTCATGGAAGTTATTGTGCCATGTCAGATGGGTCTTTCCGACGGGTGGGTCATATTCTCCGCAAAAAAGCGGGAAATTCCCTGGACGGCCGTCCTAATTTGTGAGATGCGTCATAGATCAAGCGGATTCGCCGATTGCCGTACCGGCGGGTCCGTTCGGTGGCGTGCCGAGCCCGTCGGTCAGGGCAGTACGACGAGCTTTCCGGTCGCCTCGTCGTTCTCCATCCGGCGGTGAGCCTCGGCGATGTCGTCCAGCGCGACGACCCGGTCGATATTCGGATGCAGAACACCCGCTTCGACGCTGTCGACGATGCGCTGCAACACGGCCGTGCTGCCGGCGCACTCCTCGCTGTGGAAGGCGGTGAGCCCGGTTCCGGACGGGATCATCGCGATCGGCTCGAAGTCCGGGATCAGCCAGCCGCTGAGCGAGCCCGCCACACACACCGTGCCGCCGCGGCGGACCACACGAAGCGAATCCACTGCCGTACGCGCCCCGACCAGATCCAGGACGTAGTCGGGGCCCTCGGGCCAGATCGCGTGCACGGCTTCGGCCAGGGATCCGCCGTCGTCGGCCAGGACGTGATCGGCGCCGGACGCGATCAGCGCCGACACCTTCGCGGGCCGCCGGGTCGTGGTCGCGGTGTCGATACCCTCGGCGGCCGCGAGGGAGATCGCGGCCATGCCCACCGACGAGGTTCCGCCGCGAATCAGCAGCCGCGCCGCGCGCTGCCGCCCCGCGGACAGAACACCCGAGGTCGCCAGCGCGCCGTGCGCGGTCAGATACGTTTCGGGCAGTGCGGCGAGCACGTGCCACGGCAATGTGGTGCGGATCGGCATCAGCAGCGCGTTCGGCAGCACCGCGAATTCCGCGTATCCGCCGTCGAATTCGCGTCCCATCCCGCCCATCACCGCCGCGACCGTCGTCCCCTCCGGCAGGTTGGGATCGGTCGAGGCCACCACGTCGCCCACGCATTCGATACCGAGTACGCGCGGGAACCCGACCGCCGGGGAATGGCCCTGCCGGGTCCGCAGTTCCGAGCGGTTCACCCCCGCTCCGCGCACCCGCACCAGGCTCCATCCCGGCCTGACCTGGGGAATCGGGCGCTCTGCGATCTCCAGCACCTCAGGTCCGCCGGCTCGCACACAAACCACCGCACGCATCGTCGTCTCGCTCATGCGTTCACTGTCGTGGACCAGGGGGGCGGCCGACCACCGATAGAATGCCACGTTATGCCCGTTCGCCGCCACGTCGCCGAAACGGGTCCGACGTCGCGTCTGTGGCCGTCCGGGGGCGTGCACCAGTGGGCTTCGGGAGCGTCGAGTTCGGTCCACGCCCATGCGCGCGGGCATCTGGTGTACGCCGCCCGCGGTGTGCTCTCGGTGCACACCGATCGCGGGACGTCGATCGTGCCGGCCAACCGAATCGGCTGGACCCCAGCCGGATTCACGCATCAGCATCGCGCGCACGGACGCACCGACATGCGGATCGTCTTTCTCCCCGCGGCGCCGGCCCGGCGGCTACCGGATCGCCCCGCGGTATTCGGGGCCACCGATCTGGCCCGCGAGGTCTTCCTCAGTCTCACCGGGCCCCGCGACCACGACCGCGGCGCGCGCGCCCGGCTGCACCGCGTCCTCGTCGACGAACTCCGCGAAGCGCACGAGCAGCCGCTGCAACTGCCGCAACCCCGCGACGACCGGTTGCAGGCCGTCGCGCGGATCCTGTACGACAACCCCGCCGACACCACCCCGCTGGCCGAACTCGGGCGGGCGGTCGGCGCGGGCGCGCGCACGCTGAGCCGGCTCTTCCACGACGAGCTCGGCATGACCTTCTACGAATGGCGCACCCAGCTGCGCATCTCGCACGCCCTCGTGCTGCTCGCCGAGGGCCACGACGCGACATATGCCGCGCACGCCTGCGGGTGGGCGAACCCGAGCGGTTTCATCGCGGCCTTCACCGAGATCGTCGGCACCACCCCCGGCAGATACGCCCGCTCGCATCGGACCGATCGCGGGCAACCGGCGCCGGAAGCGGTCGACTAACCGGTGTGCCGCCGGTCACTGCGCCGCACCGGGCACACTGGTGGGGTGACCGCATCCGCTCCCGAACAGACCGCCGACGCGCCGACGCTGCGCGATTTCGGCGGCGGGCCGTTCGGGATCTACGTGCACGTCCCGTTCTGTGCGACGCGCTGCGGTTACTGCGATTTCAACACCTATACGGCGGGCGAGCTGGGGTCCAGCGCCTCGCCGGAGTCGTGGCTCGAGGCGCTGCGCGGGGAAGTGGCCGCGGCGGCAGCGGCTTTCGCGGAACTGCCGAGCCCGCAACCGCCGGTCTCGACGGTGTTCGTCGGCGGCGGCACCCCGTCGCTGCTGGGCGGTGACGGCCTGGCCGACGTCCTCGCCGCCATCCGCGCCGAATTCTCCCTCGCCGCCGATGCGGAGGTGACCACGGAATCCAACCCGGAGTCCACCTCGCCGCAATTCTTCGAGCACATCCGAACCGCCGGGTACACCCGCGTCTCGCTCGGCATGCAATCGGCCGCGAGCCACGTCCTGCGCATCCTGGACCGCACTCACACGCCCGGCCGCGCCGTGGCCGCCGCTCGCGAGGCGCGAGCCGCCGGTTTCGACCACGTCAATCTCGACCTGATCTACGGCACGCCCGGTGAATCCGATGCCGACCTCGACGCCAGCCTCGACGCGGTCCTCTCCGCCGGGGTCGACCACGTCTCCGCCTATTCCCTGATCGTCGAGGACGGCACCGCCATGGCCCGCAAGGTCCGCCGCGGCGAACTCCCCGCACCCGACGAAGACACCCTCGCCGCCCGCTACGAACGCATAGATGCCCGCCTCACCGCCGCCGGCTTCGGCTGGTACGAGGTATCCAACTGGGCCACAACATCTTCCGCCCGCTGCCGGCACAACCTGGGCTACTGGGACGGCGGCGATTGGCTCGGCGCCGGCCCCGGCGCGCACAGCCACCTCGGCGGGGTGCGCTGGTGGAATGTCAAGCATCCGGGCCGCTACGCCGAGCGCATCGCCTCCGGCGCCGGACTACCCGCCGCCGGATGGGAGGCACTGACCGACGCCGAGCAGTACACCGAACGGGTGATGCTGCGCGTGCGCTTGCGGTCCGGACTTCCGGTCGAGGAATTGGACGCCGGCGGGCGTGCGGCGCTCGAGAATGTGGTCGCCGAAGGATTGGCCCGGGTGGCCGATGACCGGCTCGTCCTGACCGATCGAGGACGCCTGCTCGCCGATGGAGTGGTTCGCGATCTGCTGAGCTGACGGTTGCCGTCTCCCGGGGCGATGCGACGGTATGCGCGCAGTGTTTCCGAATATCCCTGCGATGCTTCGCAGTTCCGGCAAGTCGTTACCTTTGCACACCACTGGTTCGGCCGGTACCGTCTAACGAGCTTGACGGGGGCGGGTGAGCCGGTCCGGCCCCGAGCGATGCGGCACCGGCAGACGTGAGGGGCGAGATGGCCAGCTGGGGGAAGGTGACGCGGGGGATCGCGCTCGGTCTGGGCGTCGTTGCGTTTGCAGCTGGGTGCAACTCGGGCGGGGAATCGCCGAACGTAACGAAGAGCGTATCGGCAACTGCCACTGTGGCCGCGGATGTACCGGCTGGATTCGACGCATGCAACATTCCGCAGTCGGTCGTTCAGTCGGAGCAGCTGAAGAACAAGGGCGTTGATTCCCAGGATGGCGCAGGGGGCATCAAATGGCGCGGCTGTCGGTGGATTCAGCCCGATGGCTACAGCGCGACGATCGACACGACGAACATCACACTGGCCATGGTTCGTTCGAACAAAGACTTCTCCGTCGATGAAGAGGTCACCGTGGCTGGTCGTCCCGCGCTCACTTCGCATGTGGCTGGGCAAGACCCCCACGCCGACTGCGTAATCAACGTCGAGATAAAGGGTGGGAGCATCGAGATCAGCATCGATAACCCGCCGACAAGGCGAAAGTCGGGCGACCAAAACTCATGCGAGATCGCGAAGCGGCTGGCGGGTGAAATTGCCCCGGCAATTCCGGCAAGCCTGTAGTTTCGAATGATCGACATCGGTTGTCACCGAATGTCAATGGGGAGGAATCGCGATGACTGACCGCGCTACCGCACCACAGGGCCCGCTGGCGAGTTCACTGACCGACGCGAACGATGGCAAGCTCACTGTCGCTTTCAGTGACAAGATTCGGGTGAATGCCGACGAGTTCGTCTATATTGAGCGCGATTGCCAGGCCTTCAAGGAAGAGATTCAAGATCTCCAGCAGATGGCGCAGACTATCTCTCGACGCGAGCATTGGGGGCTGGGTGAAACAACCGAGGGTCTGGAATCGGCCAAAGTCTTGGTAGGTTGGTTCCGCGGTAAGGCTAAAATCGTCGACTCTACCCGCGATACCTCTAATAACGTATATGACATTCTGCAACAGCATTACGACATAGTTGACCAAATCCAGCAACTCCATCGCACAATCGCCCAGAAGTACGTCGAAACCGATCAAGAATTCGCCGCCGAATACAACGCGCTGATGGCGAACACTCCCGCGAGCCCCATCGGGAAGGTGCAGATACAACCCGGCATCGTTCCCCAGAGCCCCGCGGTGGGGGCCCCGTAATGGCCACGGGTAACGAAAACCCCAGGATCACCAATGGCGGTGAGAACCCCGACAGTTGGACCCATCAGAAGATCTATGACTCCTTCGTCGGGTTGAACACGACCGAGGCGAATCACGGGTGCGGTGAATACGAGGAGATCGCCCGGCGGTGGAATTCGGCGGCGGAGCTGTTCGCGGCCCGCATTCACAACTCCAGTTCGGCGGCCTGGGAGGGGCCGGCGGCGACGTCGACGCGCGACGCGATCAATAGATATGCGCAACGGGCGTTGGATCTGGTAACTCCGTTGAATCAACTCGCGCAACGGGTTTCGTCGACGGTCGACGGTGTGGACAAGACGAGGACCATCGTCGACAAACCGCCGGCGCACGCGTCGGGGTGGAATCCGACCAGTTGGCAGATGCTCGGTATGCACGGTCCCAGTTCGCCGTCGGTCCGGGGCGATTGCGAGAACGCTGCCCGGGAGGCCATGCGGGATCACTATGTGAAGCAGTTCGTCGCCGCCGACGGGCAGATCCCGGTGCTGCCGGTACCGGACAATCCGGCCGATCCGTTGTACAAGCCGCCGGGGACGTCTGTCGCTCCGCCTCCGACCGGGCCCGGCCCTGGCCCCGGCCCGGGACCCGCGACTCCCGGTCCCGGGCAGCCGGGGAGCCCGACCGACAACACCCCGTCGACGAATCCGTCGTCCACCGCTCCGTTGTCGACGACGCCCTCCGGTCTCGGTTCGCCGGCGAATTCTCCGACCACCCCCAGTGCCGTGGACCCGTCCGGATTGGGTGCGTCCACGATGCCCAGCGGCTTGTCGGCTGGAGCGGGCGGCCTGTCCGGTGGCGGTTATCCCGGTGGCGGTCTCGGCGGCCTGCCCGGCGGGTCGACACCGGGCGGTCCGGGGCGCAGCGTCCCGGGTGGCCCGGCCGGCACCGCGGCGAACGCGGCCGCCACCGGCGGCGCGCTCGGCGGCAAGACGGGGACTTCGGGTATGCCCGGTATGGGTGGTCTGGGTGGTGGCAAAGGGAAGTCCGAGGGTGAGGAGAAGACCCACGACCTGCCCGAGTGGCTGCGGAACATGGAGAACACCGAGGAGTTGCTCGGTCCCGCACCGCGGACCATTCCGGGCGGAGTGATCGGCGGCGACTATGCCGAGCCGCCGGCCGGGTCCGGCTGATCGCACCGGGCTCGGCTCGCCCCTGTCAATCGAATCCTTCCGTCTCGCTGCCGTTCTCGTGCTCATCGAGTCCGGCGGTGTCGACTCGCATGATCGGAGCGTTTCACCACCATGGCCGAATGGAGTTGGGACCCGGACGATTTCGCGGTCCTGTGGTACAGCGATGCCAACGACCGGATACCGGTTCCGCTGCGCTACACCAGCAAGCTGGCCACCAACGACGAGGTCACCGCACACCGGGCCGCCGTGCGCGCCCGATACGGCACCGACGAGTTCGAGCAGATGAAACTGGCACTGCACACGCTCACCGCGTCCGAACTCCGCATCGAAATCCACGGCGAATCCGCGGTTCTCGGCAAGGGCAGGCCGCGCGAGTACCGCGTGATCGGCGCGCGCACCCCCTACCACGCCGTGATGCTCACCCAGACCGCCGACGGCGACGTCGACGGTCCCATCCGCTGCCGACTGTTCCCCACCGACCAGCTCGCCGGCCGCCTGGCCGCCATCGTGCCCGGATTCCCGCCGGGGAACGGGAAGCCGGACACCTTCCACATCGAGGACCTGCGCGCCCCGGACGACGGCTATACCCGTAATTCCGCGCGCGACCGTTTCCACCGCCTCACCGCCCGGCCCCTCGACGGCACCGGTATGGCGGGCCTGCTGGCCGGTTATCTGCACAGCCGCCCCGAGCCCTGGAACATCCTGGGATGGTTCGACGTCACCGGCGACGGGCGCTATCTGCGAGAGCAGTCCCGCGAGCACATCGGCATTCGCCCGGCGGCGAGCCGAGATCTGGCCGCGCACTTCGAGACCTGGATCGACCGAGCCGTCCGCCGCCTGCGCGAGGAGCAGCCCGCCACCTGGTAGCGATCCGGTGGATCGGCCGATTTCGCCCCGAATTCGGCGCTGCCGCCCGGACGTGGGCCCGGACAGCGTAGGGTTCGAGACAACTTGAGGAGATCCATGTCACAGGCACGCCACATCACACTTGTCCACGAGCAGAGCGAGTTCGCCGAAACGCGTGCCGCGGAGAAAGCCGAGGCCGCACGGCGCAGCGCGCTCGCCGCGCGAGCGGTGGCCAGTCATTCGACCGGAGTCGACGACTGCCAGGCGCTGCTGACGATGCTCGGATTGGATGCGGCGGCAGGCAAACTCGTCGCCGAATCGGACTGAGTTCGCGCATCGGGCGAAGATCGGACGTCGTCGCCCGCGCCTCCTGTGATTCCACCTCGTTCCGCCGCGCGATCGGGTGCCCGGCGCCGGTCCGGTATCACTGTGCGACCTCACACGCGGGAACTTGTCCGCACAGGAACTAAACTGGTGTCGGATCAACCGGGAATCCGCGTGGTCGATGCTGCCCGTGTGCGGCCGTGTGGACCCCGAAGGCGAGCGAGGAGGTGGGGCCGATGTCGAGCACCGAGAAGCGGCGGCTGGAGGTCCTGCGCGCGATCGTCGCGGACTACATCGCGACCAAGGAGCCGATCGGGTCGAAAACGCTGGTGGACAAGCACAATCTGGGTGTCTCCAGCGCGACCGTGCGCAACGATATGGCGGTCCTCGAGGCCGAGGGCTACATCACCCAGCCGCACACGAGTTCCGGTCGCATTCCGACCGACAAGGGCTATCGCCAGTTCGTGGACAACATCGCCGAAGTCAAGCCGCTGTCGAATGCCGAGCGCCGCGCGATCATGGAGTTCCTCGAAAGCGGCGTGGACCTCGACGACGTCCTGCGCCGCGGGGTGCGGTTGCTGGCGCAGCTGACCCGGCAGGTCGCGATGGTGCAGTACCCGACGGTCTCGGCGTCGACGGTGCGCCACCTGGAGGTCGTGGCCCTCAATCCGGCCCGGCTGCTGCTGGTCGTGATCACCGACACCGGGCGGGTCGATCAGCGGCTCGTCGACCTGGGGGCGGTGATCGACGACGAGGATCTCGCCGCCTTGCGCGGCATGCTCGGTAAGGCGATGGACGGTAAGCGTCTGTCCGCTGCCTCGAGCGCTGTCGCGGCGTTGCCGGAGAACGCACCCGCCCGGCTGCGCGATGTGCTGGTCCGGGTGTCGACCGTGCTGGTCGAAACCCTGGTGGAACATCCGGAGGAACGGCTGGTGCTGGGCGGCACGGCCAACCTCACCCGCAACGTCGGCGATTTCGGTTTCCCGGGCTCGCTGCGGGCCGTACTCGAGGCGCTCGAGGAGCAGGTGGTGGTGTTGAAGCTGCTGGCCGCCGCGCAGCAGCCCGGCACGGTGACGGTGCAGATCGGCGAGGAGACCCGGGTCGAGCAGATGCGTGGCACCTCCGTGGTATCCACCGGGTACGGTATGCCGGGTACCGTGCTGGGAGGTATGGGAGTGGTCGGCCCGACCCGGATGGACTATCCCGGCACGATCGCCTCGGTCGCCGCGGTCGCCCGTTATATCGGTGAGGTGCTCGCGGAACGATGAGCCCGCCCCGGTAACCGGGATCCGCGCCGACCGGCAACCGCGTTCGCCGGTCGGCCACAGTGAACATGGCAGCATCGGCTGTGAGCAGGGATGCTGGACGACACCCATTCGGAACAGGACTAGAGACTCAAGTGGCACGGGACTACTACGGAATCCTCGGCGTCGGGCGCAATGCGTCCGACCAGGAGATCAAACGCGCCTACCGCAAGCTGGCCCGGGAACTGCACCCCGACGTCAACCCGGATCCGGACGCGCAGGAGCGGTTCCGCGAGGTATCCACCGCTTACGAGGTTCTCACCGACTCCGAGAAGCGCCGCATCGTCGATATGGGCGGCGACCCGATGGAATCGGCGGGTGCGGGCGGTGGCTTCTCCGGCGCCGGCTTCGGTGGTCTGGGCGATGTGTTCGAGGCCTTCTTCGGCGGTATGAACGCGACCAGTTCGCGCAAACCGCGCGGACGGGTGCAACCGGGCGCGGATTCGCTGCTGCGGACCCGGCTGTCGCTGGCCGAATGCGCGGTCGGCGTCACCAAGCACCTCACCGTCGACACCGCGGTGCTCTGCGATCTGTGCCAGGGCTCGGGCACCAACGGCAATTCCAAGCCGGTGCGCTGTGAGACCTGTGGCGGCGCGGGGGAGGTACAGACCGTCCAGCGTTCTTTCCTGGGGCAGGTGATGACCTCGCGGCCGTGTCCGACCTGTCGCGGCACCGGCGAGACCATCCCCGATCCCTGCCGCAAGTGCGGTGGCGACGGCCGGGTGCGTGCCCGCCGCGAGATCGCCGCGCCGATTCCGGCCGGTGTGGCCAACGGCATGCGGGTGCGACTGGCCGCGCAGGGCGAGATCGGCCCCGGCGGCGGACCGGCCGGCGACCTCTACGTCGAGATCGTGGAGCAGCCGCACGACACCTTCGTCCGCGACGGCGACGATCTGCACTGCACGATCCGGGTGCCGATGGTCGATGCCGCACTCGGCACCACGGTCGTCATCGACACCATCCTGGACGGGCCCACCGAACTGACCATCCCGCCGGGCACCCAGCCGGGTGAGGTGTCGGTGCTGCGCGCCCACGGCATGCCGAAGCTGCGCTCCAGCTCGCGTGGCGATCTGGTCGCGCACCTGGATATCGTGATCCCGACCAAACTGGACAACAAGCAGTTCGATCTGCTGCGCAAGTATCAGGCGATGCGCAACGGCGAACACACCGAGGTGCTCTCGGCCCAGTCCGAACACAACAGCGGATTGTTCGCGCGGTTGCGCGCCTCGTTCAGCGGCCGCTGAAAACGCCGTGGCCGCAACGGTTTTCTACCTCGACGAGATACCGCCGGTCGGCGCGGTCGCGGTGCTCGACGGCCCCGAGGGACGGCACGCCGCGACCGTGCGCCGTATCCGGGTCGGCGAGCCGATCACGCTTTCCGACGGTGCGGGACTGCTCGCCGAATCCGAGGTCGTGGCCACCGGGCGGGACCGACTGGACCTGAAGGTGCTCGACCGGATGGTCGCCCCGCCCGTGTCGCCCGCGGTGACGGTGGTGCAGGCGCTGCCCAAATCGGATCGCTCGGAACTCGCGGTCGAATTGATGACCGAGGCGGGCGCCGACGTGATCGTGCCGTGGCAGGCCGCCCGGAGTGTCGCGAACTGGGAAGCCAAGGCGCGCAAGGGCGTCGACAAATGGCGCGCGGCGGCCCGGGCAGCGGCCCGGCAGTCGAGGCGCGCCTACATTCCCGAGGTCGCCGATCTGCACCGCACCGCGGATGTGGCCGAGCTGGTCCGGAAAACGGTCGCGGACAACGGGACAGCGATCGCGCTGCACGAATCCGCGACCGCACGATTCGCCGAGCTGCCGTTCCCGCAGACCGCGCCCATCGTGTTGATCGTGGGCCCCGAGGGCGGTCTGGACGACTCGGAGCTGGATGCGCTCACCGCGGCGGGGGCCACCGTCGCGCTCCTGGGGCCGACGGTGCTGCGCACCTCCACCGCCGCGGCGGTCGCGCTCGGTGCGCTGGGAGCATTGACTCCGCGCTGGTAGTTCGCGGAGCCGGCCCACATCCAACGTGCGCCGGTCACTTCGGCGCCGCCGAGAAGGTGGCGACGCGGTCACTCCGGTGTCGGTGAGCCCGAGGTGGCCCCGGGCAGGGAGCGGGAGTTCTCGGATCGCCGCTGGATTCCGAGGGCGGCCACCAGGCCCGCCGCCACGACGATCAGCACGCCCACGTACAGCGCCAATCCGGCCCAGCCGTGCCAGCTGTAGGCCAGCCCGGCCGACGCGCCGACGATCGAACTGCCCACGTAGTAGGCGAACAGATACAGCGAGGACGCGGCCGCGCGATTACCGGTCGCGGTGGCACCGACCCACGCGCTGGCCACCGCATGTGCGCCGAAGAAGCCCGCGGTGAACAACAGCAGACCCGGCAACAGGATCGCCAGATGATCCGGAATGGTCAGCAGCAGGCCGACGCCCATCGTCGCGATGGAGATCGCCACCACCGGGAAACGGCCGAGCCGATCGGCGAGCCGGCCCGCCGCGGTGGACGAGACCGTGCCCGACAGATACATCAGGAAGACCGCACCCGCGGTGGCCGCGGACAAACCGAACGGCGACTGGATCAGTCGGTAGCCGAGGAAGTTGTACACCGAGACGAATCCGCCCATCAGCAGGAAGGCCAACCCGAACAGCGGCAGCAGCGCGCGGTTGCGCAGATGTGCGGTGAGGTCGCTCAGCAGCGCGCCGACGCCGAGAGGCCGTGCGACGAAGTAGCGCGAGGGTGGCAGCATCCGCACGAACCACACCGTGCACAGCGCGGCGCCCACCGCGAAAATCGTTGCGCCCCAACGCCAAGATGCCACCTCCAGGGTGAAGGCGGGAATCAGCCGGCCGGCCAGACCGCCGATGGTGGTGCCCGAGACATAGATGCCCATCGCCGCGCCCAATCCGGCCGAACCGATCTCCTCCGCGAGATAGGCCATCGCCACCGCGGGGACGCCGGCGACGGCGATGCCCTGCACCGCCCGCCCTGCCAGCATCACGTCCAGATTCGGGCTGAACGGCAGCAGCAGGCCGATGACGCTGGTCGCCACCGCGGACGCGATCATCACGCGGGTGCGGCCGAACCGCCCCGACAGCACGCTCACCGGCACGATCGCCACCGCGAGCAGGCCCGTCGTCAGCGAGACCGCCAGTGCGGCGTGCGCGGGCGTCGCGCCGAAGGCCGTCGACAGGCTCGGCAGCAGCGCCTGCGCGCTGTACATCGACCCGAAGGTGGTGAGTCCGGCCGCGAAGAGTGCGAGGGTGATGCGTCGTTCGTGACGCGCGTCCTCGGCCGTCCGGGCGGGAGTGGTCACGGTCGCGCTGGTCATTCCTCCACCGTGACTCCGCGCGGCTGGAAAAGGAAATGCATAATGATCGGTAAGTTGATGCAATTGCCGCATTAGGTGAGCTGAGCGCGGGGAGCCTTCCGATGGCGAGTGACGATTTGCACTGGTTTCTGACCCTCGCCGAACTCGAGCGCGTGGGCGCGGCGGCCGACCGGCTGCATCTGGCCCAGCCCACACTGTCGCGCATGCTCGCCCGGCTCGAACAGCGCCTCGGCACGCAATTGTTCGACCGGCACGGTAAGCGGCTGACGCTCAACGAATCCGGGCGCATCTTCTACGAACACGCCCGCCGCGCCCAGGCCGAATTGGACGCGGCGGGCCGGGCGCTCGCGGATCTGGCGAATCCGGCGCGCGGATCGGTGCGGCTGGCATTCGTTCATTCCTTCGGCGGCCGGGTGGTGCCGGAGTTGATCGCCGGCTTCCGGCGGGTGTCGGGGCGGATCACATTCCGGCTCGACCAGGGGCCCGCGAACGTGGTGGCCGCCGAGGTCCTCGACGGCACGGCGGACCTGGGCCTGACCTCGCCCGAACCCGCGCTGCGGGGACTGGGCTGGCGCACGCTGTTCCGGCAGCGCCTCGCCCTGGGCGTGCCGGTCGACCACCGGCTGGCGGGACGGCGGCAGATCCGGCTGGCGGAGGCCGCCGAGGCCGAATTCATCGCCATGCCGACCGGATACGGAATGCGCAGAATTCTCGACGAGCTTTGTGCCGCAGCGGATTTCCGCCCGCGGATCGCATTGGAATCCAGTGATCTGGTGACCGTGTCGGGTCTGGTGGCGGCGGGACTCGGCGTGGCGTTGCTGCCGTGGGAGGAGCCGACGATGCGGGGCCCGCAGCCCGGGCCGGTGCTGGTTCCGCTGGCGGATCCGGGCGCCGCCCGCGCGGTCGGGCTGATCTGGTCGGCCGACGCGGTGCCCGGCGAGGCGGTGCGCACCTTCCGTGACTTCGCCGTCGAATGGGCGCACCGCAGCGGTCGGTGAACGGACGGTGACGATCGCTCATCTTCCGGGTGAGCGGCCTCTGAGCTGGGGCTGGAGATCAAATAAGTGGGCGGTGTCGGTGCCGCGCGATAGACTTTGAGGAAAGGAGAGGATCCGTTCGAGACCGGAAAGCAGGCCATAGCCCCTTTTGCGAACATCAGGCGATATCGGCGACCCGACAACACCCACGACCGGCATCGGAGCCGGTGCCCCCGGCAATGGTAACGGTTCGGGTCCAGCGGCCCGGACGGTGCGTTCCAGCATCGAACTGGCCCCCGAGTCCGTGTTCGGATTCCTCGGTTCCGCCGACGCGAACCTGCGTGAACTCGAAGGTTTGCTCGACGCCGACATCCACGTGCGCGGGAATTCGGTCACCCTCACCGGTAAGGCCGCCGATGTGGCGCTGGCCGAGCGGGTGGTCGAGCAGCTCGTGGCGCTGACGGCGCACAATCGCGTCGTCACCCCGGAAGCGGTCCGGCATACGGTCTCCATGCTGACCGAGGGATCCTCCGATTCTCCGGCCGAGGTGCTGAGTCTGGACATCATCGCCCGGCGCGGCAAGACCATCCGCCCGAAGACGCTGAACCAGAAGCGCTACGTCGACGCCATCGACGAGCACACCATCGTCTTCGGCATCGGCCCGGCCGGTACCGGTAAGACCTATCTGGCGGTCGCCAAGGCCGTGCAGGCGCTGCAGAGCAAGCAGGTCACCCGCATCATCCTCACCCGTCCGGCGGTGGAGGCCGGGGAGCGGCTGGGCTTCCTGCCGGGCACGCTGAACGAGAAGATCGACCCGTATCTGCGCCCGCTCTACGACGCCCTGCACGACATGATGGACCCCGAGGCGATTCCGAAGCTGATGGCCTCCGGCGTGATCGAGGTCGCGCCGCTGGCGTACATGCGCGGACGCAGCCTCAACGATTCGTTCATCATCCTGGACGAGGCGCAGAACACCACGCCGGAACAGATGAAGATGTTTTTGACCCGGCTCGGCTTCGGCTCGAAGATCGTCGTCACCGGCGACGTCACCCAGGTCGACCTGCCCGGCGGGACCAGGTCCGGGCTGCGGGTGGTCAGCGACATCCTCACCGATGTGGACGACATCCATTTCGCGGAGCTCACCTCCAGTGACGTGGTGCGCCACCGGCTGGTTTCGGAGATCGTCGACGCCTACGAGCGCTACGAGTCCGATGCCCGCCCGCAGGTGGCGCGGCACTACCCGGGCGGCAACCGCGCCCAGCGCCGCGCGGCCGACAAGGCGGCTCGCCGCTGAGTCTGCCCGAGCGGCTCGCCGCTGAGTCTGCCTGAGCGGCTCGCCGCTGAGTTACCGCAGCGGCTCGCCGCTGATGTGGTGGTGAGCCGCTGCACGGCCCCCATTAGGCTGGCAGGGTGAGTATCGAGATCGCCAACGAGTCGGGCATCGACGTATCGGAACCGGATCTGGTCAGCGTCGCGCGGTTCGCGATCGAACGGATGGACGTACATCCGGCGGCCGAATTGTCGATGGTGCTCGTCGATCTCGATACCATGGCCGACCTGCACATGCGGTGGATGGATCTACCGGGTCCCACCGATGTGATGTCGTTCCCGATGGACGAACTCGAACCCGGTGGCCGCCCCGACGGCGCCGAACCGGGCCCCTCGATGCTCGGCGATATCGTGCTCTGCCCGGAATTCGCCGCCGCCCAGGCCGGTAAGGCCGGCCATTCCCTCGACCACGAACTCGCGCTGCTCACCGTTCATGGAGTGCTGCATCTGCTCGGCTACGACCACGCCGAGCCGGAGGAGGAGAAGGTGATGTTCGGCCTGCAGAACCGTCTGCTCGCCGAATGGTACGAAAGCCTGCGCGAGGCCGCCCGCCGCGCCGAATTGGCCGAGCGCGACCGCCGCCTGCTGGGCAAGACCGGATTCACCGCCCCGGGCGACCCCCTGGATCCGGCATGAGCGGTCAGGGCCGGAGGCGGCAGCGCAGCCTCACCACGCGGGCCCGAGCTCATGCGGCCGAGGGCAGAGCGTGAATGCGCTGATCCCGCTGCTGCTGGCGATTCTGCTGGTGCCCGTCGGCGGTATCTTCGCGGCGATCGATTCCGCGCTGATGACGGTCTCGGCGGCGCGGGTGGAGGATCTGGTCCGCGCCGACCGGCCGGGCGCTCGCCGGCTGGCCCGGATCACGATCGACCGGCCGCGCTATGTGAACCTCATGGTGTTGCTGCGCCTGACCTGCGAGATCGCGGCGACGGTTCTGCTGGTGGCGGCTCTCGGCGAGGTACTCAGCTGGGGGTGGGCGCTGGCCGTGACCGCGGTGATCATGGTCGTGATCGATTATGTCGTCATCGGTGTCGGCCCGCGCACGCTGGGACGCCAGCACGCGTATTCGATCTCGCTGGCGGCCGCGCTGCCGGTGCAGGCGATCGGAGCGCTGCTCGGACCGGTGAGCCGGTTGCTGATCATGATCGGTAACGCGATCACCCCGGGTCGCGGATTTCGCAACGGCCCCTTCGCTTCCGAAGTGGAACTGCGCGAGATCGTCGACATGGCGCAGCAGAGCGGTGTGGTGGACTCCGAGGAGCGCCGCATGATCCAGTCGGTGTTCGAACTCGGCGACACCGCGGCCCGCGCGGTGATGGTGCCGCGCACCGAGATGGTGTGGATCGAGGCGGACAAGGCGGTGGCGCAGGCGATGTCGCTGGCCGTGCGGTCCGGGCATTCGCGCATTCCCGTGGTCGGCGAGAACGTCGACGACATCCTCGGCGTGGTCTATTTGAAAGATCTTGTGCCATATGCGGATCGGGGCCGCAGTGTGCAGGTGCGGGCGGTGATGCGGCCGGCCGTGTTCGTGCCCGACTCGAAACCGCTCGACGCTCTGCTCGACGAGATGCAGCGTCGCCGCAACCATATGGCGCTGCTGGTGGACGAATACGGCGGGATCGCCGGGCTGGTCACCATCGAGGATGTGCTCGAGGAGATCGTCGGCGAGATCGCCGACGAATACGACACCGACGAGATCGCGCCGGTGGAGGAGCTGGGCGAGGGGGTCTACCGCGTCTCCACCCGGTTGCCGGTCGGGGATCTGGGCGAGCTGTTCGGCCTGGAGATCGAGGAGGAGGACGTCGACACGGTCGGCGGCATGCTGGCCCATACGCTGGGCCGGGTGCCGCTACCGGGGTCGGAGGTCGTCGCGCACGGGCTGCTGCTGCAGGGCGAGGGCGGCGCTGATACCAGGGGGCGGGTGCGCGTGCACACCGTCGTCGCGCGCCGGGCGGGGGAGCCGGGCGAACTGTCGGGCGCGCTCGCGGATGCGGTGCGCGCCGACCGTCAGGGGCGGGAAGAGACGTCGAGATACGAGAACGGAGATGGCGATGACCGAGGGTGAAACCGCCGAATTGAGCGCCGAGGACGGCAAACTGCTGGTGCTGGCCCGCGGTGCGATGGGACGCACCGGCGGGGTGGCGGGCGCGGCGATCCGCGATACGGACGGCCGCACCTACGCGGCCGGCACGGTGGACCTGAACGCGTTGTCGCTGTCGGCGCTGCAGGCGGCGGTCGCGGCGGCGATCTCCAGCGGTGCGGAGGGGTTCGAGGCGGCGGTGCTGGTCGGCGGGCAGGATGGCGACCCGGGTGTGGCCGCGGTGCGCGAGGTGAGCGCGTCGGCCGCGGTCATCGTCACCGATCGCAAGGGTGCGACCTACCGCACCGTCGAGGCCGGAACCGAGACGGCACGATGAGCGTCGAGCAGCCCGGTGAGGGCGAATTCCGTTCCGGCTTCGTCTGTTTCGTCGGCCGGCCGAATACGGGTAAATCCACGTTGACCAATGCCATGGTCGGCCAGAAGATCGCGATCACGTCCTCGCGGCCGCAGACCACCCGCCACACCATCCGCGGCATCGTGCATCGCGACCACGCTCAACTGATCCTGGTCGACACTCCGGGACTGCACCGGCCGCGCACGCTGCTGGGGCAGCGCCTCAACGATCTGGTGCGCGACACCTACTCCGAGGTCGACGTGATCGCGCTGTGCATTCCGGCCGACGAGAAGATCGGACCGGGTGACCGCTGGATCGTGCAGCAGGTCAAGCAGATGGCGCCGAAGACGACCCTGATCGGCGTGGTCACCAAGATCGACAAGGTGGACAAGCCGCAGGTCGCCGAGCAACTGCTCGCGGTCTCGCAACTGCTGGGTCCCGAGGCCGAGGTGGTTCCGGTCTCGGCGGCCAAGGGCGAACAGGTCGAAGTGCTCGTCGATGTGATCGCGTCCAAGATGCCGGAGGGCCCGGCGTTCTACCCCGATGGTGAGCTGACCGACGAGCCGGAGGAAACCCTCATGGCCGAGCTCATCCGCGAGGCGGCGCTGGAGGGGGTGCGCGACGAACTGCCGCATTCGCTGGCGGTGGTGATCGAGGAGATCATGCCGCGCGAGGAACACGAGGACATGCTCGACGTGCACGCCCTGCTGTACGTGGAGCGGCCGAGTCAGAAGGCGATCATCATCGGCAGACGCGGAGCCCGGCTCAAGGAGGTCGGCACCGCGGCGCGCAAGCAGATCGAGCACATCCTGGGCACCCGCATCTATCTGCATCTGCACGTGAAGGTGGCCAAGGACTGGCAGCGCGATCCCAAGCAGCTGCGCAAGCTGGGCTTCTGACCGGGTCTCGTCTCGATGCCGTCGTCAACTGTGATCTCCGTCTCGGGCCGCGAGTGAATCGCGGCGCGAATCCGGTCACCCGTTCATATCGGAGTCGCAGGTTGGCCGTAGTCGAATTGTGATGTGCGATTCCGGCATTTCCGCAGGAGCGCGCGAACTGTGTGCGCACGCACATTGTGAGACGGGCCTACGATCCTGGCGTGAAGTGGATGTCCCGGGCGTTCGGCTCGAAAGAGCTGCCGCCACAAGTGCGTTCGGATCTGGAATCGGAAGGGATCGTCGTATTCGGCCCGGTGAGTGGATCGCTGGCCAGACGCAATTATCGGACGCCACTGCACTACGGTTCCTCCAGTTGGGAGAACATCGTCGGCGGAACCATCGGGATGAGCAGAAAACGCCTGGTCATCTGGGGTAATCAGGAGGCGTTGGTCGACGTCTGGCTGGGTCATCCCGCCGTCACCATGGAACTGCAGGGACCCGAACGCATGCTCGTCGAGGCCGACCGCGGCGCGATCGACCCGATCCGCACCGGCTGGACCACGTTGCTGCTGCGCACAATTCACGCACCCCGCATCGCGCAGCTGTATGCCGAGGGACTGCCGCGCAGCGTGTAGAGGCCACGAAGGCCCGGCGCACCCGAGGGAGCGGAGGTCCGGCGACTCGGTGGCCGGGTCGAGTACGTGACGCCCGATCAGTGGCGTGGGGTCGCGGGCACGTCGGGGTGGCGTGGGAGACTGTGAACGTGTTGTTGTATCGGGACCAGGCGATTGTGCTGCGCCAGCACAAGCTGGGGGAGGCCGATCGCATCGTCACGCTGCTCACCCGTCAGCACGGGCTGGTGCGGGCGGTGGCGAAAGGGGTGCGCCGCACCCGGTCGAAATTCGGCGCGCGGCTGGAACCGTTCGCCTATATCGACGTGCAGCTGTATCCCGGACGCAACCTCGACACCGTGACACAGGTATCGACCGTGGAGGCGTTCGCCGCCGATATCGTCGCCGACTACGGTCGCTACACCACCGCCTGCGCGGTGCTGGAGACCGCCGAACGTCTCGCCGGTGAGGAGCGCGCCCCGGCGCCCCGCCTGCACACCCTGACCGCCGGCGCCCTGCGCGCGATCGCCGCCGGCCGGCGCCCGCACGAACTGATCCTCGACGCATTCCTGTTGCGCGCCATGGGTTTCGCGGGCTGGGCGCCCGCTCTGGACGAATGTGCCCGGTGTGCCACCCCCGGCCCGCACCGCGCCTTCCACGTGGCCGCCGGGGGAGCGGTCTGCGTGCACTGCCGCCCGCCCGGCGCGGCCACGCCCGCGGTGGGGGTCCTGGAATTGATGAGTGCGCTCAATCGCGGAGACTGGACCGGACTCGACGTGGTTGCCGAGTCCGTCCGCCGCCAGGCCAGCGGGCTCACCGCCGCCCATCTGCAATGGCATCTGGAACGGCAGTTGCGGACGTTGCCGTTGATCGAGCGCTCTCGTCCGCACGAGGCGGCGGAGTCGCCGGCGTCGCGGGTGGGATAGACCCGCCGGCTACCCGAGGTCGGCCAGCTGCGGGACCGCCGGCGCCATGCCCTCGATCCACGCGGCGGGTGAGCCCGTGGTCGGGGTGATCAGCACCGCGTCGATGCCCAATTTCGCGTAATCGGCCATGCTGCGGACGAATTCGTCGCGGACGTCCGGATTCGGGCGCGGATTGTTGGCCATGATCGTGGTGCGGATGGTGTCGAAATCGCGACCGACGTCGTCGCAGTGGCGGCGCAGCACGTCCAGTTTGTGGGCGACGTCCTCCGGCGACGTGCCGAACAGATTGCAGGCGTCGCCGTACTGTGCGACCAGCCGCAGCGTCTTCTTCTCGCCGCCGCCGCCGATCAGGACGTTCGGCCGATGGATCGGCTGCGGTGAGCACAGCGTCTCGGCCAGCTGGTAGTACTTGCCCTCGAACGGCCCGTTGTTCTGCGGATCCCACATCTGCGCGCAGATCCGCAGCGTCTCCTCCAGCCGCTCGAACCGCTCGGCCAGTGGCGGGAACTCGACCCCGAGCCCGCGATGCTCGCGCTCGAACCAGGCGGCCCCGATCCCCAGCGTGGCCCGTCCGCCCGACAGCACGTCGAGGGTGGTGACGATCTTGGCGAGCAGGCCCGGATGCCGATAGGTCACGCCGGTGACCAGCAGCCCGAGATCGATCGAGGTGGTATGTGCCGCAAGGTATCCCAGCGTGGTGTATCCCTCCAGCATATTCGCCTCGGCCGGTAGCCCGGTCGGCTCGATCTGGAAGTAGTGATCCATGAACGACAACCAGGTGGCGCCCGCCGCCTCGGCGGCCTGTCCCACGCGCGCCAGCTCTCCCGCGATCGCGGGGGTGCCGCCGTCGATATCGAAGATAGGAATGTGAAATCCGAGCTCCATGGAGTTCTCCTCGTCAGTGACTGACTTCCCGGTGAGAACGCTATGCCCTGGAGCGCACTCCAGGTCAAGAGGTTTCCGGGAATGCGGGCCCTGCGTGCGGCTCGGGCGGGGTACTTTCACTTGAAGGTCCCACCAACCTTACGGAGAAAGCTTCGATGTCTCACGAGCTTGTCGAGTTCGATACGGAGAAGGCGCATTCGGCGCGGATGTACGACTACTACCTCGGCGGCAAGGACAACTATCCGGCCGATCGCGAGGCCGCGTCGAAGGTGATGGAGGCGTTTCCCGAGACGGCGCAGGCCGCGCGGGCGAATCGCGAATTCGTCCATCGGGCGGCACGCTTCGCGGCGCGCAACGGAGTGCGGCAGTTTCTCGACATCGGCACCGGAATTCCGACCGAACCGAATCTGCACAACGCCGTGCAGGCCGTCGATCCGCACTGCCGCGTGGTGTACGTCGACCACGACCCCCTGGTGCTGGCGCATGCCCGCGCGCTGATGATCGGCTCGGAGGAGGGGCGTACCGAATACATTCCCTCGGATGTGCGCGATCCGGACGTGATCCTGGGCTCCGAGCAGTTCCGCGCGGTGATCGATCTGTCCCGGCCGGTGGCGCTCAATTTGGCCGCGATCATGCATTTCGTTACCGACGAAGAGGGCGCCTACGACATCGTGCGCACCTATATGGACGCGTTCGCGCCCGGGTCGTACCTCAGCATCACCCATGCCTCCAGCGATGTGAATCCGGTACGGCTCGCGAAGGTGGCAGCGGTCTACGCCCAGGCCGGAATGACGGTCGCGCTGCGCAACAAGGCCGAGGTCACCCGCTTCTTCGACGGGCTGGAGATCGTCGAGCCCGGCGTGGTTCCGATGCACCGCTGGCACCCGAATCCGGACTTCTACATCCCGGAGGAGCGGCTCGCGTGGGCCGACGAGGCGTTCGGCATCTGGGCCGCGGTCGGCGTCAAGCGCTGAATTCCCACGGCCCCGGTCACGGGCGGCGCGCGGTGATGCAGGATAGGTGGCGTGATCGGTAACCGCTCCCAGACCACCCGCACGATTCGTCCGCCGTCACCGCACCCGTCGGGCGCCACCCCGCCCGCGCTGCCGCAGGAATTCGTGCCCAGGCATGTGGCGCTGGTGATGGACGGCAACGGCCGGTGGGCCCAGGATCGGGGGCTGCCGCGCACCGCCGGGCACGAGCGCGGCGAAGCGGTGCTGATGGACACCGTCGAGGGGTGCATCGAGATCGGCGTGAAATGGCTTTCCGCCTATGCCTTTTCGACCGAGAACTGGCGGCGCAGCCCGGACGAGGTCAAATTCCTCATGGGCTTCAACCGCGACGTGATCCGGCGCCGCCGCGACGAGATGCACGAGATGGGCGTGCGGGTGCGCTGGGCGGGCCGGCGACCGCGCCTGTGGCGCAGTGTGATCAAGGAATTGGAGATCGCCGAGGAGCTCACCAAGGACAACACCGTGATGACGCTGACCATGTGCGTCAACTACGGAGGCCGCGCCGAAATCGCCGACGCGGCACGGGAAATCGCACGGAGGGTGGCGGCCGGACAGCTGGATCCGGAGAAGGTCACCGAATCGACCTTCGCGAAGTATCTCGACGAACCGGATATGCCGGATGTGGACCTGTTCCTGCGCCCCTCCGGTGAGTTGCGCAGTTCGAACTTCCTGATCTGGCAGTCCGCCTATGCGGAGTTCGTCTTCCAGCACACCTTGTTCCCCGATTTCGACCGTCGCGACCTGTGGGAGGCCTGTGTGGAGTACGCCAAGCGCGATCGCCGGTTCGGTGGCGTGAAGTGAGCAACGAGCTGACCGTCGCCCGGGAACTGCAGGCCCAAGCCGCCGCCTGCCTGCGTAGATGCGATATCGCCGTGCGGGAGGAGGACGGTGACGCCCTCGGCTTCGAATACGAGGGCGCGCTGTGCTCGCTGCGCGGCGTCACGCTCGCGCCCGGCCTGGACGTTCTCACGCTGACCTGCGTGCTCGCCTGGGATCGTCCCTTGAAGCCGCAACTGCACAAGCGGGTCGCCGATCGCAACAACGCCCTGCAGTTCGGCTCGTTGACGATCATCGCCCACGAAAAGCTGGCCGACGTCCTGCTGCGCTACACCTTCCCGGCGGCGGGCCTCGACGACGACGCCCTGGCGACGATGTTGCTGCTCGTCCTGTCCGGCGCGGGCCGCGCCCGCCAGGGACTGGTGCCCTGACCGGAACGCTGTGCGGCTGATCGAATCAGCCGCCGATGTGGGCGCAGTCGCGGCAGGTGCCGAACACCTCCATGGTGTGGCTGATGTCGGTGAAGCCGTGCTCGCCGGCGATCGCTGCCGCCCAGGCCTCGACGGTGGGGCCCTCGACCTCGACGGTGCGTCCGCACTGGCGGCAGACCAGGTGGTGATGGTGGCCCTTGGAGCACTGCCGGTACACGGATTCGCCTGTGTCCGTGCGCAAGACGTCGACCTTGCCGGCGTCGGCGAGGGACTGCAGGGTGCGGTAGACGGTGGTCAGGCCGATGCCCTCACCGCGGCGGCGTAGTTCGTCGTGCAACTCCTGGGCCGAACGGAATTCCTCGATATCGCCCAGCAGCGCGGTGATCGCGCTGCGCTGGCGGGTGCTGCGAATTCCGACAGTCTTCTCGGCGGTGCCCGTATTCTCCGGCACGGTCATCCTTCCTCGGCGTGTGCGACGGCGTCGACGACGATGCGTGCCAGATGGTCGTCGACCAATTCGTAGATCACCTCACGGCCGGTGCGTTCACCGCGCACCACGCCCGCTGACTTGAGAATGCGCAGGTGCTGGCTGACCAGGGGCTGCGTGACGCCCAGCGTATCGACCAATTCGTGCACGCAGCGCGGCGATTCGCGCAGTTGCAGCACGATCGCGATGCGTACCGGCGCGGCCAGCGCGCGCAGCAGTTCGCCCGCGTTGTCGAGCGTGGTGCGAGCGGGGACCGCGGGGGCGGACGGAGCGCGATAGGGATACGGGTCGTGCGGGATCGGCGTGGGCGCCTCGACGGCGACGCGGCTTCGACGCGCGGGGACACCGCTGTCGGCGGTCATCGAACCAACTCCTTATTGGAAACCGATGCCATTATTGATATGCACACGTGCGCATGTCAAGGAAGCTGTGCCGCCTCTCCGCGTCTTCAGCGTGTCGTGGGTGCTCCAAGATTTTCGTGTCGGGCCGGCGGTATGTGTCGGGCCGGGTTTTGGGCGTGCCCGATGAGTTACCCATGTGCGCGCGAAATCAGTCGTTGCGGGCCGATACTGCCTCGCGGTGTTCTATCTGGTGTCGCTAGGCTGGGGCGAATCGTTCCACCCATCATCCAGAGGGAGAGCTCGTACCGTGGCACCCAAGTCGAAGATCGACACCGTCGCGAATCTCGCCAAGCGCCGGGGTCTGGTATACCCCAGCGGCGAGATCTACGGAGGGACCCGGTCGGCGTGGGATTACGGTCCGCTGGGTGTGGAGCTCAAGGAGAACATCAAGAAGCAGTGGTGGCGGGCCATGGTCACCAGCCGCGACGATGTGGTCGGCCTGGATTCCGCGATCATCCTGCCGCGGCCGGTGTGGGTGGCCTCGGGGCACGTCAGCGTCTTCAACGACCCGCTGGTCGAATGCCTGAACTGCCACAAGCGGCACCGGCAGGACCATTTGCAGGAGGCGTACGCCGAGAAGCACAAGATCGACGATCCGGACAGCGTGTCCATGGAGCTGATCGGCTGCCCGGACTGCGGCACCGTCGGTAAGTGGACCGAACCGCGCGATTTCAACATGATGCTCAAGACCTACCTCGGGCCGATCGAGTCCGAGGAGGGCCTGCACTATCTGCGCCCGGAGACCGCGCAGGGCATCTTCGTGAACTTCGCGAACGTCATGACCACCGCGCGCAAGAAGCCGCCGTTCGGTATCGCGCAGATCGGCAAGAGCTTCCGCAACGAGATCACCCCCGGCAACTTCATTTTCCGCACCCGTGAATTCGAGCAGATGGAGATGGAGTTCTTCGTCAAGCCGGGTGAGGACGAGCAGTGGCACCAGTACTGGATCGACACCCGCCTGGCCTGGTACACCGACCTCGGCATCGACCCGGAGAATCTGCGGCTCTACGAGCACCCGAAGGAGAAGCTCTCGCACTATTCGACCCGCACGGTCGATATCGAGTACCGCTTCCACTTCCAGGGCAGCGAATGGGGTGAGCTCGAAGGTGTCGCCAACCGCACCGATTTCGACCTGTCGACCCACTCCAAGCATTCCGGCACCGATCTGAGCTTCTTCGACCAGAACACCAACGAGCGCTACACGCCGTACGTGATCGAGCCCGCGGCCGGCCTGACCCGCTCGCTGATGGCCTTCCTGATCGACGCCTACACCGAGGACGAGGCGCCGAACGCCAAGGGCGTCATGGAGAAGCGGACCGTACTGCGCCTGGACCGCCGCCTCGCGCCGGTGAAGGCCGCCGTCCTTCCGTTGTCGCGCAACGCCGACCTGTCGCCGAAGGCGAAAGACCTTGCCGCGCAACTGCGGAGGAACTGGAACGTCGACTTCGACGACGCCGGCGCGATCGGCCGCCGCTACCGCCGCCAGGACGAGATCGGCACCCCGTTCTGCATCACCGTCGACTTCGACACCCTCGAGGACCAGGCCGTCACCGTGCGCGAGCGGGACTCGATGACGCAGGAGCGGATCGCGCTCGACCAGGTGGAGGGCTACCTGGCGCAGCGCCTGCTCGGCGCCTGAGTTCACCGCGGCGCGGACGGGTATTCCGCATTCGGAATCGGACATAACCGAATACCCGGGCGTCTTCGGGGCGAATCGCGCGGAAATGTGGCATCGGCGGAAATATCGCGGTGGTCCGAGTCGTTCCGGGCACTGAGAATCCGGGATCCGGCGGGCTCCGGCCCGCCGGGGCCGGTCCACAGGTGCGACGAAAGGTCCTGATCATGGCGCAGGCGGTCACGTTCGATCGTTACGGCGATATCGATGTACTGGAGGTTCGCGAAGTACCGGATCCGCAGCCCGGGCCCGGACAGGTCGCGGTCGAGGTCGTCGCGGCGGGGATCAACCCGGGTGAGGCCAAGATCCGCAACGGCTCGCTGCACGAGCGGTGGCCCGCCACCTTCCCCGAGGGTGAAGGCACCGATTTCGCCGGGCGTATCGTCGCACTGGGCGAAGGGGTGAGCGGGATCGCCGTCGGCGACGAGGTGCTCGGGTTCAGCGATAAGCGCTCCAGCCACGCCACCCGCGTGGTGGTGCCGGCCCAGCAGGTCACCCCCAAGCCGGTGGGCCTGTCCTGGGAGGTCGCCGGATCGCTGTACGTCGCGGGCACCACCGCCTTCGCCGCCGTGCGGGCGGTGAGCCCGGAGGCCGGTGACACCATCGCGGTGTCCGGCGCGGCCGGTGGCGTCGGATCCATTGTGGTGCAACTGCTTCGGGCTCGTGAGGTGACGGTGATCGGCATCGCGGGCCCGGACAATCAGGACTATCTGCGCGAGCTGGGGGCGGTCGCGGTGGAGTACGGCGACGGTCTCGCCGAGCGCCTGCGGGAGGCGGCGCCCGGCGGTATCGACGCCTTCATCGATACGCACGGCAACGGCTACGTCGAACTCGCCCTCGATCTCGGCGTGAAGCGCGAACGCATCGATACGATCATCGATTTCGCGGCGGTGGAGAAGTACGGCGTCAAGGCGGAGGGCAACGCGGCCGCCGACACCATCGACGTGCTCGCCCAGCTGGCCGAATTGGCCGCCGCGGGGGCCGTCCGGATTCCGATCGCCGCCACCTATCCGCTCGGCGAGGTGCGCGCGGCATTCACCGAACTCGAGCGCGGCCACACCCGGGGCAAGATCGTCCTGCTGCCATGACATTCGTCATGGCACAGTCGTGACGCTCGGGCCAGGTACGATGCTCGGCTTCCCGCGACAGTGGAACCATGACATCAGCAATGACATCCGGTTCGGCGGAACGGGTCGCCGCCGCACCGGTGATCGAGCTTCGCGGACTGACCAAGACCTTCCGCAGCTCCGCCGGGCCCGTCCGCGCGGTCGACGGACTCGATCTGACCGTCACCGCGGGTGAGGTGGTGGCCTTTCTCGGACCCAACGGTGCCGGGAAGTCCACCAGCATCGACATGATGCTCGGCCTGCTGCGCCCCGACGCCGGCACCGCCCGCATTCTCGGCGGGAGGCCGGCGGAAGCGGTTGCGGCGGGCCGGGTCTCGGCGGTCCTGCAATCGGGCGGCCTGCTCCCGGATCTCACCGTCGGCGAAACGGTGCGGGTCGTCGCGTCCCTGCACGGCCATCCGCGCCCCGCGCGGGAGGTGCTCGTCCGCGCCGGAATCGACGGCATCGCCGACCGCATGGTGGGCAAGTGCTCCGGTGGTCAGCAGCAGCGCCTGCGCTTCGCCCTCGCGCTGCTGCCCGATCCGGACCTGCTGATCCTCGACGAGCCGACCACCGGCATGGACGTGGAGGGCCGCCGCGATTTCTGGAACGCCATCCGCGCCGACGCCGGGCTCGGACGCACCGTCGTCTTCGCCACCCACTACCTCGACGAGGCCGACGCCTACGCCGACCGCATCGTGCTGGTGCGGGGCGGGCGGGTCGTGGCCGACGGCAGTGCCGCGTCGGTGAAGAATCTGGCCTCCGGCCGCACGGTCTCGGCGACGCTGCCCGACGCCGATCCGGCGAGCCTGCTCGCCCTCGCCGGCGTGGACCGCGTCGAGCAGCGCGGTGATCGAGTGCTGGTGCACGGCAACGATTCCGACGCGGTCGCCCGCTATCTGCTGACCAGGACACCGGCCGTCGACATCGAAATCACCGGCCGCAATCTCGAAGACGCCTTCCTCGCACTGACCGGAGACAACTGAGATGACCACATCGACCGTGCCCCGCGCCATCCGTCCGAGCGCCGACGGATTCAGCTGGGGATTCCTGCTGCTCGAACTGCGCCGCATGCTGCGCAACCGGCGCACCGTCATCTTCGCGCTGGTGATGCCGGTGGTGTTCTTCGTGATCTTCGGCGCCCAGAACTCCTCGCGCACCGAGACCTACGGATCGGCGAACGTCACCGCCTACGTGATGGTGTCGATGGCCGTCTACGGGGCGATGCTGGCCACCACCAGCGGCGGCGCCATGGTGGCGGTGGAACGCGCCGCCGGTTGGGTACGCCAGCTCCGGCTCACGCCGCTGAGCCCGGCCGCCTACGTCGCCACCAAAGTGGCCGTCGCGATGGTGCTCGGATTGTGTTCGGTCGCAGTCGTTTTCGTCGCCGGTGCGGTGACCGGCGCGCATCTGACCACCGCCGCGTGGGTGGGCTGCTTCCTGATCGCGTGGCTGACCTCGGTGGTCTTCGCGGCATTCGGACTGTTCATGGGATATGTGCTGCCCTCGGAGAACGTGATGCAGATCCTCGGCCCGGTGCTGGCACTGCTGTCGTTCGCCGGTGGCTTGTTCATGCCGCTGCACGGCTGGTTCGAGACGGTGTCGAAGGTCTTCCCGACCAACGGCGTCGCGACCCTGGCCCGGTTGCCGCTCGGCGACACCACTGCCGGTTCCGCCGCATGGGCGGTGCTGAACATCGTGGTCTGGGCCTCGGTATTCGCCCTCGGAGCCGCGCTTCTGTTCCGGCGTGACACCGCTCGCTGACCGCCGCACCGCACCGTCCGCCGAGGTGGACGGTGCGGTAGCGTCGGAATCCGGCGGCGGCCAGGGCAGCAGACGGAGGGTGACGATGCGGATACCTCCGGTCGATCGGCCGATATCCGGAGCGCTGGATCGGATCGCCCGCACCATGGACCGCGATCCCGCCCCGCAGACCGCCATCCAGCATCGACGACTGTTCTTCGGCGCGGTGCTGGCTTTGATCTGGCTGCTCTATCTGATCGCGCCGATCGCCTCCCAGTGGCAGGACGGGCACCGGATGCGAGCCGTCGCGGCGGCGGTATGCCTCGCGGTCTTCTGGGTACTGACGGCCTCGTGCTTCGGTCCGTTCCGGCAACCGGACTGGGACCAGGGACACGCACAGGCGGTGCTGCCCGTCTCGTACGAGTGGCCGCGATGGCTCGTGGTGGGTGCGCTGGCGGCGCTCGCCGCCGCGATGACCGTACTGCTGGGTACCACCGGTCTGGGCACCGCGATCTACGTCGCCGCCGCGGCCGCCTTCGTACTTCCGACCGCGAAATCCGGTGTGGTGGTGGCGGGTACGGCCGTGCTGCTGATCGGCCTGTCGCTGCGTTACGGCAGCGCCCCGCTGTATTTCGCCTTCATTCCGGTGGTGATGTGGACCGGTCGCGAAATCGGCCGGCGGCGCGGCCAGTTGCGGGAACTGACTCGCCGCCAGCAGGGCGAGCTCGCGATCGTGGAGGAACGCAACCGGGTGGCCCGCGACGTGCACGACATTCTGGGCCACTCGCTCACCGTCATCACCGTCAAAACCGAATTGGCACAACGGCTACTCGACACCGATCCCACCCGCGCCCGCCAGGAGATGGCCGATGTGGAGCGACTTGCCCGCGAGGCGCTGGCCGGGGTGCGCGATACGGTCGGCGGCCTGCGCGAGGTGTCGCTCGCGAGTGAACTCGTCAACGCGCGCACGGCGCTGCGCGCGGCCGGTATCGAGGCGGAGCTTCCGGACCCGGCCGAACTCCCCGAGCGATATGCGGTGATCTTCGGGTGGGTCCTGCGCGAGGCGGTGACGAACGTGGTGCGCCACAGCGGCGCCCGCCACTGCCGGGTGCGGGTGAGCGAATCGCGGATCGACATCTTCGACGACGGAAAAGGGCTGTCCGGCAGCGTCTTCGGCTCCGGACTGACCGGCTTACGCGACCGGGTGCGCGCCGAGGGCGGTGTGTTCACGGTCGACACACCCCCCAGCGGGGGAACCTTGATCGCCGTGGACTTCACCACGGCGGACGAGCAACGCTGAGTGAAGCATTCACCGGTATCTTCCTCACCCGGGCACAATGCCGGGCACAGTCACCACTGTGGCCCGGTATCGAGCGAGGCACAGGCAGCGGACGGCCGGGTGCCGCGCCGAGGTTCGACCGGTCGGGCGGCGGCGAGCCCGTCGTCCGGATTAGGGTCGCAGGTGTGCGATGGATGATGTCGGTCGGTGAATCACGGCGGGGGCGACGGCGGTGATCCGGTTGCTGCTCGCCGACGATCAGGCGCTGGTGCGCGGCGCGCTGGCGGCGCTGCTCGGGCTGGAGGCCGACCTCGAGGTGGTGGCCGAGGTGGGGCGGGGTGACGAGGTTCTCGACGCGGTGCGGCGCACCACCCCGGATGTGGTGCTGCTCGATGTGGAAATGCCCGGAATGGACGGGATTTCGGTGGCGGCGCAACTCCATGTGGAATTCCCGCGAACCCGGATTCTGATGGTGACCACCTTCGGCCGCCCCGGCTACTTGCGCCGCGCCATCGACGCCGGAGCCGGCGGATTCGTCGTGAAGGACACGCCGGCACGGGAATTGGCGGATGCGGTGCGGCGCGTACACATGGGCCTGCGCGTGGTGGATCCGGCGCTGGCCACCGAGACCCTCACCGCCGGAACCTCTCCGCTCACCGCACGCGAGCGCGAGGTGCTCGCCGCCGCGGCCGACGGGTCGACGGCGGGGGTCATCGCGAAGCGGCTGCATCTGTCCGAGGGAACCGTCCGCAACCATCTCTCGGCCGCGATCGGCAAGACCGGCACCCGCACTCGTGCCGAAGCCGTCCGCGCGGCCGAACGTCTCGGCTGGTTGTGAGCGACCCGCATCGCCGCGAGCGTAGATTCGCCGATGTGCATCTGACGCAGATCCGCTTGATCGTGTCCGAATTCGACCGCTGCGTGGCGTTCTATCGCGACGTTCTCGGACTCACACCGCAAACAGACGACCCGCGCCCGCCCTACGCGGCGTTCAAACCCGCACTGGGCAGCACGCTCGCGCTGCACGAGCGCGCGAATCTGGCGGCGGCGCTGGGGGATACCTTGCGGTCCGGGATCGACCCTCGCTCGTCGTCGGACGGCGACGTGGCGCCGGTCCCGCCCGCCGACGCCGCGATGGTGTCGCTGCGGGTCGACGACCTGGACGACTATCTCGCCGCGATCACCGCCCGCGGCGCCGAAATCTCGGGTGAGCCCGTCGAATACGACGGACGCCTGCGCTGCGCCTATCTGCGCGACCCCGAGGGCAACCTGATCGAACTCCAGCAGTGGCTCGCGACGCGCACCGGCGAAGCCGTACCACCGGCGCGGTGAGACGAGCAGATCAGAATCGCCCGCCGCGGCTGATCCGGCGGGAACTGTCGGAGCCGCCGAAAGAGGCCGGACCCCATCCGGATCCGCCCATCGAACGGCCGCGATAACCGCTCCCCGCGCCGCGCAGCAGGCTGTCGATCAGGATTCCGCCCAGAACCGCACCGGCCTGTGACGTCCCGGAAGCCGGGCGACGGGCCTGCCACTCCCGCACATCGGCCTCGGCGGCGTGCAGTGCGCGGGTGGCCAGATCGGCGGCCTGCTCCGCACTGCTCAGTGCGGCCTGCGGGTCGATGGCCGAAAGCTCCTGCGCCCGATCGAGATTGCGCTGCGCTTCGGCCAGGCGAGTGCGGGGCGCGGCGTCGATACCGCCGCGGCGGGTGTCGATGAAATCGGCGGCCGCGCGGACCTGGCTCTGCGCGGCGATCACGGCCTGGTCCAGGCGGCGCCGCAACTGCTCGGCGGCGAGTTTGCGCTCACCGGCCGCCGCTACCGCGCGATCCAGTGCGGTATCGGCCGCGACCGCGCGGTGGAACGTGCCGAGCGGATCGTGGTCTCCGGTGGTCCGGGCCGCCTCCCACGCGGTGCGGGCGCCCGACATCGCCGCCGCCAGTTCCGGGCCGCCGTGCTCGGTCAAACCCTCCGCGGTCTCGAGGTCGCGGCCCAGTTCATCGATTGCCGCGGGCAGGCCGGCCCGCGCCTGGGTGATATCGGTTTCGGCGGTGTCCACGGCGTCGAGCAGGGCGCGGGCGGCGGTCACCGCGGCCTCCGCACCGCGAATCGCCGCGACCACCCCGCCCTGACGACCGACCGGCTCGGCCGCGGCCCGGCGGCCCTGCTCGATCGTGTTCTCGGCGAATCCGATTCGCTCCCGTGCCATCGCCACGTTGTCGCGCACCGGCGCGGTGACCGATTCCGGTTGTGCGGACAGCAACTGCCGCAGGGTCTCCTCCGAGCGCGGCAGCCGCACGGTGAGATCGACCACATCGCGAGTCAGCGTGTCCAGCCGTTGCGGCGCATCGATCAGCAGATTGCGCATCGCGTCGAATTCGGCCACCTTGTCGTCGAGTTCGGCGTCGGCCCGCCCGCAGGTGGCGATCAGCTCGACCAGCAGATCGCGGCGCTGATCAGCGGTTTCGGGGATATCGTCATCGAGCCGCTGGCGGATCGAAAAGGCATGTGCCATCGCCCGTTTCGCCGACTCCAGCGCGGCGGCGAACGGTGCGGTCGCGGTGGCGCCGAATTCGTCGGTGGCCAGCCGCAGTTCCTCGGCACTGGCCCGGATCGCGTTGTCGGTGTCGACCAGCACCTGCGCCGAGCGGGACTCGAGCAGATCCGGGCGGAGCCCAGCCAGCGCGGTGGTGTCGGTCGGGTCGACCGCGCGGGCGGCCTCGGCCTCGGCGCGGCCCCGGGCCCGCCGGCGCAACTGCGAATAACCCAGCACCACACCGATCACTCCCAGCACGATCAGGGTGATCACGATCAGCGGCCAGATCCCGACACCACCGGAATCGCCCATGGCCGTGGACAATCCGTCGGCCGCGGCCACCGCGGCCTCGGCCCACTGACCGTTGTGCAGTCGCGGCTCGACCTGATCGGTGAGCAGCGAATTCAGTTCCGCGTCGCTCACCGACGGCGGGAGCGCGCCGGTGAAGGAATAGGAGCGGTCGCTGGTCGCGATCGACAGCAGCACATCGCGGTCGCCGAATCCGGACGCGGTCGCGGTGCGCTGACCCCAGGTCTGCGGGTCCACGCCGCCGAAATCGCGGACGTAGACCACCCACAGCCGCTCCCGATGCGCGGTGTAGAGCGCGTCCACCGACGCGCGCACGGTGTCGCGCTGCGGACCGTCGAGAACCTGGGCGGAATCGGTGACGTATTCGTTGAGCCGCATCGGTTCGTCGGCGACGGCCGGGCCGCAGCAGCCGAGCACGAACCCGAAGACGATCGACAGCAGCATCGCGAGCAGCGTCGGCGGCTGTGATCGGCGAGGACGCGCGTGCGGCGGCATAGCACGAATGTATCCGCCGACACGGCGCGAGGGGCGTTGATCCGGCCGACCCGTGTCGGAACCGATGATTACGATCGGCAGGGTGATCACGCTGGATATCCCCTATACGGGCCACGTCACGCCGGGCACGAATCCGCAGCAGCGCGACGTGCCGGGCGCCCGGATCGTCAAGATGTCGGTCGGCGGTATGGACAACAACGTCTATCTGGTGCAGGACGCCGCCACCGGCGACGCGGTGCTGATCGACGCCGCCAACGAATCCGAACGCATCCAGGCCCTGCTGGACCAGGAGGTGCCGGGGCGGCTGCGGCTGATCGTCACCACCCATCAGCATTTCGACCATTGGCAGGCCCTGAGTGCCGTGGTCGCAGACACCGGCGTACCGACCGCCGCGCACGCCCTGGACGCCGAACCGCTTCCGGTGCGGCCGGATCGGCTGCTCGCCGACGGTGACACCGTCTCGATCGGCGACCTGCGGTTCGACGTCATCCACCTGCGCGGACACACCCCGGGCTCCGTCGCGCTGGCGCTCACCGACGGTTCCGGCCGCACCCATCTGTTCACCGGCGACTGCCTGTTTCCGGGTGGTGTCGGCCGCACCACCTCCCCGGAGGATTTCGATTCCCTCTACAGCGACGTCACCGGCAAGGTGTTCGACCGCTTCGGCGACGATACGGTCGTCTACCCGGGCCACGGCGACGACACCACGCTGGGTGCCGAGCGGCCGCAGCTCGCGCAGTGGCGGCAACGCGGTTGGTGAGCGGTTCCGGTGCCCGGCGACCGTGACGATCCGGCGCTCCGCAATCGTGGCGTGACCGAGCACTGGCACACTCGGGGAATGCCCTCGGCCCTGACCCATCCCGCACCGACCCGCCCGCCCGTCGCGCCGCGCCGTCCGCGCGGATCGGCGGTCGTGCGGTGGGTGCGCCGGGTGATCGTCGGCACCGTCCTCATCGGGGTCGTCCTCGTCGGTGGTACCGCCTTCCGGGTCTGGCAGGTGGCGCGGATCGACGACTACAGCCGTGCCGACGCGATCGTGGTGCTGGGCGCCGCGCAATACGACGGCACGCCGTCCTCGGTGTTCGAGGCCCGGCTCGGCCAGGCCTACCACCTGTACACCAAAGGTGTTGCGCCGCTGGTGATCACGGTCGGCGGCAAACAGGTGGGCGACAACTACACCGAGGCCGCCTCCGGTAAGAACTATCTGAAGAATCGAGGCGTCCCCGCCGACCGCGTGCTGGCCGTGGAGACCGGATCCGACACGCTGCAGAGTATCGAGGCGGTCGCCTCCGCGATGCGGGCCCGCGATCTGTCGTCGGCGGTGCTGGTCAGCGATCCGTGGCATTCGCTGCGCACCCGCACCATGGCCCGCGACGCCGGTCTGGACGCGTGGACCGCGCCCACCCGCACCGGCCCGGCGGTCTACACCCGGGAGTCCCAATTCCACGGCATCGCCCGCGAAACCGGCGCCCTGCTGTGGTATCAGCTCACCCACTTCTCCGCGGATTTCAAATACACCGCGGAGCAGTGAGAAACGTACCAGGCGGTATCCCTCATGAGTTTCGACGCGATGCCCGAATGCCCGTATGTCGACAGCGATCACGAGCGCATGGTGTCGGAGACCTCGCCCACGGCGGGGTTGCGATGGTCGCCGTCGCCCGCCCGCCGCAGTGACTTCGCGCGGGACCGGGCCCGGGTGCTGCATTCGGCGGCACTGCGGCGACTTGCCGACAAAACCCAGGTGATGGGGCCGCGCGACGGTGACACGCCGCGCACCCGGCTCACCCATTCGCTGGAGGTCGCCCAGATCGGGCGCAGCATCGCCGAGGGGCTGGGTTGCGATGCGGACCTGGTCGATCTGGCCGGGCTGGCCCACGACATCGGCCATCCGCCCTACGGTCACAACGGCGAACGCGCCCTCGACGAATTCGCCGACGCCTACGGCGGGTTCGAGGGCAACGCCCAGAACCTGCGGATTCTGACCCGGTTGGAGCCGAAGGTCTTCGATACGGCGGGGGAGAGTTACGGCCTCAACCTGACCCGCGCCGCTCTCGACGCCACCGTCAAATACCCTTGGGGCAGAACGGGTTCCGGTGCGAAGTTCGGCGCCTACGACGCCGACCTGGACCGGCTGGACTGGGTCCGCAAGGGGGCGCCCGAACGTCGGCAGTCGCTGGAATCGCAGGTCATGGACTGGTCCGACGACGTGGCGTACTCGGTGCACGACGTGGAGGACGGGGTGATCGCGGGCCGGATCGATCTGCGAGCGCTCGCCGATCCGGATGAACAGGCCGCCCTCGCCGAACTGGGCCAGCGCCGGCACGGCGACCTGTCCGCCGACGATCTGATCGCGGCCGGTCAACGGCTGTCGCAATTGCAGGTGATCGCCGAGGCCGCCGGCTACGACGGCACCCTGCGCGCTTCGGTCGCCCTCAAACGGCTGACCAGCGATCTGGTCGGCCGGTTCGCGACCGCGGCCGTGGAGGCGACCCGCGCGGCGTGGAGCGGGCAGTCGCTGTGCCGCTACGCCGCCGACCTCGAGGTACCGGCCGTGGTGGCCGCCGAGGTCGCGCTGTTGAAAACGGTCGCGTTGCGATACGTGATGTCCGACCCCCGGCATCACGAACGCCAGGCCGAACAGCGCGAGCGCATCCGATACGTGGCAGACCGCCTGCTGGCCGACGCCCCCCAGGGCCTCGACCCGATCCTGCTCCCGTGGTGGGAGGCGGCCACCGACGACACCGCCCGGGTACGCGTGATCGTCGACCAGATCGCCTCCTACACCGAGAGCAGATTGGAGCGGATCGCGGCCCGATGACCCCGGTCGTCGGCGTGGGCCGACCGGCACGCGGCTAGACTCGGGCCGTGGCAGGTCGACTTCCGGATCGCGATATCGCGGCAATACGTGAACGCGTACGCATCGAGGATGTCGTCGGTGAATATGTGTCGCTCAAGCGTGCCGGTCCCGATTCGCTGAAGGGGCTGTGCCCGTTCCACGACGAGAAGTCGCCGTCGTTCCATGTGCGGCCGAACCACAGCCACTTCCACTGCTTCGGCTGCGGGGAGAGCGGCGATGTGTTCGCCTTCCTGCAGAAGATCGACCACGTCGGATTCGTCGAGGCGGTCGAGCAGCTGGCCGACCGGATCGGCTACACCATCAACTACGAGGGCGGCGGGACCTCGGTGCAGCGCGACCGCGGCACCCGCTCCCGGCTGGTCGCCGCCAACGCGGCCGCGCACGAGTTCTATCAGGCGCAACTGCGGGAACCGGGTGCGGAGGTGGCGCGCGCCTACCTCACCGACCGCAATTTCGATGCCAACGCGGCGCGGCAGTTCGGCTGCGGCTACGCCCCGGCAGGGTGGGACACGCTGACGAAATACCTGCTGCGCAAGGGTTTCGACATCAAGGAGCTGGAGGCGGCGGGGCTGTCCAAGCCCGGCCGGCACGGTCCCATCGACCGGTTCCACCGGCGGCTGCTGTGGCCGATCCGGAATCTGAGCGGCGACGTCATCGGTTTCGGCGCGCGGCGCCTGTTCGACGACGACCAGATGACCGCCAAGTACATCAATACGCCGGAAACGGTGCTGTACAAGAAGTCCCAGGTGCTGTTCGGTCTCGACCACGCCAAGCGGGAGATCGCCAAGAGCCATCAGGCGGTGGTGGTCGAGGGCTACACCGATGTGATGGCCATGCACCTGGCGGGTGTGACGACCGCGGTCGCCTCGTGTGGCACCGCCTTCGGTGACGAACACCTGTCGATGTTGCGCCGGTTGCTGATGGACGACAATTTCTGGCGCGGCGAGATCATCTACACCTTCGACGGTGATGCCGCCGGTCAGGCCGCGGCGCTGAAGGCCTTCTCCGGTGACCAGAAACTGGCCGGGCAGACGTATATCGCGGTCGCGCCCGACGGGCAGGATCCGTGTGAATTGCGTCAGCGTTCCGGCGACGGAGCGGTCCGCGATCTGGTGGCCCGGCGAGTACCCTTGTACGAGTTCGTGATTCGCGGTCTGCTCGCCGACCACAACCTCGACACCCCCGAGGGGCAGGTGGAGGCGCTGCGCCGTGCGGTTCCCGTGGTGGCGCAGATCAAGGACAACGCGCTGCGCAAGGCGTATGCCACGAAGCTCGCCGGATGGGTCGGCTGGGACGACATCCAGCTGGTGGTGCGCCGGGTCGGCGATCACGCCCGCCGCGGCAAGCCGGTGAAGGGTGTGCCCGGCCGGGAAGCGGCCACCGAGACAGCGGTCGCGGAGTCGGCCGCCGCCCGGCCGAATCCGGGTGACCCGGTCCTGCTGCCGCAGCGGCAGGTGCTCGCCGCCGCCCTGCAGTATCCGGCGACCGCGGGCCCGATCTTCGACAGCCTCGAGCCCGAAGCGTTCACCCACCCCGCCTACACCGCCGTGCGCGCCGCCCTGGCCGCCGCCGGTGGCACCGCGGCGGGACTCGGTGGCGCGGAATGGGTTTCGCGCGTCGCCGACCACACCGACGATCTGATGCTGCGCGCACTGGTCTCCGAACTGGCCGCCGAGCCGCTCCCGGTGAAGTCGATGGACGACATCCCCCGATTCATCTCCGGCGTGCTGGCGCGAGTGCAGGAGGCATGGGTCGGGCGTCAGGTCGCCGCGCTCAAGTCGAAATTGCAGCGGGTCTCGTCGACCGAACAGCCGGACGACTACATGGCCCTGTTCGGCGATCTGGTCGCCCTCGAGCAGTACCGCAAGAGCCTGCTCACCCAGGCCATGGGCAACTCGGATGATTTCAACGTGGCCTGATCGTTCCACACGGAATGAGATCGACGTCTTTCCATCGTTCCGGAACGCAACTGACCGCTGAGATCGTCGACGGTGACGGCCCGCCGCTGGTGATCGTTCCGGGGGTCATGTCCGACGCCGCAACCTGGCGGCCCGTGGTGGAGCGGCTCGGACTGCCCAATCCGGTGGTGACGATCAATCGCCGTGGGCGGGTGCCGAGCGGTCCGCTGGGGCCGGACTACTCCGTACGAACCGAAATCGACGACCTGCACCACATCCTCGACACTCTCGGCGGTGCGGTGGAGCTGTTCGGGTGGAGCTACGGCGGGCTGATCGCCCTGGAGGCGGCGTGTGAGCGGTCGGATCTGCGCTCGCTGATCGCCTACGAACCGGTATCGGCGCCCTTCGCCCCCGCCGCGATCCTCCCGGTGCGCGCCGCCGTCGACCGCGGCGATCTGGATGCCGCCGTCCGGTTGGTCAACACCGGCGTCTCGGGCTTCTCCGCGGAATATGTTGCCGCGCTGCGGGAATCGCCGGCATGGGCGGTGCTGCGGCCGCTGGCCGCGCCACTGCCGACGGAACTCGCGGCCATCGACACCTACCCGGTGGACCTCCCGCGGTATCGCGCCCTGACCGTTCCCGTCACCCTCCTGCTGGGCGAACTCAACGCGAACGCCGAACCCTACGGCACCGCCTTCGACCGCATCGCCGAGGCACTGCCGCAGGCCCGCATCGACCTGCTGCCGGGGCAGGGACATCTGGCTCACGCCCAGGCGCCGCACCTGCTCGCCCGGCACATCGCCGCCGCGGTGGGCGCGCGGCCGCGAGCCACCGGGCTCGCGGCTCAGCGCCGGAGCTGATCCTGGGGGACGAGGACAGTGGTGCGCTCGTCGATCGGCTCCATGGGTTCGAGCCGCGGCTGGGTATTGAGTCGATCCGACAGCTTCTGGCGGCTGGCCTGAACCAGCTTGCGGGTGACCGGGCTGGCGGCGACAGCACGGGTGGTCTTGCTGATCTGCTCGTAGCGAGCCCGCCCCGCCTTGGCCCCCAGCACATAACCGGCTGCGACGCCGATGATCAACCGCAGCATTCTTTCGGGCTCCTCCCAGTAGCTGTCCGCGCCGTACATCCTGCCCGACACCGGGCCGGACTGTCGATCCGGCACCACCTTGCCAGACCCCACCGACAATTTCCGTCGAGCGCCCCCGCCGTGAACATCCCGAAGCACACGGTGGCCGGCGTTCGTGCGGACCGGCCCATGGAACGAATCCAGCCCCTGGTCCGTGATACATTCTCACAGGCCAGGGGCTGTTTCTGCTCCCCCATCTGGACTCGAACCAGAAACCTGCCGATTAACAGTCGGCTGCTCTGCCAATTGAGCTATAGGGGATTGCTCCGGCCGGCCCGTGCGGGCTGGCCGAGCACAAACTTTAGCTTATGTCCGGTCCGCTCCCCAAATCGGCCCGGGAGCTGGGGAAATGCGGAACGCCGTGGGGGTCGGCCGCGGCCGACAACCGGCTGTGCGGGTGGCGAATTCGCGGGATACCTGGAGGCGGTCGGGGTCGTCCTCACATCGGGGCGCACGCTGACCGTGTGCAGGCTAGAGGTATTCGGTGTCCGTGACGATCGGCGAGCCCTCATCGCGACCGGCCGGCAGACGGTGATCTGCCTGAGCGGCATCTCGGATCAGCCGAGTCGGAAGCCGTAGCCGGCGATGCCGGGCCGGGAGTTGATCTCGGCCAGCACGCCCTCGATGCCGGAGAACCAGAACGGGCCGGCCGGTGTCGTGGGATTGATCTGCGAATCGATGCCCACCAGGCCGGTGCCCTGGTATGCGGGGGCGCCACTGTCGCCGTTCAGTCCCGGAACGGAGGTGTGGATCACATTGTCGACGACCGAATCGACCCGGCCGCTGGTGGACCGGGTGGTGCTGCCATATTTGTCGATGCGGCTGCCGGGGGCGGGGGCCGCGCCGAAGTGGTCGATCACCGCGCCGTTCGGGGCCACCGTCGAGATGCCGAGGCCGGGCCGGAGCGCGATGACGGCCCAGTCGCTGGTCGAATCCGATTGCAGCAGAGCCCATTTGGTGGTCCAGCTGGCGTAGTGCCCGATTCTGCCGATGCCGGGTGCGACCACGCTCTGGCCGGGGCTGAACATGCAGTGACCGGCGGTCAGGGCTACCGCGTTGCCTGCCGCGTCGTGCCCGGCCGCGGTGATCGTGCAGAGACCGAGGGAGGTGCCGGGCCCCACCATCCGGGCGGTGGGAGCGGCGGGAGCCACCGCCGGCGTTGCCAGGAGGGCCGCGCCGGCCAACAGTGCGGTCGCGATGATCGATCTCTTCGTCTGCTCGGGCATGGCGCCTCGGCCTCCCTGCCGCCTGCGATGTTGCTGCCTTGTCTATCGGCCGGTGTCCGCCGTCGGTAGGGACTTCGGTCACCTGCCGAGGAATAGTCGCGATCGACTCGGGTAGTGCGCGTGATGGGGAGGGAAATGCGTCCGACGAGGAGGATCACGATGGGTAAGGAACAGGAAACCGGGCAGTTCACGGGCACCTTGGACAAAGACTACAACCTGGTCTGGTTCACCGAACAGTGTATGAGCAACGCGCTGCGGATGGAGGTCTACAGCCGCGATGCCGAACGAGCCGGCGACGCCGAACTCGCCGACTTCTTCCGGCGGGCGCAGGCCGACAGCCGCAAGGGCGCGGATATGGGGAAGGAACTCCTGGCGCAGCGGCTCGCCGGAGCGGGCGCGCACTGAGCGCCGACCGCGTCGTGCCGGTAGCGGGACGGGGGCGGCCGGCCGACGAAGATCATCGGGGACAGTCAGGGCCGCAACGGGTTTCGATTGATTTCGCGAGTCGAACCGTTCGATGCCGGAGTTCGGCTCGCGGCCCTTTCTGTAGCCGTACGAACGTTTGCCGCCGTGGCGGCCGGGTATCGGCTCGGTGACCGAACGGTTCGGCGTACAGCGGCAGGAGGTCGGGAGATGACGGACAATGTGGCAGGTCGGCCGGGCAACGGCGGCGAAACCCACCAGGAGGCATCCGGAGACGACGTGCGGCTGACCACCCAGCAGGGTGTGGTGGTCGGAGACGATCAGAACACATTGCGGGCGGGGGAACGCGGGCCCGCGCTGCTGGAGGACTTCCACTTTCGCGAGAAGATCTTCCACTTCGACCACGAGCGGATTCCGGAGCGCGTGGTCCATGCCCGCGGTTTCGGCGTGCACGGCTATTTCGAGAACTACGATTCGCTGTCCGATCTGACCCGGGCCGATCCCTTTCAGGAGGCCGGTCGCCGGACCGAGGCATTCGTCCGGTTCTCCACGGTCGCCGGGAACAAGGGATCGTTCGATCTCGCCCGCGACGTCCGCGGATTCGCGGTGAAACTGTATACGCGAGAGGGTAACTGGGATCTGGTCGGAAACAATATCCCGGTCTTCTTCATCCAGGATCCCATCAAGTTCCCGGATATGGTCCATGCCGCCAAGCAGGAGCCCGACCGCGGTTTTCCGCAGGCCCAGACCGCGCACGACAATTTCTGGGACTTCGTCTCGCTCACTCCCGAATCGACCCACATGCTGCTGTGGATCATGTCCGACCGGGCCATCCCGCGCTCGTTCCGGTTCATGGAGGGATTCGGTGTCCACACCTTCCGGCTGGTGAATGCCGAGGGCCGTTCGACGTTCGTGAAATTCCATTGGAAGCCGAAGCAGGGACTGCAGTCGGTGGTGTGGAACGAGGCCCTGAAGATCAACGGCGCCGATCCCGATTTCCATCGTCGCGATCTCTGGGATGCCATTCAGTCCGGCGACTATCCGGAATGGGAACTGGGCATGCAGCTGTTCGACGACGACTTCGCCGACCGCTTCGCCTTCGACGTCCTGGATCCGACGAAGATCATTCCGGAAGAGGAAGTGCCGGTGCGCCCGGTCGGCAAGCTGGTGTTGAACCGGGTCGTCGACAATTTCTTCGCCGAAACCGAGCAGGTGGCGTTCTGCACGCAGAACATCGTCCCGGGCATCGATTTCACGAACGACCCACTGCTGCAGGGCCGGAACTTCTCGTATCTCGACACCCAGCTCAAGCGGCTCGGCAGTCCCAACTTCACGCACCTGCCGGTGAACGCGCCGAAGTGCCCGTTCGCGACGTTCCAGCAGGACGGCCATATGGCCCTGGTCAATCCGAAGGGCCGGGCCAATTACGAGCCCAATTCCTGGCCAGACGAGATCAAGGGCCCGCGCGAGGATCCCGAACGCGGATTCACGACCTATCCCGAGACGATTTCGGGTCCCGAACGCCGGCTGCGGGCGGAGAGTTTCGCCGACCATTACAGCCAGGCCCGTCAGTTCTTCGTGAGCCAGACGAGTATCGAGCAGCAGCACATCGTCGACGCGTTCGTGTTCGAGCTGAGCAAATGCGATCGAGTCGAGATCCGCGCTCGGGTCGTCGCCGCGCTGCGCAACGTCCACGAGGATCTGGCCACGGCGGTCGCCGACGGCCTCGGCCTCGCGGAGCTGCCCGAGCCGGCCCGCTGTGCGCGCGAGCCGATCACCGATCTGCCGCCCTCGCCGGCTCTGAGTATCGTGCGCAACGGTCCCGACAGCGTCGCGGGACGCAAGATCGGTGTGCTGGTCACCGACGGCGTCGACGCGAAGGCATTCGCCGAGGTGCGCGACGCGGTACAGGCGGAGCAGGCGATTCTCGAGGTCGTCGCGCCGAAAGTCGGTGGTGTCACGACCGGCGACGGCGGACGCATCGAAGCGGACCAGAAGATCGACGGCGGACCGTCGGTGCTCTACGACGCGGTGGTGATCCTCGCGACCGAAGCGGGGGCCGCGGAACTGGCCACCGTGCCGCCCGCGCGCGACTTCGTCAGCGACGCCTACGCGCACGGCAAATTCATCGCCCACCGCAACGCGGGCCGGCTGTTCGCGGCCGCGGGGCTGACCGGCGAACTCGATGCCGGGGTCATGGATCTCGCGGCGGGCGCATCGGTAGCCGACTTCCTCGGCCGGTGCCGGGAAGTCCGGTACTGGGCCCGGTTCGAGAGCTGACGATGACGAGCGCGCCACGTTTTCGCCGCGCAGCCGTGACCGGGTGTGCCGGATTCATCGGCGCGCACCTGTGCACGGCCCTGCTCGAACGAGGCACGGCGGTCGTGGGCGTGGACAACTTCTCCACCGGAGATCCGGACAACATCGCGAAATTGGAGAAGTATCCGGGTTTCCGATTCCTCGCCCACGACGTCACGCAGGGATTGCCCGATATCGGGCCTGTCGGCCTGGTCGCACATCTCGCCTCGCCCGCGTCGCCGATCCACTACGCCAGGCTCGGAGTGCAGACGCTGCGAGCCGGCGCGGACGGCACCGCGGTGGCGCTCGACCTGGCGGATCGCCGCGGAGCGCGGCTGCTGCTGGCCTCGACCAGCGAGGTCTACGGTGACCCGGCCGAACATCCGCAGCGCGAAACCTATTGGGGCAACGTCAATCCCGTCGGCCCGCGAAGTGTGTACGACGAGGCGAAGCGGTACGCCGAGGCTTTGGTGACCGCCTATCACCGCGACCGCGGGACCGATGTGGCGATCGCCCGCATCTTCAACACCTACGGGCCGGGCATGCGGGCCGACGACGGCCGGATGGTGCCGGCCTTCATCGAGCAGGTGCTGGCCGGGGAACCGCTCACCATCGCCGGCGACGGTGAGCAGACGCGCTCGATCTGCTACGTCGACGACACCGTGCGCGGGCTGCTCGCGCTGGCGGAGTCCGGGCATCGCGGTCCGGTGAACATCGGGAATCCGCAGGAGATGACGGTCAACGAGATCGCGGCGCTGATTCAGCGGCTCGGTGGCGGTCACTCGCCGATCCGGTCGATCGACATGCCCGTCGACGATCCGCGACGGCGGTGTCCCGATATCGGTTCGGCCCGAGCGTTGCTCGGCTGGGAACCCACCGTCTCGCCGGAGGAGGGTTTGCGCCGGACACTGGCGTGGTTCGCGCAGCGGCGGGCGCGGACGCGGTTTATGCCCTCACACGCCGGGTAGTTCGCCGGCACAAGCCTTGCGACACCTGTGGGAGGTGTTCGATGCGCGTTCTCGGAATCAATGCGATATTTCACGATTCGGCGGCGGCACTGGTCGTGGACGGCACCATAGTCGCGGCCGCCGAAGAGGAACGGTTCAGCAGACGTAAGCACGGCAAGCGGCCGGTGCCCTTCTCCGCCTGGGAACAGCCCGCACAGGCCGCGGCCTGGTGTCTCGCCCAGGCGGGTCTCACGGCGGCGGATCTCGACGCCGTGGGCTACTCCTACGATCCGGCACAGGTGGACGACAGTCTCGACGGCCTCGACCCGAGCTGGGAACCGTTGCGCACCCGATACGCCGAGCGAGCGCCCTACCTGCTGGCGACCGAGCTTCCTGGCCTCGACCCCGACAAGGTGCGTTTCGTACGGCATCACGTCGCGCACGCGGCGTCGTGCGGACTCGCCGCGCCGTTCGGAGACGCCGCCGTGCTGACGCTGGACGGCCGCGGCGAGTCCACGTCGATGCTCGCGGGCGAATACCGCAATGGCAAGCTCGATGTCCTTGCCACCCAACAGCTTCCGCATTCGCTCGGGTTGATGTACGAAGAACTGACCGCTCACCTCGGATTTTCGCGTTCCAGCGACGAGTACAAGGTGATGGCGTTGGCCTCCTACGGGCAACCGCGATTCGTGGACTGGTTGCGCGACAAGGTTTTCAGCACCGGCGACGGTGGATTTCGCACTCGGCCGATCAACTGGGACGCCTACGCCCCGAAGCGCGCCCCGAAGCGCGCCCCGAACGAGCCGATGCGGCCCGAACACGCCGACCTCGCCGCCTCGGTGCAGCAGGTCCTGCAGGAGGTGATGCTGGACCTGTGCCGGTGGTTGCATGCGGCCACCGGAGCGGACAAACTCACGATGGCGGGGGGCATCGCGCTGAACTGCGTGGCGAATACCGTGCTGTTCGATCAGGGCCCGTTCGACGACATCTGGGTGCAACCGGCGGCGGGTGATTCGGGCACCGCGCTCGGCGCGGCCCTGGCGATCGCTGCCGAAGCCGGACCGCCTCCCGAACCGATGACGACCGCCGCTCTGGGCCGCGGATTCTCCGACGCCGACATCGAACAGACGTTGCGCGAGGCCCACATCCGCTACGAGCGACCGGCCGATCTGGCCGGCACCGTCGCACAGGCGTTGGCCGGCAACGAGATCGTCGCCTGGTTCCAGGGCCGGGCGGAATACGGGCCCCGCGCTCTCGGATATCGTTCCCTGCTGGCGCATCCCGGGTACGCCGCAAATCTGGAGCGGCTCAACGCCGTCAAGGGCCGGGAGCAGTTCCGTCCGGTGGCGCCGATGGTGCTCGCGGAGCGGGCGGCGGAGATCTTCACACGCGGGCCGCTGCCCAGTCCGTACATGCTTTTCGTCCACGATGTGGCCGAACCGTGGCGCAAGCGGCTGCCGGCGGTGACCCATGTGGACGGCACCGCGCGCATCCAGACCGTCGACGGCGCCGACCATCCGCTGCTGGCCGAGATGATCACCCGGTTCGACGCGGCGACCGGGTTGCCGGTGGTCGTGAACACGAGCCTCAATACCGCCGGTCGGCCCATGGTCGATTCGCCGCGGGACGCGCTCGAATGTTTCGGCTCCGCGCCGGTGGACCTGCTCGCGATCGGCCCGTTCGTCGTGCGGCGGTGATCGGCGTGCGCGACGCTGTGACTCCGGGCGGCACCGACGCGGAGAGCATCGACTACACCATCGTGATTCCCACCATCGGGCGAGCCGGTTTGGCGCATGTGCTGGCGGCGGTGAATCGGCCCGGAGGTGTCGCCCCGGCCGAAATCGTCGTCGTCGACGATCGGCCGCCGGCGGGCGGACCGGATGCGGCCGAGCCGTTGTCGTTGCCGCCCAGCGATATTCCGTTGCGCGTGGTGCGTTCGGGTGGTCGCGGACCGGCCGCGGCCCGCAATGCCGGATGGCGAGCGGCCGAGTCGGAATGGATCGCCTTTCTCGACGACGATGTGGTGCCGTCGCCGGAATGGCGAGCGCGCCTGGCCGAGGATCTGCGTGATCTGCCGGGCCACGTCGCCGGATCGCAGGCACGGTTGTGGGTGCCGCTGCCGTCCGGACGCCGGCCCACCGATGCCGAACGCGGCACGGCCGGCCTGGCCGGCGCGCGCTGGATCACCGCGGATATGGCCTACCGCCGCGCCGTCCTCGCCGAACTGGGCGGCTTCGACGAACGCTTCCGGCGCGCCTACCGGGAAGACTCCGACTTCGCGCTGCGCGTGGTGCGGACCGGCCGAGACATCACCTCGGGCAGCCGGGTCACCACCCATCCGCCGGCGAAAGGTTCGCTGCTGTCGTCGCTGCGCGCCCAAGCGGGTAATGCCGACAACGCGTTGATGCGCAGCAAATTCGGCCGCACCTGGCGCGAGGACATCGGCGAGAGCGGCGGCAGACTCGGCGCGCACGCGGCGGTCTCCGCGGCGGGGCTGGCGGCCGCGTTCTTCGCGCTGCGCCGTCGCCGCGTACCCGCGCTGGCGTGTGCGGGCCTCTGGCTGGCGGGTACGGCCGAATTCGCGGCGCGGCGTATCGGTCAGGGTCCCGCCACGGTCCGCGAGGTCGGCGCCATGACGCTGACCAGTGTGCTGATTCCACCGGCCGCGTGCTGGCATCGGTTGCGTGGCGAATGGCAGGTGGCGCGCGGGACCCGGCTGCCCCGGCCGGCGAGCGGCGGATCGGAGTCCGGCCATGAGTGAACGCATCGGTGTGGTGGGAGCCGGGTATGTCGGCACCACCACCGCGGCCGGCCTCGCGCATCTCGGGTTGCCGGTGACCGCGGTCGACGTCGACGCCGGCTGTGTCGAACGATTGCGGCAGGGGCGCAGCGACCTCCATGAACCGGACTTGGAACCGCTTCTGCGCCAAGGTATTCGCGCCGGTCTGCTGGAGTTCGACACCGATATCGAGCGGCTGGCGTCGGCGGAAGTGGTTTTCGTCTGCGTGCCGACGCCGGCCACCCCCTCGGGTGCGGCGGACGCCAGTGCCGTCCAAGACGTGCTGGCCGCGCTGTGCGATCTGCTGTCGCCCGGTGCGATCATCGTGCTGAAGTCCACCGTCCCGGTCGGTACGGCGCGCGCGGCCGACGAAGCGGCGGGCCGGTGCGGACTGCACGTGGTGAGCAATCCGGAATTCCTGCGCGAAAGTCATGCGGTCTACGACTTCCTGCACGCCGATCGCATCGTCATCGGTACCGCCGATACCGCGGTCGGGGAACGGATCGCGCGGCTGTATCAGGGTGTCGAGTCTCCGGCGGTGCAGATCGTCGACTTCGAAAGTGCCGAAGTGGCCAAATATGCCAGCAATGCCTTCCTCGCGACGAAGGTGTCGTTCGTGAACGAACTCGCCGAGCTGTGCGAAAAGGTCTGTGCCGATATCGAACTCGTCGGTGAATGCCTGGGATCCGATCCGCGTATCGGCGCCGCGTTCCTGCGGCCGGGGCCGGGCTGGGGCGGATCCTGTCTGCCGAAGGACACCGAGGCGCTGCTGCACATCGCCCACGACAAGCAGGTGAACCTGGGCGTGCTGGAGGCCGCCGTGGCGGCCAATCGCGCGCAGACCGACCGTACCGTCGCCACCGTCGCGCGGGTACTGGACCGGACCGGCGCCGACTTGCGGGGGGTGCGCGCCGCGCTGTTCGGCCTGACGTTCAAGGCCGGCACCGGCGATCTGCGCGACTCACCCGCCCGTCGATTGGCCGCCGCCCTGGCCGAACACGGCGCTCAGCTGTGCGTCTACGACCCCACCGTGGCGCCGGTGCGCGGCCGGGACCTGGGCCTGCCCGCCCGCGTGCACATCGCCGACGATGCCTACGACGCCGCGCGGGACGCGGACGCGGTGGTCGTGGCGACCGAATGGCCCGAATTCGCCAAACTCGACTGGCCGCGGCTGGGCACCCTGACACGGCGCCGGCTGATCGTCGACACCCGCAATCTGCTGGATGCCGAGGCTCTGCGGCGCGATGGGTTCACCGTGATCGGCAACGGCCGATGAGCGGGGAGCGCGGCAGAACCACCGTGGTCATCGCGACCCGCAATCGGGCCGACGAACTGGTCACCACGCTAGATCGCCTCGCCGAGCACGAGCCGCAGCCGCCGATCGTGGTGGTGGACAACGCTTCCGACGATCACACGGTGCCGGCGGCGCGGGCGCGGCACGGCCGGATCCGCGCGCTGGAGGTGGTCGAACTGCCGCGCAACGAGGGCGCGGTCGCCCGCAATCACGGCGCCCGATGCGCGACCACACCGTTCGTCGCGTTCTGTGACGACGATGCCTGGTGGGCGCCGGGCGCCTTGAATACGGCCGAGCAGTTGTTCGACCGCCACCCCGAGGTCGGGCTCCTCGCCGGCCGGACCCTGGTGGGTCCGGACGGGCGCGACGATCCGGTGAACCAGCTGATGCACCACAGTCCCCTGGGCACTGCTCGCCAGGCGCCCGGACCATCGGTCCTGGGCTTTCTCGCGGGGGCGGCGGTGGTGCGCCGCGATCCGTTCCTGGCGGCCGGCGGATTTTCCCCGGTACTGCATTTCGCCGGCGAGGAGACGCTGCTGGCCTACGATCTGGCCGCGGCGGGCTGGTTGCTGTGTTATTCGCCGCAGATCGTGAGCCGGCACATGCCCTCGCCGCACCGGATGGCGAATACGGCTCGCGCCCATCTCGAATCCCGCAACGCCGCGCTCACCGCGGTGATGCGCCGGCCCGTCGGCGCATGCCTGCGTGAGCTGGCCACCGTGGGCCGCACGGCGCTGCGGCATCCGAGCAGTGTGCCGGCGCTGCTGGGCCTGGTGACCCGGATGCCACACGCTCTGCGGGCACGCCGCCGCCTGCCCGGCCATGTCGAAGCACAGATCGCGCTGTTGCGGTGAATATGCCGGACCAGTCCGGGTAGTGCGTCGACAGGGGCGCCCGTTCGGCGTCCCGGGCAGTCGACCGTCGACGAAGGGAGCAGACGATGCCCAAGACCACTCGGCGCGGTGACCCGAAACTCTCCGAATTGCCCAGCACCATACGGAAATCCGATGAGCACGCGCAGCGTATGTTCGCCGAGGTTCACGATTCCGCGCTGCAGGAGTACCAGAGCGAGCAACGCGCGCATCGCGTCGCCTACGCCGCGCTCAAGCACAGTTACGAGAAGGTCGGCGACCATTGGGAGCCCAAGCAGCGCAAGGGTCCCTCCGACGAGCGCGCCCGGCACGGCGGACCGGAACCCGCGGGCAAGACCGCCGGCGGTGTGGATGCCAACGCGTCCAAACAGCATCTGCTGGATATCGCGAAGCGCCTCGACATCAGCGGCCGTTCCCGCATGACGAAGAAGGAATTGGTCGAATCGATCGAACGGTCGAACGAGCGCGCCCGCCGTAAGAACTGATTCACCGGCTCACACCCGGAGGAGGAGCCATGACGACGGTGCTCGACATGTTCGGCACACATCCCGGCGGGCCCGGAGGATCCGGCGCGCTGACCGCCGACGAAATCGCGCGATGCGTCGAGGAATGCGTGGCCTGTCAGACGGCCTGCACGATCTGTGCCGACTCCTGCCTGGCCGAACCGGATGTGGCCGCACTGCGTCAGTGCATCCGGGAGGATCTGGACTGCGCCGACGTCTGCGCGGCCACCGCACGGGTGCTGGCGCGACGCACGGCGTTCGTGCCGTTCGTGGCCGCCGCGCTGGTGCGTGCCTGCGCGGCGGCATGTGCCTCGTGCGCCGAGGAATGCGCGTCGCACACCGGAATGACCCACTGCGAGCAGTGTGCGCAGGCGTGCCACCGCTGTGAGCGCGCCTGCCAGGACGTGCTGGAGAAATTGCTGCCGCCGCAGTGACCCACCCGAAGAACGCCGCTTCGAGGAGGACGTATGAATCGTGAGACGGGCTCACCGGTTTCGCGGAGTCTGGTTCCGGAGATCGCCGACCGCCTCGCTCGCCAGCACGCCACGGTGGTCGTCCTCGGCGACGCGGTGCTCGACGTGTGGATGTGGGGCCGTTCGGAGCGGCTGTGCCGGGAAGCGCCGGTGCCCGTCGTCGACGTGCACACGACGAGCTACCTGCCGGGCGGTGCCGCCAATACCGCCGCCAATATCGCGGCGCTGGGCGCCGAGGTGCGTCTGGTGGCGCTGGCGGGAGCCGACGAGCACGGCGACCGGTTGCGTGACTCGTTGCGACGCTGCGGAGTGGACACGACGTACGTGAGCGCGGCCGATGCGGAGACCGTGGCGAAATGCCGGGTGGTCGCCGGAGATCAGATCGTGGTCCGCTTCGACCGGAGCACGACCGCGCCGGCGACCGCAGAGGACGTCGACCGCGTGATCGACACGCTGCCCGAGGCGCTCGCCCGGGCGGACGCCCTCGTGGTCTGTGACTACGACGGTGTGCTCGGTGAGCGGGTCCGGGAGGCGCTCGCCGCGCGCCGGGCCGAGCTGCCGCTGCTGATCGTCGACACCCACCATCCCGCCCGCTGGGCGGACCTGCGTCCCGATCTGGTCACCCCGAACGCCGACGAGGCCGCGCGGGTGCTGGGGATGCCGGCGGCGATGCCGGGCCGGTCCCGGGTGGAATGGTTCGACCGGCACCGCGACCGGCTCTTCGAACTCACCGGTGCGGGTGCGGTCGTGGTGACCCTCGACCGTGACGGGGCGGTGCTGTTGCAGGGCGACCGCCCGCTGCACCGCACCTGGGCCGAACCCGTGCCGGAAAGCCAATCGCCCGGCGCCGGAGACACTTTCGTCGCCGCGCTGACCCTGGCGCTGCTCGACCGGATGCCCTCGACCGCCGCGGTGGAGGTGGCGCAAGCGGCCGCGGACGTGGTGGTGCACCGTACCGGGACCTCGATGTGTTCGACCTCCGAACTCCGCGATCGGCTCGCGCGCAGTGCGGGGGCGGTGTTGCCGGCGCGGGATCTGGCCACGGTGCTGGCGCATCAGCGCTCGGCCGGTAAACGGATCGTGTTCACCAACGGGTGTTTCGACGTTCTGCACGCCGGGCACATCGCCTATCTCAACGAGGCGAAGCGGCTCGGTGACGTGCTGGTGGTCGCGGTCAATTCGGACCGCAGTGTGCGCGCGTTGAAGGGGCCGGACCGGCCGGTGAATCCGGACCACGAGCGTGCGGCGGTACTGGCGGCGCTGAGCTGCGTGGATCACGTGACCATCTTCGATGAGGACACCCCCGCCGCGCTGCTGCGCGCGACCACGCCCGACCTCTACGTCAAGGGTGGCGACTACCGCCCGGACATGTTGCCGGAGGCGCCGATCGTCAACGGTTACGGCGGTGAGGTGCGGGTGCTGAGTTATCTTGCCGATCACTCGACATCGCAAGTGATCGCCCGCATCCGCTCCGGCGCCGCGCCCTAGGCCCTCGCGGCCGGGGATCACGGCCCGCCGGGGACCACTGCCCGCCGGGCAACTCGGCTGGGTTCAGTCCCAGCCGAGCAGCTCGTCCACGTCCCCGCGCACCGCCGCCACGGGCACCGTGGACACGAGCGAATCACCGTGCGGGCAGCGGGGCAGACGCTCGTCGGTGGCGTCGCTGCCGCAGACCGGGCAGTGGGTCTGCCAGGAGATGAGCACGCGGTCGCTGCCGCGGCTCAGGGGCCCGGCGCTGATGACGTTGCCGATCCAGAACACCCCCACGGTGGGTGTGCCGACGGCTCGCGCGAGATGGCGCGGGCCGCTGTCGTTGCCGACCAGGACCGCGGCGCGGGCGAGCACGCCACACAGCGTCGACATATCCGAACCGACCAGGGTGCGCAGCCGATCCGCGCGGGCATCGCCGGCGGCCGGTATGCGAGAACGGAGGTCGGTGACCAGTGCGTGATCCGAGGGGCCGCCGATGATCAGCACCGTCGCGCCGCGGTCCAGACAGTGGGTGGCGATCTCGGCGAACGCGGCTGCGGGCCAGCGCCGCCGGGAATCGTTCGCACCCGGATGCACGACGACCAGCGGGCCGGTCACCGTGCCGAGCACCGCGTCGGCCGCGGCCACATCCTGGGGCGTGAGCTCCACGCGCGGCTCCATCACGACCGGTGGCGCCCCGGCCAGCCCGGCCACCTCGAGCGCCCGCAACACCTCGTTCTGATAGAAGCGATAGGCGAGGTTGCGGTCCAGCGGCGGTGCGCCCGCGGCGCGGGAACCGACGCTGACCCGCGGATTCAGCTGCCGCAGAAAGGGATTGGACCACGCGCCGCCGCCGTGCAGCTGCACGGCCAGATCCACCGGCCGGGTGCGGAGGCGGTCGACGAATTCGACCTCCGCCGGTTGCGCGGGCTGGTTCCAGTCGGTGCGGGTGACAGGCAGTACCTCCACCTCGTCGACCGGCCCCGGCCGTCCCCGCAGCAGGTCGGCATGCAGCGCCGAGCCGAGCAGCGTGATCTCGGCGGCGGGGTAGGCCGCGGCCAATGCGTACAGGGCAGGCACCGCGTAGAGCAGGTCGCCGAGTGCTCCACCCCGCAGGACCACGATCCGCCGCACCTGCGGCACGATGTCGGCGATCGGGCCGATACTCGGCCGCTCCGTCGCCGGAACAGGATCGAGCAGGGGCTGCCCGGCCGTCACGGCCGGGGCTGTCGTCGTCTCGGACATACCGCAGCCCTACCCGTGCGGGCGCGACTCAGTCCTGGCGGATTCGCCGCACGCCGGTCGTCGAACAGTTCTGCTCCCGTCCGTTTGCGTCCGGTCTGCGCGGGCATGTCGACCACGAACCGGTTCAGAAGTCGAACGATCGAGTCGGTCGCATACATCCATGGCACGGTTTCCGCCAGCTATGGCGCAGTTCGAGAGCGCGAGGTCCACCGGCGGCGACGCGGATCGGAGGAAGCGTGAAGATTGCGATGGTGTCCGAGCACGCGAGCCCCTTGGCGCCCCTGGGTGGCGTGGACGCGGGCGGTCAGAACGTGCATGTGGCCGAACTCGCCGCGGGACTGGCGCGGTTGGGGCACGACGTGCGGGTCTACACCCGCCGAGACGACCCCGGCATCCCCGCCGAGGTGCTGGTGGGGGCGGGATATCGCGTGATCCACGTTCCGGCCGGCCCGCCCCGGCACATTCCGAAGGATGACATTCTGCCGTTCCTCGCCGAATTCGCCGCCTTTCTGCGCCGGCAGTGGAGTGCCGATACCCCCGATGTCGTGCACGCGCATTTCTGGATGTCGGGCATCGCCGCCGAACGCGCCGCGCGCGATCTCGCCGTCCCGGTCGTTCTGACCTTCCACGCCCTGGGCACCGTGAAGCGGCGCTATCAGGGGCTGGCCGACACCAGCCCGCGCTCGCGCATCCAGTCCGAGCGCCGGGTGGCGGCGGGAGCGACCCATATCGTCGCGACCTGTTCCGACGAGGTCCGGGAGCTGGGCCGGATGGGTGTGCCGCGCGAGCGCACGTCGGTGGTGCCGTGTGGTGTCGACCTGTCGCTGTTCACTCCCGACGGTCCCGCCGAGGAACCGGATCTGCCGCGGCGGATCGTCTCGGTGGGCCGCATGGTGCGGCGCAAGGGGTTCGACTCCGCGATCGCGGCACTGTCGGAGGTGCCCGATACCGAACTGGTGATCGCGGGCGGTTCGCAGAGCGCCGAGGACGAGGCCGAGCAGGCGCGGTTGCGTGCCGTGGCCGCGGAATACGGTGTGTCGCAACGGGTCCGGTTGCGCGGGCCGGTCCCGCGGGCGGAGATGCCGATGCTGTTGCGCTCGGCCGACGCCGTGGTGTGCACGCCGTGGTACGAGCCGTTCGGCATCGTTCCGCTCGAGGCGATGTCGTGCGCGAAGCCAGTGGTCGCCACCGCGGTCGGCGGAATGCTCGACACCGTCCTCGACGGGGTGACCGGACGTCTGGTCCCCTCGGGCGACCCCGCGGTGCTGGCCGAGGTCGTGTCCGGCCTGCTCGACACCCGGCAGGCGCGCCGGGCGATGGGGGAAGCGGGTCTGCAACGTGCCCGCGGACGTTATTCGTGGGATCGGATCTCCAGAGATACCTCGGCGGCCTATCGACGGACCGCCGCCACGGCCGCCGCGGGCGACATCGCGTCGTCCGCTCGCTGACATCAGGAGGAACTCGCGGATGAATCAATCGACTCGCCCCTTGGGTACTGTCGTCATCACCGGTGGTGCGTCCGGCCTGGGCGCGGCGACGGTGCACGCGGTGCGCGCCGCCGGTGGCGTTCCGCTCGTCATCGATCGGAACCGGCCCGATACCGACGTCGACTGGGAGCAGGCCGATCTCGCGGATTCGGCGGCGGCCGAGGAGGCCACGCGAGCCCTGGCCGACCGGGCCGGTGGCCGCATCGACGGCGTGTTCACCGCCGCCGGGATCGACGCCTGCGGCCCACTGGAGAAGGTCGACGCGGCCGCCTGGGAACAGGTGGTGCGGGTGAATCTGCTCGGCACGGCCGCGGTGATCCGCGCCGCGCTGCCGGCTTTGCGCGCGTCTCACGGACACGTCGTCACCTGTGCGTCGACTCTGGGTATGCGGGCGCTGCCCGATGCCACGGCATACTGCGCGTCGAAATTCGGGGTCGTGGGATTCACCCGGGCACTGGCCGCCGAGACGGCCGGGGAGATCGGCGTGACGCTGCTGATTCCGGGCGGCATGGACACACACTTCTTCGACGACCGCCCGGAGCAGTACGTCCCCGGGCCCGACGTGCGCCTCGAACGACCCGAAAACGTCGCCGACGCAGTCGTTTTCGCCCTCACCCGGCCCGCCGGATCCGAGGTGCGGGAAATGCTGGTCTGCTCCTCCACCGAATCGTCGTGGCCATGAGCGTTGCCGCCGTACCGGGTTCGGATCCCCTGCGCGTGCTCGTATGGCATGTGCACGGGTCCTGGATGACCTCCTTCGTCCAGGGGCGTCATCGCTATCTGGTGCCGTCCGATCCCCGGCGGCGGCAGTGGGCACTGGGCCGGTGCGGGCGACCCTGGCCCGAATCCGCGGTCGAGGTCGCGCCGGCCGATCTGGCCGGCGAGTCGGTCGATGTGGTGGTCCTGCAACGTCCGGAGGAATTCGACCTGGTGCGTGACTGGCTCGGCCGGGTGCCCGGCCAGGAGGTGCCGGTGATCTACGTCGAGCACAACACTCCTCGCGAACACGCGGCCACCAGCCGGCATCCGATGGCGGACCGCAGCGATGTGACGCTGGTGCACGTCACCGGATTCAACCGGCTGATGTGGGACAACGGGCGCTGCCGGGCCGAGACGGTCCCGCACGGTGTGGTCGATCCGGGGTACCGGTACACCGGGGAGCTCGAGCGCGCGGCCTCGATCATCAACGAGCCGGTGCGCCGGTGGCGGATCACCGGGACCGATCTGCTCGGGGACCTGTCTCGGGCCGCGCCGATCGACGTCTTCGGCATCGACACCGCCGAGTTGCACAAGTGGGGGCACTGCCCCGCGACACAGATTCACGGTGCGGGTGACGTCGGACAGGAACGGCTGCACACCGAGATCGGCCGGCGGCGGGTGTTCGTGCACACCGCTCGCTGGACCTCGCTCGGTCTGTCGCTGCTCGAGGCCATGTTCGTGGGCATGCCCGTGGTGGCGGTCGGCGCCACCGAGGCACCCTGGGCGGTACCGCCGGAGGCGGGCGTCGTCTCCACCGACCTCGACGAGCTGGCCCGCGCGATCGGCCGCTACCTCGCCGATCCGGAACTGGCCCGGCGCACCGGACAGGCTGCCCGGGCCTGGGCCGCGAAGAACTTCGGCATCACCGAGTTCGCGCAGCGCTGGGACCGGCTGCTCGCCGATACGGTCGCCGAATTCCACAGCGGGAGGCGCGGATGAACGGCCACGTCCTGGTGGCCCGCCTGGACAGTGCGGGCGATGTCTTGCTGACGGGCCCGGCCGTGCGGGCGGTCGCCGCCCGCGCGCAGCGGGTGAGTTTTCTGGCGGGCCCGCGCGGGCGGGCCGCGGCGCAGCTGCTGCCCGGTGTGAGCCAGGTGCTCGAATTCCACGCCGGCTGGGTCGATTTCGATGCCCCGCCGGTGGATGCCGAATCGATTGCCGAGCTGGTGAAACTCGTCGACACCCAGCAGCCGGACGAGGCGATCATCTTCACCTCCTTCCATCAGTCGCCGCTGCCGCTGGCGCTGGTGCTGCGAATGGCGGGAGTCGGGCGGATCTCGGCGATCAGTCCCGACTATCCGGGATCGCTGCTCGATGTCCGCCATCAGCTGGACGACGATGTGCCCGAGGCGATTCGGGCGCTGTCACTGGCCGAGGCGGCGGGCTATCCGTCGGTGGGGCACCGGCTGCGGGTGCGCACCGATCTGCCGGATGTGTCCGCGCTGACCGGCGAGCCGGGCTATATCGTGCTGCACCCGGGGGCGGCCGTGCCCGCCCGCCGGATGTCGGCGCAGCGGTCGCGGGCGGTGGCCCGCGCCCTGGCCGAGGCGGGATACCGCGTGGTGGTGACCGGCGGCCCCGACGAGCGTGAGCTGACCGCCACCGTCGCCGGGACGCACGCCCGCGATCTGGGCGGAGCGACCGATCTGCCGCAGTTGGCGGCGGTCCTGCGCGGGGCCGATGTGGTCGTCGCGCCCAATACCGGTGCCGCGCATCTGGCGGCGGCCGTCGCGACCCCCGTGGTCTCGTTGTTCGCCCCGGTCGTTCCCGCGATCCGCTGGGCGCCGCACGGTGTTCCGTGCGTGGTGCTCGGCGACCAGTCGGCGGCCTGCGCCGGAACCCGGGCCCGGCAGTGCCCGATACCGGGTCATCCTTGTCTGAACCGGATCTCCGACGAACAGATCGTCGACGCGGTGGCACATCTGCGCGGTGAGAAGCCACGGCGCTCGACCACCGCGGAACGACACGGCGGCCCGCCCGCGGTGCTGTTCGACCGCGACGACACCCTGATCATCGATGTGCCGTATCTGTCCGATCCGCAGCTGGTGGAGCCCGTACCCGGCGCGGCCGCGGAGCTGGATCGGCTGCGCCGGGCCGGTGTTCGGATCGGAGTGGTGAGCAATCAGTCGGGGGTGGGAGCGGGCACCATCACCCCGGATCAGTTGGCGGCGGTGACCGCGAAGGTGGAGGATCTGCTCGGACCCGTCGACACCTGGCAGATCTGCCCGCATCGCCGCGACGACGGGTGCGAATGCCGCAAACCCCAACCGGGACTTGTCGTTTCGGCCGCCGAGGCACTCGGTACGACACCCGACCGATGTGTCGTGATCGGTGATATCGGCAGCGATGTCGAGGCCGCCGCCGCGGCCGGAGCGCGGGCGGTGCTCGTGCCCACGGCGAAGACGCGGCCCTCGGAGATCGCCTTCGCCGCGGTGGTCGCCCATGTCGCACCCGACCTGCGGACCGCAGTGTCGCTGGCACTGGCCGAACTCGACGGGAAGGACACACTGACATGACCACCCCCCGAGATGAATACCGGCGCCACGACCTCGCCGGTATCGGCACCGAACTCGAGGAGCACTTCGAACTCCTCGGTACGGCGCTGCGCCGCAATGTGCGCCCCTCCGTCGCCCACATCTGGGCCTGGGGGGAGCGATTGGCGTGCGTCTACCGCGACGGCGGCAGATTGTTCGCCTGCGGCAACGGCGGCAGCGCGGCGGAGGCACAGCATCTGACCGCCGAACTGACCGGGCGTTTCCGGGAGGAACGCCGACCGCTGTCGGCGGTCGCGCTGCACGCCGACACCTCGAGCGTGACGGCGATCGCCAACGACTACGGATTCGACGAGATGTTCGCCCGCCAGCTACGAGCGCACGGCCGGCCCGGGGACGTGCTGGTCGCGATGTCCACCAGCGGTTCCAGCGGCAATGTCGTCGCCGCGGCGAAGGCGGCCGCCGACATCGGCCTGACCAGTTGGGCGTTGACCGGACCGGCGCCGAATTCGCTGGCGTCGCTGTGCGACGACGCGGTGGCGGTGGAGGCGGAGTCGACGGCGACGGTGCAGGAAGTGCATCTGGTGCTGGTCCACGCGCTGTGCACGGCACTGGATTCCGCGCTGCGGGATCTGTCGTGATCGCACCGCTGGTCGTCGTCGGAGATGTGCTGCTGGACAGCGATATCGAGGGCCGCGCCGACCGTCGCAGTCCCGACGCGGGTGTTCCGGTGGTCGACGTCCGCGCCGGAATCTGGCGTCCGGGCGGGGCGGGACTGGCAGCTCTGCTGGCCACCGCGGACGCCGGCGAGGTGGTGCTGGTCGGCGGATTCGGCGACGACGAGGCCGGTCACCGGCTGCGCCGGCTGCTGGCCGGGCGCGTGCGGGTGGCGCCGCTGCCGATGCGGGGAACGACGGTGTGCAAACAGCGGATCCGGGCCGTCGGCCCGTGTGCTCCGGCCGCCGCGGACGGTGCGGCCGATCGCCCGGTTTCCGTGGTCCGGGTCGACTCGGGCGACGGCCGTATCGGCGCGGGCCCGCTACCGGCCGATGTCGAGGCCGTATTCGAGTGCGCGCGGGGCATTCTCGTCGCCGACTACGGTCACGGCGTCGCCGCCCATCCCGGAATTCGCGCCCTGCTGGCCCGGCGCCTGCGCGACATTCCCGTGGTGTGGGATCCGCATCCGCGCGGTCCGGCGCCGGTGACCGGCGCGACTCTGGTGACACCGAATCGTGACGAGGCCGCGAGCCTGGTGGCCGGAGACGGTGACTTCGGGGATCGGGCCCGTGAGCTGAGCCGGCGATGGTCGGCGCGGGCGGTGGCGGTCACGCTCGGCGCCGAGGGGGCGGTGCTCTATCGGCACGGTACGAAAGGCACTGTGGCCGTGGGGATATCGCCGGACCTCCGATGCGGTCCGGGGTATGACGTGTGCGGTGCCGGAGACCGATTCGCCGCGGCGGCCACCGCGGCGCTGGCGTCCGGCGATTCGGTGACCAACGCGGTCCGCTCGGCCGTCGATGTCGCGGCGCGGTTCGTTCGCGACGGTGCGGTGTCGTCGCCGGCGATGGGCGAGACACGATCGGATCGCGCCGTCGTGACCGCGGCGCCGAGCCGCGCGGCGGTTCCACCGTCATGGGCGTGACGCTGGTCCTGCGGGCGCTGGGGCTGGGTGATCTGCTGACCGCCGTGCCGGCACTGCGGGCGTTGCGGGCCGCGCGCGGCGACGACCACCTGGTGCTGGCGGCTCCCCGATGGCTGGCGCCGATGGCCGACCTCGCCGACTGTGTCGA
>NZ_JADKYP010000029.1 GCF_015354405.1 Nocardia sp. BSTN01 | reverse complement strand
CACCGTCGCCGAAGTAGGTGAGTTTGCGACCGGCGAGCTCGCCCTTGCGCTCCCGCAAGGTCAGCAGATCGGCCAGCACCTGGCAGGGATGGAATTCATTGGACAGCGCGTTCACCACCGGAACCGTTGCCGCCGAGGCCATCTCGTCCAGTCGATCCTGTTCGAAGGTCCGCCAGACGACGGCGTCGACATAGCGCGAGAGTACCCGGCCGGTATCGGCGAGGGTTTCCTCACGGCCCAGCTGGGTGTCGCGGCCGTCGACGACCACCGCGTGCCCGCCGAGTTGCGCGATGCCCATCTCGAAGGAGAATCGGGTCCGGGTGGAGTTCTTCTCGAAGATCACTCCCACGCCGCGCGGCCCTTCCAGCGGCCGCCGGGAGATCGGCGCCGCCTTCAATTCCGCTGCCAGCGCGAGGATTTCGGCCTGTTCGGCGGGCGTGACGTCGTCGTCGCGCAGGAAATGCCGCACCATGGTCACTCACTCTCCTGGGAAGCCGCGTCGAGGATGCCGGGCAGATCGGCGAGGAAACCCTGCGCCTGCGCCTCGGTCAGAATCAGCGGCGGGGCCAACCGGATCACATTCGGCTTGGGCGGGTTGATCAGATAGCCGGCCGCGCGTGCGGCCTGCTCGACCTTCGCCGAAACGTCCTGTGTCAGTTGGATTCCGATGAGCAGCCCCGCGCCGCGCACGTGGTCGATCAGCGTGTGGCCGAGGTCCTCGATGCCGTCGATCAGCGTCTTGCCGACCGATTCGACATGGGCTGCCAGTCCCTGCTCGTCGATGGTCCGCAGGACCGCCAGCGCCGCCGCGGCGCTGACGGGGTTACCGCCGAAGGTGGTGCCGTGCAGGCCGGGAGTGAGCAGCTCCGCCGCCGGGCCCTGCGCCAGCACGGCGCCGATGGGCAGGCCGCCACCGAGCCCCTTGGCCAGCGTCATCACATCGGGCACGATGCCCGCGGCGTGATGCGCGAAAAACGGTCCGGTGCGGCAGATTCCGGTCTGCACCTCGTCCAGGATCAGCAGCGCGCCGTGCTCGGAGGTGATCCGCCGGGCCTCGGCCAGATAGTCCAGCGGCGGCACGACCACGCCGCTCTCCCCCATGATCGGCTCGAGGAAGACCGCGGCGGTATCGGAATCCACCGCGGCGGCCAGCGCCGCGGCGTCGCCGTAGGGCACGTGCACGACACCCGGGGGCATCGGTTCGAACGGCGCCCGCTTCGACGGCTGCCCGGTCAGCGCGAGCGCGCCCATGGTGCGGCCGTGGAAGGCCTCCTCGCAGGCGACGATCTTGTGCCGTCCGGTGAGGCGTGCGATCTTGAACGCCGCCTCGTTGGCCTCGGTACCCGAATTGCAGAAGAACGCCCGGCCGTGTCCGTCACCGAACTGCGCGAGCAACTTCTCGGCCAGTTCCAGAACCGGTTCGCTCACATACAGATTCGAGACGTGGCCGAGGGTGCCGAGCTGCTGGGTGACGGCCTCCAGAATCGCCGGATGGGCGTGACCCAGGCTGTTGACCGCGATACCGCCGAGGAAGTCGACGTACCGGTTGCCCTCGGCGTCGTGCACGACCGCACCCGAGCCGCGCACCAGCGCCACCTTCGGGGTGCCGTAGTTGTTCATCAGCGCGGACGACCACCGCTGCTGCAAGTGCTCCGTGCTCGTGACGTTGTCGCTCATGAGTGTGTCGTTCCTGCCGTCTCGGGTGGGGTCACCATCGTTCCGATACCTTCCCCGGTGAACAGTTCCAGCAGTACCGCATGCGGTACCCGGCCGTCGATCACGTGCGCGGTCGGGACACCGGCCTGGACGGCGCGCAGGCAGGCCTCCATCTTCGGCACCATGCCCGCGTCCAGGCTCGGCAGCAGGGCGGCCAAGGCGTCGGTGTCGATATGGGTGGTCAGCGACGAGCGGTCGGGCCAATTCGTGTACAGGCCTTCGACATCGGTGAGCACCACGAGTTTCTCCGCGCCGATGCCCTGGGCCAGCGCCGCGGCGGCGGTATCGGCGTTGATGTTGTGCACCACGCCGTCGGCATCGGGCGCGATGGTCGAGACCACCGGAATGCGCCCGGCGCGAACGAGATCCAGTACCGCGTCCGGATTGACGGCGGTGACGTCGCCGACCAGGCCGATATCGGTCTGCTCGCCGTCGACGGTGACGGTGCGGCGGGTGGCGGTGAACAGCCGTGCGTCCTCACCGGAGATGCCGACCGCGTACGGGCCGTGCGCGTTGATCAGCCCGACCAGTTCGCGGCCGACCTGACCGAACAGCACCATCCGCACCACATCCATCACCTCGGGGGTGGTGACGCGGAAGCCGCCGCGGAATTCGCCCTGCAGCCCCAGCTTCTGCAGCATGGCGCTGATCTGCGGGCCACCGCCGTGCACTACCACCGGATGCACGCCGACGGTGCGCAGGAACGCCATATCGGCGGCGAAGGCGTGTTTGAGGGTGTCGTCGATCATGGCGTTGCCGCCGTATTTGACGACCACGATCTTGTCGCGGAACTTCTGCAGCCACGGCAGCGCGCCGGCCAGTACGTGCGCCTTGTCCAGTGCCGACAGATCCTGAGTGGTCACCGGAACCTCCGGTGTCGCTTCGGTGGTCATGAGCTGTAAGCCGAATTCTCTTCGACGTAGCCGTGCGAGAGATCGGTGGTGCGCACGGTGGCGGTGCCCACGCCGAGGCCCAGTTCCACCAGCACCGCGATATCGGGGCCGGACAGATCCACCTCCCGCGCGCCGGGAGCGCCGGTTCCGTTGAGGCACACCGGATTTCCGTTGAACGACACGGTGACGCGATCGGGATCCAGTTCGATGGGGGCGATACCCACCGCGGCCAGCACCCGGCCCCAGTTCGGGTCGGAACCGAAGAACGCCGTCTTCACCAGCGAGTCGCGGGCGACCGCGCGGGCGGCGATCAGCGCCTCGTCCTCGCTCACCGCGCCGGTGACGGTGATCTCGACGCGCTTGGTGACGCCTTCGGCATCGGCCATCAGCTGCGCGGCGAGGTCATCGCAGACCGCCAGCACCGCGGCGTCGAGTTCCTCCTGGCTCGGGGTGACGCCGCTGGCGCCGTTGGCCAGCAGCAACACGGTGTCGTTGGTCGAGCAGGAGCCGTCGACGTCGAGCCGGTCGAAGGTCAGCCGGGTGGCATTGCGCAGCGCCGTATCCAGCTGTTGCGGGGTGGCGGCGGCGTCGGTGGTGACCACGACCAGCATGGTGGCCAGGGACGGGGCGAGCATGCCCGCGCCCTTGGCCATCGCGCCGACGTTCCATTTGTCGGCGTGGTGGAACGCGGCCTGCTTGGGCACGGTATCGGTGGTCATGATCGCGTGCGCGGCATCGGTGCCGCCGGACAGGCCGCCCGCCATCTCGTGCACGATCTCGGTCACACCGGGCAGCAGTTTGCCCATCGGCAGCCGGTCACCGATCAAACCCGTTGAGCAGACCGCGATTTCGCCCGCCCCGGTTTCGGTCCCCCAGTTGCTCAGCGCTTTCGCCAGTTCCTCGGCGGTGGCGTGGGTGTCCTGGAATCCCCCCGGGCCGGTGCAGGCGTTGGCGCCGCCGGAATTGAGGATCACCGCGCGCAGGCGGCCGCTGGTGAGCACCTGCTGCGACCACAGCACCGGCGCGGCCTTCACCTTGTTGCGGGTGAACACACCCGCCGCGGCATAGTCGGGTCCCTCGTTGAAAACCAGTGCCAGATCGAGCTTTCCGCTGGCCTTGATGCCGGCTGCGATGCCCGCGGCCCGGTATCCGAGCGGTGCGGTCACACCCTGGGTGCGGACCAGTTTGCCGCCGGCGATATCGGTGTCGGTCACGGTGCCACTCCTACGGTGGAAAGTCCGGCGGTCTCGTCGAGACCGAGAGCGAGATTCATCGATTGCACCGCGGCGCCCGCGGTGCCCTTGGTCAGATTGTCGATCGCGCCGATCACCACCAGCGTGCGCGCGGCGGTGTCGACGGCGACCTGCAGGGTGATGGCATTGGATCCGACCACCGAACCCGTCTGCGGCAGTACGCCTTCGGGCAGCAGGTGAATGAACGGTTCGTCGCCGTAGGCCTTGTCGTAGACCGCGCGGGCGGCGGCCAGGTCGGCCACCGCACCCGCGGCGTCGGGGCGCAGGCGTGCGGTGCAGGTGGCCAGGATGCCGCGCGGCATCGGGGCCAGCACCGGTGTGAAAGAGACTGTGACATCGCCGATCTCGGCGCCCGTGGCCGCGGCCGCGGCCTTCAGGTTCTGCGCGATCTCGGGGGTGTGCCGGTGCGCGCCGGCGATGTTGTAGGCGCGGACCGAGCCCATCACCTCCGAACCCAGCAGCCCCACGTCGAGTTTGCGGCCCGCGCCCGAGGTGCCGCTGACCGCCACCACGGTCACCTCCGGTTCGACGATCCCCGCCCCGACCGCCGGGGCCAGGGCCAGACTCGACACCGTCGGATAGCAGCCCGGGACCGCGATGCGAGTGGCCCCGCGCAGCTGTTCCCGCGCGCCGGGCAGCTCGGGCAGACCGTAGGGCCAGCTGCCGGCATGCGGGGATCCGTAGTAGGTCTCCCAGTCCTCCGGGTCGGTGAGCCGGAAATCGGCGCCGCAGTCGATGATCACCGTGGACTCCGGCAGCTGCTGCGCGATGGCCGCGGACTGTCCGTGCGGCAGCCCGAGGAAGACCACGTCGTGGCCCGCCAACACCTCCGCGGTGGTGGCCTCGAGCACTCGATCGGCCAGCGGCAGCAGATGCGGCTGCGACTGCGCCAGCTTGGTCCCGGCATTGGATCCCGCGGTCAGCGCCCCGATCTCGAGGCGCCCGGCTCGATACTCCGGATGCCCCAGCAGCACACGCAGGACCTCACCGCCCGCGTATCCGCTCGCACCAGCTACCGCGACCCGCACCACGGGCCCACTCGAGGTATCCGCCATGTGATGATTATGCACGATCATGCAAGCTCATTCACGAGCGGGGTGCAGGAATGACGCACACCGCTATTCGCCGCAGATTTTGCGGTGAATAGCGGGTATGATCACCGCATGACCTCTCCGCAGCGGCGATACATCTGGCAGCGAGGCGAGTGGCCGATGCTGACCTACGATGTCGCACGCCTTGCGGGCCCTCTCGCCCAGGTTGCCCACCGGCAGGGCCATCTCCTCGGACGGCTCGCCGACAGCGACGAAGCGGTCCAGGATCGGGCCAGCTTGGCCGCACTCACCGCCGACGTGGTCAAGACCAGTGAAATCGAAGGTGAACTGCTCGACGCCGCTTCCGTCCGGTCGTCGATCGCGCGCCATCTGGGCGTCGATATCGGCGCTGTCGTTCCGGCCGACCGGCATGTGGACGGCGTGGTCGAAATGATTCTCGACGCCACGGTCCACAATACGAGGCCGGTCACTGCCGAACGACTGTTCGGCTGGCATGCCGGGCTTTTCCCCACCGGATATTCCGGCATCTCCAAGGTCAGGATCGGAGGGTGGCGTACCGACGACGCCGGGCCCATGCAGGTGATCTCCGGCCCCTTCGGCAGGCAGCGGATGCATTTCGAGGCGCCACCGGCCGACCGTCTTCCCGTCGAGATGGAGCGATTCCTGGCGTGGGTCAACCGCGATGCGACCGAGCCGGCGCTGATCAAGGCCGGGCTCGCGCATCTGTGGTTCGTGACGATCCACCCCTTCGACGACGGCAACGGGCGAATAGCGAGGGCGATCGGCGATCTCTGGCTGGCGCGCGCCGACCACAGTTCCCGGCGTTTCTACAGCTTGTCGGCCCAGATTCAGCGAGACCGCAAGGACTATTACGCGATGCTGGAAAAGACCCAGAAAGGTTCGCTCGACGTGACCGAGTGGCTGCTGTGGTTCCTCGGCGCTCTGGATCGCGCGATCACCGGCGCCGCCGAGACTGTCGACTCCGTCCTGGCGAAGGCACAGTTCTGGAGGAACTGGGGTCAAACAACGATGAACGCCCGGCAGATCGCCATGCTGAACCGGCTGCTCGACGGCTCCGATGGGAAACTCACCACCCGCAAGTGGGCCATCATCACCAAAACTTCACCGGATACCGCGTTGCGGGACATCACCGTGCTGGTCGAACTCGGCGCATTGCGCAGATCGGAATCCGGCGGTCGCAGTACGTCTTACGAGCTCGTGCGGCCGTAGACGACGGGCCGGAAGGCAACGTCCCGGAACTCGGGCGGGGCGCTCGGAAAATAGGTTGGCGTCGGATATTCGAGTTGATAGCCTCGTTCGGTCCGACCTGATCACGCGAGGGGGTGAGTCCCATTTTCACGACATTCCTTGGGCGCTCCCCGTTCTCACGATCGGACGTTTGACGCACGTCGTCATCGGGAGTGCTCGTCCGAGCGATCCCGAGAGGGGACGACAATGCATTCTTCCGAACTCATGGTGACGCGCATCGCGGACCGGCAGTGGCATGCGCTGACCGGCGACCGGGTCGTCGGTAGCGGTGAGGCATCGCCGCGGCCCGATGGGCGACTGTTTCTCAGCATCGACTCCTGGCAGGACGAGGCCTTCGATCAGCTTGCCACCGCCATGCTGGCCGACCTTCCCACACCGCTCTACACGGTGGTCGACGAAGCCGACCTGGAGCTGACCGCGCAATGGCGCCGGGCGGGTCTCGCGACCCGGCGGCGCGAATGGGAATACCGGGTTCCCACCGATCCGGCGATCACAGGACTCGATTCGGCACCGCCGCCCGACGTCGAGATCCTGGATTTCGGTGCGGCCGAAGTGCATTCACTGCGCGAGCTGGACCGCACGATACGCACCGAGGTCGAGGCCGCCGCCGGTTGGCAGACCATGCCGGCCGAGGTGATCTCCCCACCGATCGATCCCGCGAACTACGTGGTGGCGGCCCAGGCCGGCCGCTATGCGGGACTGTGCCGCGTGACGCAACCGACGCGGCTACCGCGCATCGGCCTGATCGCGGTTCGTGCCGAGGCGCACCGGCGTGGCATCGCGCGTGCTTTACTGGGGCGGGTGCTGGGCTCACTGCACCGCGCCGGAAAGGCTTGGGCCTCGGCCGAAATCGATGAATCCAACGCGGCGGCGACCGCCCTGTTCGAGGGCATCGGCGGTGCGCGGTCGAACAGCACGCTGGAGTTGGTGTGGCGATGAAGAAGGGAGCGATCGAAGTTCAGGGGCACGTCGTGGAATGCCTGCGCAACGCGACATTCACGGTGGAACTCCCCAACGGACACAAAGTCCTCGCCCACCTGTCCGGCAAGGTCCGGATGAACTACATCAAGATCCTCCCGGACGACCGGGTTTTGGTGGAACTCAGTCCGTATGACCTGACCAGGGGTCGAATCCTGTTCCGTTACCGGAGTTAGCGCCCCGTAGGGCGGTGGAGTTCGACGATCTGCGCACCCGGTCACGTGCGCAGGTTCACCGCCTACTGGGCTGAACCATTCGTGCAAACCTCCGCGGAAATGCGCGAAAACTGCCTGCTTCGCCGAGGTTTGCACGATTAGTTCAGCGTCACGTTGCGGCAGCGGATTCGCTTGCGCCGTGCCTACTACCGGGTTCAGCCGATCGATGCCCCACATCGGACGGCCCCGTCTCCCCCGAACCCCCAGCCCCGCTTCACTGTTGAGGCAGATGCGGTTCGGACGGCGGCGCGCCACTCGGGCCCGCATGCACAGTGGGAGCCGAGGATGATTCCGGGCCACCGGACTGCTCCAGGGAGGATGCGTAACCCGGTTGCGAACCGGCCGAACCGGGGGCCGGTGCGACGGGCTGATGGACGTGGGCTGACGGCGCGCCGGCGGCGTGCGGACCGGCCGCCGGGTGCGGACCAGCCGCCGGATGCGGACTGGCCGCTGGGTGCGGGCCGGCGGCGTTCGGATCTCCCGTAAGGTTCGGCGGAGCGGGCGGGTAGCCCGGCGCCCCGAAGTACGCCGGTGCGGGTGCGCCCGGATAACCGGGAACAGCGGCGCCCGGATACGACGGCCAGCCGTGAGGCGCGGATGACGCAGACTCGGGGGCCGCAGGTACGGCGGGAGCCGGATAGCCGGGATAGCCGGGCTGGGCGGCGGGATAGACCGCCGGCCCCGGGTAAGACGCGGCGCCGGGGTAACCGGGGATCGCCGACGGAGAAACGGGGGTCGCCGAGGAGCCCGCCTTTCCCCCGATCAGGCTTCCCACCGCCGCGAGAATCGCGATGGCCGCGGGTATCGCGAGCCAATTACCTCTGTCGGCCAACCGAACGTAGGAGTCCGAGCAGAGAACGACAAGATTCTGGATGACCGTGACGAACAACGCGCCACCACCCAGCGCGGCGACAGTACGAATTCGAAAGGATCCCGAACCGGCGACCGACAACAGGATGCCGCCGACCAACGCGGCGAGCGAACACACCCAGAACGGGATCAGGGCCGCGCCCCAGCCGTGCTCGAAGACCGAATAGCCACCGCCGGAGACGACCAGTCCCCATACGGATTGCGCGGCCGCGAGAATCGCCGCCAGTGCCAGAGCGATTCCCGCGACGACATCGACGGCAGCGCGATTCGTCGGCGGCTTCGGCCGCGAGAACGACTGAGCACCAAGATGATTCGGTGGCACACCCCAGCCCGGCGGTTGCGGTGCGGGATATCCGGCCTGGTACGGGTTCGCCATCGGTCCGAGCTCCTTGTCGACATCGCTTGCGGCTCAGCCTAAGCGAATGACGAGGTCCGCGCGGGTTGGCCGACATACGCGACGGGACGACAGGGTGACGGGACGGCGCGGGCGAGGGTTCAGCCGCGGAACCACCGATCCGGCTGCCGAACGACGCACACCGGCTGGGCCGGGTACCGCCGTTCCACCCACCGGGTCGCGGACCTGCGCCGTGTCGCCGTGCCGTCGCCGCGGCATGGGCAGGGCTATATCGACCCCGGGCAAAACATCGGCTGGACCACGAAATTGTTGCGGGAGTTCGCATCCGGCGTCGTGCTCGTCACCGTGGCGGTGATCAGTTCCAGCGTGCGGGCGGTGCCGACCGTGTAGTTGGCGATTTCTCCCGGTGCCAGCGTGGGTTTGATCACGGATCCGGACGGGCCGAACGGTGCCCAGTAGTTCACCGCCACATTCTCCGCGGTCGCCGTGCCGATATTGCGGACGATCACCTGCAGCGGCGGTGGGTAGCCCGGCAGCGCCCCGCCACAGTAGGTGTAGACCTCCACATCGGCGCCGGTCGGTTCGGCCTGCGCCGCAACGCCGAACCCCACCGCGGTCGTGGCCGCCGTCGCCACCCCGGCGGCCAGCGCGCCGATACGCCCGACCTTCATAGGAACCTCCCGCTCGACGACTCTCGTAGGCAATATCGAGACCTCGGCGGACCTGTTATGCCCCGAAAAGGATGGGCGTCGGACACACTGCCCCCGATCCGGCGGCACCAGGCACCGCGTGGCGTCGCGAACGGCGGGGAAGGCCCGTCCGTCCCGGCGGCGCGAAGGATCGCGGGCGGCGCCGGGCACGCGGACCTTCGGTGCGCTCTCGAGCGGTTCACAAGTTTGGCGATAACTCACGAATGGTCGTTCACTTTCCGCTATCGTCGCGCTCGTCGGGACGGTGTCTCGGCGGGGCCGGTGTCGCGGCGGCGAGGCAGGTCCCTCTCGACCGGCGGTCACGTCAGAGCCGTCGGCGGTGTTGTGGAGGAGCAGGATGTACCCCGGTGCGCATGTCGATCGATTCCCTGATAAACCGGCGGTCGTGCTGGCCGAGAGCGGTGCGGCGCTGACCTACCGCGAACTCGACGACAACTCGGTTCGCCTCGCGCGCCATCTCTACGACGCGGGCCTGCGCAAGGGTGATCACGTCGCGCTACTGTCCGGCAATACGCTCGAGGTGTACGAGGTCTACTGGGCGGCGTTGCGATCCGGCCTTTACATCACGGCCGTCAACCGGCACCTGTCCGCGGACGAGATCAGCTATATCGTCAACGATTGCGGTGCGCGGGCACTCATCGTGTCGGCGGAGCTGGCGGATGTGGCCGAGCGGGTGGTCGAGCAGACGCCCGAGGTCGGGATCCGGCTCGCCTTCGGCGGTCCTGTTCCGGGATACGACTCGTACGACAAGGCGCTGGCCGCATCCTCTGCGGAGCCGCTGCCGGATCAGCCGCGCGGCGCCGACATGCTGTATTCGTCGGGCACCACCGGCCGACCGAAGGGCATCAAACATCCGTTGCCGGACCGTCAGGTCGGCGATGCGCCGGGTGACACCTACACCGCGGTGTTCGGCCCGCTCTACGGATTCGACGCCGACACCGTGTACCTGTCGCCGGCTCCGCTGTATCACGCCGCGCCGTTGCGGTTCGGCGGTGTGGTGCACGCCCTCGGCGGAACCGTGGTGGTACTGGAGCGTTTCGACGCCGAACAGGCGCTCGCCGCGATCGAACGCTATCGCGTCACCCACAGCCAGTGGGTGCCGACGATGTTCGTGCGCATGCTGAAACTCGACGAGAGTGTGCGCGCCCGCTACGACGTCTCGAGTATGAAGGTCGCCGTCCACGCCGCCGCCCCGTGTCCGGTGGAGGTGAAGCAGGCGATGATCGACTGGTGGGGGCCGGTGCTGCACGAGTACTACGCCTCGACCGAAGGAAACGGCGCCACCTTCATCGACAGCGAGCAGTGGTTGCGCAAACCCGGCTCGGTCGGGCCCGCGGGCCTGGGCGCGGTTCGCATCTGCGACGACGACGGGCGCGAATTGCCCTCCGGCGACATCGGCACCATCTATTTCGAACGCGAGGAAGTCCCGTTCGACTACCACAACGATCCGGAGAAGACCGCGAAGGCGATCCACCCGGATCACCCGACCTGGACCACCACGGGCGATATCGGCTACATCGACGCCGACGGGTTCCTGTTCCTGACCGACCGCAAGGCGTTCATGATCATCTCCGGCGGGGTGAACATCTACCCGCAGGAGATCGAGGACGCCCTGGCGCTGCACCCCGACGTCTTCGATGTGGCGGTGATCGGCGTGCCCGACGAGGAGATGGGCGAATCGGTGAAGGCGGTCGTCCAGCCCGCAGCCGGCGCGGAGCCGGGACCCGAACTGGCGCAACGACTCCGCGATTTCCTGCGCGAGCGCATCGCCCATTACAAGGTGCCGCGCAGCGTCGATTTCGCCGACGAACTGCCCCGTACACCGACGGGAAAGCTGGTCAAGGGCAAGCTGCGCGAGCAGTACGTGTGAGGGTCGGCCGGGCGGGTCGGCCTCGCCCGGCGTCCACGAAACTCACTGGTAGTCAGCGCTTTTCATCGCGGCACGTTGCGCAGATTCGATCGGGCCATGTCGATCATGCGGCCCACCCCGCCGGTGAGCACGATCTTGCTGGCCGCCAGCGCGAAGCCGCGCACCTGCGCCGCGGTGATGTGCGGCGGGAGGGACAGGGCGTTCGGATCGGTAACCAGGTCGACCAGTGCGGGGCCTGGATGGGCCAGTGCCTCGGCGAGGGCGGCGCGGATGTCGGACGGTTCGGTGACTCGCACCGCGTGGATGCCCGCGGCGCGAGCCACGGCGGCGAAATCGACCGGGGCGTGGTCGGTTTCGAAGTTCGGCAGACCGTCCACCAGCATCTCCAGCCGCACCATACCCAGCGACGAATTATTGAACACGATGATCTTGACCGGCAGCCGATGCAGCGCCACGGTGAGCACTTCCCCCATCAGCATGCCCAATCCGCCGTCGCCGGACATGGAGATCACCTGCCGGTCCGGATAGGCGAATTGCGCGCCGATGGCATGCGGCAGGGCGTTGGCCATCGTGCCGTGCAGGAACGATCCGATCACCCGGCGACGGCCGTTCGGTGTCAGATAGCGGGCCGCCCACACATTGCACATGCCGGTGTCGACGGTGAAGATCGCGTCGTCGGAGGCGAGTTCGTCGAGGATGTCGGCGGCGTATTCGGGGTGAATCGGCTTGTGGTCGGCTACATTTCGGGTGTAGGCGTCGACGACCTGCTCGAGCAGCCGGTAGTGCTCGCCGAGCATACGGTCCAGGAATTCGCGGTCGGATTTCTGCTGCACGAGGGGTAGGACCGCGCGCAGGGTTTCCCGGACGTCGCCGTGCACGGCCAGTTGCAGCGGCGTGCGCCGGCCGAGGCGGGCGGCGTCGTGGTCGATCTGCACGGTGTTGGTTCCCGGCAGGAATTCGTCATAGGGAAAATCGGTGCCGACCAGCACGACCAGATCTGCTTCGTGCATCGCCTTGTAGCAGGCGCCATAGCCGAGCAGACCGCTCATTCCCACGTCGTAGGGATTGTCGAACTGGATCCACTCTTTACCGCGCAGGCTGTGCCCGATGGGTGCGTGGAGCAGTTCGGCGAGCCGCATCACCTCCTCGTGCGCGTCACGCACGCCCGCACCGCAGAACAGGGTGACGGTGCACGCCGCGTTCAGGGCGTCCGCGAGCGCCTGCACCTGTTCGGCGGCGGGCATGACGTGGCCGAGTTCGGAGACGAGACTCGTCTCGCCGGTCGGATGCGCGGCGTCCAATTGCGCGACATCGCCCGGCAGCACCACCACCGACACCTCGTTGCGCGCCAATGCATGCTGGATCGCGATCCGCAGCATGCGCGGCATCTGCTCGGGCCGGCTGATCATTTCGCAGTACCCGCTGCATTCGACGAAGAGCCGCTCCGGATGCGTTTCCTGGAAGAACTGGGTGCCGATCTGGTCGGAGGGAATGTGGGAGGCCAGCGCCAGCACCGGCGCTCCGGTGCGGTGCGCGTCGTAGAGACCCTGGATGAGATGCGTGTTGCCCGGGCCGCAACTGCCCGCGCAGACGGCCAGGCGGCCGGTCAATTGCGCCTGCGCGGCCGCGGCGAACGCGGCGGCCTCCTCGTTGCGCACATGCACCCATTCGATGTCCGGGGTGCGGCGCACCGCGTCGACGATCGGATTGAGGCTGTCGCCCACCACGCCGTAGATCCGCCGCACTCCGGCCTGTACGAGAACGTGCACGAATTGATCGGCCACATTCGTTTTCGCCATGCGCTCTCCTCCACCGCTGTGATCGGCGTCGGCGTATTCGCCGTCGCCCGGAGCCGAAGCTCCCTTACCGGATGAACAGATTCGCGATCGCCACGAACACTACCGGGCGGGGCGGAGCGGAAATGGCGTCGGACATCACGCCCGGACGTCAGCCGAAGCAGAGATGATTCCGAGAAGAGCGCCGGGGCTCGCCCGCATATCGGATGCCGGAGGCGATTCACGGACAGGTTCGGCAACCGTCAGCGAAATTGCCTTTTGAATATTCACAGCGCAATCCTGCCCGTTGGCCCGAGCCGTCTTCCGCCTCACTCTCGCATCCGCAAACCTGCTGGCGGGCAACGGGTCTGGATACACAGACCGACAGCGGCACCGGACTGCGAATACGACCGACAACGCGCGCGGCGACATCGAGCAATCACCGCCGTGATCTCGACGTGATCGGTGATCAGGTGTCCGTACATCGCGGCGCTCCTGCGGTTTTCGGTGATGGTATGCCCGATAGCCGGGGCCGGAGACCGCAGTCCCGCGAAATGCGAGAGGAATTCGGCGGTTGGTTCTTCCCGGCTACCGGGTCGATGCCAGTACACTCGAAACGTCCCGCATCCGGAATGGGCGAGCGCCCGAATGTTTTTCACGGATCCCGGACATTCACTACGGGGACAGAACGCCGAACGCCACCACAGGGTGGCTTCCAGAAACAGGCTCGATCGTCAGGGAGGCTAAAGATATGTCCGTCACCGGCAGCACCCTCGCCCGCCGCGCCCTGGGGCGCGAACTGCGCCGCCTCCGCGAGGCCAAAGGAGTGAAACAGGCCGCCGCCGCCCGCGCCGCCGAAACCTCACCCCAGTCCATCGGCCGCATCGAGGAGGGGCTGTCGACGAGAACCACTGGGCTACAGGTGAATGCGCTGTGCGACTTCTACGGGGCATCGGATGAAGACCGGCGGACGTTGCTGGGATTGGTATCCGAGGTACGGGCATCGCGAGAGCGCGGAGGCGGGTGGTGGAGGGCGTATGCGGATGAGCTTGCCACCGACTTCGACCACTACCTCGCGCTCGAAGAGGCTGCACGACGATTCACGGCATGGAAGCTCAGCGTGATTCCCGGAATGCTCCAAACAGCCGCCTACCGCCGCGCGCTCGCCTGGGCCGAGGCACCGGATGCGCCAACAGAGCAGATCGAGATGCGCGTACAGATCGCGACACACCGGCAGACGCGACTCTCGGACGACACTTTCACTGTCGATGTGCTGCTCCACGAGGCTGCCGTCCGCGACCAGGTTGGAGGCCCCGCCGTGGCGGCGGAGCAATTGCATCACCTCGCCGAAATGTCGGAAAGGCCAAACGTTTCAGTGCGTGTGGTGCCGTTCGACGCTCGCCGTCACCTCGGCTCGATGGTCGGCTCATTCATCCTTCTGGAGTTCCCCGACCTGCCCCTGTCGAAGTTGACGGAGCCACCGATCATTTATGTGGAGGAGTACGCCGGTGACCTCTACCTCGAACGACCAGAGGAGATCTCGCGATATCGGCATGCACTCGAGGAGATCGGCCGTGTAGCGTTGGATCAGGACACGTCCAGGGATCTGATCCTGGCTGTAGCGAAGGAGTTCGCATGAGCGTAGACCTATCCGGCGCCCAGTGGTTCAAGTCCAGTCGCAGCAGCTCGCAAAAGGAATGCGTCGAGGTAGCCCACCTTTCCGAAGGTATGGTCGGCGTCCGCGACTCCAAGAACCCCACCGGCCCCGCCCTCGTGTTCGCCCCCACCGACTGGGACGCGTTCACCGCCCGCCTCGAGAGCGGCGGCTTCGACCTCGCCTAACCTTCTGCACCACAAGGGCGTTCGAGCACATCGCTCGAACGCCCTTGTCATATCAGGAGGTGCGAGCGTCGTGGTTCTCACGGTGGGCCAACACCTCGTCCATATGGTCCTGCGCCCAGGATCTGAGGCCGCGCGTCAGGTGGTGGAGTGAGAGGCCGAGTTCGGTGAGCTGGTAGGTGACCGTGACCGGAACGGTCGGCGTCACTGTCCGGGTGAGCAAGCCATCACGTTCGAGAGCCCGCAGGGTTTGGGTCAGCATCTTCTGGCTGACTCCGACCAGCAGGCGCGATAGTTCGGAGTAGCGCATCGCCTTCGCGGGAGCCGCGACACCAGGCCGATCGGATGGATCGCCTGCATCCCCGCTCAAGGCGCACAAGATCAGCACAACCCATTTGTCGGAGATTCGATCGAGGAGTTGACGACTGGGGCATGCCGCCAGGAATGCGTTGTACTCCGCGCTGCTTCGAGCCCCCTCGAATACCTTCGCTGTCACCGGTCTCGCCTTTCGCCTCCGGAGAGTTACGCACTTTCAAGTGCCTACTTCCCGAAAGGAAGTAGCTCTCCAACAATGGTGCCAGGAGGTCGGAGACTCCCGATCGCAGACGAAAGGCACCACGTGAGCACACCCCTACTTCCCGGCGGCACCCGAATGCTCGGCGACGCGACTGTCACCCGATTCGGCTACGGCGCCATGCAGCTCGCCGGCCCCGGAGTCATGGGGCCGCCCGCCGACCGCGACGGCGCGCTGGCCGTGCTACGCGAGGCAGTCGATGCCGGTATCACCCATATCGACACCAGCGCCGCATATGGGCCCGACGTGACGAACGAGCTGATCCGTGAGGCACTGCACCCCTACCCGGACACGGTGTACATCGCCACGAAGGTGGGGGCGCGCCGCGACGCGCAGGGCGGCTGGCCTACGGCCCGGCGTCCCGAAGACCTGCGCAAACAGGTGCACCAGAACCTTCGGTCGCTCGGTGTCGAGACCCTCGATCTGGTCAACCTGCGCATGGGCGATGCCGCAGGCACCCGGCCCGGCTCGCTCGCAGACGCATTGGAGACGCTTGCCGACCTTCAGCATGATGGCCTGATACGCCATCTCGGGGTCAGCAACGTCACCGCGGATCAAGTCTCCGAGGCGCGGGGCATCGCGTCGATCGTGTGCGTGCAGAACATGTACAACCTCGCCCATCGCCACGACGACGACCTCATCGACCGGCTCGCCGCCGACGACATCGCCTACGTGCCGTACTTCCCGCTCGGTGGCTTCACGCCGCTACAGTCGGAGACACTCGCCCAGGTCGCGCGCCGAGTGGGTGCCGCGCCGCTGCCGGTGGCGCTGGCCTGGCTGTTGCGGAGGGCACCGAACATTCTGCTCATCCCCGGTACGTCATCCGCGACTCACCTGCGCGAAAACATCGCGGGGGCCGGGCTTTCACTGTCGGATGAGGACGTCGCCGCGCTGGACGGAATCGGCCGCTGACCATGCCGCCGAGGAGCCGCTCACCCTGTGGCCGCTCACACCTCGTGGCTGGGTCGGCGCCGTCCCGGATCCTCCACGATCACTTCGGGCTCCGCCGGCCGCCCCGGCCACGGACGTTCGGCGACCACCGGGAACTGTCCGGTATGGTCGTGGCGAATGGCGGCTATGCGCAACACTTTTCGCCGCGTCAGGAACCATCCTCCGACCAGCACCGGTCCCATGACGCAGACCGTCGCCACGACCGCCCAGCGTTGGATCGGGTCGCTGCTGCACGCCATCAGTGCCACGACGGCCACCAGGAACGCGAGGGTGGCATAACCGGTGTAGGGGGCCCCGATCATGCGGTAGGCGGGGCGGTGGGAGATGCCGTCCCACCAGCGTCGCCACAGGCGCAGCTGGCAGAGCAGAACCACCATCCACGAGACGATCGTGCCGAGCGCCGAGACGTTCAGCACGATCTCGAAGGCCTTGTCCGGCACCACCGCGTCGAGCCCGACACCGATCAGCGCGATCACACCCGTGGCCAGGATGCCGATGTAGGGCACGCCGGTGCGCGACATGCGGCCGGCGACGGCGGGGGCGCTGCCGTTCGCCGACATCGAGCGCAGGATGCGGCCGGTGGAGTACAGGCCGGCGTTGAGGCTGGAGAACGCGGCGGTGAGCACGATCAGATTCATCATCGACCCGGCGGCGGGGACGCCGATGCGGGCGAAGAACGTCACGAACGGGCTCTCGCCGTCACGAAAGGTGTTGTAGGGCAACAACAGTCCCAGCAGGACGAGTGAGCCGACGTAGAACACCCCGATGCGGGCGATGACCGAATTGATCGCCCGCGGCATCACCTCGTGCGGATTTTCGGTCTCCCCCGCGGCGATGCCGACCAATTCCACTGCCGCATAGGCGAAGACGACGCCCGTGGTGACCGTGACGAGCGGCAGCACACCGGTCGGGAACAGGCCACCGTGATGCGCGATCACGCTCACCCCCGTGGACTCGCCCCGGAGGGCGAATCGGCCCGCGAGGAAGACCGTGCCCACGATCAGAAATCCGATGAGGGCGACGACTTTCACCAGCGCCACCCAGAATTCGAGTTCTCCGAACCACCGCACCGAGATCAAATTCGTGCCGACCACCGCGATCAGCGCCACCAGTGCGATCACCCACTGCGGCACCACCGTGAACGCACCCCAATATCGGACATATGTCGCGATCGCGGTGATGTCGACGATGCCCGTCATGCACCAGTGAAAGAAATACATCCAGCCGACCGCGAATGCGAGTTTCTCGCCATAAAATTCGCGCGCGTAGGATACGAACGACCCGGACGACGGCCGGTACAGCACCAACTCCCCCAGTGCCCGCAGCACGAAGAAGACGAAGACACCGCAGACCGCGTAGACCAGGAAAAGCCCTGGACCTGCATCGGCGAGGCGCCCGCCCGCACCGAGGAACAGTCCGGTGCCGATCACTCCGCCGATCGCGATCATCTGCAATTGACGGTTGCGCAACGACTTTCGGTAGCCGTCCTGCTCGGTATGCAACGCCGCGGCCAAAGCCGACAATTCGACGGGCCGGTGGTCTGTACTCATGACCGGACCTTCCGGTGGACAACATTGAAACTTCAAACAACGTAGCGCCGGACATCGGTACGTTCACTGGTGGGAATATTCATATACCGCGCGGTCGGTTCTCAGAAAATGGACATCGTTACCCCCTGACCCGAAAATTCAAACGTGCATAACCGAATTCGCCGGGGGGCAATTCGATGTCGCCGAATCGTTGCCGGCCGGGTCCGACGGCCCCGATACGGCACCCGGCCATACCCCGCAGGGAATTGTCGGCACTCGCGCCGCGGCCCACGCTGGTCTCGTGAACGACATTCGATACGGCCTGCTCCTCCCCGGCGGCGTCGCGCAGTTGGAGCGCGGCGGCGCGGCCCGCAGCCTGGCCGAGTTGGCGGTGACAGCCGAACGCATGGGATTCGATTCGGTATGGCTGGGCGATTCGCTGAGCCGGGCCCGGATCGAACCCCTGACGGTCTTGGCGGCCGCGGCGGCGCTGACCGAGCGGATCACGCTCGGGACGGCAGCGCTGATGCCGGCCTACCGCCACCCGGTGCAGGCGGCCGCCACCCTCGCATCGCTGGATCAGCTGGCCTCGGGGCGGCTGATCCTCGGCGTCGGCGCGGGATTCCCGGAACTCAGCCGAGCCGAATTCGACCTGGTCGGCGTCGATTACCGAACCCGCTTCTCCCAGCTCGACGACACCGTCGACCTGTGGCGGCGGCTGTGGTCCGGCAACACCGACCCCTTCCACGGCAAGGTTCTCCACTACGACTGGTTGCCGGACGTGCCGCAGCCGCATCGGCCGGGCGGGCCACCCATCTGGGCCACCGGCATCACGCCGGCCGCGCTCGCCCGGACCGGGCGGCGCTACGAGGGCTGGCTCCCCTACCCGCCGGATGTGACCACGTATGCCGATGGCCTGGCCACCGTCCGGTCCGCCGCGACCGCCGCCGGCCGCGCCGAAACATCGGTTACCCCGGCACTTTTCGCGACCGTCTACCTCAGCGACGACGCGCAGGAGGGCCGGGCGGCGCTGGACCGCTACGCGCAGGCGACCTACCGGATGCCGGTGGACACGGTCGAAACGATCCAGGTCCTGCTGACCGGCACCACCGGCCACGTTGCGGCGCAACTGCATCGGTACATCGACGCGGGCGCCGAGCACATCCTCCTGCGCATCGCCGCCCTCGACCCGGCCGAGTTCGCCGGGCAATTGGCCCTGATCGAGTCCCTGCTACGGCCCATGACGATTGCGCACTGACACCTGATCTCGCAGTGCCCGCGGGTGAGCCGGGTCGACGCTCGCCGCGGTCCATCGGGATCGCGGTCAGCCCGACGCCGGGCAGCGGTTGTTTGTGACACCGGATGTCTATGCCGCACATCACTTTTCCACGCTGTCACATCGATCGCGCGAGCGGCATCTTGTGTTCGTTCACCGATCACGACAGCAAGGACGACGTCATGGAACCCCGTTTCACCCTCACCGACAATGCCCTCGGCGCCAAGTTCGCCAAGCGATTCGGCAACACCAGCATGGTCATCCTCCAGTCGACGCTGCCCAAGGCGACCCAGGACCTGATGATGCTGCGCGTCAGCCAGATCAACGGCTGCGGGTGGTGCACCGACGTGCACAGCAAGGACCTCGCGGCCGCCGGCGAGCCCGCGGTGCGCATCAACCTGGTCGCCGCGTGGCGCGAGGCGTCGGTGTTCAGCGAGGCCGAGCGGGCCGCGCTGGCGCTGGCCGAGGAGGGCACCCGTCTCGCCGACGCCCACCAGGGAGTCTCGGACGAGACCTGGGCGCAGGTGCGCAAGCATTACGACGACGACCAGATCGCCGCACTGGTCGGCCTGGTGGCGCAGATCAACGCGGCCAACCGGCTCGGTGTGATCGTGCGCCAGCAGGGCGGCTCGTACGAGCCCGGCATGTTCGCCGAGATCACCGGCTGACCAGCGAGCCAAACGCGATCCGGCCCAGGAATGGGCGGCCCGGGCCGGACCACTGCCGCAGTCGGCGCGCGCCGAGTGTTACTTCGTGGCCTCGGCCAGGATCGCCAGCACCGGCTCGGAGGTGTAGAACGGTTCGAGGCGTTCGCGAATCAGCTTGGCCAGCACGCCGTTTCGCTTCGCCGCCTCGACGACCGCGGGGCCGTAGCGCAGGATCTCGGTGCGGATGTCGTCGGCGGACAGGCCGAGTTCGGGCAGCAGCGCGCCGAGGGTGTGGTCGCCGTACTTGGTGAAGAACACGTCGACGCATTCGTCGAGGAGCACACCCACGTACTCCTTGTCGCGGCTGGTGACGACGATGCGATGCACCAGCAGGGCGAGTTCGCGCAGGTCGGCCTGGGTCAGGTAGTCGCGCAGGCCGCTGACCGGCTCACCGGCGTGCAGATCCCAGAACTCCATCGCCGCGCCGTGCACCGGTGCGTCGCGCAGCATTTCCCGGATCGCGTTGTTGGTGCGCTTGAGTGCGAACATCGCCCCCTTACCGGCCATATCACCGATGAAGGTGCCGCTGCTGGCCTTCTCGGCGGCCTTGCGCGCGGACTTGGCCGCGTTGGTGCCGAACGACACCAGCGATCCGACGCCCGGAACCTTGCTGGCCATCTGCCGGTTCGACTCCATGAAATCGTCGATCAGCTTGTCGACGAATTTGGACGCCGCCGTCGCCACCAAGGGGCTTTCGGTCAGCCGCTCCAGCAAGCGCTCCTGCGCCTGGTGCATGCCGAAGATCTTCTCCAGCAACGCTTCCACGGGTTCGCGGTCTACGACGTCGCCGAGGGTGTAGTCGTTGTTCTCGGCGATATTGTCGTAGATCGCGTCGGCGAACACCGCCACCGAATCCTGCAGCACCGGGCTGCCACCGATGCGGTTCACGACTGTGCGCACGGTCTGCCGGGCGTCGTCGACGGAAACCACATCGCGGAAGACGATCGTGTCGGCGACCGCCAGCACATCGTCGACATCACGGGCGACGACCTCGGCGAACCGATCTCCCGTCACCTCCGCCAGCAGATAGTCCACCTGCGCGTCGAGCAGTTTCGCGGCGACGTCCTGTGCTGCGGTCATCGGTTCCCCTTCAGCTGTCCGGACCGCCGGACCAGCCGGAATCACACGTCGTCGCGCATCGACTTCCGGATCTCGTCCAGGCGTTCCCGCGCGGCTTTCTCCCGCGCCTGCCATTGTTCGTCGGCGCTGCGGCCCGCCGGTGTCTGCCGGTCGAGTTCGCCCATCCCCTGGGCGGTGCCGTAGCGCTGCTCGACCTTATCGCGAACTGACTCGAAAGTAGGGACTCCGGATTCGGAGTATCCGCCGGGCACACCGAAGCCTTCCGGCGGCAGCGGCACACCCGAGCCCACCGCGACCTGCCCGAATCCACCCGAGATCGGCGGCGGCACGGCGGCGGCGGCACCGGGAGTGTCCGAAGTCACATCGGCCTCGGGCTCGGCACGAGTGGGGCGGGCCGCCAGTTCGACCGCGGTCAGATGCAACTTCTCCAGACCCGGCCGGCCCGTGGTCGCGGTGACCACGACCTCGAGCAGATCCTCATCCTGCAGCGCGGCGAGCAGGGCCGCCATATCACCGGTTTCGGACATGCACCCAGGCTACGCATCGCGACCGCGGTCCGGCCGATTTCACTCGCCGGTCACCGATTCCACGCCCGCGAGAACATCGCGAACCCACGCCGATACCGTTCCCGACCACCCGGGAATCGAGACCAGGGTGTTGTGCCCGGCGTTCGGATAGATCAGCAGCCGCTTCGGTTCGGCCAGCGCCGCGTACAGGGTGCGGCCCATCTCGACCGGGAGCAGTTCGTCGGCCTCACCGTGCATGACGAACGTCGGCACCCGCAGCTCGCGGAGCCGCTGCAACGTCGGAAAGGCGTTCGGCACCAGAGGTTTCGGAATGAACGGGTAGACCGCGCGGGCCGCCTCGCGCAGACCGGTGAAGGTGGACATCAGAACCATCGCCGCGGGCGGATACTCGGTCGCCAACTCCGTGACGACCGCGCCGCCGAGGGACTTGCCAAGGTAGACAACACGTTTCGGATCCACACCGGACTGCTCCAGCAGCGCCCGGCGGGCGGCCCGCGCATCCAGATACAGCCCGCGTTCACTCGGCCGGCCCGGACTGCGACCGTAACCGCGATAGTCGAAGGTCAGCACGTTCAGGCCCGCGGCGGCCAGCAATGTCAGGATCGGCGAGCGGTCGCCGATATTGCCGCCGTTGCCGTGGGCGTAGAGCACATGGGCGATCGGCTTCTCGGCGCGCACGAACCACGCGTTGATCCGGGCCCCGTCGTCCGCGGTGAGCCACAGATCGTCGTGGTCGAAACCGAACTGCTCGGGCGTCATGGTGATCCGACGTTCGGGATGGAACGTCAGCGCGTTGAGCACGCCCTCGGCCGGATGTCGCATAGCCCCTTCTTAGCGCCAACTACGGCCCAGTCTCCACCCGACCGCTGAATTCACAGGTTCAGATGCAGGCGTAGCGCCCGGTCCAGCTCCTTGACCAGCGTGGGTGACAAAGTGCCGAGCACCCGCCCTACCCGTTCCACAGATACCGAACGAACCTGTTCGGCCTGCGCTTTCGACGCCACTCGCAACCCTCGGACATCCTCCAACAGCACCTGGAACGGAAAGATTCTCTCCGTGTTGCTTGTCACCGGCACCACGGTGACCACACCGCGGCCGAGCTGTACAGCACGCCGGTTGGCGCCGTCGTTGCTGACGACGACGGCGGGACGAGTCTTCGCCACCTCGTTTCCTCGAACCGGGTCGAGGTCGACCAGCACGACGTCCCCGCGCCGCACTACAGGTCACCGGTCGCGACCGACCAGGCAGCTTCCTCGCCCGCTTCTTCCCACTCTTCCCACGCCTGTTCATAGGCATCTTCCAGGGCCCGGGCACGCAGCAGCTCGATGGCCATGTGCACAGCGGCGGACCGACCAGGCAAACCCGACCGACACACTTCCTCGTCGATCGTCGCCAGGTCGTCCTCCGACAGACTCACACTCAGCTTCATACCCGTAATGCTACCAGGGTAGGAATATGGTTCGCACTATCCGCGCAGAACAGCGCCTACGGCGTCGGCCGCCGCCGCGACCGCGGAATCGCGGGCCGCGCTCGCCTCGTCCTCGGTGAGGGTGCGGTCGCTCGCACGGAAGCGCAGCGCGTAGGTGAGGGACTTGCGGCCCTCACCCGCCTGGGCGCCCTCGTAGACGTCGAACAGGGCGATGTCCTCGAGCAAGTCGCCCGCACCGGTGCGCAGCGCCGATTCGACCTGAGCCGCGCCTACGGTCTTCTCGACACTCACCGACACGTCCTGCAGCACCGCCGGGAAGGCGGAAACCACCGGCGCGGGGCGGGATTCGCGCAGCGGCAGCGCGTCCAGATCCAGTTCCAGCGCACAGGTGCGCGGCGGCAGCCCGCTGCGCTCGAGGACGGCCGGATGCAGTTCACCGGCATGGCCCACCACCGTGCCGTCGACCAGCAGTTCCGCACAACGGCCCGGGTGGAACGGCAGGTAGGCGGCGGCGCGGCGCTCGATCGTGACGCCGGCGGCATCGGCGACGGCGTCGGCGAGGGCGAACGCGTCGGCCGCCTCGGCGACCCGGCCGGGGCCCCACGGGCCACGAGGTTCGCGCCGGCCGGTCAGAACCGCCGCGACATGGACCGGCTGGGCGGGCAGCGACTCGATCAGCTCACGAACCTGCTCATCGGTGGGGCGACGGTCGACCGGCAGTTCGGCCACCGCGCGGGTGCCGGGTCCGGGCAGGACGACCTGGGCGATGCCGTAGATCGACAGATCACGCTCGCCCCGGGAGATGTTGCGGGCGGCCACCTCGAGCAGAGCGGGCAGCAGTGTGGTCGCCAGCTCCGCCTTCTCCACATCGAGCGGATTCAGCACGCGCATGGTGTCGCGGCGCGGATCGTCGGCGTCCAGACCCCAGGTGTCGAACACCCCGGCGGTCATGAAGATCGGCGCGGGCACCTCCACACAGCCGGAGAAGGCCAGCGCACGGCTGACGGCGCGACGGCGACGCTGCACGGCGGTGAGGCCGCGCCCGGCCGGAGCGGTCGGCAACACCGACGGAATCTGCTCGAGCCCCTCGAGCCGCAGCACCTCCTCCACCAGATCGGCGGGCTGGACGAGATCGGGCCGCCAGCTCGGCGGCGTCACGACCAGCTGACCGTGGCCGGTCTCGCTGACGCTCACCTCCACGGAGCAGCCGATCTGCGCGAGCCGGCGCGCCGAGGTGCCGGTGGGATAGACGACGCCCGCGGTGCGGTCGGCCAGATCGATATCCATCCGGATCGGCTCCGTGGCGGGCACCGGGAGCCGCACGTCGGTCAACGCGGGTTCGATTGTGCCACCGGCGATTTCGGCCAGCAGAGACGCGGCTCGATCCAACGCGGCGACGTTGATCTCCGGATCGACGACGCGCTCGTAGCGTTTACCCGCCTCCGAGACCAGCTTGTGCCGGCGCGCGGTGCGGTAGACCGCCAGCGGATTCCAGGTCGCGGCCTCCAGCAGGATGTCGGTGGTCTGGTCGCCGACCTCGGTGCTCGCACCGCCCATGATGCCGGCCAGCGAGATCACACCCGAATCATCGGTGATCACAACGTCTTCGGCGTCGAGCGTGCGCTCGGCCTCGTCGAGTGTCCGCAGCGTCTCACCGGTGTGCGCACGCCGGATCACCAGCGGCCCGGTCACTTTCGCGGCGTCGAAGGCGTGCAGCGGCTGGCCCAGTTCGAGCATCACGTAGTTGGTGACATCGACGGCAGGCGAGATCGGGCGAACACCGGACAGCAGCAACCGGCGCTGCAACCACCACGGGCTCACCGCGTTCGGGTCGACGCCGGTGATCCTGCGCACCGCGAACCGGGTGCAGCCGGATTCCGGTTCGACCGTCACCGCATACGCGTCGGCCTCGTCGTCGGGCAGCGTGCGCACCGCGGGATCGGCGTAGTCGAGGTCGAAACCGCAGGCGAGTTCGCGGGCCAGGCCGCGGACCGAGAAGCAGTAGCCGCGGTCCGGGGTGATATTGAGCTCGATCACCGTGTCGTCGAGGCCCAGCAGTTCGTTGGCGTCGGCGCCCGGTTCGGCGGTGCCCGGCTCCAGCACCAGAATGCCGGAATGATCCTTGCCGATACCGAGTTCGGCGACCGAGCAGATCATGCCGTTGGAGACGTGGCCGTAGGTCTTGCGCGAGCTGATGGCGAATCCGCCCGGCAGCACACCGCCCGGCAACACCACGACCACGAGGTCACCGACCGCGAAATTGCGTGCGCCGCAGACGATCTCCTGCAGTTCCGGCTTGCCGATATCGACCTTGCAGAACCGGATCGGCTTCTTGAACTCGGTCAGCTCGGTGATCTCGGCGACCCGGCCGACCACCAGCGGATGCTCGATATCGCCGGTGACCGGCCGCAGGGTGTCGAGTTCCTCGACCTCGAGGCCCACGCGGACGAAACCGGCGTCGAGCTCCTCGGGGGTCAGCGACCAGCCGGGGGTGGTCCGCTGCAGGGTTTCCGTCAGCCAGGACTGCGCTACTCGCACGTGACGTTTCGCTTCCTCGTATGAAGGTTCTCGGGTGGTGGATGTGGGCCGGAGTCAGGCGCGGATGCCGAACGGCAGCGTGAAGCGCACATCGCCCTCGACGATGTCGCGCATATCCGGAATGCCGTTGCGGAACTGCAGGGTGCGCTCGAGTCCCATGCCGAAGGCGAATCCGCTGTAGACCTCGGGATCGATCCCGCTGGCGATCAGCACCTTCGGGTTGACCATGCCGCAGCCGCCCCATTCGACCCAGCCGGCGCCGCCCTTCTTGTCCGGGAACCACACATCGACCTCGGCGGAGGGCTCGGTGAACGGGAAGTAGTTGGGCCGCATGCGGGTTCGCGTATCGGGCCCGAACAGCGCCCGCGCGAACGCGTCCAGCGTGCCGCGCAGATGCGCCATGGTCAGGCCCTTGTCCACGGCCAGACCCTCCACCTGGGAGAAGACCGGGGTGTGGGTGGCGTCGAGTTCGTCGGTGCGGAAGGTCCGGCCCGGGCAGACCACGTAGATCGGCAGCTCGCGCGACAGCATCGAGCGCACCTGCACCGGAGAGGTGTGGGTGCGCAGGACCTGGCGGGAGCCTTCCGCGTCCGAGGCGTCAGTGCCGGAGGCGCTGGCGGAGCGTGACCCCGCAGGCCCAGCCTCGGACGCCGATATATACCGCGCGACGTGGAAGGTGTCCTGCATGGTGCGGGCCGGGTGGTCGGGCAGGAAGTTCAGCGCGTCGAAGTTGAAGTGCTCGGTCTCCACCTCGGGACCCTCGGCGACCTCCCAGCCCATGCCGACGAAGACGTCCTCGATCTGCTCGGAGATCACCGTGATGGGATGACGCGCGCCGATCGCACCGCGCCGGGCCGGCAGCGTCACGTCGATCGCCTCGGCGACCAGGACGGCGGCGTCGCGTTCGGCGAGCAGCTGGGCGCGGCGGGCCTCGAAGGCGTCCGACACCCGGCCACGGGCCACGTTCACGCGCTTACCGGCATCGGCCTTGTCCTGTTTGGGCAACCCGCCCATCGCCCGCTGAGCCAGCGCGATCGGCGATTTGCCGCCCATATGCTCGGTCTTGGCGGTGGCGAGCGCATCCAGGTCGGCCGCGGCCGCGAACGCCTTCTCCGCGGCGGCGGCCGCAGCGGAGAGAGCCTCTTCGCTGAGCGCCTCCGCCGGCGTCGCTGACTGCTCGGCTGCATCCTTCTCGTCGGCCACGATGGTTCGTCTCTCCCCTGGGCTGGTCGGGTCCTGGCGGTGCCTGCGCGCAGCGCAGTGTGCGTATGACAACACTGCGCTGTGACTTCTACACAACATTGTCGCTGGTCGAATCGTAGGCGATGTCGGCAGCCCGCCTCACACGGATATTTCCGGCGCTCGCCCCCGGCGACGCGTCCGCACATACGAGGGCGCACCACCCGGAGTTTCCGGGTGGTGCGCCTGTCGAGAACCACACTCGCAGCGATTCGATCGCTGCGTGGCCGGATCCTCGCCCGTCCGATCGTCGCCACGACCCACGTTGCGAGCGCGGATCACCGGTGATCGACGCTGCGCCACGGCAGCTCCGGCCGGGGGCCTAGACCGCAGGAGTGATCCGGCGCGGCAGCAACGCCGTCGCGCACGCGCCGAGTGCCACGATCACCGCGCCCACCCGCACCGCCGGCGCCATGCCGGCGACGAAATCGGCCGGGCTGAGGTAGGAACCGTAGGAGGCGAAGATCGACGCCAGAATCGCGACACCCATCGCCACACCGACCTCACGGATGGTGTTGTTCGTCCCCGACGCGACACCCTGATCGGCCGGCGGGGCGCTGGCCATCACCACGGTCGAGCCGGGCGCGAAGGTCAGGCCCATGCCGACACCGGCGAGAAGGAACGGCCCGATGATCGACGCATAGGACAGGTCGGCGGTGACGATCGCTCCGATCCAGGCCAGCGCGGCCGCCTGGAACACCTGCCCGGCCACGATGAGAGTGCGCGCGCCGATCCGGTCGACCACCAGGCCCGCCAGCGGCGCGACCACCATCGGCGCCATCGTCCACGGCAGCGTCCGCACTCCGGCCGCCAGCGGCGAGTATCCCTGGACCACCTGGAAGAACTGGGCGAGCAGGAAGATCGAACCGAAGACACCGACCGCGAACGCGAACGCCGACACGTTCATCACCGCGAACGCCCGGGAGCGAAACAGCCGCATCGGCAGCATCGGAGCCGATGAGCGCAGTTCCCATCCGACGAACGCGATCAGTGCCAGCGCGCCGGCGAACAGCGCGGCCAGTACCGGCGCCGAGGTCCAGCCGTCGTCGGCGCCGTGCACCACGCCCCAGACGATCGACAGCACGCCACCGGCCGAGAGCAGCAGTCCCAGCGGATCCAATCGCTGTGCGCCGCCGAAGGATTCGCCCAGCACTCGCGCCACGAACGGCAGCGCCAGCACTCCGATCGGCACATTGAGCCAGAAGATCCACTGCCAGCTCAGCCCGTCCACCACCAAGCCGCCGACGACCGGACCGACCGCGATGCCGAGCCCGGAGATGCCACCCCAGATCCCGATCGCCGCGCTGCGCTTCGCGACCGGCACCGCGTTCGCCAGCAGCGTCAGCGACAGCGGCATGACCGCGGCGCCACCGAAGCCCTGCACCGCCCGGGCGAGGATGAGCATCCACGGCTCGGTCGCCAGCGCACATGCCGCCGAGGCGAGAGTGAACAGGGCGATTCCCGACAGGTACATCCGGCGGCGGCCGAACCGGTCGCCCAGCGCCGAGGCGGTGAGCAGCAGCGACGCGAAAGACAGCGTGTAGGCGTTGACGAACCATTGCAGGTCGGCCAGGGACGCGCCCAGTTCCGTGCGGATCACCGGGAGCGCGTTCGTGACGACCAGATTGTCCAGGGTGACCATGAACATCGGAATGCCGACGGCGGCCAGGACCGCGCCGAGCGACCCGGTGGTGGCGCCGGATGAGCCGGCGCGGGGGGTGGTTTCGAGGGTGGTGGTCATCGCAGATCCTTTGTTGTTATCGACTGATAACTTGATAATCGAAAGAGTATGCATCCGCTGATAACATGTCAACAGGTGACGATGCCGGGCTCTCCCCCCGCCCGCACCGCGACTACCGTGACCGTCGGACAACGTAAGGAGGACCATGGCGGACTCGACCCGCATGCGCCTGACCGCAGCCGAGCGCAGCGAGCAGGTGCTGGCCGCCGCGGTCACCGCGTTCGCCGAAACCGGTTACGCCGCAACGAAAACCGATGAGATCGCCCGGCTCGCCGGAGTATCGCAGCCCTATGTGATCCGGCTGTTCGGCACGAAGGAACGACTGTTCGTCGCCGCGGTCAACCAGGCCTGCGAACGGATCGAAGAGGTCTTCCGCGCGGCGCGCGCCGACGCGCCGGCGAACGCGACCGCCCAGGAGGCATTGCAGGCGCTCGGCAAGGGATACGAGACCTTTCTCGCCGAACGGGAATTGCCGCTCCTCCTGTTGCACGGCTTCTCCGCCAGCGCCGATCCGGCGATCGGCGACAACGTCCGCGAGCGTTTCGGCCGCATCTACGAACTGGTTCGCGAGCTCACGGGCGCCGATGCCGACGACGCCCGTCGATTCATGGCCACCGGCATGCTCATCACCGTGATGACGGCCATGCAGGTGATCGGACCCGATGCGGTGCCGACTCCGTGGGCCGAGGAAATCAACGCCTGCCTCCAGGACGACTGACCAGGCGTTTCGCCCCCGTTGCACCGGTGTGATCGAGCACACCGCCCCCTCGGCCTTTGCGCAGCGTCCTCACAGGATTATAGTTACTTTCGTTAATCAACTTGTTTGATATCCCCCGAACACCTCTTGCTGCGGCGAGATCGGCATAACCGGCTGTCCGCCGCATCGACCGCTTCCGGAAAGAGAACGATGGCAATCACCACTGCGAACGACGCCGCGCGCAGATCCCCGGACACGGGTGACACGGCGGCGATGACGCACCGGCAGATCATGGAGGCCCTGTCCGGCCTCCTGCTGGGCTTGTTCGTCGCGATCATCTCCTCCACGATCGTGACCAATGCGCTGCCGAAGATCATCGGCACCCTGGGCGGCGGACAGTCCGCCTACACGTGGGTCGTCACCGCCTCCCTGCTCGCGTTGACCGCCACCACCCCGTTGTGGGGCAAACTCGCCGACCTGTTCAGCAAGAAGGCACTCGTCCAGATCGCTCTGCTGATCTACGTCGCCGGATCCGTGGTCGCGGGTCTGTCCCAGAATCCGGGCATGCTCATCGCCTGCCGCGCGGTGCAGGGCATCGGCGCGGGCGGTCTGTCCGCGCTGGCTCAGATCGTGATGGCCGCGATGATCTCGCCGCGCGAGCGTGGCCGCTACAGCGGCTATCTGGGCGCGGTGTTCGCGGTGGCGACCGTCGGCGGTCCGCTGCTCGGCGGTGTGATCACCGACACCAGCTGGCTGGGCTGGCGCTGGTGCTTCTACGTCGGTGTGCCGTTCGCGGTGGTCGCGCTGGTCGTGCTGCAGCGCACGCTGAACCTGCCCGTCACCAAGCGCGAGGTGAAGGTCGACTGGCTGGGTGCCTTCCTGGTCACGGCAGCGGTGTGCCTGCTGCTGGTGTGGGTCACCTTCGCCGGCGACAAGTACGCGTGGGGTTCCTGGCAGACCCTGGTGATGGTGCTCGGGGCCGTCGCGCTGGCCGTCGCATTCGTCTTCGTCGAATTGCGGGCCGCCGAGCCGATCGTGCCGATGCACCTGTTCGCCAACCGCACCATCAGCCTCGCCTCGGCCGCCTCGCTGTTCATCGGTGTCGCGATGTTCGCCGGCACGGTGTTCTTCAGCCAGTACTTCCAGCTGGCCCGCGGCGAATCGCCCACGATGTCGGGCGTCATGACCATCCCGATGATCGGCGGCCTGTTCATCTCCTCCACGGTGTCGGGTCAGATCATCACCCGCACCGGCCGGTGGAAGGCGTGGCTGGTCACCGGCGGCTTCCTGGTGACCGCCGGCCTGGGGCTGCTCGGCACCATCCGCTACGACACCAACTACTGGCTGGTGGCGATCTACATGGCGATGATGGGCCTGGGCATCGGTATGACGATGCAGAACCTGGTGCTGTGCACCCAGAACCAGGTGGCGCCGCACGAACTGGGCGCGGCCAGCTCGCTGGTCACGTTCTTCCGCAGCCTCGGTGGTGCGATCGGTGTCTCGGCGCTCGGCGCGGTGATGGCCGAGCGGGTGAAGGACTACATCAGCGACGGGCTGAGCCACCTGAACCCGGCCGCGGCCGGAGCCATGGGCGGCGGCGGCCGGATCCCGGACATCTCCGCACTGCCCAGCCCCGTCCGCACGGTCGTCGAGGACGGCTACGGTCACGGCATCGCCGACGTGTTCCTCATCGCGGCGCCCATCGCGCTGGTCGCCTTCCTGCTGACCCTGTTCATCAAGGAGGTCGCGCTGCGGACCACCGGCGCGCTGGCCCAGGCCGCCGAATCGGGGCCGGAGCCGGTGCTCTCGGCGCAGGTCATGGCCGAGGACGCCTCGGGCCTGGTGCCGGAGGAGTTCGTGAGTACCGGAATCACCATCCACGGCCGCGTCCAGGCCGGTGACGGCTCACCGGTGACGCGCACCGCGCTCACCCTGATCTCCCCCACCGGCCGCCAGATCGGCCGTGCCATCGCCCGCGGCGACGGGCACTACGCACTCGACGCACCGGAGCCCGGTTCCTATGTGCTGATCGCCTCGGCCGACGGCTTCCAGCCGCAGGCCACGCCGATCACCGTGGGCACGCGACCACTCGAACACGATGTGCGCCTGAGCGGTATGAGCGGATTGGCCGGCACCGTGCGAGCGGCGGACGACGGCACACCGGTGCCCGACGCGCTGGTGATCGTCACCGACAGCCGCGGCGACGTCCTGGCGGCGGGCGCGTCCGGTCCCGAGGGTGACTACGCGCTGACCGAACTGGTTCCCGGACCGGTGACCGTCGCGGTCAACGCCGCCACGTTCCAGCCGGTCGCGTTGCCGGCGGAGGTCGCCGGCCAGGGCATCACCCAGCTCGACGTGGTGCTCTCGCGCGGCGCCCAGCTGCGGGGTGTTGTGCACGGCGCCCACGGCCCGCTGCGCGATGCCCGGGTGACCCTCGTCGATGCGGGGGGCGCGGTGATCGACAGCACCACCACCGACGCCGACGGCAGTTACCTGTTCGCCAATCTCGCGGTCGGCGACTACACGGTGGTGGCGTCCGGCTACCCGGCGACCACCTCCACGCTCACCCTGGCCGCGGGCACCGGTGACGACCACGTGATCGAGTTGGCGCACCCGCGCGACTGATCGAGAAAGTGTGGGCGCCGGATACGAATATCCGGCGCCCACAGTCGTATTCGGGGCCCGCCGACACGTCGTACCGGTCCGGCACGGTCTGCGTTATGGACCGGGCACCGTGGCTGTCGCGCGGGCGCTATGGGCGGTGGCGGACCCGGGCGTCGGCGTAGAGGCAGATCGCGGCGGCGGCGGCCAGGTTCAGGCTTTCCGCTCGGCCGTGGATGGGGATGCGGATGCGGTGGTCGGCGCGGGCGGCGACGGCGGGGTCCAGGCCGTGCGCCTCGTTGCCGAAAAGCCATGCGGTGCCGCCGGATTCGCCCGCGGTACGCAGCAGGTCGTCGGCGTCGTCGAGATCGACTTCCCCCCGCGCGGTCGTCGCGAGCACGGTGATGTCGTGGTCGCGCAGCGCGTTCAGTACGGCATCGATATCGCGGTCGCGCGCGATCGGGACGTGGAACAGGCTGCCCGCGCAGGCGCGCACACATTTGCCGTTGTGCGGATCCACCGAATCGCCGGCCAGGACGACGCCGTCGGCGCCGACCGCGTCGGCGACGCGAATCAGAGTGCCGGCATTTCCGGGGTCGGCGATCTCGACCGGGACGGCGAGCAGGCGGGCGCCCGAGGCTACCGCTCCGGGCTCCGCGGCCACCGGCGCCCCGCGCGGCGAAACAACCTGTGCGAGCGGCCGATCCACGAGGCGGCAGACCGCGACCAAGCCCGGCGGGGTGACCGTCTCACCCAGATGTTCGGCGGCGCGCTCGCTCACCAGCGTGGTGCGCACACCCAGCGCGGCGGCCGTGGCCACCAGTTCGTGTTCGCGTTCGGCGGCACGACTGGAGTAGAACAGCTCCTCGACCCGCTCGGTATCCAGGGCCGCGGCCACGGAATTGGCGCCCTCGGCCAGGAACAGGCCGGTTTTGCGGCGCGATGCGGAGCGGTGCAGTTTGACAGCGGAAACGACCCGCGGATTGCGTTCCGACAGTTCCGGATTCGTCCGGGCGTCGGAGCCGCGCTCCGCGGGTCGTTTCGACGTGTTGGTCAACTGGTCGCAGCTCAGGCGGCCGGGGCGTTGACATCCTCCGGCAGGGCGGCCTTGGCCACCGCCACCAGGCCCGCGAACGCCTCGGCGTCGGAGACGGCGAGCTCGGCGAGGATCTTGCGGTCGACCTCGACGCCCGCGGCCTTCAGGCCCTGGATGAAGCGGTTGTAGGTGATGTCGTTGAGCCGAGCCGCGGCGTTGATGCGCGCGATCCACAGCTTGCGGAAGTCACCCTTGCGCGCCCGGCGGTCCCGGTAGGCGTAGGTGAGCGAGTGCAGCTGCTGTTCCTTGGCCTTGCGGTACAGCCGCGAGCGCTGCCCGCGGTAGCCCTTGGAGGCCTCGAGCACGGAACGGCGCTTCTTCTGAGCGTTGACGGCCCTTTTGACGCGTGCCACTGGTCAGTCCTTGTTCGATCGAGGGGCGCGGCGGCGCCCACAGGTTGGGAGAGGGAACGGTGCGCGAGCGCGCTCAGATACCGAGCAGCTTCTTCACGCGACGGACGTCAGCGGGCGCGACGACCTCCGTGCCGTCCAGACGACGAGTCCGGCGGCTGGACTTGTGCTCGAGCAGGTGGCGACGGTTCGCCTGCTGGCGCAGCAGCTTGCCGCGACCGGACACCTTGAATCGCTTCGAGGTGCCGCTGTGGCTCTTCATCTTCGGCATGGATTCCTCAATCTTGTCTCGTTCCGGCGGCATCGCGTCGTGCGATACCGCCGGTGCTGTATCGGTTTACTGCGGGCTGGCCGCTTCGGCTTCCGGCGCGGGCGCCGAACCGGCCGCAGCGTCGCCCCCAGCGGGCGCGGAACTGCCCGGCGCCGAACCACGCTGCGCGGTCTGCTGCGCGGCGGTCTGCGCCTTCACCCGGGTCTTCGCACCCTTGTGAGGTGCGAGGACCATCGTCATGTTCCGGCCGTCCTGCTTGGCGGAGGTCTCCACGAAGCCGAGGTCGGCGACATCGGAGGCCAGCCGCTGCAGCAGCCGGAAACCGAGTTCGGGACGCGACTGCTCGCGACCACGGAACATGATGGTGACCTTGACCTTGGACCCGGCCTCGAGGAACCGCATCACGTGTCCCCGCTTGGTCGCGTAGTCGTGGTCATCGATCTTCGGACGGAGCTTCTGCTCCTTGATCACGGTCTGCTGCTGGTTCTTGCGGGACTCGCGCGCCTTCTGCGCGGTCTCGTACTTGAACTTGCCGTAGTCCATGATCTTGCAGACCGGTGGACGCGCGTCCGGTGCGACCTCGACGAGGTCGAGGTCAGCCTCTTGGGCGACGCGTAGTGCATCTTCAACACGCACGATCCCCACCTGCTCACCCCCCGGTCCGATGAGTCGGACCTCGGGCACGCGGATGCGATCGTTGATGCGGGTCTCAGTGCTGATGGGGCCTCCTAGGTCAAGCGGTGTCATCCAACGACCGCGAGCAACAACTGCAACCCCATACCCAACACGAAAGCCCCGTTGCGGTATTTCACCGCCACGGGGCCCGAATGTCGACCGGTCGCCGCGGGCGTCCACCAACAGGACTGCCACCTCGACCCCGCCACGGACGGATCCGAGCGAGAACCCGCCGCATACGGCGGGTGACCGGACCATCGAACCTGGCACGCAGGCCGGCCGATGGTGGGAGTCGGGCTCCACTTACAGCCCCGAACCGGTGCACTGGATCGGTTCCAGCACAGGACCGGGGCGGTCGTCGCCGACCACTTTAACACCGCGGGCGCCCCTACTCCCAATCGGCCGCCCCCGCAACCCGTCGACGCGAACTCGATGACATGCTACGGATATGAGCGAGCATGCCGGCGACCCGTCGGCCCTGAGTGAGTCCGCGGATCAGGAAACGGTGCGGGAGCTGGCCGACATCCCCGCCGTCGAGGTGATCAGCCGGGCCGCGGTGATGCTGATGAGCTCGGCCGCCGAGAAGCTCGGCCTCGCCGACGAGGATCCCGACTCCAGCCCGCGCCGCGACCTGGACGAGGCCCGCCGCGTGATCACGGCCCTCGCCGGTCTGGTGACGGCCTCGGTCGAATATCTGGGCCCGCACGCCGGACCCATCCGCGAGGGTCTGCAGTCGCTGCAGCGGGCGTTCCGGGAGTCGTCGGCGCATCCGGATGCGCCGGGTGCGGGACCGGGCGAGAAGTACACCGGGCCGGTCTACTGAGCAGAGGTGCGCCCGCGCCGGCCGCGTCCGCCGGCGTTCCGCATCCACCGATCGCGACCGCATTCCCAGGGTGATCGCGACCGCACCCCATGGCGTCGGGCTGCGACGGTGCCGCCGAGTCGTATGGCGGCGCAGCGGGCGCCGGTACGACGGGCAGCGCCGGGCGCGCTGCGACGCACCCGCCCGCTGCTGCCGGCACGTGCGTGGCGCCGCGCCGATCACCGCACGGCGATCCCAGTGAGCAGGGTGGCGACGACGGCCTCCACCGGGGGCGGCACGAACGGGCGCGGCGTTCCCGACAGCAGCGACGACAGCACCGCGTCGTGACAGATGCCGATCAGGACCGCGGCGGCCGCATCGACGTCCGCATCGGCCGCCACTCGGCCCAGATCGCGTTCGGCGCGCAGATAGTCGACCAGCTGTTCGCGCCACATCCGTTGCCGGCCTTCCGTTTCGGCGAATCTGGCCAGGACCGTGGGCTGGGTGATCAGACCCGCGAACACGGGCAATACCGCCTGATGCAGCGCCAGCCCCTGACGCAGGCACACCGCCAGGTTCTCCGCGAGATCGCCGCTACCGGCGGCGGGCAGCGGCGGAAAACTCCGATCCACCGATTCGACATGAGACCGCAGCGCCGCGGCGAGCAGTTCCTCCTTGTCGGCGAAATGGTTGTAGAGCACCCCGTCGGACACCCCGGCGGCCCGGGCGATGGCGCGCACGGTGAGCCCGGCGGCGCCCTGTTCGGCGAACAACGTTTCAGCCGTGGCGATCAGATGGGCACGCAGATCGCGGTCGTCGCGGTCGTGCAGTGCCGCCGCCCGTCGGGGTGACATGCGACCTACGGTAGTGCGACGGTGGCGGTGACGACGCGGGAGGCCGCGCGCAACCGGACCGGGCCGTCACCGGCGAACGGCGCGAGCGCGGCGGCGACGGCTGCCCGGACCTCGGCATCGGTGCCGAAGTCGTTGCGCAGCCGGTGATATCGCACAGGCCCCCAGCCCACGACGAATTCGGTGGCATCGTCGACATCCGCGCCCCAGATGCTGTCGGTGACGACGAGTTCGTTTCCGACACCGGCGAATCCGGCCGCGCCGAGCAGGTCGGCGGTGGCCGCGGGATCGGCGAAGGCGTTGAAGCCGTGTCCCACCTCGAAACCGGGCAGATGCGCCGCGGCGGCGGCGAAGACGCCGGCGATCTCGGAGTCCGCCATGGCCGGGACCGCCACCGCGAGCCGCCCGCCGGGACCCAGCGCGCGGGCGATGTTGGTGAACGCCGCCACCGGATCGGCGAAGAACATGATGCCGAACCGGCTCGTCGCCACATCGTAGGAGCCGGGTGCGAAGCCGAACACCTGCGCATCTCCCTGCTCGAACGAAACGTTGTGCACGCCTTCGGCTTCGGCGAGCAGGCGCGCCCGCGCCAGCATCGGCCCGGAGAGGTCGACCCCGGTCGCCGAGGCCGCCCGCCGCGCCGCCGCCCGCGTCAATTGGCCATTGCCGCAACCGATGTCGAGGACGCGATCTCCCGGAGCGACCTGCGCCGCGGCCAGCAACGGCTCGTTGATCCCGGAGTTCACCGCGTCGTAACGGTCGGCGTGGCCGGCCCAGTGTTCGCCCTCGTAGCCGTTCCACGCCTCGGACTGTGCGGTGTTGACGATGTGGGTCATCACGGTCTCCTCGCGATTATTATGAACACGTGTTCATGAACGTGTGTTCATAATGGTTGACGAGTCGTTAGGCCGTCAAGATGCCGGCACATCACCATCTGCGTCGGCGCACATCGTTCGAGGTGAACGACTCCCGGGCGAAGCGGGCCGCCGAGGAACGCGGCACCGCGAGTCGGGCACGGATCAGTTGTCGCGCAGCGTGATTCGCCGAAGCGCCGCGTCCGTCTCCTCGGCGAGAAGGCCCACCAGTTCGGTCGCCGAAGCGATCGAGGTGATCCGGTCGACGGCTTGGCCCGCCCACACCGGAACGGCGGTGAGGTCGTTGCGGGCGGCGGCGTCCCGGTACTCGCGCAGGGCGATCTCGTCGGTGCGCAGTTCGTCGTCGCGCCCGCGCCACCGGTCGAGGAAGGTGTTGCGCAGCGTACGGGCGGGATATTTCTCCGGCCACGGTGCGCCGCGGGCGATGTCGAGAGTCCAGTTCACCTCGGTATCGCCGCCGGTGGCATCCACCAGGGCCTCGCCCAGTTCGGCGGGCACCAGGGCCTCGTGGGTCGCCTGGAAGCGGGTACCCACCATCGCTCCGGCCGCGCCCAGCGCCAAGGCGGCCGCGACCGCGCGACCGTCGGCGATTCCACCGGCGGCGAGGACCGGCACCGCATCCGCCAGATCGACGACCGTCGGCACGAACGACAGGGTCCCGATGCCCTGGGCGGCGCAGTGACCGCCGGCATCGCTGCCCTGCGCCACCAGCACATCCGCGCCCGCGTCCAGCGCCCGGCGCGCCTCGTCGACATCGGTGACCTGGACGATCAACACCGCACCGGCGTCCCGGACGGTCGCGGCCAAGGGCAGGGGATCGCCGAAGGACAACAGGACCGCTGCAGGATCGAACGACAGCGCATGGTCCAGTACGGTCCGGTCGATCGCCCAGCTCAGGAAGCCGATTCCCCATGGCGCGGTGGTGTTCTCGCGCACCAGTCGCAGTTCGCGCTCGACCCATTCCCGATCGCCGCGACCGCCACCGACGAGTCCCAGGCCGCCCCCCTCGGACACCGCGGCGGCCAGTGCCCCGCCCGCTTCCCCACCCATCGGCGCGGACACGATCGGGTGGCGGACGGAGAGGATTTCGGTGAATGCGGTCGGGATCGCCATACCCCGATCGTCGCAGGTGTGTGCGGCGGACGAGTGGCGGCGTGCGGACCGGTTGGTCGTTGTCGCGCTCGAGCACCACCCGTTGCTCGCGGTGACTTGCCCCAATGCGCGCAGTTTCGCCCTCGCCGCACGGTAGCCGCCTTCTATGATTCGCCGAATGTCTTCATGGGTACGTTCCAGCGGAAGACGTGACGATACCGGGGTGCAGCATGACCGCCAGAAGAGATCTGGACCACGAACTCGGCGGCCCGACCGCCGCCACGGATCTACTGACCGATCACGAGTGCGCCGACCTGTTGCTGCTGTTCACGCAGGCACGTCAGGAGGAGGCGAAGGCGCTGTCGCAGTCGGTGGACACGATGATCAGCGCCCTGCCGCGGCCACTGCGCACGCCGGCGAAGAAGATCATGTTCGGGAACCTGCTGGACTGATGACGGATCCGGTAACCCGAGCCCAGCTCATCCTGCTCGCCCGCACCCTGCACGTACCGCCGGAACGACTCGCGCATCTGGAACGGCTCGGCGCCCGGAATCTGCACGAATTACAGCAGCGGATGGCGGCGGTCGTCTTCGATCAGCATGCCGAAACCTTCAAGCGGATAAGCAGATTGGTGCCGATCATTCCGCTCGGCATCTCGATACCGCTGGTGCAGAAGCTGGTGCCGTCCGCGCTGACCGGGCGCGCGGCCGGCGCGGTGGGCGTCGACCATCCGAAGAAGGCCGCCGAAACCGTCGCGCTGCTCGGCATCGGCTACGCGGCCGACTGCGCGCCGTATCTGGATCCGCGCACGGTCGGTGAACTGGCCGATATCGCGCCGCCGGAGCCGATCGTGCAGATCGTCAACGAGGTCTTGCGCCGGCGCGACTACATCACCGCGGGGCCGTTTCTCGGCTATGCCTCGGCACGGTTGATCGAGGCCGTGGAGCGCGGCGTCCCCGACGACGAAGGCCTGATCTTCTCGGCGTCGTTCGCGTTCTCGACCAACGCCCTGACCTCAGTGCTGCGCCAGTTGCTGAACGGGCCGGCGCGCCGGATGCCGCGCATGATCCAGACCGTCCTGCACGGGTCGCCGGAATTGCGGCTGGCGGCGTTGTCGATCTTCGCGCGCTGCGACTCCGACGTTGTCGCCGACGTCGGAGATATCGTGCTGGGCGTCGGTACACCCGCAATGCTGGGCAATCTGGTGACGACCGCGATCCACGGCCGGGCGGTGCGCGATATGGCCGTCTTCTTCGACACCTTGCGTCCGGCCGCCCTGGCTTCGATGGCGGCATTACCGATCTTCACCGATACCACGGTCACCGGCGCGCTGCTGCAGGGCCTGGAGGGCTGCTCCGATCCGGCGCCCTGGCGCGGTGTGTTCGCCCTGCTGGCACAGCTCGATCCCACGATGCGGCCGGCGCTGGCGGATATGCTCGCGCAGCAGTCCGACGCCACGATCGCGGCGCTGCCCTCGCACGCCACCGAGGCCGATCTGTGGCCCGTGCTGCTGGATATCGTTGCCACCGGCTCTCATTCGGTTCAGACGCGGATCGGCAGCCGCTGGGCGATGCTGCCGCCGGAGCGCCGCGCGGGGGTGCAATGGCATCTGGACGAACGCAGCGACGACCCGCGGCTGACCACGGTGGCCGGCGCGGTGGCCGCCAGTTCGGTCTCGGTGGAAGAGGTCTTCTTCCGGCGCCGCCAGCTCGGCCGGCGCCGCGGCGCCGACAGCTGGGACGCCGTCTGATCGAGCCGGGGCCCATCGGCGCCGCAGTCACCGATCGACGTAGTTGAGAGACAACACATTCGACCAGCAGTCGCGCACCCGGCGCGACGGCACAGACATCACCCGCGCAGCGTCGGCGCAGGCGCGGCGGACCCGCTGGAAACCCCGCGGGCCCGTCGCGCGTTGCTCAGCCGACGGCAGCCGTCTTGCGACGGCCGGCGGGCTTGGCAGCCGACGACTTGGCGGCCGTCGCCTTCTTGGTCTTCGTCGTCTTCGCCGGTGCGACCGGCTTGTCGAGGACCTCGCGCAGGAACTGGCCCGTGTAGCTGTCGGCAACGGCCGCAACATCTTCCGGGGTGCCCTCTGCGATCACGGTGCCACCGCCGGAACCGCCCTCGGGACCCATATCGATCACCCAGTCGGAGGTCTTGATGACGTCCAGATTGTGTTCGATGACGATCACCGTATTGCCCTTGTCGACCAGTCCGTTGATCACCGCGAGCAGTTTGCGGATGTCCTCGAAGTGCAGGCCGGTGGTCGGCTCGTCGAGGATGTAGACCGTGCGCCCGGTCGAGCGCTTCTGCAGTTCGGCGGCCAGTTTCACGCGCTGTGCCTCACCACCGGACAAAGTCGGGGCGCTCTGGCCCAGCCGCACATATCCCAGGCCGACATCGACCAGCGTCTTGAGGTAGCGGTGGATCGAGGTGACCGGCTCGAAGAATTCGGCCGCCTCCTCGATCGACATGTCGAGCACCTCGGCGATGGTCTTGCCCTTGTAGTGCACCTCGAGGGTTTCCCGGTTGTAGCGGGCGCCGTGGCACACCTCGCAGGGCACGTACACATCCGGCAGGAAGTTCATCTCGATCTTCAACGTGCCGTCGCCGGAACAGGCCTCGCACCGCCCGCCCTTGACGTTGAAGGAGAACCGGCCCGGCTGATAGCCGCGCACCTTGGCCTCGGTGGTGGCCGCGAACAGGGTGCGGATCTTGTCGAAGACGCCGGTGTAGGTCGCCGGGTTCGAACGCGGGGTGCGCCCGATCGGCGACTGGTCGACCTGCACCAGCTTGTCGAGGTGATCGAGCCCGTTGATCCGGGTGTGCCGGCCCGGCACCTGCCGCGCGCCGTTGAGCTTGTTCGCCAGGACGGTCGCCAGAATGTCGTTGACCAGCGTCGACTTCCCGGAGCCGGAGACGCCCGTCACCGACGTCAGCACGCCGAGCGGGAAGGCCACGTCGATGCCGCGCAGATTGTGTTCATTCGCGCCGACCACGGTGAGCTGCTTCTTCTTCGACACCGGCCGGCGCACCAGCGGCACCTCGATCACCTCGCGGCCGGACAGGTAGGCGCCGGTCAGCGAATTCGGATCCTCGAGCAGGCCCGGATACGGGCCGCTGTAGACGACCTGGCCGCCGTGCTCGCCGGCCAGCGGGCCGATGTCGACGACCCAATCCGAGGAGTGGATGGTGTCCTCGTCGTGTTCGACTACGATGAGCGTGTTGCCGAGATTGCGCAGCCGCGTGAGGGTTTCGATCAGACGCCGGTTGTCGCGCTGGTGCAGGCCGATGGACGGCTCGTCCAGTACGTACAGCACACCGACCAGCCCCGAGCCGATCTGGGTGGCCAGCCGGATCCGCTGCGCTTCACCGCCGGACAGCGTCGCCGCCGCCCGCGACAGCGTCAGATATTCCAGGCCGACGTCGAGCAGGAAGCCCAGCCGGGCCTGGATCTCCTTGAGTACCTGGCCGGCGATCGCGGCCTCCCGCTCCCCCAGCGCGAGCGAGTTCAGGAAACGTGAGCAGTCGCGGATCGAGAGATCACACACCTCGGCGATGGAGCGGCGTCCGCCCTCGGCGTTGAGGGTGACGGCCAGGATCTCCGGACGCAGCCGCGCACCGCTACAGACCGGGCACGGCACATCGCGCATGTACCCGTCGTAGTGCTCCTTCATCTGCTCGGATTCGGTGCTCTCCAGCCGCCGCTGCAGGAACGGCATCACGCCCTCGAAATCGGCGTAATAGGACCGCTTGCGGCCGTAGCGGTTGGTGTAGGACACGTGCACCTGGTCGGAACTGCCCTCGAGCACCGCCTTACGGGCCTTGAGCGGCAACGTGTTCCACGGCGCGTCCATCGAGAAGCCGATCGCCTCGGACAGCCCGGACAGCAGCCGGTTGAAGTATTCGGCGGTCTGCCCGCGCGACCACGGGGCGATCGCGCCGTCGTTGAGGCTCAGTTCCGGATCGGGTACCACCAGATCCGGATCGACCTCCTTGCGAATGCCGAGACCGGTGCAGTCCGGGCAGGCGCCGTAGGGCGAGTTGAAGGAGAACGATCGCGGTTCCAGGTCCTCGATATCGAGCGGGTGACCGTTCGGGCAGGCCAGCTTCTCGGAGAACCGCCGCTCGCGGTCGTGTGCGTGCTCGTCGCGGTCGACGAAGTCCAGGACCACGATGCCGTCGGCCAGCCGCAGCGCCGTCTCGATCGAATCGGTCAGTCGCTGTTTGGAAGTCGGCTTCACCGCCAGCCGGTCGATCACGACCTCGATGTCGTGCTTCTCCTGCTTCTTCAGCTTCGGCGGCTCGGTGAGCGGATACACCACGCCGTCGACGCGCACCCGGGAGTAGCCCTGGGTGTTGAGCTGGTCGAACAGGTCCACGAATTCGCCCTTGCGGGTCCGCACCACCGGGGCCAGCACCTGGAAGCGGGTGCCCGGCTCCATCTCCAGCACCTGATCCACGATCTGCTGCGGGGTCTGCTTGGCGATCAGCTCACCGCAGACCGGGCAGTGCGGCGTTCCGGCGCGGGCATACAGCAGGCGTAGATAGTCGTAGACCTCGGTGATGGTGCCGACGGTCGAGCGCGGGTTGCGGTTGGTCGACTTCTGGTCGATCGAGACCGCCGGGGAGAGACCCTCGATGAAATCCACATCGGGCTTGTCCATCTGCCCCAGGAACTGGCGCGCGTAGGCCGACAGCGATTCGACGTAGCGGCGCTGGCCCTCGGCGAAGATGGTGTCGAAGGCGAGGCTCGATTTACCGGACCCGGAGAGTCCGGTGAACACGATGAGGCTGTCCCGTGGCAGGTCGAGGTCCACTCCCTTCAGGTTGTGCTCCCGAGCTCCGCGCACGGTCAACAGATCCGCCACCGGCTGTCCCTTCTCGATCGAAATTCGGCGTCCAGAATCTCCCCGGACGCCATGCTAGGCACACCCACCGACAAGTTCGGCGACACGCCGCGAGCGGACCCTCCGGCACCGCCCCGAGCGGGCCCGCTGTCACGCCGGACCGAGCACCACCACGGAGTTGTGCCCGCCCATACCGAGCGAGGTCTTCACCGTGAATCCGCCGTCGAACGGGGTGGGTCCGTCCAGCAGGCGAGGATGCGCCTCGGCCACGATCGGCGGCGCCACCACGACGCCGCGCTCGTAACCCAGGGCCGTCGCCGCGATCTCGACGCCGGCCGCCGCACCCATGCAATGTCCGGTCAGCGGCTTGATCGAATAGACCTGCGGGCGGTCGTCGAAGATCCGCGCCAGCACGGCCCGTTCGGCCACATCACACTGCCGGGTTCCCGGACCGTGGGCGTTGTAGTAACTCACGTCCCCGGGGCGCACCCCGGCCCGGTCCAGGGCCCGGTGCGTACAGTCCAGTATCCGCTCCAGACCGGGGTCCACGGACACGACGTGATAAGCGTCATTGGTCATCGCCCCGCCGAGCATCGCGCAGTACGGCCGCTCCACCTGCCGGGAGACCACGAACGCCACCGATGCCTCGCCGAAGCTGAACCCGCGGCTGCCCTCCTGGAACGGCCGGCACGCCTCCAGCGGATCGGCGTCGATCACCGCCGCGCCCATCTGCACGAAGTGGTGGACCATATCGGGGCTCGACGACAGGTCGGTGGTCACGCATACGACGTCGTCGGCGAAACCCTGATCCAGCCACATCTGCGCCGTGATCAGCGCGACGTTGGCCGAACTGCAGGCCGCCGAGACGTTCATCGACGGTCCGTGGAAGCCGAACTCCTGCATCAGCAGCGAAATCGGGGTCGACGGCAGCAGCCGCAGATAGTCGCGGGAACGACGGCGGCTGTCGTCGGTGAGGTAGAAATCCTCCCAGTCGCGGACATCGCCGAGCACGATCGCGTGGATCACCCCGACGGTGCCGCCCGGACGCCAGCCTCGTTCGGCCGCATCGGCGATCGCCTCGCGCGCGGCCTCCTGCACCGCGCGGGCGTAGCGGCTCGGACTGAGCGACTCGTCGCCGCCCTCGGGTACCAGCGCAACCCACGCGTATTCGTCGCGATCGGGACCGTAGCCGGGGTAGAGCCGGGCGGCCGCCTTACCGGTGTGCAGACCGCGCCACAGCGTTTCCCGGCCCCAGCCGTAACCGCTGACCACGCCGATACCTGCGATCGGCATACGATCTTGATATTCTCGAGTTGATATCGGGGTTGTGTTCGGCATTCGCGCTCCTACACCCTGCCTGGGCTACTGCCTCCGGCGTCACACCCGGTCCGGTCCCCCGACCGGACCGAACCCGAACCCGAACCCGACAGCGTACCCTCCGCCGTTACCGCGGGAACGGGCACCTGTCATGATCACTCACAGGCCCGATTAGAACCTGAACTGTGACCGAACCAATACCGTCCGCACTGTGATCCGCGGTACGTCACCATCAGAATGATCCCGTGCGCCAATTGACCTGACAGACCATGATCAGGGGGTTACATGTGGTTGAGGCAGGTGAGAACCGGTCCGACGGCGTGATGGACGCCGAACAACTCGCCCAGCGGTACCGCACGCTGGTCGAGCACAGTCCCGACGGTGTCGTCGTGCACGAGGACGGCGTCGTCGTCTTCGCCAATCCGGCGATCGTGCGGCTGCTGGCCGCCCCGGGAGTGGACGAGGTGGTCGGACATCCGGTCGCCCAGTTCGTGGCGCATCGCGACGTGCCGGCGATGCTCGAGCGCATCGACCGGCTGCATCAGACCGGCGACGCGTCCGAAACAGCGGAAATGACCCTGATTCGCTGCGACGGCCAGGCCGTCGACGTCGAGACGGTCTCGGTGCTCACCGTCTGGCAGAACCGGCTCGCCTATCAGGTGGTGATCCACGACCTCACCGCGCAACGCCGGGCCGAGGCCGCGCAACGCCGGGCCGAACACCATTTCACGGCCGTGGTGTCGCAACTCGAGGAGGGTGTGGTCGTCATCGACCGCGAGGGCCGGATCGAATCGATCAATCCGGCGGCGCTGCGCATCTTCGGTCAGGACGGCGACAATCTGATCGGCCGCCGCATCGATTCGCTGCCGCTGACGCTGTTGGACGCGAACGCCCAGCCGCTGGCTCCGAGCCATCACCCGGTGGCGCGGACGCTGGCCACCGGGGAAACCATCTCCCGCTACGTGTTCGGTGTGGACCGCCCGGACGGGCAGCGACGCTGGCTGTCGGGTTCGAGCCGGTTGCTCAACCCCGGCGCACCCGACTCACCGGCCGTCTCCTCGTTCAACGACGTCACCGAATTCCGTGCCAGCCGAAGGCAATTGGAGTATCAGGCGACCCACGATCCACTCACCGGGCTGGCGAATCGGTCGCTGGTGCTCTCGCGGCTGGCGACCGCGCTGGGTGTCGACGAACAGTCACCGGTGTCGAACGTGCTGTTCATCGACCTCGACGGATTCAAGGCCATCAACGACACCCTGGGCCACGCGATCGGCGATACCGTGCTGCAGATCGTGGCCCAGCGCCTGCAGCGCGGCCTGCGCACCGACGACGTGGTGGGCCGCATCGGCGGCGACGAATTCCTGGTGCTGCTGTCCGGCCGTACCCAGCCGGAGGATCTGGACGGACTGATCGCCCGGCTGCGCCAGACGATGGCCGAGCCGATCATCGCGCGCGGTCACCGCATCCACATCGAGGCCTCGATCGGCGTCACCGCGCTGCGCCCGGGTGATCCGCGCACTCCCGAAGCGGTGCTGCACGACGCGGATCTGGCGATGTACCGTGCCAAGCCGGCAACCTCCGAGAGCAACGCGCTGGGACGGCGGCCGAACAACACCCACGCCTCCTGAAAGACCCGCAGATGATCCTCGAACACGCGCTGCTGCCTGTCGTGCCCGATCGCACGGCCGAATTCGAGGCGGCGTTCGAGCAGGCGCGCCCCCTGATCGCCCGGGCGCCCGGGTTCCGGTCGCTGACGCTGTCGAAATCCGCCGAGTCGCCGCACACGTATCTGCTGCTGGTGGAGTGGGAGCAACTCAGCGATCACACCGAGGGCTTCCGCGGCTCTGCGGACTATCGGGAGTGGAAGCGCCTCCTCCATCACTTCTACGATCCGTTCCCGGTAGTGCAACATTTCACTACCGTGTTCGCGGCGCGTTCACCTGGGACTACGGCGAGTCCGACGAACCCCCACTAGACTCGACGATTCCGTTCTCTTCGCGCGCGGCCCGCTCGGCCCCTGTGGTGACAAGGAGTTCCGTTTTGCCCGACCGCCTCACCGAGGATCGCCCCGCCACCGATCGCGCCGCCGAACTGGAGCGGGAGCAGAGCTATCTCACCCTGCTGTATCAGCGGCTGGACGGTATGCGCGAATACGCCCAGCGCCGCCTGCGGACGGTACTGCTGGAGACCGGCGGCACCCCGCAGGCCCGCAGCGAACGCGAATCGTTCACCCAGCTCTACTCCGAGGATCTGGCCAAATACGACGCCGCCGAGAACGGGCTGTGCTTCGGCCGGATCGATCTGACCGCGGAGAACACGGAGGACACCGGCGACGCGAGTGCCGAGGGCGAGTACCGCTACATCGGCCGCCTCGGCATCCTCGACGAGGACGACGACTACAACACCCTCCTGCTCGACTGGCGGGCCCCGCTGGCCCGGCCGTTCTACCTCGCGACCACCGCCGCCCCCGACGGCGTGACTCGGCGCCGGCACATCCGCTCGCGCAATCGCGCCGTGACCGGAATCAGCGACGAATACCTCGATCTGGAGATGGCGCGCCGCGCCGGCGCGATCGAGTCCGACGACGGCGGCGTCGGCAGTGAGAGCGCCCTTCTCACCGCCCTGAACGCGGCGCGCACCGGCCATATGACCGATATCGTCGAGACGATCCAGAGCGAGCAGGACGCCATCATCCGCTCCGAACACCGCAGCGTCCTGGTGGTCCAGGGCGGGCCGGGTACCGGAAAGACCGCGGTCGCATTGCACCGCGCGGCGTATCTGCTCTACACCTACCGTCAGCAGCTCGACAAGGCCGGTGTGCTGATCATCGGCCCCAATTCCACCTTTCTCGACTACATCGGCCAGGTGCTGCCGTCGCTGGGCGAGACCGGTGTGCTGCTGTCCACGATCGGCAATCTGTATCCGGGAGTCGAAGCGACACTGGAGGATTCGCTGCGCGCGGGCGAACTCAAGGGTTCGCTCGACATGCTCGATGTGCTGAAGAAGGCGGTGCGCGACCGGCAGGAGGTGCCGCGCGACCCGGTCCGCCTCGACTTCGACGGGTACGAGCTGACGCTGGATCGCAAGATCGCCACCCGCGCTCGCGGCCGGGCCCGCTCCTCGTGCCGCCCGCACAACCTCGCCCGCCCGATCTTCGCCGCCTCGGTGGTGGACGCGCTGACCGACCAGCTGGCGCAGATCATCGGCAAGGACCAGTTCGCCGACACCGTCGACGAGGCCGATGCCGCCGCCGGGCGCCGCCCGTCGAACACCGGGCGCAATCTGCTGAGCCAGGCCGACCTGACCGAGATCCGTGACGAGATGCGCGCGGACGCCGGCATTCAGCGCGCGATCGCGCAGTTGTGGCCGATCCTGACCCCGCAGCAGGTGCTCGCCGATCTGTGGGCCGAGCCCGAGCGGCTGGCGCATGCCGCGGACCGGCTCAGCGCCGAGGACCGCAAGGAGCTGTTCCACGCCCTCGACCCGGCGAGCGGGCCCGCATTCGCGGCCGCGGACGCGCCGCTACTCGACGAGCTGGCCGAACTGCTGGGCATCGACGACGCCGAGGAACGGGAGCGCTCACGGCGGCGGTGGCGCGCGCAACTGGCCGAGGCGCAGGAGGCGCTCGACATCCTGACCGGTTCGGCGCCGCAGGACCTCGAGGACGATCTGGATCCGGAAATCCTGATGGCCTACGACCTGATCGACGCCGGCCAGCTCGCCGAACGCCAGCATGTGCGCAACCGCCAGACGACCGCCGAGCGGGCCGCCGGTGATCGCAGCTGGACCTACGGGCACGTGATCATCGACGAGGCGCAGGAGCTGTCGGAGATGGCGTGGCGAATGGTGATGCGGCGCATTCCGAATCGCTGGGTAACGGTGGTCGGCGATGTGGCGCAGACGGGCGATCCCGCGGGCGCATCGTCATGGCAGCGGATGCTGGAACCCTATGTCGCACAGCGCTGGAAGCTCACGGAACTGACGGTCAACTACCGCACGCCCGCCGAGATCATGGCGGTGGCCGCCGATGTGCTGGCGGCGATCGATCCGGAGGCGACCATCCCGCGATCGGTCCGGGAATCCGGCTTTCCGCCGCAGGCCGTGCAGGTGGCGGCCGGCGGTTCGCTGGCCGCGGTCACCGAACTCGTCGCCGCCGAGGCCGGTAAGCCGGGAATCACCGCCGTTCTGGCCCCGCATGCGACGGTGAGCGAATTCGCCTCGCTGGCGGGCGATTCCGTGCAGGTGCTGACGGTGGCGGAGGTGAAGGGCCTGGAGTTCGACGCGGTCGTGCTGGTGGAACCGCAGGCCATCCTGGACGAATCGCCGCGCGGGCTCAACGATCTGTACGTGGCGCTCACCCGTGCCACCCAGCGATTATCGGTGGTTCACACCGGCACGCTGCCCGAGGTCCTCGGCGCATTGCGCTGAGGCCCCGGGCGGCCGGTCATGCGAATGTCAGCGAACGGTGTGCACGATCAGGACGTCGCTGCGCGACTTGCGGGCGACGTCGGAGGGCACCGAACCGAGCAGACGCCCGGCCAGGGTGTTGAGGCCGCGGTTACCGACGACCAGCAGATCGGCCTCCACCTCCTTGACCAGGTTCAGCAGCGATTCCACGGGTTCGCCGACGACGGCCCGCTCCACGATGTTGGCCGCCCCGGCGGCGACCGCCTTGTCCCGCGCGACCCGCAGGATCTCGTTGGTGGGGGCCGAGCCGCGTACCTGGTAGGCCTCGTCCTTGAGGACGTCGGCCGCGGCGGCCACATCGCGGTCGTCGGTCGGGTAGTACGCGCACGCGACGTACAGGGTGGCGCCCGCGTCGCCGGCCAGCGCGGCAGCCTTCTCGACAGCGACGTACGACGAATCCGAGCCATCGGTACCGACGACAATGGACCGGTAGGCGGTCATCTTTCCTCCAAACGTACAAGTGGGCGGATGCCTGCGCGCAATTCCGGAGCAGAAACCCGCGCGGGCAACTGCGCTAGACCATAACCGTTATCGCGCCGGAATCATCGACAATCGCAATACATCACATCGGTGCGCCCCGCGATCCGCAGGACACATTAGCCGGCCGGGCGGCCGCGCGACCCGTCTCACCAGCGCCGATCCCGAAACCGGCCACATCGCTCTGCGATCGTCGTCGCACTGGCGAACCCGGTTGTGGCCCTGGGATTTTCGTCACAGAAGGGTTTCCCGCAATTGCACGGACCGCGATTGCCCGGATGCACAGAGCGCACCCGGGCGTGATGGTGAGAAATCACAATTCACGGCGGCGAGAACCGATTCCGGCGGTTTCCGGATGCGCGAGGGAATAACCGCCGAATGATGAATGCGGGTCGTTCCGCGTTCATCCGAGGTGGAATAACGGTCCGGTGATTGTGGCGCCGAGATCGTCGACATGGGCGAAGAAGGCGAACAACATCAGGGCAGCACCGGCCAATGCCAGATCCTTGTTGAAATGAATCATCTCGCCCTGTTTGGCCTGAGCATCGGATTCCTTCCAGAAGGGGTGCATCAGGAATGCGGTCGGCAGCAGGAAGACGAACAGCAGCAACGCACCCAGATCGGCCCACACTCCGAGCAGCACGCTCAAGGCGCCGAGCAGCAGGACCACGCCCGAACCCAGCACCGCCCCCTTCGCCATCGGAACACCCTTGCTGCGGGCGTAGCCGGTCATCGCGTCGGCCTGGGTCAGATGCCCGATCGCCGAACTCGCGAACAATATGACGAACAGAATGCGCCCGATCAGCACCAGAACACTCATCGCCAACTCCTCTGTCGGCCGGCGGCACCGCCGCCGGGCTGGTAGTACAGCATTCAACTACTTATGTGTTCGGATATTCCCGGAACCGGAGTGGCCGAAACGAATCAGCGATCCGGCGCCGGATCGCCGGGTGAGGCGTGGTGTGACAGTAGCGATGCGCGTGCGTATTCCAGCGGCGCCATTCCGATTTCGTTCGCGAATTCGCGGCTGAAATGGGCCTGATCGAAATAGCCGAGTTCCAGCGCCAGCGTCGCCAGATCGTCGGTGCGGCCCTGTGCCAGCAGTTGTGCGCCGTCCTGGAGGCGATAGCGGCGCAGCACCCATTTCGGCCCGGCGCCGACGTAGCGGCGGAACAGGCGTTGCAGGGTGCGGATCGGAATGTCGAAACGGGCGGTGACCTGATCGACCCGGGTCAGCTCGGGATCGGCTTCCATCGCGGCGATGATCCGTAACACCAGCAGGTAGTTGTCGTTGGGCGTGCGGCGGCGCGCGGCGCGGGCGAGGTAGGCGTCGACGATGTCACGGCGCTCCTCGGCGCTGTCGGTCGCCAGCACGCGTTCGGTCAGGCCCGCGGCCTCCGGCAGCACCTCGGTCAGTTCGATCGTGGTATCGCGCAGGGCGCCGACGTCGATGCCGGTGAAGGCGCCGAAGCCGCCGGGACGGAATTTGGCGGCGAAGGTTTCCCCCTCCCCCGTCAGTTCCCGCACGAATTTGCCGGTGGTCACACCGTTGACGAATCCGCCGGTGCGGGTGGCGGACCGCTCGAAGCTGACGTTGACCGAGGGGAACGGCAGCACCTGCGCCTGATAGGGCGGCCGGCCGCGCAGATCCCAGGAGACCGACCAATACCATTCGACGAATTCGGCCGTGTGCGGGCCGGCCGGCAGCCGGATCAGCCTGCGGTGACGCTCCTGTTCGCGGGGATGCAGGATGCCCTTGGTGACCTCCGGCGGAGGCACCGGAACCGGATGCAGCGCAGCGCCTTTCGCGCGCTCGTCACCGGTCGGCACGGCCCGTCTCCCACCGCGGATGAGGCTGTCGCTTTCTTACAAGATCTATTCCTCGCGATGGACGAGAGTTGTTCCCATGAGCAACGACGTCAATCCCATTCCCGAGGGTTATCACTCCATCAACTGTTTCCTGGCCGTACCCGACGGCAACAAGGCCATCGAGTTCTACTCCGCGGTCTTCGGCGCGAAGGTGCTCAGCCGCAACGACCTTCCCGACGGGCAACCGGCGCACGCCGAACTGGCGATCGGCGATTCCACCATCCAGATGGGTATGCCCATCCCCGAACACGGGGTGCGCGCACCCGAATCGGACTGGGTGCACACCAGCATCGTGCATTACTGCCCCGATGCCGACGCGGTCGTCGCCCGCGCCGCCGAACACGGCGCCGCCCGGGTCGAGGAGCCGCAGACGTTCGTCACCGGCGACCGCTACGGGCTGGTGATGGATCCGTTCGGACACCGCTGGGTGGTCATGACCCGGGTCGAGGACGTCTCGCGCGAGGAGGCCGAGCGCCGGGTCAACGAGTGGATGGCCACGCAGAGCTGACGCGGGCCGCGCGGGTGCCCCGGCCCGGCCGGGGCACCGCCGCGAGCGCGGGAAAGATACTGCGCGGGAACTCATTTCAGCCCGGCGGCATCCATACCCCGCAACTCCTTCTTCAGGTCGGCGATCTCGTCGCGCAATCGCCCGGCCAGCTCGAACTGCAATTCGCGGGCGGCGTTCATCATCTGATCGGTCAACTGGGCCACCAGATCCGCCAGTTCCGCGCGAGGCATATTCGCGATATCGCGGCCCTCGTACACCCCGGCGCTCACCGCGCGCCCGGGTTCACCCTGGGCACGGCGTCCGCGGCTGGCATTGCGCCCGGATCCGCCGACCTCCACCTCGGTCTCGTCGGCCTCACGGTAGACCTGATCGAGGATGTCGGCGATTTTCTTGCGCAGCGGTTTCGGATCGATGCCGTTGGCTTCGTTGTAGGCGACCTGCTTGGCCCGCCGCCGTTCGGTCTCGTCGATGGCCTGGCGCATCGAGTCGGTCACCTTGTCGGCGTACATGTGCACTTCGCCGGAGACGTTGCGCGCGGCACGCCCGATCGTCTGGATGAGGCTGGTGGCGCTGCGCAGGAAGCCCTCCTTGTCGGCGTCCAGGATCGCGACCAGCGACACCTCCGGCAGGTCGAGGCCCTCACGCAGCAGGTTGATGCCGACCAGCACGTCGTATTCGCCCAACCGCAGCTGCCGCAGCAGTTCGACGCGGCGCAGCGTATCGATCTCCGAATGCAGGTAACGGACCCGCACACCCATGCCCAGGAGATAGTCGGTGAGATCCTCGGCCATCTTCTTGGTGAGCGTGGTGACCAGGACGCGTTCGTCGCGTTCGGTGCGGGTACGGATCTCGTGCACCAGATCGTCGATCTGGCCCTTGGTCGGTTTGACCACCACCTGCGGGTCGACCAGTCCGGTCGGGCGGATCACCTGCTCGACGAACTCACCGCCGGTACTGCCCAGTTCGTACGGGCCCGGCGTCGCCGACATGTACACCGTCTGGCCGATCCGGTCGGCGAACTCCTCCCAGGTGAGCGGGCGGTTGTCCACCGCCGAGGGCAGCCGGAAACCGTATTCGACGAGGTTGCGCTTGCGCGACATATCGCCTTCGTACATGCCGCCGATCTGCGGCACGGTCACGTGCGACTCGTCGATGATCAGGAGGAAATCCTCCGGGAAGTAGTCGAGCAGCGTCGCCGGCGCCGAACCGGCCGGACGGCCGTCGATATGCCGCGAATAGTTCTCGATTCCGGAGCAGAACCCGACCTGCCGGATCATCTCCAGGTCGTATTGGGTGCGCATGCGCAACCGCTGCGCCTCGAGCAGTTTGCCCTGCCGCTCCAGATCCGCGAGCCGCTGTTCGAGTTCGGTCTCGATATCGGCGACCGCGCGCTCCATCCGATCCGGCCCGGCCACGTAGTGGGTGGCCGGGAAGATGCGCAAGGTGTCGACCTGGCGCACCACATCGCCGGTGAGTGGATGCAGGTAGTACAGCGCCTCGATCTCGTCGCCGAAGAACTCGATGCGGACCGCGAGTTCCTCGTAGGAGGGGATGATCTCGACGGTGTCGCCGCGCACCCGGAACGAACCGCGGGTGAAGGCCATGTCGTTGCGCGTGTACTGGACATCGACCAGCAGGCGCAACAGCCGGTCGCGCTCGACCTCGCTGCCGACCTCGAGTTGCACCGAGCGGTCCAGATAGGACTGCGGGGTACCCAGGCCGTAGATACACGAGACCGAGGCGACCACCACGACATCGCGGCGCGAGAGCAGGCTCGACGTCGCCGAATGGCGCAGCCGCTCCACGTCGTCGTTGATCGAGGAGTCCTTCTCGATGTAGGTATCGGTCTGCGCGATATACGCCTCGGGCTGGTAGTAGTCGTAGTAGGAGACGAAGTACTCCACCGCGTTGTGCGGCAGCATCTCGCGCAGTTCGTTGGCCAGCTGGGCGGCCAGGGTCTTGTTCGGCGCCATGACCAGGGTCGGGCGCTGGACCCGCTCGATCAGCCAGGCCGCGGTGGCCGATTTGCCGGTACCGGTGGCGCCGAGCAGCACCACGTCCTTCTCGCCGCCACGCAACCGCCGCTCCAGCTCCGCGATCGCGGCAGGCTGGTCACCGGCGGGCCGATGCTCGCTGACGACCTCGAACCGCCCGTCGGAGCGTTCGATCGCCCCGATCGGCCGGAATTCCGAATGCGCCAGCGGCTGCTCGCCGGGTGCGTCCGAATCCGCGGGGATCTCCGTTGCGAAAGCCATGGTCACCAGGGTAAGCCGCGGCACCGACAAGTTCCGGCGCCGTGACCGCGGGCACAGCGACACATCCGGCGATCATTTTTCGGCCACGAGTGTGTATCGACGGGCACAGGCGCTGCCGCCGCGTGGCGAGGCGCCGCCGGCCGCGGCGATGCAGGCACCGACCGCTCAGGGCAACCACACGGCAAAACCAGCGGCCCCCGGCCACCCGATGCCAGGACCACACCACGGGCTCGGCCGACACGCCCGCATCCACACCGGCCGGCATCGACCACCGCGAACCGGAGCCGCCCGATCGGACGTCGACACAACCGGCCGGCGGCGGAACGGGTTCCTCCCTCCGGAACACGCCGTATCCCAATCATTTCGACCCGACCCGCGTCACCGAGACCGCAATTCCCGGCCGACCCGTTCGGACATTTCGAACAATTCGATTCCTGCCACCGCTTTTCGGCCACAACAGACCGAACGCACTGCCCCGCAGAATAATTCGACAATTCCCCCAAAATGACGGCACAGTTCCGCCCAGCGGCGCCACCGAAGCGCTACCACCGACCATGGCGACAGGTCCGGCCCGAGGTTTGCCGGACCCGCGGGAGCATTGCCCCGGCAACCGCGCGCGCAGCATTGAATCAAGCGACCAAATGCCCGAAATGTCTGGTAGAGCAGGGCGGCTCGACGATAACGACACGGCCGAATCAGCCGGATTCCGTGTCGTTTTCACCCCGCCGGAGGGGGTTGCCCGGGTGTACGCTGATCCGGTCGGAAGTCGAGAAGGGCAAGTGTTATGGCCGGTTTCCTCGCTGAACGTGTCACCCGGACTCTGCGCACTGCCGCGCCCAATGGAGTCAGCCCAATGCCGTCGAATCGCAACATTCCGGGCCGAAAAACACCGATTCCGGTGCCACCATCGGGGACGGCACACAGACCGCACGTCGAATATTTCGACATCGCCGATCTCACCAGAACCGATTCCCGCGGTTTCGTCCATTCGGTCGACAGTTATCACGCCGAGCCGTGGGGTCTGTATCTGGTCCGGGCGGCCGATACCCCGCCCTACCGCTACACCGAGACCTGGCTCCTGCCCAAGCAGTCGGTCCGCGTCACGATGCATCACGTCAACGCCGCACACGATCGCGATCCGATCTATCACATCTATATCGGCAACTTCGCCAAGATCGAGCCGAAGCGCTGGCGGGCCGAATACCACTACATCGACATCGCCGCCCGCAACGGCCACGTCTGTGAGCTACACGGGGTCGACGAACTGTTCGCCGCGCACGCGGCCGGCCATGTGTCGGCCGAGACGGCCCAGCGGGCGTTCGAGCAGGCCACCGCCGTCGTCGACGGTATCGCCTCGCACGATCACAACTTCGAACGCTGGCTCACCACCCAGGGCGTCACGCTGCACTGGTTGTGATCCCGGCACCACCCGCTCGCGCCGATGATCATCGAATCACGGCGCGAGCGGGCATTTCGCGGGCCCGCGACGGTAGATTCGGGGCATGACGCAGGGGCACGTGGTCGATCTGCATCGGCCGAAGATCGAGTACTTCGACCTCGCCGGGTCTACCAATACCGATCCCAAGGGTTTCGTGCGGCCGGTCGAGACGTATCGGACCGAACCGTGGGGGCTCTACATGGCCCGCACCGCCGATCATCCGGAATTCCACTACCTCGAGTCCTGGCTGCTACCGCAGCTGTCGCTGCGCGCCACCGTCTTCCACTTCCGCCCCACCCACCCGCGCGATCAGGACTTCTACCTCGATATCGGTGATTTCTCCGCGGCCGGTCCGCAGATGTGGAAGTCGGTCGATCACTACCTCGACATCGTCGTCCGCACCGGCCGGGAGGCGATTCTGCTCGACGTCGACGAACTTCTGGCCGCGCACGCCGCCGGATATCTGAGCGCGTCCGAGGCCCAGCAGGCGATCGAGGCCGCCACCACCGCCATCGACGGAATCGCCGCGCACGGACACGATTTCGAAGCCTGGCTGCGCTCACGAGGTATCACCCTCGGCTGGCGGTGAGCCCCGGCGCCGAGCCCGGTGCGACAGCCGCGGAAACGAGTCGGGCTGCGCCGAACTCTTCTCCGCGGTGCGCCCTCGCCACTAGGGTCCAGCCAGGTCGTTCACGTCCCTCGAGAACCGGGAGAGCCATGGGTGAGTCGTCGTCGTTGCGTCGTGTCGGGAGTTCGGGGCTCGCGGTCTCGGTCGTCGGGCTGGGCACCAACAATTTCGGGATGAAGCTCGATCTCGAGCAGAGCAGAGCAGTGCTGCACGCCGCGCTCGACCACGGCATCACTCTGATCGATACCGCCGACTCCTACGGGGAATCGGAGCGACGAATCGGCGAGATCCTGCAGGGCAGTCGCGACGACGTCGTCATCGCGACCAAGTTCGGCAACGATGTGCGTCGCCTCGGCGGGGACAACGGCGAGGACTGGGGCGCGCGTGGCTCACGCCGCTACATCCGCCGCGCGGTCGAGCAGTCGCTGCGCCGGCTGCGCACGGACTGGATCGATCTCTACCAGTTCCATCGCCCGGACCCGGCGACGCCGATCGAGGAGACGCTGTCCGCGCTGGACGACCTCGTCCACGAGGGCAAGATCCGGTATCTGGGCCATTCCAACTTCACCGGCTGGCAGACCGCGGACGCCGAATGGACCGCGCGCACCCGCAATCTCGAGCGGTTCATCAGCGCGCAGAACGAATACAGCCTGCTGCAGCGTGGGATCGAGGCCGACCTGGTGCCGGCCCTCGAGCACTACGGGATCGGGCTGCTCCCCTACTTCCCGCTGGCGAGCGGTCTGCTCACCGGTAAGTACAAGCGCGGCGTGCCGGCGCCCGAAGGCAGCAGAATTCAGGCGTGGGGCCGGGAATCCGCACTCACGGACGCGGCTTTCGACATCGTGGAACAGCTGGAAAATTTCGCCGCACAGCGGTCGATCACCCTGCTCGACGTCGCCATCGGCGGTCTCGCCGCGCAGCCCGCGGTGAGTTCGGTGATCGCCGGCGCCACCTCACCCGAGCAGGTGCAGGCCAATGTGCGGGCCGGCCAGTGGCAGCCCACCGCCGAGGACCTCGCGGAGATCGACCGGATCACCTCCGTGTCGCGCTGACAGCGCAACGGGCGCCCGGCGGAAAAGCCCGCCGCCGGTGCGCCCGATCGCGGTGGTGCCCGTGTCAGGCGCGCGGAACCCGCTCGTAGACCTTGTCGAACCAGGGTTCCTTCACCGACAGGTACGCCTCGATGGCCTCGTCTCCCACCGTGCCCGTCGCCGCCGCCTCCCCGCGGCGCTTGATCTCCAGGTACTCGGCGCGGGCGTCGGCGTCGGCACGCAACCAGTCGCGGAAGTCCAGGGCGAACCGCTGTCCCGGCGAACCGTCCACGCGCACATGCACATTCGCGACCCGCCCGGGATCGGCGTTACCGTGCAGACGTTTCGCCCACAGCTCGGCATCGGTGCCCGCCGGGTCCTGGGGCGTCGGCTTCGGGTTGTCGCCGGTAACCGAGTCGATCAGCGGAAAACCGGCGGCTGCCAATCGATCCCGCAGCGCGTCTGCCGTCGTGAGGTCGGCGACGGTGATCTGGATGTCGACGACATCCGTGGCGGCCAGCCCGGGCACGGCGGTGGAACCGATGTGATCGATGCGGCGCGCGTCGCCACCGCAGGCCAGCCACAACCGGCCGATCAACCGCTGCGCCTGCGCCGGCCACTGCGGATCCGGCTCGGCCAACCGCACCGGCCCGGTCGAGCGCGCCGGAGTCCGGGTGCGCACATTGTGTTCGAAGGGCAGCAGGCGCTGCTCCCACAGCGTCCGCACCTGCGGCGCCAGCGCCTCGGCATCGGAGTTGTTGTCCAACAGGACATCCGCGGCCGCACGCCGTTGGTCGTCACTCGCCTGCGCCTTGATTCGCGCCAGCGCGTCCGCACGGCTCACACCACGGAACTGCTCGAGCCGGTGCACGCGAGTCTGCTCGTCGGCCATCACCACCACGACGAGATTCATCATCGCGCCGAGATTGTTCTCGACCAGAAGCGGAACATCCTGCACCACAACGGCATCCGCGGGCGCGGCGGCGATCAGCTCGGTGGTGCGCCGCCCGACCAGCGGATGGGTGATGGAGTTCAGCGTCGTGCGCGACCGCTCGTCCGCGAAGGCGACCGCCGCGAGCGCCGGGCGGTTCAAACTTCCGTCCTCGGCCAGAATTTCCGGGCCGAACGCCGCGACCAGTGCGGTCAGGCCCTCGGTGCCGGGTTCGACGACCTCGCGGGCGATGGCGTCGCTGTCGACCAGCACCGCCCCGTGTTCCACCAGCAGCCGCGCCACCGTCGACTTACCCGCTCCCATGCCTCCGGTGAGACCGATACGCAACATTTCCCCAGTCTCGCATCCACAGCCGGCGTCCGCGCCCGCACCCCGGCCGCGGGCCGATCGGGTCGATTACCCATCGCGTGTTTCTTTTTCACCTCCTCCACGCGGTATTACCCATTCCGTGACGCCGGTGATATCAATTCGCAACTTTTTCCGCCCGATACCGACCTGGAGTCGGCAACTTTCCGACACGCCGGGTCCGAAGTCACGCAAAATCCGCAACCCCCCACTTTTGTTCCGCTACTGTTTCGCCCCGGGCGATCCAGGCCATCCGAGCTAGCGAAGGACGATCATTGGGCACCACACACATCCAGTCGGGTCGCCACCGGCTGGGTTTGGCAGGCACCGTGCACTGCATTCGGATACCCGCCGTTGCGGCAGCACTGGCCGAACATCGCCGTTCGTGGTTGACCGCCCTACTCAGCCCGGCCCGGCACAGCTTCGCGGCCATGCGCAGCCGGGGCGGCGTCACGCGGTGGATTCCCGCCACGGCGAGCTGACCAGTACGTCGAACGTTCGGCGGCCCACCGGGGACTCGGCGGGCCGCTGGGTATTTCACACCAGACCGCTCGGGCTTCGGCGTGAGCCCGGTTCCTGGCTCGGCATCGCATTCGGTGGCACCGGATAGGGAATTCCCTTATCGTTGGTGCCGAGCGCGATATTCGGACCACATTGCGCCAGAGCGGCATCCGATTTCGGTTTCGGATCGGTAATTCGCGGCAGCACGGAATCGGGTGCCGAACCGAAATCGAAGGCCGAGGTCATATCACCGGTGACGCTGCGCCGCCAGGCGGTCACATTCGGCACGTCCACACCGAAACGACGTTCCAGCAAACGCAATTGCGAGGTGTGGTCGAAGGTCTGCGAGGCGACCAGGCCGCCGCGGGAATACGGCGAGATGACCAAACACGGGACGCGGTAACCCAATCCGATCGGGCCCGCGACCCCCTTGGCAGCGGGTACCCGGCCGAGGTCCACGGTGAGGTACTCCCCCGGCGTGCCGGGCGGCGGGGTCGGCGGGGTCACGTGATCGAAGAATCCACCGTTCTCGTCGTAGCTCACGATGAGCGCGGTCTTCTCCCACACCTTCGGATTGGAGGTGAGGATGTCGAGCACCTGCATGATGCCCACCGCGCCCAATGCCGGTGGCAGCGCCGGATGTTCGCAGTTGAACAGCGGCGGAATCACCCACGACACCGAGGGCAGCCGGTCGGCGGCCACGTCCGCCGCGAAATCCTGCGGATAGACCGGAGCCTTGCCGCGCCTGGCCAGCTCGGAATTCGGATCCGCGGCCTGTGTGAAGCAGCCCATCATGCCGTCGAGGATCACCGACGAGATCGGGCCGAGGTCGCGGTTGTTGTAGATCTTCCAGTCGACGCCGGCCTCGGACAGGTTCTCCGGGTAGGTGCGCCAGCTGTAGGCGTTCTGCGGGATCAGCGTCGGCGTGTCCACCAGCGGGCCGCCGGCCAGACCGTCGGGGTCGATGGTGGCGGAGATCCAGTACAGCCGGTTCGGGTCGGTCGGGCCGAGGACCGAGCAATAGTAGTGGTCGCAGAGGGTGAACGCATCGGCCAGCTCATGGTGAATCGGGATATCGGCGCGGGTGTAATACCCCATGGCCGCCGGACCGTTGGCAGCGCCGACGCCGGCCACCGACATCGGCATCCAGCGGTCGTTGCGGCCCCCGTTCCACGCCTCGTGCATACCGCCCCAGGAATGATCGGGATCGTTGACGCATTCGCCATCGAGGGTCGCGCCGCGGGTGGTGTCGAGCCGGAACGGGACGATGAACCCGTCGGCGGTCGGCCCGACGCCGGGAGCGTAACCGTACTGCTTCCACGCCGGCGAGGCGTCGTCGAAACCCCTTACGCCGGAAAGGGTTCCGAAGTAGTGGTCGAACGAGCGGTTCTCCTGCATCAGCAGGACGAAATGCTCGATATCGCCGAGCCCGCCCATCCCCGCCGGGTCGGCCGCGTGTGCACGTTCGATGATCGGGTTCGCCCAGGCGGCCAGCGCCCCGACCCCACCGGCCGCCATGGCCTTCGCCAGAAAATCACGCCTCTTGATGCCGTCGAACAGACCCATTCCGGTGCCGAGACCTTCCGCGTCGGTGAAAACAACAGTGCCGGATGACAAGACCGCGTCAGCCGGCAAAACCGTGCCGACTGACAGAGGACAGTGGCAGATCCTCGCCGAGAATAATGGACCGGCGGTATCGACGCGGTGACGAGGGGCTGAATGGGCGGCCCGGACATGGGCGAAGGCCCCGGTCCATCGGACCGGGGCCTTCGTTTCAGCTCAGCGAATTACGCGTTGCCGGACAGCTTCTCACGCAGCGCGGCGAGCTGCGCGTCACTGGCCAGCGAACCGCCGGCCGGCTCGGAGGAGCTGGAGGACGAGCTCTGCGCGCCGCTCTCGGAGGAGTAGTTACCGGAGGCACCGCCGTTGGCGGCCTCGGCGGCGGCGTCGGCCGCCATCTTCTCCATCTGAGCGGTGTGCATCTTGTGGCGACGCTCGGCCTCGGCGTAGCGGCCTTCCCACTCTTCCCGCTGCTTGTCGAAGCCCTCGAGCCATTCGTTGGTCTCGGGGTCGAAGCCCTCGGGGAAGATGTAGTTGCCCTGCTCGTCGTAGCTGTCGGCCATGCCGTACTTCGACGGGTCGAACTCGGCGTGGTAGTCCTCGTTCGCCTGCTTCAGCGACAGCGAGATCCGGCGACGCTCCAGGTCGATGTCGATGACCTTGACCATCGCGTCGTCGCCCACGGCGACAACCTGGTCCGGCACCTCGACGTGGCGCTCGGCCAGCTCGGAGATGTGCACCAGGCCCTCGATGCCCTCTTCGACGCGCACGAACGCACCGAACGGAACCAGCTTGGTGACCTTGCCGGGCACGATCTGGCCGATGGCGTGGGTGCGGGCGAACTGACGCCACGGGTCTTCCTGGGTGGCCTTGAGCGACAGCGAAACCCGCTCGCGGTCCAGGTCGACGTCGAGAACCTCGACGGTGACCTCCATGCCGACCTCGACGACCTCGGACGGGTGGTCGATGTGCTTCCAGGACAGCTCGGAGACGTGCACCAGACCGTCGACGCCGCCGAGATCGACGAACGCGCCGAAGTTGACGATCGAGGACACGACGCCCTTGCGGACCTGGCCCTTCTGCAGCTGGTGCAGGAATTCGCTGCGGACCTCGGACTGGGTCTGCTCCAGCCAGGCGCGGCGGGACAGAACCACGTTGTTGCGGTTCTTGTCCAGCTCGATGATCTTGGCCTCGATCTCCTTGCCGACGTACGGCTGCAGATCGCGGACGCGGCGCATTTCGACCAGGGACGCCGGGAGGAAGCCACGCAGGCCGATGTCCAGGATCAGACCACCCTTGACGACCTCGATGACGGTGCCCTTGACGGCCTCGTCCTTCTCCTTGAGCTCCTCGATGGTGCCCCACGCCCGCTCGTACTGAGCCCGCTTCTTCGACAGGATCAGGCGGCCTTCCTTGTCCTCCTTGGTGAGAACAAGGGCCTCGACCTCATCGCCCACGGAAACGACCTCGGCCGGGTCGACATCGTGTTTGATGGACAGTTCGCGGGAAGGGATGACGCCTTCGGTCTTGTAACCGATGTCGAGCAGAACCTCGTCGCGGTCGACCTTGACGATCGTGCCTTCGACGATATCTCCGTCGTTGAAGTACTTGATCGTCTTGTCGATGGCGGCGAGGAAGTCCTCGGCGGAGCCGATGTCGTTGACGGCTACCTGCGGCGAGGTGACGGTGGTGGGCATATGTTGGGTTGCTCCGGACGGATTGTGGTCGGTAGTGGACATTGGAACTCTCGGTTTTGCTGTGAAGTCACAGCGGTGGAACTACGTTGACGGCCATGCACAGCACATCGCTGCGACACAGCACAACGCTGTACTCACTGCAGAAACTCACAGCACCGGCTGCGAAATCACAGCCCGCGGGCGACTTCCGAAATCCGTAACCCCTGCGCCCGGTACCGAGCGCTACAGTACCGACAGCGGCTACGCAAATGCCGAAGACACTCGCGGGAAACAGCGTACGCGACGTGAGTTACGCCAAGCAAACACGGGTCCCCGCCCGCATCATGATCATACGTCCGCATCGAACACCGTTCCCGCACAGTGTGGTACCCGTCACGGCCGGGACGCGATCACCCCGCTCGCGCGCACCCCGGCGTGCCCCTCCCGACGGCGTCCGCGAGGGCCACGCCCGGGCGTGCCATACGCTGCGAACCATGTCCGACGACCCGCATCCGGCCCTCCTCGACGACGCTCGCCACGCCGAGGCCAACGCCCTGCTCGGCACCGCGCGGGTGACCCGCACGCTCGTCGGCTCGGCCGCCAGCGAGCGCGCCAACCGGCGCTGGTGGGACGCCGACGCCGCGCAGTACCACGAGACCCACGCCGATTTCCTGGGCGTCGACTCCGAGGCCGGAGAATTCGTCTGGTGCCCGGAAGGCCTGCACGAGGGCGACTGGCATCTGCTGGGCGAGGTCACCGGGCGGCGGGTGCTCGAGATCGGCTGCGGATCGGCGCCGTGTTCGCGCTGGCTCGCCGGCCGGGGTGCGCATCCGGTCGGACTGGATCTGTCGCGGGCGATGCTCGACCGCGGACTCGAAGCCATGGCGCGCGGCGGACCGCGAGTGCCGCTGGTGCAGGCCGGGGCCGAGGCGCTGCCGTTCGCGGACGAATCGTTCGATCTGGCCTGTTCGGCATTCGGCGCGATCCCGTTCGTCGCCGATGCCGCCCAGGTGATGCGGGAGGTGGCCCGGGTGCTGCGGCCGGGCGGGCGCTGGGTGTTCTCGGTGAATCACCCGATGCGGTGGATCTTCCCCGACGATCCGGGTCCGGACGGTCTGCGCGCCACGATCCCCTATTTCGACCGGACGCCGTACGTCGAGGTCGACGCCGACGACGAACCGATCTACGTCGAACATCACCGCACGATCGGTGATCGGGTCCGCGACATCGTCGGCGCGGGCCTGATCCTGCTCGACATCGTCGAACCCGAATGGCCGGAGTGGCTCGAGCGCGAATGGGGTCAGTGGAGCCCGTTGCGCGGTGAGATCTTCCCCGGCACAGCTATTTTCGTTACCGAGAAGCCGCCGCGGCATTAGCCCGCGCGGCTCGCGGCAGCGGCGGCGGCGCCACCGTCGCCTTGCCGTCGGACACCGAGATCTGCGCGGGAATGGGCGTGGTCTTGCCCGGATCCGGCTTGGCCACCGGCGTGGTGGGCGCCGCGGCGGGCTCCGCCTTACTCGTGGGCGCCGGCTTACCGGTCGACGCCTCCGCACCGCCGGGGCCCGGGAACGGCGGCAGCGCCGCGAACCGCGGATCGATGCGCGCGGTCCGGCTGACGTGAGTGATCCAGCGCCGCGCGCGGGTCAGCGGATGGTCCGGGAACTGCGGATCCCAGCGCGCGTCGTCGGCGATGTTGTAGGGCAGCTTGCCCTTGACCTCGGGCGCGTACGGATGCGGCGGGAACATGTTCGCGAAGCCGACCTTCGGAACGACCGCGGCCTCGCGGACGCCGGAGCGGCCGGTTTCGGGGCACATGATCTTCACGATCGCGCTGCACCCGGCCTTGGGCACGACGATTCCGGCGGTGAAGCCCAGTCCGGTCGCCTGATCGGCCAGCGGGAACTTCTCCAGCCGCAGCAGGGCCGGCTGGGAGTCCACGCTGATGGCATGTGCCTCGATCAGGCAGCCGAACTCGGCCTGCAGTTCGGTGAGGCGGCGGCGCAACGTGTCGATGTCGGACAGCGGGGCGGGTAAGTCCGGTACCAGATCGATATAGCTCAGCGTGATGATGTCACGGGTGGCCGGATTCCCCCACGTGGTCTGGTCAAGCTGCTGCAGTCCCCCGGTTTCGAACACGATTGGCACGCAACCAAGCTACCCATTCGTGACCTTTTCGCACTTCCTGGGGCATTTTGTGTTCAAGGCGTGACCACCTGGTAATAAATACCGGGCGAAACGGGCGTCAGGTTTGTTTTCATTCGGGGGTCTCCCCGGACCGCCGCGGGGAGCGCCCCACCTGATCGAGCGCCATCCGCAGGGCGTACTCGATCTGAGCGTTGATGCTGCGCAGGTCGTCGGCCGCCCACTTGGCTATCGCCTCGTGGACGGCCGGATCGAGCCGGACGAGCACCTTCTTGGGCTCGCGCTTGGCCATCAGGAGTAGAGCGTTCCGGTGTTGACGACGGGCTGGGCGGACCGATCGCCGCACAGCACCACCAGCAGATTCGACACCATCGAGGCCCGCCGCTCCTCGTCCAGGTCGACCATCCCCTCCTCGGTGAGCCGCTGCAGCGCCATGCCCACCATGCCGACCGCACCTTCGACGATGCGGCTGCGCGCTGCCACCACCTGCGCGGCCTGCTGGCGGACCAGCATCGACTGGGCGATCTCCGGCGCGTAGGCCAGGTGCGTGATGCGCGCTTCGAGAATCTCGATACCGGCGAGCGCGGTGCGCTCGCGCAGTTCCGTGGTCAGTTCCTCGGCGACCTCGGCGCCGTTGCGCAGGCTGGTCGGAGCCGGGTCGTCGGCCGCGGCGAGAGCGGGCGTCGCCGCCACGGCCGCGGGCACCACATCAGGGGCGGCGTCGTAGGGATGCACGGTGGCCAGGTGCCGGACCGCGGCCTCGGACTGGGTCTGCACGTACTCCTCGTAGTCGTCGACGGCGAAGGCGGATTTGAAGCTGTCCACGACCCGGTAGACCACCACGGCCGCGATCTCCACCGGATTACCGTCGAAATCGTTGACCTTCAACTTCTGCGTCTCGAAGTTGCGGACCCGCAACGAGATTCGCCGTTTGGTGGTCAGCGGCAGGGCCCAGAAGAAGCCGGCGTCGGCGACCGAGCCGACGTAGCGGCCGAAGAACTGCAGCACCTTGGCCTCGTTCGGGCCGACCGTGGTGAGCCCGGTCAGCAGGATCACCGCGACCGCGAGGATCACGTAGCCCGCGACCGCGCCGATCGCCGCGCCGGCACCCCCGCCCGAGCCGGCGGCGCTGGAGGCGGCGACCCCGCCGATCAGTCCGGCGGTGCCGACCACCAGCAGCACCAACAACATCAAGAACCCGTTCAGCCGGAAGGCCGGACGCAGCGACATGACATCCTCCCAATATTGAAGTGATATCACGACGATAGCGCAACGATACTTCCGGCGACAAGGGCCCGGTCGACGGAACGGCTCAGGCGGGCCGGATGTTGCGGTTGAAACGGAACAGGTTGGCCGGGTCGTATACGGACTTCAGCGCTCGCAGTCGGTCGTATGTCCGCGCGGCGTATCCGGCGCGGGTCTGGTTCTCGTCGGCCCACTCCCCGGCGCCGTACAGGAAGTTCAGGTTGTGGCCGATCGTCCACGGCGCCAACGTCTTCGCGACCAGGTCGTGGTAGCCCCGCGGATCGGGGCCGTCCGAGTTCGGCATCGTGATGATGCGCGCGTTGTATTCGGCCTCCCGGTGATCCATCGCGATACCCGCCGGACCGGGGCGGCGCAGCGCACCGCCGAGATGGCGGAAGCCGGCCACCGCCGCGACCGGCGCCTCCGGGCCGGTGACATCGAGGAAGGCCGACGCCGCATCCGCGGTCAGATCCGACAGCAGGGCATTGGTCGAGGTATAGGCGTGCGGGAAACTCGGGTCGCGGTAGATGCCGTGCGTGTCGCGGTAGGGCATCGTCCGCAGATCGTCGGCGAGCCGGGCGCCCACCTCACGCAGCGGCCGGACCAGCCGCTCACCGTCGGCGGCCGACCCGGTGAAGGCGATGTTGACGGTGGCCAGGTAGCGCCCGCGCAGCGGTTCCGGAATCGCCGGGACGTCGGGCATCGTCATCATGGTGATCGCCGAGGTCATTTCCTCGGGGACCTCGGCGGTCCACTGCCGCCATGCCTCGAGGGCGGGTTCGACCAGCAGGGTGTCGAAGCTGAGTTGTCCGCCGTAGACCTCGGTGATCGGAAACAGTTCCAGTTCCATACCGGTGACCACTCCGAAGTTGCCGCCGGAACCCAGTGCGGCACCGAACAATTCGTCACCGGGGGTGAGGCGGCGCAATCGCCCGTCGGCCGTCACGAGCTCCAGGGCGCGGACGCGGTCGGCGGCGTAGCCGAAGGTGCGCGCCAGAATGCCGAGCCCGCCACCCAGGTGATAGCCGACCACGCCGACCGAGGGCGAGGAGCCGTTCAACGGCGCCAGACCGTGCGCGACCGCCGCCGCGATCAGCGCCTCGGCCCGCACACCGGCGGCCACCCAGGCGGTGCGGGCTTCCGGATCGACGCGCACGCCGGTCATCCGGCGCGTGCTGATCAGCACACCGCCCGCGGCCGGCACCGAGAGCCCGTGCCCGGTCGCCTGGACCGCGACGGGCAGCCCGTGCCGGGCGGCGAATTCCACGGCCGCGCGGACATCCTCGGCGTGGACCGCGCCGACGACCAGATCCGGCCGGTGCGTGTAGGCGGTCTGGAAACCGGAGACCTCGGCGTCGTAGCCGTCCGCACCCGGGCGGAAGACCGGGCCGGTGACGGTGGGCAGTTCGGCGGGGAAGGTCGAGTTCGTCATGTCCTGAACTCTGCCGCCGGGCGAATGAGAAGTAAAACAGATAGTTCTTCTCGATACTAGAATGAACAGTTATGGAACTGCGGCAGTTGCGCTACTTCGTCACCGTCGCCGAGGAGGCGAATTTCACCCGGGCGGCCCAGCGGCTGCATCTGGCGCAACCCGGCCTCTCGGCGCAGATCCGGCAGCTGGAACGGGAATTGGGTCAACCGCTGCTGGACCGGTCGGGACGTAGCGTGACACTGACCGCCGCCGGTGCCGCCGTCCTGCCGTACGCACGATCGGCATTGGCTGCGGCACAACAGATCTCGTTCACCGTCGACGAGTTCACCGGATTGTTGCGAGGACAGGTCCGTATCGGCCTGATCTCCGGGGCGGCGACCGAGGAGTTCGACGTCGCTACGGTCCTGTCGGCGTTCCATCGGGATCATCCGCAGGTCGGTATCACCCTCACCGAGGACACCACGGACCGGATGCTCGCCGCGCTGACCCACGGCGAACTCGATATCGCCCTGGTCGGGCTGACCGGTGCGGAAATCGACGAACGCCTGGCCGTCGACGTCGTCTTCGAGACGCGCCTGGCCGCGGCCGTGGCGCGCGACGACCACGAATTCGGATCCCGGATCGCGCTGACCGAGTTGCGCGAGCGCTCCCTGATCTGCCTGCCGCGAGGCACCGGAATTCGTGGCGTGCTCGAACGTTGCTGTGCCGCCGCGGGATTCACTCCGCGGATCGAGTTCGAGGCCGCCGCGCCGCCGCTGCTCGTTCAACTGGCGGCCGGTGGACTGGGAATCGCCGTGGTTCCGGCCCTCGGCGCCGCCCACGCCGAGGCCGCGGGAGTCCGGATGATCGAGATCACCGACCCGCAGATGCACGGACAGCTCGGCCTGGTCTGGCGGTCGGATCGACCGGCGGCGCCGGCCGCGAAGGTACTGCTCGGGCAGTTGCGGATCGCCCTGGGCCACCGCAAGGCGGCGCACCGCTGAGGCTGGTCACGCGAATGTCGGCCGTGTATAGCGAAAGGTCTTGGACTCCACCACTGGGGACAGGCAAAGATTTCTCTCGTATCCAGAACTATCGAGGAGAGTTTCCGTGAGCACAGGCAAGGTCTGGCTGATCACCGGCGCCAGTAGCGGTTTCGGCCGCGCGATCGCCCAGGACGCGATCGACGCCGGCGATATCGTCGTCGCGGTCGCCCGCCGCACCGCGGGGCTGGACGATCTGGTCGCCGCCCACCCTGATCGCATCGAGGCCGTGGCGCTCGACGTCACCGACACCGACCGCGTCGACGCGGTCGTCGCCGATGTGATCGCGCGGTACGGCCGCATCGACGTGCTGGTCAACAATGCCGGGCGCACCCAGGTCGGCGCGGTGGAGGAAACCACCGACCGGGAACTGCGGGACCTGTTCGACCTGCATGTCTTCGGTCCCGCCGCCCTCACCCGCGCCGTCCTGCCGCAGATGCGCGCCCAGGGCAGCGGAGCGATCGTGATGATGAGCAGTGTGGGCGGCCAGATGTCGTTCGCCGGCTTCTCCGCCTACAGCGCCACCAAATTCGCGCTGGAAGGACTGTCGGAGGCGCTGGCCGACGAGGTGGCGCCGTTCGGCATCCGGGTCCTCGTCGTGGAGCCCGGTGCCTTCCGCACCGGCCTGTTCGGTTCCGGCGCAGCCTATTTCAGTGCCGAATCCGACGTTTACGCCGACACCGCGGGCAAGACGCGTCGCATGATCGAGGGCGGCGACGGCACCCAGCCCGGCGACCCGGCCAAGGCCGCGGCCGCCATCCGCGCCGCCCTCGAGGCCGAGCGCACCCCGCTGCGGCTGCCGCTGGGCAGCGATTCGGTCGACACCCTCCTCGGTCACCTCGACTCCGTGCGCGCCGAGATCGGCGAATGGGAGAAGGTCGCGCGCGCAACGGCTTTCGACGAGGACTGAGCCTCGTTTCCTACAGGATGCGGGACAGGAAGGCCTGGGTTCGCTCGTGTTGCGGATTCGCCAGCACCTCGCGCGGATCCCCGGCCTCCACCACCACTCCCCCGTCCATGAACACCAGCTGGTCGGCGACCTCGCGGGCGAAACCCATTTCGTGCGTGACGACCACCATCGTCATGCCCGATTGCGCCAATTCGCGCATGACCGTGAGGACTTCGCCGACCAGTTCGGGATCCAGAGCGGAGGTGGGCTCGTCGAACAGCATCAGCTTCGGGTCCATCGCCAGGGCGCGGGCGATGGCGACGCGCTGCTGCTGGCCGCCCGACAGCTGCGCGGGATAGGCATCGGCCTTGTCCGCCAAACCGACTCGATCGAGCAGTTCCCGGGCGCGAGCGACCGCCTGGGAGCGGGAGATCTTCTTCACATGAATCGGCGCCTCGACCACATTCGCCAGCGCGGTGCGATGCGGGAACAGATTGAAATGCTGGAACACCATGCCGACGTCGCGGCGCTGGCGCGCCGACTCCCGCGGACGCAGTTCGTAGAGTTTGCCGCCGCGCTCGCGATAGCCGACCAGATCGCCGTCGACGTAGAGCCGCCCGGCGTTCACCCGTTCCAGATGGTTGATACAGCGCAGAAAGGTCGACTTGCCGGAGCCGGACGGGCCGATCAGGCACATCACCTGCCCGCGCGCGACCTCGAGCGAGACCCCCTGCAACACTTGCAGCGCACCGAAGTTCTTGCACACCCGCTCGGCGCGGATCATCGGGACATCGGCCGAAGCCACCGTGGCGCTGCTCATTTACCGGCCTCCGTGGTCTGCTGAGTGGTGGCCAGCGCGCGCAGCTGCCGGCCGGTCAACTGCCGCGTCACCCCGCGCGAGTAGTACCGCTCGAGATAGAACTGGCCGACCATCAGCACACTGGTGATCGCCAGATACCAGGTCGCGCTGACCAGCAGCAGCGGGATCGGCTGGAAGTTGATGCCGTAGATATCGCGGGCGCGACCGTACAGATCGGTCGTCAGCGGGATCGCGGTGACCAGTGAGGTGGTCTTCAACATGGAGATCAGCTCGTTGCCGGTGGGCGGAATGATCACCCGCATCGCCTGCGGCAACACCGTGCGCCGCATGGTCTGCCCCCACGACATGCCCAGCGCCACCGACGCCTCGCGCTGCCCCTCACCCACCGAATTGACTCCGGCACGCACGATCTCGGCCATGTAGGCGGCCTCGTTCAATCCCAGGCCGATCATGGCGAAGATGAACGGCTGCGACCAGTCCTGCACATCCCACTGCACGAAACTGGGCCCGCCGAACGGGATTCCGAGTTGAATCGATTTGTACAGCGCCGGGAACAAGCCCCAGAAGACGAGTTGGATGTACACCGGGGTGCCGCGGAAGATCCACAGATACACCCACGACACCGACCGCAGCACCGGATTGGGCGACAGCCGCATCACCGCGAGAATCACGCCGAGCACGACGCCGATCGCCATCGCCAGCACGGTCAATTCGAGGGTGACCACCGCGCCCTCGGATATCCGCCGATCGAACAGATACTTCCAGTAGGTGTCCCAGCGATAGGCCGGATTGGTGGCGGCGCCGTAGACGAACAGTCCGAGCAGGATCAGCAGCACCGCCGCGGCGATCCAGCGTCCCGGACGCCGCAGCGGTACGGCCTCGATCGGCTCCGGCATCGATGCCTCGGGCGGGCCGGCCTGCGAGCCGGCGGGGGTTTGCGCGGACATGTGCACTCAGCCTTTCGCGCCGTTGATGACCGACGTGGTGACCGCACCGGCCTCCACGCCCCAGTTCTGCGCGATGGTGCGATAGACGCCGGAATCGATCAGATGCTGCAGCGCCGCTTGCAGCACCGGGGCCAGCGGCGAACCCTTCGGCACCGGCCAGCCGTAGGGTTCGGCCTCGAACACCGGACCCGCGGCCTCGATGGTGTCGGGATTGCGCTTGATCGCGTACGCGGTGACCGGGGAGTCGGCGGACATGGCGTCGACCTGGCCGAGGACCAGCGCGGTGGCCGCCGCGCTCTGTTCGTCGTAGGACATCTTGTGGATCTCGGGCTTGCCGGCATCGGTACAGGCCTTCGATTTCGCCGGGATCTCGTCGATGTCCTCGGTGGTGGTGCGCTGCACCGCGACCTTCTTGCCGCAGGCGTTGTTCGGATCGACGGGACGGCCCTTGCGTTGGGCCCACTGGATGCCGGCGGAGAAATAGTCGACGAAGTCGACGGTCTTCTCCCGCGTCAGGTTGTCGGTGAACGACGACATCCCCACATCGACGGTGCCGGCCTCGATCGCGGGGATGATCTTCTCGAAGTCGGCTTCCTGATAGTCGGCGCGCACACCGAGCACATCCGCGACCGCGTCCATCAGGTCGACGTCGAATCCGATGATCTGCCCGGTGTGCGGATCCCGGTACTCGTTGGGCTGATACGGAACGTTCACACCGACCACGAGCCGTCCCGCCTGCGCGATCTTCGGCGGGAGCTGCGCGGCGATCGACTCGACCTTCGTCACCGGCACCTTGGGCACCTTCGGCGATTCGTCCTCGGTGTTGTCCGCACATCCCGCCGCCAGCACCGCCGCACCGACGATCACGCACGCGGCTCGCAGGATGTACCCGCGGGCGCCGAGTCGAACTGACACGCGGCCCTCCGTATTCGCGCGACCCGCCCCCGCGGGCGGGTCGCCGTGTAGCAATGCAGCCATTCGAAAATCTAGGCGATCGGCACGGGATGCGCCGGTCGGTTACCGAAGGTTAATGCGCGCCGCGAGCGGCGGCAGGGGTACACGCCGATTCACCGGCGATGCACACGTGCCCGGACCTGCTCGGTGAATTCACTGGTCGAGGCCAGTCCGCCGAGGTCGGCGGTGGCGATACCGGCGGCCAGCGTCGCCGCCACCGCCCGCTCGATCCGGTCGCCCGCGCCGAGCAGCGCCGGATCGCCGTCCCGGGTGCCCAGCCAGCGCAACAGCATCGCGGCCGACAGGTGCAGAGCGCCCGGATTCGCCCGGTTGCGTCCCGCCAGCGCGGGAGCCGCGCCGTGCACCGCCTGCGCCATCGCCTTGTCGGCCGAGCAGTTCAGCGAAGCCGCCAGGCCCAGCGAACCGGCGAGTTCCCCCGCGAGGTCGGACAGTATGTCGCCGAACAGGTTCTCGGTCACCAGGACGTCGTAGTCACCGGGCGCCCGGACCAGATGGGCCGCCGCGGCGTCGACATGTTCGTCGTCGACCTCGACGCCCGAGTAGCCGGCGGCCACCTCCGAGCAGACGTCGCGGAACAGACCCATCGTCATCGGCAGCACATTCGCCTTGTGCACGATCGTCAACCGGCCGCGCCGGGCCGCCGCGAGCGCGCACGCCTGATGCGCGATGCGTTCACACGCGGTCCGGGTGATCACGGCCACGGCCATCGCGACATCGGCGGTGGGCCGGAATTCCCCCGAACCGGCGAACATGTTGCGGTCGGCGTAGAAGCCCTCGCTGTTCTCGCGCACGATCACCAGATCGATGTCCTTCGCCGCCGCCCGCACGCCCGCAAAGGTCCGAGCCGGGCGGATATTCGCGTACAGGCCGAAGCGTTTGCGGATCGCCCCGCCCGGCGGAGCCCCGATGCGGTGCTGCGGCGCGTAGGAGACGTTGTCGTGCGGACCGAGAATCCAGGCGTCGAGGTCGGCGAGCGCGGACAGCGTGGACTCCGGCAGAGGCTCCCCGCATTCGGCGATGGCCGCGTGCCCGATCGGCAGTTCGACCCATTCCGGCGTGGGCGCGCCGGCCGCGGCGAGCGCCTCGTCCACCACCGCCCGGGTCGCCTGTACCACCTCCGGCCCGATGCCGTCGCCCTCGATCAGCCCGAGCCGCATCACCCGCCGCGCATCCACCGCGCTCACTCCTCTGCTCGCACCCCGTCCCGGCCGGTCCGCGGCCCGGCACACCGGGTCACCCTATGGGGTGGCCCGTCATCGAGCTCACCGCGGGCCCGGGACCGCCGACCGAAGTCGGGTAATCGACGCACCGCACGCGATCTCCGCGCGTAAGTTGGCCTGAATCATGGTGCAGTCGGTGGAACTGGTGCTCGACGAGGCGGCGGAGGCCGAGATTCGCCGGCAGTGGCGCATGCTGGCCGAGGCCGGAATGCACAGTCCCACACCGGAACACCGACCGCACATCACCGTCGCGGTGGCCCGCGAGATCTGGCCCCGGATGGACAGGACGCTGGCCGCCCTGCCGTTCCGGCCGCTCCCGATCCGGCTGGGCGGGCTGCTGATATTCGGCGCCCGCCATCCGATTCTGGTCCGGCTGGTGGTGCCCACCGAGGACCTGCTGACGATGCAACGGCGCATCGCGGCGGTCGTCGATGCATGCCCCGGCGTTCCGGCGAACATGTGCCCGGACGCGTGGACCCCGCACGTGACGCTGGCACGGCGGCTGAGATCGGAGCACTGGCCCGCGGCGATCGACGCGGTGGCGGCCGAGCGGGATTTTGCGGCTACCGTGGTGGGTATTCGGCGGTGGGACGGTGATCGGCGGATCGAGTGGCCGATCGCCCCAGGGGGTGGGGACCACGGTTGAGCCGCGGACGCCGGCCGCACGGAAGATACGCGCAGCGTCCCGCGTTGCACCGCAGACAACGACACGAGAGGAACCCATGGCCACCCAGACCCTGACCGCGCAGAACTTCGACGAGATTGTGACCGGAAACGACGTCGTCCTCGTCGATTTCTGGGCCGATTGGTGCGGGCCCTGCAAGGCGTTCGCGCCCACCTTCGAGGCATCCTCGGAACAGCATCCCGATGTCGTCCACGGCAAGGTCGACACCGAGGCCGAGCAGAGCCTCGCCGCCGCCGCCAACATCCGCTCCATCCCCACGATCATGGCCTTCCGCGAGGGTGTCCTGGTCTTCGCGCAGCCGGGCGCACTGCCGCCGGCCGCGCTCGAGGATCTGGTCTCCCAGGTGAAGGCGCTCGATATGGAAGAGGTGCGCAAGCAGCTCGCCGAACAGCAGCAGGGCTGACCCGCCCGAACCGGTGCCGCATCCCGATTCCTCACGAAACGGGATGCGGCACCGGCCTTTTCGCGCGTCGCTCGGTTGCCGAGCTCGGCTCAGTTTCCGAGTTTGTTGATGCCGGCGATCATGGCCCGGACGGTCGACTCCGGCCCGTCTCCGGCGAGCGCGGCGCCCCAGCCTCGGCGGCCGTTGCATTCGCACTGCACGAAGGTGGCGGTGCCGCTGCCGGTGCGCCGCTGGTGGAACTGCAGAATCTCCACCGGATAGCCCTCGTCGTAGAGCGCCGAGGTCAACGCGGCGACCGGGCTACCGGCGGACACCACGGTCCGCGCATGTCCGGCCAGTTCGATGGTGGCGGTATAGGTCGCCCGCTGTTCGGCCCGCGCCCAGTCGCTGAGCTTGACCGGGCCGGTGTGCGCACAGTAGCGGTCGTAGAACTCCGCGGGCGTCAGGTCGGCGGATTCGGCGCGCAGCCCCTTGGGCGCGGCCGCGATGAAGTCATGTGTATCAATGGTGATCGTCATTGGACTAGGTCTTCCCGAAGCTTTGTCGTTGGTCGGATGACAGAGGGGACCAGCGCAAACACTTGTCAACGGCCGCAGCGAGGGGGCCGGTCCGAATCAGCTCCCGCTACGGCGAGGTACTACGAGAAGTCGCGCCGCAGCCACCATCGCGGTAAGCGGAAGGAGCACCACGCGGTCGCGGTCGGCGACGTTGCGCGCGGCGCTGTGGCTTGCGGCGGGATTCGGCACGGCTTCGAGAATATGGACTCGTCGCGACGATGGCAACAATATTGCGGCGGAACCAACGAGTAACTTCGTCACATTTTCGAGTGAACGGTATGCCAACGGACAGTGCCGTGGTGAGCGCCGCATTCGCGCAGGCCACAGCGGGTCCACAGGATGTGTCGCGGTCAGGTTCGGCGTGTCGTCACCGGGGTTGCCCGGATTTGTCCCACCGCAACAGATAGCGCCAGAACACCAGTCGGCGCACGCGGGCGCCCGGCAGGATGTCTCGCGCCCGGCGGGCGACCTCGCGCGTGGTGAGTGGCGGATCGAGCAGGACCGGCATCGCCGCGTGTGTGGGTTCGTGTGCGTACCAGGCGCCGCGGCCCGTCGCGCGCAGCGTCGCGAAAGCCAGGCCGAAGACGCGTTGCGCGAGTATCGCCGTGACTTCGGCGGGCAGTTCGCGCAGTGGATCGGCCCGCGGCAGCGCGATCACCGCGAGCACCCCGCCCGGCCGTAGCGTGTGCGCGAGCCGCGGGAGCACCCGTTCGAGAGGCATGTGATGGAGGGTGGTCAGCGATACGACGGCGTCGTAGGAGGCCTCCGGCAGCGGGTGATCGAGTATGTCGGCACGCACGCAGGCGACGTTGTCCGGAACGACGCGGCGGGCCGCCTCGATCATCTCCGGCGAGCGGTCCACCGCGTCGACCCGGTCGGCACGCCGCGCCAGCTCGGCCGCCAAAGTGCCCGCCCCGCAACCGACTTCGAGGATCCGCTCACAGTGCTGGGGCAGCTGCCGCAGCAGCGTCCGGTGGTAGAAGGCGTTGTGATCCCAGTCCACTGCACCCATCGCGCCACCCTACGATGTAGCGGGTCGACCGCGTATCGACCGCCGGAGAGGCGATTTCCCGCACCGTGCGCGGCACATCCCGTCTGTGGCGCCATACGCCGCGCGAGACTGGGCCGGCCGGCGCCTTCGGGGCCCGTCAGTGGGCGGCCGAGTCCCAGCTGCGGCCCACTCCGACGGAGACCTCGAGCGGCACCGACAGGTCGATGGCGCTCGACATCTGTTCGCGCGCGAGCGTTTCCAGCGCCTCCCGCTCACCCGCGGCGACCTCGAAGACGAGTTCGTCGTGGATCTGCAGCAGCATGCGCGAACGCAGGCCCGCCTCGGCGATGGCGGCCTGGGTGTTGATCATCGCGACCTTGATGATGTCGGCGGCGGTGCCCTGAATGGGCGCGTTGAGCGCCATCCGCTCGGCGGCCTCGCGGCGCTGGCGGTTGCTGGAATCCAGGTCGGGCAGGTAGCGGCGGCGGCCGAACAGCGTCTCGGTGTAGCCGACCTTGCGCGCCTGGTCCACCGCGTCGCGCAGATAGTCGCGAATCGCGCCGAAACGGGAGAAATAGACCTCCATCTGTGCCTTCGCCTCCTCGGCGCTGATCCGCAGCTGCTGCGAGAGCCCGTACGCGGACAAGCCGTAGGCCAGGCCGTAGGACATCGCCTTGATCCGGCGGCGCATCTCCGGGTGCACATCGGCGATCGGGATGTCGAAGGCCTTGGACGCGACGAAGCTGTGCAGGTCTTCGCCCGAGTTGAACGCCTCGATCAGCCCGGCGTCCTTGGACAGGTGCGCCATGATCCGCATCTCGATCTGGCTGTAGTCCGCCGTCATCAGCGATTCGTAGCCGGGGCCGACGACGAAGGTGTCGCGAATGCGCCGGCCCGTGTCCGTGCGGATCGGGATGTTCTGCAGATTCGGCTCGGTCGAGGACAACCGGCCGGTGGCGGCGATGGTCTGGTTGAACGTGGTGTGGATGCGGCCGTCGTCGGCGACCGACTTCAGCAGCCCGTCCACGGTGACCTTGAGGCGGGTGGCGTCGCGGTGCGCCAGCAGATGTTCCAGGAAGGGATGCTGGGTCTTCTCGAACAGCGACTCGAGCGCGTCGGCGTCGGTGGTGTACCCCGTCTTGGTCCGCTTCGTCTTGGGCATATCCAGTTTGTCGAACAGCACCACCTGCAGTTGCTTCGGCGAACCGAGGTTGATCTGCTCACCGATCACCTCGTAGGCCGCCGCCGCGGCCGAGGCCACCCGGTCGGCGAATTCGCGCTGCAACCCGTCCAGTTCGTCGCAGTCGACGGCGATGCCGGCGTGCTCGAGTTCGGCCAGCACACCCAGCAGCGGCAGTTCCATCTCGGTGAGCAGCGGCACGGATTCGATGCGGTCGAGTTCGGTGTCGAACGCCTCGGCCAGATCGGCCACCGCGCGGGCGCGCAGGATCTCGGCCTGAGCCAGTTCGGTATCGACCTGATCTTCGTCGTCGAGCAGCGACAACTGGGTGTCCTCGGCGGCTTCGACCCGCAACTCCCGCGACAGGTACCGCAACGACAGATCGTCGAGGTTGAAGGTGCGCTGTCCGGGCCGGACCAGATAGGCCGCGAGCGCGGTGTCGCTGGTGAGCCCGGCGAGCCGCCAGCCGCGCCCGCGCAGGGCGTGGATGGCCGCCTTGGCCTCGTGCACGGCCTTCGGGGTCTCGGGGTCGGCGAGCCAGCGACCGATGGCGAGCTCGTCCTCGAGGGTCAGCCCGACCACATCGAAGTAGCCGCCCTCCCCGTCGGCGGCGGCGATCGCGATCGCCTTCACATCACCCTGCACGGGCGTGGTCGTCCCCACGATCGAAACGCCGTGGCGGGCACCGGCTTTCGCATGCTCGGCCAGCCAGTCCGCGGCGGCGCCGGGCGCGACCGGGCCGCCGCTGATCTCGAAACCGCTCTCGGCCTCCGGCTCCGGCGGCGCCAGCGTTTCGAACAGCCGGTCCCGCAGCACCCGGAACTCGAGATCGTCGAACAGGCGGTGGATCTTGTCGCGATCCCACGGCTGCTGGGCCAGCTGCTCCGGGGTGTACGGCAGCGGAACATCCTTGACCATCTCGGTGAGCTGCCGGTTGAGCACCACACTGGACAGGTTCGCGCGCAGCGCGTCGCCGACCTTGCCGCGCACCTCGTCGACCCGCTCGACCAAGGAGGGCAGATCGCCGAATTCGCGAATCCACTTGGTCGCCGTCTTCTCCCCCACGCCCGGAATGCCGGGCAGATTGTCACTCGGGTCGCCACGCAGTGCCGCGAAATCCGGGTACTGGGCGGGGGTCAGGCCGTACTTCTCCTCGACCGCCTCCGGCGTGAACCGGGTGAGCTCGGAGACACCCTTCTTCGGGTACAGCACGGTGACATCGGCATTGACCAGTTGCAGCGAATCCCGGTCTCCGGTGACGATGAGCACCCGGAAACCTTGCGGCACAGCCTGAGTCGCGAGGGTGGCGATGATGTCGTCGGCCTCGTAGCCCTCGATGGCCATCACCGGGATACCGAGCGCGCCGAGCACCTCCTGGGTGATCTCCACCTGTCCGCGGAATTCGTCGGGCGTGGTGATGCGGTTGGCCTTGTACTCCGGGTAGGCCTCGACCCGGAAGGTCTTCCGGCTGACGTCGAACGCGGCCGCCACATGGGTCGGCCGCTCGTCGCGCAGCAGGTTGATCAGCATGGCGGTGAAGCCGTAGACCGCGTTGGTGGTCTGCCCGGTGACGGTCTTGAAGTTCTCCGCCGGTAGCGCGTAGAAGGCGCGGTAGGCCAGGGAATGGCCGTCCAGCAACAACAGCGTGGGACGCTCGCCGGGGGCACCCGCCGCCGTACTGCCGGCTTTCGGCGCTGCCGCTGCGGCGGTGGTGGACGACACACTGCCCTGACGCTGATCGGTGGAAGCTGGAGTCACGGCACAGAGTCTAGGGACAAGCACCGACATCCCCGGCCACCGGGCACGAACCGGCAGATGTCGCGTTCGAATTCGCCCGCGCGGATCCGGCCGCCCGCTGTCACGCAGGCCACACCCACCCCACCGGACCAACAGCTGTGTCACGCCCACGCGCGACCGTCGTGGCCGGCACATGATGCGCGGCCGGCCACGAGCGGGCGATCAGGACTTCGGCGCGAGATTGTCCAGGACGACCTCCGCGACCGCCTTCATGGTGGTGCGGCGATCCATCGCGGTGCGCTGGATCCACTTGAACGCCTGCGGTTCCGACAGGCCCTGCGTCTGCATCAGCACGCCCTTCGCGCGCTCGACCAGTTTGCGGGTCTCCAGGCGGTCGGAGAGGTTCGCGACCTCCTGTTCCAGCGCCGAGATCTCGTGAAAACGGCTGGCCGCCAACTCGATCGCGGGCACCAGATCCGATTTCGTGAACGGCTTCACCAGATACGCCATCGCACCCGCGTCGCGCGCCCGCTCCACCAGGTCACGCTGGCTGAACGCGGTCAGAATCACCACGGGCGCAACACGTTTGGAGGCGATTTCACCGGCGGCATCGATACCGTCGCGCCGCGGCATCTTCACGTCCATGATGACCAGATCCGGGCGCAGTTCCACGGCCAGATCGACCGCCTGCTGGCCGTCGCCGGCCTCGCCCACCACCTGGTAGCCCTCCTCGGAGAGCATCTCCACAAGGTCCATCCGGATGAGCGCCTCGTCCTCGGCCACCACGACACGCTTCGCGGCAGCCGGCGCGTCCTGCTTCGCGCCCGCGCCCCCTGCATTCGTTCCCATAGACAGACCCCTCGATATTCCGATGCCGATACCCGATGTGCGCCTCCGGTCCCACCCTGTCACCGGCCACGCACAGCCGAGTGTCCTAAAGCGTACCGTTCAACTTCGCTCACAACCCATCTACCCAGCGCGAACCCGCCAGCGCGGGACCGATTCGGTAACCTGGGCACCCACCGGCTATCATTTCCTCCCGGTGCGCCGAGTTGGCGGAACTGGCAGACGCGACGGTCTCAAAAACCGTTGTCCTCACGGACGTGTGGGTTCGAGTCCCACACTCGGCACCATCTTCGGCGGTCCGATCGGGCCGCTTTTGTCGTATTCGAACCGAATCGGCAGGTTGTCCCGTGGATACGCGTAGGGTGGGGCACACGACCCCGGGCAGGAGGAGGTCGCGCGTATGCGGGTGAACCGGCTCACCGCGGATCTTTCGGGATATCCCGATCTGGTGGTGATCTATCTGGGGATGCGGGTGCGGACCCCGCGGGGGATGCTGCGTCTGCTCGGCCTCGGGCCGAAACTGTATCGCTCCCATCATGATCGACCCGACGGGCTGCTGCGGCACGAGGACATCATCTGGTCGCTGTTCCCACCGCACTGGGGCGCCCGCCAATACTGGCGCGATCTGGACAGCCTGGAGCGCTGGACCCGTTCCCAGCCGCACCGCGACTGGTGGCAGCGGTTCCTGCGCGACTCCGGCGGCACCGGATTCTGGCACGAGGCCTATTTCCTGCGCGGCGGCATCGACACCATGTACGACGATATGACCACGCCCACCGGCCTGGGCGCGTTCGCCCCGACCCGGGCGATGCGCGGACCGCTGTTCAGTGCGCGCGGCCGGGCACAGGACAACGCCGCCCGCGCCGGCGCGGACAGCGCGCACCTCGGTGCGGAGCCGACGGTCGCGCCCGTCGTCGAGGAAACCACCTACTATCGAAACGCTTCCGCCGCCGACGGATCCGAGGCGGACCGCCAGGCGTAGCGCCACACCGTTCGTGCAGCGGGTCAGCGAAAAGTCGGCAAACGGTCGAATGCGACCCGCTACCGGCAGCTGAACATCGCGTGAAATCAGCGGTTTTCGGCCGTCTCCGGCTTCCGCCGGGGGCCGCGGCTACCTACCGTAGCAGTCATGCACGTCCTGTTCGTCTGCTCCGGCAACGTCTGCCGCTCGGTGATCGCCGAACGTCTGACCCGCGCCGTCGCCGCCGAACACGGTCTCGACGACCTCACCGCCGAGAGCGCCGGCACCCGTGCACTCGTCGGCTTCGGCGTCGATCCCCTTGCGGCACAGATCATCACGGGCCTCGGCGGCGATCCTGGCAACTTCTCAGCACGCAAGGTGAAGCCGGAGATGGTCGCGCGCGCGGATCTCGTGCTCGCGATGACCGAGCAGATCCGCGACCACATCATCGACCTGGTGCCGAAGGCCCGGCCCCGGACCTTCACGCTGCTCGAGGCCTACCGGGTGGCGAAGGTCTCCGGCGCTCGCACGATCGCCCACATCGACAGTGCCCGAAACGATCTCGCCCTGGTGGGGCGGGAGAACATCGCCGACCCGGTCGGGCTGTCGAGCGAAAAGTACTGTGCCGTCGGCGATCGGATCGCCGAGACGCTGGTCCCGCTGCTGCTCGCGTTGCACGCCCATCGCGACGCGGGGCGCACGCAGTCCGGCCGGCCCCGCCTGGTACTGCTGCCCGGCGGGCGGATCGAGACCCCGCCGTGGGGCATCGAGCCCGTGCGAATCGGCCGACACGCCTGAACAATCCGGCGCCGGGCATGCCGCTCTCCCGCGGATCGGGATCCGGGGTTAGACTCCCCGCGGAAACTGCCGACGCCGATGGTTCGACACCGGAACAGGACACAGACATGCCGAAACGAATTTCGGATGTTTCACTCCATGTTTACGTCACACCGGAAACGCTCGACCGCGTCGTGCACACCGTGCGCTGCGTGGTCGACGACCACCTCGCCGAGCACGATGTTTTCGCCTGGCGCTTCACTCTGCCCGTCGACGCCGATCAGCCCGATCACACGGTGCTGGAGACGCAGTGGCGCCTGGAACACCCCCACCGCGACCCCGGCTCGCGCTGCACCTACGAGATCGCGCTCAGCCTGGTGGGCGATCCCGATCAGCTGACCGAATCCGGCCTGGCCGCACTCGAGCACCGATTGGTCCTCGGGATCGCCACCACCGCCGACGCCGTCCCCTACACGATTTCCGCACTCCATCGCGACAGCTACGACTTCGACGAGAACCGCGAACGCCTCTGACCGGCGCCGCGCTACTTGCCGCGCGCCGGGAAGTGCCTGATCACGCCTTCCTGCACGACGGTGGCCAGCAGCTCACCGGCCCGTGAGTAGAAGTGACCGGTGGCCAGACCGCGCGAACCGGCGGCCACCGGTGACTGCGTCGCGTACAGCGCCCAGTCGTCGAAGCGGAACGGACGGTGGAACCAGATCGAATGGTTCACCGTGGCGGCCACGATCCGGTCGTGCCCCCACGACAACCCGTGCGTGGTGATGATCGAATCCAGCACCGTCGTGTCCGACGAATAGCCCAGCGTCGCAACGTGGATCAGCGGATCGTCGGGCAGTTCGCCGTCGGCCTTCATCCACACCCGGTTGTGGTTGAGGGTGCCGCCGGTGCCCTTGAGAATCCACGCCGGATCGTTGGTGTAGCGCATATCGATCGGATGCGGCGCCTGCACGAACATCTGCAGTTTGTCCTCGAATCCGGAGAAGGACTCCTCCACGCGGGGCAGTCCGTCCGGATCGGGCACCTGCGGCTGCGGGCTGGCGTGTTCCAGGCCCTTGGCCCAGTCCTGGAACGCCGCCAGCATCACGAACAGTTCCTGATCGCCCTGATACGCCGTCACCGTGCGGTTGGCGAAGGCACGCCCGTCACGATGGCGTTCGACCCGGTATTCGATCGGTTTGCGCACATCCCCGCCGCGCACGAAATGCGCGTTGACCGCATGCACCGGGCGCCCCGGCCCGACCGTGCGACCGGCCGCGATGATCGCCTGCGCCACCAGCTGGCCGCCGAAGGTGCGACTCCACACCTTCTCCGGATGGTGACCGAGGAAAACGTCCTCGCCGATCTCCTCGAGTTCGAGCAGGCCGAGCAGGACGGCGAGATCGCCCCCGCTCTCGCGGCCGGTGCCGACCGATTCGCCCAGTGATGCACTCACCTCAGTGGTCCTCCTCGCCGATGCGATGCACGTGGATCAGGTTCGTGGAGCCGACGGTTCCCGGCGGGGAACCGGCCACGATCACCACGAGGTCGCCCTTGGCGTAGCGATTCAGCGACAGCAGTTCTTTGTCGACCTGGCCGATCATCTCGTCGGTGGTACCGACCGGCGGGACGATGAAGGTTTCCACACCCCAGGTCAGCGCCAGCTGACTGCGCACATCCGGCAGCGGGGTGAATGCCAGCAGCGGCAGCGTGGTGTGCAGGCGGGCCAGCCGGCGCACCGTGTCACCGGACTGGGTGAACGCCACGAGCGCCTTGGCGTTGAGCCGCTCGCCGATGTCGCGGGCCGCATAGGAGATCACGCCGCGCTTGGTGCGCGGGACGTGGGTCAGTGGTGGCACCCGGGTCGAGGATTCGGATTCCACGGCGTGCACGATGCGCGCCATCGTGCGCACCGTCTCGATCGGATACTGGCCGACCGAGGTCTCACCGGAGAGCATGACCGCGTCGGCGCCGTCGAGCACCGCGTTGGCGACATCGGAGGCCTCGGCGCGGGTCGGGCGGGAGTTGCCGATCATCGACTCCAGCATCTGGGTGGCGACGATGACGGGTTTCGCGTTCTCCCTTGCCATCTGGATCGACCGCTTCTGCACCAGCGGCACCTGCTCGAGCGGCAGCTCGACGCCGAGGTCGCCACGGGCCACCATGATCGCGTCGAACGCGAGCACGATCGCCTCGAGATTGTCGATGGCTTCGGGCTTTTCGAGTTTGCCGATCACCGGCACCCGGCGGCCGACGCGATCCATGATGTCGTGGACCAGCTCGACGTCCGACGGCGACCGCACGAACGACAGGGCGATGAAGTCGACGCCCAGCCGCAGGGCGAATTCCAGATCCTCGATGTCCTTGTCGGACAACGCCGGAACGGAAACGTCCATACCCGGCAGCGAGACGCCCTTGTTGTTGGAGACCGGACCGCCCTCGGTCACACGGCACACCACGTCGTTGCCCTCGACGCGGATCACGGTCAGGCCGACCTTGCCGTCGTCGACGAGCAGCCGGTCACCGGCCTTGGCGTCTTCCGATAGTTGTTTGTAGGTGGTGGAGACGCGATCGTGGGTGCCTTCCACGTCGTCTACCGTGATTCGCACCTCCTCGCCCGTCGCCCACACGGTGCGGCCGTCGATGAATCGGCCCAAGCGGATCTTCGGTCCCTGCAGGTCGGCGAGAATGCCGACCGCACGGCCCATCTGCTCGGCGGCGTGCCGCACCTTGTGATAGTTCTCGGCGTGATCGGCGTGTTCTCCGTGACTGAAATTCAACCGGGCCACGTCCATGCCGCTGTCGACAAGTTCACGGATCCGGTCCTCGGTGGCGGTGGCCGGTCCGAGGGTGCACACAATCTTTGTCCGTCGCATCACGAACCGAGCCTAGTCCTGCCGCCGCAGTGGCGCTGATCGGCACACCCACCACTGTCAATCGACGAAAATATGACGGACATCACATATTTACCCGGCATGGTCGTCACTCCTGCAGGGGACGGTTGTACGGGTCGCGAACTTTGCCGGTGAGGATCATGATCGCGTCGATGAACGGCCAGATGCCGCCCAGCCCACAGGTGAACAGCGTGACCAGCAGCTGGGCGACGCCGATGCCGGTGTAGCCGAGGTAGAACCGGCCGATTCCGAGGCCGCCGACGAACAGTTGCAGCAGCCCGGCGGTGAGCTTCGATTTGTCCGAGAACGGTTCGCCGTACATGTTGCGCCCGTAAGGCGCCTCCGGATCCATGCCGTAGGGCGCGGGCGGGTATCCGGGGGCGGGAGCATAGGGCTGGGCGTACGGGTCGACAGGCTGGCCGTAGGGCTGGCTGTAGCCGTAGGGGCCGGATTGGCCACCCGCGCCGTAGGGGCCGGATGGGCCGTAGCCGCCCGGATTCCCCGGTCCGGTACCCGGTGCACCGTACTGCGGGCCGTAGCCGGGCTGCGGCTGATAGGGGTCGGTCACGAAGTCCTCCTGGTTCGAGCGGTCGGCCCGCTCAGCTCTTGTCCGCCTTCTTCCGGCCCGGCTTACCCGACTTGCCTTCGGCCCGCCGCTCGCTGTTCCCGGCATTGG
>NZ_JADKYP010000028.1 GCF_015354405.1 Nocardia sp. BSTN01 | reverse complement strand
GAGGGCCTGCTCAACGACCTGCTCGAGATCAGCCGCCACGACGCGGGCGTGGCCGAATTGCAGATCGAATCGCTGGACGTGCGGATGTGCGCGCGGGCCGCGGTCTCCACGGTCCGGCATCTGGCCAAGGAATCCAGCTGCGAACTGGTGGTGGATCTGCCCGAGGAACCGCTGGTCGCGGAGGTCGATCCACGCCGCGTCGAACGTGTGCTGCGCAATCTGCTCGCCAACGCCATCGATCACAGCGAGGGCAAACCGGTCCTGATCCGGATGCGCGGAGACGTCGACGCCAACGCCGTCGCGATGGTGGTGCGCGATCAGGGCGTCGGACTGCGGCCCGGCGAGGAGAAGCTGGTCTTCAATCGCTTCTGGCGGTCCGATCCCTCGCGGATGCGGCGTTCCGGCGGTACCGGCCTGGGTCTGTCGATCAGCGTGGAGGATGCGAATCTGCACGACGGACGGCTCGAGGCCTGGGGTGAACCCGGCATGGGCGCGAGCTTCCGCCTGACCCTGCCGCTGGTGCGCGGACGCAAACTCGGCGCGAGCCCCCTGTCACTGGAACCGCCCAAGCGGCGGCTGGCCGACCTGCCCGGCGGTTCGGTGGACGCGGCGGACGACCCGGTGGATCCGGCCGCGGACGCCGATCCGGCGAATCCGGCCGCGAGCCCGACACCGGCCGACGGGCCCGACGGCCCCGCGAGCGTTCCCGGTACCGTCGAAGCGAACGTCGATGCCGAACCGTCGGCCCGGACGACGCCGGTGGACGAGGACGTGTCGGAATCGCCGGACAGTGAACCGGCGGCCGAGCGGACATCGCCGAAACCGGCGGGGGAGAGCGCGGGCGGTTCGGACGACACCGCACCCGCCGACAAAGAGGACATCAATCCATGAACCGCACCCGCCTGGCAACGCTGCTCGTCGCGCTGTTCAGCTGCGTGCTGGTTCTCGCAGGCTGCGCGAATCTGCCGGATTCCTCTGCTCCACAGGCGCTGGGCACGCTCAATCACGAACCGACCTCGACCGGCCCGCATCCGCCGATCGTCGGGCGCGACCCGGATCTGCTGCTGCACGACTTCCTGGAGGCGACCGCCGACCCGACCGACCATCATCGGACGGCTCGGCAGTACCTCACCCCCGCGGCCGCCCAGAGCTGGGATGACACGGCCAGCACGGTCATCGTCGACAAGCCGGATACGCTGCGCGAATCGCGGTCGGACAATACGGCGACCTATCAGATCCGCGCCCGCAAGGTCGGGCAGCTGGAGGCCGACGGCGCCTACAGTCCGGTCGACAATCTGCTCGAGAGCAAGATCGAGATGACGAAGGTCGGCGGCGAGTGGCGGATCGACGACCTGCCCGCGGGCGTCGCCATCGACAGCAACGCCTTCTACAAATCCTATCGGCGCTACACGGTGAACTTCGCCAACACCGAGGGAACCGCGATGGTGCCGGACCTGCGGTGGGTCTCGGCCCGGAAGGAGCAGCTGACCAAGGTCCTGCTGTCGCTGCTCTCGCAGGGGCCGCAGCAGGCCCTCGCGCCGGCCGTGCGCAACGTGCTGGCCGATCCGGTGACCGTGCGGGGTATCAGCAAGGCCAATGGCGACGCGGAGGGTGTGGGTGTGGGCCTCGGCGGCGTCCGGGTCGACCTCACCGGCACGGGGGCAATGGATCCGCACAGCAGGGAACTGCTCGCCGCCCAGGTGGTGCTGACCCTGTCGAGCGCCGACATCCTGGGCCCGTACTTCTTGTTCGGCGACGGTAAGCCGCTTGACGAACGGCATGCGGAATCCGGCTGGTCGGTCGCCGACGTCGGCAACTACAACGTGATCAACCGCGCGCACAACAAGATCGGCCTGCACGTGGTGCGCGACGGTGCGCTGATGAAGGTGACCGACACCTCCGTCGTGCAGGTACCCGGATATTTCGGGGCAGCGCGCAATCTGCAGTCGGTCGGCCTGTCCGAGGACGGCAAACTCGTCGCGGCGGTGGCCGACAGCGGCCAGCCCGCGCCGGCGCCGGCGCAGACGTTGATCATCGGCAGCTACGACGGCACGGCGTTCCCGGTGGCCCAGGGCAACAGCTTCACGCGGCCGTCGTGGGCCTTCGACGGTGGGTCGGCGTGGGTGGTCGTGGACGGCAACCGCGTCATCCGGGCCGTGCACGACCAGGCCAACGGCAATGTGTCGGTACAGGATGTCGACTCCTCCGACTTGTTCGCGGTGGCGCCGGCCAGCTCCTCCGGATCGGTTCCGCCGCGGCTGCCCATCACCGAACTGCGGATCTCGCGTACCGGCTCGCGGGCGGCGATGATCATCGGCGGCAAGGTCTATGTCGCGGTGGTGGTACCCAGGGGGGACGGGAAGTACGCGCTCACCTCGCCGCAGCCGGTGGCCGTGAGTCTCAGCACGCCCGCGGTCTCGGCCGACTGGCTCGGCGCCGACACCCTGATCGTGGCCCGCGAGGGCAGCGTCGATCCGGTGCAGTCGGTCGTCATCGACGGATCGCAGCCGAATCCGTTCACCAGCCGGAACCTGACCACCCCGGTGCGGGTTGTCAGCGCCTCCCCGGACGAGCAGTACGTCGCCGATTCACGCGCGGTCATGCAACTGCAATCCGTGGAGCCCAATACGGAACGGTTCTGGCGAGAGGTCCAGGGCCTGGGCACCAACGCCATTCCGGTGTTGCCGGGCTAGTCGCCACCGCGCTGGATGTCGGTGCCCTCGGCCAGACTGGGCCGATGCGGACACTGCTGGATTTGGTCCTGCCGCAGTACTGCGGGGGATGTGGATCGGCCGGAACCGGATGGTGCGCGGAATGTGCCGCGACGTTGAGCGCGGCCCCGATGCGGGTGTGGCCGCGCACCGATCCGGGGGTGCCGTGCTGGGCGCTGAGTGGATATGCGGGTCCCGCGCGGCGGGCGGTGGTGGCGGCCAAGGAGTCGGGTCGCCGGGATCTGGTCGCACCACTGGGCCAGGCCCTGGCTCGCGGTATCGGTCTGCTGCGTGCTCCCGGCCGCCCGCTGATTCTGGTTCCGGCGCCGAGCCGCCGGGTCGCGGCACGGCGTCGTGGCGGTGACCCGGTCCTTCGGACAGCGCGCGTCGCGACCGGTTGGCTGACCGATTGCCATCTCGCACCGGTGCTGTGGGCGCGTGGTGAGGTGCGTGACTCGGTCGGATTGAGCGCGCGGGCACGCCGGGACAACCTGGCGGGCCGGATCGCCGGCCGGGTCGGTGCGACGTCGGTCCTGCTTACCCTGGCGGCCGCCGACATCGTGCTGGTAGACGATGTCCTCACCACGGGGGCGACTGCGGCGGAATCGGTGCGTGTACTGGCTGGTGCGGGGGTGAACGTGCGTGCCGTGATGGTGACGTGCGCCGCCTGAGTCGGAGAAATTTGCGTGAACAGTGGCGGACCGATCGTCGGCGTAATAGCGTTGCTGACAGAGCGATCTGACACCCGAACCCAGAGTTTGGAGGTGGCGACTCGGACGACTTCGTACCGAGCTTCCGGCATGAGTGGCGGGCCACGGGTGGCAGTCTGCAAGCCCTTTCCGAATCCCGCGCAACCCTCTCCGACCGGCTCGGTGCGGTTGCTAACCCGCCGCACATGAATCGATTGTGCGGCCAGATCCGGGAGGTACGCGTGACGACTTCACGACCTTCAGTGAAAGAAGCAGATCCCTCGACCGGTACGGGCACCCAGCTGGGTTCCGGTGAACTGAACGGAGCCGAACAGACTATTTCGGATGTGCCCCGGACGCCCGACGCGGACGTCGTGGTCAAGGGACGTAACGTCGAGGTACCCGATCATTTCCGCATTCACGTCGCGGACCGACTCTCCCGCCTGGAACGTTTCGACCCGTCGATCTACCTTTTCGATGTCGAGCTGTTCCATGAACGAAACCGCCGCCAGCGCAAGAACTGTCAGCGTGTCGAGATCACCGTGCGCGGTAAGGGCCCGGTGGTCCGGGCCGAAGCCTGTGCCGACAGCTTCTACGGCGCACTGGAGTCCGCGGTGGTCAAACTCGAGGCCCGATTGCGGCGCAGCAAGGACCGCCGCCGGGTGCACTACGGAGAGAAGACGCCGGTATCGGTCGCCGAGGCGACAGCCGCCCTGGTGGAAGACACCCTGCCCGCCGGCCCCGACGGATCCGAGGCCGCCGACCGCACCGACACCGAATCGGGCGAGTACGCCGGACCGGGGCATATCGTGCGCACCAAGGTCCATTCCGCGACTCCGATGTCGGTGGACGACGCCCTGTATCAGATGGAGCTCGTCGGCCACGACTTCTTCCTCTTCCACGACCGCGAGACCGATCGTCCGTCGGTGGTGTACCGCCGCCATGCCTTCGACTACGGGTTGATCAGGCTGGCATAGCGAGTGTCGGAAGCCGGACGGCCGGGGCCGAAACGCCCCGGCCGTTCGCCGTTCACCGGACCGGTGATTACCGTGACACCTTGTATCGGGATCTTGCTCGCCCTACGGTAAGGGCATGGCCACCAAGCGTTCTCGTCGCGCCGTCATCGTCGCCGGTGCTCGCACCCCGTTCCTGCGCGCCTTCACCGACTACACCCGAATGGACACCATCGATCTGGGTGTCCTGGCGGTCGGCGGTCTGCTCGAGCGGACCGGGTTGCCCAAGGATCAGGTGCAGGCGATGGTGTGGGGCGGGGTGATCCTGCCGAGTGCGGCGCCCAACGTCGCGCGGGAGATCGCGCTGGATCTGGGCCTCGACCACGGTTGCGAGGGCTATACCGTGACCCGCGCCTGCGCCTCCGGACTTCAGGCCGTGACCGCGGCGGCGGCCGCCATCGAGCGCGGCGAATACGACATCATGGTCGCCGGTGGCAGCGATTCGACCAGTAACGCCGAGGTGAAGCTGCCGCAGAAGATGGTGCACGCGGCCGCGCCGCTCGCCCTGGGCAAGCCGAAGCCGAAGGATTACCTGTCCGCGGTGGCGCAGCTGGCGCCGTTCACGGATCTGCTGCCACGCCGCCCGAAGATCGCCGAACGCACCACCGGCGAGGTGATGGGGGAGTCGGCGGAGAAGATGGCCCGCATCCACGGCATCACCCGGGAAGAACAGGACGTCTTCGCCGCCCGCTCGCACCATCGCGCGGCGGCGGCGATCGAGTCCGGCCGGTTCGACCGGGAGGTCCTCCCGGTCGCCACCGCGGACGGGAAGACGGTCACCCGGGACGGGCTCGTGCGCGCGAACACCAGTGTGGAGAAGCTGGCGACCCTCGCCCCGGTTTTCCGGCGCGACGGCACGGTGACGGCGGGCAACGCCAGCCCGCTCACCGACGGAGCGGCCGCGGTGCTGCTGATGAGCGAGGAGAAGGCGCGTGCCCTCGGTGTCGAACCGCTGGCCGCCTTCCGATCCTGGAGTTTCGTCAGCGTCGACCCGTCCGATCAGGTGCTGATCGGCCCGGCCATCTCCATGCCGCGGGCGCTCGACAAGGCCGGGCTCCCGTTGTCGGACGTGGATTTCGTCGATATCCACGAGGCCTTCGCCGCTCAGACCCTGTCGGTGGTGTCGGCCCTCGGCAGCGACGCGTGGGCGAAATCGCGGCTGGACCGCGACAGTGCCGTCGGCGAGATCGATCCGGACATTCTCAACGTGCACGGCGGTTCGGTCTCACTGGGCCATCCGTTCGGCGCCACCGGTGCCCGCATGGTGACGACCATGGCCAACCAGCTGGCACTCACCGGGAAGAACACCGCGCTGCTGGGCATCTGCGCCGCGGGAGGGCACGGCGCGTCCGCCGTCCTCGAACGGGTGTAGTGCGGGGCGCTAGTACCGCTCCCAGTGGATCGCGTCGCCGAGTGGCCGCCGGTCGCGCCAGCCGAACCGTTCCAGATCCGGTGTCTGCTGGAATTCGTGCACGGGGCCGACACACAGCCACGCGACGGGACGAATGCCGGGGGGCAGCTCGATCAAGTCGGTGAGGAAAGGGGCGTCGTAGAAGCTCACCCAGCCGACGCCCACGCCTTCGGAGGTGGCGGCCAGCCACAGGTTCTGGATCGCGAGAACAGTGGAGTACAAACCGGTTTCGGGGATCGTCGCGCGACCGAGGATCTGCGGTCCGCCGCGACTGTCGTCGTGGGTGACGACGATCCCGGTCCCGCTCTCGGTGATGCCCTCGATCTTGATCGGTTCGAAGGTGCGGGCCCGTTCCGCGGGCAGCGAATCACGGAATTCGAGGCGTTTGCCGGCGACATGTGCGGCGAACCGCGTCAACGTCGCCGGGTCCCGCACGACGACGAAATCCCATGGCTGCGAATTGCCGACGCTGGGTGCGCGGTGGGCCGCGTCGAGGATTCGAAGCAGGGTCGCATCGTCGACGAGATCTCCGGTGAATTCGGCACGCACATCGCGGCGCCGCCGGATCACGTCGTAGATGCTGGATTCTTGCGGTGACACCGGTTCAGTCAATCAGGCCGGACACCGGCGGACGAAAGGGGCTCCGCGGAGATCGTCTCCGCGGAGCCCCTTGGGGTTCGATGAGCGCCTCAGGCGGCCGAGCCGACCGGCTGACGACGTTCCGCCACCCGCCGCTTACCCTCCTTCAGCGCGGTGCGCAGCCCGCGCCGGCGCCCGGTCACCGGGTCGACCGTGCCGATGCCGCCGAACGCGCGCTCGGATTTGGTTTCGGGGGCGTCGTCGGTGCCGCGCCGCAGATACTTGTTGGGCACCGACAGCTTGATGATGGTGCGCCACGACTTCGCGTACTGCACCGGCAGCGAGCCGCTGGTGTAGGGCAGATCGTATTTGTCGCACAATTCCCGTACCCGCACGGCGATGGCCCGCAGCCGGTTGCTCGGCAGGTCCGGGAACAGGTGATGCTCGATCTGATGGGAGAGGTTGCCAGTCATGAAATGCATGACCGCGCCGCCGGTGATGTTGGCGCTGCCCAGCATCTGACGCAGGTACCACTCGCCCTGCGTTTCGTTGTCCACATCGCCCTTGGTGAACTTCTCCGCGCCGTCGGGGAAGTGGCCGCAGAAGATCACCGCGTTGGTCCACACATTGCGGACGATATTCGCGGTGATATTGGCCGTCAGCGTGGACAGGAAGGCCGGTCCGGTCAGCAGCGGGAAGATCACGTAATCCTTGGCCGCCTGCTTGCCGACCTTCTTCAGCACGAGCTTGCGGTCCTGCTCGAATTGCCGGCGTTCCGGCGAATCGGGCGCCCACTTCTTCTTCGCGACCTTGCCCAGCTCCAAATGCTGGATCGCCACGCCGTATTCGAAGAACATCTGCAGCAGCAGGTTGTAGACCGGCTGTCCGAGATAGAACGGTGACCACCGCTGATCGCGCGTCACGCGCAGCAGGCCGTAGCCGATGTCGTCATCCATACCCAGCACGTTGGTGTACTTGTGGTGCAGGTAGTTGTGCGTGATCTTCCAGTGTTCGGACGGGCCGGCGTTGTCCCACTCCCAGTTGGAGGAGTGGATCTCCGGATCGTTCATCCAGTCCCACTGGCCGTGCATGACGTTGTGGCCGATCTCCATGTTCTCGATGATCTTGGCGGCCGACAACATCGCGGTGCCGGCCAGCCAGGCCGGCGGTAGGAAACTGGCGAACAGGGTGGCGCGGCCCCCGATTTCCAGGGCGCGCTGCAAACGGATCACGTTACGGATGTAGCGGGCGTCGTGTTCGCCTCGGGAGGCCTCGATTTCGCGGCGGATCGCATCCAGCTCCGCGCCGATCGCTTCCACATCCTCGGGAGTGAGGTGGGCGTATTCCTTGACATCCGAGATCGCCATGGTGGTTACACTACCGTAGGTTACGGTCCCGTAGGTTGCCTCCGGAACGGATTACAACTGTGGCGTATGCCGCATTGTGATCGTGCCCGATATGCCTTAGGTTAGTCGCCTTCGTTGTTGCCGCAACCGGACGCGAACGGTCGCTCGTCCCCGCAGTCCGCGGCGCTGAAGTAGTTGCTTCTCGGCCCGCGCCTTTTCCTGCAGCGCGAGCTTCGCTTCGCGCAGCGCCGCCTTTTCCTGCCGGGCCTTCTCGCGCAGCGCGGCCTTCGCGTCGACCAGCGCCGACCGCAATCCCTGTCGTCGGCCGGTGAGCGGGTCGACACCGAACAACGGCTCTTCCGCACCGGCCGTCAGCGGCCGGGTCAGCAGCGAGAATTTGCGTTCCGACGACGTCTCGGGGGCGTCGTCGGCGGTACGGCGCAGGAATCGGTCGGGTAGCGCCAGTTTGTGAATCGTGCGGAACGCCAGCGCATATTGTCTGCCCAGCGATCCCGTGGTGTACGGCAGGTCGTATTTGTCGCAGAGTTGACGTACCTGCTCGGCGATCTCCGGATACCGATTACTCGGAATGTCCGGAAAGAGATGATGTTCGATCTGGTAGCACAGGTTGCCACTCATGAACGCCGTCGCCGGGCCGGCCCGGAAGTTGGCACTGCCGAGCATCTGCCGCAGATACCATTCCGCCCGGGTCTCGTTCGCGAACTGTTCCTGGGTGAATTTTTCGGCGCCATCCGGGAAATGCCCGCAGAAGATCACCGCGTACGCCCACAGATTGCGGATCAGATTGGCCGTCGCGTTGGCCTTCAGTGTGGCCTTCCAACCGGGGCCGCTCAGCAGCGGGAAGACTACGAAGTCCTTGGCGACCTGGCGGCCGGCCTTGCGCAGGAACTGCCGGTTGGGTTCGGACAGCAGATCGCTGCGCGGAACTCCGCTCTGCAGTTTCTCGATCTTCAGATCGTGCAGGGCGATGCCCCACTCGAACAGGGCCGCCAGGATCAGATTCGCCACCGGCTGCGCGAGATTGATCGGCTTCCACTCTTCGTCGCGGGTCATGCGCAGGATGCCGAAGCCCACGTCGTCGTCCATGCCGACGATGTTCGTGTAGGTGTGGTGCGAGAAGTTGTGCGCCCGTTTCCATTGCCCGGAGGTCGCGGTCATATCCCACTCCCAGCTGGTGGAGTGGATCTCCGGGTCGTTCATCCAGTCCCATTGCCCGTGGCTGATGTTGTGCCCGAGCTCCATGTTCTCGATGATCTTGGCGACCGACAACATCGCGGTGCCGGCGACCCACGCCCATTTGTTGCGGCCGGCGAACAGGACCGCCCGGCCGGCGGCCTCGAGCGTGCGCTGGGCGCGGATGGTGCGCCGGATGTAGGCGGCGTCGCGCTCACCCAGCGATTGCTCGACCGTGCGGCGGATGGTGTCGAGTTCCTGCCCCAGTGTGTCGATATCGGCAGCCGTCAGATGCGAATACGCCTTGATGTCGGTGATGGCCACGGTCCTGCAATGCCTCCGCTTCGCTCCGGCGGTTTCGAAATGAATGCCTCTGCATCGCGTCGGCGGGCCGGTATCGGATTGCCTCCGCTGCGCTTCGGTAAATCGCCTCCGCTGCGCTTCGGTGGGAGGTCTTCGGTCTTGTCCTCTTCAGGGTATCGGTTACCGGTGGTGATCGCTCGCGCCGCCGCGGGGCGAGCGGGTGAACACCACCGGAACGCGACTCACACGTCCAGGGTGCAGTTTCCGGCCGCGGCCGAGATGCAGGTCTGCACCTTCTCCCCGGCCTGATGTTCGGCGCCGTTGCGCAGATCGCGCACATGCCCGTCGGTCAGAGTGACCACGCAGGTCTGGCAGATACCCATCCGGCAGCCGAACGGCATCTGCACGCCCGCCGCCTCACCGGCCTCGAGCAGGCTGGTGGCGCCGTCGACCTCGGTACTGCGATCGGTGCGGGCGAAGGTGACGGTGCCGCCCTCGCCGACCGCCGACCGTTCCACCTCGAACCGCTCGACATGCAGTTTGTCGCTGATACCCGCGGCGGCCCAATGCTTTTCGACATCGTTGAGCAGCCCGGCCGGACCGCAGGCCCAGGTCTCGCGCTCGCGCCAGCCCGGGAACCGCGCATCGAGATCGGCCAGATCGAATTTGCCCTGCTCACCCGTGAGGTGGATATGGGCGGTGAACCCGGGATGCTTGTCGTGCAGCGCCCGCAGTTCCGCGCCGAACATGACGTCCTCGGCGGTCCGGGCGGAATGGATGTGCACGATGTCGTCCATCGCGTCGCCGTCGGTGCGGTCGGCGGCGCGGCGATCCATGGTCCGCAGCATGGCCATCACCGGGGTGATGCCGCTGCCCGCGGTGATGAACAACACCTTCGCCGGAGGCGGCTCCGGCAGCACGAACCCGCCCTGCGGCGCGGCCAGGCGGACGACCGTGCCCTGCGGCACGCCGTTGACCAGGTGGCTGGACAGGAAGCCCTCCGGCATCGCCTTCACCGCGATCGAGATCACTCGTTCGGCGCGGTTGTCCGGGGCGGTCCAGTCCGGCGGGCAGGTCAGCGAATACGACCGCCAGTGCCAGCGTCCGTCGACCAGGACACCGATGCCGATGTACTGGCCGGGGGTGAAGGTGAAGTCGAAACCCCAGCCCGGTTTGATCACCAGGGTCACCGAATCGGCGGTCTCCTTGCGGACCTCGACGATCCGTCCGCGCAGTTCCCGCGCCGACCACAACGGATTCACCAGATGCAGATAGTCATCGGGCAGCAGCGGGGTGGTGATGCGGGCCGCCGCGCCGCGCAGCGCGTCCAGCCGCGTCCGCCCGGCCATCTTCGCGTCGGCGACCGGGGCCTCGAGCCATGCCCGCAGGCCTTGTACCGATTTCGACACCATCGTGCGAATGCTCATTTCCTGTGATCACGCGCCTGCGGCGCACCCTTCGAGCCAAGGTTACGGCATCGTAGGTTAGCGGGCGGATCAGAGGAGGTCGAGCAGGAACGGCAACTCCTGTGCCGCGTACCAAGCCAGCTGGTGATCCTCCGCGTCGCCCAGTACGAATTCCGCGTCCGGATCGCCCAGATCGGCCGCATCGACGACGTCGACGGCCTTCGCGACCTGCGGTTCGGCCTCGGCCAGATCGACGTGCACCGAGGCGATGCGCTGGTAGGTGATCGGCCCGGACAGCCGGACCACCGCATCGTCGAGGTCCGGGCGCAGGGTCGTACCCGTCACATCGGCCGCGATCACGGCACGGCGGTAGACCGGGGCCGAATACGACGATCCGCCGTCCTCGGCGGCAGCGTCGGGATCGGCGCCGGTGGGCTCGGCGTCGCCGTCGTCGGCGTGCAGCAGCGCGGATTCGCGTTCCTCGGCCAGCAGTCGCAGCGAGGCGCGCGCCGCCTCGCCCATCGCCACCTCGGCCAGTTCCTCGTCGTCGCCGGAGGCGTAGGCCTCGCGCAGCGCGGGAGTGACCGCGAAGGCGGTGTCGTTCACCGCGCGAATTTCGCGCTGCGCCACCAATTCCCGGAGCATGGCGATGGTGGCCGGGACATAGACGCGTAGCTTGCCCTGATCAGACGCAGGCACCGAGCATCTCCTCCATGGATTCGCGCACCGCCGCCGCCAGTACGGCGATATCGGCCATCGCCTCGCGGTCGGCATTGAGACCGTAGAACACACGTCCGTCGTAGGACGTGATTCCGATGCTCGACGCCTGATTGCGCAGCAACGGCGATACCGGATACATCTCCAGCATCCGTGCGCCGCCGATGTACATCGGCCGCTGCGGACCCGGGGCGTTGGTGATCACCAGATTGAATGTGTGTTCTGCGAACGTACTCGCCGCCCGCACACTCATCGCGTGCAGGCTGGCCGGGGCGAAGCCGGCCATGTGAACCAGGGTGCGCGCTCGCACCGCGCGTCCGTGCCGGGAATTCTCGGCCGTGGCGTGCGAGATGTGCGACAGCCGCATCACCGGATTCTGCTCTCCCACCGGCAGATCGATCAGGAACGAGGAGACTTCGCTGGCCGGGCGCAACGTGTCGTCGGGCGGCCCGTCGACGTAGACCGACATCGGCACCACCGCTCGCAGCACCGCCGATTCGACCAGGACCTCACCCCGCGACTGCAGGAAGATGCGCAAGGCGCCGGTCACGACGGCGAGAATGGCGTCGTTGATCGAGCAGTCGAAGTGTCTTCGTATCCGGCGATAGTCCTCGAGGTCGGTCCGTGCGATATCGAATCGGCGGCACCGCGAGATCGAGGTGTTGAAGGGACTGTCCGGTGCCGTCCGCCCGGCCGCGCGCACCCGGCTGACCGCGGCGTCGACGGCCTTGCCCGCGGCGGCGACCACCGCGGACGCGTTGGCGCCGGCGTCGCGCACGACTTCCCACGCCGCCGCGGGCTGGGTCGCCATTTCGGCCAGCGACATGCCCAGCAGTTCCGCCTCGCCGGGTTCGCGGTGAGCCACCCAGGTATCGGGTGCGACCACCCGTGGCGAGGGCCCCGAGTCGAGGATGACGTGCCCGATCTCGAGCGCGGTATCGCCGTCCACCAGCGCCGAATGGGTTTTGGTGAAGATCGCGCAGCGGCCGTCGGACAGGCCTTCGATCAGGTACATCTCCCACAGGGGACGGCTCGGATCGAGTGGCCGTGAGGACAGCCGCCCGACCAGTTCGTAGAGCTGTTCGTCGGAGCCCGGAGCCGGCAGCGCCGAGCGCCGCACGTGATAGGTGAGGTCGAAGCGACTGTCCTCGACCCAGACCGGACGACCGAGCTTGAACGGCACCTCGCGCACCTTGCGGCGGTAGCGCGGCACCATCGACAATCGGCTGTCGACCAGGTCCAGCAGGGTCTGATAGTCCACGCACGCGGAGCCGTCGCCGGGGTCCTCCGGGGCGACGCGCACGATCGCGAGAGAGCCGATGTGCATGGGATTGCTGCTCGACTCGAGCCGGAAGAACGACGCGTCCTGCGGCGTCAGTCTCGTGATCACGCTGTCCGATGCTCCTCTCCGTTGCCGCTCTCCATTGTGGGGTGACACAAACCTTCCGCGAGGGACTGTGTGGGACTTGTCGCGTCGGTGCCGGAATTCCGTCGTCGAGGATGCCGGGCATGGCATGCTGGTTCGATCCGTGCCCAAGCATGCCGACCAGGGGGAGTGTCGAATGCTCGAGTCTTCTGCAAGCCCGGTATACACCCGCCGCGCCCGCCGCGCGCCGATATTCGAACCACCGTTGGATCCGAAAGTCTCCGGTGATCGAACGCCGCTCGATCGGGGGACGGGCGACCACGGTGTGCCGCGACTGCGGGCGCCGCGCCGGTCCGCCCACGACGGGCGCTCGCCGAATTCCGGAGCCGGTGCGTCGGCACCGCGCGGAACGTGTACTTCCGATGAAAGCGGCTCTGCCGCAGCACTTTTCGCGGAGCGTTCGCTACGACTGGTGCTCGAGGTCGTCGACGGCCGGCGTCCGCTCGGGCAGCTGCGTTCGGTGGTCGAGCCGACCGTGCTGGCCGCCGTCGAAACGCTCGCCCGCACCGCCGCCGCGGAGCGCCGCCTCGGGACGGCCGTACTCGTCACGGTGAGACTCGCCGAGGTCACCGGGCAGACGGCGGAGGTGTGCGGCGGGTACGAGCGGGGCGAGCGCCGGTTCGCCGTCGCCGCGCGGTTGGTGCTGCGGCGCGGACACTGGCGGGTGAGTGCGCTGCGCATGCGGTGATCGCCGGGCCGTGTCGTGCCGAAGTGTGATCGATCACTGCCGGCCCCCGATGGGGCACCGCTGTCCGTGGATGTGCTGGCGCGGCGGCGCCTACGATGGAGGCCGCATTACCATGGACGATGCCGCTTATCCGCGCGCCGGGAATTTCGCCCATACGATGTGGCGGGGGCTTCGGTATGCCGCGAGTAGTGCGGTGTGCCGAAGATGTAGCACTGCAAGACGACAACATCGACCAGAGGACTGACGAGACCCGTGCCTGCGCTGACACTGACGAGGTTGCTACGTTTTGGTGAGGGTCGCACCGTCAAGCGGCTCGCGCATCTGGCCGACGAAGTTCTCAGTCTGGACGACGAGTACGCCGATCTCACCGACGCGGAACTGCGCGCGAAGACCGACGAATTCAAACAGCGCTATGCCGACGGCGAATCCCTGGACGAGTTGCTGCTCGAGGCTTTCGCCGCCGCCCGTGAGGCTTCCTGGCGCGTGCTGAATCAGAAGCATTACAAGGTGCAGGTGATGGGTGGCGCGGCCCTGCACATCGGCAATGTCGCCGAGATGAAAACCGGTGAAGGTAAGACCCTCACCTCGGTGCTGCCCGCGTATCTCAACGCGATCAGCGGCGACGGTGTCCACATCGTCACCACCAACGACTACCTGGCCCGCCGTGACTCCGAGTGGATGGGCCGCGTGCACCGTTTCCTCGGCCTGCAGGTCGGCGCGATCCTGTCCGGGATGAGCCCCGCCGAGCGGCGTGCGGCCTACAACGCCGACATCACCTACGGCACGAACAACGAATTCGGCTTCGATTATCTGCGCGACAACATGACCCATTCGCTGGACGATCTGGTCCAGCGCGGGCACCACTTCGCCGTGGTCGACGAGGTCGACTCGATTCTGATCGACGAGGCCCGGACGCCGCTGATCATTTCCGGCCCGGCCGACGCGTCGAGTAAGTGGTATGCCGAATTCGCCCGTATTGCACCGCTTCTGAAGAAGGATGTGCACTACGAGGTCGACATCAAGAAGCGCACCATCGGCGTGCACGAGGCCGGTGTGGAATTCGTCGAGGATCAGCTCGGTATCGACAATCTGTACGAGGCCGCCAACTCGCCGCTGGTCAGCTATCTGAACAACGCGATCAAGGCCAAGGAACTCTACGTTCGCGACAAGGATTACATCGTCCGCAACGGCGAGGTCATCATCGTCGACGAATTCACCGGCCGCATTCTGGTCGGCCGTCGCTACAACGAGGGCATGCACCAGGCCATCGAGGCCAAAGAGGGTGTGGAGATCCAGCCGGAAAACCAGACGCTGGCCACCATCACGCTGCAGAACTATTTCCGCCTGTACGGCAAATTGTCCGGTATGACCGGTACCGCCGAAACCGAGGCGGCCGAGCTCCACCAGACCTACGGCCTCGGTGTGGTGCCGATCCCCACCAACAAGCCGATGATCCGCATGGATCAGGCGGACCTGATCTACAAGACCGAGGAATCGAAATTCGCCGCGGTCGCCGACGATATCGCCGAGCGGCACGAGAAGAGCCAGCCGGTGCTGATCGGTACCACCTCGGTGGAGCGGTCGGAGTACCTGTCCAAGCTGCTCACCAAGCGCGGTATTCCGCACAACGTGCTGAACGCGAAGTTCCACGAGCAGGAAGCGCAGATCATCGCTGAGGCCGGCCGCCCGGGTGCGGTCACCGTGGCGACGAATATGGCCGGTCGTGGTACCGACATCGTGCTCGGCGGTAACCCCGACATCATCACCGATACGCTGCTGCGCCGGCAGGGCCTGGATCCGGTCGAGACGCCGGACGACTACGAGGCCAACTGGCTGCCCGCGCTGGAGCAGGTCAAGCGGCAGGTCGAAGACGACGCCGATCTGGTGCGCGATGCCGGTGGCCTCTATGTGCTGGGCACCGAGCGGCACGAATCGCGGCGCATCGACAACCAGCTGCGCGGTCGTGCCGGCCGCCAGGGTGACCCGGGTGAATCCCGCTTCTACCTCTCGCTCGGCGACGAGTTGATGCGGCGCTTCAACGGCGCGGCCCTCGAGTCGATCATGACCCGGCTCAACCTGCCCGACGACGTGCCGATCGAGGCCAAGATGGTCTCCCGCGCGATCAAGAGCGCCCAGACCCAGGTCGAGCAGCAGAACTTCGAAATCCGCAAGAACGTTCTGAAGTACGACGAGGTGATGAACCAGCAGCGCACCGTCATCTACGCCGAGCGCCAGCGCATCCTGGCCGGCGAGGATATGGAGGGTCAGGTTCAGTCGATGATCACCGACGTGATCACCGCCTACGTCGACGGCGCCACCTCCGAGGGCTACGTCGAGGACTGGGATCTGGCCAAGCTGTGGACGGCGCTGAAGACGCTGTACTCGGTCGGCATCGAATACCAGGATCTGACCGGTGAAACCGAGGACGGCGAGATCGGCGAACTGAGCCGCGAGGAACTGCTCGAGGCCATTCTCGAAGACGCCCACGACGCCTATGCGCGGCGGGAGAAGGAGATCGACGATCTGGCCGGTCCCGGCAGCATGCGCAACCTCGAGCGTCAGGTCCTGCTGTCGGTCCTGGACCGCAAATGGCGCGAACACCTCTACGAGATGGACTACCTCAAGGAGGGCATCGGCCTGCGCGCGATGGCGCAGCGCGACCCGCTCGTCGAATACCAGCGCGAGGGTTTCGACATGTTCGCCGCCATGCTCGAGGGCTTGAAGGAGGAGTCGGTCGGCTTCCTGTTCAACCTCCAGGTGGAGGTCCAGCAGGCCCCCGAACAGCAGCCCGCGGTCGACCCCGGTCTGCGGTCCCCGGTCGGCGCGTCCCACCCCGCCCCCGCCGTCCCCCAGGGCAACGGCGCTGCCGAGAACGCCCCGGCGGCCTTGCGCGCCAAGGGAATCGACGAATCCGGCCCGCGCGGTCTCAGCTTCTCCGGCCCGGACGAGGGCGGCCACGCCGAAGTCCGCAGCGCCGCCCAGGAATACGGCGACACCCCCGCCACCGGCATGACCCGCCGGGAGCGCCGCGAGGCCGAGCGCGACCGCGCCAAGCAGGGCAAGCCGGCGAAGACCAAGCGCCGCCGGTAGTTTTCCACCGCAGCCCGAAGACGCATCGTGTGTGTCTTCGGGCTGCGGTGTCCATTGCGACCGGGATCTGTGCCCGGTACCGTCAGGCGCAGTCGACCTGGGGTGGAGGCCGGTCCCGCCCCGATTCGGGCAGACGTGGGACCGGTGAATCGAGAGGACGCACATGATCGGTCGGGGAGCTGTGGCGGTGGCGGCACTCGGTGGGGTGCTGGTGCTCGGGGGGTGTGGTTCCTCGAACGGGGGGAGTGCGGAACCTGCTGGGCAGAGTACGAATTCGGCCGAGCCGTCGTTGGCGGCGAATGCGCCGAGTGGGTATGACCCGTGCAGTGACATTCCGCAGAGCGTGCTGGATTCGGAACAGTTGGTTCACAAAGAAGTCCAAAACGACACGGCGTCCGGTGGTGTGCAGTGGCGCGGATGCACGTGGGTGCAAGCTGGAGGTGACGGCTATTCGGTCGCCATCCGCACAACGAACCTAACGGTTGAAGCCGTTCGTGGAAAGAATTTTCCCGAAGCGCAGGAGCTCACGATCGGTTCTCGTAGCGCGATTTCCACCAGGCAGTTCGATGGCCCGCACATCAAGGAAGCCTGCACTTTGAACGTGGAGATCAAGGGCGGCACGTTGGAGTTCAATGTCAACAATCCTGCGTCGCGTAGTACAGGCAACATGGATTCCTGTCAGATCGCGAAGACTCTGGGGGAAAAGGTTATTCCGACACTCCCGTCCAGCGTCTGAGTACTGGCAAGGATTGGGAGGGACGGACAGTATATGGGTGCAGATGACGCAAAGCCGCCTGCTCAGCGACCGCTGGCGGGCCTCATCGAGGAGGCAAAGGCTGGGCGGCTGAATGTGCGAATGGATTTGGAGAAGTTTGTCTACATCGATCGAGACTGCAACTTCTTCAAGGAGAACATCAGCGCTATTCAACAGCTCATGACGTTGGTTTCCAATCAGACGCATTGGGGTCTGGGGGAGGACCACGTGGCAGATGGGGAACGGGACCTCGTGTCCTCGAAGACGATGGTGAAGCGCTGGCGGGAGAAAGCGCAAGGATCGGCGAACAGTGTCTATTCGGTGCTCGATACGCATTTCCAAACCGTCAGTGACTTCCAAACCCTCTTCCGTACGATCCGCGAGCAGATGGCCGCACAGGACCAAGCCACGGCCGCGCGCTACCGAGAACTGGAAAAGACTCTGCCACAACAGAATCCGGCCCCGCAGCGACTGCTGGGTGCGTTCGGCCTGCACTTCGGGGAGTAGTGACAGATGACCACCCGGGAAAACGAACCGACGCAGATCGCCCACGCGGAGAATGTCTTCAATTGGGACCACTCGCAGATCGAAAAGGCGTTCTCCCATCTCGACCCTGCCGACGCGTACAAGATGGCGCAGAACTACGCCAAGGCGGCGACCGAGTGGGATCAGGGCCTCGAGACCTTCAAGCGGTCCGTGGGTAATTCGATTGCCGAAGCCTGGGAGGGCAGCGCCGCGGAGGCGGCGAAGAACTCGATCAAGCAATATACCGACCACGCCGCGGATCTGACCGATCTGCTGGCCGCGCTGAGTACCGATATCGACCAGGCCGGCACCACGATCGTCAATACGAAGAAGTCCATTCCGCCGGCTGCCGCACACTCGTGGACGGCGAATATCTGGCCGCCCCGCGCCGCCGAGGAGGAGCGCTCGCGGTCCAAGGTCACGTCGGATTCGCGCGATGCGATGCAGCAACACTATGTGGCCGGATTCGGCGGCTTCGATCGCAGTGTTCCGGTTCTGCCACCCGCGCCGAATCCGACGAATCCGGGCGACGGTCGGCCCGTCGACTGGCCCGGCGGACCCACTGGCCCGAACGGCCCCAACAATCCTGGCCCGAATGATGGCGGGCAGTGGGATCCGGGGTCGCAGACGCCGGGCAAGGACGGGAAAGACGACCAGAACGGCAAGGACCCGGCACAGGATTCCGGCTCCGGGACTCAGCCGACCTCGAACTCGCCCATCAGTTCGCCGACCTCTCCGAGCAGTGTGAATCCCGGGGCGGGTGTCAGCCCGGCCGGTCTGGATACGACCGGCCTGCAGACAACGCCCAGTGGTGTGTCGGCCGGCGGACTGCATCCCGGTGGTCCGGGAACGTCCGGTGGTGGTCTGGGTTCCACGTCCGGCGGGCCCGGTCGTAGCGTGGCCGGCGTGGGAGTTCCTGGTACAGCACAGAATTCGGCTACTGCGCTCGGCCGCGGGACTGCGTCTCCGGGCGCGCCAGGAATGCCCGGGATGGGCATGGGGGGCGCCGGCAAAGGCAAGGATGAACAGGAACGTACCCACAAGACGGCGGACTACCTCGTCAACGCGGAGAACGCCGCCGAACTCATCGGCGAGTTGCCGAAGGCGATCCCCGGCGGTGTCATCGGCGGTGATGTCCACGACGACGGTGCTCGCGGATAGCTCGAAAGTGACAACAGTATGACCGAATGGACCTGGGAGCCGGACGATTTCGCGGCGCTGTGGCTCGGTGACGCGAACGATCGAATCCCCGGACTGTTGCGTTTCACCAGTCGATTCGCGTTCCGGGACGAGTTCGAGGCGCATCGCTCGACGGTCCGGCAGCGGTACGGCGTCGACGAGTTCGAACGGATTCAGCTCGCCTTGCACACGCTGAACACGTCCGATATGCGCATCGAAATATTCGGCGGCACAACCAAATACAAGGGCAGCGACGGTACGCAGCGGGTATACCGGATCATCGGCGCCCGGAATCTCTATCACGCGGCAGTGCTCCACCAATTCACCCAGGGCGATGTCGACGGCCGGATCCGGTTGCGGCTGTGTCGCACCGACACGTTCACCGCGCAGCTGGCGGCGACGATCCCGCCGTGTGAGCCCGGCACCAAGGCGCCCATCACCGTCCACCCCGCCGACCTGCGCGATGGGCGAAACGGCCTGACCCGCAACACACCTCGCGAGCGCTACCTGACCATGATCAACGGCCCTGTGGGCGGCGGCGGTTCGGCGACCCTGCACGTCGGCGCATTCAATGCCGACGTGCAGCCGTCGAATGCGGTGCAGTGGTACGACATCCCGGACGGCCGCTATATCGAGACCCGCGGTGAGCACATCACGGTCCGCCCGGTCGACGCGGGCGACCTCGGCGTCCGCTTCAACTTCTGGATCGACTGCGCCCTGCAACGCCTGCGTGAGGACGAGCCGGCCTGGTAGGTCGGCCCGGTTCCGAATCACCGCGCACCGCCGACGAGGGGCATTGCGGGAGCAGTGAATTCGGGGATCCTGCGACGACCTTTGGCGATCTCGGTCACCAGATCGTCGTAGGCCAGCGCGATTTCGGCCAGGCGCTGCCACGCGCAATGCAGATCCCACGCGGTGGTATTCGCCGTCAAGGCCGTGTGTGCGGCGGTGCTGTAGAGGGCCAGGCGGTCGACAACCATCCCGACCGTCTCGGAGTGCATGCTGGCTCCGCCATGCGGCCGTGGGGTTTCGGCAGCGACCCACCGGTCGATCAATCGCGTCAAACGTGCTCGCTCGCAATCGACTTCGCGCGTTGACCAGCGCTCGGTACGTTGCTCTGAGCGGTGCAGCCACGCCAGCCGGCGCGCCGCTTCGAGCACTGGATGGCCGGTGGTTACGCCGCCGGAACATGCCTCGAGCACCACATCCCTGGACGGAAGTCCGTATTCGGTCACGTCACATCCGACTTACACCGGAGTGATTGGACTGCTGCGCTTTTCGAAGCCGCGACGGCCGCAACGCACAGCCCACCGCCTCCAAGGTGGTAAGTCCGAGCATCGGTGTCAACAACGCCAATTCCACTGTCGCCTCGGCGATTTGCAGGGCAGCGACAGCCTGCTGCGTAGTCAGAGTGCGCCCCGGCAGATAGGACACCGCCCACCACCCGTCGCCCACCGACCTCGCATGATGCACCGTCCGATCCCCGTGCATCGAGTGTCCCCCAACGATCTGCACCGCCATCGCAACCCACTTCCCACCCGAATGGACCCGAACTGAGGTATAACTGTGATGCTTAACGCAGCAAGAGTATGTCACTTAAGTTAAGTGTGCAACCACAGCTAAGTTAGTGGCACAGTGAAGTTCACGGTCTGAGGAAGGGTGCGATGTCACGGACATCTCCGGCGGTCGCCGGATGGGAGTTGATGCTGCGTATCCGTCAGCAAAGCAAGGCTCGTGGCATCGCCGGCAACAAGATTCAGAAGGCGTTGGGAGTGAGTGCCGCCTACTGGTCGCAGGTCACCCATTTTCGCGGAGTGTTGACCGAGGAGAAGCTGCACATTTTGCTCGACCTGCTCGAGTTCGAGCCGGACGAGCAACGTGAGCTGAGGGAACTACGTCAACTTGCCAAGCAAAGAGGGTGGTGGAACGAGTACTCCGCGCTGTTCGACGATGAGCAGATGCGGTTCTATGGTCTCGAAGACGGTGCGCAACGCATCCGCAGTGTCGACAGTTGTGTCATCCCAGGACTCCTCCAAACCGAGGACTATGTCCGGGCTCTGGTGTCATCGATTGTGTCGACCGGACGGCCGATCGAGGCCAAGCAGCGCGTCCGCGCAAGGTTGCAGCGCCAACGTCTCCTCGATGGCGACGAGCCGTTGGAGTTGGTGGTGATCGTCGGCCAAGCGGCCTTGATGCAACAGGTCGGTGGCCCTGATGTGCAGCGGCGGCAACTTCGGCATCTGATGGACCAAGTCGAGGCGCACCCCGAGAATCTGGATCTTCGCGTGATCCCCTTCGATGCGGACGGTTCGATCGCGAGCCTCAATGCCGCTACCTTCCATCTGTTGGACTTCGAAAGCCCCAGGTTGCCGATGATGGGTTGGTTGGAGACGGCGATTTACGGCGAGCTGACGGATGAACCGGACGATGTCGATGCGCTCGACTATGTGTTCAACCAGCTGTGGCGCGCCGTCCTGGACCGGGACGAATCCTTGAAGCTGATCGATTCACTCTCCAACCGTTCGGCCTGAACGCTCGAAACAAGCTTTGACGGGCTGGGTAGGGTTGCTGCATGAGCACCAACTGGTTCAAGTCGACGTTCAGCGGTGGTGAGAAGACCTGTGTGGAGGTCGCCCACACGAGTGCATCAGTGCTCCTCCGCGACAGCAAATACGTTGGCCCCGAACAGGATCAGCCGATCATCACGGTAGCTCGCGACCAGTGGCAGGCCCTCCTCGACCTGGTCCTCACGAACATCTCCGGCCATCTGGCCGACAACCTTATCCTTCAGGTCCAGGCCGACGGCAGCGCCCTACTCGCTCGAGACGGCATCGAATTGGCCTACAACGCCGACGAATGGGACGCTTTCGTCAAGGGCGTCGCCGACGGCCAATTCGATCGTCCCTGATCCGGCTATCGGATATCGCGCCACCGCACGGCGGTCATGAAGTAGTTGCCCAACCGGTCGGGTCCGGCGCCGTCGCCGAAAAGTGCCAGCGGCAGGTATGCGTGGAACCACCAGGTGGCCATCAGCCGCCGGAAGGTCGGGTACCGGCCGGTGTCGGGTTGGATAGCGACGAGCCCGAAGACGGCCTTACCGACAGTGGTGTGCACGACGGCCTGAAGCAGCACTCGGTCGACAAAGGACGGGCCCGCGAAGCAGCACAGCGCGATGAAGGGATTGAAGCCCATCTGCTGAAAATCCCCGGCGCGCAAGGCTTCCGGCGAGAAGCCGGGAGCTAGTGCGAGCGCGATGGCGGCACCTCCGGCGGCATGGACAACCACATCGAGCACGAATCCGCAGACGCGGCGCAATAGGCGCGGCGACGAAAATGCCGTGTCCTTCAAGCTCCCGCAACGGACGGTTTTTCCCTCCGCGTCCACGGCGGAATGGCTTGGCGTGGCTATCTTCTCCGCTGGCGCTTGAGTGCGGTACGCGTAGCAGATGTCGCCGCCACCTGGACTGGATACGACGCCGTAGCGGTGCGGGTCGCCGGCGAACCAGATCTCCGACGTCTGAGCGTTGACCACCTTGCCGACCTGCGTCGACCAGGTACTCAGCAGCAGAGTGGACAGCGTTTCCCCCTGCCCGCCCAGCAGTTGCACATACTCGTAGCGCCCGTTTTGTAGATATCGGATCCGGTACGAATACCAAGGAAACCGCTTCAGGCTTCGCACTTTGCGCCGCCGGATCCACAACATGGTCGCACCGAGTATCCCGCCGCAGAACAGTACCGCGGCCGCCAGCGTGACGACGGAAACGGTGGCACTGACGGCGGTGCCTCGGTGTGAGTCACCGAAATTCACGACGATCACCCAGACGGGAATGGCAGCAACCCCGAGGATCAGCGCAACCCAGGGCCAGGTCCCACCCTTCCGAAGAGCGGCTCGCGTAGCAGGATGGATGACCGCCGGTGGCAGAGACGTAGTAACGATGACGTATTCCTCACCAATTCAACGACGATGTCGCGTCCGAAAAGTCGGCGCGGAACGCGATCGAGCGCGCCATATCGAAGATCATCCGCCGAAATTCCGGCCCGTCGTCCAACCGGGCGGTCGACAACTCGATCGCCGCGATTGCCGTCCCTGATTCGGCAGGCACCACGGCTTCGAGCTGGTACGTCGAGGCTGTCTCGGTTACGTACGGAGAACCGGGAAATTGGGGAGCTGGAAGCGTGCTGATCCGCTCCGAGAACAGGACCGGCCGCGCGTCGATGTCTACGAACTCGATCTCACCCAGCTCGTCACCGGCGGCGATCCTGGACTTCACGAGGTCCTTCAATACCAGCCGAGGGTTGAGCTTCTCCCCGCCTGTCTCGTAGACGCATACGGTCACACACGAGGTGATCAGGGCGCCTGTGGACGTCAGATGGCGTCCGATGCCGCAGTAGCGCGCATCCCGCTGGACAAGACCTTTCAGCAAGATCGAGATCATCGGGAGAACTCCGGCGGTCATATTCCTGACCCGCGATTCCGGAAGCTCGCTCGCCAAGTCGCCGACCACGCCGAGGTGCCGATCGATGTCGGTCAGTGGCAGTTCGGCGAAGCCGTCGGGTATCCAGATGTCCACGGTGACGTCAGTCATGCGTCAGTTCCCACACGCCAGTTGTGATCTTGCCGCCACCGATGCCGGCTTTGGCCGCACGTGTGACGAGTTCGATACCGGACAGCGGGGTTCCGACCCCAGGCCCGTAGCCATTGCCTTTGCTCATGTCTTGCAACCAGTTCGTCATCCCTTCGGGCCGGGGGATCTTCTTCAATGCTTTAGACATGATGGTGGGCGATTGCGCTCCCTCGGCGAACGCTTTGAAAACAGCCCCCGACTCTCCGGCGCCCTTGAGGGCGGCCCCGGTCCCTTTGAGAACCCCTCCCGCGCCCGGAATGACAGCCAGCGAATCCAAACCCACGCTCGTGCCGATCTTGGTGAGATTGTCTTTGCTGAAGTCACCGTGCAGAACACCGCCGAAGGCGCTGCGGACCTCCGGATCCATGAAGTCCAATGCGAGCGCACCAGCGCCCGAAACCAAAGCTATCGCACCGAAGATCGCGTCTGCCGGCGGAGGGGTGACCAGCGCCAGCAAACCGGTGACGGCTGATATTCCGGACAAAATGTCATGGATCTGCTTTCGGTGGTCACTGATCCACTGACAGACCCCCTTCACCGCGTCGGTGATCTTGTCCCAGATGCTTTTGTCGGGTGGGCTGGGGGCGAAATCTTTTGCGGCTGCGTCGAGTTCGGCGGCGATGCGCTTGGCGAGATTGTTGTGTTCGGTCTCCAAGTCGTGGGCTCGCTTGATGATCGCGTCGAAAGCGCCCTGTGCGGTGTCGACGGCGGTGCTCGCCGAACGGACCTGTGCCGCAGCGGCGTCCAGACGTCGTTGCGCCTCGGCGAGTTGACCTTGGTCCGAGAACTGCATATTCGCCAGGCCGAAATCGGGATTCGACTGCGCCTGTTGAAGTGTGGTCTGGGCCTTGGCGCATTCGCCGCGCGCCGTCGCGGCCTCGCCCTCGAGACCCTTGGCCGTCTCCTGATAACCCACAAGGGCGGTATGCCACTCGTCGAGTAGCCCGACGGCGCGCTCGAGTGAGTTCTGGGCATAGCCGAGGTCTTGAGCCAGATTCGCGTCGAAGGACGAGCGGAAGGCATCGCCGCCGTCACCGAGCCACACGCTGTCGTTGCTGTTGCGCAACCGAGTCAGCAGGCCGTTCGTTTCCTTGACGGCGTCGGCCGCCGAATTGATCTGACCGCGCAATCCGGCCACATTGTCCGGCGCACCCGGGACGGGGTCGAAACCCAGGTTGGGGTAGGGCTTCGCGACCGCGCTCATGCCTCGACCGCCGGGTTCGGTTCCGCAACCGCGGTATTCGCCTGTGCGATCACCTGCGCAAACTGGCTGTCGACCTGTTGATAGACGTCGTGACATTGGGAGATGCCCTCCGCCGTGGTCCCGGCCGCCGCGCCGATGCGCTGGATTCCGAAATGCCAGCGGCGCTGGAAACTGTCAGCGGCGTCGTTGAGCTCCTTGGTGCCGATATCGCCGTGGCCGCCCTGAGCCATCGCCTTCATCGCATCGTTCAGCACTTGTTCCGAATTGCGCAGAAGCTGCGCTGCCCTGCCCAGCGCCTCGATATCAACCTGTAGAAAGCCGGCCACCCAACACACTCCCTCACCCGCCGACAACCCGCGAACGTGTCACCGGTCGTCGGGTCTCGACAGTCGTTCGAAAGTGTAGACGTCCCCGATGCGTGTTCGGTTCCATCGAAAGCTGCTGTTGGGACTCACCCGCCGGGTCGGTCCGATCACTCGAGCGGCGGCGGGTTCACATTCCCGTCAGAACGGTTGCCAGGGATCGATTGTCGGCACACCCATCGGCTCGAAGTCTCGCAGATTGCGTGTCACCAGTGTCATCCCGTGCTCACTTGCTGTCGCGCCTATCATCGCGTCACGCTCTGGCCGGGGATCCGGCACGTGCAGCCGTCCGGCGCGCCGTGCGCTCGTCAAGTCCAGTGCCAGAATGCGTCCCGCGAATACGTCGAGAACATCCTCCTCGAGCCACATTCGTAACTTTTTGCCCTGTGCGGCGTCACGCCTCTCGACCCTCGCGACAGCCAGCTCGAGCTCCATTACCGTCACGACGCTCAGATACAACTCCGACGGCCTGCGTCCTGCGATCCAAGCTCGAACGGCTGGGTCAACACTGCGTGCCGATTTCCGCAACTCGCTGACGACATTTGTATCGAGTAGGAATGTCACAGCGGTGGAAGGCGGAGCTGGATATCGAGTGTGGGCGGATCGAAGTCGATGTCGTCATCGTCCATACTCAACCGCTCGAGAATGTCCTGACTGTCCGCGCGGAGCCGTCGGTAGTCCTCGATCGAAAGCAACACGTACGCCTCCTCCCCGCGATCGGTGATCACGACCGGCCCCTCGGTGGCGGCGCGCTTGGCGGCGCTCACATCGCGATTGAACTCACGCGCGCTCATCGTGGCCATGTATGTCACCCCTAAGTAGGTACATACCTACAATAGCGAAGCTATCGCGCCGGCGCGATAGATGCTGCGCGGGGTCGAGGCTTGCTCGCTCGTGCCGTCAACTCGCCGTCCGGCCGAACATCTCGTCGACCAGGTCGGGCACCGTCGTGCCCAGCACCTCGCTCAACGCGATAAGCGTCGACAATCTCGGGTTTGCCGGAGCCTTCGTCTTGCGCACGCCCAACCCGTTTTCGAGTAGCTGGTAGTGGTTGCGGCTGATGCCCGCGGCGAGAGCGACTTCTTCCTGAGTGAGCCCCCGGGCCTCCCGCAAGGTGGCCAGGCGTTGTCCCAAGATCAGCGCGAGGTGCTTCTCGACGGCTGACTCGGACACCTTTAGGAGATTTCCGAGGCACTGCGCTCGCGTCGACCATCTATAGATGGCATGATGTGCGCGCATGTGTTCAGCCATCTATAGATGGCCCGCGAATAGGTGAAGGTGAGTGGTGGCTGAGTCGATCGACAATCCGATCTTGAACTCGCCGTACGAACCTCCTGCCCGATACTTCGAGATCGGGCATCATGGCCCCACCGGTGTCGTCAAGGAGGGGCGGCGCCCGAGCGAGTCGCTGATTCCCATCGCCCAGACGCGGAAGGGGTCGACGAAGGCCGTTCAGGAAGAGGTCGACTTCGATCTCACCGGCGAACGCCGCACCGTCAACTCGCTCATCAATAAACTTCGACGCGACGTCGATCTCTGGCGGCAGCGCGGCTACGAGCGTGTGACGCCGGTCAGCCGGAAGCTGCTGCAGCACTGGGCCGATCCGCTCCGTGAGAACCGTGTGCTCTTCTGTCAGCGCGAGGCGGCGGAAACGGCCATTTTCCTCGCCGAGGTTGCCGGCCGTGAAACCTACGGCGACTGGCGAGTGGAGTTCACGAAGGCCAATGAGGAGCACAATGCAGGGCTTCCGCGCGTGGCCCTCAAGATGGCTACCGGCTCCGGCAAGACGGTGGTCATGGCGATGCTCATCGCCTGGCAGACGCTCAACAAGGTCATAACTCCGCGTGACGCCCGCTTCACCAAGCAGTTCCTGGTGATCACACCCGGCATCACCATCCGCGACCGGCTGCGTGTGCTGCAGCCCGGCGACGCGGACAACTACTACGACAAGCGCGAACTCATCCCGCCCGATCTGAAGGGCGCGCTGGGGCAGGCACAGATCATCATCACCAATTACCACGCGTTCCTGCCGCGCGATTCGAAGGAGATCAAGGGCGTCGCGACCACCACACGCAAGATGCTGTTGGCGGGCAAGGACACCGATCCATTCGTGGAGACGCCGGACGCGATGGTCGCGCGTGTACTACGCGACTTCGCCGGTTCGGGCAAGCAGCAGATCATGGTCCTCAACGACGAGGCTCACCACTGCTACCGCGACCGCCCTATCGTCACGGGCAAGCTGTCGAAGGAAGAAGACGACGCCAACGAGGAGGCCCGGGTCTGGTTCAAGGGAATCCAGGCCATCGCCCGGCGGGTAGGCATCAAGCAGATCTACGACCTCTCGGCCACCCCGTTCTACCTTTCGGGGTCCGGGTACAACGAGGGCTACATCTTCCCTTGGACTGCAAGCGATTTCTCGCTCATGGATGCGATCGAGTCGGGCATCGTGAAGGTTCCCCGTACGCCGGTGGACGACGATGCGGCCGGCGAGCTGGTCACGTACCTCAATCTCTGGGAGCACATCGGAGACAAGCTACCCAAGCGCAAATCGTCGAAGAACGCGGACTTCTCCGACTGGATTCCGCCCGAGGTGCTCGAAGCCGCCTTGCGCAGCCTCTACGCGAGCTACCAGAAGTCGTATGCGTACTGGCAGGAAAAGCTCGAGCCCCTCGGTGAGACCCCACCGGTGTTCATCGTCGTGTGTCCCAACACGATCGTCTCCAAGCTGGTCTACGACTGGATCGCCGGCTACGAGCAGGCGGACACGCCGATTCCTCGCCCTGGCAAGCTGCCGCTGTTCAGCAATATCGTCGACGGTAAGTCCCTCGCTCGACCACGCACGATTCTCGTCGACTCCGCGCAGCTCGAATCCGGCGATGCACTCAAACCCGACTTTCGCCAAGCCGCATCGGCCGAAATCGAGGCGTTCAAGGCGCAGTACCGGCTCGCGCATCCTGGCGCGGACGCTGAGAAGATCACCGACGAGGACATCCTGCGCGAGGTGATGAACACCGTCGGCAAGCCGGGAATGCTCGGTGCCGGTGTGCGATGTGTGGTCAGTGTTTCGATGCTCACCGAGGGCTGGGACGCGAACACGGTCACTCACATCCTCGGCGTTCGCGCATTCGGCAGTCAGTTGCTCTGTGAACAGGTCGTCGGGCGCGGTCTCCGGCGACGCTCGTACACCCCGAACGAACAAGGACTCTTCAACCCGGAGTACGCCAATATCTACGGCATACCCTTCGCGTTCATACCCTCCGATCGGACCACCAAGGAGCCGTTGCCGAGACCGCCTGCGGTAGAGGTGTATTCGGTGCCGGGGCGGGAACACCTTCGGATCGCATTCCCGAAGCTGGACGGTTATCGCCTCGAGGTACCGGACGCGCCGCTGATGTTCGAGACAGAAGGCCTACGGCAATTCGTCATCGGCGCCGGCGAGGTGCCGACGTGGACGGAGAGTGCGGCAGTGGTCGGCGAATCCGAACGGATCGAGGACTGCGACCCTTCCTTGTTCCGCAAGCAGGAGGTCGCTTTCGAACTCGCGCGGCGCGTCCTCGAGCGGCATCTCCAGTACGGCGAGAATCGGCGGCCCTGGTTGTTCCCTCAGTTGGTGCAGATTTGCGCCAAGTGGATCGAGGACTGCGTAATCGAGCGCGACGGCCGCAGTGTCGGGAGCCTGAAGACCATCGACGAATTGCGCTCGCGGGCGGCGGAAGACATTTATGCCGGGATCGCCGCGCAGGAGGGTGGTGGTCGTCGGCGGCTACGTCCGATGCTGCGTGCCTTCGACCCCGTGGGTTCGACGGCCAACGTCCAGTTCCTGACCCACAAGCAGACGATCGGGACGGAAAAATCGGAGGTCAGCCACGTCGTCCTTGACGGCGCGGGCGGCGGCAACACCTGGGAACAGATCCTGGCACTCGAGTGCGAGCTGAATCCGAAAGTCGCCGCCTATGTGAAGAATGACCGCCTGGGGTTCACCATCCCGTACGTCCACAAGGGCCGTAGCCATTTCTACGTGCCGGACTTCTTGTTGCGACTCGTGCGCCCTGAAGGTGAGGACTTCGACCGCACGTTGATCGTGGAGGTGTCCGGCGGACAGAAGAGCCCCGGACCGACCACCGAGAAGGCGCGCACCGCGCGCGACAGCTGGTGCCCCGCGGTCAACAATCACGGCGGTTTCGGCCGGTGGGGCTACCTCGAAATCAACCAGATGTTCAGTGTCCGTGAGGTTTTGAACAAGGCAATCGATCTGTTGTACGCGGACGCGCCGATCATCGGCGATCCGGATCTGCTCGATTTCGATGAGGTGCGACGTGGCGCGTAAGGCGAAGCCGGCTGGGCCGACTCCTGTGGAGTCCATCAACCACCGTGACAAGAGGACGAACATCCCGACCGCCGACGCGCAGGATTTCATCGACCCGCAGACGCAGGTGCCCCAGCAGGTTCATTACCCACGCGATCCGAGCCTCGATCCGCAGCTGGTCTGGCGCGGCAAGGACGAGCAGGACAGCAGTGACCTCGTCGCGGACGCGCCGCCGATCTACATCCAGGAAAAGATCGACCCGCGGGTGCTGATCGAGAATCTGCGGGATACCGCCGCGCGCCCCGAGGACGAGCCCGAGTACACGCTCTTCGACACTTTCGACGGTCTGGACGAGCTGGCACAGATCGAGTTCTATCGGCACCAGGCGAACTGGTCGAATCGCATGATCCTCGGTGACTCGCTGCAGGTTATGGCGTCGCTCGCCGAGCGGGAGGAGCTGCGCGGCAAGGTCCAGATGGTCTACGTCGACCCGCCGTACGGCATCAAATTCGGGTCCAACTGGCAGGTTTCGGCGCGCAAGCGTGACGTCAAGGACGGCAAGCTCGACGATGCCGCGCGAGAAGTGGAGCAGATCAAGGCTTTTCGGGATACCTGGGAGCTGGGTATCCACTCTTATCTGTCGTATTTGCGCGATCGGTTGATGGCTGCGCGGGATCTTTTGACGGAGAGCGGTTCGTGCTTTGTCCAGATCGGCGACGAGAACGTCCATCTCGTGCGGAGTCTGATGGATGAGGTGTTCGGGAGTGAGAATTTCGTTTCTCTCATCTCGTTCCGCACGACAAGCGGTGCAGGAAGTTTCGCCGGTGGAACGAACGTGTTGTCCTCAGTGAATGACTATATTCTCTGGTATGGACGTGACATCCAATTCGTAAAGTACCGCCAGTTGTTCCGGGCGAAGGAACTCGGCGGCCAGGGCGCTGGCCAATACACCTGGGCCGAAGGCGAAGATGGAAGCCGTAGGTCTCTCTCGTCACTGTCAAGCGCATCCGACACCGATCGGATCTTTCAGCCGACTGCAATGACGTCCCAGACCACACGCATCGGTCAAACCACGGTCTTTCCCGTCGAGGTCGAAGGCGTCATCTACACCCCTTCCAAGGGTGGCTGGAAGACAAATCGCGACGGCATGAAGAGGTTGGTCGACGCGCGACGACTGATGGGCATTGGGAAGACGCTACGCTATGTCAGATACCTAAGTGACTTTCCCGCATTCCCGTACACGAACGCATGGGAAGACACCGTTACCTCAGGCTTTGCCGATCCCAAGGTCTACGTCGTGCAAACACACGCCAAGGTCGTTGAACGCTGCATGCTCATGAGCACCGATCCCGGCGACCTCGTTCTTGACCCCACCTGTGGTTCCGGCACAACGGCTTTCGTCGCGGAGCAGTGGGGCCGTCGCTGGATCACCATCGATACCTCGCGCGTGGCGCTCGCGCTGGCTCGGCAGCGCCTGATGGGCGCCAAGTTCCCCTACTACCTGATCGCCGATACGGTCGGGGGCAAGGCTAAAGAGGCCGAGGCCAGCGGGAAGCCCGCGCCGCCCGGCGCCGTCACCAACGACATTCGGCACGGATTCGTCTACGAACGCGTCCAGCACATCACGCTCAAGTCGATCGCGAACAATCCCGACATCAAAGAGGGGATGACGCGGGCGGAGATCGATGCGGCGATCAAGCGTCACGCCGACTTCGAGTATCTGTACGACAAGCCTTTCGAGGACAAAAAGAAGGTCCGCGTTGCCGGTCCGTTCACAGTCGAGAGCATTTCTCCCTACCGTGCGGTCGCCTTCGCCGGCGAGGTCGCCGACGCGAACCGCGAAACGATCAGCGAAGTCGTCGGCGCCCAAGACGTGGATAGCGCGACCTTCGAGCAGTCGATCCTCGACAATCTCGCCCGCGCCGGCATCCAGAACGGCGCCCGCAAGGAGCGCATCGAGTTCGCCTCCGTCGATTCCTATGCGGGCGAGTTCATCCAGGCCATCGGCGAACGCCGATCCGAGGCTGACGCGCCCGCGTCGCGCATCGGCCTGGCGCTCGGTCCGCAGTACGGCACGGTCGGGCCGTCGTTCATCAAGGACGCTGCTCGCGAGGCGAACCGTGCGAAGGACATCGACCTGCTCTGCATCCTCGCCTTCGCCTTCGACCCGCTCGCAACCGGCGTCACCGAGGAGGACGGTCTCACCGTGACCGTCAGCGACGAGGGCTTTGCCAATGTGGCGGGCGAGCGTCGCCTCGGCAGGGTTCCGGTACTACTGGTCCGCATGAACTCCGATCTGCTGATGGGCGAGGAGCTCAAAAAGACAGGCGCCGGAAACCTTTTCACCGTCTTCGGCGAACCCGATATCGAACTGCGGGAGACCGACGGCGGAAAACTCCTCGTCGACCTGCGTGGCGTCGACATCTACGACCCGACCACCGGCGAGATTCGGTCCAACGACACCGGTCAGATCGCGCTGTGGATGATCGACACCGAGTACAACGGCGAGGCGTTCTTCGTCCGCCACTGCTACTTCACCGGCGGTGCCGACCCGTACAAGCGCCTCAGGGCGGCGCTGAAGGCAGATATCGACCCCGAGGCCTGGGAATCGCTGTACCAGACCATCTCTCGCCCGTTCCCCAAGCCGGAGAGTGGGCGCATCGCCGTCAAGGTCATCAACGACTACGGCGATGAGGTCATGAAGGTCTTCGAGGTGTAGGTTCTGCAGCGGCGGTTTCGAGGCGGCTGTGCGTGCTAATTTCACGCAGCTGGGCTCGTGGTGCGCGGCTTGGTCCGCTCGCGCCGGCGACTGTGCACAGGGAGTGGCGGCTACCCACACTGGTGTAACACGAATAATCCATGTCGGGAATACCGGCCGCGTGACGGTCCGGCAGCCGAGGAAAGTGACCAGAGTGCGATTCGGAACGTGCTCGGTCCGAGTCTTTAGTTGTGGGTGTCTCCAGGGGAATCATGTCTTCCGGGCAGTGATGAGGTACTCCCGTCACGACTCCGCGGCCGGGGCCGGGCAGCCTGATCACATCCGCTGATACTCGGTGAGATCGATATCCAGGTCGAACGGCACGGACAAGGTCAGCCGATCGTGCTGGATGCCGGTCGGTGTGTACTGGCCGGTGGCGGGATCGAGCTCGTAGACGTAGACGACCGCGCGGCCGTCGTCGTACTCCACCCGCCAGAAATGGGTAATTCCGGCCCGGGCATACAACTGCGGTTTCCGCTCGCGGTCGCGCACAACGGAATCGGGGGAGACCACCTCGACCGCCAGTACGACATCCTCGGGATGGTAGGTGGTCTGGTCGGGGCCCCGATCCGCCGATGCGTGCACGACGATGAGATCCGGTTCGGGGCGTTGCCGGGGGTCCAGTGTGACCGTCATTTCCCGGCGTACCCGAAGTGTCGGCGGTGCGAAGGTTCGCAGTGTGAATCCCAAGAGATCGATGATCAGCGCATGGAACCTCATCTGCGGGCTCACGAAGACGAGGCTCCCATCGATCAGCTCGGTATGCGGCGGTAGACCTGGCAAACGATCCAGGTCATCGCTGGTATAACCAGCAGTCGGGGGGACGGCCCACGAAGGCAGTGGATCTGCGGTCATCGGTTTCCCTCCTTCCTGGATCCGGCCGGTGGCGGGGCGTTGTCAAGTATTGCATCCGTGCAGCGCATCGGGCATCACCGAGACGCAGACGGGTGCCGCTCAGCTGCGGGCGTAACCAGAGGACCGGCCACTGTCGCCGACGAGGATGTGGCGTTCGTGCGCGGACTCGGCGCCGAATGGACCGTGCCTCGCGCGTGCGCCGACCTGGCCGAAGCGATACGTGCGCTGATTCCGGGAGGTGTGGGTGGCGCGCTGGACGGCGCGGGAGTGGGTGTGCGTGCCGCGGCGGCGGTCCGCAACGGCGGCGCGTACGCCGGGGTCGCCGGTGGTCCCGCCCCTGTTCCGTTGCGCGGCATGAGTATTCATCAGGAATGGATCAGGGCCGACGGCGTCGCGCTGGCCGAACTCGCGGCGCTCGGCCTGACCTTGCGGGTCGCCGATGTCCTTCCGCTCGAGCGCGCGGCCGAGGCGCACCAGCGGTTGTCCGCCGGTGGATTGCGCGGACGGCTGGTGCTCACGCCGTAGTCACCCGCTGGTTATGTGCTTCGTCAGCACACCGCGGCGATCTCGTCTGTGACTTCTCAATAGCGGCAACCGAGAGGCGGGCGAACAGCTAATACGGGGCATACGGTCGGTTTCATCGAAAGGCCGACACCGACCAGGAGCTGCCCATGTGTTCGACGCCGCAATTCTCACCGCACCGCGTCACCGAGACCGCCGTGACGGCGGCCTCCGGTGCGGTACTCACCGCCGCACCCGGAGGCGGTGCTCGCGGTGACCGGTGACCTCACAGATACCGAGGGCGCCCGGGTGTCCACGGTATCGCCGCTGCTGGTGCTCGAGGGAGGCGGCGCCGAGGTGATCGGTGGCCTGCCCACCGCCGAGATGCTGGTGCGGATGGTGCGGGATTCGCGCCCGGCCGCGCATCCCCTGGACCCGCTCGCGCGGCAACTCGCGGAACTGCACACCGGTGCGGCCCAGTCGCACGATGCCGAGTATCGCCGCGCGGCCGAGGCATCGCGCCGCGAGACCGTGCGCGTGATCGACCGATGGATCGAAGCCCACGTGCCACAGCATCGGAACGGCACCGCGATCCATACCGAAACCGTCGGTTCCGTGATCGATCGGCTCATGGCGGCATACGCCCGCGCCGCACACCTGCTGGAAACCGCCACCGACGATCTGGCAGTGCACGCGGCATGGTTCCGGGTGGCAGAACTGGTCAACGGCTACGACGATCTGGTCGCGGCGATCACGCACGGCGAGCGCCGGCTGCCGACCTCGGCGTGAACGCGGCAGGTCTTCGCACTCGGCCGGGCCGCCTCATCGAGCATCGGTCCGCCCGCGCGGCGAACCGTGTTACGCCCGCCGGGCGGTGACCAGAAGGTACTCCCAGCGCATCCGCCCGCCGCCGAGGTTGTGGCGAGCGGCCAGGTCGGCGAGGGCGCAGTCCAGTTCGGCGATGCGGTCCGAGTCGCCGGCCAGGGCTTTGTACACGGCGACCGTGGGACCGTAATGGGCCTTGAAGAAGTCACGGAAGCGGTCCCCGTCGGCGAAACATTCCACCGTCGCGAATTCGCGCTCGATGTGCAGGTCGGTGACGCGGTCGCCGAGCAGTTCCCGGAGGTGGTCGGCGGTGCCCCAGAGCAGCGGCGATTGCGCACCGGGCGGCGGTGGCGGCGCGAACCGCTTCGCGATGGCGAACATTTCGCCGATGAATCCCTCCGGCGTCCAGTTGATCAGCCCGATCGTCGCATTCGGCGCGGTCACTCGGAGCAGTTCGTCGGCCGCCGCCCGATGCGACGGCGCGAACATGATGCCCACGCACGACAGGGCGACGTCGAATCGACCATCGTCGTACGGCAGCGCCTGGGCGTCGGCGGTCTCCCAGGCGAGGTGGACACCGCGGGCGGCCGCCGCGGCCCGGCCCGCGTCGAACATTTCCGGCGTCAGGTCACTGGCGATGACGTCCGCGCCGGCTTCGGCCGCCGGAATGGCCGCATTCCCCGCTCCGGCGGCGATATCGAGCACTCGTTGGCCGGGACGGATATCGCAGGCTCGAACCAGGCGCCGGCCGAGGCCGGGGATGACGGTGTCCGCGACGCGGGGATAGTCGCCGAGGGCCCAGAGTGCGTGTGTGCGTTCGGTGAGGTCGGCGGGTGATTGCTGGGTGTGATGGATAGCTGTCATATCGCTAGCATCCGGCGGCGGTGGTGGCACCGGCCAGTTCAACATCTGTACCCCGCGCGATCTGTACCCAGCCCGCGCCGAGTGGTCTACTGGTTGTGTGTCCGGCTACGGGGAGTTCTGCCCGATCGCCAAGGCAATGGATGTCCTCGACGAGCGGTGGACCTTGCTGGTCGTGCGCGAATTACTCTTGGGCAGCACGCATTTCAACGAACTGCGGCGCGGCAATCCGAAGATGTCGCCCGCTTTGCTCTCCCGGCGGCTGCGCTCGCTGGAGCGGTCCGGCGTGCTGCGCCGCGAGATCGGGGTGGACGGCCGCGCCGCCTACATCCTGACCGAGGCCGGACGAGAGCTGTCGACCGTCGTACAGGCGCTCGGCGCGTGGGGGGTGCGCTGGATCGGCGATCTCGGCGACAGGGATCTGGATCCGCACCTGTTGCTGTGGGATATCCGTCGCACGATACCGATCCGGGCGTGGCCCGACGAGCGGACGGTTCTGGCGGTCGAGTTCACCGACGTCCCCGGCAAGGAGGCGCACTGGTGGCTGCTGGTCGAGCGCGGTACGGCGGCGATCTGCGACTACGACCCAGGATTCGAGGTCGCGGCGACCGTGCGCAGCACGTTGCGCCGGCTCACCGAGATCTGGCGGGGCGACCGGAGCTGGGCGGCGGCGCTACGGGACGAAACGACCGAGATCGTGGGCCCCGCGTCGATTCGGCGGCAGGTACCGCACTGGATCGGGCAGGCGAGCCTGGCGGCGACTCCGCGCCCGGAACGTGCCGAGTGAGCCCCTCACCTCAGCCGTTGCCGACCACCCACGGATCGTTGGAATTCAGTGCCGTCAGCAGCAGTCGGATCGCCGCGACCCGCCGTTGTTTGCCGGGTAGTTCATCGAGCGCGCATTCCGGGTCGGCGGGTGGGCCGAGGTGGGTGCAGCCGCGGGGGCAGTTCTCGATGGCCTCGGACAGGTCGGGGAAGGCGGCGATCACGTCGTCGGGCGAGATGTGGGCGAGGCCGAAGGAGCGGATGCCCGGGGTGTCGATGACCCAGCCGCCGCCCTCCAGGGGCAGGGCTACGGACTGGGTCGAGGTGTGGCGGCCCTTGCCGACGCCGGAGACCGTCCCCACGGCTCGTTCCGCTTCGGGGACAACGCGATTCACCAGCGTCGACTTGCCGACGCCGGAGTGGCCGAGCAGGCAGGTCAGCGAATTCCGCAGGAGGTCGCGAACGGTTTCCAGCGGATCGTCGCGGCCGCCGTAGACGATGGTCAGATCCAGATCCGCGAATTCCGAGGCGAATTCGGAATCGGCGGCGAGGTCGTGTTTGGTGAGGCACAGAATCGGTTGCAGCCCACCGGCATACGCGGCCACCATGGCCCGTTCGACGAAGCCGGTGCGCGGCGGCGGATCGGCCAGCGCGACGACGATGAACAACTGCTCGGCGTTGGACACCACGATGCGTTCGAAAGGGTCGGTGTCGTCGGCGGTGCGGCGCAACACCGTTCGGCGATCGGCGACTCGCACGATCCGCGCCAGGGTGTCGGGCCGGCCGGACAGGTCGCCGACCACATCCACCTGATCGCCCACCACGATCGGCGTGCGGCCCAGTTCCCGCGCCCGCATCGCGACCACGCGGCGATCCGGATCGTCGCCGAGCACGCACCCCCAGCGTCCCCGATCCACCGAAACCACCATGGCCGACACCGCGTCTCGATGTTCCGGCCGGGTCTTGGTGCGGGGACGCGAACCCCTGCCCGGGCGGACCCGGACATCGGATTCGTCGTACTCCCGGCGCCTCAGTGGGCCGCTCCCTCACCCGATAAGGCGCCGGCGCCCGCCAGCATCGACTCCCACAGGGTGACGAATTCGGGCAGTGTCTTGGCGGTGGTGCCGATGTCCTCGATGCTCACGCCGGGTACGCGCAGGCCGAGAATCGCTCCCGCCGTCGCCATCCGGTGATCGGCGTAGGAATGCCACTCGCCGCCCTTCAGCGGGGCCGGCTCGATGCTCAGCCCGTCCTCGGTTTGGGTGACATTGCCGCCGAGGCGGTTGATCTCGGTGGTCAGCGCGGCCAGCCGATCGGTTTCGTGCCCGCGCAGATGGGCGATGCCGCGCAGCCGCGACGGGGAGTCGGCCAGGGCGGCCAGGGCGGCCACGGTCGGCGTCAGTTCGCCCACATCGTGCAGGTCGATATCGATACCGGCGAGGGACTGCGGGCCACGCACGGTCAGTTTGCCGTCGAAGCGCCGCGCCTCGGCGCCCATCCGGACCAGGATTTCGCGGATCACGTCACCGGCCTGGGCGGTCAGCTGCGGCCAGTGCGGAATCGTCACCTCACCACCGGTGACCGCCGCCGCGGCCAAGAAGGGAGTGGCGTTCGACAGATCCGGTTCGACGTCCCAGTCGACGGCGTGGATCGGCCCGGGCTCGACGGTCCAGACCTGTTCCTTGCGCGGATCGGCCGGCGCCTGCACCCGCACCCCGGCCTGCCGCAGCATCTGCACCGTCATCTCGATATGCGGCATGGACGGCAGCGGTGCGCCCTCGTGCTGCACGGTGACCCCGGTCTCGAAACCCGCCGCCGACAACAGCAGCCCCGAGACGAACTGCGAGGAACCGGAGGCGTCGATGGTGACCGACCCGCCGCGCAGCGTCCCGGCACCGTGGACGACGAAGGGCAGGGTGTTGCCGTCGATGTCGACGCCGAGGCTGCGCAGCGCGTCGAGAATCGTGTGCAGCGGACGCAGCCGCGCCTGTTCGTCACCGAAGAACGCGACATCGCCGTGCGCGAGCGCGGCCACCGGCGGCAGGAACCGCATCACGGTGCCGGCCAGTCCGCAATCGACGGTGGCGTTGTGCAAGTGCGTCGGCGGGGTGACGGCGAGGGTGTCGCCGTCACCGGTGATTGCGGTGCCCATCGCGCGCAAGCCCGCGATCATCAGCTCGGTGTCCCGGCTGCGCAGGGCGCCGGTGATCGTCGAGGGGCGGTCGGCGAGCGCGGCCAGAATCAATGCCCGGTTGGTGATCGATTTGGACCCGGGCAGGGTGACGGTCGCGTGCACGGCATGGTCGATGTGGGGCGCGGGCCAGAAACTCACCGGACCATCTTCGCGCATGAGAGCTGACCCCGTGTGCAGGGAGCGCGGTTTTGTGATCTCCGACGTATGCTCGTTTATTTGCTGGATTCGGACATTAGCGGCCTCATGCGGGATCTCACCGGTAGCCACGGCCGATTTCGGCACGCGAAAGGGCCCGCACCGTTGGGTGCGGGCCCGATCGAGAGACAGTGAACTACTTGTTGCGTCCGTGCAGCAGCGGAACCACCTTGCGCAGCAGCTTCATCGTGCTGTCGGTGCGCTTGTAGCTCAGCAGCGCCATACCCGGAATGGCGAAGCGCTGCACCGCGATCGAATGCGGGCTGGTGAACTCCAGCAGACCGGGCGCACCGTGGATGCGGCCGATACCGGAGTCGCCGACGCCGCCGAAGGGCAGCGACGCGATGGCGGCGAAGCCGAGCACCGAGTTGACCGAGGTCGCGCCGGCGCGCAGGCGGCGGGCGATCTCCAGGCCGTGCTTGCGCGAGTACACCGCCGAACCCAGGCTGTACTTGGAGTTGTTCGCCAGGTCGACCGCCTCGTCGATGGTGTCGACGGTGCGGATGGTGACGGTCGGGCCGAAGGTCTCCTCGCAGACGGCGTCCGAGCTCTCGTCGACATCGACCAGCACCACCGGCTCGATATACGGCGCGTGCACCGATTCCGGGCCGCCCAGCACCGCGGTGCCGCCGTTGGCCAGAGCCGATTCGATGTGCCGGCGCACGATGTCGACCTGCGACGGCATGGTCATCGGACCGTAGGAGGCCTTGTCGTCGGATCCGGAGTGCACGTCCGACAGGATCTTCTTCACCTCGGCCAGGAACGGCTCGCGAATCGACTTGTCGACGTAGACGCGTTCGACGCCGGCGCAGGTCTGGCCGCTGTTCATCGTCGCGCCGTAGGCCACGGCGTCGGCTGCCGCGGCGATATCGGCATCGGCGGCGACGATCACCGCGTCCTTGCCGCCGCATTCCAGCAGTACCGGAGTCAGTGTTTCGGCCGCGGCGGCCATGATCTTCTTACCGGTCGCGGTGGAGCCGGTGAAGGCGATCTTGTCGACGCCCGCACGCACCAGCGCGGCACCGGTCGCGCCGAAGCCGTTGATCGTGACGAAAACGCCCTCGGGCAGGTCGGGGTTGGCGTCCACGAAGGCCTTTCCGACGAAATTGCCGATCGCGGTGGAGTATTCACTCGGCTTGAACACCACGGTGTTGCCGGCGGCCAGCGCGTAGGCGAGCGAGCCGTTCGGGGTGTAGACGGGGTAGTTCCACGGGCCGATCACTCCGACCACGCCGAGCGGCCGCTGCTCGATCGACGCCGCGAAGTTCGACATCAGGGCACCGGGCGAGACCTTCTTCGGTTTGAGGACCTTCTCGGCGTTCTTGGCGGCCCAGGCGATGTGTTCGAGGGTCAGCATCAATTCCAGGTACGCGTCGTCGCGCGGTTTGCCGTTCTCGGCGTGGATCAGATCGCAGAATTCGTCGGCACGGGCGACGAGGCGGCTGGACCAGCGCAGCAGCGCCCGCTTGCGGTCGGCGAAACCGAGGCCGCCCCAGGTCGCGGCGGCCGCGCGGGCCTTGGCGACGGCCGCGCGCACCGCATCGTCGTCGGCGATGGGGTGCGTGGCAATGATCTCGCCCGTGGCCGGATTCAGTGAGGAGAGCTCGGTGGGCAGAGCGGTTTCGGCTGCCTGTGCCGACTCGGTGGCGGCGGTGGACTCGGTGGTGGACATGATTCGGCGACCCCTAATGAGAGAGTTATGGCAAAAAGTTCTCACATCCGAGATGTGATGTCAATCGCCTTCAGTTGGATTCTTCTCGTTGTGCGGGTATGTCCGAGCCTACGGATTCTGTCGGTCCCGAATGGCAGCATGGAGATATGTGCGGCAGATATGCGACCACGGCGAATCCCGCCAGGCTGGCGGTCGAACTCGACGCCCTCGACGAAACCGTCGAGGGGGCGCCGAACGACAACGCCGCCGCGGGAAAGCCGGCGCCCGGCGGCGAATCCGGAAACGGCGCCAACTACAACGTCGCCCCGACGAATCACATCCTCACCGTCGTGCGCCGCCACGACCACGACCACCCCGACGACGACCCGGCACTGCGTATCCGTCGCATGCGCTGGGGTCTGATCCCGGTCTGGACCAAGGCTGCCGAACCGGGGGTTCCGGCCAAGGGCAAGCCGCTGTTCAATGCCCGTGCCGATCGCGCCGCCACCGCACCCTCGTTCCGGGATTCGGTGAAGAAGCGCCGCTGTCTGGTTCCGATGGACGGCTGGTACGAGTGGCTCACCGAACCGCACCCCACCGGGTCCGGCAAGGCCGTGAAGCAGCCGTACTACATGTCGGATGCGGAGGGGAACCGGTTGTACATGGCCGGCCTGTGGTCGGTGTGGCGGGATCCGGCGCAGCGGGATATGGCCCCGCTGATGTCCTGCACGATCCTCACCACCGACGCGGTGGGCGATCTGACCCGCATCCATGATCGGATGCCGCTGATGATGCCGCGCGAACACTGGGACGCCTGGCTCGACCCCGACCATCCGGCGCCGCACGAACTGCTGGAAACCCCGAAGCCGCAGGTGATTTCGTCGATCGTCGCGCGGCCGGTCTCGCCGCTGGTGAATTCGGTGCGCAACAACGGTCCGCAGCTGCTGGATCCGGTACCGGGCGCGGGCAGCGAACAGGCCGGGCAGATCAGCCTGATCTGAACCCGGCCCGGCGCTGTTCGCCTGCCACTAGTCACATTTCACGGATGGCATCGCGATATTCAGTCCACATTTCAGGACGTCGGCGCCCATCTCGACGATCTTCGTGGTGGTGTCGGTGGCCAGTTCGATGATGTCGGTGGTGGCGTGGCCGCCCAGCTTCTCGGCCTTCTCCGCCTGTGGGTCCTGCTCCGGCGTGCCCGGATGTTGGGCGTCGCCGCCGAGCGGATAGTTCGGATCGTGGACGGGGACCGGCGCATTCGGGGCGGCGCCGGCGGGCGCTGCCGTCAGCAGGCCGGATCCCAGAGCGAGCAGTGCGGCGCCGGCGGTCGCGGCGAGCAGGCTACGTACGCGCGGACGATGGATCATTTCGCATCACATCCTCGGTTCGGAACGAATCGGGGGAGAACGAACTGCTCGACCAGTAACGCACAGAGACAGGTGAGCTTCGGGTAATTCGCGGGAGTCGTGGGTGTGGCGCAGCGTGTCCGGCGGAGTGTTGCCGCCCGCGCCGGATCACCTGTGTGGAGTCGCCGCCGGATCCGGCTCCGCCCGCACCGCTGTCGCGTTCGGTTCCGCCTTCTCGCCGCCCACCGGAGCGGAGTCGGCATCGACCAGGACACGCGGCCCGCTGGTCTCCGCCCTGGCCTGCAATCCGCCCGCCGTGCGTAGCGGCACTTCCTTCCAGAACACCACCAGCGGCAGCGCGATCCCGGCGATGGCGGTGACGGCCAGGAAGACGGTGTCCATCGAATCGGCGAAACCGACCTGGAACGGGCGGGCCGGCGTCGGATTCAACTGCTGGATCACCGAACTGTCGCTTATCACCTGGCCGGCCGCCGAAACATCGTGGGACAGTAAGCCTTTCGACAGTGCCGCGTCGGCCGGATTGCCGCTGTGCGCACCGTCGATCACCGCCTGCTGGTAGGCCGGTTGCGTGGCAGCACTGTGCAATTCGTCGCTGATATGCGGTGTCAGCTGTGCGAACAGAATGGACAGGAAGACCGCCACGCCCAGGGTGCCGCCGATCTGCCGGAAGAAGGCGGAATCAGGGCCAGATCGCCGAGTTTCGCCTCGATCGCCACGGCAGCCGAGAACGCCGAGTGCCGGCTGTGGCCGGGGTGGCGGTCGTGGTCACGAATTCTTCTCCGTCGCAGAGCCTTCCGTGGGGGAGGGGAGGGTGAGCATCGCCGGCCGCGCGGATTCGTAGTCGTCGACGAAGCGGTGCAGCAGAACCGCGAATTGCTCGCGGTCGGGGTCGTTCCAGTCGGTCAGGATGCGGCCGATCATCTCGTTGCGGCGCGCGCGCAGCTGGGCGGCCATCTCCTTGCCGGCGTCGGTGACGATCAGGACGCTGGCGCGACCGTCGCTGGGATCGGCCTCGCGTCGCAACAGGCCGCGCTTGACCAAGGCCGCCACCTGGCGGCTGATGGTGGAAGCGTCGGAGTACATGGCCTCGGCCAGCGCGCCGGAGCGCATCGGTCCGTCCCAGAGCAGGCGGAAGATGATGCGGTAGGCCGAGAGGTCGACGTCGCCGTGCGAGGCCGCCGCCACCTGGGCGTTCGTCCGCTCCCGGATCCGCCCCAGGCGAATCAGCTGCTGGGCGATCTGATCGATCACCTGCTCGCTGTCCATATATCGGACCTCCCGCTTTCGCCTGCTCGACCGGGTCTCGGCCGAAAACTACTTGTATCAATCAACTATTTGTATACACCAACTAGTTGTTGTATGCAAATATTTCCGATCACGCCGGTCCGATCCCGCGGGCGGCGAGAAATCAGGCGACGACGGACGCTGTGACCGCGCCGGTCAGCCGGATCAACTCGGCGGGGGCGAGTTCGATCTCGAGCCCGCGCTTGCCGGCGCTGAAAAGGATGCGATCCCAGCTCAGGGCGGATTCGTCCACCACGGTGGGCAGTGCGCGCTTCTGCCCGAGCGGCGACACTCCGCCCAGGACGTAACCGGTGATGCGCTGGGCCCTCGCCTTGTCGGCCATGGTCGCCTTCGGCGCGCCCAGCGCCGCGGCCGCCGCCTTGAGTGACAGCGACTGCGGAACCGGGAGCACCGCGACCGCGGGCGTGCCGGACGACAGTTCGATGATCAGCGTCTTGAAGATCTGGGCGGCCGTCACACCCACCCGCTCGGACAGGGCGGTGACGGCCTCGTCGCCATAGGAATCGCTGCGCGGATCGTGCGGATAGGAATGCACCACATGGGGCACCTTCGCCTGGGTCAGCGCCCGGATCGCGGGTGTCGATGCGGCCATGCCGGTCACCCTAGCGGCGCCGGTTCACACCCGGCAATCGCGTGTGTGCCCGGTGTGACGCGTCCGGCGGGAACACAGTGGGGGTCGTGCATGTTGCACTGTTCCGCCAGCACAGCGCAGCTGCCTTCGCAGCCGCTCGAGATCGGAAAAGTTCGAAGGAGATGCCGGTGACCGTCCTCGTCGACGAACGCCCGGTAACGACCGGCGACTCGCTGTCGTACCCGCTGATCGACATCATCGTCCCGGACACCGGGTTCGATCGGCGACCCTCGCGCGCGGTAGATTCAGATGCTACGGCGACCGAAGGGACTTTCGTGACGAGCGACGACGAACTGGCGGCCGATCGCCCCCGCGGTGACACCGCGGGCGGTTCCCGACCGGAGGATATCGAGATCCCCGACGACCCGGTGGATGACGACCCGGCGTCCGAGGACGCCGAGGCTCGCGAGGACGCGGAGATCGACGGCGATTCGACCGTGCGCTCCACGGCCGACGAGGCCGAACTCGCGCGGCGCTTCGAGCGTGACGCGCTGCCGCTGCTGGATCAGCTCTACGGTGCGGCCCTGCGGATGACCCGCAACCCGGCCGACGCCGAGGATCTGGTGCAGGAGACCTTCGCCAAGGCATACCAGGGCTTCCGGTCCTTCCGGGAGGGCACCAACCTGCGGGCCTGGCTGTACCGGATCCTCACCAACACCTACATCAACTCCTATCGCAAGAAGCAGCGCCAGCCCGCGCAGTACCCCACCGACGAGATCACCGACTGGCAGCTCGCCGCCACGGCCGAGCACACCTCCACCGGTCTGCGCTCGGCGGAGATGGAGGCGCTGGAGGCGCTGCCCGACGACGACATCAAGGCGGCACTGCAGTCGCTGCCGGAGGAATTCCGGATGGCGGTGTACTACGCCGACGTGGAGGGCTTCCCCTACAAGGAGATTGCCGACATCATGGGGACTCCGATCGGCACCGTCATGTCCCGGCTGCACCGCGGGCGCAAACAGCTCAAGGGGCTGTTGGCCGATGTCGCGCACGAGCGGGGGTTCGACCGGAACCGAACGGGCAACGGGGCGCGTCAGGAGGTAACCCAGTGAGCACGAGTGGGCACGAGCACGACGATCGGGGTGCCGGCGACGAGATGGAACTGGACTGTTCGGCGGTACTCACCGACGTCTGGCTGATTCTCGACGGCGAATGCGACGAGGCCACGCGGGCGCGATTGCAGCACCACATGGACCATTGCTCGCCGTGTATCGAGGCATACGGTCTGGAAGAGAAGCTCAAGCGCCTGCTGAGCCGTAAATGCGGTGGGGATCGGGCCCCCGAATCGCTGCGCGAGCGGCTCACTCTCGACATCCGGCGGTCGATCACCATCACCGAAACCCGGGTCGACCGCGAGTCCTGACCGCACAGACGAATGCGGCACGCCATCCATGATGGCGTGCCGCATTGTCGTTTTCAGCAGTGCACCGAGTCCGCTGGGCGGTCCCGGGGCGCACGGCGCGACGGCTCAGGAGTTGGGCCGCTTGCCGTGGTTGGCCGCATTCTTACGGCGGCTGCGCTTCTTACGCCCACGCTTACCCATCGGTATCTCCCTTCTCACCACACCAGGCTGGGGTGAACCCGCCTCAGGTGCGAGTTCCTGGGAGGAAAGGTTACATGCGCCGCCCGCCCACCCGGCAATCGGCCGGTGAGCGACCGGAAACCAGTGACCCGCGCCACCGCTCGCCGCGCCGTCACATCAACTCGATCTCCTCGATCGCGACATTCATGCTGTGCCGCCGCTCCCGCAACACGTTCCCCTCCCGATGTACCGCCCCCTCGCTGATATCGATCCGCAACCGGCCACGCGTTGCGTCGACCTCCCGTACGACGCCACAGACGCCGCTGAACGGCCCCTCCGGAAAGTGAACGACGTCGCCCGGCACGTACTCGTTGTCTCCCACGCGCCCACAGTATCGGCGTGCGTCAGAGGATCGCCGGTGCTACGCGGGCGACAGGGGGAAGTGGTGTGGTGTCGGTGGTGGTGGCGAAGGCTCGGATCACGAAGGCGGCGAAGCGGCGGGAGGCGGCGAGCCGGGCGGCCGGCGGGCCGATGTGGATGCCTCGGTTGGCCAGGAGCATGAGGATCAGGTCGTCGACGACGAAGTCGGGTCGGAGCCGACCTGCGTCCTTGGCTCGGTGTGCCAGCGTGGCAACGGCTTTCAGGGCGTACTCGCGTTCGGTGGTGAAATCCAGCGCGTGCGGGTAGGTGGCCGTGAAGGCTTCGGTGAAGCCTCGGCTGCGAGCGTGCAGCGCGAAGAGTTTCTCGATCACGACGCAGAAGCCCCGCCACGCGTCCGGCTCCGCGAGTCCCTCGTCCACCACGGCCCGGCAGGCGTGCATCTGTTCCGCGAACGCCTCGGTGGCCAGGATCTGCTTGGTGGGGAAGCGCCGGTACAGCGTGGCCGGGCCGACTCCCGCACGCCGGGCGACCTCGCGCATCGGCACGTCCAAGCCTTCGGTCGCGAACAGGGCGCGAGCCGCCTCGAGGATGCGTTCGCGGTTGTCGCGGGCATCCGAGCGCAGGGGATGAGGCAAATCGTCGGGCACCACTCTCACTTTAGCTAAACGGACGGGGGCGTCCGTTAGCGTCGAGCCCAGCCCGGACGGCTCGACCGGTCCGGAATCGCTCGAAGCGAGGAAAGACGAGTGAAGGCAGTAGTCATCCAGACATTCGGACCGGCCGAGGGACTGGCCGTGGTCGACCTCCCGGCACCGGTGCCGGCCGCCGGGCACGTGCTGATCACCACCGAGGCGATCGGCGTCGGCGGCGTGGACGCCGTGATTCGCCGAGGCACGATCGGCGGCTACGGCTTCGAAGCCGGCCACGTTCCCGGGAGCGAAGTGGCGGGCATCGTCACCGCGGTCGGCGACGATGTGGACCCATCGTGGATCGGCCGCCGGGTGTGGGCCTTCACCGGCTTCGGCGGCGGGTACGCCGAACAGGCGAGCGTCCGCGTCGAGGACGTCCTCCCGCTGCCGCCGGATTTGTCCGCGGTCGATGCCGTAGCGCTCGGGAGTTCCGGAGTGGTCGCCCATTTCGCCCTGGCCCACGCCCGTTTCTCACCCGGTGAGTCGGTCCTGATCCGCGGTGCGGCCGGCAGTATCGGGGTCACCGCCGTTCAACTCGCTGCCCGCGGCGGCGCCGGCGCGGTGGCGGTGACGACCTCGTCGGCCGACCGCGGCGACCGTTTGCGCGGACTCGGCGCGACCCACGTCCTGGACCGTTCTGGAAAGGGAGGTGCGGACGCTCCGGTGGGCTACGACGTGATCATCGATGTCATAGCCGGTGCGGACCTGCCCTCGTTCTTCGCCCATCTGAAGCCGAACGGCCGCATGGTGGCGGTCGGTGTCGTGGGCGGCCACCCACCGGCGGATTTCGGCATGCAGATGATGGCCGCGTTCCGAAAGTCGTTGTCCTTCGCCACTTTCAGTGCGGACACCGTCTCCGAACCCGATCGCCGCGCCGTACGCACGGAACAGTTCGCCGCCGCCGGGCGCGGCGAACTCCGCACGGTGGTCCACGAGATCCTCCCGTTGGACGATGCCGTTCTCGCGCACCGGAAGATGGACACGGGCGAAGTGTTCGGGCGAATCGTCCTCGCTCCGTAGGCGCGGCCGGACGGGTGTCGCTTCGCGTGTCCCGGAGCGACTGCCTCCTCGCGGCGCGACAGGGCGAAACCGGCGTGATCGTGCGGGCCGCGGTTGTGCCGAACCGGGGCGTCGGTACCGTGGGCGCAGGAGGTGCCAGGTGGTGGACAGACAGATGACGCAGGCCAGGCAACAACGCCGGCGGGTGATCCTGGCCGCGGCGGCGGGTTTGTTCGCCGCGTGCGGGTATCGGGCCGCGGGCATGGAGGAGATCGCCTGCCGGGCCGGGATCAGCAAGCCCGTCCTGTACAAGTCGTTCTCGAGCAAGCTGGAACTGTATCTGGCCGTGCTGCACGAGGCGATGCAGGAACTGGAGGCGACGCTCACCGCCGCACTCGAACCCGCCGAGGGCATGCGATCGATCGTGGAGGCCTCGGTAGCGGCGGTGTTCGACTTCGCCGACATCCGGCCACGCAGCGCCGCCCTGCTGGCCGGCGCCGCGGTGGCCGACGAACCGTCGGCGCAGCGCATCGCGCATCGGGCCGCCACCATCTGCATCGACACGCTCGCCCGGGCGCTGGCACCGCATCCACTGCCGCGCGCCGAACACGGCTGGCTGATCACGGCCGAGTTGGTCGCGATCGCTCAGTCGTGTGCGCGGGACTGGGTCGCCACCGGCAAACCCCTGCCCAAACACGAGGCCGTCGCCACGACCGCCAGCCTGTGCTGGACCGGTCTGGCCGGTATCCAGCTGGCGCCGCAGCCCCCGGCCCGCCCGGTCCCGGACGCCACGCCGTAGCGGGGGGATCCGCTCCGGCGATCGATGGTCGCCGGTGATGTATTGAGCCGATTCGACTTTCGCCGTGACGAGCACAACCCGGCCCGGCCGAAGAACTCGGACCTGTCTTCTGTGCGATCAGTAGAGTGAATTCGTGAGTCCCGCGAAGATCGTGATCATCGGCGGTGGTTTCTCCGGCGTCGAATGTGCCCGCTACCTGGAACGTCATCTCGGCGCCGACGAAGCGTTCATCCAACTCGTGACACCGGATGCGGGGCTGCTCTATCTGCCGCTGCTGCCGCAGGTCGCCTCGGGTGTGCTGAATCCGCGGTCGATCACGGTGTCGCTGCGGCGGGTGCTGCGCCGCACCGAGGTGGTTCCGGGCATGGCGATCGGGGTGCATCCGGATACCCGGCAGGTCGTGGTCCGCGGATCCGCCGGCGTCGAAAGTGCCCTCGACTACGACCATCTGGTGCTCGTTCCGGGCAGCATCACCCGCGTCCTCGACGTGCCCGGACTCGACGAGTACGGATTCGGGATGAAGACGCTCGCCGAGGCCATGTTCCTGCGGGACCACGTCCTGCAGCAGTTGGATATCGCGGCCGTGCGCGGCGGTGAGGAAGAAGATCGCGAGCGCCTGAACTTCGTCACCATCGGCGCCGGTTACGCCGGCACCGAGACCGCGGCGGTGCTCAACAAGGTCACCCGGGCCGCCGCCCGCCGGTATTTCCCGAAGCTGGAATCCGGCATGGTGCGCTGGCATCTGGTCACGCACGGCGACCGGATCATGCCCGAACTCGGACAGCGACTCGGGGAACAGACCAAGCGGAATCTGGCCGACCGCGGTATCGAACTGATCACCGGCGCGTCGGCGAAAGAGGTTACCGCCCATGGTGTTCAGCTCACCAACGGCCGCTTCATCCCGACGCGGACGGTGCTGTGGACCGCAGGTGTCGTCCCCAGCCCCCTCGCCGGACATCTGGGCGCGGCGACGACGAAGGGCCGCATCGTCGCCGAAGCCGATTTCACCGTTCCGGGACTCACCGGTGTGTGGGCCTGCGGCGATGCGGCGGCGGTCCCCGATCTGACCGCCGATGCCGGCACGCTGTGCGCTCCCACCGCGCAGCACGCTATGCGCCAGGGCCGCCACCTCGGCAGGAATCTGGTGGCCGCGCTGCGTGGCGGGCGGCCGACGCCGTACCGGCACCAGGACCTCGGCATGGTGGTCGATCTCGGCGGCGCCGATGCGGTGGCGCGCCCGCTGAAGATCGGATTGCGCGGTATCCCAGCACAATTCGTCACGCGCGGCTATCACCTGATGGCGTTGCGCACGCTCGTCGCTCGCGCCCGGGTGGCCTTCGACTGGACCGTGCACGGCCTCAGCGGCGACGACTTCCTTCGCATCGGCTACGGCGACTACACCACCCACACCATCGGCGGTTTCGAGCAGACCGGATGCTATCTGCCGGCCGAAGAGGTCCCGCGGACCCTGAAAGCGCTCTGCGACACCGACTGACCGCGGCGCCCCGCCACCGACCGGCCGGCGACCGCGGCGGACGACCTCATCTCACCGGTTCGCCGCGGACGCGGACAGAACGGGCTTGATGTCGAGAACCGGAGTCCCGTCCAAGGCTTCCAGGTGGGCCACGCGGATCCGGGTGCCGGCGATGGACAGGATCCGTACCTCGTGCAGCCCGATCGGGTTGGGACGGTGTGGTGCGCGCGTGCTGAAGACACCGCTGAGCGGTCGGCTCGTATCACCCCGGGGATGGACCGCCAGGGTGTCCCGGTCGGCGCGGTCGAGCCAGGTCAGCAGCACCAGATCCATACCCGGCGCGAGGCCTTCCAGCGCTTCGGCGTAACGATCGTCGAGCACCACCCACGCCGGTGGGGCGCCCTCGTCGGCCTGGCGCGGTGCGGTAGCGAGGTCCGTGAGCTCGGATTCGACGGATCCGATCGGGCGCAGCAGGTAGTCGGTCACCGCACCAGTGTGGTACCTGAACCCTGCTGCAGGTCAAGGGTTTCGGGCGACGACACGGCTTTGCGCCGGCGGGACTCCGCTACGACCCGTACAGTTCGGCGCGCATCTGCTCCGGGCTCCGGCCGAATCGGCGCTGGAAGGCTTCGCGGAACCGGCGTGTGGTGGTGAATCCCGTTCGGTGCGCGACCGTGTCCATGTCCACCGGCAGGGGAGACGACAAGCGCTGCCGCGCACGGTCGAGACGAATCGTGCGCAGCAGTGCCGCGGGGGCCAGACCTGTCGCCTCGGTGAGGGCGCTGTGCAGCGTTCGTCGCGAGCACCCGCACATGCCGGCGACAGCGTCGGGGGTCAGTCTGCTGTCACCGCAGTGTATTTCCATGATCTCGCGTGCGCGGGCAGCCAGATTCGCGTATTTGCCGCCCACCGCGACGTGGGTGTGATCGTGGTTGAGCACACCGTCGAGCAGTACGAGGGCACTGGAATACGCGACCGCGAAATCCACTGCGGTCCAGTGTCCGTGTCCGGCGTGAAGCTCACCGATCTGGCGCACCAGCGATCGCACCAAGGGCCGCCGTCCGTCGAGTGCGAGGGGAGCGTTCCCGGCGCGGGAGAGATCCACCGACGTCTCCGGGACGGTCATGATCAGCGCTCGCAGCGGCTCGTCCTGACGCATCACCAGCGGCGCTCCCCACTGAAAGAATGCCGGTGTGCCGGGAGCGACGACTTCGGTGGAATCACCCTGTGCGAACTTGAATTCCCCGCGCAGCGGTAGCAGCAACCGGTAGCTGTCGTCGCCGTCGCTGCGCACATCTCGTCCGGTGCGGCGGTAGTGCACGGGATCGGAATCGAAGCGCACGATCTGCATCCGGCCGACTCGCTGCGCGATGGTCGACCAGGTGAAGTCGTCGACGTCGTCGCCGAACGCCAATCCCACCGACCCTTGCCGACTCCGCAGATAATGGTGCCAGTACTCCATCCGCTCGGCGAGTGTCTCAGCGGATGCCGACGATTCCTCCTCCCACTGATACTCCGAATCCACGAGAAGTTCCCTTTCGCGCTCCCAGCCGAAGAACGGCTTCAAGCTACAGCTCCGGCCTGAGCGCGGATCTCCCCTCCTGCTTGCGGATCCGCGATCAGTGGCCGGAACAGGCTGCCCAATCGGCTCGCAGCATGTCGAAACCATCCCGAAATCCGCTCGGCAGTATGCCGCGTGGGTCGTCGCGAAGGCCGGGGCGGCGGTCGTCGCTGACCGCCGCGTCCACCCCTGGGCGCACGAAAAACGTTAGACGCCAACACTTCCGATTTCTGGCAAGTTGATGGCGCATTCTGGCAAGAAGGCCGGTTCCGTCGGGCGTCAGGGCTGGACGAAAGCCCGTTCCAGGAGCGTGTACAGACGGGCTCGGTCCTCGTCGCGAAGCCTGCTCAGTCCTTCTCGGGTCTGGTGCATTTTCGCGCGGATCGCGTCGACGGCACGCTCACCCTCGGGGGTGATGACCAGATTGGTCACGCGGCGGTCGGTTGAGCTGGCCTCCCGTCGGACGAGACCCCGCTTCTCCAGCCGGTCGATGATCCCGGTGACGTTGGACGCGTCGCAAGCCAATATCTCGGCCAGGGTGCGCATCGCGGCGGGGCCCCGGCGCAGCACGGTCAATGTCTTGCCCTGACTCGCGGTGAGGTTCTCACTCGCAGCGGCGACCGTGAAGTCGCTGTAGTAGACGCCCAGCGACACCGAGAGCAGCTCCATGAGCTGGGCGGTGTCGATGTGCGGGACCTCTGCCATGCAATTCATCCTACGTCCCGAAACTTGACCATCTCAACTATTCACCCTACCGTGGAAAATGCTTGAGGTTATCAACCATCAAAGTTGTCAAGTTTCTACGAGGAGCATCCCGTGTCCGTCACCGCGTCCGACGTCTCCCGCGCAGCGGAGATCCTGTCCCGGCCCGTTTCCCTGAACGGCCTCACCATCCCCAACCGCATCGTGATGGCGCCGATGACACGCATGTTCTCCCCGGGAGGTATCCCCGGTGACGACGTGCGGTCCTACTACGCCCGCCGGGCTGGCGCCGGTGTCGGCCTGATCGTTACCGAGGGGACCTATGTCGGCCACGGGTCGGCCGGTCAGAGCGATCGGGTACCGCGATTCCACGGTGCCGAGCAGTTGGCAGGCTGGGCGAAGGTCGCCGAGGACGTGCACGCGGCGGGCGGCGCGATCGTGCCGCAACTGTGGCATATCGGCATGGTCCGCAACCATGGCGAACAGCCCTACCCCGAGGCCCCGGCCGTCGGTCCCTCCGGCATCCGCGTCGACGGTACCGAGGGGACCGGTGAGGCGATGACGCAGCGCGACCTGGACGACGTCGTCGCCGCCTTCGCCGAGGCCGCGGCGGCCGCCGAGCGCATCGGTTTCGACGGGGTCGAGCTGCACGGCGCCCACGGCTACCTCATCGACCAGTTCCTGTGGGCGCGCACCAACCGCCGCACCGATGCCTACGGTGGAGATCCTTCGGCGCGCACCAGGTTCGCGACCGAGATCGTCGCCGCGGTGCGCGCGGCCGTGTCGCCCGGCTTCCCGGTGATCTTCCGCTTCTCGCAGTGGAAGATGGAGGCCTACGACGCGCGGCTCGCCGAGACCCCGCAGGAGCTCGATGCGATCCTGGCGCCGCTGGCTGCCGCCGGTGTCGATGCCTTCCACGCCTCCACCCGCCGGTACTGGCTCCCGGAGTTCGAGGGCTCGGACCTGAACCTGGCCGGGTGGACCAAGAAGCTCACCGGCAAACCCACCATCACCGTCGGCTCGGTCGGCCTCGACGGCGACTTCCTCCACGCCTTCACGGGCCGCGGCGCCGAACTCGGCAGCCTCGACAACCTGCTCGACCGCATGGAACGCGACGAGTTCGACCTGGTCGCCGTCGGCCGCGCCCTCCTGCAGGACCCGGAATGGGCAGCCAAGGTGCTGGGCGGCCGGATCGACGAACTGAAGGCCTACGACGCGGCGGCGCTGACGACCCTGAGCTAGGAGTCTTCAGCGGCTCGGGCCGTCGAGTTCGTCCGTCACGAACCCTGCGGGACAACGATTTCGCGTTTGAGGATCTTGCCGGTCGGCCCCTTGGGCAGGGCGTCGACCAGCCACACCTGGCGTGGATACTTGTAGGCCGCCACGCGGGCCTTGACGTAGTCGCGCAAGTCGTCGGCGGTCGCTTCGGCACCCGGTGCGAGTGCGACCACGGCGGCTACTTCCTCGCCGTGGGTCGAGTGCGGCACGCCGAGCACCGCGGCTTCACGGAGAGAACATCATGCATCTGGTGCTGGCCCGCCCCGCCGGCGCCGGGCCCGGCACCAAGGGGCTGAGCCTGTTCATCGTCCCCAAATTCCACATCGACCACGACACCCGTCGCGCTGTTCGGTCGCTGTGGTGCGGCCGGCTCCGACGTCGGAGCCGGCGTCCGGTTCGGTCAGCACCATCGTCGCGCCCCAGTTGCGCTCGACCGCTTGCGCGACCCATCGCCGCTGCTGTTCGGTGCCGATGCCGGCGAGGACGTCCGCCATCAGCGGGCCGCTCAGGTACATGTAGTCCGCGGGCTGGGCGCCGAGGACCAGTTCGTTGATCGCCCAGCCGAGCATCGACGGCGCGGGCACGCCGCCGATCGCCTCGCTCTTGGCCACCCGCCACCACTGCGCGTCCTGCCATGCGCGAACGGACCGCTTGAACGGCTCCGGGATCCGTACCGAGTGCGAGTCGCTGTCGAAAACCGGTGGGTGGCGGTCGGTTTCGGCGTACGACTCGGCTACCGGCCCTTCGGCCAGGCGGGCGGCCTCGGCGATCATGGTGCGTGCGGTGTCGCCGTCCAGATCGCCGAAGGCTCCGGAATCGAGGACCGCGCCCAGGCGGTAGACCTCGAACAGGTTGAATTCGATATCGCGAACGCTGCTCGTGTAGTGGCCCACCGGACCGTCACCTCTCGACTGGCCCGCCGCCGGGGCGGGCAGGAATAATGCCGATTGCCGTTGCGAGCGCGGCCGCAACGGCAATCGGGTTGTGTCTGTCGCTGTTTCTATGGGGCGGGTGTGGTCGCCGGGTCGGGGGCGGTGACCTGGTTGGTGAAGTCGATCAGGGCGGCGATGCCGACGGGCACGCCGACCAGGATGATTCCGGCGGCGCTCCCCAACGCGACGCCGACCGCGGCGCCGGCCAGACATCCGCCGAGCGCACCGGCGAAGAAGACCGGGAAGGTGATGGTTCCCACGGTCAGCGCGCCCGCGATACAGCCCAGCGGAAGGCCGATGAGTGTGCCGATCAAGGTGCCGACGCTGATCGCCAAACCGAATTCCGTTGCGGCCGTGGCCATCGCATTCTGGAACTGCGCTTCGGACGCGACCGGACGCGGAAGCTCCACCGGAGTGGCGGGCCGGGCCGAGGCGGGATCGGTACCGGGGGTCAGGATCGCGGTGTTGCCGTCGATCCGTGCCGCGATCGGCCAGTCCTTGTCGTCCTTGCGGTAGGTGAGCGGGAACCCGGCGGCGAGGTTGCCCTGTCCGTCGAGGACCTGAAACTGATTGCCGCGCACCGTGAGTGAGCCGCTGTCGGTGCTGATCCGCACCGATCCGTCGACGATGCTCGAGGTGTAGTGGATACCGGGAAGGACGGTCGTGCGGATACTCGAATTCGGGGGAGTGGCCGGGTTCGCGGGTGCGGGGTCGGCGCAGGCGACCGCGGTGGTCAGGCTGACGGTGAGTGCGGTGAGGCAGGTGGTCGCGACCAGGTTGGTGATCTTCATGTCATCCGATTTCTGTTGTGCGGATCGTTCTTTCGAGGATCTGTCGGGTCAGCACCGGCGCCGGATGCCGAGTAGCGCCGGCACCGCCAGCAGGGCGGCGGCCGCGCCGAACGCGTACAGCAGGCGGTAGTTGTTCGGGCCGTCGATGGCGAGGAGTGCGGGGGCCACGAGCGGTGCGACCATCAATGCCGCCGACTGGGTCAGCACGACCAGGCCGAGGTCGCGGGCCGCGTTCTCCCACGAGGTCATCGTCGATGCCGCCAAGGCCAGCATCTGCCCGAGCAGCAGGCCGTATCCGATGCCGAAGAACACACAGCCGGTGAGGAATTCGGGAACGGTGCCGACGACATCCATCACGGTGCATCCGACGGCGACGAGCAGGCCCGCGGCGGCGAACAAGGGTTTGCGCCTGCCGATCCGGTCGGCGAGCCGGCCGCCCAGGGGACTGATGATCGACGCCGTACCGTTGATGATCAGCGTCGCCTCGAAGACGGTGGGAACCAGGGCGGCGTCATCGAGCTTCAACGCATTCTGCAGAAAGTAGACCAGGAAGGTCGCTACGACGGCGGCGCCGACCGTGATACCGAAGATGGAGGCCAGGCACCAGGCGAAATCGGGTGCCTTTCGCGGATCGAAATACAAGGTCCGGGCGAAGTCGCGGACATTGAAGACCGGCCGGACATGTCCCGCGAAATCGGTTTCCCGCAGAATGGCGACGAATATCAGGACGAGACCGGCGCCGAGAGCGGCCGGAATGAGAAGGCGTGCGGTCATTCCCGGAGTGATGCGGACGATGAATGTCCCCGCGATGAGCCCCACGCCCTGCGCCGCACCGGCGAGTCCGGCGACGAAACCCGCGCGCTCCGGCGGAATGGAATCCGCGAGCATGGACCACAAGACCGTCAGTCCGATGGTGCCGGCCACCGAGACGATGATCCATCCGACGATGAGTCCGGCGATGGTGCCGGACACGGCGACGATCGCGTTGCCCGCCACGATGGTGGTGGCTGCGACCACCAGCCATGGCCGTCGTCGGCCGAAGCGCGACATGGTGATATCGGCCAGGCGCCCGAAGAACGGGCCCGCGGGCAGTGAGATGAGAGCGCCCGTGGCCGCGATCGCCGAATAGGCTACGGAGGCATGGGCCGGGACGGCCTGCGCGACGCGGAGTGCTAAAGTGATCATGGTCGGGGTCAGAACGGCCGTCCATACACCGAAGATCGCCAGGACATACGTCCAGATGAATGCATTTCCGGCGTGATTGAGAGTGATAGCCGTGGGCGAAGCGTCGCTGGAGACCGCGGAACCGGTTTCTGTATCTGTCGCGGGCGTGGGCGAATCTTGAGCTGTCATAGTGGTTTCCGAACTTTTCGAATCGAGAATGTGCGCGTCGTTGCGCGGTGATGCATGCTCACGCAGCCGTAGATGGATGTCGGCGTGCGTTGTTCCGGCAATGCGGAAACAGTGGCCGCAGCCGTCCGGACCGTTCGCGGGTGGGTTCAGTCGAGGATTCGACCGTGGACTGACGAAGGCTCCGAATTGCTGTCTCGCGAGCCGCTGCGGGCGAGTCCCCGATTGTGCTCAGCGAGTGCCCGGTAGCCGTGGTAATAGGTCGTGACCATGAGCGCCCAGATCGCGCATGCCGGAATGTAGAACAGTGTGTGGTCGGCGTCATCGCCCGGAATATGGACGAAGTCATAGGCCGACGCGACGATCGCCCCGAGCATCGTTGCGATGAAAACGCCTGTCGCGCACCGTCATTCACCGATCCGCCGCAGCCGACCGGCGACGGTCACCATGAACACTGCCACGGCGAGATTCAGCGCGAGGTAGAACATCGACCATGGCGGGCTGACGGGCCGTACGTCGATCGTTCGCCACAGCCCGACCACGGTCGCCGCCCCGAACGCGGCGGCCTCGACCAGCGGCGAGGCGCGGTAGCCGCGCGTCACCGCCATCATGCCGAGCACGAACACCAGCGTCATGCCGAACGAACGCGAGAACGCGTCGAAGAACACCATCAGGTGGTAGCTCACGCTCGAATGATCGATCCCGGTGGCGGCCAGGAACAGAACGTTCGTCCCCGATACCCCGATCACCAGCCACTCGAGACCGAGCAGATAGTTGCGGTAGCGGCGAATTATTCGCACCCCGTAGTAGAGGCCGGCCGCTGCCATCCACAAATCGGCGGCCAACAGCAACAACATTGCGAGCGTATTCATCGAGAATTCCTTCGAATCAACAGAATTCGGTACAGGTACGCCGCACTCGCCCAACCGCATCGAGCAGAGTCGTGACTCGGAACGGGTGACGGGGCGTGGTGGACGGGCGGCACAGCGACCACCCGTCCGGTCGATAGACCCGTCCGCGTCGCGGCTGGGGGATCGGATCGTTGCTGTTAGCGCTAGGCGGAACGGGCAGACACCTGCTGCAGGACCCGCTCGAGGCGAGCGGCCGTTTCCTGGATGTCGGCGAGCGTGTGCGCGGTGCTGAGGAAGATCTTTCCGGACGGCATGAACACGACACCCGATTCGAGCATCCCGGCCGCGATCTCTGCCCACAGTCCGTCCGTGCCGTGCAGACTCGTCGCCTGATCGCGCGGCACGAACTGCGCGAGCGACCCGACGCGCCGGAGGCTGCCGGGCGCGCCGGTCGAGACCAGCACGTCGGTGATCGCCTGCTCGAAGGCGTCGCCCAGATCTTCCAGCTTGTCGAATACGCCTGGCGTAGCGGACAACTCCATCGCGGCCTGCACCGCCGCGAGCGCTACGGGGTTGCCGTTGAACGTTCCGGCATGGGTGAGGCCGTGCTCCACCAGATCGATGATGTCCGCGCGTCCGACGACCGCGCTCTGCGTGAACCCGCCCGCGATCGCCTTGCCGAACACCGAAAGATCCGGGCGGACACCGAATCTCTCGGCCGCGCCGCCACGGGCTATCCGGAATCCGGTGATGACCTCGTCGAAGATCAGCACGACGCCGTGCCGGTCGCACAGGCTGCGGAGCGTTTCAAGAAACCCGGGTTCCGGTGTGAGCACGCCGGCGTTGCTCATGATCGGGTCGATGAGCACGGCGGCGATCCGGCGTTCCTCGGCTTGGGCCAGCAGTTCGGCGATAGCGGCGGTGTCGTTGAACCGGCTGATGATCAGATCGGCGTGGGCATTGGGGCTCTGCCCGAGGGCGGCGGGGACGGGTGACTCACCCGTGTCGTCCGCGCTCATGCTCGCGTACACGCTGTCGTGCCAGCCGTGGTAAGCCTTCGCGAACTTGACGATGCGGTGCCGGCCGGTCGCCGCTCGTGCGAATCTCAGCGCGACCTGCACGGCCTCGGTTCCGGTATTCGTCCACACGAGGCGCTGAGCGCCCGGCACGGATGCGAGGACCGCCTCGGCGGCTTCGTATTCGAGCCGATGACCCATTCCCACGACCTGCATCGAGGTCGCGACTCGCGCCACTGCGTCGACGACCTGCGGGTGACTGTGTCCATGGACCAACGGCCCCCAGGCCATCACGTAGTCGAGGTAGCGGTCGCCGTCGAGGTCCCAGAGGTGAGCTCCGTGGCCGCGCTCGACGAAGAGCGGAACCGGCCGCATCGTGGCACGAAGGCCCGAGCTGACGCCACCGCCGACGCTGCGACGGGTCCGCTCGAATGCGGTTCTGGAGGAGTCGATTCCCATACATATCCTTGAGGGCTGCGAGCGGGCCTGCCGGAGAGACTCGTCGCCTCTCCGGCAGGTCGCGAGGCGAGAGACGTGCCGACCGGCACCTCAGAGCTTCAGGTAGTCCCCGAGCTCGCTGTAGTCCACCTGCCAGAGGCCGGGCGAGCCCGTGGGGTACTGGGAACGGAAGCCGAGCAATCGCTGGACGCGCGGTGAGAGCTGCTTCGCGATGTCCCGGTCGACGAGGAACGGGTACGCTTCCTCGCCGGTCAGGAAACCCGGGTTGAGGGCGAAGGCCAGACCACGGCGGAACTGGTCGGTCGTCAGGTTCGCGCCGCCGCCATGCACGGTCTTGCCGCTGTAGAAGAAGACGTCTCCGGCCTTCATGGTCGCGGGAATGGTGTCTTCGGGAGTTCCGCGGTTGTGGAAGTCGTCCCAGAGGTGGCTGCCCGGGATGACCCGCGTGGCGCCGTTCTCCTCGGTGAAGTCGGTGAACGCGATCATGAAGTTCACGCACACCTCGGGGCCCTGCGGGCCCATGCCGATGAACGGGTACCAGTTCTCCAGGTCCCGGTGCAGGAACTGAGCCCGGTTTCCGGGGCCGATCTCGATAAGCTGCGCGGTGGTCAGCCAGTAGGTACCGGACTCCTCGAGGAACACCGCGTCGCAGAGTTCGTGGATCAGGTCCTGCTCGAGGACCTCTTCGCGGAAGGTCTTGCTGTGCGTCACCAAGTTCGTCAGTCGCTTGGTGTTGGCCCCGTGGAACTCGGCGACGATCTCGTTCTCATGGGTCGAGCCGGGAGCCAGCGCTGCCATGGGCTGCTCGACCTCGGCGTTGAACCGCGCGATCTGGTCCGCCGACAGGAAGTTCTCGATGACCACGCCGCCGTCCTTCGCGACGATGTCGAGGATCTCGGCGAGGGGGGTCGTTGTCGCGACGGATCGTAGAGCGGCCTTGGCTTCGGTAGTCATAACTCTCCATTTCCACGTTCGATCAAACGCCTTAGTCATTTGATCTGATCGAATGATCTGATTGTGGGGCGCGCCACACCGGGTGTCAAGAGGCGAGCGGAATAATCGGGGAGGAAAGGTGTTTGCCGTCACTTGCGCGAGGGTCGCGCGTGCCCCCGCGCCTTCGCGATCTGTACGCTTGACTTAATCAATTAATCAGGGCGCCTACGTGCGCCGATGAGCGAATGAGGTGAATCCGTTGCCCCACGTGTCGACAGAGGATCGTTCGATCCAGTTCATCGATGCGGCGGTCCGAGTGATCGCCGACCGCGGGGTCGCGAGCGCGACGACACGGCGGATCGCCGAAGCGGCCAACGCTCCCCTGGCCTCACTGCACTACTGCTTCCGGGACAAGGACGGCCTCTTCCTCGCCGTCTTCGAGCACCTCGCCGCCGAAATCACCAAGCAGTCCACCGCCATCGAGCCGGCCGAGCTCGAAGTGACCGCGCAAGAAGTCATCCGGCGTTCGGTGCGCTGGCTGATGGACCATCCGGACTACGCGCTGGCGGAAGTCGACCTGTACATGTGGATGACCCGCCACCGCCCGGCGCTCGCGAAGGAGTCCTACGACGTCTTCTTGCGGGCGGTCACCGACGTGCTGCAGCGCGCGGCCGGGCCGTCCGCCCGCGCGGAGGCCATCGCGAATCTCGCCTCGGTGCTGATCGGTGCCACCGACGGGCTTGTGTTGCAGTGGGCCTCGGATCGGGATCGGGCGCGCGCCGATGCCTACGCGGATGTGATCTGCGCGGGAATCCCGGCGATGTGCAGCGGGATTCGGGGGTAGGTCGCGCCGGATGGATCTCGCCGCGTTCGGCGGTGTGAACACGCTCGGATCCGGCACGGCTGGTCATTGCCGTCGTCGAACAGATCCATGTGGCTCGGCAACCCGGAGGACCCTCGGTCGGACGTGTGGTCGTGGTGAGGTTGTCGAATCGGCTGGGTGACAACGTCTTCCAGCCCCGGCGCTCGTGGATGCGAGCTCCGGGGCCTGGTTCGACAGCGGTGGGCTTCCTAGTCGGTGCCGAATACGTTCCGGCCGAAGGGGTTCAGGTCTCGCGGTTGCCGCCCGTACCCTCCGTTGCCGGGGAATGCGCTTCGGCCGCCCGGGCTCTCAGCAGGTACTTCTGCGTCTTGCCCGTCGACGTCTTGGGAAGGGGACCGAAGACAACCTTGCGGGGAGCCTTGTAGCGCGCCAGGGTCCGTTTGACGTGCTCCACGAGTTCCTCGGCCGTGGCACCGGCTCCGGGGGCGAGGTGCACGAACGCGACAGGGATCTCTCCCCAGCGGGGATCCGCGGTCCCGACGACTGCCGCCTCGAGCACCGCGGGGTGCTCGGCGAGGACGTGCTCGACCTCCACGCTGGCGATGTTCTCGCCCCCGCTGATGATGATGTCCTTGCTCCGATCGCGAAGCTCGACATACCCGTCGGGATGGCGCACCGCGAGATCGCCGGTCCGGAACCAGCCGTCCGGAATCGCCTCCCGGGTGGCGACCTCGTCGTCGAGGTAGCCGAGCATGACGTTGTTGCCGCGCAGCGCGATCTCACCGACCGTGCTGCCATCGGCGGGTACGTCGTGGCCGGCCTCGTCCACCACCCGGGGCGGCAGGGACACGACATTGCCGACGCCTTGTCGCGCCTTCAGCCGGATCACGGCCTCGTCGTCGAGACCCTCCCACTCCGGCACCGGCTCACAGATGAGCGCGGGGCCGAAACTCTCGGTCAGCCCGTAGAGATGCGTGACGTCGAATCCGAGGCGCGTCATCCGGCGCAGCACCGCCGGTGCGGGAGGCGCACCTCCGGTACCCACCGACACGGCGCGCGACAGCGTCGAGGCATCGTCGGCGTGCGCGATCATGTCGAGCACGGCCGGAGCGCCGTTGAGACCGGTGACGCCCTGCTGCCGGATCAGTCGCCACATGTCGGCGGGCTCGACCTTGGGCAGGCAGACATGTGTGCCGCCGGCCGCCGTGACGGCCCAGGTGAAACACCAGCCGTTGCAATGGAACATGGGCAATGTCCAGAGATGGACGGAGTGCGGGCCGAGCGCGAAGTGACTCGCCATGGCCAGCGACTGCAGGTACGCACCACGATGGTGGTACATGACGCCCTTCGGCGCTCCCGTGGTACCGGAGGTGTAATTGATTGCCAGCAGCGAACTTTCGTCGGTGATCTGCTCCTGGCAGGGCGCAGCGCCGGCGATCAGTTTCTCGTAGTCGGAGTCGGCACTGCCCGAACCGATGACCACCGGGGGCTTCTCCAGCGCGTCGCAGACTTCCCGGGCCAGGCTCGCGTACCGGGCATCGCACACGATCACCCCGCTACCCGAATGCTCCAGGATGTAGGTCAACTCCCGCATCCCGAGCCGAGTGTTGAGGGCCACCAAGGGAACTCCCGCCCACGGCACGCCGTAGTGGGCTTCCAGAAGTTCGTGGGTGTTGGGTGCCAGGACCGCCACCGGCCGGCCCGCGGCGAGCTCCTGGAGCCCGCCAGCCAGCCGCCGGCAGCGATCGCGGAATTCGGTGTAGGTCCAGCGCTGGTCGCCGTCGACGACCGCGATGCGGGATCCGCGTGCGGCCACGGCCCGATCCAGGAACGCCGTGGGCGTCATCGCTGCCCAAGCGTGCTGCGCCCCAGTCATATTCGCACCAGCCATATTCGCCACGGCCATACTCGTCTCAGACATAGCGCAAGACGCCGTCGTCGACCGACTCCAGCAGTCGCATGGTCTCGTCATAGTTCTGCGGATTGAGCCAGGGCTCGTGGTCGCCCTGGGCCGGCATGCGCCGGGCGGCTCGCTGCATATATCCGGAGGTCACACCCGCGGTATAGGGGAGCCGCGGCATGGCGTCGTCGCCCGGTGCCGGCGTCGGGGTGACTCGGCGTGCGCCGACTTCGTCCATATGCGCGAGAACGCGACACACGAAGTCGTCGACCGCTTCGATACGGAGCGTCCACGACGAATTCACGAACCCGAAGGCGTAGGTCAGGTTCGGCACTCCGGACAGCGCCAGGCCCTTGTAGGTCCAGCAGCGCCCGAAATCGACGATCTCACCGTCGACGTCGAATATCGCCTCCCCGCCCATGACGAGGTTCAGTCCCGTCGCCTTCACGATGATGTCGGCGTCCACATGTGTCCCGTCCCGCATCGCCACGCCGGTCGGGGTGAGCCGTTCGATGTGGCCGGTGACCACGTCCGCGGATCCGTCGCGGATCGCCTGGAAAAGGTCGGCGCCGGGCACCAGGCATACGCGCTGATCCCACGGCTCGTATGTGGGAGTGAAGTGGGCTTCGCGGACCTCGACGCCGACGACGTCGTCGATGGCGTCGAATATCGCCTTCTTGAATTCCTGCGGGTGCTGCCGCGCGTACCGGTAGGTCTCCTGCTGGGCGTGCAGATTACGCAGACGGATCCGGCTGAACGCGTCCTCGGGACCCATCTCCTCCCGCAACCGCTCGGCTTCGGGATCGACGGCCGGTGCGATGGACACGTAGGTGGGCGACCGCTGGACCATGGTCACCTTTTCCGTCTCACCCGCGAGGCTGGGAACGAGCGTGATGGCGGTCGCCCCCGAGCCGATCACCGCGACCTTGCGGTCCCGGAAGTCGAGGTCATCCGGCCACTCCTGAGGATGGACCACCCGGCCTTCGAACGAATCCTCGCCGGGCAGTTCGGGATTGAACCCGCCGCGGTAGCTGTAGTAGCCGGTGGCAAGATGCAGGAACCGGCAGCGCAGCTGGGTGTCGCCGTCCGCGTCGCGTAATCCGAGGCTCCAGGTGTCGTCCGCGCTGCTCCACGACGCGGAGACCAGACGCGTTCCGAACCGGATCTTCTCGGTGATGCCGAACTGATCGGCGGTCTCCTGCAGGTAGTTCTTGATCGCCCCGCCGGAAGCGATCGCCTCCCGTTCGGTCCAGGGCTTGAAGCCGTAGCCCAACGTGAACATGTCGCTGTCGGAGCGGATGCCCGGGTAGGTGAACAGATCCCAAGTGCCACCGAGGGATTCGCGCATCTCCAGCACCACGAAACTTTTGCCGGGACATTTCCGCTGCAGTTCGGCAGCTGCGGCGATTCCGGAAATACCACCGCCGACGATGACGACGTCGATTTCGGCCGGGCCGTTCACATTCCATCTCCTAATCGTTGAGCGTGCCTGCGACGCGTGATCGTCGTTGGTGCCGACGACGAGCGTCTGGCGAGCGAGCGCTAGCGTGCCGCGACGGTGGCGGGTGCCACGGTGACTTTCGCTTGCTCGACAAGCCAGCGGAAGCACGGATCCAGTTCGACAATGGCTTCGGGATGCCACTGCAGGCCGAGCACCGGCCGGCCGGGCAGCTCGATGGCCTCGGCCACGCCGTCGCGTGCCCGTCCGGAGACCACGAGGCCTTCGCCCGGGCGATCGACCGCTTGGTGATGCCACGAGTTGACCGCGCCGCGCGGTCCGTAGAGCTCCGCGGCAAGGGTTCCCGCGACGAAGTCGACGGGGTGTTCGCGGTCCGGGCGGCGGTCCGGGACGACGGCGCGGGAGTAGTGCTCGATTCCGTGGTCGGGCAGATCCGGAACCAGGGTGCCGCCGAGCGCGACGTTGAGGACCTGATGGCCGCGGCATATCCCCAAGACCGGTATTCCTCGCTCGAGGGCATGCCGTACCAGGGCGATCTCGTAGTCGTCGCGGCGCCGGTCGATCGCCAGGACTTCTCCGCCGGTCGAGTTGGGCGTGGGAGGTGGCCCGCCCCAGAGTTCGGGGTCGACGTCCTGGCCGCCGGTCACCACCAGTGCGTCGACGCGGGCGATGGCCTCGGATCCCGCGCTCTCGTAAGGAAGTTGGACGGGAATGCCACCGGCCTCGGCGATCTTCATGCCGAACTCGGCCCAGAACATGTCGGCCCGGCACGCTGCCCACCGGCTGTCGACGCCCATGAGCGTTGTGGCGGAGATCCGCCGGCCGGTGATGGCGATGAGGGGTTTCACGAGTTGTCTCCGATGCGTACGACGACCCGGGTGCCCCCGGCGTTCTTCATGAGTTCGAATCCCTCATTGATCTGCTCCAGGCTCACAACCGCCGAGATCATGTCGTCGAGGTTCAGCCGGCCTTGCTCGTAGTAACGGACGTAGCCGGGAATGTCAGCCGGGAATTGGTTGGAGCCCATCAACGCTCCCTGGAGTCGCTTTTCGAGCATGAACAGCTCCGAGGCGCGAATCGATACCGGCTGGTTGTCGGGCACCAGGCCGACGACGGTGGCGGTGCCACCCGGCCCCAACATGGCGAAGGCCTGCTCCACCGTGGCGGCGAATCCGACCGCCTCGAACGAGTAGTCGACACCGCCCTCGGTCAGCTCGCGCACCGCCGCCACCGTGTCGACCCGCCCCGCCTGCACGGTCGCGGTCGCGCCGAACTTCACGGCATCGGTCAACCGCGCCTCGGCGGCGTCGACGGCGATGATCTCGCGCGCGCCGGCGAGACGAGCGCCTTGGATCGCCGCGATACCCACTCCGCCGCAGCCGAGGACCGCGACCGTCGACCCGGGCTCCACCCGTGCGCTGCGGAACACCGAACTCAACCCGGTCACCACCGCGCAGCCGAGCACGGAGGCGGTGGCCAGCGGCATGGTGTCGGGGATGCGCACTGCGGAATGTTCGTGCACCACCATGGCTTCCGCGAACGCGCCGAGCCGGGCGGTCGGGTGCACCGACCGACCGTGGGCGTTGATCAGAACCGGCCGTGACCGGCTCCCCAGCGAGCCGCGGCGGGGGCACAGGGTCATCCGGCCGGACAGGCAGAACCTGCATTCTCCGCAATAGATACTCAGGCACGTCACGACATGGTCGCCGGGGCGCAGGGTGCTCACCCGATCACCTACGCGCCGAACCACTCCGGACGCCTCGTGCCCGAGCAGGGTCGGGCAGGTGGCCGGCCAGACGCCTTCGATCTCGTGCAGGTCCGAACGGCACAGTCCCGCGTAATGCACGTCGATGAGTACCTCGTCCGGGCCGGGTTCGTCCAGCACGAGCGTTTCCAGTTCCAGCGTGCCCGGCGCCGTATTGAGCACTGCGGCAGTGATATTCGTTGGCATCAGGTCTCTCGGATCTGGCCGCGGGTGCGGGCCGAGGCTCGGGGCTTCGACCCGCACCGCCGGCGGCCGACGGGGAGCGCCCTACAGGGCGATCCAGGTCGTCTTCAGCTGGGTGTACTTCTCCAGCCCGTAGGTGCCCTTGTCGGCACCGTTGCCGGACAACTTCCGGCCTGCGAACGGAGTCGACGGCACGCCTTCTTCGTACGAGTTCACCCAGACGTTGCCGGCGTCGAGTCCGCGGGCCATCCGGTGGATTCGCGAGACGTCGCGCGTCCACACCGACGCGCCCAGCCCGAAATCGGTGTCGTTGGCGAGCCGGAGCGCTTCGTCCTCGTCCCGGAACGGCTGGATGCACACGACCGGCCCGAAGATCTCCGCGCGGGTGATCTGCATCGACGAGTCGGTGTCGACGAACACTGTCGGCGAGACCAGGGAGCGCTCCTCGTCGAGGGCTTGCTCACTGCCCGTCAACAGCGTGGCCCCTTCGCGCACACCGGATTTGACGAATTCGAGGACGGTGTCGCATTGGTTGCGGCTGCTCAGTGGGCCGAGCACCGTACCCGGGTCGAGCGGATCCCCGATCGTGAGCGTGGAGATCTGATCACATACGCCCGCGACCACCTCGTCGTACACCGACCGCTCCACGAACAGCCGCGACCCGGCGGTGCACATCTGCCCGGTGTTGAAGGTGAACGCCCATGTCGCGGTGCGAACGGCCTGCTCGAGATCGGGTGCGTCGGCGAAGATGATGTTCGGCGACTTTCCGCCGAGCTCGAGGGATACCGGCTTGCCGTTGGATACCGCGGAGTCGCCGAGCAGCCGCAGGCCGACCTCGGTCGAGCCGGTGAACGTCACACACGCCACGGAGTGGTGTCGGCTCAGTGCCGTGCCGACGGTCGCGCCGCGTCCGGTGACGACCTGAAGCACGCCGTCGGGAAGCCCGGCGAGACTGCTCAGTTCGGCCAGCCGCAGCGAGGAGGCCGAGGTCTGCAACGCCGGCTTGAGGACGACGCTGTTTCCGGCCGTCAGCGCCGGCGCCAGCTTGAGCATGGCGAGGCTGATCGGGAAGTTCCACGGCGTGATGGCTGCCACGACACCCAGCGGCTCGCGCGTCACCAACGCCACGGCGTCCTGGAGGCCACGCGGAGAGTCATCCATCAGCTTGTCCGCCAGCTCGCCGTACCAGCGCAGATTGCGCACCGCGGAGGCGACTTCGAAGTCGCGGGCCTGGTGGGCCGGCTTGCCCATCTCGCGTGAGATCAGGACGGCGAGCTGATCGGCATCGCGCTCGATCAAGCCGGCCCAGGCGAGCAGGATGCGCCCTCGTGCCGTCGGGGCCATCCGCGACCACACACCACTGTCGAACGTGGCACGGGCGTTCTTGACGATGCGATCGACATCTGCGGGGCCGGCCGCCGGCACGGTGGTGAACTGTTCGCCCGTCCACGGATCGCGCAGCGGCAGGGTCTCGGAGTCGGCCGCATCGGCCCACACACCGGATTCCCACATCCCGAACGATGTCGCAACGGTGGCGGCCAGCGTCCGCAGCTGTTCGGTGTCGGACGTCGTCATGGTGTGCACTCCCTTCTGTGAATGGCGGATGACGCCTCGGACGTCACGCGAGTTCGAAGTAACGCAGGAACTCCCAGACCGACAGCTGGGCGTCGTCACGCTCGGCTTCGGTGTGGAAGGACAGCCATTCCCAGCGGCGATGACCGACCCAGTAGTCGACGAATTCGTCACCGAGGTACCGGCGCAGCTGATCGTCGGCATCCAGCGCGGCGACCGCGTCGTAGAGGTTCTTCGGGACCGCGGGCACGCTGCCGGGCACCAGCGCCCAGGCCATCTGCTCGAACGGCGCGGGCGGCGTCGACTTCTCGTCGAGTCCCAGCAAGCCGCCGGCCAGGAACGCGGCCAGCGTGCAGTACATGTTGGAGTCGGCGGACGGCAGGCGGTACTCGAGACGTGTCGCGGAGTTGTCGGCCGGCACCGCGCGAACGGCACACGACTTGTTCGCGACGCCCCACGTCTGAGTGGTCGGCGGCCCTTCGAGTTCCATCAGCCGCCGGTAGGAGGTGATGGTCGGCAGCGCGAAGCTGGTCGACGCCTCGAGCGTCGCCATCACGCCACCGAGGAAGTGCAGCATGCGCTCGCTGGGCTCGCCGGGCTTGTTCGTGTCGAAGAAGATGTTGCCGTGCTCGTCGCTGACCGAGACGTTGAGGTGGGCGCCTTGGCCGTACGCCGCGGACCACTTCGACATGAAGGTGATCGACCGGCCCAGGGAGTAGGCGACCTCGCGCATGATCTGGCGTGCGCGCGCCCACCGGTCCGCGGCGGTCACCGGATCGGCGGGGGCGATGTTGAATTCGATCTGACCGCTGGCGGCCTCGTCGGAATATGCCTCCCAGGGAATTCCGATCTCGTCGAACCGGGCGACGACGGCCTCCACGTACTCCACGTAATCGGGAGACTTCGCGTGCACGAGCGCGGCTCCGGCGTTGCCGCCGAGCGGTGTGAGGTTCTGGTACTGCTGGGCGCGCGCCTGATCGATCGACTCCTGGAAGACGGTCGCTTCGATCTCGACGGAGGCGAGGATGCTCAGACCGCGCTCCGCGTACGCGGCCGTGATGCGCTTGAGCGCCTGGCGGGGGTCTGCCCCGATGGGCTCACCCCGCAGGGTCCAGAGGTCGCCGATCACCGAAGCCACGCCCGGCTTCCATTCGACCAGCGTGCTCTCGTCGGGCCGCAACTCGATGTCGGTCATCGTGCCGTTGCGCCGCCACTCCGGGAAGCCGAAACCGAGCGCGGACTGATTGTTCAGGTCCAGACCCAGGGCCAGGTCGGGCAGCGCGATGCCCTTCTCACGACACGAGCGGTACTTCGCCGGCGAGAGCGTCTTGCCGATCAGGACGCCGTCCTGGTTGGTCGCCTCGACTCGCACGCGCGTCACCGAGGTCAATTCTTCGAAACGGTCAGAGCTCACCGCACACCACCTTCAGGTTGGCGCCGATCAGCGCCGAGAGATCGGACAGCGAACCCTGCAGCGCGAGTTCACCACCCTCGAGTTCTTCCATGACCAGCGAACGGCCGCCGAACATGCGTGCCAGCGCCGCCGACGAACCGACGAACGTGTAGCCGGTCGCGGCGTCGCCGAACGACGCGAATTCGTTCGCATCGAAGCAGTAGAGGTTGAGGCCGGCCGGCATACCCCGGACCGCGCTCACCCGCTCCCAGAACGTCTCCGCCGCCGAACGCCAGTCGGCGTCGGGGCCGGACAGCAACACCTGGACCTCTTTCGCGAAGCCACCCAGCGCCTCGCCCTCGACCTCGGCCGGCACCGGATCGGGCCAGCGCACATCCCAGGTGAGGTCCGGCTCGGCGCCGCTGTCGGCGGAGACGGTGATCTCCGAGCCGGTGAAGGTGACGAAGGCCTTCTGGGCGTCGGTGGTCGAAGACAGGCGGACCGTCCGGACGTCGTCGCTCGCGGTGAATGTCGCACCCCGGGCGACCGCGTCGCGAAGACGACGCGCCACCGACAGAACCATCGGGGTGGGGCGGTCCGGCACCGCCACAGTGCCTGTCACCGGGTGACTCGTTGGATCGGACATGTCTGCCTCTCTGCAGCGGTGGTCATGTGACTTAATCATGTGATCTAATCGGGTGCTCTGTCAATACCCGAGACCCGCTTCGTTCCTGCGCGAGGTGATAGGTGACCTGGAAGGGAGGCTCGGATGGGCCTGTCCGAAACCGCCATGCTCGACCTGCTCGACGAGGACGCGCGCGCGTTCGCGCAAGCGCTGCTCCGTCAGGCGCCGCCGCCTCCGTACGCCCGGTACGGGGTGGAAGGCGTGCGGTCGATCTTCGATACGGCCGACGGCGCTCGACAGCCGATACGCCCGGTGCACAGCGTCGAGGACCGGGCCGTCGACGGTCCTGGCGGTCCGCTCCGAGTGCGTTGTTACCGCCCTTCGTCCGCACACGGACTGCCCGCCGTGATCTACATCCACGGCGGCGGTTTCGTCGTCGGGACATTGAACGGCGTCGATGACGTCTGTAGGTCACTGTGTGCCGAGGCGGAGTGTGTCGTCATCTCCGTCGAATACCGGCGCGCCCCCGAACACGTCTTCCCCGCGGCCGCGGACGATTGTCTGCGAACCTACGACTGGGTCGAGCGGGAGGCGGCGTCACTCGGCGTCGACCCGTCCCGGATCGCGCTGGCCGGTGACAGTGCCGGTGGAAATCTCGCGCTGTCGGTCTGCACCGCGCTGGCCGAAGCGCGCCGCACCGCGCCGAGGGCGCTCGTCCTGGCGTATCCCGCGACATCGAACGCTCACGCGGGCCCGTCCTGGGACGCCTTCGAGCACGCGCCGGTTCTCTGTAAGGCCGACGCGCTGTGGTTCTGGTCGAACTACGCCGCGGACAGCGAAGCGGATCCGCGTGCTGTGCCCATCCTGTCCGATACCCTTCACGCGCTGCCGCCGACGTTGCTGGTGGCGGCCGAGGTGGACGTACTGAGGTCGGACTACGAGCATTTCGCCGCAACGGCGGCGCGCGCCGGCGCCGAGGTGGAAATTCGCCAGTACGACGGTGTCCCGCACGGCTTTTTCACCGAGGTGGCTGTTATCGACAAGGCCAGGCGCGCTGTCGCCGACGCGGCGCACCATCTCCGGAGGCACTTCGCCCACTGAGCCGCATCGCCCGCGGCGAGCGGGCGAGACCGGCTCCTGCACGCAGGGGCGGGCGCACCGATCCCGGCCGGCAACATCCGGCCGTTCGAGATCGGGCGCTCGTCTCGCGGCTTCTCGCTGTGTAGCCGCAGGCCACGGAGGTCGCGGCGTCGCTCAGGCGAAATCGACTCGTGGCGAGGTAGGTCCGGTCATCTTGGTGACCTCGGTGGGGCCGGACCAACCACAGGGAAGCCCGCACGTCCCGCGTGTGGTTACGGTTGCCGTGCCGTCCGCATAGTAGGTGACATTCATGAATGCGTTTGCGGCATAACCACATTCGGGGCACGAGCCGAAGTGATTGAGCACCTCCCGCGTTTGTTGCTGTACGACGAGCCTCGACAGTGTGGATGCTGCACCGGCCGCCCGGCTGGGGTCTTCCATATCGATATCCCTCGTTGTTCGTGTTCTCGATGACCGTTGCGCACATCGCGCGAACTCGGGCCGAAAGCTCAACTCGCAGGATCGTGGAACAACCGCTCGCACGGAAGACGCGGCAGAAGGCTCGTATCGGAAGGTGTTTCGGTGACCAGCTCGATCGCCTCCCGGCGCCGACGTCCCCATTCGGTGAAGAACGTGAGGGCTGCCGTACGGGTGGTGCGAAAGTCGAAAGCCATGCCGCCCAGCCAAATCCGAAGCTGCACATCCCTGTCCAGTGGCTGCGGATCTGCGAAGTGCATCGAAGCTTCCCTTGCCCATCGTTCTGTCGCGGATGACGCCCTTGGTCGGTCTCGCCCACGAGTGGGGCAATTCATACGACTAAGTCATTTGATCAGAGCGTATCCAAGGCGATGCGGCAGGTCAACACTCCGGGCCGTCGGGAGTTCTGTCGCGGAAGGAGATGTTTCCAGGCTGATCAAATGATAAAGTCATATGAACAAGTCTTCTGATCGCAGAAGGTCAGGGCAGAACCGCGCTGACGCCGCGATCGAGGCGACCGCCGATGCGCTCGAGCAGCGGTCCGCCGGTCGTGCCCTCCGAATCAGCCCCTATCGGAAAGGCGGTGCGATGCGCACTCCGAACACCCTCGACCCGGCGTCCGGCTACGCTGCCGCGTCTCGGGGAGCGACGCGGGACGTGCCACCGAAGCTCGAGGTGGTGGTCGTCGGTCTCGGCGCCACCGGTCTCGCCATCGTCGAGTCCCTCGTCCGTCGTGAGGATTGCGCGCTGGTGGGAGCGCTGGACATCCGGCCGGCGCTGCTGGGGGTCGATCTGGCGTCGCTGGTCGCGCGCGCCCCCTCGGTACCCGTCGTCTCGTCGGCCGACGTGCTGCCGCGCGCCGACGTGGCCGTCGTCGCCACGTCGTCGTGGCTGGAGGGAATCGAGCCCACGATCACGGCACTCCTCGAGCGGGGGATGAACGTGGTGTCGATCTGCGAGGAGCTTCGCGAGCCGAGCCTGAGCCATCCCGAGATCGTGGCTCGGCTCGACCGGGTCGCACGGGAGCACGGCGTCTCCGTACTGGGCACCGGCTGCAACCCCGGCATGCTCATGGACACGCTGCCGCTGGTGCTCAGCGGGCTGACCACCGAGGTCCGGCGCGTGGCGGTGCGGCGCACAGCGGATATGAGTCGCTACGGCGCCATTCTGCAGAAGTTCGGCCTCGGGCTCACCCCGGACGAGTTCGACGCGCGCCAGCGGTCGGGCCGGGTGATGGGGCATGTCGGATTCGACCAGAGCATCGCCGCGCTGGCACGGGGCCTCGAGTGGACCCTCGACAGCATCGAGGTGGACCCCGTGGAGCGTCACCTCGTCGCCGGCGCCGACAGGGCGGGCGAGCACGTCGCCGTCCCGGCCGGCACGGTCGCCGGCGTCGTCCATCGGGCGCGGGGAATCCGGGCCGGCGAGCCGGTCATCGAATTCGCCACCCACTTCGGCATTTTCGAGGCCGACGACCCTGTGGCCCGCGGTGACTTCCTCACCATCGTCGGCCGCGAGCAGACGATCGAGGTGACCGCACCGGGCGGCTACGAGAGTTTCCTGTCGACAGTTGCCATGGCCTGCAACGCGGTGTCCGCGGTCGTCGCGGCCGAGTCCGGTTTCCGCACCATCCTGGATCTCCCGGTGTTCGCCCTCGCCAGCAAGGGCGCCCGCGCGACCTCGATTCCCGTGTCCTCGTAGGTCACTGCGGCCATCGCGTCGACCACCACCCGGCCTCGGGCGCCACGGCACCGGAGGCTCGGGTGGTTTCGCGTACCCGTGGCGGCGACGACTCGGGCGCGCTGGGACGGCATACCGCCGCGTGCGAGTCGCCGCCGATGCTCCTTCGATGAGGTCGGTGACGGGGCCGGGTCGCGAGGCGAGGGAGGCGTGGCTCGCCGGGTTTTCCTGGCAGGTCTACCGTGGACGGGTATGGCGAGCAGGGAGATCACCGTGTCGCTCGACGACACCGACTGGGGCGCGTTGTGCGAGGCCGCCGACCAGGCGGGCATGAGCGTGCCCGATTATGTGGATTGGGCGGTGCGGCTGGTGGCGTTGAGCGCTCGCTCGCGCCGAGATCTGCGTCCCGATCCCGCCGGTCCGCTGCCGCGGCGCGGTCGCGCTGATTCTTCCGGGGAGTGCGAGAGCACGGCGTGGATGGACACTTTTGCCGAGCGCCTGCATCAGCGGGCAGAGCAATTTCGCTACGACTGACCGCGCGCGTGCGCCGCCGCCTACGGTGAGAGCGTGGTGGGGACCGGTCAGCCGCACCGCGCCACCGGCACACCGACCAGGTGGGTTTCCTCGGCGGTATCTATGTCGATTTCGACACGCTTTTGGAAAAGCAGGATGATGTCGGAACCTCCGAAGCTGAAATAGCCGAATTCGTCGCCCTTGGCCATGTGCTTACCGGGCGTGCAGGTGAGGGTCACCGATGCGACGTTCTGCATGCCGACGCATACGACCGCCACCGTTCCTATATCGCCGCACGGGGAGTCTGTGGTGTCGATGATGACCACGCCCCGGGTCTGGAAGAACTCGAAGCCGGTCTCGGCGTTGTCCTGACCCTTCAAACCATGGTCGGACAGCTCGACCTGCATGAACGCTTGTCCGTGAGTCACGAACGACTCTTTGATCACGCCGCCCACCGGCAGATGGAAGCGGTGATAGGCGTAGGTCGGCAACATGTAGTGGGCGAAGGTGCCGCCGGCGAACTTCTCGGCGTATTCGCTGCCGGTGAGAAGCGTGCAGATATTGCCGTACTTGTGGGTGTCCTTGATCGTGGTCGCCGGAATGTTCGAGGCGTCGTCGATGTCGTATCGGTGCTGGAAGCTGCAGTCGGCGGGTGAGGTTATCACCAGGTTGCTGCCGGGTTCGGCGATCGGCCGTAGGCCGCCGTTCAGTTCGCGGGCGAAGAACTGGTTGAAGGTCATCCAGCCGCTGGGTGCATTCGGCTTGCCGTCGATCATGGAGTCACCCACGTGGTATTCGGGAGCGTTGTCGACGAACGATTTCAGCACGTCCGGACCGAAGGATTCGGGAGTGTCGAGGAAACTGCCCCAGTCTCGGGCGAAGTCGGTGACCCATTCCCGGAATGTGTCGGAGCCGTATGCCACAGACGTGTCATGGCCGTCGGCTTTCTGGTCGATGATCCAGAAGAAATGGGAGAGCCGGTCGCTGACCTCTTGGGCGTACCGATGTTGCGGTGCTTGGGCGCGCCATGCGGGCGAATCGGTCTCCCGCGGCACCCAACGAGCGAAATCGTCGATGTAGTCGACGTACTCCGCCACGGACTGCGGCCACGGCAGCGCTTCGAGCAACTCGTCCTTCAGCCCTTCTTCGGCTACCTGCCGCGCCTGCACCAATGACCGCTCCAAGCCGGCGGCCAAGTCCGGATTTTCGTCGAGAAGCTCTCTCAGCCGCTGCGCGATCGCCCTATGACTCACGTCGAACCCCTTCCACTCGCCACCCCACCTCTCGGCTACCCCCGTGGGCCCGTCTATACCTGGCAACACCGCCACGCGATCGGGACGCCACGCGTTTCGGTGCCGTCGCCTCGGGCACTCGCCGACCATGTTCACCTCGTTGCTGCGTGGCGCCGCAGCCGGCGCGGCGGGTACGGCCGCCCTGAACGCCACCACCTATCTGGACATGCTGCTGCGCGGCCGCGGGCCCAGCAGTACCCCGGAACAGACGGTCGAAAAACTCACCGGCCTGGCCCACCTTTCGATACCCGGCCCGAAACCTCAGCGGGACAACCGAATTCACGCTGCGGGATCGATTCTGGGCATCATGACCGGGGTGGGTGTCGGTATGGCCGCCGGCGCGGTTCGCTCGCTCGGCTGGCACCCGGCGAGCCCGGTCGGTGCGGTGGCCGCGGGGACGGCGGCGATGGTCGGCGCGGCCGTGCCGATGTTCGTGCTCGGGGTGAGTGATCCGCGGAGGTGGACGACCGCGGACTGGCTCAGCGACGTGGTGCCGCACCTGGTCTACGGAGCGGTGACCACTGCGACGTTGCAGAGCCAGTTCCGCTGAGGAAATGGAGAAAGCGAATTCGTTCTCGGTAGAAGAAGGTGTTGGCAGATGAGCGCGGAGAAAGCGGATGTCGTAGACCTGTTGACGGCGCAGCATCGGCAGATCGAAGATCTCTTCGGCAAGTTGCGCGCCGGACCGGCCGACAAGCAGAACCTGTTCGAGGAGCTGGTACGGCTGCTGGCGGTGCACGAGACCGCCGAGGAAGAAGTCGTCCATCCGGCGGCCGCGCGAGCGCAGTTCGGTGTGAAGCCGATGGTGGAGAACAGGCTGGCAGAGGAGAAGGAGGCGAAGCACGACCTCGCCGAACTCTACGACCTGGGCGTGGATCACCCGGAATTCGACGCCAAACTCTCCGCGTTCGCCGGAGCCGTTCTGGAGCACGCGGAACACGAGGAAAAGGAAGAGTTCGCCGTACTGCGCCAGTCGTTTTCGGGAACCCAGCTCGCCCACATGGCCAACACGGTCCGAGGTGCGGAAGCCATGGCACCTACCCGCCCGCATCCGCACGCGGGTGAGTCGCGGGGGGCCAATCTCGTGGCAGGACCTCCGTTGGCCGTGTTCGATCGCGCGCGCGACGCATTGCGGAATGCTCGTCAGCTGCACACACCGTGATTGTCCCGGGCGTGGCCGTATTCGAATCTCGGAGCCGGCGGCGGGGCTGCCGGTGACGCGACGCGACATGGCCGTTTCGGCCGAGCGTGTACGAGTCCGCCGCTGAACGCCACGGCAGTGCCGCACGCGTGAACGAGCGCGCCGCACTGTAGGGCGGGAGCCGATCGCGCCGCACGGCACCGACGTGCCGCGGACGAACACCGCCTGACGCGGCCGCGGACCGCGATGCCGTTGTGCGAGGCAAAGGTGTAATCCACTACTCGAATAGAGATATTTCCGTGCCGCTTCGAGTGAAGTATGTGCTGGAAGTCCGCCATCCGAGGGTTGACCCCGGGAACCCTGTCTTACATCCTCAAATTCGTCGATGTGCGGCCGAAAAGTCGTGTTGCGCCACGCTAGCTGTAATTTTCGGAACCCTCTCCACCCCTCTTTGTGTAGATTGTTCAGTGCATTTCCCGCCCTGACCTATCGTCACGCAGTGAATGGGAACCGTCAAATCGAAGAGATGTGATGCTGCGCGCCGAGGGATCGGTTCAGCTGATGCGCGGTCATGTCGACCGTGAATCAATACGGTGTACGCGCGAGCCAGTCCTCGAAGACGCCACTGTCGCCGATAATGTCGATACGTGTGTCCTTCACAGCAATTCGGCGTAGCAAAACGAGGAATAGATCGCTACATGTCCCGCTGACAAGGGTCGAGTTATCGAAAGGTTTGCGACGGTACTCTATGCCATCCGCGGACTGGCATAGAGTCCATTCATAGGCGGCTCGGAGCCGGTGGTCGGTCGCGCGCAGAATCAGTGTGGTTCCGGCCGGCAACACGTTCGCGGTCGTGCCATGCAGTGTCAGCGTCAGGAACTCGACGAATTCGGAGATCCCGTCCGCAGCGAGTTCAGTGGGTAGTGAGACGCCCGTGCCCAACGCGAGAGCCGCATCGGCGCCATGCGCTGTGGCCTCGTGCAGTCGGCGGCGCACCCACCACCGCGCCGGTTGCGGCGGGCCGACATGACACCAGATCGGAGTGTCGGCTCCGGTGCCATCGACCGCTTCGACGATCAACCGCGCACTCCTGCGAAGCCATTCGTCGGCCTGCTCTGGATCCTTGGGAAGTCTGCCCTCGGGGACGGACTTCCAGTCCAACTCCTCGGTGGCCTGGCCTTGGATCATCGCTGCCGCCCATCGATGGCCCCGCCCTACATGGGTCATCAGGTTCGCGATCGACCACTCCGGGCAGGTCGGTACCGGTGTCGACGGATCGACGCCGCGAGTCAGATCCGCCAGCGCGTTCGTCTGGTTCACCAACGCCGTACACTGCGCCTTCAGGTCGAGCGCTGGCATCGGGCGGTGACAGCTACCCTCCAGGCTCACTTCGCCGCCGCTAACGCCTTGATCACCTCGGCACCCAGGACCGCGTTGCCGGCCATGGTGAAGTGAATCTTGTCCGAGCTCAAGATATTCGGCCGCTGACCGATGGAATGGTTCCACAGGTCGACGAGAATGACGTCGTATTTCGCGGCCCTCGCCCGGACGATATTGTTCAACCGCTCCAGACGTTCCCGGAAAATCATCATCGCCGGATCGGAGATGGCATCGGCCAGAGTCATCGTCGCGAGCCGGGCGCCGGTGGCGGAACCGAAGGAGAAGATTTTCGTCAGATTGCACTCGATCGCCCCGTAGTCGGGCGTCTCGACAAACAGATCGTTGCCACCGCAGGAAAAGAACGACAGATCCGGTGCAAATTCCTTCATTGCGTCGAGTTGACGCTCGATCACCTTATTTGTGACGACACCGATCTGCGCCAGGTTCAGATATTCGATGGGTCCGACCGCCTTGGTGAGTGATTCGACGATCCGGTCCGGCCAATCGAGTGTCCGGTAGCCTTCGTAGTGCTCGCCGATACCCTTGGCGGTACTGCCCCCGATAATCCCGAAACCGCGCCGTGGCGCGCCGGCGAGCAGATTCACGGCGGTCCCTTCATCGAGGCAATCGGGATCGGTCGCTTCGGTGTAAATCCCCACGACTGCTGGCATCGACGATGCCTCCCCTCCGATAAGTCGTCACGCGAACGAACGTGCGTGCTGACATTAATGCATGGTTGCCCGGGAGCGTCAAGGCGCGCAACCCTGGCGCCCCGGTTCTAGGGGGACGCCCAGGGGTTCCCGCAGTGGACCGGCAGTACCACCACGAGTCCCGTGGGGGGCAGAGGATATCCGCTGGCGATACCCGCCCCAGGTCGACCAATGGGCGACCTCTACCAGCCGACGACTCGGCCGGGCCATCGCCTTCCCCACGCCTGGCTCGAGCGCGACGGAAACCGGCATTCGACGCTGGATCTGGTCGGACATGACAGGTTCGTACTGCTGCTGGGCGGCGACAACCGGATGTGGCGAGAAGCCGTGGCGACCGTCGCGCAACGCTGGGCGGTGACTATCGAGGTCGCAGGGATCGGTGGCGAACCCGGTTCGGGCGTCGACTATGTCGACCAGGGCCAATGGTCTGCCCTGCGCGAGATCGGCGAGCAAGGCGCAATCCTGGTCCGGCCGGATCATCACGTGGCCTGGCGCGCTTTCGCACCGGGGAATGATCCGGTGCAGGAGTTGTCCACGGCGGTGAGCCAGGTGATCGGCCGTTAGTCCGAGACAGAGGACAGCGAACGCCCTAGGGTATCGGCCTGCTGGCGAGATCGACCGCTACCGGCCGCTCGAGGGCTCCGGCACCCGGCTGGAGTCAGTTGCGTACCGCCGCAAAGCTGCGTGCATCGCATGCCTGGCCCAGACGATCACCTCGGCGTCACCGAACAACGCCAGATCCGATGTTGCACTGCGGCCAAGCGCGGTGAGCTCGAACGTCAGCGCGCCCGGGTCGGTGTCGGAATTCATTTCGCCGAGCCGCACAGCCTCGGCGATGGTCTGGCGGTGGAACTCGTACCACTGATCCCACGCCGAGACGATGGAATCGCGCACCGGACCCGGACGCGCGGTGAACTCAGCCGCCACCGACAAGAAGAAGCAGCCCCCGGACTGCGGCTCATTGCTGGTGTGATCGAGCCATGCATCACACAACCTCCGCAGCCGGACCAGACCGGGCGCAGCCTGGAGCGCTGGAGCGATCACTGCCGCCACGAACGTCGCACGCGCTTCCTCGATCGCGGCCAGCTGCATCTGTTCCTTGGACCCGAACAGGCCGAAAACGCCACTCTTACTGGCACCCAGCAGCGTCGCCATCCGCCCGATGGTGAGCCGCTCCAGGCCTTCGGTGGCGCCGATGCTGATGGCTTCCTTGAGCACCGCAGGGCGGATGTCGCTGCGTCCGGTCCGAGCGTCGGTCATGGTCGCGTTATCTCCTCGTCTTCCGTCCTGATCGAAAGACTCGGTGGTCGGCGTTACGGGCCGAACGAGTCCGAACGATCGTGCTCTCACAGTACCTTGCTGGCGTTTCGCAACGATTTGATACGGCGTGATGTGCAGCGCCACAGCGGATTCGGGCGCCACGTAGTCGCTCGTCCGAAGCCGGGGCACTTCGTTCTCGCTTGACAGTCCGAACGTTCGTGCGTGAATCGAACGACCGTTCGTGCTGATTGTAAGGTTTCGGCTTGGGTCGGTTAACGCGGCCAGGATCGAGAGGGAAAGCGCTGTCGAGTTCTTGCGTGAAGAGAATGGCGAGGTTATGTCGCGCTCGGGACACTGCAACATAGAAGAGATTGCGGGCCCGCACATAACCAGCCATCCCGCGATCATCCAGCTGCGACGGGTTTGGGTGCGATGCAAGCATCTCAGCGAAGTCGTAGGTACTCCAGCCCCTGCCGACTACCACTAACGATGACACGTGCACATCGGCATGAGCGGGCAAACTCGCGGCTGTCCACGTGAGCCCCGCCGTCGACTTCGCCGCCCGGAGGAGACGTGCCAGCGGACGCCTTCTCGCCGGTCGCGTTGTCCGGCTTGCTTTCGCCGTGAATCTTGGTTAGGGCCGACTCTCGACCGTACGGGGTGCGCCGCAAGCCAGTCCTGCACTGGTGAGGTTTGCGGCCGCGCGGGCGAAAATTCTGGATGCTGTTGTCACTCAGTCATATTTGCCTGACGCCAGCAATGGGTGTTGCTCGTTGGTCAGCATCGACAGTGCTGCGGCGACTTCGCCAGCCGCGCGACCATGAGGACTTGTTCGCCGATCGTGAGATTCATGCGTCGGCGCCAGCGGTAAGGCACGCAGAGGGTTCCCTGTACGCGATCGGGCCGTCCGGATCGGACGTGACGGTCAGTGATCCGGATTCGTCGACTCGAAGTCGCAGCCGTTGGCCCGGCTGCCAATTGAGCGCAGCGAACAGGTGCCGGCTGACGACTCGGCCTCCTTCGCCGACGGTCGAGATCGCGAAGCGCAGGTCTGGATCGGCGGCCGGACGGGTGGCGGGTCGTAGCGCCGGACCGTGGACGAGCTCCTGTAGTGGGCCTTGGGGCGGTATCACCGGTGAGATCACGCGCACCATCCTCGGTTCACCGGGGCGCCGGTCGAGGTTGTCACTTCTGGCACGTATGCCGGAAGACGGTGCAGGCCATCGGGAAAAGCCATGCTCATCCTCCGTGTTCAAGTGCACTTGAACACCCACCCACCCGGATGTGTCACCGGTGACCGGAAACGGTGCGCGAGGGGGGATTTCGTCGCCCCGCTGCGCTACGGTTGGATCGGTCGCGTGATTGAGCGCATCTGTCGATGCTGCTAACGGGTTCGGACAGTAGCAGATCTTCGGCGATTTGGGTGCGAATTCCGCCTAGGCTGCTACCGGCTCGTGCAACGCTGCCAGGTGCGGCCGATCGTGCACGTCGCCGCCGAGATGGGCCGGACAGGGCAGTGTGCGAGCAAGTGGTTCAACAGATTTCGCCGGTTCGGTTAGCTGGGCCTGCCCGACCGTTCCTCGGTGCCGCACCGGTCGCCGATAGCGACACCGGCCGAAGCTGTCGCCCGCATCGAGCAGTTGCGGCGCCAGCGCGAGTGGTCGGCCCGACACATCGCCACCAAGCTGCATTCCGTAGGCGCGATGATCTCGGTACGCACCGTCACTCGCCACCTGCTGTGACTCGCAGCGGAAAGTGGCGGTGTTGTCGCACCCTCAGGTGGCGCCGACGAGGCTGATCTGGTCTGTGGCATGACGCCGCGGCTCTTTCGAACGTTCGCTCGTGCCGACGTGCGCACGTTTTGGTTGCTGCTTGACCCTGACGTGGCGTGAGGGCGCATGGTGAGAGCGTGAACAATTCCGGAGGGTGGAAGGTCGGACCGCTGGCCGAGGCGAGTGGTGTGACCGTGCGGACGTTGCATCATTGGGATGCGATCGGCGTCCTGAGTCCGTCGCGGCGGACGGCGAGCGGGTCTCGCGAGTACACCGACGACGATCTTGTTCGTCTGTATCAGGTGCTGGCGTTGCGTAGTTTGGGCTTGAGCCTGGAGTCGATCATCGTCTGCCTGGATGTGGGTATCGATCTGGACCGGGTAGTCCACGACCATCTGGCCGGGGTCGAGGCGTCCCTCGCGGCGTTGGAAAGGGTGCGGCAGAAACTGGTGCGGCTCGGTGCCGAATTGGCGACCGAGCAGGGCACGACACCCGAAACGCTGCTGCGAGCGCTCCGGGCGATCGGCGGGGTGGGCCCCGGGGGCGAAGAGGTACTCCGTCGGAATCTGGATGCCGATCAACAACGACGGCTCGGTTCCGCAGCGGCAGCGCTCGGGCCCGCGAAACATTACCTGCTCGAGATCGAGTGGCCGCAGCTCTATCGCAAGGCCGATCGGCTCCGGCGAGAAGGTGTGGGCCCCGCCGACGACCGAGTTCGACAGCTGGCACGCCGCATGGACGAGTCGAGCGTGCTGTTCACCGGTGATGACGCCGGGATCTCGGCGGGAGTGCGCGGCGCCTGGCGTGCCGACCCGGCGGCGATGTCCGGCGATCCCGCCGCGCCTGCCGACGAATGGCGAGCATTGGCAGACTATCTCGACCGCGCCCGTCACGATCCCGCCTGACATCGATCACTGCCATCGAAATCTCCTGCGGGGAAAGGATCCACATGAACCGCCGCGCTCGTCTGCTGGTCGCAATCGCTTCGACCCTGCCGCTGGGACTGGGCGTCGTCATCTGCTGTCTGCTGGTCGCCGCCGGGACAGCGCCCAAGGGTGTGTTGTCGGCGCTGGCGATCGCGGTCGTGGTGCAGGGCGTCCTCACGTATATCCGGTTACGGCGGACGACACCCCTTACCCGCCGCGGCCGAGCGAGCGCCGAGAACACCAATCCGTGAGGAGAGCCGAAAATCCGTTCCAACGCACGTTAATGCCGCATAGCGCGCTGGTCGAACCGGCCATCGCACGGCGCTGGGCGAAACGACTGAGCCCACACCCGGATACCGGATGGGAGCTCGGTGTGCGTCTGTTCCCGGCGACTCAGTCGGCTCGGTATCGCGATTCCAGTCCGCGCTGCAACGCTGCGTACTCGCCGGAGGAAAGTGGGGCCTTCGCAGCCAGCTCTGCATCGGCTGCCGTTCCGAATCGTGAACGTGCCCAAGCAGTATGGTCGTCGACCAGAACGAGTGTGTCCCAACCACCTCCCATGCAGCGGGGTCCGCCGACCAGTTCGTCGGTCAGTGCGCGCCACATGAGCTCGTCCTCGTCGGCGAGCAGTTCGGCCGCATCTGCGACGACAAGGCAGCTCCGGTACGCGGAAGGGCGTTGGCTCACTGCTTCGAAGAAGTCCCACAGGGTTCGCGCGGCACCGTAGGGAAGCTGCATTGCGGCGGCGAAGTGCGCGAGCGCACGTTCCAGCGTCGAGCAGGCAGACCCGAGCGCCAACCGAACGTCGGCGCCGTCATCGGTGTCGTACCCGTAGTCGTAGATCGGTTGGAGACGAGCAACCAGGTCCGCCACCCGCTCGCGATCACCGACTTCCACCGCGACCACCTGGCCAGGACTGGCGGCGATCGACTCGGCGATCCTTTCGATCTCTTCCACCTGCCCGATTGTGGCACTCGGTCCGGCTTGGAGCGTTGCGGATTCACTCTATGCCGCATACCGCGCTGACCGAGCCGGCCAGCGCGGGGCGCCGGCGGCCGGAACATGGTGCGGTGCAGAACATCCGCTATTGCGGATTACACGACGATCCATCCGGTCTGAACTCAAGACTGCGGGTTTGTCAGCTCAATGCGATTGAGCCTTTTGGCGGGTTTCTCGGACGAGACGGTAGGCGGGGAAGGAATCGAGTAGGTGCTGCTCGAATTTGGGTGCGCGCGACTCGCGCTCACCGAAGTGCAGTTTCGCTCGCATGTGTGTATCCATCACCTGCACAGCGTCCTCGGCCCGATTCAGCGACAACAGCAACAGGACCAGGCGCCGGACAAACAAGGGGTGGCTGTCGCCGGCCGCCGATGTCACGGTGGCGAGTAGCGGCTCGACCGCCAACACGGCTGTGGCCCAGTCGCTGACAGTCCCGTCGACCATGCCGAGGAGTTCCTCGACCGCGCCGTGGACATCGTCGTCGGTCTCGATCAGGATCTCCTGCGCGACCGCTCCGAGGCTGCCGTTACGCCCGAAGCTCTCGATGGCGAGTTCGGTGGAGTAGGGCCTGCCGTCGGACAGATCGAGATTGCTGACCGCTGCATCCGGTACTGCGTCGATAACGGTTTGCAAGGCAGGTACCGCCAGTGAGCCCGTGCAGGTCACTTGTAGCTCTCCGTACTTCAGGACAAGGTCGGCGAAGAGTTCCAAGACCCCCGAGAAGTGCTCACCTGCAACAGGTTTGCGAAACACATAGCCGTCATCCACCCGGTGCATCGTGAAGCCGCGGCCGGTGCACATCCCTGTCTTCAGCTCCCGTGCCAGCTCCGCCCGGGTTGCTCCCGTCGCCATCGACCCTCCCAACGACCTCGCAAATTGCTGCCTGCAGGGCTCATAGACCCAAGCAGCCCATCGCCGCTGGACGATACCGATGGTCGATGTCCAATCCAGCAGCAGATATCCACAAATGCCGCATACCGCGCGGTTCGAAGCGGTCAATCGGTCGGCCCTGAAGAACGCTGGGGCCGAAGGGTTTTGATTTCGAGCCCACCGCCCTCAGCGTCGACCCAACGCGCTGTCCTGCCGAATGTCGGCTCCAGGCTCACGAATGAGCCGAGTAGCTGATTACCAGCCGCCGCCAGCCAGCCACTCTGTCTGGAACTGCGACGCAGTGAGGTCACGAAGCGACAGCGATGCTGCCATCCAGAACGTCCGCTCACGCCGATTGCAGGATGATCAGCGGCGACCATCGCCGTATCGGTCCATTACGGTGATGAGGATCGTTGTGCAGGCGATGGGTGTGGAGGACGGTTCGATGAGTCGTGTGGTTTGTGTGCTTCGATCAGGTGCTCGGTATCGGTGATCGGCCGGTGGAGGCGTCGCCCGAAAGCGGCAAGTTGGTGGAATATCCGGGGGCCGATCTCGCCGCCGATGATCGAGGAACGGCAGTTGCTCAACGATATCGTGGCAAAGATCACTGCCGACGTGCAGCCCGGCTGGACCGAGATCAAGGTCAGGTTCGACATCGTGGGAACGGCTGTGAATCTATTCGCCTACGCGGAGCGGGAATCGGGAACCTCGACAGTCGTCGGGTTCCCTCGCGAGGTCATAGATTTGCGACAGGCGATGTATGTCCCGGGCCGGGGTACGTGGTTCACAATGTGGCTGAGCATCACCGCCGATCACAAGATCAATGTGCGTTTCAGTCGTGAACGTCCTCACCTGCGTCGACAGCTCGCGGACCCACTACTCGACGACTTGCGTTTGTATCCAAGGGATTCGATATCCGAGTGGATGCGCGCAGAACTCGGCGATCGACTGCCGATCGATGGAATCGCGGCCGAGCCGGTGCGGTCGGCTTGCTGCAAAAGCGACGACGACTGTGACTGTATCGATCGGGCCCAGGCGATCGAACGTGCGGCCGGGTTCGTCCCCGAGCAGGAGGTGACGCGTCACCTGAAGGTCGTGCATTACTCCGAGTTCGACCATATCGCTGTGTCGTTCAGCGAGATTCTAAGCACGGGCCACGAGTGGCGTCGGGTCGAGCTGTTCCGCGACGGCGGTTCCGGCCTGGCGGCGGTCTCTGGTGGTCACACCGAGTTCACTCGGTTGTCCGGCCGTATGCCTTCGGCGACGGAGATCTCCGACTTGCCGCACTTGTCGGCGGAGGAGATCACACCTGTCGAGTTCCAAACGGAGTGGCTGAGCGTCGGAGGCTGGTAGTCCGCCGAGTGTCCGCTACTGCCGCGACCCGGGCGTTCGGAGCCAGGCAGCGGGCTCGGCCGGCGTCTGCACGCACATGCAGGGACGGCTCGGTAGCCCTGTCGGGCCAGCGTGGTTCGGCGAGCCGACACGAAAAATGTTGTTGCATCGTCATTCCTGGCCGATACCCTTGCGTCGCGGAGAGGAGTTTCTTGGCGCACATATGGGTCACGGTTTGCCTGCCGCCCGAAGCCATAGACGACGTTTTCGGGTCGCTTGGGAGGGCGCTGGCTCCGTTCGAGATGTACCGCGGTTATGGGTACCGCGAGATGTGGGACTCGTGGCGAATCCGGGGTGGCGGTGAGGGCAGAGGGTTCCATGTGCTGCCAGGTCATGAGAACGATCCGCGGTTGATTCACGATTCGCCTCGCTACGACGGCTTTGTACATCCCAGCAGGCATGGCGAATGTGCCGGCGGTCCAAAGACTTTGCTGAATATGGCTGTTAATCCTGCCGGTTGGGCCGATGTCTTGACCCTCGATGGGTGGTGGGTCGAACCTGATGGCATTGCCAGGTATGCGGGTTGTGACTACGAGGAGCCATGTGAACATGACGCTCTATGCCCTGTCGACTCATGTGGGATCGAACGCTATTTGCTGACGGTTCCCGACGACTCGGTGCTCGTGCGGGTGTACTGCCACGGCTAGCCGGGGAAGATTGCCGTTGACTCTGGAGCGTCTGCTGATGCTGGTGAAGGCACGCTACTGCCGCTTACAAGGCTGTTCGGAACCGACAGGCTGCAGTCGGCCGAACGCACCATCATCCGATTGCAGCGCCTTGCCTGGATGACGATCGAACGCGCTTGCCGTGAGCCTGTTGGCCGCAAGTGAGAACCGGCCAGCAGAATGATCAGCGGAGTGATCCACGTCGAGGGGCCAGATCGGAGCCGCAATGAGTATGTACTTCGAAACCGACGACACTGACCGATGGAACCCAGTTACTCGAACCGGGCAGGATGTTCGTTTCGATGACCGAGTGCATAGGCCAGCAGCCACTCGCTACGACAAATTCGCCGTCCGCCACCTGGCCACGGTCCAGGTCGCCGCGATCAATCAATGGCTCAAACACCAGTGCGGGCGGCCCAACCAGCCCGCCCTCACCACTTCGAAACACT
>NZ_JADKYP010000027.1 GCF_015354405.1 Nocardia sp. BSTN01 | reverse complement strand
GACCAGGCCGGCGCCGTTGCCGATGATGCCGACCTCGCCGTCGAGCTTGACGTAGTTGAGGTCGTTCTCCTTGGCCTTGAGCTCCAGCGGATCGGTGGCGTCACGATCGGCGAACTCGGCGTGGTCGGGGTGGCGGAAGTCGGCGTTCTCGTCCAGGGTGACCTTGCCGTCCAGCGCCAGGATCTCGTTCTCCGGCGTGCGGACCAGCGGGTTCACCTCGACCAGGGTCGCGTCCTCGTTGACGAAGACCTCCCACAGCTTCTGGATGGTCACCGCGGCGGCGTCCAGCACGTCGGCGGGCAGGTGGCCCTGCTCGGCGATCGAGCGCGCGAAGGCCAGGTCCACACCCTTGACCGCGTCGACCGGAACCTTGGCCAGGCGGTCGGGCTTGGTGGCGGCGACCTCTTCGATCTCCATACCGCCCTCGACCGAGCACATGGCCAGGTAGGTGCGGTTGGCGCGATCGAGCAGGAAGGAGATGTAGTACTCCTCCGCGATGTCCTTGGCCTCGGCGACCAGGATCTTCTTGGTGACGTGGCCCTTGATGTCCAGGCCCAGGATGTTGTTGGCGTGGGTGAAGGCGTCGCCCGGGGTGGCGGCGTACTTCACGCCACCGGCCTTACCGCGGCCGCCGACCTTGACCTGCGACTTGATCATCACAGGCTTGCCGATTTCGGTCGCGATGGCACGGGCGTCCTCGGCCGAGTCCGTGACGCGGCCCTCCGACGAAGGCACTCCGTGCTTCACGAAGAGTTCCTTCGCCTGATATTCGAAGAGATCCATGTACTCACCGTCTCGTCTGCGTTGTGGTGACAACGACTTTGTTGGCGGCCCGTCGTCGGAAGCGGGTCGAGTCGGACTCTAATCAGTTCGATGTCGCCGAAATCAGCCGCATACAGCCTAAGTGGCGCAGGTCACGAGCGGGCATCCGCCCGGGCAAAACCGCTGGCCAAGGCTACTGGCGAGTAGGTTGCTGACACGCCGCCAGGTAGGGCGGACGATGGTCCGAATTGCCACATTGGCTACTACATAGTGTAGTTGCCTGTTCTCACTCGCGTCCCCAGTGGAACGTGAGATATTCCGCGGGCCAGACGTGATCAATGTCACAAGTACCCCCTTATCGAGCGGAGCGCTTGCCCACCTGCAATCGTTTCGTTACCGTCGATGCGGTCGATGTCACAGCCAGATCACAGGCGTGACGGGAATACTCGTCACCCGGTCGTAAGGACCGGCTGGTAGAACACATCGACAGACCCACCCGGATGAGGCCGCGTACACCGCACCGATCAGGAGGACGGCAGGCTTGTTGCAGCACAGTGCTCCGCAGGTAGCGAGCCGTTCTACCGGCGCACCGCGTCCCGCGTCCTCCGGATCCCCCGCGTTACCCGGTCTCGGAGTCCGCCGATGAGCCACGGTCGCCTACAACCTGGGCATCGGCCACAGTCCGCTCGCCGTTACCGCGGCGACGGAGAATCCCTCGACCAGCATCCATACTTCGGTGGTAACCAATCTTTCGGCGGTTACACCGGTTCCCGTTCCGAGGAGCCCGCAGCCCCGCCCGTGCGCAGTATGCCGGGACGCGCCGACAGCTGGATGTCCGCCGGCGCCGGTGCGGCGGGCGCGACCGTCGTCGGCCTCACCGCGACCACCGGGAATTCCACCGAGAATGCCTGGGGGACAACCGGTTCGGAGGATTCCGGGCAGTGGCGGCCCTGGGGAGCCCAGGCGCAGCCCGACGGTGACTGGACCGCCGATCCGCAGTGGCCGCGGACCGACGAATGGGCCGCCGCCGACCCCGGTTTCGACGACGGCCGTGGCGTGCACTATCCCGAGGGCCCCGCCGACTACGACGCCGCCCACTACGACACCGCCGACGAATACGACCAACCCGCCGGCAACGAACCGTTCAACCTGGCCCGGCTGCGCAGCTCCCTCGAGCGTGACAGCGCCGACGCCGAGGAGGCCGGCACCGACACCGAAGGGCCCCGGCGCTTCAGCGGTGCGCATCGCGTGCCGACCCCGCCCGCCGCGCTCAAGGGCCGCGCCGCCGTGGTGGCGGTCGCCGCCGGCGCGGTGGTCGCCGCCGGACAGGCCGGAATGGAGTCCGGCAGCCAGCACCACACTGCGACCGCCGACTACGACGCCGCCGGTCAGGTCCACGAAATCGCGGCCCAGGCGGTCAGCACCCAGGCGGGTAATCCGCAGTCGCCGCAGGTTCTCAACGTCGCGCCCGTCGCGGATCTCAGTCAGTTCCAGGACATCCTGCAACACGGTCAGGAATTCGCCGCCGGACTCGCGGCCCAGGAATCGGCGAAACTGCGGCCCCTGTTCTCCAAATTCGCCAACGGCACCTTCACCTCCGGCTTCGGTAGCCGCTGGGGTGTGCAGCACCTGGGTGTCGACATCGCGGCCCCCATCGGTACCCCGATCTACGCGGTCGAGGACGGCGATGTGATCAGCGCCGGCCCGGCCTCCGGTTTCGGCATGTGGGTCCGCCTGCGGCACGCCGACGGCACCATCACGGTCTACGGCCACGTCGACACCGCCACCGTCTCGGAAGGCCAACATGTGATGGCCGGCGACCAGATCGCCACCGTCGGCAACCGTGGCTTCTCCACCGGCCCGCACTGCCACTTCGAGGTGTGGCTCAACGGCCAGGACAAGATCGACCCCCTCCCCTGGCTCGCCTCCCGCGGCATCTCCCTCGGCCCCGAACGCGACTAGGCTCGTCCGCCTCTCCCAGCAGTACGAGAGTTGGCGTTGCGGGCGGGTTTGGGGCGTACCCGGTGAGCCACCCATGTGCTCACGAAAACAGTTGTTGCACAATATTTTCGGTTGCGGGTGGATACGCGCGGCGGCCATTCTTGCGTCATGATCGAAATCCGGGTGGTAGGCCCTGAGGACTGGCGGGCTTGGCGCAGCGTTCGGCTGGCAGCACTGGCGGGGGCACCGGAGGCGTACCGGACCCGGCTGGCGGAGTGGCAGGGCGACGGCGATCGCGAGCACCGCTGGCGCGCGCGGTTGAATACGCCGGGAGCTCAGGATCTGCTGGCGTTGCACCACGGCGAACCGGTGGGGATGGCCAGCGGGGTGCCCGGGCCGGAAGATACCGCGGCCAAGGTGATTTCGATGTGGGTCGACCCGTCCGCGCGCGGTCTGGGCGTGGGCGATCTGCTGCTGACGACTCTCGAGCGCTGGGCTGCCGAATGCGGCTACACCACTCTCCGACTCGGCGTCTTCACCGACAACGAACCTGCCATCGCGCTGTACCGCCGCAACGGATTCGAATTCGACGCTGGGTCCGGCGAACGCGCCGAACGGGTCCAGCGCGCCGATCTCGACCCGGACCACCGCGTGGAAGTCGTCATGGCCAAAGCCGTGACGCCGTTCAGAGCTTGACCAGGGTCCGGCTGTACTGCGGAATCAGGCGGATCTTGCCGGCGGTGCCGAAATCGATGGTGACCGTGGCGAGGGCGCCGAAGCCTTCGGCGGCGACCACGCGGCCGAGACCGTACTTGTCGTCGCTGACGCGGTCGCCCACGGCGAGCACCAGCCCGGAGTTGTTGTGCTTGGCGGCGGGCCGGGCGGGGCTGCGGTCGCGCAGGCCGGGGCGCTGCTGGGACCAGCCGTCACCGCGGGTCCAATCACGTTCCAGGCCGTCGTCCTCACCGCGACGGCGGAAACCACGTCCGCCGGACGGCGGAGTCGGTTCCAGCCGCTGCCAATCCATCAGATGCCCCGGAATCTCCTGCAGGAAGCGGGACTCCGGATTCGACACCGCCTGTCCCCAGCCGGAGCGCACCACCGCGCGGCTCAGGTACAGCCGTTTCCGGGCGCGGGTGATGCCGACGTAGGCCAGGCGGCGTTCCTCGGCCAGTTCAGCGGGATCGCCCAGCGCGCGCATATGCGGGAACTGGCCGTCCTCCCAGCCGGTCACGAACACCACCGGGAACTCCAGGCCCTTCGCGGTGTGCAGGGTCATCAGGGTGACCACGCCGGAACCCTCGTCCGGGATCTGATCGGTATCGGCCACCAGCGAGACCCGTTCCAGGAACGCCGCCAGGGAACCGGGGTCCGGCTCGCCGTCGGCCGCTTCGGGCAGCAGGCCCTCCTCGCGAGCGGCCTCCACATTGTTGCGCGCCTCGGAACTGAATTCCCTTGCCACGCTGACCAATTCGTTGAGGTTGTCCAGCCGGGCGCCGTCCTGCGGATCGTCGGAGGCCTCCAACTCGGCGCGGTAACCGGTCTTGTCCAGGACCGCCTCGACGACATTGCCCACATCGGGGAATTCGGTGTCGTCGGTGACACCGGCGGCGCGGACCTCGTCGAGCAGATCGAGGAAGCCGGCGATCGCACGCTGGGCGCGGGTGTTCAGCAGCGCCACCTTGCCGTCGGCGGCGTCGCGCAGCGCGGCCGCGAAGCCGATGTCGCGCTGTTCGGCGTGCACCGCCACACACGCCTCGGCGCGGTCACCGATCCCCCGGCGCGGAGTGTTGAGAATGCGGCGCAGGCTCACCGCGTCGTCGGGATTCTCCAGCACGCGCAGGTAGGCCACCACATCGCGGACCTCCTTGCGCTCGTAGAACCGGACGCCGCCGACCACCTTGTAGGGCAGCCCCATACGGATGAAGATCTCTTCCAGCGCCCGCGAGTTGTTGTTGGTGCGATAGAACACCGCGACATCGCCGTAGTTGTAGTCGCCCTGTTCGACCAGCCGGTCGATCTCGCGCGCGACGAACGACGCCTCGTCGTGTTCGTTGTCGGCGACATAGCCGACGATCAGGTCACCCTCACCGGAGTCGGTCCACAACTTCTTGTCGCGCCGATTCTCGTTGCGCGAGATGACCGCGTTGGCGGCCGAGAGGATGTGCTGGGTGGAGCGGTAGTTCTGTTCCAGCAGAATCGTTTCCGCGTCCGGGAAATCGCGCTCGAATTCCTCGATATTGCGAATGGTCGCCCCGCGGAACGCGTAGATGGACTGGTCGGCGTCACCGACCACGCACAACTCGCTGGGCGGCACCGCATCGCCGCGGCGTGCCGGGCTGAATTCAGGATCGGCCGCCTCGGCCCCCGCGTCGGCGTCGGCGAGTTCGTCGGCCGCCGGTCGCACATGATGGCCGACCAGTTCGCGCACCAGCACGTACTGGGCGTGGTTGGTGTCCTGGTACTCGTCGACCAGCACATGCCGGAAGCGACGGCGGTAGTACTCCGCGACCTGCGGGTGGCTCTGCAGGAGCGCGACCGTCTCACCGATCAGATCGTCGAAGTCGAAGGCGTTGGCCGCGCGCAGCCGCCGCTGATATTCGGTGTAGACCCGGGCGACGATGCCGGGCAGTTCCGTCTCGTCGGATTCCGCGTCCGCCGTGGCCGTTTCGGGGTCGATCAGCTCGTTCTTGAGATTGGAGATGGCGGTCGCGAGCAGTCGCGGCGAATACTTCTTCGGATCCAGATTCTGGTCGCGAATGATCATTCCCAGCAGGCGGCGCGAATCGTCGGCGTCGTAGATGGAGAAGTTGGAGTTCAACGCACCGGGCAGCAGATTCGCCTGCATCCGCAGGATGCGCACACAGGAGGAGTGGAAGGTCGACACCCACATGGCGGCGGCGCGCGGACCGACCAGGTCCGTCACCCGCTCGCGCATCTCCGCAGCGGCCTTGTTGGTGAATGTGATCGCCAGGATCTGCCCGGGTGTGACGTCGCGTTCGGCCAGCAGATAGGCGATGCGCCGAGTGAGTACGGCGGTCTTCCCGGAGCCGGCGCCGGCCACGATCAGCAGGGGCGAACCCGCGTGCACAACCGCCGCCCGCTGCTGCGGATTCAGGCCCTCGAGCAGGCGCTGCGCCTGCTGATCGGCCGCCGCGGACCTGTCCGCACCTCGCGTTGCCGCCGTACCCACCGTTGCCGTCCCCGCCGCTGTTCCCGCCACCGTCGTCTCCATCGTCCATCCACGCTACCGGCGGCCACCGACATGCTGTAGTCCGGCGCGATCTCAGCGCATTCTCACCGAAGAGAACTTTGCCCCACTTGTCCCACGTGGCAGACTGGCGACATGACCAGCGCGCTCACGACCTCTGCTGTTCAGGCGTACGAAGGTATTCGTGGTCGCCGATTTCGCACGTGAGCGCATACTCGACGGGGGACAATTCAAGGCCGAACAGGTCTGTTTCACGGTGGAGGAATCAGATCGGTAACGGGGCAGGGCCGCACGCCGATCGAAGTTCTGACACGAGGAGAAGAAAGTATGAGCACCTCTACTGAGCCGATTGATCAGCCCGCGACCGGTTCCGATGCGACGTTGCCGAGTAGTGAGGCGGAGATCGAGAAGCTCCGCAAGGAGATCGATCGCCTCGACGCCGAGATTCTCGCGGCCATCAAGCGGCGCACCGAGGTCTCGCGCATCATCGGCCGCACCCGTATGGCCAACGGTGGCCCGCGCCTGGTGCACTCCCGCGAGATGAAGGTGCTGGAGCGCTTCAGCGAACTGGGTCAGGAAGGTCACACGCTGGCCATGCTGCTGCTCCGCCTCGGCCGCGGCCGTCTCGGCCACTGAGATACAGCCGCCTCGGCCACGGCCCCACCGACCGGACCGCCGAGGCAGCTCACCGAGACCACGCGGCGATCGTCTCGACGAACTCCGCGACCCCAGGCCGCCCCGGGTGCCGATCCCCCGGGGCGGTCGTTTCGTATCCGGGGACTGCCGGATCAGGGCAGGGCGATGTACTTCGTCGACAGATACTCCTCGATCCCCTCGAAGCCGCCCTCGCGGCCGAATCCGGAGGCCTTGACCCCGCCGAACGGCGCCGCCGGATCGGAGATGACGCCGCGGTTGACGCCGACCATGCCGCTCTCCAGGCCCTCCGCGATCCGCAGCGCACGATCCAGGTCGCGGGTGTAAACGTAAGCGACCAAACCGAATTCGGTGTCGTTGGCGGCGGCGAGGCCCTGCTCCTCGGTATCGAATCCGATGATCGGCGCAACCGGTCCGAACACCTCTTCGCTCAGGATCCGGGCCTGCTCGGGCACCTCGCACAGCACGGTCGCCGGGTAGTAGTACCCGGTCCCGCCCGGCGCCTTCCCGCCGATGCGCACTTCGGCGCCGCGTTCCACGGCGTCATCGACCAGTTCGCTGACCGTGTCGAGCTGGTCCTGGTTGATCAGCGGGCCGAGGGTGGTCGACGGGTCGTCACCGGGGCCGAGTTTCACCTCCTGCATGGCGGCGACCAGTTTGTCGGTGAACTCCGCGCGCACCGAGTTGTGCACATGGAACCGGTTGGCGGCGGTACACGCCTCGCCGCCGTTGCGCAGCTTCGCCAGCATCGCGCCCTGCACCGCGGCGTCGATGTCGGCGTCGTCGAAGACCACGAACGGGGCATTGCCGCCCAGTTCCATCGAGGTGCGCAGCAGGCCGTTCGCGGACTTCTCCACCAGTTTCTTGCCGACCCCGGTCGAACCGGTGAAGGTGAGTTTGCGCAGCCGCGGATCGTTGATCAGCGGCTCGGTCACCGCACCGGAACGGCTGGAGGTGATGACCGACAGCACCCCGTCCGGCAGCCCGGCCTCGCTGCACAGCTTCGCCAGCAGCAGCATGGTCAGCGGGGTGGCCGAGGCGGGCTTGACGATCATCGTGCAGCCCGCGGCCAGGGCCGGGCCGATCTTGCGGGTGCCCATCGCGAGCGGGAAATTCCAGGGTGTGATGGCCAGGCACGGCCCGACCGGCTGTTTGTGGACGACGATGCGACCGGTGCCGGTGGGCGCGGTCTGGTAGCGGCCGTGCACCCGGACCGCTTCCTCGCTGAACCAGCGGAAGAATTCGGCGCCGTAGCGCACCTCGTTGCGGCTCTCCGGCAGCGCCTTACCCATTTCCAGGGTCATCAGCAGGGCGAAGTCCTCGGTGCGCTCGACGATCCGCTCGTAGACCGCGCGCAGGATCTCGCCGCGTTCGCGGGCCGGGGTGGTGGCCCAGCTGTCCTGTGCGGCCACGGCCGCGTCGAGGGCGCGCACGGCGTCCTCGGGCGTGGCGTCGGCGACGTGTGCGAGGGGCTCTCCGGTCGCCGGATTCTCGACCGCGAAGGTGGCGCCACCGGTGGCATCCACCGGCCCGCCGATCCAGAGTCGAGTGGGGACGGATTCGAGTAACTCGGTTTGCGACACCATGTGCTCAGGGTAGGCCGCGGTGGACGTGAGCGCGGGCAACTGCCGGTGGGCCGGGACTACCTGCGCGTAGCGAAACCGGTCTGTAATCTCGCCTGGGTGAGCAGCGACATCACCGCGACGGCGGCCTGGCGGAAACTGCACGATCACTATTCGGCCGTGGCCGACCGGCATCTGCGCGAGTTCTTCGCCGAGGATCCGGAGCGGGGACGAGAGCTGACCGTCGAGGTCGGCGACCTCCATATCGACTACAGCAAGCACCGCATCACCCGCGAAACCCTGGATCTGCTGCTCGATCTGGCGGAGACGGCGGGTGTGGCCCGGCGCCGGGACGCGATGTTCGCGGGCGAGCACATCAACACCTCCGAGGACCGCGCGGTGGGCCATGTCGCGCTGCGTCTGCCGCCCGGCGCCTCGATGACGATCGACGGCGCCGACGCGGGGGCGCAGGTGCACGAAGTGCTGCGCCGGATGGGCGATTTCACCGATGCGGTGCGCTCGGGGCAGTGGCGCGGCGCGAGCGGTGAACGCATCACCACGGTGGTGAACATCGGCATCGGCGGCTCGGATCTCGGGCCCGCCATGCTGTATCAAGCCTTGCGGCACTATGCGGATGCCGGTATTTCGGCGCGATTCGTCTCCAATATCGACCCGGCGGATCTGATCGCGAAGCTCGACGGCCTCGATCCGGCGCGCACCCTGTTCGTCGTTGCCTCCAAGACGTTTTCGACGCTGGAGACGCTCACCAATGCCACCGCGGCGCGGCGCTGGCTGGTGGCGGCACTCGGCGAGGACGCGGTCGCCAAACATTTCGTGGCGGTGTCCACCCACGCGCAGCGGGTGGCCGATTTCGGCATCGATACCGCGAACATGTTCGAGTTCTGGGATTGGGTCGGCGGCCGCTATTCGGTGGATTCCGCGATCGGGCTGTCGATGATGGCGGTGATCGGCACGCAGCGTTTCGCCGAATTCCTGGCCGGAATGCACAGTGTCGACGAACATTTCGTCTCCGCGCCGCCGGAGCGCAACGCGCCGATCCTGCTCGGACTGCTCGGGGTCTGGTACTCGAATTTCTTCGGCGCCCAGTCCCGAGCGGTGCTGCCGTACTCCAACGATCTTGCGCGGTTCCCGGCCTATCTGCAGCAGCTGACCATGGAGTCGAACGGCAAATCGGTGCGCCTGGACGGCAGTCCGGTGACGACCTCGACCGGCGAGATCTTCTGGGGTGAACCCGGCACGAACGGACAGCACGCGTTCTACCAGCTGCTGCATCAGGGCACCCGGCTGGTGCCGGCCGATTTCATCGGATTCGCCCGTCCCACCGACGATCTCGCGACGCGCGACGGCTCCGGCAGCATGCACGACATCCTGATGAGCAATCTGTTCGCGCAGACGAAGGTGCTGGCCTTCGGCCGCACCGCGGCGGAGATCGAGGCCGAGGACGGCGGCACTCCGGATTTCGATCCGGCCCTGGTGCCGCATCGCGTGATGCCCGGTAACCGGCCTTCCACCGCGATCCTGGCGCCGCAGCTCACCCCGTCGGTGGTCGGGCAGCTGATCGCGCTCTACGAGCATCAGGTCTTCGTCGAGGGCGCCATCTGGGGGATCGACAGTTTCGACCAGTGGGGCGTGGAGCTGGGCAAACAGCAGGCGCTCGCACTGGAGCCGCTGCTCACCTCCGCCGAAGATCCGGCACCGCAATCGGATTCGTCGACCGATGCGCTGATCCGGTGGTATCGCGGCCACCGCTGACCCGCCACCGCGGAAAATACCTCGCCCGGATGCGTAATTGATCTCATGCCGGGAATGTGAGCACGGCGCTGCCACGGGCCGCCGCGCCGTTGTAACGTCCGGAATATGACCTCGGTTGCACAACATCTGCTGTGGTTCCTGCCGATGCTGTGGCTCGGCATGGTGCTGGCTATCTCTTTCCTGGAGGCACCGCTGAAGTTCCGGGCGCCGGGGGTGACGCTCGCCCTCGGGCTGGGGATCGGCCGGATGGTGTTCAAGGCGCTGAACATCACCGAGGCCGTGCTGGCGGTGCTGCTGCTGATCTCGGCGGCCGTGGTCGGCCCGGCCGGGGCGACCTGGGGGTGGCTGATCGGCGCGGTGGTCGTGCTGGCGATCCAGGTGGTGGCGGTGCGGCCGCCGCTGACCCGGCGGTCGAACCGGGTCCTGGCCGGCGAGGACGGACCGCGCTCGACGGCGCACTACTGGTACATCGGACTGGAGCTACTCAAGGTGGTGGGCCTGATCGGACTGGCCCTCGCCGCCGCCCCGTGAGGTCCGGACCGCAGTGCGCATCACCGGTTAGGTGAGATCACCGCGGCAACAGGTCGGTGAGCGCGTCGTCCAGTGTGGGATACCGGAATCGGAAACCGCTGCGGCGCAGTACTTCCGACGTCGCATGGCGGCCGGTGAGCCCGAGTGCGGCATCGGTCCGCAGGACGATCGCGCCCAGCTTCAGGATCGGCGCCGGGGTCGACGGAGCGGGTGGGCGATGCAGGTGCCGGCGCAACGCGGCCATCAATTCGCGATTGCGAACCGGATGATCCGTTGCGGCGACGACGATTCCGTCGGGCAGCGCGACCTCCGGATCGAGCCCGAGGCCCGCACGAACGACGGCCAGCCAGTCCTCGATGTGGATCCAGCTGAACCACTGGTGTCCGCTACCCACACTGCCTCCCAGTCCCGCTTTGGTCAGCCCGATCAGCCGGCGCAGCGCGGGCGCGGCCGGGTCGAGCACGATGGAGGTCCGCAGGATGATCCTTCGCTCGGCGTCGGCGCCCGCGAAGGCCTGCTCCCACGGCTGCGCGACTCCGGTCATCTGCGGAAGCCCCACGGGCAGCGGAGTCGTTTCGGTGCACCGCGTTTCGCCGGCATCGGACCAGATCGCGGTCGTGCTCGCCTGGATCCAACGGGACAGCGGCCGGTCCAATGTGCGGGATGCGGCGACCAGAGCGGCGGTGGATTCGACCCGGCTGCGGCGCAGGAGGTCGATATTGCGCTCGGTGGGCCGGCAGTCGACGAGTTGCCCGGCCAGGTTGATCAACGCGACGCGCCCGGGTCCGCGCAATTCGTCCACCCACTCCCCCGCCGTCCGGCCGTCCCATCGGACTTGACGGAACGGTAGTGCCGGATCCGGTCGGCGGGTGAGAAGGGTGACCCGATGTCCGCGGCAGGTCAGATCCGCCGCGATCTGCCGGCCCAGCGCACCGGTACCTCCGGCGATCACCACCGCGAGAGCGTCCTCGGCGGGCTCGATTCCGGCCGCGAAGGCCAGGCGCGCGAAGCGGATTCGCGCCTCGGCCGCCAGCCGCGCACCGATGACACGCCGGACGATCCGCGCGGACGGCCCGCGCAGTTCGAACTCCTCGGATACGTGCGCACCGTCCGGCCGGGGCGTCAGTCGCCAGGTGATGCGCAAGGCGCCCGCGGGTTCCGGTTGTTCGATACCGAGTTCCCGGCCGGCGTCGTATGCGGTGATGCGGAACGGCGCGGCCAGCCGGCCGTGGACGGCCGCGCTCACCGCGCCGCCGGGTAGGTAGTCACCGGTGCCGCCGACCGCGGCCGGACCGTGCAGCACCACCGAAGCGACGGCCGAATTCCATTCCGGCCACCGGGTGAGATCCCCCAGCACCGCCCACAGCCGCTCCGGCGGCAGCGCGATGAACTGCTTGTACGTCGTTGTACGAGACATGACTCGATCCAATCCCGCGGCCGCGACCACCGGAAGGGTGTGCTTGCTCACCCGGACCCGTTGACTTATGCAGGTAAATACCTGCATAATTTTTCCGTGCAACCCGAACCGGATATGGACGTGGTCTTCAAGGCATTGGCCGACCCGACTCGGCGACTACTACTGGACCGGCTTCGCGAGCAGAACGGGCAGACCCTGCGCGAACTGTGCGAGCGGGTGGAGATGGCGCGCCAGTCACTGACGCAGCATCTCGACATCCTGGTGCGAGCCGGACTGGTCACCGTGCTGCGACGCGGGCGGGAACGGGTGCACTACATCAATCCGGCACCAATCCACGACATCGAACACCGATGGATCTCCGTCTTCGACAGGCCGCGACTGGATGCGATCCGGGCCATCAGAAACCAGGCTGAGGAGTACGCCATGAGCACGACCGTGCCCACCTACGTCTACGTCACCTACATTCACGCCAGTGCCGAACAGGTCTGGAAGGCACTGACCGACGCCGATCTCACCGCCCGCTACTGGGGACATGCGAATGTGTCCGACTGGCAACCCGGTTCGAGCTGGGAACACCGCCGCGTCGACGGCTCGGGCGCCGTCGACGTCGTCGGCGAGGTGATCGAATCGGATCCGCCGCACCGCCTCGTGGTGACCTTCGAGGACATGCCGGATGCCGACCGGTCGCCGTCGCTGGTCACCTTCCTCGTCGAACCGCACCGGGATATCGTCCGGCTCACCGTCACCCACGAGAATCTGCCGAATCAGGAGATGCTGCAAGGCATTTCGAGCGGATGGCCGGCGGTGCTGGCCAATCTCAAATCCCTGCTCGAGACCGGCGACGTACTGCCGCAGGCCCCGTGGGAAATGTCGAGCGAACCGGTGGGCTGAGCCGAATCGGGCGAATCCGGATCAGACGAAGGCGCGCTGCAGGATCGCCTCGGTATCCACCCCCACCGGGAGGGTGCCGAAGGCGATCCCCCAGTCACCACCGAATCGGCTGGCGCAGAACGCATCCGCGACCGCGGCATGGCCGTGCCGCACCAGTTGCGCGCCCTGCAGCACCAACGCCATCAGTTCGACCACGCGCCGGGCGCGGAACTCGATATCGCCGAGGTCGGTGAGCTCCTTGCCGATCCGGTCGATCGCGTCGTCGAGGTGGTGGTTGGCGCCGCGGGCCAGCGACACCTCGTTGAAGTAGGCCTCGACCGTCTCCGGCTGACGGCCCATGGCACGCAGGGCGTCCAGCGCCGCCACATTGCCCGAGCCCTCCCAGATCGACATCAGCGGCGCCTCCCGATACAGCCGCGGCATACCCGATTCCTCGACGTAGCCGTTGCCGCCGAAGCATTCCAGCGCCTCGGCCGCGTGCGCCGGGGCACGCTTGCAGACCCAATATTTGGTGACCGCCAACGCGATTCGGCGCAGTGCCGCCTCGGCGGGGTCGGTCGCGGCGCGGTCGGTGGCACCGGCCAGCCGCATCATCACCGTCGTCGCGGCATCGGATTCGATCACCAGGTCGGCCAGCACATTGCGCATGGCGGGCTGGTCGATCAGCTTGGCGCCGAACGCTTCCCGATGCCGCGCGTGGTGCGCGGCGTAGACCACGCCGGTGCGCATGCCGGTCGCGGAACCGATCACACAGTCGAGCCGGGTCATGTTCACCATCTCGATGATGGTCTTCACACCCGCGCCCTCCGCGCCGACCAGCCAGCCGGTCGCGTTCTCGTACTCGATCTCCGAGGACGCGTTGGACTTGTTGCCCAGCTTGTCCTTCAGGCGCTGCAGCCGCAGCGTGTTGCGGGTGCCGTCGGGCAGCACTCGCGGCAGCAGGAAGCAGGACAGGCCGCCGGGTGCCTGGGCCAGCGTCAGGAACATGTCCGACATCGGCGCGGAGGTGAACCACTTGTGCCCGACGACGCGGTAGGTTCCGTCGGATCGCGGTGTGGCCGTGGTGGTATTGGCCCGGACATCGGAGCCGCCCTGCTTCTCCGTCATCGACATCCCGGCGATCAGTCCGGCCTTCGACGAGGGTTCGCGCAGACCGAAATCGTAGGTGCGCGAACCGAGTAGCGGCTCGAAACGGGCGGCCAGTTCCGGGTTGTGGCGCAAGGCCGGAACCGCGGCGTAGGTCATGGAGATGGGGCACATATGTCCGGCGTCGGCGATGCCCCAGGTGTAGAACTTCGCGGCGCGGGCGACGTGCGCGCCGGGCCGGTCGTCGAGCCAGGGGCTGCCGTGCAGGCCGTGCCGTACCGCGACGTCCATCAGGTTGTGCCAGTAGGGGTGGAACTCCACCTCGTCCACCCGATTGCCGTAGCGATCGTGCGTGTGCAGCACCGGCGGGTACGCGTTGGCCAGCCGGCCCCACTCCTGCGCCTCGAAACTGCCTGCCAGCGTGCCCAATTCGCGCACTTCGGCTTCCGCCCAGTCGGCGCCCTCGCGGTGCAGGCCCTCGATCAGGGCCGGGTTGCGGGAGAAGTCGAACGGGGTGATCGGCGGGACCTGGTTGAACACTTCGTGGGTGGCCATATGAGTTCTCCTATTCGTGCGCGCCGAGGGCCCGCAGGGCGAAGGCGACGAGTTCGGGCACCACGGATTCGCTCTGCAACTGCTCGGCCAGCGGTCCGACCAGCACCTCACCGATGGCGCCGACCAGGGCGGCGGCGGTGGTGCGCGGGTCCTGGGGCGGCAGTTGCCCGGCGCCGACACCGTCGGCGATCGCGGTCTCGAAGGTTTCGGCGAACGCCCTGCGGAAGCGCAGGCGTTCGGTGTCGACGCTCGCGTCCACCGGTTCGGCGAGCAGGACGTAGGCGAGTTTGGGATTCTTCAGCGCGCGCCCGGCGAAGGTCTCCACCGCGGCGGTGACCCGCTCGACCACGCCGCCCTGCGCCCCGGCCTGCGCGACCGCGGCGACCTCCCGGGTGACGACGTCCCGGAACACGGCGGTGACCAGTTCGGCCTTACCGCTGAAGCTCTTGTAGACGGTTCCGGTGGCGACCCCGGCCTCCGCGGCGACAGTCGCCATCGAGAGCCCACCGAAGCCCTGCTCCGAGAGCACCTTCATGGCCGCGTGCACGATGGCGCGCGACTGGGCGTCCAGTCGCGCCTGCACGGCGGGGGTTCTGCGGTACGCCACGCAAGAAGTGAATCATACATTCATTTCTTGACGCAAGGGCCGGGGCGGGCCGTATGGTCGAATTCGTGAGCGTACGAATCGAGCGCAGCGGGCCGGTCTTCACGGTGATCCTGGATCGCCCCGAGGCACGCAATGCCGTCGACGGACCGACCGCGCGGGCGCTGGCGGCGGCGTTCCGCGAATTCGATGCCGACGACACGGCGGCGGTCGCGGTGCTCTGGGGCGCGGGCGGCACCTTCTGCGCCGGGGCGGATCTGAAATCGCTGGGCACCGAGAAGTCCAACCGGGCGGCCGAGGACGGCGACGGGCCGATGGGCCCCACCCGCATGACGCTGTCCAAACCGGTGATCGCCGCGGTGTCCGGCTACGCCGTAGCCGGTGGACTGGAACTGGCGCTGTGGTGCGATCTGCGAATTGCCGAGCAGGACAGCACTTTCGGCGTGTTCTGCCGCCGCTGGGGCGTCCCGCTGATCGACGGCGGCACGGTGCGACTGCCGCGCATCGTCGGCCACGGCCGGGCGATGGACATGATCCTGACCGGCCGTGCGGTCGCCGCACCCGAGGCACTGCAGATCGGACTGGTCAGCCAGGTCGTGGCCTCCGGCGAATCGCGCACCGCCGCGGAGCGGCTCGCCACCGAACTGGCGGCGCTGCCGCAGACGTGCCTGCGTTCGGATCGGATGTCGGCGCTGGAGCAGTGGGGACTCGACGAATCGGAGGCGATGACTCGCGAGTTCCGCTACGGCTTCACCGCGCTGGCCGACGGTGCGCTCGAGGGTGCGCAACGGTTCGCCGGTGGTGCGGGCCGGCACGGATCGTCGGCCTGAGCGGCGATGGGCCGGCTCACCGTCGTCGACGAGATCTTCCTGCGCGCCCATCGCGGTCTGGGCACTCCCAGTGCGCTGCAAGGGTTGTGGCGCACCGCCGACCCCATCGACCGCCGGCTGCTGGAACAGATCCACGCCGCCCTGCGCGTCGGCCCGCTCGGCCGCCGCGTCGTCCGGCCGCGGGTGCCGGGTGCGCGGCCGTACTGGCGGCGCAACGACGGCGCTCATCCGTTGCGCATCGCCGGCGGCGGCATCGCCACCGCTGATCTGCTGAGCTGGGCCGACGAACAGGGTTACGAGCTGGATCCGGAATTCGGGCCGGGTTGGCGGCTGTCCGCGGCGGCGCTGCGTGAGGGCGGTTCGGTGGTGGCGCTGACGTGTTCCCACGCCCTCGCCGACGGACGCGGCCTGGCGCTGGCCGTCGACCACGCATTGTCCGGCACACCGCTCACGGAATATGCGGCGCCGCAGTCGGATTGGGCCGATGCGGTGCGACAGTGGACCACCGTGCTGTCCGGCACCGCACGCGCCCTGCGACACGGGGTGCCCCGGGGATCCGATGGCGGGCCCGGACGCAGCGCCGAAACGGCGACGACATCCGATGCGGTGCTGCAGTTTCCGGCGGCGGACTGGGAGCTGGCCGCGGCGGGGCGGGGCGGCACGGCCAACAGCCTGTTCCTCCACGTCGTCGCGAAGATGCTGTGGGACAGCGGCTTCCCCGCGTCGGCGATAGCCGCCGCCGTACCCGTCGACACCCGCGACGATCGCCGGGTCAACAACGACATGGCCATGACCGAAGTGGTGGTCGAGCGCACCGATACACCCGGGACCTTGCGCGAGAAGTGCCGTGCCGCATACGAATACCGGATCTCCGGTCCGCCGGGCATGCCCGCGGAACTGCTGCAGGTGCTGCCCGCGCGCGTCGCCCACCGGCTCTCCCGCGGTGCGGGGGAACGTGACATCCTGTGTTCGAACATCGGCACCCTGCCGGCCTCGCTGGCACAGCTGGGCCCGCATCGCTGCACCGGCGTCGCCGCCCGGGCCATCCATCCCGGATTGCAATCGACGGCACTCCCCCGCACCCGCCTCGCGGCCTACCTGTCCCGGATCGGACACACGTACACCCTCGCGCTGGTGGGTCTGGATCAGGAGTACATCCGATCCCCCGCTGTGCTGGTCGATGTCGCGCGCAAGGAAATCGAGCGGCTCGAGGTGCCGGTCACGGTCTGGTGAGCCGGTATTACCGCCGAGGGGAGATCGCTCCCTCTGTTTCGGCGAATTCGCCGGTCCGGATACGCGCCACCACGTGGTCCGGGACAGCCGCCGGGCGCGCCAGGTCGGGCGCCGGGATCGGCGTGCCGAAGGCGTAGCTGACCGGAAGCAGACCCGCCCAGGCGTCGCTGTTCAGGTCGGCGGGATCGTCGGAGGGGTCGCCGGTACGGGTCTTCACCGAGGCCTCGGTGAGGTCGAGAGCCAGAACCAGGGTGGCCGCCAGTTCCTTCTTGTCGGGCGCACGGACGGTGTCCCAGGCGCCGGGGGCGGAATGTTCGACGATGGCGCGCAACGCGCGCAGCCGCTCCTCGGGATCGGTGACCTCGACCGGGCGCCCATGGATGACGGCCGAGCGGTAGTTCATCGAAAAGTGCATGGCCGCACGGGCATACACGATCGCATCGACCACCGTCACCGCCACCGAGATCTCGCCGGTGAGAGCGGCGCGCATATTGCCCGCACCGGTCGATCCGTGCAGGTAGAGCGTGTCGTCCACCCTTCCGTAGATGGTCGGCAGCACGACCGGCGTGCCATGCAGCAGCACGCCGATATGGCAGATCAGGCCGGCGTCGAGAACGTCGTCCAATGCCACGCGGTCGGTCGCCGCGCGGTCCCGGTAACGAGTGACGGTGCTGCGGCGGGTGGGAGAAAGCGCAGGTCTGGGAACTGGTGTGGCGGTCATGTGAACAGCATTGCGCGGCGAATGGCATCATGAAATGGCCAATATGGCGGCTTTCTAGAAGTCCACTTCGGAGCGGATCGGAGAACAACGTGGACGAACTGCCGCTCGCGGTCGATCGCTCCGACCGGCGTCCGCTGTCGGTACAGGTAGCCGACGAGCTGCGCAACGCCGCGACCGACGGGCGACTGCGCGGCGGTGACCGTATGCCCTCGTCGCGAGCCCTCGCCGCCCGGCTCGGCGTCAGCCGCACCGTGGTCACCGCCGCTTACGACCAATTACATGCCGAGGGCTGGATTTCGGGTCGGCACGGATCGGGGACCTACCTCACCGCGGCACCGGTTCCCGCCTCGAACCACATAGCTGCCCAGGCGGATTCGGATTCCGCCCGGGAGCTGCTGGACCTCGCGCCCGGCGCCCCCTGCGCGGAGGCGATGGACAGCGCCGCATGGCGACGGGCCTGGCGGGCGGCAGGTGATCGTGGCCCCTCGGTGCGCAAGGAGCGCGCCGGCGATCCCGGCTATCGGGCCATGGTCGCCGAACATCTGCTGCGCCATCGCGGACTGCGCGTCGATCAACCGGCACGGATCATCGCGACCGCCGGAACCAGTTCCGCCGTAGCCGAATTCGCCCGTGCGGTGCTGCGGCCCGGCGATGCGGTCGCCATCGAAGATCCCGGATATCTGCGCGCGGTCGGCGCCTTTCGTTCCGCCGGAGTCGAGGTGGTCCCGGTGCCGATGGACCGCGACGGGATCCTGGTCGAATCGATTCCCGCTCATGTCCGCGCGGTGTATTGCACTCCGGCACATCAATTTCCACTCGGCGTACGGATGCCCGCAGGGCGCCGGATCCAGCTCGTGGACTTCGCGCGGCGCACCGGCGCGGTGATCATCGAAGACGACTACGACGGGGAACTGCGCTACGACAGCGCACCGCTGCCCCTGCTCGCCGGGCTCGCACCCGACCTGGTCGTCCACCTCGGCACCACCTCGAAGATCCTCTCGCCCACGCTGGGCGTCGGATGGCTGGTCGCCGCCCCATGGATCGTGGCGGCCGTACTCGAGCACCGCGAGTCGACCGGCGCCTGGCCGGCCCCGGCCGGTCAGCTGGTGCTGGCCGAACTCGCTCGCCACGGCGATCTTGCCCGCCATCTGCGCCGATTGCGCCGGGAAATGCCGCCCCGGCGCACCCTCACCGTCGCGGAACTAGGCCGCCACGGCCTGGACATCCGCGGCGACGACGCCGGATCCCACCTGGTGGTTCCCCTCCCCGACGCGGCGGCCGAAAGCCGTGCGATCGAGCTCGCGCGCCGCCGCGGTGTCCTCCTCGACGGGTTGGCCCGCCACCACGCCGGACCTCGGCAGGCCTTCGGCATCGCGCTGGGATACACCGCGGTGCCCCGTGACGAACTTCCCCGCGCCCTCCGGATCGCCGCCGAATGCCTCGCGGCCGCCGCGCACGGAACGAACACCGATCCGAATCACTAAGACGGGCCCCTTGGCGAACTCCGGGTTCTGCGCGGATCACTTTCCAGGGCTGGCAATAGCAGCCCGGTTGCATCCGGGCCTCGGTTACGAAATTCTCGATCCGAATGCGGCCCTGACAAGCGATAGATCGAGGCGGTGGTGGGAATTGCTTCTACTCCTCCCGAGGTCGAGGTGCGCAGCCGCGGGAGTGGTCGCGTATCGGTATGTCGTGGATCAGGGAGTGTGCGGTGATCTGGTCCGGGAGTGAGGATCTCGCGGACGTGGCGGACCGGATCACCGCGGGCTTACGCGAGCTCGCGCCACCCGGATGGCAACGGCTGGAGGCATCGTTCGCGGTGACCGTTGTCACCGAGTCGGCGTTGTTCCTGGTCGATGACGGTAACGGGCCGATCAGGTGTCAGGCGTCGGACGAAGTGTGGGCGTCGGTGCGCCGGCACCGGCAGATCTCGGCCGAGCTGGAGAGCGAGCCGTGGTGGCGGATAGTGGTGCGCGCCGACGCGGAGGAGGCCGAGGTCGTCGTCGATCACGGGGCCGAGCCGTTTCCCGGCGAGCAACTGTTCGCGCCCCAGGCGTACCTGGCCGACCTGGACCGTCATCCGCGCCGTCGGTTGCCGGTGTGGTTGGCGGCGTATCTCGGGCGCGGTGAATCCCAGTCGAGGCCACCACGCGCCGCCTGGGACGGAATGCGGGCGGACCGGAGTGCGGGGGTGCGGCCGGTGCCGGTCACCGGAGAGTTGCCGGACCTGCGAATCCTATGGGCACGGTGGGCGGTACTGGCCGCGGCCTTCGTGGCGGCCGGCTCGGAACGGGGGCCACGAATCGGCCCGTCCGTGGGCATCTTCGAAAGCGCGGAACACAGCGGCTCGACGTTGACGGTGCTTCCCGGGGATCGGGCGGTGCTGTCGGGGGGCGTATGGGAGGCCCCCGCTTTGGACGTCGCTTACAACGGCGGTGGCGCGATGCCGAAAGTATTTGCGGGAGCGCCGGATTGGGTGGCGGACCCGGTGCTCAATCCGCGGGTGCTGACCGGCATGCTGTCGTTTTGTTACTGGTGGGAGGAGGGGCAGTGGTACCGGGGCGAATCCGCTCCGATGTCGGAATGCGCGGCGGCGCTGCCCGCGGTGTGGACCGCCGATACGGTGGCGCGAGTAGTCGCCGATGTGGTGGAGAATCCGTCGCCGGATGCCGCCGAGTTGCTGGTATCGGCCGCACAGGCCGCCGCGGTGACACGTGAGGCGATCGTGCAGGTGGTCGGTGACGACACCGGGGTCGATGTCGCCGGTGCGCTGTTCCAATTCGTCCTCGCGGATCTGGTTGCCGGCGAGATCGCCGGGATCGGTGAAGCGGAGGCGTTGACGCTGGTCCGCGATCACATCCGCGAGCGCGGGTACGATACCTCGGACTACCCCACGTCATCCTTGCGAGCCGACCGGGTCAGCGTGGGCTGGATGGTGCGATCGCCGGTGCCGGACAACGACATCGCCCTGGATCGTGCGGTCTTCTACGTCGCCGACGACGGTGTCGTGGAGCGCTCGAGTTCGTCGGTGCCGCTGTCGGTTTTCGTGACCGACTTCGAGCGACGGCTCCGCCTGCGGGTCGGCGGCCGGAACTGACGGTTCGAGGCGGAATATGAGCGGCGAACTTCGACTGGACCTGGCGGGCCTGCGCGAACGGGGTGCACGGCTGACCGAACTCGCCGACCGGGTCGGGCAGACCTACGCGGGACTGCGGGATTGCCTGGATCAGGCTCGCGGTAGCTGGGGCGACGACTATATGGGCCGTCAATTCGCCGAGCAGTTCACACCGCACGCCGATCAGATGCTGGCCAATGTGCGGGCGATGGAGAAGGGGCTGCATAGTACGGCGGCCGGAATCGTCCGTGTCGCAGACGAATTCGACGCGCAGGATGCCGGCAACGCCGCCCGGCTGGCCGACGCGGCGGATGATCAGGCTCCGGGAAGCGGGAGTTCGCCAACGCTTCAACCGAATAATGCGGCCAGCCCGACGGCGCCGGTCGACACCGGTGCACAGGTCCCGTACGACCCCGCTGCTTCCTCCCCGGGACGCAACTCCGCGGGCGCCGACGGTCCGGCGCAGCGCGCCGGCGGGACGCAGCACGCCGGACAACCCCCGGCCGGTGGTTCGCAGTCACCGAACGGTTCTCCGGCGCGGACCGTCCCGCAAGATGGGGCGCAGTCCCGCTCGCCGTGGAATCAGGATCGGCCGACGTCCGATCCGTCCGGGCAGGACGGGCGCAACCCCGCCGGTGGCTCTGGTCGCCGGACCTCCCCTGTTTCGGCGCGGCCGTCCTCGTCGGCACCGCCTCCCGCCGACCGCCGCGCCGCGCCGGGAGCCACGGACGCCTCGTCCGGCGGCCGAGCGACACCGACGAAACGGGGCGATACCCCGTGGGGAGGGCAGCCGCCTCGCCCTTCCGGCACACCGGGAAGGACCGAAACCCCCGGAAAGACCGGATCTCCCAGCCGGCCGGAGTCGAATCCCCGGCACGGTTCCCCGCCACGATCCGACCGATCATCGCGCGACAAGGCGCGTGCGGATGATCGGCGCCGCTCTCGCGAGCAGCGGGCGTCCGACCCGATGATCGGTTGGCTGGCGCGAACAGTGGCCGAGCGCCACGGTGTAGAGGTGACCGGGTTCGACACACCCGGCCTCCAAGTGCCGCCCGTCCGTGACTTTCTGGCAGCGGTGGACCGGGTTCTCACCGATTACCCGATGATCCAGTTGGATTCGGTCGCGGTAGCGGAGCTCGATGGTGAACGCGGCACGGTGCGATGGCGTCGTGAACCGGGCGACGAGGGCGCCACCAGCTCGATGACGCTCGACCTGCGCACCGCGCAAGAACCGGCGGCCGCCCCGACCCCGGAACCCGGAGGCGAGCCGGTGCGATCGGACATCTATCCGGCAACGCTCCACGAGTTCGGCCGGGCCCTCGACGACGCCGGTGGCGGCGTAGCGCGCAAACAGGCGCAGCGTGTCCTGATCGGGGAATACCTGCGCCGGGAGCCGCGGCCGGACCGCACACTCGCCGAAGTGGTGAGCGGTTACCGGGACTGGCGAGCCGGTTTGGCCGGGAAGTCCGCGATCCCAGGCGAATTCGATGTGGGCCACGCCCTCGGAATCGCGTTCGCCGAAGTGGTGCAGCACGGTGCCGAGGCGGGCATACAGGCGAGATTGCTGCATGCGGTGCTGGTCGCCGCGGCATCTCGACCGGTGTAGGTGGTGCCGGTGGACGGTTCGTTGTTCAGCCCCGTCGTCGAGCTGCGGAACACCTTCGAAAGTCTGCCCGACATGCTGCGGCGCCCGATCGAGATGGTGGTCTTCGGCGGAGAACTCCCGCGCGCCGACATCTCCGAGATGCGCCGGATGGCCGCCGAGCTCCGGGCACGTGGCGAGGAGCTGGACGGGCACTCCAGGGAAATCAAAGCTGTTCTTGCGCAAGAAGATTCGGTAGGCGAGCTGGCCGACCGACTGCGCGAGGCATTGCATTCCTACGGAAAAGGCGCGGCTCAGCTCGGTAACGACGCCGCCACCCTGGCCGACCAGGCGCAGGCGGCCGCCAACGACGCGGAGAAGTGGCTGTGCGTGATGTTCACGTTCGGTATCCACTTGGCGTGGCGCATCTTCGGTGTGGTGAGCAGCGCCGCGGCCGCGGGTCCGGCCGGCACCGCCGCCGCGGCGCCCACCGTGGATGCCATGCTGGTCGAGGGGCGCGGCGAAGTAACGGCCATGCGGGCGGGCCTGGAACGGGCGATCCAGGCCGGTGCGGCGAAGGCGGCTACTCGGCTGGCCGCGGCGGGACCGTTGCAGTTCGCCATCATGCTGGGCAAGGCGGCCGCGCTGCCCGTGGGCGTGGACGCGGGTGTGCAGGCGCTGCAGGTCGCCACCGGCGATCGCACCGCTGACATCATCGGATCGGACGGTTCGAATCCGACCGGTGTCGATCTGAAGTCGATCGAAGTCGCGGCCTTGGCGGGGATCGGTGGGGCGGCGGGCGGCATGCTCGCCGGAAAGTTCGCGCCGATGGTATTTCCCAAGATCGCAAGCAGCCGCCTGGCCATGGGTTTGGTGCACGGCACCGCTGGCGCGATATCGGGTCTGGGTGCGGCTTCGATGGTGGCCGGTTGGCCGCAGCATTACGACCAGGTGCTCGCGCCGCTGCTCAACGGTGCATTCGCCGGGGGCGTGTATTCCCGCGGCGGCGCCCCCGCGAGGACCGTCGACGGCGGCGGAACCTTCACACCACCCGACGCGTTCTCGGCAGGGCACGACGGGAAAGCCGCGACGCCTCGGCGCCCGGTCGAGGTGTCGGCGGAATCGAAACGGGCGTGGGAAGACGCGCAAAACGCATGGGGCCCGACCGCGGAGACAACGAAGACCGCAGGTGAGCGCGGCGGGGCTCGCGTCGAGGTCGAAGGGCAGACCGCGGCGGCGCAACCACGCCCGCGTAGCGAACAGGGTGCATCGACGGCAGCGGACGGAGCCGGTGGCCGCCAGTCCGGGCAACAGGTCCGTCCCGCATCCTCCGACGCCGCCGCGGCACGGTCGGGCACGCATTCCGAGACGGCCACTCCGGGCGAGCGGCCACCGGCCGAGAAAACGGTCGCCGCCGGGAAGGCGACCGCGCCCCTATCGGTCGAGGCGGTGGGCGAAACCTCGCCGCCGCCCAAGCTCCCGGCGAGCCCGCCACGCGGAGTAGGCGAGGTTCACGAAAGGGCCGCCGCCCCGGGAGAAAACAGTGCGCAGGCGAAAGCCGGGCCGAGCCCGGCCCGAGAACACACTGCGGTCGCGGACGGCGCCGGCAACGAGACATCGGCACGACCCCATCCGGTCGCCGAGGGCGAAGCCGGTTCGCCGCCGGGCGCTCGCGACGAGCACGAATCCTCGGGTGGCGGAGAGCGTTCGGCCCCGCAGCGGGATGCGACCGCCGAAAAGTCCGGCCCGGAAAGTCCCGAGCACTCGGGCCGGACCGAGACCGACGGTGCCGAAACGCCCGTTGCGGAAAAACATCCGTCATCGGTGCACGATGAGCAGAGCGTTCCGACCGCCGATCACGACAGTCTCGCCGATGCCGCCGGTCTGCCGCGCAGCGACCGCGACAAGGCGGTCGATCTGCTGATCGACTTCCACCAGGCCTCCGCCGAGCATGTTCCGGAGAGTCAACGCCTGTCCAACCTTCCGGACGACGTGCTGATGGCCGGCCTGCACAGCGGCGACGAGCACCAGTCGTTGCTGGCGACGATGGAGATCATCCGGCGCGGCACGATCAGCGAGAAGGTGCCCGGCGGCATGGTGCTGCGGGTCGAACAGGCCGAAGCCGTCTACGCGATGAAATCGCGTCCGGTAGAGATGAAACCCGGCGAGGGCAAATCGCTGGTATTCATGGCCGGCGCAATCCAACGTGCGGTGCAGCACGATTCGGTTCTGCTCGTGACCACCACCGATGGACTGGCCAACCGCGAAGTCAGCACGTATCGGAAGCTGTTGACCGGCGATGAGGAATTCGCCGACATGCAGAACGTGCTGGGCAAATTCGGGATCGACGTGTTCCGCGCCGATCAGCAGCACGGTTTCGGGCCGATCACGACAGGGCGGCCTGCGATCGTGGTCGCGACCGGCGAGACAGTCGGGCATCTGTGCAACGCCGGTATCAAGCCACCGCGCCATGCGCTGATCGACGAGATGGACGGCATCATCGACCGGGGTGAACGGCAGTTCCTCCGGTCGGAAGGTGTCGAGCAGGCGGCGCCGGAGGCAACCGCCAAGCAGGTATTCGATGCCCACGATTTCCTCACCGAGGCATTGGCGAAAGGGGCTCTGTCACACGAGGATTTCGGCCTCCGGCGCATTTCGGAGGAAATAGGAGAGCATGCCGATGGGTCACCGGAGGTCATGTACTGGTACGACGGTCAACCCGAACTCACGCCCGAGGGCCGGGCGAAGGTCGAGGCACTGCCCGGCGGAAAAGACTGGCTGGACGGAATGGGCGCCTCCCGGCTGGAGACCGCGGCCCACGCCGAATTTCTCGTCCGTGAAGGCGTCCACTACGAGATGGACGCGGGCAAGATCGTCATCATCGACCAAGCCGAACACGGCCTGCAACGAAACCCGAAGACCTCGAGTGAATCACGGTGGAGCGCGGAGCCGGGCAAGGCGAGTCTCGCCCAAGCCATCGAAGCCAAGGAGTTCCGGGCGGCCGAGGCTCGAGGGGAGAAGGCCGACGCGCATCGGATCGTGGTGCGCGCGGATGCGGAGTCCGCCAAACGCATCGATTCGGTCGAAATCTACCGTGTCGGTGGCGAATCCTTCTTCGATGAAGTGACCGGCGCATCCGGCACCCTCACCGACCTGAACCCCGTACTGAACAAGATCTACGGTCTGCAGGAGGCCCACGAGGTCGGACGGTCGCAGACGCATCGGCTGGTGGAGGGTCAGCATGATGTGGTCGAGAGCACGCATGCCAAACTGCGCGCGATTGCCGAATACGCGAACGAGATGCGGGCCGGAGGCGAGGGCCGGTTCCAGGAGATCCTCTGTCACCGCAACGATCTGGTCGCCCGGCAGGTCGAGGCACTGGTGCGCGCGGGAGTGCCCCGAGAGGCGATCGAAGCGGTGGACGCCAAGCGGATCATCGGCTGGGGCGCGGACTGGGAAGCCCAGTTGCAGAAGGTCTTCGACGAGGCCGGTGAGCAGGGCAAGATCCTGGTGATCAACAAGCAGGGCCAGCGCGGTGTCGATATCTCGGTATCGGAAGCGGTCAAGGTCAAGGGCGGCATGCATGTCTGGATGACCGAGGCTCCTGAGCAGTCCTATATCCACGAACAGGCCAAGAACCGCACCGCACGTAACGGTCAGCGTGGCAGCGCGCAAGTGGTGATGTCGACGCAGGACGCCCTGATCCGCAATGCCATGCACCTGCGCGGAGTCCGTGAGGCGGTCGTTCATTACGAACAGGCCGTGGCCGCCCACCAGGCCGATCCCACCGCCCAGACCCACGATGCGGTCGTCGCGGCGAGCCATGCCGTGCGGGAGATGGCACCGGAACTGCAGCAGCGCGCGCTGCGGCATTCCACCGCGGAGTTCATCCGCCATCATGCCTTCTCGACCGGCAACGTCCCCCTCACCCTCGCCGAAGCCGAGACCGGGTTGTACGGCGAACCAGACTTCACCCGCCCGGATGAGCCGGCGGACCAGGCGAGAAGGCTGGCCGGTTTGCTGGGAATCCCGGCTCCGGCCGTCGCGAACCAGATTGCCGAACTCGAACGCAACGGTGCCACCGATCCGGTGCGCGAACTGCTGAATCGGGCCGGTCTCGCACCCGCCACGGCGGAGGCGCTGCGGCAACAAGTCGAGGCCACCGCCCCCGCGAAGGCGCGCGAGCGAGCGGGGCTCAGCGATGTGGACGCACTGATCGAGATAATGAAGTGGCGGAACCAGCTCGCCGACGAACTCGGTATGCCGAGCGCGGATATCGAAGGCGCCGAAGGCATGCGCATGCTCGATCCGCTGCTGACCGAGGCGAGAGGCGCCCTCGCGGCAGCGCTGGGTTATCCGGCCGCCGGCATCACCCCCGTCATCGCCCGCGACATCCTGGGCGAAGCGGTCGGCGATCACTTGACCGCCATGAACACCGGCCACGCCGTGGGAAACGATATCGATTCCGCGGCAGTAGTTCCCGGACCGGTGAGCCGGGACGCCGATATTTCGGACATTCAGAGCGCGGAATCCCACAATCCGGACGTCCAAGCGGCAGCCGACCGAGATGCAAACGCCGAGAACGCGGACAGCAGAGACGTCGCCGCAGGGGCGGACGCCGACATCGTCGCCGCCGCGTCGCAGTATCTGGCCACTTCGACCCTGCTCGATCTGGTCGTGCAGATCCACCGCCGCAGCCCCAACAGTTGTGTCAACAATGCGGTGACCGGCATGCGAGTGTTGTGCCCCGACAACCCCCGCCGTTTCGAGATGCCCGCCGCCAGCCTGGGGGGCCACGGACGCGATGTGGTGCGAAAGGTGTTCGGCGCCACGCTCCAGAAAAGGGATTCGCTGGAGCAGGCCGCCGAATCGTTGAAGTCCCGGCCGGGCGGGATCAGCGTCCTGGTCTACAAATGGAAGGACACCCGAGCGAGCGGCAGCGCCGACGCCGACGACCATATGGTCCTGCTGATCAACGACAGCGACTCGATCGACGAACCGAACTTGGTCGTCGTCGACCTGGCGGCCTCGCGGGACGGTGACACTACGAACGACTACGGTCCCCGGGACCTGCGAAACCGCCGCGCGATGCTGAACAAAGCTGTCGGATTCGATGAATGGCGCCGCGAGCAACACAGGTTCATCGATCGGATGCCGGTGGAGAAGCGGCTGTTCGAGACCATCGAGTTCGACCGCGACGGCAACCTCGTCACTGATTCGCGCCGGGGCGCCCCCGCCGCCGAGGCCCGACAGCCATCCCGGCAAGTCGTCGCTCCCGACCCCACGATGGACGAATTCGATGCGATAGTCGCTGGGTTATCGGACCTGGGCACGGCGATGCCGATCCGACTGGATGCCGCAGAGACCGTATCGAACGATCCGCGCCGCGACGAACGCATAGAGGTCGGTCGTCGACCCTATGAGGGCCCGGCCCCCATAGCTGCCGAAGACCAGACCGGTGCCGCACTGGGGAGCATCGGCAGCAGGCCGTCGGAGAACGCGGCGAATCAGCCGGCTCAGCACACCGCGAATGCGTTGAACCGTGCGCGGGGTGAGTGGATCACGGCGCGGCGTCACGACAAGGGCCGGCGTGACGGCGCGAATATGACTGCGGCAGACCTGGCCAGAGCTATCGGCGTCAATCGCAGCACCATGAGCCGGATCGAACAGGGAAGCACGCGTCCGCGGCCTGGACTCTTCGTGAAGATCGGCCGAGCGCTGGGTGTGCCGAGATCCGATTTCGTGGATGCGGCAGGCAATTTCTATCCGGACGCCGATTTCGATCTGCATCCGGCCGCATACCCTCTCGACGCGCCAGGCCGTTGGATCTCGGCGATGCTCAATGACAGGGACATGTCGTGGGAGAGGTTGGCGGAGGCCGGCGCGATCAACGCGAAGTATCTGAGCTCGATCGGCAAGGGCGAGGTCGTTCCAGGGGCCGCCGTTTTCCGGTCACTGTGTCAGGCGTTGGACCTCGGGCGCGAAGCGATCGATACCGCCACCGGCCACTTCTTTCCCGCAGCGACAACCGATCTCGACCCCACCGCGTACGCGCCCGGGGAGCAGGGACTGTGGCTCCGAGCGCACCGCGGCGAACGCGGCATGTCACGGGAGGACCTGGCAGGGGCCGCAGGAATCCGCACCGAACATCTCCGATCGATCGAACGGGCAGAGCAGAACCTCGGGGCTGCTGATTTCCGGTCACTGTGTCAGGCGTTGGACCTCGGGCGCGAAGCGATCGATACCGCCACCGGCCACTTCTTTCCCGCAGCGACAACCGATCTCGACCCCACCGCGTACGCTCTCGGCGAGCACGGACTGTGGCTCCGAGCGCACCGCAACGACCGACGGGTATCACAGGAGGAGCTGGCACAGGCGGCAGGGATCAGCACGATCCACCTGCGTTCCATCGAAGCAGGCGATCGCGACCCCGGTGTCGTCGTGTTCCTGTCGCTGTGCGACGCATTGAACATCGAGGCCGAGGCGACCCACCGGGCCGCCGGACGGTTCTTCCCGGATGCGAGGCTCGATCTCGGTTGGGCTGCCTACGCTCCGACGGAACAGGGACTGTGGTTCAGGGCGCTGAGATATCACTATCTGCTGCAACGGTCCGACGTAGCAGCCGATACGGGCCTGTCCGAGAAATATATCGGCCAGATCGAACGCGGGGAACGTGTACCGAGCCGACGCATTTTCCGGCTCCTGGGCAGTGAACTGGGAATCAGCCCGATCGACCTGGATGCGGCCGAGGATCACTTCTTCGCTTCGGCGCCGGCGGATCAACCGGGCCTGCGGTTCGACGATATCGCGGCCGGTGACGAGGCGCAGGCCGAGCTGGTGGAACGACAGATCGTCGAGTTGCTGGACGGTTGGTCGGATCCGGCGTACGTGCGGGATATCGCCGCGGCCGTCGGTGCGTCGATTCGGTGGGGACAGGGGCCGATATCTCTCCGGGTCGAGCTCGATGCCGATGCGGTGAACGTGGATCTCATCGACATCACGGGAGACAACTCCTATGTGCGGGTCGAGTGGCGGCTGGGACGCACTCCGGATTCGGTGGAGCGGGCCGCCGAGCCACCGGTCGAAAGGTCCTCGGGAGAAATCGATCTCGACCGTTTGATGGAGATGTTCGGCGAATCCGAGCCGGAGGAAATACCGCCGTACCAACGGGAGGTTCGCCGAATTCGCAATGCCGTCGAGGGACGGCTACTGGAATACGAAGCGGATATCTCCGCCGACCTGGTCGACAGCATCATGCGAGCGGTGAGCGAACTGGTCACCAACGCGAAGAAACACCTGTACAGCAATGCCTCGTCGGCGGGCCTGGCGCCGGAGGAAGTTCTCGATCTGGCGATTCGGGGTGCCGGGGACGATTACCAAGTGCACCTGGCGGTCGCCAACGACATCGTCCCGGGCATCGCCGCGAAACTGCCGAAGTGGACAGCCGACGAACAAGCTGTGGACCGGGAAGGCGGCCGCGGCACACAACTCGTCATCGCCGAAAGTACGGTCGCGGTCCGCCGCATCACCTTCGCCAACGGCAAGAACACGATCGAGCATTCGGTCGAATTCCACGCGACACCTCCTACCGGTGCTATCGCCACCACGCACAGCCGCAGTGCAACGCGCCGGCCCGCTACCACGCGCTACGCAACGACGGGCAGGTTCCTGCGCCGCTCCACTCAGGAACCGGCCGATGCCGTGCCCGATCATGTCGTCGCATGCGCCGGCTCCACCATCCAGGCCGCGTGGGCCGACGGATTGGACGCTGCGCTCATCGCGCATCAGGATGCGGAGAGCTGGGGCGAACTCGTCACCGGCCTCACCACCGGTCTCGCCGAAATCGCCGACGTCGATGGGGCGCTTGTGGAGCGCCTGGATCGAGAAATCGACAGTCTGCTCAATTCCGAAGACTCGCGGCAAAGTTCGGTCTTCGTGGTCGAGCGCGACGGAATCGCGCACGCCTTCTATGTCACCCAACTCGATGGCGTCCTCTTCGTCTACGACACCAACGTCCCTCGCATCGCAGACCCCGACCTGGGCGGCAGAACCATCTCCCGAATCCGCGACCGCGACACCTGGCAACAATTCTTCCGACAGTCGTTCCCCCGGGTGGACCGAGCCTTCTTCGCCCACTTCGAAAGCACCGCAGGTCGTCTCACGCCTCGCCCGCACAAGGCGGGCGCAGTACTCGCCGGCACGAACGCACCGGTCCGTGGACGGTCGAATGGCCCGGAATCGTCAACGCTGCAGCGCGCCCAGGAGGGTGATGCCGCGGCGTTCCGCGAACTGCGTGAACGGTACGGCGAGAAGACATTCCGACGCCTGCTCGATGCGCTGACGCCGGACACACAACCTGCGGCGGACCCTGAGGCAGTACGACGGCGGACCGTGGCTCAATACATCAACGCAGTCGTTTTTCGAATCGCGGAGACTCGGCGCTGGCCGGTCGCGGCGGAGGAAGACACCGAACCGTGGATTCTCGACGTTGCGCGGCTTGCCGCGAGGGCATGGTCCGGCCTGTCCTCCAGGCAGCGTCGGATCATCACCGAGGCGGTCACCTCCCCGAGCCGAGACCGCACGCCGCTTCAGCAAGGTGCCTTCGGGGCGTTCGCTCGGGCCGCCCAGGCGCTGGTACCGAGGGACGTCGCGCCGGAAATCGACGAGCATTACGAGGCGGTCCCTGACGCACCAGCGCACGGTCTGACCGAGCACGAACTCCGACTGATCCGCATGGTTGCCGCCGGGTTGTCGAACGACGTCATCGCACGTCGGCTGGACCGCTCGGAGAGCCGAGTCAAGTTCTACCTGAAGCAGGTCGGCGACAAGCTCGGGGACCACGGCCGGGTCGGCATCGTTTCGGCGGCACGAGAGCTGGGGCTGCTCTCGGACGACGACATCGCGGCGTCGCTCGGAAAACCATCGAACCTCGAACCGACCACACAAGAAGTGTTGATCCTCGCGAGGGTCGCCGACGGCATGTCGAACGAGGCGGTCGCGACGCAACTCGGGTTGTCACCGCTCACGGTGAAGGCCCATCTCGCCCGCGTCGGCGGCAAACTCGGCATCGGTGATCGCGCCGGGATGGTGGCACGGGCCTTTCACGCCGGCCTGATCCCCGTCATCGACAGCGGCCCGGGTGTCGACTGGTCCGATGCGGAGCGTGAGGTACTGGGGCTGGTCGCCGAAGGGATGAGCAACAAAGAGATCGCCGTCCTTCTCGGCCTCTCGCCCGACCAGGTGAAGGTTCGGCTGAACCGGATCGGCGTCAAGCTCGGCATCCGGGACCGGGCGGGAATGGTAGGCAAGGCGTTGCGCACCGGTGGCCTCGTGCTTCCGTCCGATGCAGCGGATACCGGTTCCGGGGTGTTCCAGGGCAGAGATTCGTTGTCCGAGACCGAGGCCAGAATTCTCGGACTCGTCAAACAGGGCAAGACGAACAGGCAGATCGCGGCGGCGCAAGGGATCTCACCCACAACCGTCAATGCCTACCTGATCCGTATCGGCCTCAAGCTACGCACGAGCGGCCGAGCGGCTGCGGTGGAGGAGGCGGAGAACCGCGGCATCGATTTGACGGGTGAGCCGCTCGAAGCCCGGTCTACACCCGATGACCCCGCATCCGGGGAAAATATCGGACATCGCCCGATCGGCAGTCGACCGCACGATACGGAGGGGGCGGACGCAGCCGGCCCGAGCGAGTTCCTTTCCGCGACAACCGTGCCCGACGGTTTTCGTCCTGCGCTGTCGAGGGCATTGTGGGGGCCGCAATCGTCGATCGAATCCGCCGATGCAGCGGCGCCCGATACGGAATCGAGGAATCATTCACCGCGAGAGCGCAGCGTGCTGGCGGTCCTCGATTACGTTGCCGGGGCAACGTCCGGCTTCGTCGCCTCCGCAGTGAGCGAGGGTCTGGAAGCGTCGGTGGTCGAGGCGATTCGAGGGCTCGACCCGGCGGACCTCGAAGCCATGCTTGTCGATCTCGGTGCGGCGCGCTCGGACGTCGAAGGCGTTGTGGCGCGGTTTACTCGGATCCAGAGGCAGGGAGCGATCCCGAGCGCGGCACCGTCCGCAGTGCCCGACGTGGATGACTATCTGGTGCGGGTCAGCGCCCCGGACGGTTCGGACAGCTGGCGAACCCGGCGGCTGGTGCGCCGGATCATGGAGAACTGGGCACACGCCGGTGAGGTGGGATGGCCGGACACCGATCAGGTCGATTCGGCCGAGTTGCTGGTGTCGGAGTTGGCGGGCAACATAGCGCGTCACGCCGGAACTCACGGGTTCGTCATCGCGGCGGTGACCGAAGGCCCTGGTGGTCCGGTCATCCGGGTGGGAGTTCGCGACTACAGCCGCACGCTTCCGGCGTGGCGCAACCCGGACGGCAATGTCGAGTCGGGTCGGGGTGGCCGGTTGTTGACGATGCTCGCGACCGATTACGGCGTTGTCGAGCATGTCGACGGCAAGACCGTGTGGTTCGAGCTCCGTGGTGAGCGGCCGGGCGACGATCGAGCCGGCGACGACGACCTGGACCGTCTGAGCACCCTGTTCCCCGACCTCGGCGACGATTCGACGGCCCCACCGTCCGGCGGCCCGGAAGGCCGAATCGGGAGCGCGCCCCACAGCCCGCGCGCAACCGGGTTTCCGGCGCTTCTCACCGAGGGTCTGAACTCCGGTGTGGTGCGCCGGGAAGCGCTGCCGAAAGTTCAGGGGGTCATGGTCGAACGGGTCACCTTCGGTAATGGCTATCAGAGCGACCGGGAGGTGTACGACAAGGCCGACGATGCCGCGAAACAGTGGCTGACATCGCTGATCGGTGGTGCGATGGGCGCGCCGGTCGCCGCCACCCACCCCGCAAACGACGACCCCACGGTGCTGTACCGGGAAATCGTTCCCGGTCGAGCAGCAAATACCGTTCTGCCACAAGGGATGTCACGGGCATACGACCTGGGATTGGTGAACGATGATCCGGCGAGCGAAGGATTCGCGGCGTTCGGTTCGGTGGACCGCAGCTATCTGGATTCGGCTTCCGGTGAGCTGCTCGGCCTGCTGGACGCTGTCACCGGGACTCGGCGCAGCACCCGGCATTGGAATATCGGCCCGGACGGCGAGGTGACCGGCGGGCGGACCGCACTCGACTCCGAGCAGGCCGGGCCGAGCCCGTTTGCCACCAAGTTCACCCGGTATGTCGATGGTCGCCCGGTATGGCAGGGTCACGGCTTCCCCCGCACCGACATCACCGGGATGCGGGAACAGGTGTCCTATCTCCAGGACCGGCTGCGGGACTTCTCGAGTGCGCAGGAAGCCATGTTGCTCGACACGCACTCCCGGGTGATGACCGAGCTCGGCCGGGCCGAACGGTATGCGGTGCACACGCCGGAAGAGACCGTGCACGTCGGCGGTTTGAGCGCCGACGCACAGGCCAAAGCCCGGTTGGTCGAGGAGTTCAACCTCAACCATCCGTACTTCGTCATCACCGGATTCAACCATCCCCGCGTCCCCGTCGACGCGGTGCGGGAAATTCTCGAGACGCTGGACGACTTGCTCACCCGATACCGGCACGCCCCGGATCTGGTTGCGCACATGAGCAATATCCGCGAACTGCGCATCGATTTCCTGGCGGATCCCGGGGTCAACGCCGAGACCCTCAAACGGGGCACCCGGAGCAAGTGGATGACGCTGAACCTGTCCCGGGTGGCCGACCGAGCTCAGGCACTCGAGGACGATCTGTACGACCGCTCGACCGGGTTCCACCCGGCCAGCGGACGGTCCTATCACGACGATGTCATCCATGAGTTCGGCCACGCGATCGACCACGCCACGGGCAACCGGCTCAGCCGGGAGGTCGACGGCGTGCTGCGGCGCGCATGGGCGGCACTGCGAATCGCCGCCCTCGTCGCCGAACCGTACGAGGAATGGCTCGAGCGCCTCCCGGAGGCGGCCTTCACCGACGAAACGAAAACTACGCTCAGGCCGCCGGAGGCCATCGCGGTCGGGTTCGCCGCGGTGGAGATCGACGGCCCGGTAGTCGGCAGTCCGCAATGGGTGATCCACCAGTTCGTCACCATCCTGCGGCCGCCGGAGATCTCGCCGGACCTGGTAGTGAATCTTCTTGCTGGCGAGACGAAATCGGGAACCGCCACGACGGCGGACCAGTCGGGGGCCGACGACGTCATCGGCAGTAGGCCGCATGATCCGGAGAAGACAGAGTCGGCCGACACGGACATTCCGCGATCGGCGCCGATCGGGCACGACACCGACGTATACCGCGAATACACCCGTACAAAGGGAGGTCCGCGACACGAAGCGATCTTTGCGCTCACAGCCGCCATACGTAGCGGAGAGGTGCCTCCCCACCCGAGCGCGACCTCCGATATCTCGGCGCTCTCGGGTCGTGAACAACAGATCCTCAAACTTCTCACGGAACGCCTGTCTCGGCTGGAAATAGCCGAATTACTCGGAGTCACGCGTAGTTTCGTCAATACCGCCGTGCAGAGAACCGTGCGCAAGCTCGGCGCTCGCAGCGACGCCGAGGCCGTCGCGATGACCCTCGGCGTGCTTGATCGCATACCGACGTCGGCAGCCGCGGCCGCAGGCCAGGCCGATCCGGTATACGTCGTCAACCCCCCGCATATCGCCGCGGCGCTGAGCGCACTGCCCGGTCTGGAACGAGAATTCACTCGTGCCGGTCTGGCGGACCCACGTGGTGAATTCGCCGCTGCCGGTGCGGATTATCTGCGCACTCTGATCGAAGTGGCGGCATACGAACTTTCTCTCGACCGAGGCGCGATCGCACGCGCCCATCTGTCTGCCGCTTTCGACGCGGGAATCGCTCTGCTCAATCGGTTTCCCGCCGTCACCGAGATCAGGGACATGCTTGCGCCCCTGCACCGGCTGCGGCGCCGGCTCATCGAGGATCCGAGCGCCACCGCAACCACATCCGCCGAACTGGAGGACGACCGCCCCACCCGCCGGATTCTCGACCGGACGGTGTCGCATCTCCAGACCATCGGCCGAACGGAGCCGGCGGTGGGATTCAAACCCCTTGCCGGGCAGGCGCAACGAGAGGTGCCGACCGATACCGGGACGAATGCGGCCGATGGTCCGATCGGACACCGGCCGTCCGACGCCGCCCCGGCTCCGCTCGACGTCGATCAGGTGTTGCAATGGATCCTCGACAGCCCGTCGACACCGGTGCAGTGGCAGCCGGTCGGTCAGGTGCCGGACGACGTGCTGCTTGCGTCGGCCGCCGATACAGTAGATGCCGAGGTGCGGCGGGCGGCCCGCACCGCACCGATGCGGGGACAGACAACCACCACGCCTCGGTGTGCGATCGCCGAACTGACCTATACCGCCGGGCGCCTCGAGAAGCTGACCGCGGATGACCGTCGATCACCGGTTCGCGTTCCCGATGCCGAAGCGGCGCGGATCATAGAACTGTTCGGAATCGGAGGGCGTGAGTTCGCCGAGTACGCCGGTGGACGATATCGCGAATACACAGCTGCCGATGCGGATACCGCCCCACTGGCACCGCTACTCGAGGCGCTCGAAAATCGCGGCAAGCCAACCACTCTCGCTTTACTCACCGTCGAACCACACCGCTCCCGCCGCGATCGTCTCGATGGCCACGTCCTCACCCTCGGTGTAGACGAGAACGGTGAACTCTGGGTCCACGAGGTCCGCCGCAACGCGGACGACACCCTCGCTTTCGACCCCGATGGCAACGTCGCAGATCACATCCACCTCGGCGCGGACGCTCACGCCCGCCTCGCCGAGCTGCAGGAACCGGACGGGCAAGGGGAAGGGCGCATCTTCCACGCCATCACCTACAAGAAGGACGGACAACCCGAACTTCCCCTCCGCCGCAGTGACAACTGGTCCAACGCGGAATGGGAACGGGAACCCGGCCCGAACACCCGCCTCGGACAGGACCAGCCGGAGGACAACCCCTACCGCGTGCCGAACAATCCGCCGGCCACCGTGGTTCCGGTCGCCCGGATACGAACTCGCCTCGCGGAACTGCAGGCGGCCGAGCAGAAAAATGCACCGGCGACCGAGCGAATCCGGCAGTTGACGGAATTCGCGAATGCCGTCGAAGAAATGTCGGATGCCGCAGCCACGATGGCGCGCACTCGAGCCGAGACCGTCACCGAAACCCAGCGGCAATCGGCGCTTGCCACGGTCAGTTCGATTGCGACCGCGGTGGAAGCTGCGGCGCGCGACGCGACACGGCGCGATGACGCCGTCCGGCTGCTCGCTGGTCTCGACGCCTCGGCCGTCCCACAGGCGCACCTGGTCTATGCCGCGTTGTTCGAGCACATGAGCGACGCGGCTCGATATGCGGACGACGTCGACGCGGCCGACGAAAGAGAATTCGATCGGTCGGCCCGGCAGTACGAATCGATGCTGAAGCTGACCGACTGGCTCGATGCCCTGATCGCCGTCCTCGAGCGCGTCTCGCCGAAAAGTCGCTCTCAGCAATATGACTCGCTGATTTCCACTATTCCCCACCACGTCGACCCGCATGCTCCGGACGCTTCGCCGCTGCAATCCTGGCTGATGCGTGAGGCGATCCGGAGCGCCGACAGATCGACCGAACTGGGACAGCGGGCCGCAGTCTCCGAACAAAGACACCGAGCCGCCGTGGCCGCCGTCGTGGGTCTCGATCGGCTTCTGAGCTCTGCCGATTCACCTGGCGGGAGGCCGGGCAGCGAGCCGATCGGTGCTCGGCCGAGCCGAACGGAGTACGACGGTGCAGAACTTGTCAGAAAGTTCCATCCCGAGGTCGACGAATTCTGGAAGAGGCTGGTCGAGGTCGTCGTTCTCGACGAGAACGAGGAGGGTTCCTTCATCGGACCCGACGGAGAGCCATTCACAACCGGACGCGGCCAGAATTGTTTCCTCATACTACGCAGCGGCAAGATTGTCACCACTAAAGACGGCAGTGGTGAACACCCGAACCTTTTATACTCCTATATAGAAACCCATGCCGATGAAAACGAGCGGCGAATATACAATAAGATCGATGGACCGAGCATCGTCGCAGGTGGTGGCATCTGGCGCCTCGCAGACGGAAGGCCGGAGATCATCATGTTCTTCAGCGGCCTGTTCATCGAACATGCAACAAGGTCTCCAAAATTCTGGGCCCAAGCTCGGCACCGACTGAGCCAGAATTTCGATTTGTCGACTATATTCATCGAGTACGATAATCTTCACGTCGGAGGGGCGTGGCAGAATCCACCCGAGAACGAAGACAACTCTGCAGAAAAATTTATTCGAAGTTCGAATTCTTTCCAAGACCGGCCAGCACTCTCGAAAAAGGTAGCGGAGCATCTCCGCGGCGGTAACGAGGAATTCTGGTTCGAGGTCGAAAACGTCGGCTTTCCGCACGACGGCGGGCTGTCGATCGATGCGATCGTCCATCCCGTTCTCGGCGAACCAGCGGCAGTGACGATCGACATCGGCCGGGGCGACACACCGGAGATCGCCCGCTACCGTCATTTCGATCCCGGACCCGAACCCGAACGAACGGTCCCCGCATTTCGCGTCGTGCACGAGACACTCACCCAATGGCTCGGCGCATCCGGGATCGCCATCACCGCCCCGATCGAGGGCCCCACCGATGTGATCGGGGCGAGACCGGACCAGGCGAGCGGCAATCGCGACGACACCGTGGCATCGGCTCCCACCCCGTGGCAGCAACGCCCCGGTGGATCATTCCCAGCCATCGGCGCCAGACCGTCCAACGGTGCAGCGCCCGACGGCACGGAAGCTTTCCGTCGCCAACCCGACGGCGCACCCTGGTCGCGCAGGACGCGGGGGCGAGGGAAGAACGCACAGAGCACGGCTACCCACCGACCGACGGAATCCCCCGCCGCTCCCTCGACGGAAAATCCCCTCGCCCAGCGAGCCATCGCCACACTGACGGAGTACTTCGGCGCGAATGCCACCGAGCGGACCTTGGTCCAGACGGTAGACCCCGACGACGTGACCGGCGCGTCCACAGCGCACACCGAAAAGGTTGCGCAATGGTGGGAGTCGCTGGGCACCGGGGCTCCGAATCGGTCCGGACTGCCGCAGGTGCAAAAAGAGCTCGACCTTTCGGACGAGCAGTACGACATGCTTCGAGCCTGTTCGTGGTTGATCGGTAATGCCGACGGCATCCCATATTCGGTGCGTGACCGAGCGAATCGGCTGGCGATCGAAGAGCGCATCGACCAGTTCCTGGAACGACGGCCCGACCGGCTCCGACGCTTCCGCACCACCCTCACTGCGGCCGAGCGGGCCGAGCTGAGGAACCTGCTCCACCTTCGGGACCAGCTGCCGCTGATCGAGAAGACAGCAGCGGGACTGACCGGCGGACCGCGAGTTCAGGTGGTGGCGTTCGACCCCGCCGCGCACGGCGAGAACGGCCGCGTGATCGTCTCCATCGGCGACCTCGACAACGCCGAAATCATCAACATGATGGCCAACGGTTTCGGCTCGACCACGGAGATGCTGTATCACCGTTCGGGGTATGCGATGAGCCTCAACGAGATGGCCACACTGCGCGCGGACGGCGCCGCGGTCGCGACGATCGGGTACATCGGCTACCACTGCCCCACCGATGCCTCGGTCGCTGTCCCACGCAAGGCCGCGGACGGCGGTGACATGCTGGCCTGTGATATCACCGCCGTCCATGCCACGCGCGCGCATTACGCCGGGCGTGACGGTGGCGCACCGATGCCGCGGTTGTTCAACGCTGTCGGGCACAGTTACGGGTCGACCACCACCTGCTACGCGGGACGGGGCGGGCGCCTGGCCGGTGTGATCGATCATGTGATCCTCACCGGATCCCCGGGTATCGGCTGGGCCGTCCGCCACGCCGATGATTTCGGTGTACCGGTGTGGGTATTGGGCGAGCCGGCAGACCCCGTCGCTCAGCTGGGAAGCACTGCGCTGCAGGAGCATCGGGCCGGCATCGACATCGGTTTGGGGCTGGCGCCGACGTCGGCCGAGTTCGGCGCCACGGTGCTGACGACCGAGGTCCCGGCAGGACCGAAGTTCGCGGTGAGCCGATCGGATCGGCTCGACCGCAGCGTATTCAAGCCGCATGCCTCGTACTACCTCTGGCACGATTGGCCACGCCGGATCCCCGCTCGTGCCCTGGACAACATCGGCTGGGTCGCCGTCGGGCGTGGCGACCTCGCCGAGGTCAGGCAACCCCATGCAGCCGATCGCCGCGGATGGCTGCGAGCACGGAGCACCGGCCGTCCTGGATCGAGCGATCGCAGCGAAAAGTCGCCCGGGCCACCGCAATCGCCCACCCATCCGGATGAGGGCGCCGATATCGGCAGTAGACCGAGGCCGAGCACCTCAACGCCCTCGCGCAAGGGGCCGCCCATAGGCGCGGCACCGACGGAATACGCTGTGGCGACCCCGGTCCGGCCGGACGCATACCAGCCCCACATGGCCGAGGACGTGCGGGTCCGGAAGCTGATCGTCCGCGACGGACTGTTCTGCGATTCGGATGGGACGCCGCACAACAGCGATGATTTCGAGTACTTTTTGATCGGCGTCCAACCGGACGACTTCCGAGTCGTCGGCCCGGGAGACTTTCCGGACGACGAAGTGGACGACGATTCGTACGATTTCGTGCACCCGCACGACATCGTCTTCTGTTCCTATGCCGATCCTGGCGATGGGCCGATCGGGGCCGGCTACTGGCGCAGGATGGTCAACGGTATTCCGCGGGAGACCCTCCTCACCTGCCGTGCGTTCCCGGACACACTCGAAGAACGAGTGAAATTCGTGATGCAGACGCTCCATTGGCTATCCGAGCACGGAATGGACCTCGCCGCGCTGAATCTCAGTGGCACATTTCACGGCACCATTTTCCGCCTACCCGCACCCCTGCATTCGGCAGCGGAGCTGATCTCACAGGACTACGCGCATCCGGAGTCGGTCTTCGCTTGTGCCACAACGCAATTCTGGGTCTACCCTACCGTGGTCGAGTCGACGCCGGCGCGACTGTCGGTGTCGTTGCCCGTCACCCTGCTGAACGGCACCCGTGTCGAACACACGATTACGCTGACCCGCCACGGCGACACCATCACCGCCTCCTTCACCGAGCCCACCCTCTCGCCCGTCGCCACCGAGGCCGCCGCGGCCTGGACGCAACTACGGTCGGAACTGATCGATCCGTGGTTGGCGAATTCGAATGTCGTTGCTACCCAGGACCCGGGCGCGATCGGCGCAAAGCCGTCAACAAACACAACCGGGGATGGCCGGCCGGACGCGACGGTTTCGAAGCGCGAACTGCTCGTGGTCAACAAACCGTTCACGAAGTTGTTGTTCGGCGAGAAATTCTTGCCGGGCGAGTTCGTGAACCAAATCGGTACCGCCGCAGCGTCCTCGGGACTCACGTATGTCCTGCTGGGCCGGGGGGAATCGACGACGACGACCGCCATGGCGGCTGCCGCGCTATGGGTCCCGGGCGCATTCGAACTGCTGGCCGGCTACGCAGCCGACTTCTGGAAACCGGAAAAGGTGGTGAATTCCGCACTGTGGGTCGGCTCGGCAGCCGCGACCACTGCTGCCGGGCTGGTGCTGGCCGATGCCTCCCATCTCGGCGCCGCTTTGACTGCGGCCACACTGGTCGAAGCCACCGCGGGCACTTTCTATACGGGCACCTTCCTCAACGAAATGCGGAATCTGCTCACCAAATCACAGCTCGATTCCGGAAACCGCCTGATAACCAGCACCGGATCTGCCGCGGGGATCACCGGCTCAGCACTGGGCGCGGGGCTGGCCGGCGTCGCGCCCGCAGCCCCGTTCGGCCTGAACGCTCTCAGCTACTGGGGGAACCTGGCGAACGTTCGGGGCTTCGTTTTCCCCCCTCGGGCCCGAAGGCAGCCACGCAACCTCTTCCGGGAGATCGGCGACGGAGTACGCGCTCTGCGGCGGGAGAAATTCCTCACCCAACACACCGCTTTCGCCACGATCAACAATGCCGCGTTTGCCATGATGGGGCTCCGCACCGCCACCGTTCTGACCGACGCGGGCCTGCCGGGTTGGGCACTGAGCGCGGCGGCTACCGCGCCTGCTGTCGGCGGGATACTCAGCGGCTTCCTGCCGAAAGCGCTCGACCGGATCAACGCCACCACCTTCTATCCGGCTGCACTCGCCAGTATGGCCGGGTTCTTCACGCTGATGGCATCGACGACCGATCCCGCTGTGATCGCGTCCGCGTCGCTCGTGGACGCGACGGTGATGGCGGCGGCGGGCAACCGGGTCACGAAATATGCACAAGACGCCTTCCCCGACGACCTTCAAGGCCGAGCGATGTCAGCGCGCCGGCTGTTCCTGAAAAGCGGACCGGCCCTCGGCTTCTTGGGGGCTGCGGCCGTGGCGAACGCGCACGGAGGCCAGGGCAGTGACGCCATGGCCGGTATCGCCGCGGCCGCTACCGCGCTCACCGCCACGGGTTACAGCGCTCTTCTTCTCGTGAGGCGGGGCCGCGTTTCCCTCCGAGTCATCACACGAGGTCGCGGGTGGCTCGGGCGATTGTCACGCGCGCGTCAGGCCGAGCCTGCCGAGGCGGAGCGCGCTGCAACGAACGCCACCCGCCCCACCGAGACTTCGGACGAACCCGCGCACCCGGCCGAGGACAGCCGGGTCTACCACCGCCTGCTGGCCCAGCTCGGCGACCCCCGCACAGCCCGCGACCTCGCCGCCAGAGCCCACGCCCGCGCCGAGCGAGAACAACCACCCACCGACCCCGACGCCGCCGCGGAACACCTGCTCCACATCGCCGACACCATCATCGCCGAACACCGCTCCGCCATGGCACAACTCGACGACGTTGTCGGCGACCAGCCCGCACCCCGGCAACAACGCCTCGCCCCCTTCCAACACGGCGGCGTCTTCTTCCACAACCAACCCGATGAGCCCCAGGCCGGTGTGGGCTCGGACGATGTTCCGGCGGAACCGAATCCACACCGTCTGACCGGCAGCGAGATCGAAATAGCACACGAACGGGGCGAAACCGAGCGTGCGCGTGTGGATCTCGCGAGGGCACTCGGCGTCGACCCGCGCGTACTGAGAAAGCGAGGGGCGCTGCTACAGGTCCTCGATCAGGTACAAACAGAGTTGCGCCTCCTCGACGACGAGGCCTGGTCTCGGATCCGCGCCGAGAACCTTCCCGGCTGGCTGGGACGAGCTCTCGACCGTGAGTACCGCGCCCAGCGCGCGATGAGCGATGGCGCCACCGCGGAAGAACTCGCCCGGTTGGATGCGGATACCCGCCAACTCGACGCAGATCTCCCCACGATTCTCGGACAAGATCAATTGGCCCCCGGTTGGCGCGCCGCCGACAGCGACGACAAGCTACACGAACTTCGGCTACTGGCCACGCGAGCAAACGCTCCACAGGAGATCGCAGATCTCGTCGATGCCGCCGCACGCTTCCTCGGCCTGGCCCGGCCGACACCGCCTGCCACGGATTCGCCGGCCGCGGCAGCAGCGCACGCAAGCATTCATACCGAGCAACCGGACCCGGGCGCGATCGGCGCAAAGCCGGCACCGACCACAACCGGGGAAGGGCAGGCGGGACACCGCATCGGCTGGCGGCAGCGCCGGGTTTCCGACGATGTGGAGATCGCGCGTCACAACTACCACCGGCCGCAGACGCGGGCAGCGGTCGTGGCAGTGCTGGAGCGGACGTTCGAGGTGCTGCAGGGTCTGTTTCCCGAGGCATCCCTCGCGCAAATCCTGGAGACCCGTAATGCGCGGGAGAACCAGCTGTGGGGCGGAATGGTTCCGTCGTGGGTCTCATGGGACGAGCTACGTGACAGAGGCAATCTTCGCGAGCTGATGTGCGCATTGCTCAACGTGATGATCCGGAATGCCGAGCTCCGGCACGGCTCCACCGGCTTCACTCTGGACGAGGGCATCGCCCGGCTGCTGAATCGACCGGACTGGCGCGATACGGCCAGCAGACTGCGGCTCGACCAGGCGGCGTTGGAGCGGGTCCGTAACGCATTTCCCCAGGGATGGACGATCACCGCCGCGGACCTGCGGGAGGTGCGGTTCACGCGGATGCGCAATCCTGGTGCCGACGCCGCCTTCGAAGAGTACGAGCAACGCAAGGAAATCAGCCGCCCACGGAGTGAAGCCGAGCAGCGCCGCCGACACCTCACCTCGGGCGATCTCGCCGCGCTCGGAATGGAGTTGTCCCCCCGCGAGTTCGCCGGACTCATCGAACGTCCGCGGGTCTTGCGTATCGAGCCACTCGACCTCGAGTCTGTCGAACTGCGATACAACGAGAACGGCCGAGTCGATACGGAATGGCTGGAGTCCCAGCTGAAGTCGGACGACGCCGACGTCGAATATGTCGTTCCCACTTATGTTTACGACGACCGAGGCAAGCACGTCCGCGACAGCCAGGGCCACTGCCTCGTAGCGTCGGTCCAGGTCCATCACCACGACGGATACATCGACCCGATCAACGCCGGACGTCTCGACCCCGCCCGCTACACCATCGAGTTGCCCTGGCGGCAAGGTAGCGCACTCGTCGAACTCGATCCCGACAGCGACTATTTTCGCAGCACCCTCGCGGAGAGTGAAAGCCCGTTCACCGCTGGTATCTCGGGGTCCGCGACCCGTATGCTCGCGCGGTTCCGATGGCTGGGAGTTCTCGGCGTGGCGGAAGACGAATTCATCCGGGCCATGGCGGCTTTCATTCTGCCGCATCATCATTCGGTCTTCGAATTCGAGCAGGGCCTGCGCATCGAGGGCGCCTCCCTGGCGGGAGACCCGACGGTTCCACTGCGCGATGGTGATCTCGATGCGTTCTTCGACGCCGCGCTGAGGAGATTCGGGCCGTCGGAGCGCACCGGGCGGAGCTCCACTGCGACCGATCTCGACCGCCCCGGCGAGGGCTCGACAGATTCGAGCGAGTCACCGGAGGTCAGTAGCTGGTGGGACCGCCGCGACAACGTTCCGGATACGTTTCTTCCGGTGCTCCGGATCGACGAGCTCGAAACCGGTTCGGAAATCCCCCGTGACCAGCGCGGGATGATCGATGTCGAGGCACTCGAATCCAGGTTGCGCACAGACGATCCCACGGTTTTCTCGGTGGCCGTCACCTACCACCAGGACGAGCGCGGTAGCCGGATCGGCGAAACAGTGCACGTTCATCGTCGGGTGGGATTCGTCGATCGGCGGAATGCGCACCATCTGGACCCGAAGCGCTTTGTAGTGCCGGGCGCACCGGGCCGGCACACACCTGAGGCCCGCGGCGAACACGACCCGAAAACACCGTGGAACCCCCGTTCGGCGCCTACCCGGCCGACAGTCCCGGTTACCAGCCCGCGGGGCCGCACACCGGGCATCTGGGTCGATGAGAATCTGGCGGACGCACCGGGCCGAAAGAACGACCCGGGGATGGTGTTCGCGGCCGACCCGAACCTCGGCGACGAGGCTCGCGCCTTCGGGCGCCGGAACGAAGAATCGACCGAATCCCGGCCTGCTGCCGGCGCGCAGGCGGGCAGCGCGACCCCGTGGGCCTCGATCGGCGCCAAACCGGCAGCCGGGCGATCGGAGCGCACGGCGGAGCTGCCCGGTGCCGGTTCGCTCGAATCTCGGGCCGGCATCGCACATGTGCCGGTAAGTTCCGATCACCTGAAGGTGCTGCTGTGGATCTGCCAGGGGCGGACCGTTCCGGAGATCACCGAAGCGCTTCCGGACAAGGGCAACGCGTCGACCTACATCCGGGAGTTGGCGTCGGCGTTCGGAATTCCCACCAAGCGCTATCTGATCGCCGCCGAAGGCGCACGCCGCGGGCTCGTTTCCGTGCACGCGCCACTGACCGATCTCCGGGAGGTACTGACCCCGCGCCAGATCGTCGTGCTCGCGCACCTGTCTCGGGGACTCAGCAGACGGGAGATCGCGGACAAGCTGTCCGTCTCGATTCGTACCGTCGACGAACACGTCGAGCGATCACTGCCCCGCGTCGAATCACCCAGTCTGGTCACGGCCATGCCGCGGATCGTCGGCGCGCTCGACGCATTCGACGAGGACGAACTGACCAGGCTCGCCGAATCCGCGTCCGGCCCGGCAGCCCTACCGGGCGGTGGCCAGACCGCGGGAACCCGGCTGTCCGCCGAGGAAGCGACAGTGCTGCGACTGGTCGGCCGCGGGTTGACCTATTCCGACATCGCGACCGAGACGGGGATGGTCGTACGCGAGGTACGGCGCGCGTTGGCCCGGGCTCGCAGGAAGGTCGGGGATTCCTCGGGACGCCGGGCCGCGGCCTTGCTGGAAGAGCAGCGAGCCCGGCGCGCCGCCGGTGGCGAGCTGCGAGCGGCGCGCGACCGCGTGGGTTCACCCGTTCCCACACCCGATTCCGAGACAACTCCCACCGCGGCGGAAGCACAGATTCCGCGCAGGTCCGCGGCGGGAGCGCCGAATGCCGGTCAGATCCCCGAGATCGGGGATGCCCTCGACCTGCCCCGCGGTACGACCGCACGCGCCGACCGCACCGGACTCGTCGCACACCTGAGCAAAGACCCCACCATCGTCTTCGCCGACGATCCGCGGGTCGGCGACGATGGCCACGCCAACCCCGCACGCCGGAAGGGTGAGCAGTCGAACCCCGACACCACCGCCGCCGAGCGAGCGGCAGCCGGCGCCGAAGCGAACGGATCGCTGCTCCGCCTGGTCCGCAACAGTGCCGAGGCGCGAACCCTCTTCTCCGGCCAACTGGTAGCCGAGATAGGAACCTCGGCGTCCCAGAACGCCCTGACTCTGCTGATGATGGGCATCGATCCGCAAACCGCGGCCATCGTCGCAGGGCTGTCGGATGTGCCGAGGCTCGTTCTGGCCCCCTACATGGGCTACCTCGCCGACACCATAGAACCCACCAGGATGATGAACAGGGCCAAGTGGGTCATGTTCGGCGCCTCCGCCGTAGCCGCTGCCACATCCGGATTCCAGACGCCGTACCTGGTTCCGACCCTGATCGGCGCGAATCTTGTGAACACCGCCGCCGACACGCTGTACGGGCCGGCCGCATTCCGGGTGAACCGCGCAATCATCGGGTCCGGCGAACGGTTGCAGCAGGGATTGAGCCAATACAACGCCTTCGTGACCAACCTGTCCCGGACGATCGGCAACAGTTTCGCGGGGGCGTTGGAACCGTGGTTGCTCTTCGGATTCGACTCGGCGGCCTCGGGCGTCAACGTGGCGGGGTTGCGTAGGATTCGCGAGCTGCCGCCCCCACCGAAACAGACTGAGCCGCAATCGTTTCGAGACCGACTGCGCCAGGTGTTCATACCCGGCTTCGAAGCGCTGAACCAAGACAAGATCCTGCGCAACTACACCTGGAATCTCGTCGTCACCAACGGATACCTGGGCGCACAACATTTCTTCTTCATCCACTCGCTGACCGCGGCCGGACTTTCCGGCGGCCAGACCTCCGCGGCGTTCATCCTGCCGTCGATCGGCGGCATCATCGGCAATTTCTTCCCCAAACGATGGTTGAGCAAGGTCGACATCCACAAACTGCTGGCCGCCAAATACGTCGGTTTGACCGGGATGGCGGCCAGCGCCTTGATCACCGCGGTCACGAACGACCCGTACATCGGCGGGGCCGGTTACGCGGCGGGCTGGGTGGCCCTGGGAGCCACCGGCGTGCGGACCAACGCCTACTTCAGCCAGAACGTGCCCGAGGACCGGCTGGGGCGCGCGAGTTCCTTCCTCAACGTCAGCCGAATCGCCGCCTACTCCCTGGCCGGTCTCGCGGGCGGCACGCTCATCGCCAACCAAGGAGCCACACCCACCGCGATCGGAATGACGGCGGCCATGGGCACCATCACCGCCGGATCGGTGATACGTCGATTCGATGTACTGGGCAGGGCGAGGTACCTCGCCGCATCGCTGGGAGGCACCTACGAGACACCGGCTACACCGATCCACCACCAAGTCCCGACCGAACTCGCAGAACGAAGCACACGAGAACAACTCGCCCGAGCGCACGTCCGGTCCGTCGACGGCAGATGGGTGGTGGATCCGGCAGGCCGACCCGCCATCCCGGACGGCACCTACACGGTGACCTTCCCCACCGATGATCGCGGACGCCCACCACTCGGGGCCGCGCCGGCGCTCCGGCCGAATACGGGCCGACGGCAGCCCGCCCGCGGCGCCGTGCCGCCCACCCGCAACGAGATCGCCGACGCCCTGGACGCCGCTCCGCGCAGAGTCGACGCGGACCCGGCGATCGGAACGGTGCCCGGCGGCGTAACGCCATGGAGCGTCACACGTTTCGAACCCGGTCGACCTCGTAACCCGAAGCAGCCCCACACCGAGCGTTCCGGCGCGTCTCACGAAAACCCGATGCCGCTCCAAGCCGGGGAAGCGACGGACCGGGTGGCCGAGGACGGCGAAATCGGCTCAGCGCCTCGATCCAAGGAGACGAGCAGCGACGTTCCCGCACCCCCTCCGCGTTCGCTGGTCGTCGGATCTGCGGCTCGCATGTACGCGGTTGCGACCGCTCAACTACCCGACGAACCCACGGGATACGGCGCCACACTCGACACGACGACCGAGCAGGCCTGGATCGACGCGCACAACAGCAGCAACCGAATCTCGCCGGACACCACGAAATTTTACGACCTTCCGAACGACGTGCTGTCCGAACATCTGCGATTGGCCGAAATCGCAGTGCGATTCGTGCACGCCGCGCTGGATTCCGGGACAGATATCTCGACCGACGACTTCCTCGAGGACCTGGGCAGCCGGATTCACAACGGCCGCCTCCAACGCCATTGGCGCATCGCCACCCCGGAACAGCGACTGCCGTTCGATGATCCGGGTTACCCGGAGGAATTGCGTGAGCAGCATCGGCGTCTGGCGCGTGCGGCACGCGATTCGGTGGTCGCGGCCGGTGCTGTCGATCGGGCCGTGGCCGACCCGTTCGCAGCCTGTACGACGGGCGCCGCGGTCGCCGCCGAGTTGTGGGACAGACACGCCGTCGACATGTTCGGAATCGACATACCCGGCGTAACAGTGGAACTCGTTCGTGACCTAGCCCGGGCGATACACCACCTGTTGACGAAATATCCGCACGTCCAACTACTCCGGATCGGGTTCGGCCCCATCCCGGAGACACGCCCGCTCGCCGTGAGCGATCACGTCGCCGGAAGCGGCGCCGGTTACCCCATCACCCGGTCGATCACGGTGTCCGACATCGTCGCAGCCGATCGAGCGCGCTTCGCTGCGGAATGGGCCGCGATGATAGACAGCGGACGAGCTGTGGGGGCCGCCGAGAAGCCGATGCTCGGGCTGGTCCGACGTGAGTTCGGCTACGCCCTCAATGCAGCGACGCGGCGGACCGCACAACGAGATGCCAAGACGACCCTCATCGACCACCATGAGGGCAGTCACCAGGGGGCGACGGCGTGGCTTCCGAGTGACGCATACGCCTGGTCGAAAAGCCAATTCCGCCATTACGGACCGGGCGCCGACGGAAGGTTGGACGGTGCCGCCGCGCTGGCGGGAGCCTTTTCGGCGATGGAACACGATCCCGAGGACACGTCGGTCGGAGAGCAGGTGCTTCACAACCTGCTGACCACGCTCGCGCCGCAGCGCCAGGTCGGGAGGGACCAGCTCCGACAGCAACTGGCGGCCGAGTACCGCCCTGCGACGCCGGCGGAACAACAGGCCAAGTCGGCCATGGCCGCGGCGCTACTGGCCGACCACGGAATCGAAATCATCGGGCTCGACAACCCTGGCATTACTGCGGCCACCGCCGGTGATCTCATCGCGGGCATACGGCACATGATCGCCCGATTCCCGATCCTCGACGAGGTGTCGAAGATCAGGATCGCTCCCGGGGACATCGGCGAATTCGGCCACGCTTCCGTCGACGCCGTCGAATTCAACGAATGGTGGATGGCCGCACCGGCGCGAATGCACGACGATGCGATAGCGCAGTTGGCTGCCGGACGGCTGCGCGTCGATCTCGATCGGGTCTACTTCTGCCTGGCTGTTCACGAATTGGCGCATCTGCTGCGCAGGCACCTGCCCGACGACGCGCCGGGTCCGTACGAGGTGGTCAGACAGTACTTTCGAGACAGGTACGGTTCCAACGACATTCCAGCTTTGCGGGCTTGGATGGCAGAGCAATTCAGCTCGTACGGCATCCGCCAGGAGGATGGCGCCCTCGATACTCAGGAGGCCGAGGCGGAATCGGTAGTGGCTGCCGAGGTCGACACCCTGACACCGACCGAGGGTGAAGCGGTACTCCACAACAAGCTCAGCGAGCTGGCCGCAGCCGAGGCCGAACGACGCGACTCGACCCCGCCCGAACCCCGGATCGGAAGTCGGCCGTCCGCGACCGCATACGCACCCGAACCCGACCGGCTCGCCGCGGAACTACTCGGATTCGGTCCGAGCTTCGACTACATCGATGATCTGCTGCGCATCGCGGCGGGTGAACAGCACGGCCCGGCCTGGATCGACAGTCCCGACTACTGGGACTGGCAGCTCAACTGGCTGGGCGAACGCGGGCCCCGGCTGAGTGTGCTCGCGGCATTCTCGGCCGCCGCGCTGGAGGCGGAAGCGGCTCTCGGCCTTCCCAATACGAGCGGCCGCAGGTTGCTGCTCGAACAGCCGCGACCCCGGACGCCCGGTGAGCTGCTGCCCGTCTACAAATACGGGACGATGTGGGGAGGTGAGCTGGAGCAGCCCAGCGGACCCGACACCGCGGCACATGCCAGCGCCATCGGCCGCGTGCAGCGCGACCTGTCGCTCGACGAACTTCCGCAGTACCCCTACCTCGCGATGGTCGCGGCACGACCGATCCTCCAAGTCGATCGTGACCTGACCCGGAAACTCTTGCGGCCGGAGGAGTTCCGGCATTTCGATCCCATCCCCCGCGACGGTGTCTACGGATTGAACTATCCGGGTTGCCGAGCCCTGGACCGGCAGACACCGGCATACTTCCGAGCACGTTACGCGGGCGACAGCTTGCTTCCGATGATCGCCTGCCGCCCCGTATACGACCGCTTCCTCAACCACTGGATCGAGCCGTATCAGCTGCGTCACGCCATGCGGTTGCGCGACGGATTCCAGGGCACGACATCGGTGGAGGGGCGAATCGCCCAGTGGTTCACCTCCACCGTCGCGGAAGTGCTGGCCGCCGGACCGGATGCCGCTCCCGAGATACTCGACGACGCCCTGCGCACACAACTGCGCCGAACCCGCCCGTCCACACCCGCGAACGAAAGGCTACGGCTGCTCGCGGAGACGACACACGAGTTGCTGGGTGGTGACTACGACTTCGGCCACTACCTGCGGCGCCGCGATCATCCGGAAACCGAAGGGTACATCCGGACCGTGCGCGAAACCGTCCTGCGCCGCCATCCGGCCGCAGCGGTCGCCCGAGTCCCGTTCCTCGCCAACATCATTGATGCGACCGGTACCGGCACGGCGCTCCGAACCCCGAACGGAAGCGCCGGCCCCACCGCCCCGACCGGAGAGCGCCACGGTGGCCCGGTGCGGGAGTCGTCGCCACGGCCGATCCGCAGGTGAGCGCGAGCCTGCCGGACCTGACGAAACGACTGGACCGGTACCCGCTCTCGGCGGGAGGCGACCGAACAGGCCGCGTCACCCGTGGCGCACCGCACCGCGCCGTACCATGGCCTCATGACCGAACAGGACATCCTTGCCCATATCCAGGACCTGGTGAAGCAGGAGCATCAGCTGCGGTCCAAGGCCACCAGCGGGGAGCTCGATCCCGAGACCGAACGGGCGAAGCTGGCCGATCTCGAGGTGATGCTCGATCAGTGCTGGGATCTGCTGCGGCAGCGGCGGGCCCGCATCCAGCAGGGCGGCAACCCCGACGAAGCCCAAGCCAACCCCGTGAAGCAGGTCGAAGGGTACCTGCAGTAACGGTTACCATCGGGTAATGGTTGACATCACGACCGCCGACGGCGTTGTCCGCGGTCTCCGGCGGCGTCGCATCGCGCAGTGGCGTTCGATTCCCTTCGCCGCACCGCCCGTCGGCGATCTTCGTTTCCGCGCGCCGCAGCCCGTCGAGAGCTGGTCCGGTGTACGGCTGGCCACCGAATACGGATTCGCCGCGATGCAGCAGCGCGACGGCGCCCGCATCGGTCCGCGGGGTCCGCAGCCGACGAGCGAGGACTGCCTGACCCTGAACGTCACCGCGCCGCTGGAACCGGCCACCGCGCCCCGGCCGGTCATGGTGTTCATCCACGGTGGCGGTTATGTGCTCGGCACCTCGGCGCTGCGGCTGTACTCCGGCGCCCGGCTGGCATTGCGCGGCGATGTGGTCGTCGTGTCGTTCAACTATCGGCTGGGCGCCTTCGGCTATGTCGACTTCAGTGAATTCTCCACGGCGACACGGCCCTTCGAATCCAATCTGGGTCTACGCGACCAGGTGGCGGCCCTGCGGTGGGTGCAGCGCAATATCGCGGCCTTCGGCGGTGACCCGAACAATGTGACCATCTTCGGCGAATCGGCCGGCGCGCACGCGGTGGTCAGCCTGCTCGCCACCCCGGCCGCGGCCGGGCTGTTCCATCGGGGCATCGCGCAGAGCGCGCCGGCGGACTGGTCGCTGACCGCCGAGGAGGCGCGGATCTTCGCCCGGCGCTGCGTCGACAATCTCGGCGCCACGCCGGACGAGGCGGCCGAGGCGCTGAGCAGCGCCGGTGCGAACGACATCCGCAAGGCCGCCGACCGCGCGATCGGCGATGTGTTGTGGCGGCAGCCGGGCAGCTTCCCCGCCGCCCCGGTCGTCGACGGCGACTTCCTGCCGATGGATCCGATCGATGCCATCGCCGCCGGGCGCGCCCACGCCGTCCCGCTGATCATCGGCACCAACCGCGATGAGGCGACCCTGTTCAAACGCTTCGACCGCACCCTGCCCACCACCGCCGAACAGCTGCATGTGGCGCTGTCGCGATGCGGCGACGCCGATCTCGAAAAGCGGGTCGTGGCAGCCTATCCCGGTTATCCGTCGCGGCGGGCCGCCGTGCGCATGGGCGGTGACTTCGTCTTCTGGCGCCCCACCGTGGAGGTGCTCGAGGGCCACAGCCGCCACGCCCCGACCTACGCCTATCGGCTCGACTACGCGCCGCGCGTGGTCCAGCTGGCCGGATTCGGCGCCACCCACGCGTTCGATCTGATTCCGGTTTTCGGCGGTGTGGACAGTGCGATCGGACGTGGCCTCACCGCGGCCGGCGGCTACCGGGACTTCCTCGCGGTGCAGCGCGAATTCCAGGACAACTGGCTGTCGTTCGCCCGCAAGGGCGAGCCGCTGCCGTCCTGGCCGCAGTACACCGAGCAGCGCCGCAGCACGCGCATCATCGACAGCCCGGCGCGGGTGGAGGTCGATCCGGATCGCGCGAAACGACTCGCGTGGCACGGAGTCCGGGTTCCGGCGCTGGTCTGAACTACTTGAGCAGCCGGGACATCCGCCGATCGGCGAGGATCTTGCCGCCGGTCTGGCAGGTCGGGCAGTACTGGAACGATTTGTCGGCGTAGGCGACCTCGCGCACGGTGTCGCCGCAGACCGGGCACGGCAGTCCGGTCCGCGCGTGCACTTGCATGCCCGACCGCTTCTCCCCCTTGAGCCGCGCCGCGTCCTGACCGACGGAGCGGGTGATCGCGTCGGTGAGGATGCCGCGCATCGCCCGGTACAGCTCGGCGACCTTGTCCGCGCCGAGTGTGGACGCGGTGGCGAAGGGTGAGAGCCGGGCGGCGTGCAGGATCTCGTCGGAGTAGGCGTTGCCGATGCCGGCCAGTACGCTCTGATCGGCCAAGACGGTTTTCAGTCGCTGCGAGGTGCCGGCGAGGAGTTCGGCGAAGTGGTCCTCGGAGATCTCGAGCGCGTCGGGGCCCAGGCGAGCGATGCCGGGCACCGACCGCGGATCCTCGGTGATCCAGACCGCGAGCCGCTTCTTGGTACCGGCCTCGGTGAGATCGAAGGCGGGCGTCGCGCCCTCCGGGGTGAAGAAGTGGACCCGCAGTGCCAGTGGGCCTTTCCCCGGTTTCGGCGGCGCGGCGCCGGGTTCGTCGATCCAGCGCAGCCAGCCACCGCGGGACAGATGCGTGATCAGCCACAGGCCGTCGCAGTCGAGGCCCAGATGCTTGCCCCAATGCCCGGCGCCCGTGACGTCACGCCCGGACAGCGCGGTCACCGGCGGGTCGAACGTCTTGAGCACACTCAGCGCCGCGACGTCGACCCGCCCGACAACCGCGCCGACGGCATGCTCGACCAGAAACTGTTCGAGCGCCATGATCTCCGGCAACTCGGGCATTCACGCAGCCTACCGGCGCCCACCGACAACCGGCCGCATTCGCGCGACGGCCGCGGCCCGGATCACATCTGAGCGGGAGCCGCCTGCGGCGGTGTGGCCGCACCGGGGGCGACCGCACCCTCGATCGCGCCCACTCCGGCGCCGATCGCGGCACCCGCGGCAGCGGCCGGCGCCGCGATCACCGCGTATCCGATGGCGGCCCCGACGACCGGCATGACGACCAGGCCCGCGGGCAGGAACGGGATCCCGGCGATGAAACCGGCGACCGCGCCGACGACCGCGCTGGTGCTCGCGATGGGGCTGCTGACGATATTGCCCACGCTGGACCCGATCACCGCGCCGGCGAGGGTGTCCGCGGCGATGCGGTCCGAGCGCGACGGCTCGAATCCGGCCGAGTCCAGTGTCTGCGCCAACCCCGCCTCGGTCTGCGCGGCCGAATCGTTGATCTGCGCGCTCAACTGCGGATCGATGAAATCGGGCCGGGGCGTGACGACCGAACCGATCCGGATGGTGCCGTCGGGCGCCTTGATCGGCGCCACCGGCGCCGCCGGATGGGCGAGGTCGGGCAGATGCAGTGCGCCTGGATTCACCATGGCCGGCGCGGTCAGATCGGGGACCGCCCGAGTGCTGTTGGCGGCGTTGCGGTTCGACGAGACGGCGCCCGGGGCGGGTGCGGCGGCCGGCGCTGCGGCATCGGCGGAGGCATTCGGTTCGGCATCGGCGACCGGCGCGGCGAACGGCGGTACGGCCGGATCGGTCGCGGCACTCGGCTGGAACTGCCACGGATTGGCCTGCGCCACCACGCGTGCCACGGCATCCGCCGCGTTCGAGACACCGGCGGCGACGGTTCCGGCGTCCGGCAGCGCCCCCGCCACACCCGATTCGGCGGTCGGCGCGGCCGCCCCCGCCACACCCGTCTGCCACAGCGCCACGGTCAGTGGCAACGCGCCGATGACGAGTGAGGAACCAACGCGCCGGCACCACTGTCCCGATGCCGCCGAATGCTGCCCTGCCATGAAAACCTCCAGTCGGATTTCGATCGATGACAGTGATTCGAACCGGCCGGTGGTCTGGATCACATTCGTATCGATTTATTCCACAGCAATTTTGGGGCTATTTCGGACATATCCGGGGGACGAACGCCCGCTAATCGGCTCTGCGCAAGAGATATATGTCCATCACCCATCCTTTGGCCTCCCGAAGTTCGTTGCGGCGCCGGACGATTCGATCCTCGACCGCCCGCAGCGGACCCTCGATCAACGTCTCGTCCGGCATGCCCAGGTAGGCGCCCCACCAGATGTGCAGATCGTCGCCGGGCACCTGCGTGAACGAACACTCGCCGTCGAGCATCACCAGCGTCGACCCGTCGGCCGCCACGCCCTCGGTACGCAGGCGGCGACCGGTGGTGATGTGCACCGGTTCGCCGATCTCGTGCAGCACGATGCGATGGGCCGCCGCCAGGGCCTGCGCGCTGGTGACCCCCGGGATCACCGCGTACTCGAATCGCGTTCCCGCGTCCAGCACTCGCTGCACCATCCGCAGGGTGCTGTCGTAGAGCGAGGGATCACCCCAGACCAGGATGCCGCCGACCCCCTCGGTGGCATCGAATGCCTCGGCCAGCAGTTCGGCGCGGCGGCGATGCCAGTCCTCGACCACCTCGCGGTAATCGGCGGCGCCGGAGACCGTGCGTTCCCGCGGTGGATCGGCGATGGACACCACGCGATGCTCCGGATCGGCGTGTCCGGCGAGGATCGCGGCGCGGACCTCGGTCAGCTCCCGCTTGGTCTCGCCCTTGCCGATGACGAAGAACGTGTCGACCTGCCGAATCGCCTCGACCGCCTGCACGGTCACCTGCCGGGGATCACCGGCGCCGATTCCGATCACATAGAGCATGCGCACGGTGCCCCAGGCTAGCCAGCGGACCACCGGGCGATGAGGGCGGTGGTCGCCCGAAGGCTAGGCTTGCGGATATGGACGGCGCGCCCGGAAACGACACTCAGTACGAGGATCTGCTGCGGCTGGTACTCGAGCGCGGTACGCCGAAATCCGACCGCACCGGGACGGGTACGCGTTCGATTTTCGGACATCAGCTGCGCTACGACCTCTCCGCCGGATTCCCGCTGATCACCACGAAAAAGGTGCATCTGAAATCGATCGTCTACGAATTGCTGTGGTTCCTGCGCGGCGATTCCAACATCCGCTGGCTACACGAGCACGGCGTCACGATCTGGGACGAATGGGCCGACGCGCACGGTGAACTGGGCCCGGTCTACGGGGTCCAGTGGCGCAGCTGGCCCACGCCGGACGGCACCCATATCGACCAGATAGCGCAGGTTTTGCAAACCCTGCGCACCGACCCGGATTCCCGCCGGATCATCGTCTCGGCCTGGAATGTGGCAGAGCTGGACAAGATGGCGCTGGCGCCCTGCCACGCGTTCTTCCAATTCCATGTGGCGGACGGAAAACTGTCCTGTCAGCTGTACCAGCGCAGCGCCGACCTGTTCCTCGGGGTGCCGTTCAATATCGCGAGCTACGCGCTGCTCACCCATATGGTCGCGCAGCAGACGGAATTGGAGCCCGGCGATTTCATCTGGACCGGCGGCGACTGCCACATCTACGACAACCATCTGAGCCAGGTCCGCGAACAGCTCAGCCGCGAACCGTATCCGTTCCCCCGGTTGCATCTGCGGCCCGCGCCGAGCCTGTTCGACTATGGCTTCGAGGATGTGGAAGTGCTCGACTACCGCCATCATCCGGCGATCAAGGCGCCGGTGGCGGTATGAGCCGCATCGGGCTGATCTGGGCGCAGACCCCGGCCGGCGTGATCGGTGCCGACAACGCCATCCCGTGGCGAGTGCCCGAGGATATGGCGCATTTCAAAACGGTCACCGCCGATCATCCGGTGCTGATGGGCCGGCGCACCTGGGATTCGCTGCCCGCGCGCTTCCGGCCGCTGCCCGGGCGGCGCAATATCGTCATCACGCGGCAATCGCAGTGGTCGGCGCCGGGCGCCGAACGCGCCGACTCGGTGGCCGGCGCCATCGCACTGGCCGCCGCGGAGACCGTGTGGATCATCGGCGGCGGCGAAATCTACCGGCAGGCAATGGATTACGCGACCGACCTGATAGTCACCGAAGTCGACACCGATATCCCCGGTGACGCCTACGCACCCGCGATCGAGGGCGATTGGCAGGTGGAGGACGCGCCCTGGTCGCAGTCTCGGTCGGGTCTGCGTTACCGGATCCGGTGCTTCGCCCGCGACACCGCCCCCGCGACGGTCGGCTGACCGGGCCCGGCAGGTCTCGAACCCGAATCGCATCGGCGAAACGCCCGACCGGGCGAGGTGGGTCCGGCATACTCAGCGATATCCAGCCTGTGACCACAGCCCCGATCCCGGCTGAACCGCGAGAGGCAGATCATGGACAAGAAATCGCTGACGGCGGCGGCTCGCCAGCAGCTGAAACTGGCCGCATCCGCCACGAGTGGACGCAGTTCGCAAACCCTCTACGGCGGCCATACCCACAGCCTGCGCCAGACCCTGATCGCGCTGACCGCCGGCCAGAGCCTGGCCGAGCACGAAACTCACGGTGAAGCCACCCTGCAGGTTCTGACCGGAACCCTGATTCTGATCTGCGGCACCAACGAGTGGAAGGGATCGCCCGGCGATCTGCTGGTCATTCCGTCGGCCCGGCACAGTGTGAAAGCGATCGACGACGCGGTATTCCTGCTGACCGTCGCGAAGTGACGCCGGTCTCGCCGGGCCGGGCCGTCCGCACCCGCTGTCGGGTGGGCACCGTACCCTGTTGATCATGGGTGAGCCGCAGCCGATCCTCGATCCGCTCTCGCGCGCCGCGATCTTCCTCGTCGCGACCATCGACGAGGGCGGTGAGCCGGTGGTGCGTGACCTTCTCGCCGATCTGGCGGGCCTGCGGCGCTCGATCGGATTCCGGGTGCCGCAGACGCAGCTGTCCTGCGTGACGAGTATCGGTTCCGCCGCCTGGGATCGGCTGTTCGCCGGCCCGAAACCCGCTGAGCTGCACGAATTTCCGGGCTACGCCGGGGCGAAGCATCAGGCTCCGGCCACGCCGGGCGATCTGCTGTTCCACATCAAGGGCGAATTGCCGGACGCCTGTTTCGAATTGGCGATGCTGATCGGTTCCCGGTTGAAGGGCGCCGCCACGATCATCGACGAGACGGTCGGATTCCGCTATTTCGAACAGCGCGATCTGCTCGGCTTCGTCGATGGCACCGAGAATCCCGAGGGTCCCGCCGCGGTCGCCGCGGCACTGATCGGTGACGAGGATCCCGACTTCGCCGGCGGAAGTTATGTCGTCGTGCAGAAATATCTGCACGATCTGGAGGCGTGGAGTTCGCTGACCGTCGAGGAGCAGCAGCTCGTCATCGGCCGTACCAAACTCGAGGATCTGGAACTGTCCGACGAGGACAAGCCGGCGGATTCCCATGTGGCGGTCAACACCCTGATCGATCCGGACGGGACCGAACGCCAGATACTGCGCGCCAACATGCCCTTCGGCAGTGTCCGCGAGGGCGAATTCGGCACGTACTACATCGCTTACGCGGCCACCCCGGATGTCACCGAGCGGATGCTGGTGCGCATGTTCCTCGGCACCGACGAAGCACCGTACGACCGTATTCTCGACTTCTCCACCGCGATCACCGGCACGCTGTTCTTCACCCCGGCCAACGATTTCTTCGACGACCTTCCCGACGCCCCCGAGCAGGAGGCGGATGCGGAACAGGACCTGGAACTCGGGGCAGCCGGTATCGCCGAGCTGCCCGTGGCCGCGCCTTCCGGCGACGGCTCTCTCGGTATCGGCACGTTGAAAAGGATTCCGCAATGAACAATCTGCACCGTGAACTCGCGCCGATCACCTCCGAGGCGTGGTCGGCCATCGAGGAGGAGGCGACGCGCACCTTCCGGCGTCATATCGCCGGTCGCCGGGTGGTGGACCTGTCCGGTCCGCACGGCACCGACTACTCCGCGGTCGGATTGGGACGCACCACCGTCATCGACGCGCCGGATCAGGGCGTGCAGGCCCGCCAGCGCCTGGTGGCGCCGCTGGTCGAGCTGCGGGTGCCGTTCACGCTCTCGCGGGAAGAGCTCGACAACGTCGAGCGCGGCGCCGAGGACGCCGATCTGGATCCGGTGAAGGATGCCGCCCGCAAGATCGCGTTCGCCGAGGACCGTGCCGTCTTCGAGGGCTACCCCGCCGCCGGGATCACCGGCATCCGGGCGGCCGTATCGAACACTCCCGTCACCGCGCCGAGCGATCCGCGCCTCATCCCCGAGGCCATCGCCCAGGCACTGAGCAAGTTGCGCCTCGCCGGTGTCGACGGGCCGTATTCGGTGCTGCTGAGCGCCGATCTGTACACCGCCGTGAGTGAGACCTCCGACCACGGCCACCCGATCCGCACGCATATCGAGCGGCTGATCCCCGAAGGCGAGATCATCTGGGCGCCCGCCATCGACGGCGCCTTCGTGCTGACCACCCGCGGCGGCGACTTCGATCTGCAACTCGGGCAGGATCTGTCGATCGGCTACCTGTCCCACGACGCGGAGAGCGTGCAGCTGTACTTCCAGGAGAGCCTGACCTTCCTGGTCTACACCGCCGAGGCCGCGGTCCCGCTGCGCGGCTGAGCCCGGCGCCGGCGATCTCCGAGGTATCACCATGAGCGACGACGTCCCACCGGTTTCCGGACCCGATATCTCCCGCCGGTCCCGCGGGCCGATGCGTGCGGTGCGGGCCGGTGTCGTCACCGGCCGCCGCACCCTCACCTACAGTGCGCTCGCCGTGCTGTCGGTGCTGGTGATCTGTGGTGCGGTGGTGGTCCTGTTCGGGGTGAACCGGATCTTCACCGGGCTGCTGGCCGGGGCGGTGGCGGGTATCGCGCTACTGGTGGCGCTGTTCGGTCGCGATGTCGTCGTTCTCACCGACCGCGCGATCTATCGGCGCACCCCGTGGGCCGAATCGCGGCTGGAGTGGGATCGGGTGGTGGCGGGCCGGTTCGCCCTCGACGAGCGGGCCCGCTGGTCGCTCGCGCTGGATCTGACCGGCGGCGACGAACCGCACGACGAGCTGGTCCTGCTCAGCATTCCGCCGGTGCGGCATCCGGTGTCCAACGCCTACGAACATCGCAAGCGCGAACAGGTCGCCGAGATTCGCCGGATCCTGCGCGAGAAGCGGATACCGGTCACCCTGCTGCCCGAGATCGCCTCGGCCCTGCACGACCACTGGAAGCTCGCACCGGCCGCCCAGTGAACTCCTTGATTCGCACCGCCGCGCTCGCCCACATCCGGAATCGCCGTCTGCTGCAGACACGGTCGACCGGCAAAGAGGTGTTCTACATGGCGGGCGGGAAGATCGACCCCGGCGAATCACCGGTGCAGGCGTTGTACCGCGAGGTGCGGGAGGAACTGGGTGTCGACGTGACGGCCCACGACGAGCTGGGCGTCTTCGAATGTGAGGCGTACGGGCACACGCCGGGCACCGCACTGCACATGACCTGTTTCACCGCGGAGCTCACCGGCGAACCGACGCCGACGAGCGAGATCGCGGAACTGCGCTATTTCACCGTCGGCGAGTACGCGGCCATGCCGCATGTCGCGCCCGGCTCGATGCTGGTGTTCCGGCGTCTGCACGAACTCGACCTGATCGACTGGTGACGGCGACGCGTGATCCCGTGCGGTGACTGCGGGATCGCTACGTCGCGTCGCCACGTTCGACCGGCGCGGCGCCCTTGCCGTCGATGGTCGGGCGCGGCTGGTCCGGTCGCTCGAGGTCTCGGTCGCGGGCTACCGCACCGGGCGGTTCGCCATCGATCCGCCCGGCCTCGGTCTGCCGCGCGTCGGTCTGCTCGGTGTCGATCTGCTCGGTGTCGATCTGCGGAATTTGCGTGGCCACCACGAACGCGAGGAGCAGCACGACCGCGACGCCGAGCAGCGCCACGCGGGTCGCGTCGGCGAATCCGTTGGCCAGCGCATCGGTGACCGCGGCCGGTGCGTGCTGGGCGCGCAGTCCGGCGATCGCACCGCCCGCCGAATCGCGGGTGGCCGCACCCACCTCCCCGGCGGCGCGGGTGGCCAGGCCCGGAACGTAGCTCAGCCGGTCGGGCAGGAAGTGGCCGAGACCGATCGAGAGGGTGCTGCCGAGCACCGCCACACCCAGCGCGGCACCGGCGGGCCGGGCCGTGGCCGCGGTGATCGAGCCCGGATCCGATGCCATGGCGCCCGCACCCGTGCGCATACTCGCCGTCAGCGGGGCGGCGGCCAGTCCCAGACCGACGCCGTAGCAGGCCAGTAGCACGGTCGGCACCCACGCCGGAATCGTCGAGGTCAACGCCAGCGCGGTCACCGCCATCGCGAGCAACGCGATCGCCAGGCCGATCCGTATCAACCACTGTGGAGGTACCGTTCGCAGCGGTCCGGCGGTCAGCACCGCCGAGATGAGCGCGCATCCGGTCAGCACCACGAGAATCGAACCCGTTCGCAGCGTGGACAACCCGAGACAGTTCACCAGGTACAGCGGCAGCACGAAGAGCAGTCCGAACTGTGCCGCCGCGAGCAGCAGGGCGGCGCCGTCACCCCAGTGCCGGGGATCGCGCAGATGCGAGAAGTCCACCAGCGCAGCATGTTCCACCTTCACCCGGTGTCGCTCCCAGAAGACGAACAGCACCAGCAGCAGCACCCCCACGCCGAGGACGAAGGGTATGGGCGAACTCGCCGACTGGGTCGACCAGGTCACGCCGAACACGGTGAACTCCCGCCGAGGCCGCACCCAGCCGTAGCGCTGCCCCTCGATCAGGGCGAAGATCACCAGCGCGAACCCGGCGGCACTGAGCAGCCATCCGTCCACGTCCGGTCCGGTGGCCGCGGCGCCGATGCGGGTTTCGGGCACGAGCACGGTGCCGATCAGGACGACCACCGCGATCGGCACGTTGATCAGGAAGATCCACGGCCAGGTGAAGGAGTCGACGAACCACCCGCCGAGTGCGGCGCCGACGACCGCCGCGGCGGCCGGGGCGACCACCCACGTCGTGAAGGCGATCACGCGTGCGCGACCGTGGAACATCGCGGCTACCGTGCCCAGGGATCCCGCCACGACCGCCGCACCACCGATGCCCTGCAGCAGCCGCCCCCAGATGAGCGGGCTCGCCGAATCGGCGGAGGCGGCCAACAGGCTGCCACCGACGAAGATCAGCACTCCGAGCGCGAAGAGGGCACGGCGGCCGAAGCGGTCGCCGATCCGGGCGACCATGATCAGCAGGACCGCGAGCACCACCGAGTACACGCAGAAAACCCACTGCGCCTGGGTGAAATCGAGTCCCAGATCACCGATGATCGCCGGCAGCGAGACACCGACGACGGTGCCGTCCAGCGTCACCATCCCGAGCCCCAGCGCGAGGACCGCGAGGGCGTACCACCGTCTGGCACCGGTGGGTGGCGAACCGAGCTCAGCGTCTGTTCGAACGTGATCAGCCATGCGCCGCTCCCGTCGTCGACCGATGTCGCTGGGAAGTAACTCGTATCGGTCGAGTCTACGAGCCGAACCGGGCGAATCTCGGCAATAGGGACCGGGCGATACCGGACCGTGCGGTGAACGCGAGCATTCGGCTACCCGCACCGGATCAGTCGGAGAGCCGGCCCGCCTCGGGGAAGGTGGCGTCGCGGATGATCCGGAGGCCGCTGATCAGCGCCTCGCACTGCGCCGGGGTGAGTTGACCGTAGAACCAGGTGTCGAGGATCTTCAGATACTCCGGCAGCACCTTCGCCAGCCGCGTCGCACCGGCCGCGGTGAGTGCGGCGTAGGAGCTGCGGCGATCGTTCGGATCGGACTGGCGACGGGCGAATCCGTTGCGTTCGAGCCGATCCACCAGGCGGGTGACACCACTGGTCGACAGCTGGGCCTGATCGGCCAGATCGGTCATCCGCAGCCGGCGTCCGGGCGAGCGGCTCAGACGCATGAGCGCCGTGAAGTCCAGCACCGACAGCCCGTTCGCCGACCAGGTCGGTTCGAGTTTGCGGCGGATTCCGCTCGTCGCCTCGAACAGCATGCCGATGTCGGAGAGGCGCGGGTCGTCGAAGAGGTCGGCGTCGTGCGGGTGCTCCATGCGGTCAGCCTAACGCACAGTTGTTGTGCGGATAGTTGACATGAGGAATATCTTCCATATTATTGCTGCGGGGATATTCCTCACGGCAACTAAATGGAGATGTCATGACCAGCACCTGGCTCGCCGGATTCCGCTCCGCGATCATCAGCCCCTACGAGCAGTTCCAGTTGTCCGAACCCCGGGGGTTCACCGATCGGACCGTGCGCCAGGTGCTGCACATGGCCGGTGGCGGGCGCCGGCTCCGGGTGCGATTGAGCAATCGGTACGGACGTGACGCGTTGGAGATCAGCGCGGCTCGGATCGCCTTGCGCAAGAGCGGGTTCGCGGCTGTCGCCGAAACCGGTACCGTGCTGCGTTTCGACGGAGCCGACCGGGTTCACATCCCGGTAGGTGGCGAAATAATCAGCGACGCGGTCGATCTCGCCGTGGACGGCGGCGACGATCTCCTGCTGAGCCTGTATCTGCCGGGGCCGACCGGACTCGCGACCTTCTCCCATCAGCCGATGGAGATCGCCGCCGTGGTCGCCGGTGATCACACCGCCGATCCGGACCTGTCCGAGGTCGAGGAGGTTGCCTCGCGCTTCTATGTGACGGGCGTCGACGTACTCGCTGACGCGGATACCCCGGTGGTGGTGGCGTTCGGTGACTCGTGGTTCGACGGCGCCGGCACCACGGTCGGCGCGAATCGCCGCTCGGTCGACGCGTTGAATTCGCTGCTGACCCGCGGCTGGGTGGTCAATCAGGGCATCGGCGGCAACCAGTTGCTCACCGACGAGGTCGGCGAACACGCGCTGGCCCGGTTCGACCGCGATGTGCTCGCGGTGCCGGGCGTCACCCACGTGGTGGTCAATCTCGGTATCAACGACCTCGGGCTGGGCGCGGTGGCCGCGGCCGACGATCTGATCGCCGGCTACACCGAACTCGCCGCGCGGGCACACGCCGCCGGACTGCCCGTCTATGCCAATACGATCGGGCCCTTCGCCGGGGTGATCTATCCGGAGGTGAATGTGGATCCCGCACTGCCGGTGCGTGCGGTCGTCAACGAATGGCTGCGGACCACAACGGTTTTCGACGCCGTCTTCGATGTGGCGGCCGCCGTGGCGGATCCGGAGCGGCCGGACTTCATCCGCCCGGATCTCGACAGCGGCGACGGACTGCACCTCAACGACGAGGGCGCCCGCATCATGGCGGAGACGATGCGGATCCCCGCGCTGCGCTGACGCGAATCGGGCGATCGACCGCGCCGCACACCGGCGTGGTCGGTGAGACCGCGCGGCGATGGCGGTCACGGTGAGTTCGGAGGACTCCCGGAGTAGTTCAGCGCGGTTTCACCTCGGCCAGCAGTTCGGGCCCGCGGGCTTCGACGCGGCGGGTGACCACCTGTGCGCCGAGCAGTGCGGCGCCGGCGCCGAGGACGATTCCGACCGGCAGTGCCGACCACTGCACGAGCGCGTTGTGGAGATAGGCGCCCAGTGCGAGCAGGCCGAGCACCGGCAGGTTGACCACGAGCTGACCGAAGCCGACCACCAACTGGACCAGCGCCCGCGCGCATCCGGGATTCCCGGAATTGCCGGCGAAGGGGTTACCGCGTTGCTGCGGAAGCGGATACGCGGCGTAGACCGACAGGAACATCGACGCCGCCACGCCGACGCCCACAACCACCGGCAGCGTCGACACCGCCCACGGATACATCTGCGGACGCCCGGCCGCGCCCGGGAGGACGAGGGTGAGAACCACGGCGAGGGGGCCGACCACCAGGAGCCAGGCAATCATGCGACCGCGTACATCGGCACGCACGGCCCCCGGAATCACCAGGGTGTGCCAGAGGGCGGTCCCGTCGAAGGCGTACACGTTGGCGCTGGCCATCGCGGCCATCCACACCACGAACACCCCCGCGAACGGCAGACTGGCCCCGCCGTTCTGCAGTCCGAGGAAGATCGGCAGGACCACGCCGATGAGCATCAGCGGCAGCAACGCCGCCCGCCGCCGGCCGTCGCGCGACCAGGTGCGCAGCTCCTTGAGTACCACCGCGCCGACCGGTGTCGGGCGGACCATCCGGTCGAGACGTCCCGAACCCGCCTGTGCGCGAACGGGACCGGCGGGTGCGGCGGTGGTGGTGAGACGCCGTCGCAGCAGTACCGCCCACGCCTGCCACAGCAGCGCCGACAGAGCGGCGAGTCCCGCCAGGGCCCCGACGCCGAACCACCAGTGACCTTCCTCGGCGGCCTGGACGGCGTAGGGCGCCCATCCCGAGGGCAGGATCCGCAATGTCGCGCCCAGGCCTGGCGACACGTGCTCCAAGCGCGGTCCGAGATAGGACACCAGCAGTTGCAGCGGGTAGTAGGCCAGGCCGGTCAGGCCCGCCAGCACGACACCGAGATCGCGACCGCGGCGTGAACGCATAGCGGCGCCGATCCACGCGAGTACGGCCCGGGAGAGCAGCACCACGAAGATCAGCTGCAGGCACATCCCGGCGACAGCGAACAGAGTCGGTACCACGCCCCATTGAGCTGCGAGCGCGACCAGCCCGGCGAAGGCGATCAGATTGACCGCACCGGCCGGCCCGGTGAAGGCCACCGCCGCGAGACCGATGGATAGTTGGCGATAGCTCAGCGGCAGCAGCCGGAAATGTTCGGGCTGCAGCGTTTCGTCGCTGCTGCCGGTGATGATCGGGCCGGCCAGCCAGCCGAGCGTCCACACGGCGTACAGCGTCGCGGCCACATTGATCGCCGCACGCGTATCCCACGCGTGGCCGGCCGATGCCATCACCACCGCGGTGGCGACAGCGGCGAGTATCCCGAAGACCAGACCGATCCAGAAGCCGACCGCCGCCCGTCCGTTGTTCATCGCGCGGACGATCAACCGCCAGCGCATCCGGATCAGGACGCCAACCACGACAGGCCCTCGTCTCCCCCGATGCGACCGCCGACCAGCCGGACGAACGCCTCCTCGAGGCTGCCCTCGCCGCGCACCTCGGCGACCGATCCGGCGGCGACCACCCGTCCCTTGTCGATGACGGCGAGGTGATCGCACATATTCTCCACCAGCGCCATCACATGACTGGACAGCACCACCGATCCGCCGGCGGTGACGAACCGCTGCAGAATCGTGCGAATGGTGCTGGCCGACACCGGATCCACCGCCTCGAACGGTTCGTCGAGCACCAGCAGCTTGGGCGCGTGCAGCAATGCGGTGGCAAGCCCGATCTTCTTGCGCATACCGGCCGAATAGTCCACGACCAGAGTGTTTTCCGCCTCGATCAGCTCGAGGACCGCGAGCAGTTCCTGCGCCCGCTCGGCCACCGTCGCCGGCGCCAGACCGCGCAGCAGGCCGGTGTAGGTGAGCAACTCACGTCCGGTGAGCCGCTCCGGGAGCGCGAGCCCGTCCGGCAGCACACCGACGATCGTCTTGGCCCGCACCGGATCCGCCCACACATCGGCGCCGAAGATCCGCGCCTGCCCCGCGTCGGGCCGCAACAACCCGACCGCCATCGACAACGTGGTGGTCTTACCGGCGCCGTTGGGCCCCACCAGCCCGAAGAACGACCCGGGCGGCACCACCACACTCACCCCGTCGACCACCCACGGCCCACCGAACCGCTTGTACAGCCCGCTCAATTCCAGCGCAGGCGTGATGTCGGCGTGCATATCCCCTCCTCCGCGGGTGACGCACCCGCATCGATGTGCCACATCCACTGTGCCTGGTCCGCGCTGCAACCGCCCGACAATATGTCGACCCCACCCTCCCGACTCGCTACCGCAGCAAGGCGCCGGTGTCGATGAGAAAGTCGAACGGCGCCCGCACGACAACCTCGGACCGAAAGCCCGTGCCGGAGATCAGCCGCACCCCGTTCGGGCAGCCGCACCCCGTGCACCGGCCTCGGTCACTCCGCCTCGATCACCCGCACCTCGCCGTCGGCCGCATCGGTCGCCTCGCCCGCCACCGTGAACCAGTGGCTGACCTCGCCCTCGGCCAGGTCGCCGGCGATATCACCGCTGGGCAGGACGGAGAGCGCGCCCGCGGTCGCGGAGGTCAGGAATTCCGCGAGTGCTGCCGGGCCCGCCGTCGCCGTGGTGTACGTGGTCGACTCGTAGTCGATCTCGTGCTCGGCGCGCAGGGCGTCGGCGTGTTCGAGGGCCTGCTCCTGGGTCAGTGTGCGCAGGGTGCCGTCGGCCGCCCGGACCACGAAGGCCGGATGGTCGTCCTGCAGGACCCGGACCCGGTCGGCATAGGACACCGGATGTGCCGCAGCAGCGTCGATTTCCGCGCGCACCTTCGGATCGGTCGGGACCAGCCAGCGCACCGACTTGGCCGCCGGTTCCAGCGCGATACCCCAGCCGGCGCCCGCGGCGACGATGTCACCGAAGGACAGGCCGTCGGCGAACAGCGCCGCGGCGCCGGCCTTCTGGATCGCCCACAGCGCCACCACGGCGTCCACCGAATGCGGCAGCGCCACCGCGACGATGTCGCCCGGTCCGACCCCGCGCCCGATCAGCACCCGGGCCAGCTTCGACGACCGCGAATCCACCTCGTGATAGGGGATTTCGGCGTCGCCGGACAGCAGCGCGGGAGCCTGCGGATCCTCCTCGACCACATCGCCGAGGGCCTTGGCCACCGTACGGCTGCCGACCCGGCCGGGCTCGGCGACCGGTTCGGCGGTCACCGCGGCGCCGGCGAGGATGCGCGCGCGCTCCTCCGCGTCGAGGATGTCGATATCGCCGACCGCGGCCGTCGGATCGCCGATCAGCGCGTCCAGCACCCGGCCCAGCCGCTCGGCGAGGGTGTGCACCTCCTCGGCGGTGAATCGGCTGGTGAGGTACTTCCAGGTCACCTCGATCGTCGATTCGGCGGTCACCAGCAGCGTCAGCGGGTAGTGGGTCGCGTCGTTGGTGCCGACACCGGTCACCGACATGCCGTCGATCGAACTCGCCGCGGCGATCGCGTCGGTATCCATCGGATACGACTCGAACACCAGCAGCGTGTCGAATTGCGCTCCGGCACCGGCGATCCGCTGGATATCGGTGAGGCCGACGTAGTGGTGGTCGAGCAGATCGGCCTGATCGCGCTGCAGGCGCTGCAGCAGCTCACCGACCGCCAGGCGGTCGTCCACACCGACCCGCACGGGCAGCGTGTTGATGAACAGGCCGACCATCGATTCGACCCCGGTCAGCTCCGGCGGACGGCCGGAGACCGTCCCGCCGAACACCACGTCGTCGCGGCCGGTGAGCCGGCCGAGCAGAATGCCCCACGCGGCCTGCACCAGCGTGTTCACCGTGACCCCGACCTCGGCGGCGTACTTGGTGATCCGGCGCGTGCGGTCCTCGTCGACCTGGGCGACGAACTTCTCGATCTCGTAGTGTTCGGGGCCGCGCGCGGGCGGTGCGAGCTGGGTCGGCTCGTCCGCCCCGGCCAGTGCCCTCGACCAGGTGCGCAGCGATTCCTCGCGGTCGCGCCCGGCCAGCCAGCTCAGGAAGTTCCGGTACGAGGACACCCGCGGCAGCGCGGCGGTATCACCGCGCACCGCGTAGAGCACCAGCAGATCCCGCAGCAGCAGCGGCATCGACCAGCCGTCCACCAGGATGTGGTGGGTCGTGATGGCCAGATGGAACGCCTGGGCGTCGGTCCGATACAGCGTGAACCGCAGCAGCGGGCCTCGCGACATGTCGAAGTGCGTCGCCCGATCCTCTTCGAGCAGGCGCTTCAACTCCGGAATCCGCTGCGGCTGCGCCAGATCCGTCAGATCGACGCTCTGCCACGGCACCTCGACCCGATCCGAGATCAGCTGCACCGCCCGGCCACCGGCATCGGTGACGAAGGAGGCGCGCAGGTTCGGATAGCGGTCCAGGATGGCCTGGCCGGCCGCCCGCAGCCGGTCCTCGTCGACCACGCCGCCCAGATCCACCACGGCCTGCATGGTGTAGACGTCCACGGTCTGCTGGGTCATCATCGCGTGGAACAGCAGACCCGACTGCAGCGGCGAGAGCGGCCAGACATCCGACAGACCCGGATCCTGCTGTTCCCACTCGTCGATCTCGGACTGTGCGACCTCGACCAGCGGCAGATCGGACGGCGTCAGACCGCCCGCCTCCGGCTGCCGGACGTGGTCGGCGAGCGCGGTCAGCGCCGCCACCCACAGATCCGCGAACTCCTGCACGCGCTGCTTGCCGAACAGCCCGGTCGGGAACGCGAAGGAGGCGGACAGCTGTGCGCCCTCGGGACCGTCGGTGACGATCGCGTTGATGTCGATCGCGGCGTTGGCGGGCATATCCGGATCCATGTCGGCGTCCAGCTGTCCCAGGTCCGCCACCGGCGCCCAGTCGAAACCGACCGGACCCGAGGCGTTTTCGGTCGTCTCGGCGCCCGCACCGGTATCCGCGCGGCCCAGATAGTTGAAGCTGATCTGGGGTGCGGTGCCGGTGGCCAATTCGGTTCCGGTCGCGGCATTCAGGTAGCGCAGCAGGCCGTATCCGATGCCCTTGTCCGGCACCGCGAGCAGCTGCTCCTTCACCGATTTCACGATGTCACCCAGCGCTTTTCCACCACGCAGGGCGGCCGCCACATCGGCATGTCCCAGATCCAGCCGCACCGGATAGGCACTGGTGAACCAGCCGACCGTGCGCGACAGATCGGCGCCCGGAACCACACTCTCCTCGCGGCCGTGGCCCTCGAGCTTCACCAGCGCCGCACCACCCGCGGATTCACCGCGCCACGTGCTCACCGCCAGCGCGAGCGCCGACAGCAGGCCGTCGTCGACGCCGGCCCGGTACTTGTCCGGCACGCCGGTCAGCACCGCATCGGTCACCTCGGCCGGGAGCAGCACCTCGACCCGATCGACGGTGGCGAAGGTGTCGACCGCGGGGTCGAACGCGCGCTCGCCCAGCACCGGATCCTCGGCCGCCGAAATCTGCTGCCAGAACGGCAGTTCCGCGGCCCGGGCACCGGCGGCGTCGACCAGGGCGTGTGCCCAGCGGCGCATGGAGGTGCCGTTCGCCGGCAACGTCACGGCCTGCCCCGACTTCAGCTGCGACCAGGCCACCGCGAGATCCGGGATCAGGATGCGCCACGACACACCGTCGACCACGAAGTGATGGGCGACGATCACAAGTACGTCCCGGCGACGCGGCGCGGCGTCGTCCTGCGCACCGGTGAAGGCGAACCACAGGAACTGCGTCATCACCGCGTTCGCCGGATCGAGACGACCCAGCGCGGCGTCGTATTCGGCGCTCGCCCGGCGCGACAGTTCCGCCTCGGAGATGTCGCCGGGCAACTCGACCCGATGCACCAGGGCGCCGACATCGATCGCGCCCTGCTCCAGCGCCTCGAACGTCCACCCGTCCGTGGCGTTCACGGCGGCGGATTCGTTGCGCCGCAATCTGGTTCGCAGCACATCGTGGTGATCGACGACCGCGGCGACGGTGGCGACCAGGGTCTCCCGGTCGGTGTCGTCGGGCAGTCGCAGCGCCATGGCCTGCGAGAACCGTTGATACGACGAGCCGGTGCCGAGGATCGAGGCCATGATCGGCGTCAGCGGGATCTCGCCGACACCGCCCCCGGGCAGTTCGGCCAGCACCTGCTGCTCGGCCTCACCCGCACGGGTGGCGATCTCGGCCAGCGCGGCCACGCTGCGCCGTTCGAAGACCTGCCGCGGCGTGAACAGCACACCGCGCGCCTTGGCCCGCGAGACCAGCTGGATCGACAGGATCGAGTCACCGCCGAGCGCGAAGAACGAATCGTCGAGCCCGACCTGATCGACGCCCAGCACCTCGGCGAACACCTCGGCGATGGTCGACTCGAGCGCACTGGTCGGCGCCCGGAACTCGCGCGGCGCGAGCTGGGGTTCCGGCAACGCCTTGCGGTCGAGCTTGCCGACCGGAGTCAGCGGAATCTCGTCCAGGACCACGATCGCCGAGGGCACCATATGCGGCGGCAGCACGGCGGCCACATGGTCGGTGACCGCCGCGGGATCGACCGCGCGCCCCGGCACGCCGAGCACGTAGGACACCAGAATCGTCGCACCGGCGGCGGTTTCGCGGCCGATGGTGATCGCGAATTCGACATCCGGATGCCGGCCGAGCACCGCGTCGATCTCACCGAGTTCGATGCGGAAGCCGCGGATCTTCACCTGGAAGTCGGTGCGGCCGACGTAGTCGAGCTCCCACGGCACCTCCGGGCGGGCGATGTTGCCACCGCGCACATCCGGTTCGGCGTACCACCGCACCACGTCACCGGTGCGGTACATGCGAGTTCCGGGCGCACCCCACGGGTTGGCGACGAACCGCTCCGCGGTCAGCCCCGGCCGATGCTGGTAGCCGCGGGCCACCGCACCACCGGACAGGAACAGCTCACCGGCCACACCCGGCGGCACCGGGTTCATCCGGGCGTCGAGCACCAACGCCGACATACCGTGCACCGGGGTGCCGATGGTGATGTGGTTACCCGGGAACAACCGCGCGTACGAGGAGATGATCGTCGTCTCGGTCGGACCGTAGGCGTTGAAGTACTTGCGTCCCGGCTGCCACTTCGCCAGCAGTTCCGGCGTGGTCACATCGCCACCCACCGACGTCACCAGCAACTGCTCCTGGTCGGCCGGATCCATCGTGCCCAGCACCGCGGGCGTGATGATGGTGTGGGTGACCTGCTCGGTGCGCAGCAGTTCCGCCAGTTCCGGGCCACCGATGATCTGCGGCGGCGTGATCACCAGGGTGGCGCCGACGTAGAACGCGCATACCCACTCCAGCACCGACGGGTCGAAGCTGGGCGAGCAGATGTGCAGGAACCGATGCTGCGGCTCCAAGCCGTACAGGCTCGTCGCCACATCCGCGAGACCGCCGAGACCGGCATGGGTCACCGTGACGCCCTTGGGCTTACCGGTCGAACCCGAGGTGTAGATGACGTACGCGGGGTGCGCCATCTGCAGCGGGGCACGCCGGTCGGCATCGGTCACCGGCGCCGCCGACTGCGCGGCGCACAGCTCGTCGGTCGCCGGATCGTCGAGGACCAGCCATTCCACGTCGCCGGGCAGGTCGCCGACATACGCCGAACCCGTGATACCCAGCAGCGCACCGGAATCGGTGAGCATGTGGCGCACCCGATCCTCGGGATAGTTCGGATCCACCGGAACGTGCGCGCCACCGGCCTTGGTGACGGCCAGCACGGCCAGCACCATCTCGTAGGACCGCGGGAACGAGACCGCGACCAGTTGCTCGGGTCCGACACCGCGGTCGATCAGCACCCGCGCCAGGCGCGAGGACCGGTCGTCGAGTTCGCCGTAGGTGATCGATTCACCGTTGTAGCGCACCGCGATTCGATCCCGGCCGAGCCGCACGCCGTGGCTCATCAGATCCGGCAGCAGGCCGGTCGCCATCACCTCGTCGCCGTGGACGTGGGTGAGCAACTCGTACTCGTCGGCGGCCAGCAGCGACAGATCGCCGACCTCGGTCTGCGGCTGCGCGACGATCGCCTCGAGCAGACGGGTGAAGCGCTGCGCGAACACCTCCACCGTGGCCTCGTCGAAAAGGTCACGCGCATAGGAGAATTCGGCGTACATGCCGTTGCGGCCGTCGTCGGATTCCCGAACCGTCAGCGACAGGTCGAATTTCGCGGTGTCGACGTCGAAATCGAGTGCCGAGACGTGCAATCCGGGCAGTTCGAACGTGCTCTCGGGCAGGTTCTCGAACGACAGCGCCACCTGGAACAGCGGATGCCGCGCGGTGGAGCGTTCGGGATTGAGCAGTTCGACCAGCCGCTCGAACGGAATGTCGGCATGCGCGAAGGCCTGCAGATCCGCATCCTTGGCGTGGCTCAGCAGCTCACCGAAGGTCAGCTCACCGCGCACATGGGTCCGCAGCACCAGCGTGTTGACGAACATGCCGATCAGATCGTCGAGTTCGGCCTCGCCGCGGCCCGCGATCGGAGTGCCGATCGCGATGTCGTCGGTACCCGACATCCGCGCCAGGAACAGCGCGAGCGCGGTGTGCACGACCATGAACAGCGTCGCGTTCTGTTCCCGGGCGGTGCGCTGCAACCCGTCGTACAGCTCGTTGCCGATCGGGAACAGCACCCGGCCGCCCTGGAACGACTGCACGGTCGGCCGCGGGCGGTCCGCGGGCAGGTTCAGCTCGTCCGGAATTCCGGCCAGCGCCTGCCGCCAGTAGTCGGCCTGGGCGCTGAGCAGACTCTCCGGATCGTCCTCGGAGCCGAGCAGATCGCGCTGCCAGATGCTGAAGTCGGCGTACTGCACCGGCATCGGCGCCCACGCCGGTGCCGCACCCTCGGCGCGCGAGGCGTAGGCCACCATCAGATCCCGGGTCAGCGGGCCCATCGACCAGCCGTCGGCCGCGATGTGGTGCGCGACGAAGACCAGCACGAAGTCGGTGTCGGTGATCTGGAACAGGCGGATGTGGAACGGAATCTGCGCGGTCACGTCGAAACCGGTCGTCACCGCGGCGGCGACGGCCTCGACCACGCCGGATTCGTCGATCCGCACCGGCTCGAGATCGATCGCCACCTCGGCCGGCGACAGCACCCGCTGCACCGGACCGGCGTCGGTCTCGGGATAGACCGTGCGCAGGATCTCGTGGCGTGCGATGAGATCGGCGACCGCCTCCCGCAGCGCGGACACATCGAGCGCACCGGAGAGCCGGATCGCCACCGGGATGTTGTCCACCGACGAGGTGGTGTCGAACTGGTTGAGGAACCACATGCGGTTCTGCGCCAGCGACAGCGGGATGTGCTCGGGGCGCGGTCCCGCGGTCAACGGCGGGCGGCCACCGGCACCGGCCTGCTGTTCGACCTTGGCGGCCAGCCCGGCCACCGTCGAGGCTTCGAACAGCGCGCGCACCGGCACCCGGGTGTCGAGCAGCGCACCGAGGCGCGCGGCGACCTGGGTGGCCAGCAGCGAGTTGCCGCCGAGGGCGAAGAAGTCGTCGTCGGCGCCGACCCGCTCGACCGACAGCACGTCGGTGTATACGGAGGCGACCGCCTCTTCGATCGGTGTCGAGGGCGCCCGGAAGGCGGTGGTCTCGAATTCCGGTTCGGGCAGCGCGCGCCGGTCGAGTTTGCCGTTGATGTTCAGCGGCAACGCGTCCAGTTCGACGAATGCCGAGGGCACCATGTACGACGGCAACGCCGCGTTCAGCGCCGACTTCACCCCGTCGATGTCGAGGCTCTCGCCGGCCGGGACCAGATAGGCGACCAGCCGGTCGCCGATGCGCGGATCCGACTTCGCGAGCACCGCGACCTGCGCGACCTCGTCCAGGCCGAGCAGCGCCGACTCGATCTCGCCGAGTTCGATGCGGAAGCCGCGGATCTTGACCTGGAAGTCGGTGCGGCCCTGATAGTCCAGTTCGCCCTGCGCGTTCCAGCTCACCAGGTCACCGGTGCGGTACATCCGGGTGCCGGGTTCGAAGGGATTGGCCACGAACCGGTCCGCGGTCAGGTCCGGCCGCGCGAAGTAGCCGCGGGCCAGCTGTGCACCGGCCAGATACAGCTCACCGGCGACGCCGTCCGGAACCGGGTGCAGGCGCGAATCCAGCACGTAGACCCGGCTGTTCCACTCCGGCGCACCGATCGCGACCGACTGCTGTTCGTCCGCGGTGACGCGGTGGCTGGTAATCGAGACCGCGGCCTCGGTCGGGCCGTACAGGTTGAACAGTTCACCGGCGTTGTCGCGGCGGAACCGCTGCGCGGTCGCGCCCGGCAGCGCCTCACCGATCGCCAGCACGCGACGCAGCGAATTCGTCAGCGTCCCATCGGATTCGGTGAGCAGCGCGTCCAGCATCGAGGGCACCACATGCAGCGTGGTGACCGCTTCGCGGGCCATCAGCTCGTTGAGGTAGGCCGGGTCGCGGTGGCCGTCCGGCGCCGCGATCACCAGACGCCCGCCGGCGACGGCCGCGGACCAGAACTCCCAGACCGACAGGTCGAAGGTGGCCGCGGTCTTCAGCAGCACCGAATCCTCGGCGCCCAGGCCGAATTCGGCGATCTTCCACAGCAACTGGTTGACCACCGCGGCGTGCGGGACCGCCACACCCTTCGGCCGACCGGTGGAACCGGAGGTGAAGATGACATAGGCGGTGTGCTGCGGGAGCAGCGGCGCGACCCGCTCGGCGTCCTCGATCGGCGAATCGTCACCGGTGGCGTCGAGGTCGTCGACGCGGACCACCGGGGCGACCTCGGTCTCGAATCCGGCGTCGGCATCGGTGAGCACACACACCACATCGGCGGTGTCGAGGATGTAGCCGGTGCGTTCGGCCGGCTGATCCGGATCCACCGGCACATAGGCGCCGCCGGCCACGGTCACCGCGTACATGGCGACCACCAGGTCGACCGAGCGGCGCATCGCCAGCGCGACCCGCGACTCCGGCCCGACACCGAGCGAAATCAGATGGCGGGCCAGCAGATTCACCCGGCGGTCGAGTTCGGCGTAGGTCACCCGCGCACCGTCGGCGCCGACCAGCGCGTCCCGCTCGGAGTGGGTGTCGACCGTCGCGTCCAGCAGCGAGGCCAGCGTCGCCGACCGGTCCACCGGGTGGTCGGTGGCATTGCGGGTGGAGACCAGCGCCTCGTGTTCGGCGGCGTCGAGCAGGTCGATATCGCCGACCGCGGCGCGCGGTGCGGCCGCGATCGCGCCCAGCATCCGCACGAAGCGATCCACGAAGCCCGCCACCGTGCCGTGGTCGAACAGGTCGGTCGCGTAGGTGAAGAATCCGGTGATGCCTTCGGGCGCACCGGTGTCGCTGTAGCGGTCGGTGGCGATCAGGTGCAGGTCGAACTGCGAGAGCTGGGTGTCGAAGTCCAGCCCGCTGACCCGCAGGCCCGGCAGTTCCAGCGTGGCCTGGGCCAGGTTCTGGAACGACAGACCGACCTGGAACAGCGGATGCCGCGCGGTGGAGCGCACCGGGTTGAGCACCTCGACCAGCCGCTCGAACGGCACGTCGGCGTTGGCGAAGGCCTGGATGTCGATATCGCGTTGACGCCCCAGCAGTTCGGTGAAGCCGGCCCCGGCGTCGACCCGTGTCCGGAACACCAGGGTGTTGACGAACATACCGATCAGGTCGTCGAGTACGGCCTCACCGCGACCGGCCATCGGAGTGCCGATGGCGATGTCGTCGGAACCCGACAGCCGCGACAGCAGAACCGCCAGCGCGGTGTGCACGACCATGAACAGCGTCGCGCCCTCGGTGCGGGCCAGGTCGATCAGCGCGCGATGCAGGTCGGCATCGATGCGCATCTCGACCTTGCCGCCGGCGAAACTCTGCACGGCCGGACGCGGGCGATCCGACGGCAGATCGAGCTGATCGGGCAGCTCGGCCAGCGCCTGCTTCCAGTACGCGACCTGCTTGGAGGCCAGCGAATCCGGATCGTCCTCGCTGCCCAGCAGTTCGCGCTGCCAGATGCTGTAGTCGGCGTACTGGACCGCCAGCGGCGCCCAGTTCGGTGCCAGCGCGGCCGCGCGGGCCGCGTAGGCGGTCATCAGATCGCGGGTCAGCGGGCCCACCGACGAACCGTCGCCGGAGATGTGATGCACGACCATCGCGAGCACGTATTCACCTGTGCCGCTCGCGGTTTCGGTATCGCTGTCGGAGCGGACCTCGAACAGCGCGACCCGCACCGGCACCTCGGTGGTGACGTCGAAGCTGCCGTTGATCAGCGCGACCACCTCGGACTCCACCGCGGCGGCATCGACCACGCGCAGTTCGAGCTCCGGAATCGCCTGGGCCGCGGGCAGGATCACCTGTACCGGGCCCTGATCGGTCTGCGGGTAGACGGTCCGCAGGATCTCGTGGCGCGCCACCAGATCCGCCATCGCGGCCCGCAGCGCCGACACGTCCAGCGCACCGCTCAATCGCACCGCGATCGGCACGTTGTAGGCGGCCGAGGCGGTGTCGAAGCGGTTGAGGAACCACATCCGCTGCTGCGCCAGCGACAGCGGGATCCGCGGCGGGCGCGGGGCTGCGGTCAGCGCGCGGCGACCGCCGGCGTCGGCGTGATGCTCGACCCGGGTGGCGAGCGCGGCGACCGTGGAGGCCTCGAACAGCAGGCGCACCGGCACCCGGGTGTTCAGGGCCTCGCCCAGGCGCGCGGCGACCTGCGTGGCGAGCAGCGAGTTACCGCCCCACGCGAAGAAGTCGTCGTCGCGGCCCATCGTGCCGGATTCCTTGCGCAGCACATCGGCGAAGGTGTTGGCCACGATCTGCTCGATCGGGGTCACCGGCGCGCGGAAGACGGCCTTCTCGAAGACCGGTTCGGGCAGCGCGGCGCGGTCCAGTTTGCCGTTGGCGTTCAGCGGCAACGCGTCCAGCTGCATGAACACCGACGGCACCATGTAGGACGGCAGCTGTTCGGCCAGTGCGGCCTGCAGCGACTGCTTGTCCAGTTCGGCGGTGCCGACCACATAGGCGACCAGGCGATCGCCCAGATTCGGATCCGCGTGCGCGACGACGGCGGTCGCGGTGACGACCGGCTGCCGCAGCAGCACCGCCTCGATCTCGCCGAGTTCGATGCGGAAACCGCGGATCTTCACCTGGAAGTCGGTGCGGCCCCGGTAGTCCAGTTCACCCCGCTCGGTCCAGGCCACCAGGTCACCGGTGCGGTACATCCGCGTGCCCGGCGTCCCGAACGGATCGGCGACGAATCGGTCCGCGGTCAGATCCGCGCGACCGAAGTAGCCGCGCGCGAGTTGCGCACCGGCCAGGTACAGCTCACCCGGCACGCCCACCGGAACGGGCCGCAGCCGCGAATCCAGCACGTACACCCGGCTGTTCCACTCCGGCGCGCCGATCGACACCGACTGCCGGTCGGCGGCGGTGACGCGGTGGCTGGTGATCGAGACCGCGGCCTCGGTCGGGCCGTACAGGTTGAACAGCGCGGCCTCGGCGGTCTGCAGGAAGCGCTGCGCGGTCGCGGCCGGCAGCGCCTCACCGATGGCGAGCACCCGCTTCAGCGACGAGCTGAGCATGCCTTCGCTCTCGGTGAGCAGGGCGTCCAGCATCGACGGCACCACGTGCAGCGTGGTGACGGCGGTGCCGAGCATCAGATCGTTGAGGTAGGCCGGATCGCGATGCCCCTCGGGCGCGGCCACCACCAGGCGGCCACCGCAGGCGGCGGCGGTCCAGAACTCCCACACCGACAGGTCGAAGGTGGCCGCGGTCTTGAGCAGCACCGAATCTCCGGACCCGAGGCCGAATTCGGCAATCTCCCAGCGCAACTGGTTGACGATCGCGCCGTGCGACACCACCACACCCTTGGGGCGGCCGGTGGATCCGGAGGTGAAGATCACGTACGCGGCGTTGCCGGCGGTGAGCTCACGCAACCGCTCCCCCGCGGTGATCGGCGCCGCCGAGTAACCGGAGAGCTCGAGCCCGTCGAGTTCGATCACCGGACGCTGCGGGGTCCAGCGCAGCGCGCTCTCCTCGTCGTCGCCGGCGGTGGCCGCGACGACGGCCGAGGTGGTCAGCACGCACGCGGGGGCCGCCGTCTCGAGGATGTAGTCGATGCGTTCGGCGGGCTGGCCCGGATCGATCGGCACGTACGCCGCACCGGTCTTGGCCACCGCGTACATCGCGACGATCAGCTCCACCGAGCGGCCCAGCGCCAGCGCCACCCGATCCTCGGTGCCGATCCCGCATTCGACGAGGTAGCGCGCCAGGCGGTTCACCCGCGCGTCGAGGTCGCCGTAGGTCAGCACCTGCTGCGCCGTGCCGGTGGCCTCGGTGTCGACCACCAGCGCGACCGCGGTCGAATCGGCGGCGACCGTCGCATCGAGCAGCGACACCAGCGTCGCCTCGGTGTCGATCGGGTGGGTGGTCTCGTTCCACTGCCGCAGGATCCGCTCGTTCTCGGCCGGATCCAGCAGGTCGATATCACCGACCGGGCCGGACACGTCCGCGATCACCGCATCGAGCACCCGGACGAACCGGTCCGCGAAGCCCTGCACCGTCGACTCGTCGAAAAGGTCGATGGCATAACCGAATTCGGTGATGATCTCGGCCGGCGAACCGTCCTCGGCGTAGCGGTCGTAGAGCGTGACGTGCAGATCGGTCTTGGCCAGCTGGGAATCGAAATTCACCGCGCTCACCGAGAGACCGGGCAGCTCCAGGGCGGTCTCGGCCAGGTTCTGGAACGACAGGCCCACCTGGAACAGCGGGTTGCGCGCGGTGGACCGCACCGGGTTGAGCACCTCGACCAGCCGCTCGAAGGGCACGTCGGCGTTGGTGAAGGCCTCGAGGTCGCGCTCGCGCACATCGGCGAGCAGCTCGGCGAAACTCGCGTTGCCGTCGATGCGAGTGCGGAACACCAGCGTGTTGACGAACATGCCGATCAGATCGTCGAGTTCGCGCTCACCACGTCCGGCGATCGGGGTGCCGACGGCGATGTCGTCGGTACCCGACAGGCGCGAGAGCAGCACGGCCAGCGCCGCGTGCACGACCATGAACAGCGAGGCGTTGTTCGCCCGCGCCAGCTCGTGCAGGCGGGCGTGGCGCTGTGGATCGATCTCGAAGCGAATCGCCTTGCCCTGGAACGACTGGGCCGGCGGACGCGGACGGTCGGTCGGCAGTTCCAGCTGATCCGGCAGCCCGCCGAGAGCCGCGGTCCAGTAGGCCACCTGCTGGGCGGCCAGCGATTCCGGATCCTCCTCGGATCCGAGCACCTCGCGCTGCCACAGCGCGTAGTCGGCGTACTGCACCGGCAGCGGCGTCCACTGCGGCGCCTCACCCTGGACGCGTGCGGCGTAGGCCGCCATCAGATCACGGGCCAGCGGTCCCATCGAGGAGCCGTCGGCGGCGACGTGGTGGACGGTGAACGCGAGGACGTGTTCCTCCGCCGACTGGTCGCCGCCGGTGATCCGGAACAACGCGACCTTCAGCGGCACCTCGGCGGTGACGTCGAAGGTGGTCATCGCGAATCCGATGATGCGGTCCAGTAATTCGGACTCGTCGACCGCCACCGGCTCCAGCGCGGGAGCGGTATCGGTCGCGGGCAGGATCACCTGGTGCGGGCCGTCCGCCGAACGCGGGTAGGTGGTGCGCAGCACCTCGTGGCGGGCCAGCACGTCACCGAGTGCGCGTTCCATGGCCGCGACGTCGAGCGCACCCGACAACCGCACCGCGAGCGGAATGTTGTCCACCGCGGAGGTGGTGGTGTCGAACTGGTTGAGGAACCAGTAGCGCTGCTGCGCCGGCGAGAGCGGAATCCGTTGCGGCCGTTGCCCGGCCACCAGTTTCGGCCGGGTGCGGCCGGATCCGGCGCCCTGCTCCAGGCGCGCGGCCAGGGCGGCGACGGTCGATGCCTCGAACAGATCGCGGACCGCCAGCTGGGTGTCGAGCGCGGCGCCCAGGCGGGCGGTCACCTGGGTGGCGATCAGCGAGTTGCCACCCAGTTCGAAGAAGTCGTCGTCGAGACCGACCCGGGTCACGCCCAGCACATCGCTGAACGTGCCGGCCACGATCTCCTCGATCGGGGTGGCCGGGGCGCGGAACTGCCGGGCCTCGAACACCGGTGCCGGCAGCGCCTTGCGGTCCAGCTTGCCGGAGGCGTTGAGCGGGAACGCGTCCAGCACCACGAAGGCCGAGGGCACCATGTAGCCGGGCAGCGCCTCGCCGAGTTCGGTACGCACGACGTCGGCGTCGACGACGGCGCCGGTCGCGGGCACCACATAGGCGACCAACTGATCGCCGAGCCGGTCGTCGGAGCGCACGACCACCACGGCCTGCGCGACCGCGTCGACCGCCACCAGCGCCGATTCGATCTCGCCCAGTTCGATGCGCAGACCACGCAACTTCACCTGGAAGTCGGTGCGGCCCAGGTATTCCAGCTCACCGGAGGAGTTCCAGCGCACCAGGTCACCGGTGCGGTACATCCGCTCTCCGCCCGCTGCGCCCATCCCCCCGGACCCGCCCCCGAAGGGGTTGGCCACGAACCGATCCGAGGTCAGATCGGCACGCGCGACATAGCCGCGGGCCAGCTGGTCACCGGCCAGGTACAGCTCACCCGCGACGCCGGTGGCGACCGGATGCAACCGCGAATCCAGCACGTAGACATAGGTGTTCCACACCGGGCGGCCGATCGGCACCGCGACCGTGTCGGCCTCGGTCACCTCGTGATAGGTGACGTCGACCGCGGCCTCGGTCGGGCCGTAGAGGTTGTGCAGCCGGGCGCCGGTCAGTTCGATCAGGCGCTGGGCGGTGACCGCGGGCAGCGCCTCACCGGAGGCGAACACCCGGCGCAGCGTCGTGCAGTCGGCGCCGGAGGCGTCCAGCGCGGCGACGAAGACCGACAGCATCGACGGCACGAAGTGCACGGTGGTGATGCGTTCGGCGGAGATCAGCTCCGCCAGATAGGCCGGATCGCGGTGGCCGTCGGGCTTGGCGACGACCAGGCGCGCGCCGACCTGCAGCGGCCAGAAGAACTCCCACACCGATACGTCGAAGGTGGCGGGCGTCTTCTGCAGGACGACGTCGTCGAGGTAGAGGTCGTACTCGTCCTGCATCCAGGCCAGGCGGTTCACGATCGCGGCGTGGCTGACGGCCACACCCTTCGGCCGCCCGGTGGAACCGGAGGTGAAGATCACGTAGGCGGTGTGCGCGGGACGCAGCGGCGCGATGCGGTCGGCGTCGGTCACCGGGTCCTCGCCGTACTCCGACAACTCCAGGCCGTCGATCGCCACGACCGGCACGTCCGGCCGCGCCGCGAGCGGGCTGTCCGCGGTGGTCAGCACGCAGACCGGGTTCGCGGTCGTCAGCACGTATTCGGTGCGCTCGGCCGGGTGGTCGGGATCCAGCGGCACGTAGCCACCACCGGCGACCGTCACCGCGTACATGCCGACGACCAGTTCCAGCGAACGCCGCATATGCAGCGCCACCAGCGAATCCGGGCCCACGCCCTGCTCGATCAGGTGGCGGGCGAGCCGGTTCACCCGGGCCGCCAGCTCGCCGTAGGACAGAGTTGTCCCCTCGAACGTCAGCGCCGGTTCGTCGGGATCGCGTTCGACCTGCATATCGAACATCGAGGCCAGTGTCAGCGCGACGGTACCGGCCGCCCGGCCGAGGACGACACGGTCGACGTCGTAGGCGGTGGCGTTCCAGTTGTCGACGATGGTGCGGCGTTCGACGGCGTCGAGCAGGTCGATATCGCCGAGCGGGGCGGCCGGATCCGCGGTCACCGCGTCCAGCGTCCGGACCAGGCGATCGGCGAAGGCCGCGACCGTGCGCGCGTCGAACATGTCGGTGGCGTACGCCAATTCGGCCGACATACCTTCGGCGGAACCGTCGGCGGCGAAGCGCTCGGTGAGGTTCAGGTGCAGATCGAATTTCGCGGTCAGCACATCCAGCGGCAGGCCGCTGACTTCGAGCTCCGGCAGGGCGAACGACGCCTCGCCGGTGTTCTGGAACGACAACATCACCTGGAACAGCGGATGCCGCGCTTGCGAACGCGCCGGATTCAGAATCTCCACCAGCCGCTCGAACGGCAGATCCGCGTGTCCGAAGGCGGCGAGATCGGATTCCTTGGTGCGCGAGAGCAATTCGGTGAACGACATCGCCGGATCGACGCTGCTGCGCAACACCAGCGTGTTGACGAACATGCCGATGGCATCGTCCAGCGCGGCCTCACCACGGCCGGCGACGGCGGTGCCGATGGCCAGATCGTCACTGCCGGACAGCCGCGCCAGCAGCGCCGCGAAGGCCGCGTGCGTCACCATGAACAGGCTGGCGCCGTGGGCACGGGCCAGCGCGTTGAGCCGCCGCACCAACTCGGCGTCGAGCGAGAACTCGTGCACGCCACCGCGATAGGTGGCGACCGCGGGACGCGGACGGTCGGACGGCAGATCCAGCTGCTCGGGCAGACCGGCCAGATGCTGCGACCAGTACGACACCTGCTGGGCGATCAGCGATTCCGGATCGTCCTCGGAACCGAGCGTTTCCCGTTGCCACAGGGCGTAATCGGCGTACTGCACCGGCAGCGGTGCCCAGCCCGGCGCGCCGCCCTGCGAGCGAGCCGCGTAGGCGAGCATCACATCGCGGGCCAGCGGCCGCACCGACCAGCCGTCACCGGAGATGTGGTGGACGACGAAGACCAGCACGTAGTCCGGTGCCGGCTCGCCGGCACCGTTGCCGCTCGCGTGTTCGACGCGGAACAGCTTGGCGCGCACGGGAACCGCGGCGGTGACGTCGAAGCCGGTGAGGACCAGCTCACGCACCCGCTGGGGCAGTTGCGCCTCGGTCACCGGTTCGGCGTCCAGTTCCACCGCGTCGCGATCGGCGGGCAAGATCACCTGCACGCCCTGGCCTTCGGAGGTTTCCGGGTAGACCGTGCGCAGCACCTCGTGGCGTTCGATCACATCCGCGACGGCCTCGCGCAGGGCGTCGACGTCGAGCGCTCCGGTGAGCCGGACCGCCATCGGGATGTTGTTGACCGCGCTGGCGGTGTCGAAGCGGTTGAGGAACCACATCCGCTGCTGGGCCAGCGAGAGCGGAATCTCCTCCGGTCGCGGCCCCGCCACCAGGGCGCGGCGGCCACCGGAACCGGCGTGGGTCTCCAGCCGGGCGGCCAGCGCCGCCACGGTCGGCGCCTCGAACAGGGTCCGCACCGGGATACGGGTGTTCAGCGCCTGGCCCAGGCGGGCGACCACCTGGGTGGCGATCAGCGAGTTGCCGCCCAGTTCGAAGAAGTCGTCGTCGAGACCGACCGGCCGCGCCTCGGTGTCGATGCCCAGCACCTCGGCGACGGTGGCGGCGACGATCTCCTCGACCGGAGTGGTCGGGGCGCGGAACTCCCGGGCCTCGAATTCCGGTGCGGGCAGCGCGCGCCGGTCCAGCTTGCCGTTCGCGCTCAGCGGCAAGGCGTCGAGCACGACGATCGCGGCCGGAACCATATAGGAGGGCAGCCGCGCCGCGAGCTGCGCGCGAACCGCGTCGACATCGATCTCACCGGCGTCGGCGGCGGGCACGACATAGCCGACCAGCTGTTCGCCGATCCGCTCGTCGGAACGCACCACGGCCACCGCCTGCGCGACCGAATCCTGTGCGGTGAGCGCGGATTCGATCTCCCCGAGCTCGATGCGCAGACCGCGCACCTTCACCTGGAAGTCGGTGCGGCCCAGGTATTCGATGGCACCGTCGGCGCCGCGGCGCACCAGGTCACCGGTGCGGTACATGCGGGAACCGCTGCCGCCGAAGGGATTCGCGACGAAGCGGTCCGCGGTGAGGTCGGTGCGGCCGAAGTAGCCGCGCGCCAGCTGCGCACCGGCCAGATACAGCTCACCCGCGACACCGGCCGGAACCGGATGCAGCCGCGCGTCCAGGATGTAGGCCTGCGCGTTCCACACCGGCAGGCCGATCGGCACCGCGCCGGCGATATCCGCGGCCACCGGCATCGCGGTGGCGTGCACGGTGAATTCGGTGGGGCCGTACAGGTTGTGCAGCTCGGCGGTCCCGATCCGGCGGTAGGCCTGCGCGGCGTCGGCGGTGAACGCCTCACCCGCGATCAGCAGGGTGCGCAGCGACGACACCTCCGCGGCCGTACCCGCGCGCACGCTGTCGGAGAACACCGACAGCATCGACGGCACGAACGAGGTCATCGTGACCTGCTGGGCCGCGATCACCTCGGCGAGGTAGCCGGGATCGCGGTGGCCGTCCGGCGCCGCGATCACCAGGCGCGCGCCGGTGGCGGTCGCGCCGAACAGCTCCCACACCGACACGTCGAAGGTCGGCGGCGTCTTGAACAGCACCACGTCATCGGCGCCGATGCCGTATTCGGCGGTGATCCAGCGGATCTGGTTCACCACCGCGGCCTGCGAGACCGCCACGCCCTTCGGTCGTCCGGTGGAGCCGGAGGTGAAGATCACGTAGGCGAGGTGTTCCGGCCGCAGCGGGGCACGCCGTTCGGTGTTGTCGAGTTCGCCGTCCGCGTAGCGGGACAGGTCCAGCTCGTCGATGCGCACGGCGGTCGCGGCCCCCTCGAGCGCGCGATCGATGTCCGCGCCGTCGCGTGCCGTGGTGAGCACGGCGATCGGGGCGGCGGTGTCGACCACGTAGCGGATGCGCTCACCCGGCTGTTCCAGATCCAGCGGCACGTACGCGCCACCGGCCTCCAGCACCGCGTAGGCGGCCACGACGAGGTCGAGTGAACGCCGCACGGCCAGTGCCACCCGCGCGTCCGGGCCCACACCCGCCTCGACCAGATACCGCGCGAGTCGCTGTGCCCGCGCCGCGAATTCGGCGTAGGTCAGCGTGACGCCGGCTTCCGGATCGACGACCGCGACCGCGTCCGGGGTCTGCTCGACCTGGGCGTGGAAGTCGGCCAGCAGCGTGGTGGCGCCCTCGCGGCGCACCGGCAGATGGCGTGCGGTGTTGTTCCAGCCGCGCAGTTCGCGCGCCGCCTCGGCGGGAGCGAGCAGATCGATGTCGCCCACCCGGGCCGCCGGTTCGGCGACCACGGCGGACAGCACCCGCACCAGGCGACCGGCGAAGCCGGCGATCGTCTCACCGTCGAAAAGGTCGGTGGCGTAGACGAATTCGGCGGTGATACCGGCGGCCGCGGTGGCACCGTCGGCGGTCTCCGCGGTCTCCTCGGTGAGCACCAGTTGCAGATCGAATTTCGCGGTGTCGATCGGCAGCTCCACACCGCTGACCGTCAGCCCCGGCAGTTCCAGGGCGTTCTGGCCGGTGTTCTGGAACGACAGCATCACCTGGAACAACGGGTGCCGCGCCTGCGAACGCGCCGGGTTCAGAATCTCCACCAGCCGCTCGAACGGCAGATCCGCATGCCCGAAGGCGGCGATATCGGTGCTGCGCACCGACTGCAGCAGATCGGTAAAGCTCGCGCCGCCGTCGATCTCGGTCCGCAACACCAGGGTGTTGACGAACATGCCGATCAGATCGTCGAGGGCGCGCTCACCGCGGCCGGCCACCGGCGTGCCGATGGCGATATCGGCCTCCCCGCTCAGTCGCGACAGCACCAGCGCCAGCGCCGCGTGCGTGACCATGAACATGGTGGCGCCGCGGGTGCGGGCCAGCTCGGCGAGCCGGGCGTGCACGTCGGCGTCGATGTGGAAGGTGTGCGTCGCACCGCGGCCGGAGGCGACCGCCGGACGCGGCCGGTCGGCGGGCAGTTCGAGCTGTTCGGGCACTCCGCGCAGTGCGTCGCGCCAATACTCGATCTGGTCGGCGATCACCGATTCCGGATCGTCCTCGCGGCCGAGCACCTCGCGCTGCCAGAGCGCGAAGTCGGCGTACTGCACCGGCAGCGGCGCCCAGGCCGGTTCGCCGCCCTCGACGCGCGCACCGTAGGCGGTCATCACGTCGCGGGTCAGCGGGCCCATCGAGAAGCCGTCGGCGGAGATGTGGTGCACCACCAGGGCCAGCACGTGTTCGGTCGGGCTGACCTCGAACAGCCGGGCCCGGAACGGCACCTCGACGGTGACGTCGAAGCCGGTGCCGACCAGTTCCGAAATGCGCTGCGGCAGTTCGGTTTCGGTGACGTCGATCGGCGTGAGATCGGGGATGACCTTCGAGGTCGGCACGATCTCCTGGTAGGCGGTCCCGTCCACCTCGGGGTAGCGGGTGCGCAGCGATTCGTGGCGCGCCAGCACATCGGCGACCGCGATCTGCAGTGCCTGCCGGTCCAGCAGACCCGACAGCCGCACCGCGGCCGGGATGTTGTCCACCGCGGATTCGGGATCGAAGCGGTTGAGGAACCACATC
>NZ_JADKYP010000026.1 GCF_015354405.1 Nocardia sp. BSTN01 | reverse complement strand
CAGGCTCCGCGCTTTGTAACGGGCGATCCTGACCTGTGAGGCGATCTCGGCAAGCAGGTTCTCGTCGTCGACCCGGCGATTCGACGGCTGTGTGAAGCATTTTGTCTTCCATTACAGTCAGCCGTCTATATAATCGAACGCAGGTTGCTGTTTTCGAACGAGTATCTGCAGCCGATCACCTGAGGGGACGGTATGGGAAGAATGGAAGGCAAAGTCGCCTTCGTAACCGGTGCCGCGCGTGGGCAGGGACGCAGTCATGCGATCCGGCTCGCGCAGGAGGGCGCCGATATCGTCGCACTGGACTTGGCGGCATCATTGCCGACTGTGCCTTATGCCGGGGCGACACCGGACGACCTGGCCGAGACGGTGCAGGCGGTGGAAGCTCTCGGTCGGAACATCGTCGCGACAGAAGCCGACGTTCGCGACTATGAGGCACTCGAGCAGGCGCTTGCCGAAGGGGTGGCACGATTCGGTCGAGTCGACACGGTTGTCGCCAATGCCGGCATCTTCGGCGTCGGCCGCCTCGACACTCTGCCCGAGAAGGCGTGGCGGGAGATGCTCGATGTCAACCTCACCGGCGCGTGGCTCACGGTCAAGGCCGCAATCCCGCACCTACGGGCCGCGGGCGGTGGGGCTGTCGTGATCACGAGTTCCGGCGCGGGTGTGCACGCGAGTCCGAATATCGGTCACTACGTTTCGTCCAAGCACGGCGTAATCGGGCTCATGCGGACTCTGGCATTGGAACTGGCCGGTGACTCCATCCGGGTGAACTGTGTGCTACCGGGAACGGTGGATACGCCGATGGTCCAGAACGAGGCGATGTACCAGCTCTTCCGGCCTGATCTCACCGGACCCGACCGGGCCGATTTCACCCAGGCCGCACGTGGTTTGGCGGTCCTCGATGTGCCCTGGGTCGAGTCGGTCGACGTGTCGAACGCAGTACTGTTCCTCGTTTCGGACGAAGCACGCTACATCACGGGCGTGGCACTGCCGGTTGATGCGGGAACGAACATCAAATAAATCGTCCGGCGGCCGCACGGGGGCCGTATGGCTGCCCGGCGGCACCTACGGCCTCGGACCGAACGAGCCGTAGCCGAAGCGAAGAAATTACTGTTTCACAGCCGGCTGGACCGGCTCTGTGGCCGGTCGGCGCGTCGTCTCGGGCATCGTGGGCTCCGGCGCGTTGGGATGTTCCACGAACAGGTTCGGGCTTTCCGGTGTCTCGGACTCGTTGCCCAGCAATGTGTAGCAGATCAGGCCCAGCAACGCCCAGACAGCGACATAGCCCGCGACCAGCCATGGTGTACCGCCCCCGGCGAGGACGAGGGCGGTGGCGACGAAGGGGACGGTCCCGGCAACCGTCGCCGCGCTTACCTCGCGAACGGCCGCGATACCCGAATAGCGGACCTCGGTCGGGAAGAGGTTGGCCAGAACGCCGGGGAACGCACCCGCGCCCGGACCGTAGGCAATCGCATATGCCAGTGCCATGCTGCCCGCCGCGAGCCAGAAGACGCCTGTTCGCAGGCCGAGAAACAAGAGGAAAACACCCGGGATGGTCACTACCAGCGAAGTCATCCAGATCCGGCGGAACCCGTACTTGTCGCAGACAGCACCGAAGAAGATGGTGGACACTACGCCCACGACTGTGCCGACCGAGAGGATCGCGAACGCGTAGGTCGCCGGCATCCGAACGGTATTCCGCAAGTAGCTGGCAATGAAGACGGCCAGCACCGCGGCCAGCACATTCCAGGCGTTGATCAACATGAACGCGAGGAACAGCCGCCGTTTCATCGTCGCGAAAAGCAGGGCGAGTGGCCGATGCTCACGCGCGGCGCGGTTTTCGGCCCGGGCCGTAGCCGTGCGGTATTCGGGGGATTCCTCGAGGCGGGTGCGCAGATAGAGCGCGACCCCGAACAGCAGACCGGCCGACAGGAACGGCACCCGCCACCCCCACGACTGCATGGCCGCGTGGGGCAGCGAGGAAACGGAGAGGAAGGCCAGGCTCGACAACAGAACACCGATGAGCGAGGTGCTCTGCAAGATCGCCGTGTAGAGCCCGCGCCGCTCGAGCGGCGCGTACTCGGCGACCAGAGCGATCGCGCCGGCGACCTCGGCGCCGGCCCCGAAGCCCTGGCCCACCCGGAGCAGGACGAGCAGGATGGGGGCGCATACCCCGATCATGGCGTAGGTGGGCACGAGCGCGACCGCGACGGTGCAGCCGCCCATCAGAACGAGACTGATCATCAAGGCCGGTTTGCGCCCGCGCCGGTCACCGATCCGGCCCAGGACCAAACCGCCGAGCGGACGGACGAAGAAGGCAACTCCATAGGCGCCGAACGCGGCCAGAGTGGCGAGACCGGGGGAGAAGCGCGGAAAGAAAAGATCGCCCGCCAAGATCGCGGCGAGGGCGCCATAGAGAGCGTAGTCGAACCACTCGATGATCGTGCCGGCCGACGCGGCGACCAGTGCTCGGCGAGCCGGGGCGGTGGCCACGCGTCCGGTGAAATCCTTCATCTGTTGTCGAATCCTGTTGTGGCCCACTGCAGATCGAGTTGATTCAGACGGGACAGGACACCGGTGGACGCTCGCACCTCCGCGCCGTCGGCGACTCGGAAATCGGGAATCCGCTTCAGCCATTCTTCGAGGAAGATCTTCAGCTCCAGCTTCGCCAGACGCATTCCCACGCAGGAGTGGGGGCCGTGGCCGAAGGTCACGTAATGGTGGTCCAGCCGTGCGAAATCGACCACCATCGGGTTCGCGTTGACGGTCTCGTCGAGGCCGCCGACCGCGAAGATCGCGAGCGCGATGTCGCCTTCGCGCAGGGGTGCGCCGTTCAGTTCCACATCGTGGCGCACCAGCCGTGCGGTCTGGGTGAGCCCGAACCGCCGGCAGAACTCCTCGACCGCGTGGTTCAGGAATTCCGGATTGTCGATCAGCTCCGCGCGATGTGCGGGATGCTCGGCCAGGAAACGAGCGACGAATGTGGTCAGCGAGGCGGTGGTGTCCAGGCTTGCGGAGAGCAGCAGCAGGCACATGCTGAATACCTCATCGGTCCGCAGCCGGCGACCGTCGACCTCACTGCGGATCAGCGAGCTGATGAAGTCCTCGCGCGGCCTGGCGATGCGCTCGTCGATCTGTTGTTGCACATAAGCGGATATTTCCGCCCACGCGGCGCGTGACTCTTCCGGGTTGTCCATCGCCGGCGCCCGCTCGAAGGCCCTTCGCAGACGTTCGCCATCCTGGACCGGCAGGTCGACCAGGGTGAGGAACGCCGCGGTCGGCATCGCACCGGAGATTTCCGTCACGAACTCGCACCCGCCCCGGTGGTACACACCCTCGATCGCGGCCACGACGGCGGCCCGTGCCTCTTCGGTGATGGCGCGCAGGCGGCCGGGGGTGAAGGCGGGTGTCAGGAGTCGTCGGTAGGCGCTGTGCTCCGGCGGGTCGAGCTGGGTCGGTGTCAGCATCGGGACAATGCCCTGCGGGACGAACATCTCGGCGTTCGAGAAGTTCTCGTATTCGGATGCGACGCGGCGTAGATCCTCGAATCGCGTGACGACCCAGTGCCCGCCGTAGTGGGGTGTCCAGAATACTGGTGGGCAGGTGTCCTGAACGTTCTTCCACAGCTGATGGATGTCATCGGTCGTGACACCGTTGTTCATCCCGGGGATGTTGTAGACGTCGATGTCGCGCACCAGATAGTCGGGTACGTGACTCGGAATGGTCGCTGTCGTCATCGACACCGCTCCTTCTCGAATGCTGACCGGCGTGCTGTAGTCCCGGGCGGAATCACACCGAGCGAGCCGGCGAAGGCCGAGGGGCGCACCATGCCCGCCCGGTGTGGCGCACTTCATGAGGCCAGTCACATGACGTGGATTCGCTGAGCCGCGTCGCGTCGGTGATCCACTTCCGCTGATGTCCGCTCGGCGAGCGCGCTCGATAGCGCCGCGCCTCGAACTATGACCTAAATCATGTTCATTGTCAATCGCTCAATCTCGGGGATTAGTACGGGTTTTCGCCCCGCAAGCGCACAGCATGCGCTATAACCATGCATATAGTTTAAGTATCTAAGGCGTCTTGCGAACCATGCGCGCATCCCGAGCGGAGTCAGACCGCCGCGTGCCCCATAGCGGAGACCGCCGCGCCTCTGCCTGTCCCGCCGTCGATGAGTGAAGCGGGGCCGGATGTGGCGCGGGTGGCTGCCGACATCCGATGCCTCCAGCTCGGACACCGACAGGAAGTGAATCATGACCGCGACCACGACAGCGCAGTCGTCCGGCGCCCGGCCGCGAAGATGGCGTCGCGACGTCATCAGCGGCGTCGCGGGCAACGCCGTCGAGTATGCCGACTTCGCCATGTGGAGCGCCTTCGCGCTGTACTTCACCACACAGTTCTTCCCCGTCGAAAACCAGACGGCCCAATTGCTGTACGGCGCCGGGATATTCGCGGTCGGGCAGATCGCCCGGCCGCTCGGCAGCATCGTGTTCGGCAAGCTCGCCGACAAACGCGGCCGCCGGCTCAGCCTCACTTTCTCGGTGACATTGATGGCGGTGTCCTCGTTCGCGATCGCCGCGGCGCCGAACTACCGAACGGCGGGCCTCACCGGCGCGGTCATACTTCTTCTCGCGCGCATCCTGCAGGGCCTCAGCGTCGGCGGCGAACACGGTGCGGCGGCCGCGTACATCATCGAGTCGGCGCCGGAAAGCCGTCGGGGCTTCGCGTCCAGCCTCCAGTACATCGGTGTGACGGTAGGCGGCCTGCTGTCGATCATCGTTCTGATCGTTTGTCAGGCGGTCTTCCCTGAAGGGGCTATCGAGCGATGGGGATGGCGGCTCGCCTTCACCTTCATGGGGTTGGTAGCGCTCGCGGTATTCGCGGTCCGCCGCACGATGTCGGAAACCGAAGCCTTCCGGACGGAAGAGCGCCGGGTCCGTCAGGCGCAGGCCGACAACCCGGGGATCAGGGCGGACGACAGGGGGAGCTTCCGGGTCCTGTGGCGGTATCGCAGATCCTTGCTCACTGTCTTCGCGCTCGGGGCGTCATCGACGCTGATCTTCCAGACGATCGCGTCCTACAGCACCACCTATCTGGTCAACACCGCGGGAATGAGTCGTCCGGAAGCGACGCAGCTGCGTTTGATCGGTCAGGTCGTGATGTTGTTCGCGTTGCCGGTGTTCGGCCTGCTGTCGGACCGCGTCGGCAGACGGCCCATGCTGGTCGCCGGTTTCGTGCTCTCATCCGTTGCTGTGGTTCCGATCTTTCGGGGGTTCGGAACCGGCTCCTACGGTCTGTCGCTGGCACTGCTGACGTTGGGCATCGTTGCCATCGCCATGATGCTGTCCGTCATGGCGACGGTCACCGCGTCGGCGTTTCCCACCGCGGTTCGGACACTTGGCATCAGCCTCCCATACGCGCTCGCCATCGCCCTGATCGGCGGGACTGCTGACGTCATGGCGCTGGGCCTGCGTGAAGCGGGCCAGGAGAACTGGTTCTTCGCCTGGGTCGTGCTGTGGGGGGCCATCGGACTCGTCGCCAGTCTGCGCGTGCGCGCAGCGGCCGAGGTCGTTTCTCCGGTCGTGACATCGAAGGCGGATCCCGAGCACGCTCGCTGACCTCAGCTCGCGATCGGTCTCGTTGTTCTCGAATATGCGCAAACGAGCCCGGCGGGACCGGGGGACCGGCGTGTCGAATCGGGGCACTCTGGCCGACCGGAACTCACGGGCCGGTCAGAGTGCACGTCGCAGTCGCAGATTCCTACTTGATGGCCCCACCGGCGTCGACGGGCAGGGTCACTCCCGTGATGTAGCGACTCTCGTCGGAAGCGAGCCACAGGACAGCATTGCTGACATCGCCGGAGTCGACGAATGGCACCGGTATGAGGTTGAGGAAGCTCAGGGCTTGCTCGACCTCCTCCTTGGTCGGGTTTTCGAGATCGGGTCGGAACGCGCGCGAGATCGTGTCGTTCATGATCATCGGGGTGTCGACATTTGTGGGGTGAATACTGTTCACGCGGACCCCGTATGGGGCGAGTTCTCCGGCCAGCGTGCGCATCAGGCCGACCATCCCGTGTTTCGACTCGGCGTAGCCGCCGCCCGCGCCCAGTCGGCGCAAGCCCGCCAGTGAGCTGGTGAGAATCACCGAGCCGCCGCCCGTGTCGATGAGCGGCTGGCGGCAGACTTCGACGGTGCTGTAGGCGCCCGTCAGGTTGACGTCCACGATCAGTCGGAAATTGGCGACACGCGCGGCGATATCGGGCAATGGGTCCAGAGGGCCGAAGATGCCGGCATTCGCACAGACGATGTCGAGCCTGCCGAACTCGGCGAGCCCGTCCCTCAGTGCGTTCTCGAGCTGTCCGGGGTCGCGGACGTCAGCGACCCTGGCGACGATTCGTCGACCCAGTTTCTCCACCTCGTGGACGGTCTGCTCGAGGTCCTCCGGCGTGGACATCGCATACGGCACGCCTGGAATCTGCTCGCAGATATCCACGGCGATGATGTCGGCCCCCTCGCCGGCGAGGCGGACAGCATGACTGCGGCCCTGTCCCCGGGCGGCACCGGTGATGAAGGCGACCTTGCCTTCGACGCGTCCCATGAGCACTCCTTCGGTATAGCAATATTTCCTGTACATAGTTAATCATCTGAATCGAGAAAGAAGTGCGAAATGCTATGGATAACACCATCCTTGTTCGCAGAACATGTGTATGGTTAACTGACCAGTGCCAGAGCTGGCCGTGTGGTATAAGCGCTGACCGAATGCTGCCGAGCCACCGGGGGAGAAGCCATGAATGCCAAGGCGCTGATCGTTGCCGAGAAGTGAAGGACGTCCGAGATGGACCCTCTGGAAAAGCTGATCGCGATCGAGGAAATTCGTCAACTGTTGTCGCGGCGAACACGCCTGATCGATGGAAAGCACTGGGAAAAATTGGTCGAGGTGTACACGGACGATGTCGTCGGTCACCATCTCGGCGTCAAGGGCGGCCGTGCTGTCGTCGAGCATGTGCGCAAGGTTCTGGAAGGTGTGCGCACGATCCATCAGCTACATCTCCCCGAAATCGAGATCACAGGTTCTCTGACCGCCCGCGGCATCGTGCCGATGGAAGACCTTCTGTTGTGGGAAGAGGACGGGGTCAAGCGTTGGGTGCACGGGTATGGCCATTACCACCAGCGTTATGTGAAGACCGACCGCGGCTGGCTTATCGATGACCACAAACTGACGCGCCAGTACCTCCGGGAAGGTTACGGCGATTTCGACCCGTCGTCGGGATCGGCGGCACTGACCGAGCGATACGATGCGCCGGTCGTTCCGTTGCCTGCTGACCTGACCTAATCCCCCCGCGACCGAAACGATTATTTGCGATGACTACAAATATCAACGGACCACAGAACGGTGATAGTGAGGCAGCCGAATTCCCCGACACATTTGCTGAGGGGCGTATCGGAATCGTCGGCGTCGGCGCCATGGGTCGGCCGGTGGTCGAGCGACTGAAGGCGCGGGGGTTCGATGTGGCCGCCTATGTGCGGCGAGACGAGGTGAAGTCCGAGCTGGAGGACATGGGCGTCCTCGTCGAACCCGATGTCCGAGCCCTGGCCCGCGGCCGGGACTTCGTCATCAGTTACGTCTATTCCGACGAACAGACGCGCCAGGTCGCCATTGACGACGGGCTCGTGGAATCCATGGATCCCGACGCGATCCTCATCATCCACACCACGGGTAGTCCCAGGACAATGCGAGATATCGGCGCACGGGCAGCCGTCCATGGGGTCCGAGTGGTCGATGCGGGTGGTGCGTGGGCACCGGCGTACACCGCCCTCGGTGAGATGAGCCTGATGGTGGGCGGTGACCCCGACGACATCGCGCGATGTATGCCCCTGCTGGAGACGTATGCGTATCCAGTGCACTATATGGGTCCGCTCGGCTCCGGTATGTGTATGAAATTGCTCAACAACGCGGTCCTCGGTGCCCACCTGCAGCTGGTTTCCGATGTCGCGCGACTCGGGCGAGAGCTCGGTTTGGATTCCTATCGGCTGCTGCGTGGCCTCACCTATTGCACGGGCGGCAGCACGGCAATGCATTTGGTCGGGACAGCGGTGACCGAGGAGCGTTTCTGGGAGTACGGAGGACGATTCCTCTACAAGGATCTCACCGTTGTCGACGAGCTCGCCGAGCAACTCGAACTCGATCTGGGCCTGATCGGATCGCTCAACCGATCTCTATTGGAGCGCCTGGAAAAGCAACACGGACATCCGCGATAACACCGCGATCGAACGAGGACCGGCCTGCGGCCCGTTGAACATGCCGCAGGCCGGTCGTTGTGCTGTCGGCGATCAGGAAACGGCGGGAATACCGCTGGTGGTGCGTAGTTCCGCCACCAGACTCGAGAGTCGCCATCCATCAGCTGTCCGAACGGCGACCTGGCGGTACGTGGTCGAGTGGACTGTGCCGTCGGGGTGTACACAGACCCCTTTGGACAGTACGTCGACGCCACCGTCGGAACGTTCTTCGATCAGGACGTTGGTTCCGTGATGAGCGAGAGGATGCCGGTTGCCGGTCGCCGTCCACAGCTCGCGGATGGCAGCGATGCCGCGATGGTATCCCGCACCGCGATTGCGCACGTCGTACTCGGCGTCAGCGGTGAAGATCTCGCCGACGCGGGAGAACTGCCGCTCGTCGATCACGTGACCGTAGAGGGCCACCAATCGATGGATTGCCAGATGGTCGTCGGGTGCCAGCATGGGTGTCGTCCTCACTCCTTCGAGCCATTACCGATCGAACCGGGCGAGATCGATCAGGCAGGTACAGGCTCGGTCCCGTGTCCGATTCGGGCGATAATTTTCCGATCAGGTCCGATCTCCGCGTAGTCCGCGGTCAGGAAGGTGAGCCGAGTCCCATCGGCTACCGAAGTAACCGTCCAGCGTGTCTCCGCGAATACGTACCACTCGTCAGCGTGCCGCTGGACGACCTCGATCCGCTCGGGCACGTAGCGGGCGAAGAATCGCCTCAGGTGCTCGGCTGCGGCCTGTCTACCATCCAGTTCGGCGAGCGCTCCCGGAGTGTCATTGGTGTAGTCGCGCAGGCCCACTTGTCCCTCGGGTGCCAGCGAAGCGACCGCGCCGTCGACGTCGCCGGACCGCAGAGCGTCCAGATACGCATCGTGATCGGCGAGAAGATCACGACGAAGCTCACTGAGGGATTGTCCGTTCGCCGCGCCGGCCCCTGGCCCTGTCCGTGCCCAGAAGAGCTCGCCGGTGATCCCGGTGCGCCCCATCGTGGGAAACAGCACGAGCGATTCCACGTCGAGGCGATCCCCCGGCTTTTTCACCTCGCCGAGGATTGTGGTTTCCGCCTTCACCTCCACCGTTGCCCAGCCCGCATGGAAGGTGTACCAGGGAGCGAGGACTTGGCTCGTGGAAATCCAGCCACGCAAGGCCATGCCGAGATGCAGCTCGACGTAGGACTGTCGGATCCCCTCCCGGGTCTGGGCCAGGTGCTGACGCAGACGGCCGTCCTCCAGCGTCGGATTGAGTGTGTACGCGTAGGGCCCCGCATCTGCCAAGGTGTCGAGGATGTCATCGACGTCCTCGGTGATCTCGACTTCGATGTGACGGTCGGCCTGCTGCTGAGCCAGCAGCAGCAGTTCTGTGTGCCGCATGGGGTTGGCAGGGCCGGCAGCGTGATTGCTACGCGTGTCGTCGGCGATCGTGTTCGTCATTGATCCACTTCCGCTCTTGCTGTCCAGTGGGCTGGCGCAGTCGTCCGGGTCCTGCGGCCGGGTGTTCGCTCGGCCGCAGTATCGCTGAGTGTGATCTGAATCATGTACAGTGTCAAGGGTGAAAAGGGCGGATACAGCCCGGTATTGGCCCCCAAGCATCGAGAGTTATAGCAAATCATCTAGATGGTTTGAGGCCTAGGGAGATGAGATGACAGCAGCAGTGACGACAGATACCGACGTCAAGATCATCGATTGCGACACCCACATCATCGAGCCCTACGACCTCTGGACTTCGCGGGTCTCGCCGAAGTATCGCGACCAGGTGCCGCGAGTTCGCTGGGATGAGAGCAAGCAGCAGGACGTCTGGTATATGCCGGACCGGCCCCTGATGGCGGCGGCCGCCGGTGCGGCGATGGCCGGCTGGCGCCAGTACCCGCCGAACCGGCCGCCACGAATGGCCGATGCCGACCCGGCGACCTACGACGTGGCCGAACGCCTGAAGAGAATGGACGATTACGGGATCTGGGCGCAGGTCTTGTATCCGAACATCGCCGGATTCGGGGGCGGCCTGTACGCAACCATGCCCGATGCCAACTTGCGGTTGGAGGCTACCCGGGCCTACAACGACTGGCTCGTCGAGTACACCGGTGTCGCCCCGGAACGGTTCGTGATGAACTGTTCCGTGCCGTTCTGGGATGTGCCCGAGGCTGTCGAGGAGATCCGTCGTTGCCACGCGTTGGGACACCGCGGGATCCTGTTTTCCTCACACCCCAACAAGTTCGGGCAACCCTATATCGCCGATATCCACTGGGATCCGATCTGGGAAGTCTGTGCCGAGCTCGAGATGCCGGTGAACTTTCACATCGGCGGCAGCGGCGTCGAGGACTTCGGAGTCAACTACGAGGGCAACGGAGCGTCGGTCAACTACGCGATCTCTTCCTCGCTGATGTTCATGAGCAATGCCAACGCGCTGGTGGATACCATCTTCTCCGGCATTTGCGATCGATACCCGACGTTGAAATTCGTCTCGGTGGAAAGTGGAGTCGGCTGGGTGCCGTTCCAGCTCGAAGCGATGGACTGGCAATGGCAAGCGACCGGCCTGCACGAACAATTGCCGAAGAGACTGCTCCCCAGCGAATACTTCAAACGGCAGTTCTACACCACGTTCTGGTTCGAGCGCGGCACACTGGCATCGTCGATCGAACAGCTGGGCGCCGATCGTATCCTGTTCGAGACGGACTTTCCGCACCCGACCAGTATGTCTCCGGGGCCTGCATCTCCAGCCATCCGTCCCGATACCTACATTCACGAGGCCATGGGATTCTTGCCGGCGGACGTGCGCCGTAAGATCCTGCACGACAATGCCGCTGAGCTGTACAAGGTCGGCTGATTCGGGCGGTCTGACCCCGGGCGTGTATCTCGCGCCGGTGTGTGAGCGAGCGGGGAAACAGGTTTCGCTGAGATTGTGAACTCGGTTTTTGTTGCAGCACTGGAAGTTCGATGATTCGCCGGCTCCGTGCCGCGGTCCCGGATCCAGCTGCGGCGCAGAATCCTGCGTGCGATGGTCGATGTGGCTGCTCACAACCAACGGACGGCAGGGTCGATCGACGTGTTGCCCCGCGTTGAGGTCCCGATGGCGGTGCCGCGACCTGAAACAGGTAGCGGAACAGGTGGTTTTGCGGATGTGGCCGACTGTTCGATTTCGCGATAGTCGCTTGGGTGCAACGGGGCCCGGAGCCGGCACGAGCGATGCGTGAGCCGGTGGGCGGTCGTGGTCCGTCACGCGGATCTCCGATTCCAGGGATCCCCACACGAATCGTCGAACACGGCACCGAGCTGCCGATGGGGAGCTGGGGCGGGCCGAGCGCCGAGGAGGGCGTGGATATCCACCCCACATCACACCGAAATGCGGAGGGAAGACTGTGAACAGCGCATCGATCGATACGGGTCTGCTACTGCTGCGGGTCGCGGCTGGGCTGACCATGGCCGCGCACGGCTACCAGAAATTCTTCTCCGGGGGCCGCATCGCCGGCACCGGGGCATGGTTCGACAGCATCGGCATGCGGCCGGGGCGAGTGCACGCCCTGCTCGCCGCCGCGACGGAGATCGCGGCCGGTGTCCTGCTGGCGCTGGGGTTGGCGACCCCCTTCGCCGGGGCCGCCTTCGTAGCGCTCATGGTCGTCGCCGGATATACGGTGCACCGGGGCAACGGCTTCTTCAGTGTCCGATCCGGCTGGGAATACAACTTCATCCTCGCCGTGATCGGGGCGGCCGTCGCGACCGCCGGCCCGGGGCGGTATTCCCTGGATCACCTGTCCGGCTGGGATACGGGGTTGTCCGGCGTTGCCGGAGCGCTGATCGGCATCGTGGGCGGCCTGGCGGCGGGGGTGGGCCAGTTGGTGGTCTTCTTCCGGCCGCCGGTGCCCGCCGGCTCGTGAATCCGGACGCCGGCGCGGCGGGGAGGAGCCCGCTGCGCCCCTCGGCGCTGTTCGTGGCCGAGGAACGGCGGCGCCGGATGACGCGGAGCGAGGTTGACGCTCTGCACGCGGCGATCGTCACCGTCAGTACGCGGATGTCGGCGGCGGGGGAACCCATCATCTACCTCCGTGGTTTCTACCTGCCGGAGCCGCAGGGCTGGTTCGCGGTGTTCGCGGCGGATTCGCCGCAGATCGTGCAGCGTCTGCTGGGGATCACCCAGCTGTCGAACGTGCAGGTCCGGCCCGTAGTGGAATTCCTTCCACCCGAAGGGGTTTCGTCCTGCGTCTCACCCGCGCGGCTGGCTGCGCGATGCGGTCACCCGGGGTGCGATCCGGACCCTTGAGCCGAAGCCGAGCTTCCCGAGGATCCGCGCGACGTGTCCGTTCACCGTGGGTGTCGGAAGAATCTCGGTGTCGGTGGCCTGCCGCAGGGCGTCGGCGGCGCCGGTCGAACGTGCCGCCCGATGGTGGCCGGCGCGGTACCGCTGTCGCGCCGGTCGCCTCCGGGTGGCGGGCAGTCGAATATTCGATTGATCGTCTAAAATAAGAGAAGGGGTCGCGAGAACGGGCGCCGTCGCCCATACCCCGGGGGCGGGCGGTGAATGTCTTTCGAATCAGGTCGGTGCGAACGGGCCGGAAAGGGCTGAAGGTGGCGAGTCCGCCGGTGATGCGCGTGATGCGCGTGCTCGATTATCTGGCGTTGCATCCGGACGAGGAATTCACGATCTCCGATCTGGCTCGCCGCGTCGGGCTCAACAAGGCGACATGCCACACCATCGTGACGACGCTCGTCGAACAGGAGTACCTGACCCGCGGGGCGGTGAGCGGCCGGATCCAGCTGGGACCGGCGCTCATTCCGCTCGGACTGGTCGCCGAGCAGCGGTTCCGGCCGCTCGACGTGGCGCGCACCGAACTCCATGCGCTGGCCGATGATCTCGGCGTCCCGGTGGTGGTCAGCATCCGGACCGGTTCGGAGATCCTGCATCTGGCCCATTACGGCCCGGCGAGCGTCTTCAGCGCGATGTCGCGTGCGGGACAACGTATTCCGCTGTTGCCGCCGGTCGGTGCGACGTTCTACGCATGGTCCACCGACGAGGTCATCGACGCGTGGCTGGATTCTCTGCCGCACAGTGGCGAGCAGGCGCGTCAGGTCTTCCGCAAGGCGCTCGCGCAGGCACGCTCGCTCGGATACGTGGCGGGCGGTGACAGCCCACTGTGGCGCGATCTGGCCAGTACCGTGCGGGAGATCGAGTCGTCGGATGCGTCGCATTCGCGACGGTGGGTGGAGGAACGGATCCGCGATGCGGACTTGGCCTCGTATATGGGCGATCCGGGCGAGAACCAGGGTTCGGCGGGGTTCGTCTCGGCCCCGGTCTTCGACTCGGCCGGCGAGGTGGAGCTGACGGTCACGGTGCATTTGGGAGACAGTGTGACCATCGATGTCGATGATGTCGTCCGTCGCCTCACGAACCTCACCGCGCACATGACCGTTGCCTCCGGCGGGCGCGCGCCGACGCTCTGACGTCGTGGCGGGCCGGCCCTTCGAAGGATCAGTCCCAGTCCACGATCTGATTCGCGGTTTCCACGAGCGCCGGATAGTGCCGCATGTGGCGTGCCATCAGTCGCGCTGCCTCGTCGGCGGCGCCACGAATGATCGCCTCCCCGATCGGGATGTGTTCGGCCATCAGGACGGACCACTGCTGTGCCGGATCGACCCGCAGCGGCTCGAGGATCAGTTGCAGCGACATACTGAGCGGGCCGAGGACCGCATCGTGGCTGATGATGGCGACGCTGCGGTGGAACTGCTGACTTTCGGCGAGCGAGCCGGTAGACGAGTCGACCGACCGATGCAGAAGCTCGGCCAGTTGCTGGCGTTCGGTTTCGGTGGCATTGAGCGCTGCCAGCCGCGCGAGCGTGGGTTCGATCGCCTCTCGTGCGGCCGTGATTTCGGCGTAGGTCACTCGGCGAGATCCGAAATGCAATGCCAGCAGGCGGGCGAGATCCTGAGTATCGCTGCGCCGCACCCGCGGACCGCCGCTGCGCCCGGGTTTGATCGTCAAGAGGCCGTTCATTTCCAGGATCCGCAGGGCTTCGCGCAACGTCGGACGTCCCACCCCGTAGGTATTGAGCATGACGGTCTCCGGCGGCAGTGGCGCACCCTCCCCCAGGCCTTGGTGCACGATATCGCGCACGATCGCCCTGGCGATCTGGCGCGCGACCTTCTCTCCCGACGCGCGCTCGACCACGAACGGGACGCCTTCGCCCTCGACCAACGGCTCATCCATGTCGCATTTCGTACCATGCCGAGCGCTGGCGTGGCTGCACCGACCGGGCGGTGCCGGGCCGTTTCACGGTCCGTCGGGCGTCGAGCTCCAGACCACGAAGTTGCTCCAGTACGGCATGAAGCCCCCGGAGAGGCCCACATTCGCGGGCACCGAGATCTGACGGGCTCCGGCGCGGCGCTGGATCTGCTGGATCGAGTCGGTATGCGCCCACCAGCGGGTTCGCCCGCCCCCGATATTGCCTCCGCTGGGCGAGACCGGATGCGGTCCGGCGATGCTGATGTCGGTCTGGTAGAGATCGAGCGCCTCGCCGCGTCCGATTCCGGCATAACCGAAACCCTCGATATGGAACGGATGCAGGAAACTGAATCCGTCGTAGCAGTTCTCGAACGACAGCTCGCGAGCGGTGACCCCGGCCGATCGATACACCCGCCGGGCGGTCGCCGCGGCGAACTCTTCTGTCTCTTCGAGGGTTTCGACCGTGCTGCGCGGCGCGAGCCCGTCGTAGCGGTCGCCGCTGACCCGGCCGGCACCGGCATGTCCGAGAACGTAGACCGGCTGCTGCCGCAGATCGGCCGCGCGGTGCGCGGTGGTGAGCACATAGGCGGCCGCCGCATGGATCGGGATGTCGTTGTCGAGCAGATTCGCGGGCTCCGCGATCGGTTTCGCGTTCAGGTACTGCTCGACCGTGATCGGCTTCGGGTCGTGCTGGGCCCAGTAGCCCTCGGGCATGAGCAGGCCGTTGGCGCGGGAGTTCACCACGAACGGCGCCATCATGTCGCGGGTCTTGCCGTACTTGTGGAGATATCGGCGGAATTGCGCCGCGGTGTTGAACGAGTTGGCGCCCGCCACGGCGGTCCCGTATTTGCCCGGCCCGGTCACCGTCGGCTCGGAGTTGGCGCCGCGAACGCCGTACCGGCCGGGAAAGTTGTGCCACGCCTTCACTGCGACGCAGGTGGTACCGAGTCCTCGCCCGACCGCTTCGATCGCGGCCGCCAGCACCATGGACATGCACATCGAGGACACGATCACCAGCTCGACGCCGGTCAGCTCCGGCATATTGCGCAGCAGCCATTCCGGGCTGAGCTGGGCGACCCCGTCGAGGGGATCGTCGGTGGTGTGGAATCGAGCCGCGATCTCCGGGGGTACCGGTGTTCCGGCCGGCCACGGCGATCCGCCGCCGGTCGTCTTGCGATCCAGCACGATCAGGTCGACCTCACCGGGTGCGACGCCGGCATCCGCGATGGCCTCGCGGATCGCGCGGATCGTCCACGCCCCGATGCAAGTCTCCGGATCACCATCCCAGCGTCGCAGGGTGGGGGAGTGCCCGATGCCGACCGCGGCGACCTGTCCGCGATAGGGCCACGGTTCCGCGTCGCTGATTCGATAGAGGCCGGCGGCGGATTCGCGGACCTGCGGCGTCGCGCTCACGCGACCACCTCCCATTCCGGCACCTTCTGGCCGGTCGCTTCGGTGGTGAGAAAGGTCAGCCGCACCGGTCGGCCGATCCGGACGTCATCCGACTCGGTCCCGGGCAGCTGGGAGAGCATGACGATTCCGGGGCAGGCGTCGAGACCGATCACCGCCACCGTGTAGGGCAGATCCGGTCGCAACGAGGCGACCTGTGTGTCGTGGATGACCGCGAAGGAGTGAATCGTGCCGCGGCCGTCGGTCTCGCGCCACGCGAGCGTGTCGGCCCGCGCGCATTCGGCGCAGACCGGTTCGGGTGGATACTGCCACCGGTCGCATCGCGCGCAATGTTGCAGGACGAGTCGCTCGTCGTTCGCCGCGGCGTAGAACTCCCGGTCGAGGGGCTCCGGAATCGGCGATTGTCTCGGCACGTGTCATACCTCCGGATGTGCGAAATGTGATGTGCGGGCGGTGATCCCGGGATCCCCGGCGAGCGGAGGCGGCCGGGCGTCCCGAATGGTTCGAGGGCGACCGTCGGCGGGCGGCCGCCGAGGTGACATATGCCGCGTACGAGTATGCGAACAGTTGTCTCGAATGCTGGCACGCTAGCCACGGTTCCGGGGGAAGTCAACGAGGTTCGCGGGCTTGACTGTGTCGGAGCCCATAGTTACGTTGTTCATATTATCAAACGGTCATCTATATATACAGACGGCAAGCGAAGTGGTCGCCGATAGCCGCTGGTGGATGATCATCGAAACGATGTGGCCGCGCCGGCTCGGATGGTCGGCGAGCAGTGCGGCTACCGTGGCAGGACTGAGGAGCGCAGCAGGTATGAGCGCACAATCCGGATCGCATCGGTCGGCGACGGCGTGGGGACGCTGGGGCCCCGAGGACGAACGAGGCGCGCTCAATCTGCTGACGCCGGATCGCGTCGTCGCCGCCGCTCGCGGCGTGCGCACCGGGGCCGTGTATCCCCTCGGACTGCCGATCCAGCGCACCGGCGTGCCCATCTACGACTACCGCGGCGCACCGTATCGGCTCACGTTGACCAACGAGCACGACGCGCACCGATGGGAGGGCGCCGGTGCCCCGGCGGGCACCGGCGCCAATGCCGACCTCCTGGTATCCGCGACACACAACGGCACGCACATGGACGCGCTGTGTCATGTGTTCGCCGAGGGAAAGCTCTACAACGGCTTTCCCAGTAGCAGTTTCACGCCGTCGGACGGGGCGGCCCGGTGTGGCATCGACAAGGTCGGCGGCCTCGTCGGCCGCGCGGTGGTGCTCGATGTGGCCGGGGCGACGGGTGTGCGTTGCCTCGAACCGGGGCAGGCGGTCACGGCCGAGATGATCGAGCGCGCGGAAGCGCACCACGGGGTGACTGTCGAGGCGGGTGATGTCGTGTTGTTGCACACCGGCTGGCTCCGGCACTTCCTGGAGCAGGCCGAGGCCGGGGTATCGGTCTCGCTGGACCGGCAGCCGGGGCTGGGCCGCAGCGGCGCCGGCCTTCTCGTCGACCGTGACGTCGCCGCCGTGGGCGCGGACAACACCGCGGTCGAGGTGCTCGGCGCGGAGGCCGGATTCATCGAACTGCACGTCGAGCTCATCGTCCATCGGGGGATCCCGCTGCTGGAACTGCTCGACCTGCGCGGACCCGTCGAGGCCGGAGTCGCCACCGGCATGCTCGTCGTGGCGCCGCTCGTTATCGCGGGCGGCAGCGGAAGTCCGGTCAACCCCGTGCTGATCACATGAGGTCTTTGCGTGACCACACGCCACCGCCGGCGTCCGGCCGGATCGAACAGGGAGTATGAGAATGAGACAGCAACAGCCGAGTTCCGTTGTGCCGCAGGAGTTCCGCCGGGTACTCGGTCACCTGCCCACCGGAGTCACGGCCGTCACCGCCCACGGACCCGAGGGGCCGATCGGCATGGTGGTGAATTCGGTGACCTCGGTATCGCTCGACCCGCCGCTGCTGCTGATATGCCCGGCCAAGTCGTCTTCCACCTGGCCCGCCTTGCGCGCCGTCGGCGAATTCTGTGTGAACGTCATGGCGGGCCACCACGAACAGGTCTGCCGAGCCTTCGCGCGCCCGGGCGCGGACCGGTTCGCCGGCGTGGCATGGCACGAACGCGCCGCCGGTCCGGGGATCGAGGAAGCGGTGGCGTGGATCGGGTGCCGGGTGCTTCAAGAGCACGATGCGGGCGATCACACGATCGTGGTCGCCGAAGTGACGGACCTGGAGGCGGCATCCGACGTGGCGCCGCTGGTGTTCTTCCGCGGCGCGTACGGCACGTTCACCGCGTGAGCCGCTGGGGCTCGCGGAACATCCGCGAGCCCCAGGGGCGTCAATCCGCTTGCGCTCCGGCCATTTCCGTCATCCATGCCCGGTAGTCCGCGCTGATCGGTGAGCTGTCGGTGAGCCCGCCGTCGACGGGAACGACATGGCCGCTGACCATTCGGGCCGCGTCGGAGACCAGGAACGCGACCACCTCGGCGACGTCCTGCGGGGTGGCCGTCTCGGGGGTGACCATATTGCGGCTGTAGATCGCGCCGAAGCGCGGCGGCGCGTAGATCTCGTTGTGCCGGGTTCGTACGAAGGCCGGGGCGACCGCATTGCAGCGGATGCCCGATTTCCCGTACTGCGTCGCGACCGCCCGGGTGAGCTGAATCAGACCCGCCTTGGCGACGCCGTACGCGGTCAGGCCGGGTTCACCGGCCATTCCCGACACCGAGGCGATGTTCACGATCGCGCCGGCGCCGCGCTCGAGCATGTCCGGCAGTACTGCCCGGATCATGAGATACGGAGCGACCAGACTGCCGTTCAACATGCCGGCGAGAGTGTCGGGCCGCAGGGTCAGGATGTCGCCGTCCTCGGCGGTGAGATCGAGCGCGGCGGCGTTGTTGTCCAGGATGTCGATGCCGCCCCACTGGTCGCGGATCCGCGCCATCAGGGCGTCCACCTGCTCCGGGTCCGACACGTCGGTGACCACTGCCAGTGCGTTGCCACCCGCCGCGGTGATCTGTGCGGCCACTATGGGCGCGCGCTCGGCATCCTTGTCCGCGATCGCGACGGCCGCACCGCGGCGTGCCAGGGCATGCGCGGTCGCTTCACCGATCCCGTTGGCTCCACCGGTTACGACGGCCACCTTGCCGCTGAGGTCCTTCATCGGTCCTGCCTTTCCTGTGATCCCAAAGTCCGGATCGTCGGCGCTATTGAATTCATTGTCAAGTAATGAATCCAACATGCGACGTCTGCAGCCCCGGAAGCCACGGGTCGCGCGACTGTGATTGACCGCACTCGAGTTCGGTCCTACACTCAGTGTGTTCGCGATTACAGCCGAACGTCTCTATATTCGAACGAAAGTCTTCAAATGCTGTTACATCTGCCCGTGGTCGCCAGTGCCGGCACTGGCCTGCGCCACCGGCGCCGCGGCGGCGAACCGATGACACAGGTCGCCGGTCCACGGATCGGGGCGGGCGAGTGACCGGCAACTGGTTCGTCCGGGGTGCGGGGCTGGCGGATTTCATTCGGGGCGGCCGCGGTCACGAGCCGCGGTTGCCGGATGCGGACCGCTCCCGGCTCCCGGCCGATACCTGGAACGCGGCGCAGGTGCCCGCGGGTCTGCATCTGGAATTGGTGTCCCATGCCGATGCGGTCGTGCTCGTTGTCGACACCGAATCCCGGCATCCGCTGGCGTCGCCCACCACCGGTGACCGCCTCACCGTCTGGCGCGGCGATCGATGCGTCGGCGTCGTCGAGGTCCCGGAATCCGGTGGCCCGGTGACCGTCCCACTGGAGCGCGACGGGGCGGTCTACACGATCTATCTTCCCGAGGCTCGCCTCGGGCGCGTGTCCGCTCTCGTTCCGGTCGGCGGCCGGATCGAGGCCACCCCGCCGCGCCCGCGCTGGCTCGCCTACGGCGATTCGATCACCCAGGGCTGGTCGGTCTCCGATCCGGCACTGGCCTATCCGGCGATCGTCGCGCGCCGGCACGGTCTCGAGGCGTGGAACCTGGGATTCGCCGGCGCGGCACGGGGTGAGATCGCCGCCGCGCAGTATCTGGCCACGGTCGAGGCCGAGGTGATCTCGCTGGCCTTCGGCACCAACAACTGGAGTGTGCTGCCCACCGGAGCCGGTCACATGGCCGAGCTCGTGCGCGACTTCGTGACCGCGGTGCGTGCGGGCCATCCACGCACACCGCTGCTGATCCTCAGCCCGATCGTGCGGCCCGAAGCCGAGCAGTCCCGCAATGCGGTGGGTGCGACGCTGGCCGAACTCCGCGACGCCATCGAAGCCGCGGCTCGGCAACTGCACGAGTCCGCCGGTCCGGTCCGGCTGATCCGCGGCCGTGATCTGGTCGGCCCGGGCGATCTCGTCGACGGAATCCACCCCGGCGACGCCGGACACCATGCCATCGCCGCCGCGGTCGGGCCGGTACTGGCCGAACTGCTCGGCACGAACCCGGTTCACACCCGGGAAGGAGTGACAGGATGACGACATCCGGAGAAGGACTTCCGCTGGGGCTGCGCGGCAAGAGCGCCGTCGTGGTCGGCACCGGTCCGGCGATCGGCCGTGCCTGCGCGACAGCTCTCGCGCGGGCGGGTGCTCGAGTCGCATGCCTGGACCGCGACGCCGACGCCGCCGAGGCGTCCGCGCAGGCGGTCCACGCGCTCGGCGCCGACGGCTCGTCCCATGTGGTCGATGTGCTCGATCGTGACGCGGTGCGCTCTACGTTCGCCGACATCGCCGAGAATCATGTCGGCATCGACGTGGTCGTGAACGTCGTCGGCGCCTCCCGCTGGGCACGCGCTTCCGAGATCGCCGACGGCGACTGGGACGAGGTGCTCGACCTCAATCTGCGCCAGCAGTGGGTGGTCGCCCAGGAAGCGCTGCGGCACATGATCCCGGTCCGCGCGGGGTCGATTCTCGCCATCGCCTCGGTGAGCGGACTGGCCGCATCGACGCTGCACGGTGCGTACGGGGCGGCCAAGGCGGGACTGATGAGCCTGGTGCGAACCCTCGCGGTGGAGAACGGCGAGTACGGCATTCGGGTCAACGCCATCGCACCGGGCACCATCGACACACCTGCCCGAGCGGGCGATACGGAACTCGCGGCGAAGGTGCCGCTGCGCCGGCGTGGCCGGCCGGACGATATCGGCGACGCGGCGGTCTTCCTCTCGTCGGAGGCGGCGTCCTACATCAGTGGCCAGGTTCTCGTCGTCGACGGTGGCGTGTCGGTCGTGCACACGCTGATCGATGTCGCATGAGGCCGCAGCGAATGAGTACGCGACGATCGAAGGTGGTTCAGCCCATGTTCCGTAAGGCCCCCAGTACCGAGCCGGACCCGGTGATCGCTGTGATCGGCGCGGGGTTCGCCGGCATCGGCGCGGCAGTGCGATTGCGGCGAGCGGGATTTCACCGCGTGACGCTGCTGGACCGGGCCGACGGACCGGGCGGCACCTGGTGGCACAACACCTACGAGGGCGCAGAGGTCGACACTCCCTCGATTCTCTACAGCTATTCGTGGATGCCGTGGAACTGGAGCCGCACCCACGTCCGCCAGGCGGAGCTGCAGGCCTACCTGTCCGCCGTGCTGGACGCGTTCGACCTGCGCGAGCGTTGCCGGTTCGGGGTGGAGGTCGACCGCGTCGAATGGGATGACGACGCGCGCGAATACTCCATCCGCTCCGGCGGACGCGAGATCCTGCGCGCCCGGTACGTGGTGAGCGCGGTCGGACTGCTGTCCGATCCCAAACTTCCCGACCTGCCCGGAATGGATAGCTTCGAGGGGCCGCTGTTTCATTCCTCGCAATGGGACCCCACGGTCGATTTCACCGGCAAGCGGGTCGCCGTCGTCGGATCCGGGTCGACCGCGACCCAGCTGGTGCCCGCACTGGCCGACAAGGCCAAACAGGTCACCATGTTCTCGCGTGAACCGAACTGGATCGTGCCCAAGCGCGCCCGTGCCTACACCGAGCGCGAACGCCGGGCACTCGACTCCCGCCACGCCCAGCGGCTGGTTCGCGCCATGATGATCTACCAGCGCGATCGCGCCCAGTTCGGCGGTGCCCTGTGGCGGCCCGGATCCCGGCAGAATCAGGCGGCCGAGGCGGTGGCCCGCGCCTATCTGGAACGATCGCTGAGCGATCGCCCGGAGCTGCTCGCGGCGGTGACCCCGCGTCACCCCTACGGCGGTAAACGACCGGTGATCAGCGACGACTTCTACGACGCCCTGCGCGCCGACAATGTCCGGCTGGTTCCGCACGGCGTCCGCGAGGTGACCGAGAACGGCGTCGTGGACGCGACGGGCGATACGCACGAATGCGACGTGCTGATCATGTCGACCGGGTTCAAGGCCGACTTCTTGTCCACCGTGAATGTCGTCGGACGCGGCGGCCGCGAGATCCACGACTACTGGAACGGCGACGAGCGCGCCTTCCTGGGCACGATGGTTCCGCACTTCCCGAATTTCTTCATCATGTACGGTCCCAACACCAACGGCGGAACCATTGTCACCAACCTGGAACTGCAGGCATCCTTTCTGACCTCCGCGATCAGCCGGGTGGAACGGGCGAAGGCCGCGGAGATCGAGGTGCGGGAATGGGCGGCCGAGCTGTACGACAAGCTCATTCAGCGCATGCTGCAGGGCACCGCGTTCCAATACGAGCACAACTACTACCGCAGCGGCTCCGGCCGGGTCGCGACCCAGTGGCCGGACGGGGTGCTGCTCTACGCCGCTCTGACGAAACTGCTGCGCGGGCCCTTGCTGCGCGTGGTATCGGGCACGCCCCGCGTCGGCGAGACCGCGCCCACCGCGGACGGCCGCGAACGAGAGGAGATCTCGGCATGAGTTTCGGTGCCCGAACCATCCGGCTCGCAGCCGTGCCCGTACTGCTGACAGTGGGGTCGCGCTGGGGCGCGCGGTGCTGGCGGACCGTCGCCGCCGTTCGCGTCCTGCGGGCCGTCGAGACGGGGTCGGTGGTGAACAGCGGGTCGGCGACGCCGGCCGGCGGCACGGATGACAAGCGACTGCGTGAGCGCCGCCCGGCGCCGCGACAAGAAGGAATTTCTCACGAGGAGGACAACGCATGACCACCGACACCAGCTCTGCCGGCTCGCACACCGAACCGGCGACTTCATTCGTGGAGCGAGCGAAAAGCCTTGCGTCGCTGATCGAATCGCAAGCCGACGCCATCGAGGAGGGCGGCAAACTCACCGCGCCGGTGGTCGAGGCGATGCGCGAGCAGGGCCTGTTCTGGGTCGGGGTTCCCGAGGCGGCCGGCGGTAGCGGCGGCAGCATGGTCGACGCCATCGAGACGATCGAGGAACTCGCCCGCGCCGACGGCTCGACGGGCTGGGTCGCCATGGTCAACGTGAGCGCCGCCGCGATGGTCGCGGGCTTCATGGCCGAGGAGGGTGCCCGGGAGATCTATCCCGTCGGGGCGCCGTCGCTGCTCGCCGGATACGCGGCGCCGGTCGGCAAGGGCCGGAAGGTCGAGGGCGGTTACGAGCTTTCCGGCAACTGGACCTTCGCCAGCGGTTCGGATTGGGCGGACTGGTTCGGTCTCGGCTTCGTCGTCGTCGGCGACGACGGTAAGCCGATTCTCGCCGAGGACGGTTCGCGCCAGGCCTTGTACGCGGTGGTACCCGCCGAATCCGCCGAGATCGTGCCCAACTGGGATGTGACCGGTCTGCGCGGGACCGGCAGCCACGACCTGGCCGCCACCGGCGTATTCGTCCCGGAGAGCCGGGTCATGGACGCGTACTCGCTGTCGCCCGTGCGTCCGGACCCGGTCTTCCACCTCGGCAAGGACGGCGCCGCCGTCGCCGGCCACTCGGGTGCCGCGCTGGGCCTGATGAAGCGCGCGCTCGAGGAGGTGGCCGGGATCGTGGAAGGAAAGGTTCGCCGCGGCTATCCGGGACCTGTCGATCAGTATCCGGTGTTCCTGTTCGAATTCGCCAAGGCGGACGCGCAGTACCGCAGCGCCCGGGCGTATCTGCTGGAGACCTATCGCGCCGCCGAGGAACAGGCCCGGCAGGAGCAGCAGGTCGGACCGGAACTGCGCGCCCGGATGCGGCACGCGGCGGTGTGGGTGCACCGGGTCGTGGACGACGTGGTCGCCTTCGCCCGGCTGTGGGGTGGTACGCAGGCGTTCCGCAACCCGAGCGTGCTGGGCCGCGTGGTCCGCGATGCGAATGTCCTGACACAGCATCTGCACGTGGACAACATCTGGCTGGTCGACGTGGCGCCGGTCCTGGTCGAGAGCGCGAAGAAGAGCTGAGCTTCGCGCAGTGAGGTGCCGGCACGATGCGCCGGCGAAGATCTGGCGCGACGCGCCGGAGAGGAGACGAGCGTGGAACGTCCGGGGCGGCCGAAATCGGCCCTGAGCGATATACGCGTACTCGATCTGAGTGACGGCACCGCCGGTCAGGTCGCGGCAATGCTGTTCGGCGACTTCGGGGCGGATGTGATCCGGATCGTATCGCCGTCCGCCCACGATGGGCACGAAAGCGACCCCGGCGAGCCGATGTGGGATCGCAACAAGCGCGTCGTGCGCAGTGCGCCCGACGCCGAGACCGTCACGGCGCTGCTGGCCCAGGCAGACCTGGTGATCACCAGCCGGTCGGCTGCCGCGAATGTGGCAGAACGGGCGCGGGCCGTTGACACCGGCCTGGTACACCTGTCGCTGCCCGGATTCCGGGTGGGGGAGAACACTCCGTCGCGCAGCGCCGACGGCCTGATGACGGCCGCGACCGGCATCGCCCGCAGGCAGTCGTCGTATGACGGTGGCCCGGTCGAACCGGTCTTTCCGTACGTGACCTATGAGCAGGCCCTCTGGGGCACGACCTGCGGGGTTGCCGCGCTGATCGAGCGCGAGCGAACCGGAACCGGACAGCAGGTCGTGGTGGACGGGATGCACGCGGCACTCATCACCGCCGCGGCCACGATGGTGGTCGACCCCCTCGTCGCGCCGCCCGACACGGCGGTCGGGCCGCACGGCCCCAATCCGGCGTATTCCACCTACCGTGGCTCGGACGGCAAATGGCTGCTGCTCGGTGCATTGCTGCCGAAGTTCCAGATCGCGGCGTTCGAACTGCTCGGCGTGGCCGACATCCTGACCGACCCGAGAATCGCGGGCGATCACGCGAAGCTGTACTCGGTCGAACACCGCGACTGGGTACGTGCGCGCATCGCCGCTGCCTTCGCCGCCCGTCCCCGTGACGAGTGGCTGGTATTGCTCGAGGAGGTGGATTGTCCCGCCAGCGCCGTCGCCGAAGCCGGCGTATTCCTCGATCATCCCCAGATGGTCGCCCTGGGCCAGCACAAGGTGGTCGACGACCCCGAGTTCGGCGCGGTCGAAATGCCGTGGACCCCGGTCGAACTCATCGGTACCCCGGCCGTGGAACCGGTCTCGCGCAGCTTCGACAACGACGTCGACTGGCTGCCGAGGCACCGCGGTCCGGCTCGGGGACCCGTGGGGCGGACCGCGGCCGACATGTCGGCCGGTGGTCCGCTCACGGGTTTCCGGGTGCTCGATCTGGGTGCGGTGCTCGCCGGGCCGTTCGCCGGCTCCCTGCTCGCGGAGTTGGGTGCGGAGGTCGTGAAGGTCGAACCGAGCGCTGCCGACAGCTTCCGCCACATCGGATGGCATTACAACCGCGGCCAGCGCAGTTTCCCGGTCGATCTTCGAAACAGCGAGGGCAACAAGGTATTTCGCACAGTTGTCGCGGAGTCCGACGTGGTTCTCGACAACTTCCGGCCCGGTGTGCTGCAGCGGCTCGGCATCGACCACGAGGCGCTGGCCGGGGTGCGTCCCGATATCGTGACCGGGTCGATCACCGGGTTCGGCAACATCGGGCCCTACGCCGGCAAACCCGGTTTCGATCCGATTCTGCAGGCGGCGTCGGGAATGATGGCGGCGCAGGGCGGCACCGGTGATCCGGTCTTCTCGAGTATCGCCGTGAACGACGTGACCGCGGCATGCGCGATGGCGCTCGGCTCGTGCCTGGCGCTGTACCACCGCGCTCGGTCCGGCGAGGGGCAGCGGTTCGACGTCTCGCTCACCACCGTGGCGGCCTACATGCAGTGCGGCGAGCTCACTCGTTACCAGGCACGGCCCGCCGTTCGGTTCGGGGCTCCGGACTATCGGGGACCGTCGCCTCTGGATCGGTATTACGAGACCGCCGACGGCGCTGTGCGCCTCTACCTGCCGTCGGCGCGGCTGCTCGCCGAGGGTGGGTTGCTCGAGTCGATTCCGGCGGATCCGATGCACCTGCAGGACCAGCTGGCCGGGCGTCTGCGCGAGCTGGATACGGCCGACGCCGTCAAACTCGTCATCGATGCCGGGGGCGACGCCGTGGCGGCGGTCACCTATCAGGATCTCTCCCAGGACCCCGATGTGCTCTCGGGCGGGTACCTGCAACCGATCACGCGCGCCGACGGCAAGGAGTTCTTCGTGCCCGGCCGGTACGCGAGATTCGATCGGGGCCGGATCGGTGGTGCCTTGCGGGCGCCCGGGCTGGGAGAACACTCCCGGGAACTGCTGCGCAGCGTAGGACTGGCCGACGAGGCGATCGACGAGCTCATCGGCCGCGGGGTCGTGGCGGAGGGCGGTCCGCTCACCGAATTCTCGGTCGCGCTCTACCGCTGAGCGGCGCGGCGCCCGGTTCGGACGGGAAAGGGGCGCTACGGGTAACGGCGACAACGCCGCCCGTAGCGCCCCTTCCGGCGTTATCGCGTCGTGGGCTCGACCTCGTCGGCGGCAGCCCAGCGGGTCACCGCGGCCCACAGCCGACGCCGTGTCGGCGCCAGGTTGTGGCAGTGGAACGAGCCGTCGATCACGACCAGTCGCAGCTCGGCGGCCCGGGGATACGCGCGAGGTTCGAGTGCGGGATCCGCGGTGACGTCGCGGTCCCCGAATCCCAGCAGGACCGGAACCTCGACCGTGGCGGCCGCGGCGGCCACGACTCCGGGACGGGAAACCCATTCCGCGACGGGACCGGGAACGACGGTGGCCGCGGCCCGTACCGCCGCCCGCACCGGCGCGGGCAGGTCGGGTCCCAGATTGGTGTAATGCACGTCGCGCTGCCGGTGCGCGGCGTTGCCGGCGGTGAGCCGCCAGCGGGTGCCGTCGGGCCGCCACATCGTCAGCGGGCCGCTCGGATACCCCAGCACGGCCAGACGGTCGAAACTGCGATATGTGGATTGCTGATGCAGGAGCAGGGCGGCGCCCATGGAATGACCGACGCCGGTCGTCGGCAGACCACGTAGACCGGTCTGCTCCAGGAAGGCCGCCGTCGCCGCCGCGTTGGCGTCACGGACCTGTTCGGCGGTGGGTTCGGGGTCGGGCCGGGAACTGTGCCCGGTACCCAGATGGTCGATGGTCACCACACCCACTCCACGGGCCGCGGCGAACCGGGCGAAACTGTAGTCGTCGGGAGCTTCCGGCGAGACCTGCAGATCCCAGTAGTCGCGGGTGAACCGGCCGCCGGGAAAACACACCACTGCGGCGCGGGGCCGGGGTGGCAGGAACGCTGTTCCCGCCACCCCGGCCCCGGTCTCCGTCGTGCATCGCAGTTGTACCGTGCGCACGGGAGGATTCATCGACGATCTCAGACCGCCACCGGCGCGGTCCCGTGCCCGAGGCGAGCGACGATCTTGCGGTCGGGGCCCAGTTCCGCGTAGTCCGCGGTCAGGAAGGTGATGCGCTGATCGTCGTGCCGGGAACGGACGACCCAGCGGAGTTCGCTGAAGATGTACCAATCGTCCACGTTGCGCTGAACGACGTCGACGCGTTCGGGGACGAAGCTGGCGAACATGCGCTCCAAGTGTGCGCGCACGGCGTCCTTGCCGTCCAGTTCGACCAGCGACTTCGAGGGGTCGATGGCGCCGAGTGTGTAATCGCGCATCCCGACCTGGACATCGTCCGACATCGCGGTGAGCATTCCCTCGATATCCGAGCGGCGCACGGCTTCCAGGTATGCGTCGTGCTCGGCGCGCAGGCTCGCGCGCATCTGCGACAGCGACTCGCCCGGTTCCGTGGTCGGCCCGGGGGTGATCCGCGCCCAGAACATCTCACCGGTGATACCCCGGCTGCCCATCGTCGGGAACAGAACCAGCGCCTCGTAATCCTGGTGGGATCCGTCCGCCTTCACCTCGACGGTCGCGAAGCCGGCGTGGAAGGTGTACCAGGAGGACAGCACCTGGGTCGTGGACTCCCAGCCTCGCAGGCCCATGTTGTTGTGCAGGGTCACGTAGCAGTCGCGGATCTCGTCGCGGGTGTGGATGAGGTGCTGGCGGACGCGCCCCTCCTCGACCACCGGATTCAACGTATAGGCGTACGGCCCGTCGTCGGCCAGCGTCCCGAGGAGGTCGTCGATATCCTCGGTGATCTCGATCTCGATATGCTTCTCGGCTTGGCGCTGAGCAAGGAGAAGACGGTCGGTGAACTGCAGGTGGTCGGCAGCCGTCGGCTCGGCCGGTTCCTGTCGCTGATCATCGGCGATAGTGGTCGTCATTGATCCATTCCGCTCTGTGTGAATCGATATTCGGCGACGCCCGCACTCGATACCGGAATCGCGGTGGACACCGCGTCGGCATGGGGACATCCCTACGGGCCGCCATGGAGACAGGCCTGAACTATGACGTAAATCATGTTCAGTGTCAATGGGCATGTCACGTCAACTCTCTGCATGTCTCACGGTAGGCATTGAATATGGCCGTTAACCATGTATATAGTTTGAGTCACATAGTGAGTCGACAACGATTCGTATGGATGTCGGCAACGCCCTGAGCAGCGGTCATGTCGGTTCGGCGACTGCCCGTCCACGGCATATCCGTCTCGTGTTCGCGTCGCGCCGGCGGTGGGTTTGGCGGCGCGCTGAGCGCAGCCGGGAAGGAAGATCATGGTCAGCCTGTTCGAGGGTCTCCGCGTCGTGGACCTGACCGAGGGGATGTTGTCCGTAACCGCCGCGGTCCTCGCCGACTTCGGGGCGGACGTGGTCAAGGTCGAGCCCCCAGGAGGCGACAGCGCGCGCGGGCAGCAGGGCTTTCGCTTCTGGAACCGGGGTAAGCGCAGCCTCGTCCTGGATCTCACCACGGAGGGGGGACGTGCCGAGCTGCACGCTCTGGTGGCCGATGCCGATGTTCTGGTCGAATCGCTGGGGCCCGAGGCCACCGGATACGGCCTGACTCCCGAGTTGACGACCGCACGCAATCCGCGCCTGGTCCACTGCGGGATCACCGGGTTCGGCGAAGCCGCCGAATTGGAACACTTCGGCCGCAGCGAACAGATGGTGACCGCGAAGGTCGGCCGGCTGATGGGCAACGATCTGCTCTCCGGAGCCCACGGCGACCTCGACCGGCCGCTGTATCTGGCCTCGCCCGCGAGCACCTACGGCGCGGCCATGCTGGCCGTGCAGGCCATCGTGGCGGCGTTGTTGCAGCGGGAGCGGACCGGACGAGGCCGGTCGGTGTCCACCAGTCTGCTGGACGGCATATCAGCGGCGACCATGCGCCTGGCCTTCGAGCGCCGTGGTGAGGAGGTGGTTCCGGTGGCGGCCCGCGGCGCCGACTCGGTCCTGCTGCTGCGCGGTATCCGGCTGTGCTTCCTGACGGTCGAAACCGCCGACGGTCGCCATATCCAGATGTGCTGCCGCCAACCGCGCCTGTACCGGAACTGGATGAATGCGATCGGGCTCGGGGATGAACTGGAGCAGCCGCGCTGGGCCGGGCTCCCTCTCGGCGTCCAGAGTCTCGAGGACGCGCAGGAGTGGGAGGCGCGGGTCCGCGACCGGATGCTGGAGCGGACCCAGGAGGAATGGATGGACATGTTCCGCACCCTGGATATCGGGGCGGATCCGTTCCTGACCGAGGAGGAATTCCTGCGCCATCCCCAGCTGGTAGCCAACGAACGCGTGGTCACGGTCGATGATCCGGAGGTGGGGCCCATCCTTCAACTCGGCCCGCTGGTCACCGCGGATCGGACGCCGGGGCGGGTCGTTTCCTCGGCGCCCGCGCTGGACTCCGCGGCGCCGTGGTCCGGCTGGGAGCCCGCGACCCGGCCCGACACGTCCGCGGGTGCCGGCGAATCGGCCGGCCTGCCACTGCAGGGGTACACGATTCTCGAGATCGCGTCCTTCCTGGCGGCGCCCCTCGGACCGACTCTGCTCGCCGAACTCGGTGCCCGGGTCATCAAGGTGGAGCCGCTGGACGGTGACCCCTTCCGCAGCAGTGGGCTGGAATTCGTCCACATCGGGAACGGCAAGGAATCCGTCGCCCTCGATCTCAAATCGCCGGAAGGCAAGCAGGTATTGCATCGGCTGATCGAGCAGTCGGACGCCCTGATCCACAACTTCCGTCCCGGGGTGCCGGAGAAACTCGGCTTCGGTTACGAGCAGGCGCGCGCGATTCGGCCGGACCTCGTCTATCTCTACGGCGCCTCCTACGGCAGCAAGGGCCCCGAAGCGCACCGCGCGGCATTCCATTCGACGCCGAACGCCCTCTGCGGCGGCGGTATCGCGCAGGCCGGGAAGGGAAACCCTCCGGTGAACGACTCCTACGCCGATCCGTGCTCGGGTCTGGCGACCGGTGTCGCACTGGCGCTGGGGCTCTATGCGCGCGACCGGCACGGCATCGGCCAGTACCTCGAGACCAGCATGCTGGTCAGCGCGGGGTGGGTGCATTCGGCGCGGATGGAGTCGTACGAGGGGCGCCCGGCGCGGCTGGAGCTGACCACCGAGCAGACCGGTTTCTCTGCCCTCGACCGGCTCTATCAATGTGCCGAGGGCTGGGTCATGCTCGCCTCGGGTGATGACGAGTGGCCGCGCCTGGTGAACCTGCTGGGCAAACCGGAATGGCTCGATGACGAGCGCTTCGCCGATCGAGACGATCGTGCCGCCCACGATCGGGTCCTGCAATGGTTGCTCGAAGACGTCTTCGTCAGCCGGACCGCCGCGGAGTGGGAGGCGGCGGCGGTGGCGCAGCGGGTGCCGATCGTGTCGGCCGCCGACCATACGCTCGAGCATTTCCTGGTCCACGCGGGTTTGGTGGACAGTGCCGAACACCCCGCGTTCGGAACGTATTGGCGATTGAAGCCGCGCGTACGCATGGCCGGCGCCGAACCGGTCGAGGGACTGCCGTGTGAACTCGGTGAACACACGGAGCCGGTGTTGCGCTCGCTCGGCTATACCGATGCCGAGATCGAGCGACTGGAACGGGAGGGTATCGCGCGGTCGGCGCCGCCGGAGCGCAGGCATCCCGACGGCATCGGCGCCGGCGCGCGGCCGGTCGCCGCACGGGATGCGGCGGTCAGTCATGTCGGCTGAGGGTGGCCTGCTCGCCGGGGTCCGGGTGATCGAGGTGGCGATCCTGTCGCCGAGCGCCCTGGGCGGGCATCTGGCGGAACTGGGCGCCGACGTGATCAAGGTCGAGTCCGGCAGCGGCGATTATGTGCGCTCGATCGGGCGGCGAGCCGGACAGCGCACCTCGGACCTGCATCAGCTGTGGAATCGGGGCAAGCGCAGCGTCGTGATCGAACTGGACACCGAGGCCGGACAGGCCCGCTTCCGCGATCTGGTCGCCGACGCCGAGGTGGTGGTGGAAGGGCGCCGGCCGGGATATCTGGCCCGGCACGGTCTGGGCTACGAGGACTTGTTGCGGGTGAACCCCGCGCTCGTCTTCACCTGCCTGTCGGGGTTCGGCGACACCGGACCGTACCGGTCGTTTCCGAGTCACGGCCCCGCATTCGACGCGTATGCCGGAGCGCTGCCCCCGGCTGCGGACGCGCGGGGTCGCCCTCGCATTCCGCAGCCGAACCAGATGCCGGCCGGTGTCCTCACGGCTCCGCTGCACGCCGCGCTGGCCACGGTTTCCGCGGTCCTGCACGCGCGGGCGACCGGCCGGCCGGCCTACCTGGATATCGCCCAGGCGGATGCGGCCACCTATGCGCGGGCGGCCGATGTGGTGCGCTGGCGCCACGACGAGCAGGCCGCACCGAACGACGCCGCCGGAGGAGATATGGCGGGCGATCTGTTCGAGGATTCGGTTCTCGTGCAGTACTACCGCACCGCCGACGGGCGGCACGTCCTGTTCCAGGCGATGGAACCCAAATTCCTGGAGCGTTTCGCCGCATTGGTGGGCCGGCCGGACCTATCGGATGCCTTTCCCGCGGATCGAGAGGCGGACTGGCTGCGCGGCCGCGACGATCTGCGCGCCGAGATCGCGGAAATCTTCGCGAGCCGGCCCGCCGCGTACTGGATTCGGGCGGCCACCGAGCACAACATCCCGGTGACACCCGTCAACGAGGGCGCCGATCTGCTCGGTGATCCGCACTTCGTGGAACGGGCGCGGTGGCTGGCGGACGAGAACGACGGTCCGGCCGTCCCTGCCCTGCCGGTGCGGGTGACACCGCCACTCCCGGCGATCCGGCGAGCCCCGGACCGGGGGGAGCATTCGTCCGAGATCCTCGGCGCCGACGCGGCGGAACGCGTCGCAGCGTCGGCGACCGGCTGAACGACAACCGCTTCGGCAGCAGTAGGGCGGTGCTCGCAGTCCATCTTCATGGAGCCGTGAGCACCGCCCTGTAGCGAATCCGACCGGAGAGAGCTCCGGGCACAGGAAGGAAAACACATGGGAAAACTGGATGGCCGGGTCGCGTTCGTCACCGGCGCGGCCCGCGGACAGGGCCGGGCCGAGGCCGTGCTCCTCGCCGAAGAAGGCGCTGACATCATCGCGATCGACGTCTGCGCCTCACCGACCCGCACCGATTACCCGGCGGCAACACCGGACGATCTGGCCGAAACGGTACGCCTGGTCGAGAAGGCCGATCGCCGGATCGTCTCGGCCCAGGTCGACGTGCGGGACCTGAAGGCGGTGTCGGACGTGGTGACGTCGGGTGTCGCCGAGTTGGGCGGCCGCCTGGACGTCGTGGTGGCGAATGCCGGAATCGTGACGTGGGGCCGGTTCTGGGAGATGGACATCGAGCGCTGGCACAGCATGATCGACATCAACCTCACCGGGGTCTTCCACACCTTGCGGGCCGCGGTTCCGTATATGATCGAGGCCGGAAACGGTGGCTCGATCATCGCGACCAGTTCCTCGGCCGGCATCAAATCGCTTCCGGGGCAGGCACATTACTCGGCCGCCAAACACGGCGTCGTCGGGCTGGTCAAATCCGCCGCGCAGGAGCTGGCGCCGTATCGGATCCGGGTCAATTCCCTGCACCCGTGGGCGGTGTCGACGCCGATGGGCGCGCTGGGACCCGAGGGCGAGAAGGTCTTCGCCGACAATCCGTCCTATCAGAACGCGATGGGACAGATCCTGTTCGATCCGCCCGCCACCGACGCGGAGGACATCGCGAAGTCGGTGCTGTTCCTGGCGAGCGACGATTCGCGCACCATCACCGCGGCGCAATTCACCGTGGACCACGGCAGCACCCGGATCTGAATCCGCTCCGACGAGAAAACCGCTGCGGGAGTCGACTTTTCGACTCCCGCAGCGGTTTCGTCATATCCGGCGCAGTCGATCAGACGACGGCCGGAATATCGATGCCGTACAGCTCGGCGGCGTTGTCCTGCAGAATGCGGCGGCGGCTGGCCGGGTCGAGACCCGACAGCACGCGGGCGAAGTGCCCCTTGGCATTCGGATACAGACACGTCGGATGCGGGATGTCGGTTTCCACCAGGATGTTGTTCACGCCGATGTCGTCGACCAGTTTCTGCGGCGCGGAGGACTCGAACCAGAACATGACGTACAGGTGGTCACGGAAGTACTCCGTGGGCCGTCGCTGCTGCAGCGATTTCTCGGCCGGGGTGGTGACCATCTCATCGAGCTGATACTCCAGTGCCTCCAGCAGGAACGGCACCCAACCGATGCCGCTTTCGGCGGACACGATCTTGAGCTTCGGGTAGCGGTCGAACAGATTGCTCATGCACAGATTCGTCACGATACGGACATTGCTCATGTACATCTGCGTAGCCATCACCGCGAGCCAGCGCTGCGGGCCGAAGCTGCCCCAGCTCGGCGGTGCGATCCTCTTGCCCCCGGTCGACACCGGAGTCTTTCCCTCCCGCTGCTCGCGCATGGTGCGGCGGATGCCCTCCGACTCCTCTCGGGTGCCGCCGGCGCCGATGTGGAAATTGGCGACCGTCTCGGTGGAGTTGAAGATGTCCCACATCGGCTCGAAATACGGTTCGGGCAGTTCCGGCAGGTCGAGCAGCTCGGGCTTGTCCGACAGGGTGAAGCCCGTCATTCCCTTGTCGATCAGGCGGGTCATCTCCTTCACCGTCAGGTCCATGTCCCAGATCGGGAGCATTCCCTGTGGCAGCAGCCGCCCTCCGGATTCGTGCTGCACCTCGATCAGGAAGTCGTTGTAGGTCTGCAGGATCATCGTTCGCTGTTCCAGGTCGGGGACCGCGAAGATGTGGTTGGAGGAGAATCCGACGCCGTTCGGGTACAGCACCTGCGCCCATACGCCCTGGTCGTCGAGGAGATCGAGCCGCTCCTTGGTAGACCAGGCGGAGTGATGGATCTCCTCGAACGGCTGCAGGGTGTTGGTTCCCAGCACCTTCTTGGGGCCGTGACCGATGGTGTTGCCGCCGATACTCGCCCACATCTCACCGTCGACGTACCAAGCCGTCACACCGTTGCGTGTCTCCTGCACCGGCACCCGTCCACGCAGCGATTCGGGCACCCGCGCGGTCCAGAGATCGGCAGGCTCGGTCAGGTGGGCGTCGCAGTCCACGATCCGGAGATCGTCGATGTCGGTGGCAGCCCCTTCAGGCAACGTCGCCGTCATGGTGGTCCTTCCTAGGAGACGGCTGCCCGGACGGGCAGCCTGAATACGTTGCGGCTCGGGAGTGAGCACCCGCGATCTGGGGGACAGTCGTGCCGAACCTTCTAAAACTATATCTATAATTTGGACCACACGTCCATCCTCGGCGCCACAAACTTTACTTCTGTCGGGAGAAATGGCTAGTGAAGCCGTTTCTCTGTAGGGCCAACCGGGGCATCTAGGTGGAAACGTTGCACATAGTTTACGGATCTGCCGAGCCGGCTTCTGAGGCTTCCGCTGTGGACCGGTGATCCGCTCCGCGTCGTACGTAGGGGGTCTGCGCCAATGCCGGCATCCACGTGACGAAGGAAACGAAACTATTCCGTTTCGTTTTGGAGTACGCTCGACTCATGGACACTTCGACATCTGCTTCGATCGCTGACATCGTCGCCGCCTCGCGGATCCTGTTCGACTCGGGCGCGACGAAGCCGGTCGACAGCCGCATCAGACACCTTCGTGCGCTCCGTGCCATGCTCACCGAGAACGAGTCGGCATTCGAGGCCGCACTCTGGACGGATCTCCACAAGAGTCCGGCGGAAGCGCAGATCACCGAGATCAGCGTGACGATCGGCGAGATCAACCATGCGCTTCGCCACCTCCGCCGCTGGCTTCGGCCCAGCCGCGGCCCGATCTCTCCGGCGCTGTCTCCGGCCCGCGCTCGACTCGTTCGTGAGCCGCTGGGAGTGGTGCTGATCATCGCTCCGTGGAACTACCCCATGCAGTTGCTGCTGGACCCGCTGACCGGTGCGCTGGCGGCCGGTAACACCGCAGTGGTCAAGCCGAGCGAACTCGCCCCTGCCACATCGGCATTGATCGCGCGCCTCGTTCCGCAGTACTTCCCCGACGGGGCCGTTCGTGTCGTGCAGGGCGGTGTCCCCGAGACAACGGAGCTCCTGACCTGCAAGTTCGATCACATCGTCTTCACCGGTGGTGGGGTTGTGGGACGTATCGTGATGCGCGCGGCCGCAGAACATCTCACGCCCGTCACCCTCGAACTGGGCGGCAAGTCTCCGGTCTGGTTCGATGACGACGCGAATCTGGCCGATGTCGCACGCCGGTTGGCGTGGGCGAAATTCACCAATGCCGGTCAGACGTGCATCGCCCCGGACTATGTCATGACCACCCCCGAGCGGGCCCCGGCCCTGGTTGCCGCGCTCGACAAGGCGATCGGCGAGCTGTATGGCAGTGACCCGCGCGTGGGTGCCGAGTACGGCCGCATCATCAATGAGCGCCAATTCGACCGGCTCATCGGTTTGCTGGACGGAGTGCAGGTGAATGTGGGCGGGCAGCACGACCGCGGCGAGCGCTACATCGCCCCGACCGTTGTCACGGTGCCCGACGGTGCCGCCTCTGTCGGGCCGGATGCGGCGGTGCCGGTGTTACGGGAAGAGATCTTCGGCCCGATTCTCCCCATCGTGCCCGTCGCCTCCGCCCACGAAGCGGTCCGGGTCGTCAACGCCTGGGACAAGCCGCTTGCCCTCTATGTCTTCAGTTCCTCGGCCGAGACTCGCGATCTGTTCGAACGCAACACCTCCTCGGGCGCGATCGTTCACAACGCGGGGATCATCCACGCCGGCTCGACCGGGCTACCGTTCGGAGGTGTCGGTGCCAGCGGGATGGGCGCTTATCACGGCATCCACTCGTGGCGAACTTTCACACACCTCAAGCCGGTTCTCACAAAACCTCTGAAGCCCGACACGCTGGGGCTTGTCCAGCCGCCGACCTCCGCGCTCGGTCGTCGATTCGCGCAGACCCTGTTGCGACGAGGCTGAATGTCGCGGGATCCCCGTGGCTCAGGTGCCCGCCGATCATCCTGGTAAAGAGGAGAGGAACACGTTCGACATCGAAATGAACCACCGCAACACTTGGAGTTCCAGCTATGACAGGCCCGCCGAGACCTTCGAACAGAGGGCGCAGCAACGATCCTCGTCTGGATGAAGCGCTGATCATGGCGGCGATCGAGGTGTTGAACGAGGTCGGGTATGCGGCATTCACCACGGCCGAAGTCGCACGGCGGGCAGGCGCCTCGACCGCCTCCATCTACCGAAGGTGGCCTTCGAAACAGGCGCTCACCGCCGCGGTCGCGTCCCATATCGCGGCCGCCGAACTCGGTGATATCGATACCGGTTGTCTCGAAGGCGATCTGCGGGAACTGCTACGGCGAAAACAGCGGATCATCGACGCGAGCGCGGGGCCGGCATTGCTGTCGCTGATGGGGCATGCCGCCCACGACGCCGGACTGCGCCGGGTCCTGCACGACAATGTCTATCGCGTCACCCGAAAGACCCTCGAAGATCTCACCGCACGCGCCGCGAGCCGCCACGAGCTCGATGAGGGTGTGGACGCGGCAGAAGTCAGCATCATGGCCCTCACCTTGATCGGAACCGCTTTGGCTCGCTCGGTATTCGTCACGTCGGCCCGGTCCCAGACGCCGAACGAGCGCACCACGGCGGAGCCGGACAATGCCGAGCTCGAAGAAGTCGAGCTCCGCATGTTGTTGAGGACGTTCGGTTCGATCGCCGCTCGGCACCGGTGAAGTCGCCCGCCGAGGATGGCCGTTGCCCATGTCGATTTCACCGACGTGGGCAACGGCCGTCTTGTCGACCGGCGCGCCGCTGATCTTCGCGTGCCCTAGACCGCGCACATCGACTGCAGGACGCCGCGCAGGATGGGCGCACCGTAGGTCGTGGGCGCGAAGGCCAGCGTTTGTGCGATGCCCAACGGAGTCGTCACGGTGACCGGCACACCGGCGAGTCCGAGCGCGGAATTGCCGGCGGTCAGCAGCAGGCTGGTGGTGTCCAATGCGAGTGTCACGAGGGCGAGGACGTTTTCCACCCGCACCTGCGCAAGCGGTACCGTGTCGAGCGCGTGACCTTCGTAGATGTCGAAGCCCAGATTCGCGAGGAAGGTCAGCACCCCGTTGTCGGCGCTGTCGACCAGAGGTCCGAGTTGCTCGGTGCGTCGCATGACCGCGAGCTTCGCGACCCGGTTCTCGCGCAGGAAGTCTTGCAGCACAGCCGCATTCGCGTTCACCGCGTCGACGTCGGACACCAGACCGGGGGTGCTGGTGAGGAAATTGCGGGTGCGTTCGGCGACTTCGGAGGTGGTGAGCTCGGCGATGGGTGTGCAACGACCGTCGGCTACGACGACCTGATCGGCCAGATCCAGCAGCGGCTGGGGGACATCCACGTGCTCGTCGGGGAGGTCCGGTTGCAGTGTCGAATAGTTGCCGGGTGACGGGCATCCGGTGGTGGACAGTTGCCGCTGGACGGCGCGTGCCAGGGCCTTCACTCCGTTGAACAGCGCGCCCACGATCGGCCTGAGCACGAAACCCGCCGTGGGTACCATGCTCGCACCCAGCTGTGCCGGGATCTTGACCACCCGGGTAGCGAGGATGAAGATCTCGATCACGTCGTTGACCGTCAACGCCGACAGCGGGATCGTGTGATCGATACGCCCGGATCGGATGGCATCGAGCGCGTTGACCACATTGGTGACGATGGGATCGTCGAGGAATTGCGTGCGGTCGTTCACCGGGCCGACGGCGAGTAGGTCGGGATGGACATGGAGCGTGGCGATGGCACCGCGGAATTCCTCGACGCGCTGGTCGAAGTCCGTCTGCTGGGGTGCCGGCACGACGGTGCGGAGGGCTGTCGCGGTCGCCGTGGCGATGTCGTCGACGGTGGGGGAGGAATGGCCGCAGATCGCTCCCGCGTCCACGACGGCCGTCGCGGCGAGACTTTCGCCGGCCTCGGCGTTCGCCGGGGCGGCGCAGGGAATCAGGACGGCTGTGCCGAGGATCGCGGTAACGGCGATTGCCCCGAGCGTCGGGGCCGAAGCTGTGAAGCGCATGAAATCGGACGTCTTTCTGTCGGTGACGCTCGAACACGGCCGCGGCGCGGCCGAGAGAGCGATCGACGAAGTGGAGGAAGTTCCGGCGATGCGCGCGCCGTCGGGCACATCGCTATTCGAGTGACGGTTGTGCGTAATGCGCTCAGCGGACGCCGCTGGGGCGACGACGGGTGCCGGGCTGCTGCTCGGGCATCGAGTTGGACGGCACCGGATACGGGGTGCCGACGGTGGCTGTGCCGAGGACGACGTTGGGGCCGCACTGAGCCGCGGCGGCATCGGTGCGCGAGTGGGGGTCGGTGACCGGCGGCGCCGAGGCGTCCGGGGCGGAGGCGAAGTCGAATGCCGAGGTCATATCGCCGGTGACAGAGCGGCGCCAGCGGGTCAGGTTGGGCACCTCGACACCGAAACGCGTTTCCAGCAAACGCAATTGGGACGTGTGGTCGAAAGTATCCGAGGCCACCAGTCCGCCGCGGGAGTAGGGAGAAATGACCAGGCACGGCACCCGGTAGCCCAGGCCTATCGGGCCGGCCACGCCTCGCGCGTCCCACACGCGGTTCAGATCCACGGTGAGGTACTCGCCGGGCGTGCCCGGCGGCGGGGTGGGCGGTGTGACGTGATCGAAGAAGCCGCCATTCTCGTCGTAGGACACGATCAGTGCGGTCTTCTCCCACACGGCCGGGTTGGAGGTGAGGATGTCGAGGACCTGCATGATTCCTACCGCGCCGAAAGCCGGTGGTAGTGCCGGATGTTCGCAGTTGATCAGCGGCGGGATCACCCACGACACCGAGGGCAAGGTACCCGCGGCGACATCGGCGGCGAAGTCGTGTGGAAACACCGGCGTCTTACCACGTTGGGCCAGTGGAGAATTCGGGTCCGCAGCCTGTTTGAACGAGCTCAGCATTCCGTCGAGGAACACCTGGGAGATCGGCCCGACGTCGTTGTTGTTGTAGATCTTCCAACTGACTCCGGCCTCTTGCAGGTTGTCGGGCATGGTGCGCCAGCTGAAAGTGTTCTGTCTGATGAGCGGATTGGTCATCACGTGCGGTCCGCCGTTGTGACCGTCGGGGTCGATGGTCCCCGAGATCCAATACAGCCGATTGGGATCGGTGGGCCCGAGCACCGAACAGTGGTAGCCGTCGCACAGCGTGAAGGCATTCGCCAAATCGTGGTGCACGGGAATGTCCTCGCGGGTGTAATAACCCATCGCCGCGGGACCGTTGCCCACGCCGACTTTGGAAATCGACATCGGCATCCACTTGTCGTTACGTCCGCCGTTCCACGCCTCGTGCATGCCGGACCAGCTGTGATCAGGGTCGTTGATGCACTCACCGTCGAGACTGGGGCCGCGGGTGGTGTCGAGCCGGAAGGGCACCAGGAACCCGTCCGGGTCGCGCCCCACGCCCGGTGTATAGCCGAACTGCTGCCACGCCGGTGACGGGTCGCCGAAACCTCGTACGCCGGAATAGGTTCCGAAGTAGTGATCGAAGGACCGGTTCTCCTGCATCAGCAACACGAAATGCTCGATATCACCGAGCCCACCCGTCCCGGCCGGATCAGCGGCGTGTGCCTTGGCGATGATCGGTCCAGCCCATGAGGCGACTGCCGCTGCCCCGCCGGCGGCCATCGCTTTGGCGAGAAACCCTCGCCGGTTGATTCCGTCGAACGCACCCATACCCACCTCTTCCCAGCATTGTGGAATCAGGTGGCGCCGGCGCTCGCAAGCAGGCGAACCACCCAGATCCTGGACAATCGACCAATTTCTTGAATCGAAGCCGATCCGGGTGATCGTTGACGGGTGAAAACATGAACGGAGGCTGAACAATGCCCACCGTGGGCGTCGCGGCACCTGCTGGGCGGGCTCGCGCCGCGGGGGAGTGGTGGGGTGCTGGGCTCAGCCGCGGCCGTAGCGCACCTGGTAGCGCTCACGCTCCTCGGCCGCGCGGCGGCGTTCCTCCTCGTTGGCCAGCTCCGGATCCAGGCCGTGCTTGAGGAGTACGTGGCGCCGGTAGACATACATCAACGCGATGGCGAAAAAGGCGAGCGGCAGATACACCAGCGAAGCCATCGCCGGTCCCATCCACACGGGCCCCGGAACCAGCAGGAACAGGCACAGCAGCGGAATGGGAGGAACCAGGAAGCGTGTGAAATAGCGGCGGGCCGCGCCCGGCCCGGTCTGGTCGCGAAGCACCCACTCGCGCATCGACGGTGGCAGCGTCGCTCCGCAGATGTACCGGATGCGTTGCGAGATGGTCGGGGTTTGTTCAGTCACTGCCTTCTCCTCTGAGTGTGGCATGTTTGGCTGCTTCGTTGACTCGGGTGAGCACTTCGCGCAGTTCTTCGAGATCGTCCAGGCTCACGCCCAGCCGCGCGACGACGGCCCCGGGAATTCGCTCGGCTGCCCGCCGCAGTTCACGTCCGGCGTCGGTGAGATCAACGACCAGTGCGCGTTCGTTGACCGGATCGCGGCGTCGGGTGATCAAGCCCGCGTTTTCCAGCCGTTTGAGCAGTGGCGACAGGGTCGGTGAATCGAGCTGGATCGCATCGGCGATGTCTCGCACCGACATCGGCGCCTCTCCCCACAGGGCCAGCATCACGAGATATTGCGGATGCGTCAGCCCCAGCGGTTCCAGCAGCGGCCGGTATACCCCGAGAACGGACCGGTTGGCCACCGCCAGCGCGAAGCACACCTGCCGATCCAGCCGGAGCGGGTCGTCCGTTTCGACCGTCATGGTCCCTCCTGATCATCGCCTCTCCTATTAGATTAGTGCAGTAACAGTTAACGCACAAACTATTAGGGTGTTAGGTAGGCGACACGCCCCTAGGCCGTTGCGCGGCGGCGGCGGGATTGCGCAGGCCGGTCCGGGTCAGGGCTGCACTTCTCGGATGCGAACGGGGCCGACGGCGATGTCCTGCCTCCGGTGCAGCCGCGGGCCACCTAAGCTTCGGAAGCGGGCGGAAGTACCGCTCCGAGGGTTTGCTCGGACGCCGGACTCGACAGGATCGCGGTCCCGGCGTCGACGATGTTGAACAGGAATGCCTCATCGGTCAACTGGTCGAGATGGTCACCGGAACCGTGCCGGTCGGCTATGGCCGACAATGCCAGGCCCATCGCCATCGACCGCCGTTGCGCGGCGATGGGCGCGGGAAGGTGCGCCGTGCAGTCGGCGAGGATCTCGGTGATGGTTCTGGTTGCCTGCCCGATCGAATCGGTCTGCCGCGCAACGACTTCGAAGAGTGGCACAAGTTGGCGCTCGGCATTCAGCCGCGCGAGGAACCGACTGTAGTACCTCTCCGACGGTCCCACCTCGAGGAAGGGGCGAACGACGGCTTCCATCACGCCGCGCGGCGCGGCGTCGGGATCGTGATGGTCGAAGTGCGTGAGAAGTTCGAGGCGCCGCGCGCTCATGGAGCCGGCCCGGGAAGCGATGATGGCCTCGAGGAGATCCTCCTTGGCGCCGAAGTGGTAGCGGATTGCCGAGGGGTTGCGGTGCCCCGCCTCCGCGATCACCCTGCGCAGTGAAACGGCCGCGATCCCCTCCTCGGCAAACAATCGCTCCGCGGTCTGCAGTAGGTGCTCGCGGGTGCGCTGGCGAGCCGGCGACGACATACGCTCCTCCTTGACATGCAAATAAGACAGATGTAGTAAGTTAATACACCTGTCGTACAGCGTGGTCGACATACGACACGGGTACGCAGACTTCCACTCTTGATCGCAAAGGCTATCCATGCGCCATTTCGCTCCGTCTGTACGTGCTGTGGTGTGCGCCCTGACACTGACATGCCTTACTCCGTTCGCCGGCGCCGCGACAGCCTCACCGGCCGGAGTCGCGGGCCCCGTGTTCAACCCGCTCACCACGCCCGATCAGCTTCTCCTCGAGCAACTCGCCGAACGGATCGTGAGCAATCCCGTTGTGCGGCAAGCCAAGCATGACGTCGAACAGCAAGCGATCGCTGCCGTGACCGCCGCGCACGGCCCGATCAGCGCGGCAGATCGCGCCCGTGCGGATCGCGACTACGAGGAGGAGGCTTTCAGTGCCGCTCAGATCGCGGTCGATGCCGATCCGTATCGACCGCATGTGCTCGCTACGATCATGCCGCCACACAACTGGTTGGGAGTCGACGTACCCGGAAGCCGATATGCGTGGGACAACCCGGACACGACCTATCGCATCATTCCGATGGACGGATCGTCGAGCTACGTGATCCGCGGAAAGGTCGTTCCGCAACGCCCGGTCGATTGGAACTTCTCGCTCGTCGACGACGTCACGGACTTCGGGCTCGTCGGCAATATCGGCATTCACGATCTCGAGGTGGCGCCCGACGGGTCCTTCACGATCACGGTAGACAACCGACCGGCCGACGGACGGGTCAATCATCTGCAAAGTACTCCGGACACGGCACAGCTGTTCGTCCGTAACACCACCACCGACCCAGCGGGGCAGACACCGATCGCCCTCGAGGTCCAACGGATTGCGGGTCCGCCCCCTCCGCCGCCGATGACCGAACAGGAGATGGCGAACCTGGCCGCGTCGGTGCTCATGCGCGGCGCGGCGAAGCGGCAGGCATATCTGCTCCAGTCGCTGTCCACTCCGGCGAACGTCATCCCCGCCCCTCCGCCGCCGAACACGATCCCCGGCACGCTGACCACCCAGCAGCAATCGCTCGCGAATTTCCGCATCGACGACGACACCGCCGTTGTGATCACGGTCGATCCCGGCGGCGCCGGATACTTCGTCGTCCCGGTCACCGACACGTGGATGGTCACACCCGACTTCGCCCATCACACAAGCAGTTTGAACAACGAGCAAGCCGTCCCGAACCCGGATGGCACCTACACCCTCGTGCTTTCTCTCGAAGATCCCGGCTACCGCAATTGGATCGATCCGGACGGTCTGACGAACGGCACCCTCTTCGTTCGCTGGCAGGTGTTGTCCGACCGGCTGCCGGAACGAGGCGGGCCGGCCATCTCTGCCAAGGTCGTGAGCGTCTCCTCACTCGCCGCCGCCGTGCCGCCGGGAATGGCAACCGTGACCGCCACCGAGCGCGCTGCGCAATTGGCGGCGCGAGCCGCCGGGTACGAGCGACGTTTTCAGCCGGTGCTGTAGGCCGGATTCCCCGACCTGGAGCCGGTGTCTGCGCGGCACATGACCGATCCGATCCTGTGGCCACCGTGCGCGACCGGGGCGTGATGGGGGTCGGCGAAGTACCCGCCGGAAAGCCTCCACGGCATCGGCGCGGGCGCGCTCGCAGTCGGAAGTCCGGGCGAGCGCGCCCGGTGCGAAGCAGTAGGGACTCGACGTGATCTGTCCGTGCACCGGCGTTCGAGCTGCATTCCGGCGCGGCGCTACCGTTGAATCGAGTAGTCGAGGACGGAACTTGTTGGAGTCGATTCTGATGACAATGTCGGCAACGCCGTATCACCATGGTGATCTGCCCAATGCGCTGGTGCGGGCGGCGGTGGAGATTTTGGAGGAGGGTGGCTCTGCGGAGCTGTCACTCCGTGGGGCGGCACGGCGCGCGGGTGTTTCCACCGCGGCGCCGTACCGCCATTTCGCCGATCGCGATGCGTTGCTGTCCGCCGTCGCCGCGGTCGGGTACCGCGACCTGGTCGACCATCTGGTGGCGGTGCATCCGAGCCCGGTGTCTCCCGCAGGTCTCGGCGACGTCGCGGTCGCTTATGTTCAGTTCGCGTTGACGCGGCCGGGAATGTTCCGGGTGATGTTCACCGAATCCTGCGATCCGACCGATCGAGACCGGGTCGACGCGGTGGCGGCCATCCACGACTATGTGGAATCGCTGGTGCGAGAAGCATTTCCGGATGCGGACCCGGAACCGACCGCGACCGCGATGTGGGCGCTGGTGCACGGCTTGGCGATGCTGCATCTGGACGGAAAGTTCGACACGTCATCGACGGAGGCCGTCGCTGCTCGGGTTCGCGCCGCCGTGTCGGCGGTGCTCGGCCTGTCGTGATGCTCGGCCTGTCGTGATGCTCGGCCTGTCGTGATGCTCGGCCTGCTCGATCATGCCGGCTGCGGGGCGGGTACGCGGGCGGTGCGAATCAATCCCTTCCGGTCGTAGAAGGCGGTCACCAGGACACCGGACACGAGCCCGATGGCGAGTCCGGCGATGGTCATCCAGAGCCCGCGTTCCAGCCCTGCCGAGGCACTGCCGTCGAAGAACATCAGCGAGCGAACGGCCAGGTAGACCTGACGCATCGGCTCGAACAAGGCCAGCCGTTCGAAAACCCGTGGCGTTGCCTCGATCGGGAGTGTCCCACCCGCCGACGGCATTCCGAGGATGACGAACAACACGAGGTTGATCAGGATTCCCACCGAACCCACGGCGGCCATGATCGTCAATGCGGTGACGCCGACCGCGGTCATCGCGAATGCGCTGTAGAGGAACAACTCGAACGGCCGGTCCATGTGTACGCCCAATGCCGCGGCGATACCGATCAGGGCGCCCGCGCTCAGTGTCGCTGCCGCGGCCATGACGCCCCACTTGATCAGCAAGGTGCGCAGGCGTGAGATCGGTGCGGCGGGCGCGTGGCTGAAGAACGGGCCGAATTCGGTCGGCGCGAAGCCCAGGAACGAGTCGATGAGCCCCTGCACGGTCATCGCGCCGGTCATACCGCCGAGCAGGACGGTCAGCGCGAAGAAGAAGGCGGTCAGGCCCTTGCCGGATCCGTCGGGCATACCGTGATAGGCCTCGACGACCGGCTGGACGGGCTCGTTCAAGGTCAGCCGGGTCGCCGCGCTGAGCTGGGTGGCCGGGCCCAGTTGCTGTTGCACCCGGTCCACGAGTTCGGGTCCCAGGGCGGTGTTGACGGCCGTCACCGTCTGATTCGCGAACGTGGTGGACAGCGAGGTGGCGAACGGGCCCAGGCGCGGATTGGTCTGCATGGTGATCGTCGGTCGCTGCAGATCTCCCGGCAGGACGGAACCGGCACCGAGATTGCCGAGGCGCTTCGTGAAATCGGCGGGAATGATCAAGGCGCCGTAGACCTTACCGTCCTGCATCAGCTGCTGGGCTTCGTTGATGCCGACCACGCGAAGGTCGAATCGTTCGGGTGAGGTGTGCGTGGTCACGGCGTCGAGAACCTGGCGGCCGTAGTTCACGTGTGCGCCCGATCCCGCGATGGTGTCACCGACATCGCTGTCGACGATCGCGATCGGATAGTGGTGCAGGTTCTGGTCGGGTTTTGCGACATAGGCGAGGTACATGAGCCCGAGCAGGGATACGAACACCGTCACCACGACAGCCGGTGTGATCCATCGCAAACCTATCGAGCGCGGCGGGGCCGGCGCGGATTCGGTGTGGTCGGGACGGTCGCTCATCTGATGCTCCTGGTCACGGTTCTCGATAGGGGTCGCTGTGCAATGGAAACGACGATCCTCCGTTCGAACCCGCGAATCGAGGTCGGAACGCCACTGATTCGTCTTCCGGAGGTGCATAGTGTTCAGATGGATCGGGAGTGGCCGCGTCCGTCGGACCGGGTGGCCGGGATCTGGCGGCGCGCCGCCGAGGTGGCGTTCACCTCGGGGGAGACATGGTTCGGACCCGGTGCCGAAACGCTGACCGGCGAGCAGTTGCGCCCGATCGCCGAGGACCCCGCGCTGGCCGAGGCGGTATGGCGCGGGAACGTGGCCGTGCTGCGGCAATGGGCGGTGCACAACATGCAGCACCCGGGCCGGCGGGTGCCCGCCGACGTGCCACCGCAACTGCTGGCCAGTGCGCGGGACATGGCCCGCCGCGGCCTGGACAGGTCGGTTCTCAATGCCTATCGCACCGGTCAGAGTCTGGTGTGGCGGCGCTGGATGCAGACCTGCTTTTCGCTGGCATCCGAGCCTGCCGACCTGCCGGAGCTGCTGGATCTGTCGGCGCAATCGATCAGCACCTACGTCGACGATATCGCCGACGCCGTCGGTGTGGCGATGGACAGCGAGCGGCGCGCCCTGACGCGAGGTACGCATGCCGAGCGGCTGGCCGCCGCGACGCTGATCCTCGAAGGGACGGCCATCACCACCGCGCGAGCGGAAACCCAACTCGGTTACCGGTTGACGGGTCCCCATACGGCCGCGATCGTCTGGGATGTGTCGGCCGAGGCGGCCGGGCAGCTGGACGCGGCTGCCGAGGCGCTGACCCGGCACACGGGCGTACTCAACCGGCTCACGGTCATCGCGAGTGCCAACGCGCTGTGGGTCTGGTTGCCGACCGCAGCCGCGGTCGACACCGCGGTGCTGACGTCGGACATCGCGCAGTACGAAGCCATCCGCATCGCCATCGGGCGGCCGGGCCGGGGTGTCGACGGATTCCGGCGCAGTCACCTCGAGGCGGCGAACACCCAGCAGATGCTGGCACGCCTGACCTCGCCGCAGCAGGTGGCCCGCTACGACGACATCGCGGTGGTCGCACTGATGACGCGGGACCCGGCGTCGGCCGACGAGTTCGTTCAGGAGACGCTGGGCGAGTTGCTGACCGCGGATCTGGAAACGCTGACGATTCTTCGGGTCTACATCCAGCAGCTCTGCAACACCTCACGCACGGCGCAGCGGTTGTACATCCACCGCAACACGATCATCCGGCGCCTGGCTCGCGCCGACGAATTACTGCCGAAGCCGTTGGCGGACAACATCGTTGCGGTCGCCGCCGCGCTGGAGGTGTTGCATTGGCGGGAGCCCGCCCGCCGGGACGCCGGTGCGCACAACCGAGGTCGCCCCGGCTAACGGCCGACCCTGATGTTAGCGGCGTTTATTTACTAGGCTATGTTAGCGCCGTCTACATGGGATCGAGCGATGAGGAGACGACATGTTCGCGGTGGCACTCGACGGATTCGGCGGACCGGAGGTCATGAAGTGGCGCCAGGTCGACGACCTGCCCGCGCCCGGCCCCGGGGAAGTGGCGGTGGATGTCGTGGCGGCGGGCGTCAACCGTGCCGACGTCATGCAGCGCTGGGGCGTGTACCCGCCGCCGCCGGGTGCGAGCGAAATTCTGGGCCTGGAGGTTTCCGGCGTTGTCGCCGAGGTCGGTGCCGGTGTGCAGGACTGGCGGCCCGGTGACGCCGTGTGTGCGCTGCTGCCGGGCGGTGGTTACGCCGAACGCGTGAACGTGCCCATTACGCGCGTGCTCCCGGTGCCGGAGGGCGTCGGCCTCGTCGAGGCCGCGGCACTGCCGGAGGCGGCCGCGACCGTCTGGTCGAACATCGTCACGGTCGGTGGGCTCCGTGAGGGACAGACGTTGCTGATCCACGGTGGCGGCAGTGGGATCGGCACGCATGCGATCCAGGTGGGCCGCGCGCTCGGCGCCCGCGTCGCGGTGACGGCCGGCTCGCAGTTCAAACTCGACCGCTGCCGCGATCTCGGCGCGAATACGCTGATCAACTATCGGGAACAGGATTTCGTGTCGGTCGTGACCGACGAATACGGCGGCGCCGATGTGATTCTCGACATCATGGGCGCCGGGTACCTGGCCCGCAATGTCGACGCTCTGGCGGAAGATGGTGACCTGACGATCATCGGATTGCAGGGCGGTGCCGTCGCGGAGGTGAATCTCGGTGTGCTGCTGGGTAAGCGCGGCTCGATCCACGTCACCAATCTGCGCCGCCGCCCGGAGACCGGTCCCGGTTCGAAAGGCGAGATCGTGGGCGAGTTGCGCCGCGAACTGTGGCCGCTGATCGCCGCCGGCGCGGTCGCGCCGGTCGTCTCCGCGACGATTCCGATCGCCGACGTCGCACAGGCGCACCCGCTGCTCGATTCGGCCGAGACCGTCGGCAAAGTGCTGCTCACCGTCCGTGAACCCTGACGATCGTGCCGGGTGGGTCCGCCCGCGCCCGTGCTGATCCCCGGCAGTGACGGCACCTCGAGGGGGGCGCGGCGTGGCCACCGGCAGCGCCGGGTCGGTACCGCGGTCGGCGTTCGCCATGCCTGCGGTGGTGCGGGCGGCGTCGATGTCGCTGTCGAGGCTGGTGACCCAGTTCGGGCAGCCGCGACCGTGGGGCCGAAAACCCGGGCGATCTCGGTGCTGACCGGACGCGACGTGTGCGGTACTTCGACGCGTGCTCATCCGGCTACCGCATCGCAACCTTGCCTGTCGACCGATCCCGACTCCGGTGATCGCTCGTCGGCGCGACTCCGGGTCCGTGTGGAGCCCGCTGATTCGAGGCCGTTGACAGCAATGTTATTAACGCTTACATTTGGGTTATGACTGAGGCTACCTGGACTTCGGCGGATCTACCCAGCTTCGCGCATCGCACCGTTGTCGTCACCGGAGCAAACAGTGGGCTCGGGCTGGTGGCCGCACGCCACCTCGCAGGAGTCGGTGCGCACGTCGTCCTGGCCGTCCGTGACCCGTCGCGGGGAAGGCAGGCTGCGGCGACCATTACCGGCGAGACCGAAGTGCGGGTCCTCGATCTCGCCGATCTGTCTTCGATTCGCAGATTCGCCGACGAGTGGACCGGGGAGATAGATGTCCTGGTCAACAATGCCGGCGTGATGAACGTGCCGGAGGGGCGCACCGCGGACGGATTCGAAACCCAGTTCGGCACCAACCATCTCGGTACCTTCGCGCTCACCAATCTGCTACTCCCGCATATCACCGATCGAGTCGTCACAATGTCGTCGGTGATGCATCGCTCCGGCACGATCGACCTCGACGACCTGAACTGGCAGCGCCGCCGCTACAGCCGGACCGCCGCATACAATCAGTCCAAACTGGCCAATCTGCTGTTCTCGCTGGAACTGCAGCGGCGGCTCACGCGGGCGGGGTCCGCTGTTCGTTCCCTGGCGGCGCATCCCGGGTACGCCGCCACGAATCTGCAAACCCGAACGGGCAACGCCATTTTCGATCTGTTCGGCCGAATCGGTAACCGGCTGCTCGCCCAGCCGGCGGAAGCCGGTGCGTGGCCCGTGTTGTTCGCCGCCAGCCAGGACCTCCCCGGTGGAAGTTATGTCGGCCCCGATCGGTTTCTCGAATACCGGGGTCATCCGGCCCTCGCCGGCCGCACCGCCGCGGCGAGTGATCTCGGACTGGCGCACACGCTCTGGGAGGCTTCCGAAGAACTGACCGGCGTCCGATTCGGGCTGACCGGCGCCCCGGGGGTTGTGCGGCGACCGGAGGCCGCGCCGGAGTAGCGCACGATTCGCCGCCGCCCCGTCGGGGGCAACTCGATTGGCGAATCTCACCAACGCGTACACCAATCCGTCGTTGATGCATGCGCGGCTGTGGCTTGCCCTGTTCCTGTCCGTTTCCGCGCCGGTCGCCAACGCGGTGGCCGCTCGGTGCCGGTCATTGTGGTGCTGTGCTGCGGCGTCACGGTGTTATCGACGGGGCAGGGGGTGCGCCTGGAAGAAGTCCCAGATGACCATGTTGGCGTCGATCGTGGTTGTGGTGGCGCCGACCATCGCGGCGGGATAGACGGGCGAGGTGCTGCCGGGCCAAGTGTGCCCGCCGCCGGCGACGGTGTACAGCCGGACCTCCGCAGCGGTCGGGCAGCGGTAGCTGGTGACGGTGATATCGCTGCCGATCTGTTGCTGGGCCGGTGTGGCGGCGCAGCCGTTGCGGGTGGCCCAGGCGGCGGCTTGGTCGGGGATGGGCTGCGGCTGGAACGGCAGCGGCCCGTCGAGGGTCGGCAGCAGTGCGCCGGTGGGGCCCATGCCGCCGTGGTAGGAGACGAACGGATCTTCGGTGCCGTGGAACGCGATGGTCGGCATCGGCCGCGCCGGGATGCACCATGGGTAGTTCTGTAGCCCGGCGACCGGGGCGACGGCAGCGATTCGATCGGCAAGCCGGCAGGCCAACGAGGAGGTCATGGCCGCGCCCAGTGACAGCCCGGTCACGTAGATCCGGCGCTGATCCACGCACGCAGTGGTCTCGATGTGGGTGAGCAATTCCGACAGGTAGGCGATGTCGGGACTACCGGGGCCAGGGTCCCAGCGGGGAAATCCGGGCTGGTCGAGTTCGGGGGTGATGGTGGCGAAGCCGTGCTCGAGGCCGAAGCGGCCGATGCCCGTGCCGGAGTGTTCGATCATCGCCGGTTCGAGATAGCCGTGCAGGTCGACAACCAGCGGCGCCGGGCGCCCGGCGGGCAAGTCCGGGATGTCACGGATGTAGACGCCGGACTTGCCGCTGCCGGTGAACCTTTCGATCGACGTGCCCGGCGGCGCTGCGGCGGGGCCGCATCCAGCCGACGCCACCGTGTCGGCCGCGGGTACGGGCGTTGGTTCGGCCTGCGCAACGGGAAGCCCGCACAGTGTGAACGCCGTCGATGCGGCGGCGCAGAGGGTGGCCAGACTGCGGAACATACGGTCTTTCCTTTTCCGGGAACGCGGTTACCATGTGATGCGCAACACTAGCCGAATGGCTAGGTCGCGTAAAGAGGTGGCCACGCTGGGCTGCCGCACATGTTCGACCTTGGAGTGTGTATGTCCACCAGTTCCATCGCCCCGCGCATCCCGGGTGCCGAGCCCGACACCGGACGGCTGGAGGGAGCGTCGCGGTTACGCGTCTACACGGTGCTTGCGGTGATCGTGCTCTACACCGAGATGGCGCCGCTGCAGTACATCATGATCGCGCCGGCGCTGCAGAAAATCAGTGCGTCGTTTCCCGGAGTCGGCGCCAACCTCAGCTGGGTCATCATCGTGCTCGGTCTGATCGGAGCGGCAGCCACACCGCTTTTGGGCAAGATGAGCGACATCTGGGGCAAGAAACGGCTTTTCGTCATCAGTGGACTGTTTTTCGTCGCGGGGTGCCTGATCGACGCGGTGACCGACAACTGGACCTGGTTTCTGATCGGACGAGGCCTGCAGGCGTTCGCCATCTCCACCCAGATCATCTCCTACGGTTTGATTCGGGATCTACTGCCGCGCAAGTACGTTCCGATCGGCTTGGGTCTGACCGGTGCTGGACTGGGGTTCTCCGGGATCCTCGGCCCGGTGATCGGCGGATTGCTTGTCGACCATTACGACTGGCGTGCGATGTTCTGGTTCCTGGCGCTCTTCGTGATCGTACTGACCCCCATCGTCATGCTGGTGGTGCCGGAGTCGAAACTGCGTGTCAAAGATCGCTTCGACCCGATAGGTGCGCTGTTGTTGGCGGCCGGTGTGCTGTTCACCCTGCTGTACCTGGACAAAGGGCAGGACTGGGGGTGGGGGCGGCCCAGCGCGTGGGCATGGCTGGTTGCCGGGCTGGTCCTGCTGGCCGGGTTTTTCATCATCGAGCAGCGAGTGCGCAGGCCGATCATGGACATGAAGCTGCTCCTGCATCCGCGGGTCAGCATGGTGCTGCTGATCGCGTTGTTCGGCGTGTTCATCCTCGCCGTCCAGTCGTACGCACTCGGCTACATGACGCAAACCCCTAGCGCCGATCAGCTGAAAGATGTTGTGGCGCAGGGTGTTGTCGAGCAGGCTCACCAGGTCGCGGGCGTGAACATCCCCACGTCGATCGTGCATGTGGTGCTGGATCCGGGCTACAGCTACGGCAGTGGGTTCACCCTGTTGCAGTATGCGCTGCACCTCGGTATTTGGAGCGGCGCGGTGAGCCTGATCTTCGGACCGCTCGGCGGATACCTCGCCCGCCGTGTCGGCCCGCGGACTCCCACCCTCATCGCCCTGGCCGTCATGGCTGCCGTCGGCGTCGGCTACGCGGTCGCGATCCCCTCCTACAGTTGGCCGCTGTTTCTCATTTTGAGCGTGGGTTTCGGGATCGGGTTCGGATTCTTCTATGCGGCCCTTCCGAACCTGATCGTCGAGGCCGTCCCCGACGAACAGCAAGGCATCAGTGTCGGAATGCTCGGTGTCACCCTCAACATCGGAACCGCGATCGGCCTGGCGGTTGTCACCGCGCTGCTCAACAACGCACCGCTCACCGCGCGCATCGACGTCATGGGCCACACTACGGTGCAGACGATTCCTCAGGTGTTCACAGACCGCGGCTACATCCTCGGATTCTGGTTCGTCACCGCCACGACGCTCATCGCGTTGGTCCTGGCCGTGTTCATGCGCCATGGCCGCACTCCGGCAACCGGCGGCGCCGACAGCTCGCAGGACTCGCACTGTGCCGCGCCGGCCGATAACCCGGCACAGTAATCGCTTGCCGTGGTCAGCGTCTGCGCAGTGCGATGGGCATGGCTCGCCATGACTTCGCCGGGCGGAGGGCCGCAGAAAGTGTTGTCTCGCAAGGGTTCCAGCACTCCACGGCGTGACGGCACGTTCGTCCGTACCTATTGCGCTCTTCTAGCCGTTCGGCTAGCCTTCGATCTAGTCGATCGGCTAGATTCGCAGCGTGGACCTGCCGGTCGCGTGACCACCTCGACGACGCCGTGAATCACTGCGGCGGCCGCGGCCTGGGTGGATGGCCCCTCATCCCTTCCACCCAGGCACGGTGGTTCCGTGCGCACGCCATCCCTGCTGCCCCAGGTGGTGTCCCCGAAAGGAATGATGGTGACTGGCAATCGATTCGACGCACAGGGCGTGAGTTCCAGCCTGTCCTCCGTGGCATTTCGGCCGAGCCGTAGAGGCCTATCCCGGCGTACGGTGCTGGCCGGCGCCGGTGCGGCCGCGATCGGAGCGGGGTTCAGTGTGCTGCCTACCCCGCGGGTGCGGGCCCAGGTGACCGAGGATCGCCGTCGGGTGGTCGTGATCGGCAGTGGGTTCGGAGGCGGGGTCGCCGCGGCGCGGCTGGCGCGCGCGGGGGTGGAAACGCTGGTCCTCGAACGCGGACTGCGCTGGAGGACCGGCCCGAATGCCGAGACGTTCTCGCATGTGATGACCCCGGACAAGCGGTCGACATTCCTCGCCGACACCACCGCAGCAGGGGTGCCCGCGACCTTCGAGAAGTTCCCGGGAATCCTCGAACGGGTGCGGGGGGAGGGGATGGACATCATGTGCGCGGCCGGGGTCGGGGGCGGGTCGCTGAACTATCACGGCATGACCCTGCAGCCGACAGAGGCCAACTTCACTCGCGACATCCCCGGCGTGGACTACGCACCGATGCGCGATATCTACTATCGCCGGGTGGCGCAGGTGCTGCGCCCGGCACCGTTACCCGACGATCTGTGGAACTCGCCGTCCTATCAGGGGACCCGGCTGTTCGCCGAGATGGTCGGTGCCGCCGGACTGGAGCACTTCCGGGTGCCGCTGCCGATCGACTGGGAGTTCGCGCGCATGGAGCTGCGCGGGCAGGCCAAGCCCAGCTACACCAACAGCGACCTGTCCTACGGGGTGAACAACGGCGGCAAACGCACAGTCGATGTCACCTACGTCAAGGCCGCGGAGGGTACCGGCCGGGTCACGGTGGAGACCCTGCACATCGTCCGTGACGTCGAACGCCGCGCCGACGGGCGGTGGTTGCTGCACACCGACCGCATCGACACCACCGGCGCGGTGGTCGAGCGTAAGCAGATCATGGCCGACGCCGTCTTCTTGGCGGCCGGCTCGGCGGGCACGACGCGGCTGCTGTGCAAGGCCAAAGCCAAGAATCTCATCGGGGACCTACCCGACGCCACCGGGCAGGGGTGGGGCAGCAACGGCGACCGCATATATCTCGTGCGTGCACCCCACGGCAGTTGGGGTGCGCAGCAGGGCGGTCCGGCGTGTGTCGGGGTGAAGTTCTGGGACGACCCGGCCGGGCCGTTCACGATCGCCATCGGACCGGCACCCTTCCCGGTCGACCTCGACCTCATGTCCATGGTGGGATTCGGATCGGTCGACGCCAAAGGCGAGTTCGTGTTCGACCCCGCGCTGGACGACGCGATCCTGCACTGGAAACCCGATTACAGCGCCGATCTCACCAGTCGCATCCGCGCCACAATCGGCCGCATCGTCGGCCCCGACCCCGGCGGCGCCGTCATCGACACCGGTGTCACCGACACTTCCACCTGGCATCCTCTCGGGGGCGCGGTGATGGGGGCGGTGTGTGACACGTACGGCCGGGTCAGCGGCCAGCGCGGGCTCTACGTTGTCGACGGTGCCCTGATCCCCGGCAATACCGGTGCCTGCAACCCGTCGATGACCATCGCCGCCCTCGCCGAGCGCTGTCTCGACGACATCCTCGCCAAAGACCTCGGAACCGTCTTCTGACCCAGCCCATCGACATGCCGGGCCGACTGCATCGCCCGCTATCCAGCAGAACGACCGGCCGATCTCGTACCGGGCGTCGAAGCTTTCGCGGGACGCGTACTTCGGTGCGCATTCGCGTGAGGAGTTGAAAAACATGAGAAGAACAGATGGCGAGCTGATCCTCGTCTGGACGGTGCCGGTCGTGGCGATCGTGTGGATATCTGCATTCTTCCTTTTTCCGGGATTCGTCCATCCGATGTCCCCGGCGATGTCGGCCGACGAGGTGGCGGCGTTCTATCGTGACCCTGGAAACGTGCCGCGTATCCGCTACAGCATGATCTTGTTCAATTGGTTTTGCGTGGGCCTGGTGCCGATCCTGATGGTGCTCGCGGTGCAGATGCGGCGCATGGCGCACCGCACGCCGATTTTCTCCTATTGCGTAATCGGCTGCGCCGCAGGCGGACCCACGCTGTTTCTGACCGCGAATCTGTTCTGGATCATCGCCGCGTTCCGGCCCGACCGTGACCCGGAGCTGACCCGCATGTTCAACGATTTGGCGTGGGTGACGTTCACCGCGGGAGTGCCGTTTCTCATCGCGCAGAGCGTGTTCGTGGCGATCGCGATCTACACCGACCGCCAGCCGCGTCCGGTGTTTCGCCGATGGGTGGCGCATTTCAACCTCGTTGTCGCGGCAGCATTGGTGCCGGCGGCGTTCACCGCGCTGGCCCACAGCGGACCCTTCGCGTGGAACGGTGTGCTGTCGTTCTGGGTCAAGAACATCGCGATCACCGCCTGGATTGCCGTCATGACCGCCGTGCTCGTCCGCGCCGTCTCCCGTCGGCGCGGCGACGACACCGCACCCGCGGAGACCACGGCGGAAGGACTCGCTTCGGCGGTACCCGGGGACGAGGCGACGGTATGAGCATCGAGGCCCAGCCGGGAGCGGCACCACCGTCTGTGCCCGTCACCGCGTCGCTGGTCGGCCGCTTCGTGTGGCACTGCCGTCATAATCCCAAGCGCGAGTTGTGGTTTGCGTGGTGGACGATGGTCGCGTTCTACAACGTGTTCGCGGCCGTCTTCTTCGTCATGACCCGCACGCAGCCGCCGCCGAGTCCCGCCCGCGACGCAGTGGGAGTAGCGGCCTGGTTCAACGGCACCCGCAACGGCGTGCTCGTCGGGTTCGCGATCATGTTCGCGCTCACCGGTATGACCGCGCCGTGCAACGCGCTGATCGCGTACTCGATGACTCGAATGTCGGTCAGCCGCGCCTTCGCCTACTCCTACCTGGTGTTGTATTCGCTGAGCGCGGTGCCCGGCATGCTGCTGCTGTGCATTGTGCTGACCGTCGGGGCGATGCGCCCCGACCGGGACCCGGCTTTGCTGGCCGGCCTGTACGACACCGCGTTCCTGACGTTCGTGGCGACCATGGGCGTATTCCTGATCGGGTCGCTGGTGTGGATGCTGGCGATCCTGCTCGACCGTAACCGGGTGTTTCCGAAGTGGTTCGCCTACCTGAATCTGTGCAACGCGCTCACCGAGGTCGTCGTCGCCCCCGCCTGCCTGTTCCATCGCGGTGTATTCGCCTGGAACGGCCTGATTGCGTGGTGGATCAACATGGTCGTCTTCGGCATCTACACCGGCGCCTTCATCCACCTGCTCCGCACTCTGATCCGGCGCGAGGACTTCGGCAGCGGGCCGCTGCCCGACCTGGTGGCACAGGAAAAATCCGCAACGACCAATCCGGTGAGGACGTCATGACCGCCGAATCCACCGACAACGGTTCCCGGTCATCGCAGGTCGCCGGCGGTGACTCCACCGCCGGCGAGAACGGCACGCATGCCGGGCTCGTGCCGGGGCAGCCGGACATGTGGGCGTTCGTGGCCTTCGAAACGCTGGTTTTCACCGCCTACTTCTCGGTGTATCTGTTCTGCAGAGCGCAGAATCCGCAGCTGTACCTGCGTTCGCAAGCCGAGCTCGGCCTGACGACAGGCGTGCTCAACACCGTTGTGCTACTGACCAGTTCGTGGTCGGTCGCTCGCTGTGTGCACGCTGCCCGCGCCGGCCGGTACTCCACCGCGATGGCCGGCGCGGCGGCCACAATCGGACTGGGGCTGGTATTCCTCGCGTTGAAGGTGTTCGAGTGGGTGCGCCAAATCCAGGCCGGGAACACCGTCGCCTCGACCGATTTCTTCTCCCACTACTACTTCCTGACCTCGATCCACTGCGTGCACCTGCTCATCGGGTTCGTCGCTATGGGGGTGGTGATGTATCAGCTCTACAGCCCCGCTCGCCGCTCCCAGAAGATCGTGGAAACGGCCGCCACGTACTGGCACACCGTCGACGTGTTGTGGGTGCTCATCTTCGCCCTGCTCTATATCGTGAGGTGACTCGTGGATCTCGGATCGAAACTCCGCCTGCCGGCGACATGGCTGGTGCTGACTGTGCTGACGTTGGTTTATCTGGTCCTCGACGACTCCGTCGACCGCGACCATGTGGTGCTTCCCAGTACTGCGGTCACCGTCACCGCGATCGTTATCGCCCTGGTCAAAGTGCGCCTCATCGCCCGCCAGTTCATGGACGTTCGCCGGGCCCCCGTCCTGCTGGGGCGGCTCACCGATGCTTGGATCGCGATTGTCGCCGTATGTCTGATCGGCAGCCAACTACTCGGCACCTGGCTGGCTGCGGCATAGGCGAGTGCGACGATATGGCGCTCTGTCGCCGGCTTTTGCGGGAGTGAACTGGTCAGGCCGATGGTATTGCCGGGCGTGAGCGAGCTGTCAGCGCGCAGCGAAGCTTCCACTGCCCGGGCACGGTGAAGGGGTCCAGCCCGGTGAGACTGGCGATACGTTTGAGTCGATACTCGACGGTGTTGGCATGGATGCCGAGGCGTCGGGCTATGGCCCGGCGGCCATAGGTGCCGCACAGATGAAGCCGCAAGGTGAGCATCAGATGCGGAGCGCCGTCGAGCGGATCGAGTACGCCGGCGAGCTGGTCGCGGGCGGGACCGGGACGGGTGAGCTGATACTCCGCGGCAAGATCGCGGAAACGGTGCAGTGTGCCCGGCTGGCCCAGCAATACCGCGATCTCCAGTAGGTCGTGTGCGCGGCAGGCGGCGTCGGCAAGCTCCGGCCGTGCCGCCGAGACGGTCGCCGCCGTGAGCGGTACCCGCGCCGCCGCCGACAGGTCCTCGAGAAGCCGGTCCAGTACCGACTCCTCGAGGGGTTCCGGTACCAAAATCGTCCCGTCGGAACCGGACAGGCGAGACAATCCGGCGGATCCGCAGCGGCGCGCCAATTCCATCTCGATCCGCGTTGCGACGCGCGTTCCCGACGCGTGCGGCTCGCCATAACCGGGGAGCGCCACGGCGATCACTGCGTATCTCGGCGCGAGTACTACCGCGCACTCGCGAGCCAATGCGGTCCCGTCGTCTCCGGTGAGCAGAGCCGACACCAAGCGCGAACGCGACGGAAGGCAACTGTGTTTCTCGGTCAGATACGCCTTCGACACGGTCGCCAGGACAGCGGTGAGCCGGGCGGTGAATACGGCGAACTCCCGCTCCTCGACGTCTTGGGCCCCGGCGCCAGGTCGCTTGGGGTAGTTCAGACTCTTACCCAACTGTTCGTGGACCCACTCCAGCGGGACTCCAGCTCTCGCCCACCGCGCCGCGGCCGCTTCGAGTCGGCCGGTTCTGTCGTGCACCGGCGTCCCGGCCACCAGCGCCTCCGCCAGCTCCTGGCATGCCCGCACTACCGCGTGATCGACACCGCCGGAAGTGGTGACAACTGTTGCGCTCATCGGCTCTCCACCACCTCGAAGAAGCATCGGATCACGGGGCACCGGCAGCCATGGTCGGCGACAACACTGAAGGATCGGGGGTTTCTTTCCGCGCACAACCACGACGAATCGCGCACGGATAAGTCAAATATGTTGCATGGCAGAAGATTCTGGCGCAGCAGGCGCGATCGACGCTGATGCCGCCGCCCGGCACGGGCGTCTCGCTCCATGGGATTCGATCACTGGGAATTTCCCTTCGCCGGACGGCAGCCGGCTGGCAACGTGACGCAACCCGCGACCAATCGTCGTGTGCGCATAATGCCAACCTCGGTGCCCTCTGCCATCGCATCCCTCGTCCGGGCAGGCTCACCCCGCGGCGCGCCTACGAGACCATCATCTAGCCGATCGGCTAGGACCTGATTGAATATAGCCGATCGACTAGGTCGCCACAAGGGCCGGGCGGTCGGCACGTGATCGAGCCCTGCGGGCAGAGTTGCCGGTCCACATGTGTCGAGCCGCCGCCGACGAGAGCCATCCGGCGGAGCCGAACCGCTTGTCCAGGAGGAGATCTCAGCCGGGGAGCTGGAACAGTCGATGAGCGATATCGAGAAGATACTGGTACAGCACCTCATCATCGAGATCGGTAACCAGCGGATGAATCGCCGCGCCGCCGATGGCCGCCGACATCATCGCCGCTTTCACCCGGATGTCCGGGGCGGCGGTATCGCCGATCAGCATCGCGAACAGGCGCTCGATCACCCGCTGGAACGGCTTGTACTCCGCGAGAAACCGAACCATCACCGGATCGGTCTGCAGCAGCCCGACCAACCGGCGTCGCCGCACCGCCAGTGCGATCACCTGCTCGAGCAGCACTCGGCGGCCGCGGACAGCATCGGGTTCCGACTCGGCTACCGACACCGCCTCGTCCAGCCAAGCGAGCTCCGACTCCGCAACCGCGAGGACGATGTCGTCCTTGGTCCGGAACTGGTAGTAGATCGCAGCCTTGGTGACACCGAGTGCATCGGCGATCATCTGCAACGAAGTCCCGCTGATCCCGTGCTCGGCGAACAACCGCAGCGCGGCCTCGATCGTACGCAGCTTGGTCGCGCTGTAAGCGGTCCGCGCCGCTATCTCGCTCGGCGGACGATCCGCAGGGTCCATGCCGCCGAGCTTATCCGACCGGCTCGGCCACCTCGGACTGCGCTGGACAGCGGCGCCTGAACTTACCGCCGCGAGTCACCGACCATCCCGCCGTCGCCTCGGGCGGGCGCGGGCTCCACTACGGAACCCACTTGAATATCGGCAGCGGCGAGCAGTTCCTGAAGCACCTCGGCGACAGTGAGTACATCCGGGTTCTCCTCGTGGGCGAGATAGGCGTCGTGGTCATCGAACACCTCGACCACGAGAAACCGGGGCTGCTCGCCGTCCACGGTGGCGACGGAGAATTCGCGGGTTCCCGGTTCGGCGAGCGAGATCCGGCGAAGGTCCTCCAGCCCCGCGCCGAATTCGGAGAAGGTTCCCGGACGCGGGGTCATCGAGGCGACAGCAATGGTTTTCGGCATGAATCTTCCTGATCTACGGCTGGAAGTCGAAGGCTCACAACGGGATTCAGAAGGCGATCGCGAGGCCGCCGTCGACGGTCTGCGATGCCCCGTTGACATAGCTGGACAGGTCGCTGGCGAGGAAGACCGCGGCGCGCGCGACCTCCTCGGCACCACCGACACGGGCGGACGGAATATGCGCCTCGATGGCCTCGCGCACCGCGGGATCAGCGAACGCCCGCCGCGACATATCGGTATCGATGACGCCGGGGTGCAGGGCATTGACCCGGATCCCGAGCGCACCCAGCTCTACCGCCAGCGCGTAGGTGAGCAGACGGATTCCTCCCTTGGAACTGGCATAGGCGCAGTTGCCGGCGGCGCCGACCAGACCCGCAATGCTCGACATGTTGATGATCGAGCCGGCTCCACGCGGGCGCATGACTCTGGCGGCGGCCCGGCAACCGTAGAAGGTGCCGTAAAGATTGACCTCCATGATGCGGGCGAAGGTGGCGTCGTCCATGTCGGGGAACGGCGGAACCGGCGGAGAGATACCGGCGTTGTTGACGATCACGTCCAGTCCGCCCAGCTCTTCCGCGGCGGCCACCGCGCGATCCACCTCCGCGGAGCAACTCACATCGCACGGCACGAACAGCGCTTTCGTCGCAGTCTCGGCGATGAGATCGGCGGTCGTCGGCTCGCCGGGCTCACCGTCGGGCGCGAGATCGGCCAAGACGACCGCCGCCGCTCCCTGTTCGGCGAAGGCGAGCGCGATGGCCCGGCCGATTCCCTTGGACGCCCCGGTAACGAGAGCCACCTTGCCCGCGAGCAAACCTGTGGTCACTGCGGTACTCCGATCCGCCGGCCCGGAGTGAATCGCACGCCGAGTGCCGACATGCCACGGTTCAGCCCGGGATACCGCACCACCTCGTCCTCCACGACCCGGTAGTCCGGAATCCGGCCCAGCACCTCTTCGACGAGAACCTGAAGTTCGACCTTCGCCAGGTGCGAGCCCAGGCAGCGATGAGCGCCGTAGCCGAAGGCGACGTGGCGGTTCGGGGATCGGCCGATGATCATGGAATCCGGATCCGGGAACTCGGCGGGATCGCGGTTGGCCGCCAGCCAGTGCAGCAGCACCACATCCCCCTCGGCGACCGGCTGCCCCGCGACCGTGCAGGCGCTGGTCGCGCCCCGGGAATGCTGTGGCACCGGCGAGACGAGCCGAAGTAGTTCCTCCACAGCCGATTTGGTGTGTTCCGGCTCCGTGGCCAGTTCCGCCCGGAGATCCGGATGGGACGCCAGATAGTGCAGCATCAGCGCGCCGCCGTTCGATGTCGTGTCCAGTCCGGCGATGATCAGCAGGAATACCAGCCCGACCCACTCCTCACGAGTGATCGGCCGCCCCTCCACAGTGAATGACAAGGCCTGGCTGGTGATGTCGTCACCCGGGGATACCGAACGCAGCTCGTAAAGGTGCTCGACATAGGCCGTCAGATCACCGAACACCGGCGAGGCCGGCCCTTCGGCCACGATCGAGGCGGTCCAGCCGGGCAGCAGTTCCCGGCCTTCGGCCGGAAAATCGAGCAATTCGCTCGTCACCATCGCGGGCAGTGGAATACACAGTTCACCGGCAAAGTCCGCCGAACCACGCTCGATGAACCCGTCGATCAGCTCGGTGACGATATCCCTGATCGCGGGGCGCAGCGCCTCCGCCCGTTTCGGCGTCAAGAATTTCTGCAACGGCACCCGGTAATCGCGGTGCAACGGCGGGTCGCTGGAGATCAGCGGCGGTCCGCCCGCGAAGACCGGAAACCCGGGACCCGGACGCGCCGAACTCAACTCGTCGGGGCGCATCGCGGCGTCGAGCACTCCGGCATGCGTGGTGACGGTCCAGAATCCTCCGTGCCGCTCACTGCGGCCTACCGGACATGATTCGCGCAATTCCCGCAGCATCGTGTGGGGATCGGGCAGCGCCGCGGCGGCGAGATGATCGAACTCGGCCCAGGTGGATCGGGGAGGGGAGCTGACAGCGTCATCGGTGTTCGTCATGAAACTTCACTCTCTGTGGGGCACCGGGGTATCGCGTCGCGCGGGCCGGATGTCAGGGAGACCGGAGTCGGCGGCAACAGGGCCGCCCGTTCGAATATTCGATCGCGTGTATTAAATACCGGACCTCACTGTAGTGATGACGATCACAAAGGTCAACAAGTTGAACAACAAGCGGTCTGAACGTGATGTTGATCATCGGACTCGCGAAAGGGCGTGCCCGTGGTCGACCCCGCGAAACGCCGTACTAGCGAGGCTGTTTCGGTATCGACAATCAGCGGGACTGTTCCCATGTGCGGGCGGCACCCGGTGGTGTTCGTCGGCTGGCAGCCGTCGGTGTCATCACCATCCCGCTCCGCGATGCCGCCCCGGGAATTCGGTGGCCGGCCACATGAATCTTGCCGCCGGGCTGGAGAACTCGGCCAAGCGAATCAAGCTGTCCGACAGTACTATCGCCGCCGAATTCGCCGACGCCCGCATATCGCCGTCGTCCACAGTGTCGAACGCCGGGGACTGCGTGCGTCGTGATGTTTCGCGACGAAGCCGTGATCACACCGTGCTGATCGAAGGTAGCGGCAAGGAACCATTCGCCGATGACGCTGAGCTACCATCGGTTTCGCTCGCTGGCTCCCAATAAAACTCCGCTTCAACGACTTCCGAGCCGCCCTGGCGTGTGAGCAGCGCATTTCGATGCGATGGTCACGCGGAAGCCGCTCGGGCGCTCAGATGTTTACTGGACGGTAGCCATGGCTAATCCGTGGCCGGGGCCTCCCTGTTTCACCCGATCGAAACTGCTCGACCTCTCGCCGATGCGCCCCTGATCGATTACTCGTTCCGGACCGCATCGGCCGCAAGTCAGAATGTTCGTCGAAAGGACTGAGGGACAGTGCATCACCTATGTTCGAGCTCGGCCGTGGTTTCGTCGGCCGGTGGTGGCCGGTGACAGCCGAGATGGAGATCCTCGAACTGACAGACGAGTTCTACCAGGATCCGCATGCGACCTATCGGACGCTGCGCGAGCGCGGTCCCCTCCATCGCATTCGATTGGACGGTGTGGTCGGCTGGTTGATCGTCGATCACGACGTGGCCAAGCAAGCCTTGGCGGAGCCGACCATCAGCAAGCGCATCGGTTCGCCCGAAGGACAAGCGGTGCTGGCCAAAAACGGTGCGGCCGAGATGTTCAACACCGCCATCAGCGACAACATGTTGTTCGCCGATCCGCCACAGCACACGCGTTTGCGCCGTCTGGTGGCGAAGGCGTTCGCGGGGCCCGCCATCCGCGATCTGCAACCGAGAATCACCTCGATCGCCGACACCCTGCTCGACGGTATCAGCGCGCGAACGACTGTCGACCTCATCGACAGCTACGCGTTCCGGCTGCCGATCGCGGTGATCTGCGAGTTGCTCGGGGTGCCCGACGACGACAAGGCCGACTTCCGCTCGTGGACCGCCGTCGTCGTCAGCGACACGGCCACGAACGAGGAACGCGCCGCCGCCGGGGTGAAATACTTCACCTACCTGACGAAGTTGATCGCCGAACGCACCGACGACCCCCGCGACGACCTGCTCTCCCAACTGATTATCGCGAAAGACCACGAAGACCGGCTGGACCAGCAGGAACTCATCGCCATGCTGCTCCTGCTGCTGATAGCGGGGCATGAGACCACGGTCAACCTGATCGGCAACTCGGTACTCGAGCTACTGCGCGATTCCGCAATCGCTCAGCGATTGCGGACAGACCCCGAAGCCATCCCCGCCTACGTCGAGGAGATCCTCCGCTGCCAGGGGTCGCTGAACTTGGCCACGGCTCGCTACACCACCGCTCCGATCACGTTGGGCGATAAGGACATCGACGCGGACGAATTCATCCTCATCTCGCTCGCCGCCGCCAACCGCGACCCCGCCCGGTTCGCCGAGCCGGACCGCATCGACCTCGAACGACCCGGGAACCGGCACATCGCCTTCGGGCACGGCATCCATCACTGTCTCGGTGCCGCCCTGGCACGCATGGAGGCCACGACCGCGATCTCGAGGCTGCTGGCCACTTTCCCGGATCTGTCGCTCGACGGCGAATTCAGCGATCTGACGTGGCGAAAGAGCCTGTTGATTCACGGCTTGACCAGCCTGCCCGTCCGGCTTGCCGCACGCACGGATTCTCGCACCGGGCCCCTCACCGACACGGACCGCGTCTCCGTCATGGCCTGACCCCGCCGTCGACACGACGAGTGGTACATCGCGGCAATCCCATTCCGGCTCGGCCTCCGCGATGTACCACTCACCCGTCGAGGTGCCCGGAGAGCGGCGGGCACACGGGTTCGGTGCGGATGTCGAAAGGTGTCCATCGCACGCTCGACGCGCTCGACCGGGTCGGTGGAAGAGTTCATCGCCACTCGAATAGGTTGGGCAGCTTGGGGTTCCAGGACTTCGATGACTGCCTCGAACGGGCCCTTCTTGTCGCCGAAGTGGTGGTAGAGCGCACCGCGGGGCAGACCGGCTGCGCGCACCGAACCGGGCGCCACCGCTTCGTACGCCTGCCGATATGGTCCGAAGACGGGCTCGGGTGAAGGAGGCGGCGATGGTAGGGACGGCGGAGGCGGGTGTCGTGGCACCGGAATGGTTTGGGCGGGCCATTGCGGAACTGCCCGAACATCGCGAGGTCGACGTCGCGGGCGGTGTCGTTCATCTGCGGTGCTGGGGCCGGGCGGGGACGGCCGGTGTGGTGCTGGTGCACGGCGGATCGGCGCATTCGGGCTGGTGGGACCATATCGCTCCGCTGTTGGCGGGTACGCATCGTGTGGTGGCGCTGGATTTGTCCGGTCACGGTGACAGTGCCGTGCGATCCCGGTATCCGATCGAGGGCTGGGCGGACGAGGTGATGGCCGCTGCCGAGGCCGGTGGGATAGCCGGACGGCCGTACGTCATCGGGCACAGCATGGGTGGGCGAGTGAGCGCTGTGGCGGCTGCGCGGCATCGGGAATCGCTCGCGGGTCTGGTCGTCATCGATTCTCCGTTTCAGGAGCCGTCGGAAGAGTCCATCGTCGGGCAGTTGCTCCGCCGGCCGACGACGTACCCGACGCGGGATGAGATCTGTGGCCGGTTTCGAACCGTCCCGGGCCAGGCGGTTCTGCTTCCTTACGTCGCGCGGCACGTGGCGGAGGAATCGGTGCGAGACACTGGTGCCGGGTGGGGCTGGAAGTTCGATCCCGAAATGTTGCGCAAGCGCCTCGAAGACGGGCGTATCCCACCGCTGGGCTCGCTGCGGGCCGTGGACGCATCCGTGCTCTACATCCGATGCGAACGCGGGTTGGTGACCCGGGAGCGGGCGCTGGAAATCGCGAGCCTGTTCGGGCGACCCGCGACGGTGGTCGAATTGGCCGAGGCCGGTCATCACCCGATGATGGATCAACCGCTTGCTCTGGTGGCGACCTTGCGGACCGTCCTCGCCGAGTGGGATTCGCGCGTTGGACCGGAATAACGGCGTAGCCCGCTCCGTTCGACGTCTTATGCCGAAACCTTTCTCGGAAGCCGAGCGTCAAGAGTTCCTGGCGGGCAAGCACATCGGAGTGCTGTCGGTCGCCGCTACCGACGGGCGTCCGCCCGCCGCCGCACCGATCTGGTACGACTACACCCCGGGCGGCGATATTCGCATCAATACCGGCGCGGCACGCCGCAAGGCCAGGCTGGTGCGGGAAGCCGGTGGTGACACTGACGGTGCAGCGCGAAGAGTTGCCCTATCAGTACGTCATCGTCGAGGGCACGGTCGTCGATGCCGAGACCCCCTCGCCCCGGGACGCGCGGGTGAGTATCGCCAGCCGCTATCTCGGTCCGGAGGAAGGCCGCGTTTTCGCGGACCGGATGGACGGCAACGATTCCGTACTGTTCACCATCCGTCCCGACCGCTGGATCAGCCAGGACTACTCGGGTGATCTCTGACAGCACTGTTCGGGCGTCCGGTCGGTGAGGTGGTGTGCTCGCCACGGCACACTCCAGCCGAGGTCGTCGCCTGGTGCGGCGATGTAGCCGTCCACGCTCGGATTCATGCCGAACGTCAGTTTCCGAGGAGTATCGGACACGCAATCGAGGCAGACCTCCGGCTCGTGTGAGACGCATCGCGCCGGGCCGTGACCGATCGGACGGTAAGCCGATCGACGAACGCCGTAGAGTTGAGTCAGGCGGTCGGTGGCCGCACGAGCAGACGGTGGAGGCGAAGTATGACCGATGAGGAGATCGTCGTCGAGTTCGCCCTGGCCAGGTTGGACAACAGGAACGGCGACTTCGATCTGGAAGATGTCGCCGCCGTTGTGGTGCGCCGCCTGACAGATGACCAGAGGCTCGACCTCGCGACCCGTAACCTCGCCGCACGAGACGAGTTGCGGGGAGCGGTGTTCGAGTCGGCGGTTGAGCACGTGCTCAGGACTGTCTTGATTGCTCGAGGCCCTGTCGATTGACGCGGCGCGGGGGCGCTGACAGTGCTGATCGAATTGCGGTGAACGGCCGGTCGACCGGCGCTGTCGTGGTGTCCGACGGCGAGTGGGTTCGTCAGCCGACAGGCACCGGCGGATGCTCGGAAGGCGGAGTTCGAGCGGCATAGTCCATGTCGCGGGTCTCGCGGACACCCAGCTGTGCGACCAGTGACAGCAGACCGGCCGCCGACAGACACAGGCCGACTGTGGCGATGTTGCCGTCGGGCCGCCATAACGCGACCGCGATGATCGGTGCCAGTGAGGCGCCGAGTACGCCCGCGAGGTTGTCGACGACCGCGGACCAGGTGTACCGGACGTCGGCCGGAAACAGTTCCGGCAGCAGCGACCCCATCGGCCCGTAGCTCAGTCCCATAGGGCCAGGCCCACGATGACGAACGGTCTGCTCACCGGTGCCTCCCTCGAACGTGCCCTTGCCTACGGCACGGCCCACGGTGCGCTTGTCATGACGACACCGGGGGATGCGTCCATGGCCTCGCTCGCCGAGGTCGAGGCACTCGTCGCGGAAGGATCGGCCGACGTCGGACGCTGACCGCCGGCCGGGCGCGGTGGACTCCCACGGCGGCAGCCAGGCGGGAGCAGCGGTGCGGTAGCGGTCGTAGTGCGCACCGTATCGCGGGGGGCGAATCGAATATCGCTGTCGCAGAATTCGATTCGGTGCCGCAGCGGTTATCGTCCTCCGTCGCAAGCGATATCGGCGACGAGATCGTCCCGGCTCGCCGCAACTCGGTGAGGCGCCATCTGTTCTCGTGATCGGTTGGTCGGTTGCGTCGCCGTCGCGCGGGTATGCGTGCGTACAGGGCGGCCGGTGGCGGGTGCCGGCGTCTCGCAGGTCGTGTCCTCGCCGCCGACACCGAATCCGACGTTTCAGGGTGAGGACACCACCACCTGCCCTTCCCCCTTGTGCCGGCCGCGGCATCGGCGATGGCGGGGCTCGTGGCGATGAAAGGATCGACAGTGACAATCGACGACGGGCGCACTCCGAGAGTGGCGCCGCCGACAGCGAAGAGACCGTCGCAGGTCGTGGGCCGTTTATCGGGCTTCGATCGTTTTGCCACCGTCGTGTGCGGGGTGGCTTCGCGGGCAACGTTTTTCGCCTTCTGCGTGCTGCTGGTGGTGGTGTGGGTGCCCAGTTTCGTGTGGTTGCCGAGCCTGGATTCCTGGCAGCTGGTGATCAACACCGTGACCACGATCATCACCTTCATCCTGGTTGCGCTGCTGCAGAATACGCAGGCCCGCGCGAACGCGGCGGTGCAGCACAAACTCAACGCCGTCGCCGACGCGCTGGCGGATCTGATGGGCGAACTCGGCGACGAACATCCCCGACTGTGCCGGCACCGCGCCGAACTGACCGCCGCGGTCGGCCTCGAACACCATGTCTCCGCGTCGGAATAGCGCGGTGGCGGAATGAGGGATGGCATGCTGTGACACGAGCGCCGGCACCGTCGACGAGCGAGCCCGTTCAGCGCCCGACGACCCGGCGGCTCCCGGTGGGGGAGGAACGTGGCGCAGTAGACTGCCCTCGATGAGACGGTCTGCCCGTTTGCTGCATGTGCGTGGTCTTGGGACCACACGATCATGTGTGCTGGGCGTACAGCGAAACCGCCGAGTTCACCACCCGTGCCGGGGAGTTCCTCGCCGACGGTCTGGCCGCCGGTTTTCGCGTCTGCTCTCTGCGGCCCGGGAATGTCGGCGACATCGCCGACGATTTGCGCGGACTCGCGGGCTGGAGCCAGGCCCTGCGCGAGGGCGCCGCCGAGGTCGGGTCGCTGTCCGAACTCTACGGAGACGACGTTGTCGACCCGGCTCGCCGAGTCCGGGCCCACGCCGACGCGACCGAGCGTGCCGTGGCGGACTGATGGACCGCTATATGGCCGGACATCCGTTTTCGGCGTTGTGCGCCTACGACCGGTCGGCGGTCGACGCGGAGGCGCTGGCTCAGCTGGCCTGCTTGCACCCGTGCACAGACGCCCGCACGGCAGGTTTTCGAATCTACGCTCCGGAGTCGGCGAGGCATATCGCCGCGGTGGCCGGTGAACTCGACGTGTCCTCCCGTGCGGTTCTCGCGCCGGCACTGGAGCGCATCGAGCTGCGCCCCGAGGGCGGCGAGGTGGTCCTCGACGCCGCCGATGTGGAGTTCATGGACCATGTCAGCCTGGCACGGCTCGGCGATTGGGCCGCGGCGCAGAATGCGCATCTTCTCATCCGCACGCGCTGGTCCGGTGTCGCCCGAGTGCTTCGGCTACTCGATATTCCCGACGTCCGAGCGGAGCAGCTGCCATGACGACATCTTCCACGGAGCCGCGACCAGGTGAATTCGTTCATCCCGCTGTCTTCTATCACTCCGACGCGGACTATCTGGATGCGCTGGCGCCGTTCATCACCGAGGGGCTGGCCCAGCAACATCCGGTCGCGGTCGCAGTCCCCGCGCCGCGGCTGCGCGTACTGCGCGAGGCCGTCGGAGCAGCGGGAGACCGGGTGCGGTGGATCGATATGGCGGAGGCCGGCCGGAATCCGGGCCGGATCATCCCCGGGGTGTTGCGGCGTTTCGCCGACGCACATCCGGACCGGCACGTGCGCATCATCGGCGAACCGATCTGGCCGGGGCGCACGGCCACCGAGTATCCCGCCTGCGCTCAGCACGAGGCATTGATCAACGCGGCCTTCGCCGGGCGCGATGTCACGATCGTCTGCCCCTACGATGCGACGCGGCTCGGCGCGGACGCACTCGCCGACGCTCGTCTGACCCACCCGCTGCTGTGGGAGCCGCACCGCCGGTACCGCAGCGAGCGATACGATCCCGACAGTGTGGTCAGCCGGTACAACCAGGCGTTGACGGTGCCGACCGCGACGGCGGAGCACCACATGACGACGACAACCGAGATATCGGCCGCCCGCCGCGTCGCCACCGCTGAAGTCCGCCGCCTCGGGCTGGCCGAAGAGCGCGTCGCCGACTTCGAACTGATCGTGACGGAGTTGATTACCAACAGTCTCGTCCATACCGCCGGACCGTGCCGGTGGCGGCTGTGGCGCGAGGACGACGACATCGTCTTCGATCTGCGGGATTCCGGGCATGTGACCGATCCCTTGATCGGACGCCGTCCCCCGGATCGCGACCGATTCGGGGGACGTGGCCTGTTCCTGGTCAACGAGCTCGCCGACTTGGTCCGCATCCACCTATCCGCCGAGGGCACCACATGGCGTGTTCTGCTGCACGTCGATTCACGCTGACTCGTCGACCGGGCAAGCCTGTTCGCAGTGGGTGCCGCGGATTCCGGCAAGCTCTCCGACTCGGCGACGTGAATACCCGCCGGAGAGCTCGGACCTCCTCGGCCGCAGCCTGTTCGAGCGCGTGGTCGCGGTTCAGTCTCGTGACGGGTCGAGGGCGGCGGCGAGTCCCTCTCGGGTGTTGATCCCGGTCTTCTGTGAGGCGCGGAAGAGGTGACCCTCGACGGTGCGCACGGACATGACCAGGCGGTCGGCGATCTGCCGGTTGGTCAATCCGGCTGCGACGAGGGCGATGACTTCGCGTTGCCGGCGAGTGAGCGGGCTGGGGGTGGTGTCGGCGCGCAGCGCGGGTGTGTCCGCGCCGGTACGAGCGGCGAGCCGGCGAGCGGTCGCGGCGGCGGTGAGTGCGGCGCCACGAAATCCATTGCGGCGGAACAGGTCAGCGCCTTGGGCTGCGGTGTCGGCGGCGGCGATGAGGTCGCCGAACGCCTCGTACGCGCGTGCCGCCTCACACAGGCCGTCGGGATCGTTGTCGCGCAGTGCGGTCGCGTGCGCGGCGGCGGCGCCGACGCGAGGGCCTTGCACGAGCGCGGTGAGTTCGGTGAGGCGATCGGCGTGGCTGCGGTCGCCGAACTGCGTCGCGGTTTGCCGCGCCACGACTTCATAGGCCGGTCTGTTGTGCTCTTGTGCGATCGTGGCGGCGTCGGTCGCCACGGCGATGGCGTGGCTGGTGACTCCCGCTGCGGCGTCGGTCCAGGCGCGGGCCAGCGCATGCGTCTGGGTCAGGATGATGCCGGCGGATTCGGTGCTGCGCGGTTCGAGATCGTCGAGCAGCGCCGACGCGGCTGTCGCGTCACCGCTCATCGCGGTGGCAGTGGCCAGGATCAGGTGCGCGGTGCGGGGCAGCCAGTTGGAGTCGCGGGGAAGGGCGATCGCGAGCGTCTCGCGCGAGCGGGTTCTCGCTGTGAGTAGATCGCCGCAGGCCAAGGCCGTCATGGCCACCGACAGGGCGCGAAAGGCGAAGGCGATGGGAAAATCTCCGGGCGCTTGGTGCAGGTCGTCGGTCAGCCGGGTGGCGGCATCCAGGTAGCCGCCCCGGTGGTATCCGTCGAGATGATGGAGTCCGATGTTGACGTGGAAGGTGGCCGTGTTGACCGATTCTCGGGCAATCGCGTAGCCCCGGTCGGCGGCCGCGGACATCTCGCTGTAACGTCCCACGGCCATATGGGCTCTGACCAGTGCGGTCAGGGCGAACAGTTCGAAGAATTCGCTGAACCAGCCCGGTGCGGTCAGGGCCGCGTTCGCCGCGTCGACCGCGAGGGCCGGGGTGTCGAAACTGGCGACCCACCCTTTGAGCGCGTCGAACGGGCGTCGCAAACCACAAGCGGCGGAAGCTGTTTCGATCTCGGCCAGTTCGCGATTCGCAGCCGGCAGGTCCGGTTTGCCTGTCCATATCGCCGCTCGGTTCAGCGTGAGGAAGACGCGCTCGCGTTCGGAACAGTCACCGCGTTGCAGTGCCGTATTCACCGCGAGGGCTTCATCCAGTCGAATGCAGTGCGTGAGTGTGCCGGCGTGCAGCAGCAGCGCGCCGCGGCCTCCGCCGGCCTCGACAGCTCGGCGAGCGAGCCGTTCGGCGGTCACCGGGTCGGCAAGCTTCAACGCCGCTACCGCCGCATCCCGGCACAGCTGGGCATTCGGGGCCAGATCCGATTCACACACCAGCACGGCACGGCGCACGCGCTGGATGAGACCGGTCTCCGGGCAACGGGTTTCGAGCGCGCCGGCGACCGTGCCGCGCAACGTCTGCAACCGCGAGGGGAGGGTGTTGGCCCGGCGCACTTCCCCGAGCAGCGGATGGACCAACCGCGCCACCGGCGGGACGGATGCGGTGTCGACGCCGATCAGCCCCGCCTGGACGGCGGACTCGACGGCGTCGGTGTCGGTCAGTGCGGTCAGTACGTCGACCTCGAGCGGATCGGCGACCGACAGCATGTCCACCACCTCGAGCACGGGCGCGGGTTGGCGGGCGATGCCGGCCTCGACGAGTTCGGCCAACGGCGCCGACACCTGCGGGCGGCCCCGCCACACCCATACCCCCGACCGCAGCGCGAGCCGGTGGGCGGATCGTTCGCCGTCGACCAGATGGCGCAGGTGCAAGACGTTGCCACGGGTATACCGCCACAGCGCTGCCGCGGCCGAGGATTCGATCGGGCCGCCCAGAACGCGGGTGACCAGATCGGTGGTTTCCTCCGTGGAGAGAGGTTGCAGGTCCAGACGGTCGAGCAGCTGGTCTTTCCACAGGCCGCGGATCGCGTCGGGCGAGGGTGCGCCGCCGCGCACGGTGATCAGTACGCTCGCCCGGCGGTGGCGCACTATCTGATTCAGAACCAGTGCGGACTGCTCGTCCAGCAGATGCGCGTCGTCGATCGCCAGCAGTACCGGTTGTGCCGAGGTGCTCGTCGTCAGCGTGGTGATCACGTCCCGGATCCGGCGCAGCGGATCGATCGCGCTGGTTTCGGCGATTGCCGCGAAAACCCCCAAGGGCACCGACTGCGCCGAGCGGGTGGCTCCGAACCAGCGGCAGTCGCGGCCGCGAGTACGCCACAGCGCGAGGATTTCGGTGACGAGTCGTGTCTTCCCGACCCCCGCCGGGCCGGCCAGCACCACGCCGAGGTGTGGGGGTGTCGTCGAGTCCGACACCCAGTCCAGTTCTTCCTCCCGGCCAACCAGCGGCCACACGGCCACCATTGCTCCAGAATAGCTGGCGACGGGAGCCCGGGAAGGCATCGGTCCGAGCAACCGCGTGGTCATCGCCGGTCGCCGTCCCGGATCGTGGCCAGCTTGGCTGCCGCCATCCGCAGCAACGGTCCCACCGCATCGACGTCGATGCCGAGGATTTCCGCGATCACCTCGTCGGTGACCTCGGCGGCGCGCAACCGCAGCGCCTCCGCATAGGGGAACGGCAACCGATCCACCGCCAGTTGCCACTGCTCGTCATCACTCACGCCATCGACCGTTCCTCATCGGCGCCCGAAGAACTGGAGTAATCCGCTACCCCAATTCGGTGTCCGGGCGAAGTGGTGTGCGGGCACCCCGCCCGGACGTCCGAGTGCGATAGCGCGGCGGGATCACCGCAAGGCGGCGTCGGTGGCGAACGCACTGCTGCCCGCGCCGATGAACACCGAATCGATGGCATCCAACGCGGGATTCGCCAAAGCCACAGTGACCGGAAGGGTCCGGTCGAGCTTCACCTGCGGCATGACCTCTTCGGAGTCGCAGTGCACGTGCACCGTCCCGGGCCCGGGCACCACCTGCCCGATCACGACGCTCTGTTTTCCACCAACGCCGACGTGGAACCCGACCGGCGCTGCGCCGTTGGCCGAGGCTGTGCAGTTCAACGGCTTCGCTTCCGTGGAGTCGACGGACACCTTCACCCGTTCCCGCCCGCCGACCGGAGCCGGTGTCGCATCGGTGGTGGCCGATGCCAGCCCCGGCAATGCCGCGACCGCCCCGGCCGCCACCAGCGAGGCCAGTCCTACCCGAATGATATTGCGTCGCATGATATTTCTCCTGCCCTGAGTTCTGGGAAATCGCCCCCAGTCGCGGTAGCCGGCGATTGCCGGTCGAGTTCGAGTGTCGGGGCGGATGTCAGCGGGCCCAGACGTACTCGACTACCCCAATCGGCTGCCGGCTCCACGCACCCCGCATCGACTTCACGATGGGCGGCCATGACGGTCCGAATGGGGTACCGCATTACCTACTTCGCCCGACCGGGGCGGCGCGACAGTTGTCTTCTCGGACCTGAACGACAACGAAGTCGCGGCGGATGCCGGCGCAACGGCGCGTCGATATCCGCTCGGTCCGAGATCGAGCCGGCTGGATGATTCGCTCCCGGCTCGTGCTCACTCGGGATTGGTGACCCGAGCCAGGATGATGCCGCCGATGATCATGGCCAGCGCCAGCATCCGGCCCGCGTTCACCGGGTCCTTCTGCACGACGATGCCGAGGGCGATCGCGCCTGCCGCGCCGATGCCGGTGAAGATGGCGTACGCGGTGCCCACCGGCAGTGACTGCATGGCGTGGGACAGCAGATACACCGCGACCGCCGCGAGCACGAAGCACAGCAGGGTGGGCAGCGGTTTGGTGAAATTCTGGGTCGGCTTGATGGACTGGGACCGCGCGATCTCCACCACACCGGCCAAACCCAGGACGAGCCAGTTCATTTCGACTGCTGCACGTATATGGATCTGTGTGACGGGATGGAACGCTGGTGGGTGACCGACCTGTCGGCCCACAGCGACGGGTCCTGTGCTGGTATGCCCGCGACCGGGGCTATCCCGGCGCGGTGCCGATCACGACGATCGTGCCGTGAGCCGCCAGCGGGCGATATCGGCGCCGATGTCGGTGGCCGGGGGTTCGTGGTAGAGCCATTCGCGGGCGAGGCGGTGCCAGTTGTTGGTGGTGTGCAGCTGTCCGAGCACGGCGTAGGTGAACAGGTCGGCGCGGCGGGAGAACACATGCTCGGGTGGAAGGCGCTGATGGCGCATGCCGCTGAATTCGGCGGCGCGTGGGTCGACGGCGAGTACCACTGCGCTGGTGGCCAATTCGGGTGTGACAGTGATGTCCTCGTCGATCAGATGCCAGCCGGTCGCGGCCCAGATGTAGCCGAGGCATTCGTCGGGTGTGACTCCGGCGTCGGGATCGACGATGCCCTGTGCCACCCAGGCGCGGTAGATGTCCTCGGCACGGTATTCGCCTGCGGCGCAGATGATGTCGCGTTCGAGTTCGACGTCGGCGGGACTCATCGCGGTGTAGAGCCCGAAGTCGACGAAGGCGAGCCGCCCGTCGGAGGCGAGCATGATGTTGCCCGGATGCGGGTCGCCGCAGAACTCGTGGTCGGTGAACAGCGAGGTGATGTAGAAGCGGTAGATCAGCTCCCCGATGCGGGTGCGGTCGGCGTCGGACAGGGTTCGCATGTGCCCGAACGGCTCGCCGTCGACCAGTTCGGTGACCAGAACGTTGGGGCCGCAGCAGGATTCGATGCTGTCGGGCACGCTGATACAGGGGTGGCCGCGATAGCGGGTCGCCACATGATGCTGGGTGCGGGCCTCGCGCGGATAGTCGAGTTCACTGCCGATGTTGCGGGCGACCTCGGCGAGCACCTCTTCGTCGGCGGCGCTGGGCAGGATCGCCTTCCAGAGGCGGCTGATCATCATCAGATTGCGCATATCGGCTTCGACCGCGCGGTCGACGCCGGGATATTTGACCTTGACCGCGACCGCTCGTCCGTCGCGCAGCCGCGCGCGGTAGACCTGTCCGATGGAGGCGGCGGCGATCGGGGTCTCGTCGAAATCGGCGAAGATCCGCGCCATCGCGCCGAGGTCGTTCTCGATCACCGTGCGCATGGCGGAGAACGGGAACGCCGGCGCCTGGTCGCGCAGTTGCGCGAGTTTGTCGCGGAACATCTCGCGTTGTTCTTCCGGCAGCAGGTCGAGGTCGAGGACCGACAGCATCTGCCCGAGCTTCATCGCGGCACCCTTCATGCTGCCGAGCACGGTGACCAGTTGCTGGGCGGCCTGCATCGCCGAGCGTTCACTCAAGCGGCGGCGCGCCTCTTCGGTGCGGCCCACCATCGACAGTCGGGTGCCGACCCCGCGCAGCGCCTGTCCCGCGGCGAGCCGGCCCATCGTGCTGCCGCGCGAGATGCGGCCGTGGGGGACCCGGTTGCTCACTGCTCGACCTCCATCGGTTCGGACCTGGCGCGTGCCACTCACCGCGCCGGACCGGATGTGGGGGCGAGGCGAGGCCAAGCTACCGGCCCGCCCGTGAGTGTTCGGCCGTCCGGCTGCACTCGCGTGAATATCACGAAAATGCGCCGCCGAAGTCGGAACAGCACACAGACCGCGGACGGGCGCTGCGAAAAAAGAGGTTTGGGCCCGCGCGAGGGGGGTTGTATACGAGTGTGATGTACGGCGGTGACGAGGAGATGAGTGTCTTGGTGGATGACAGCGGCTTGAGCGTCGAGGTCGACCGGACCGGCGGCGCGCTCGTCATATCGGCGCACGGCGATGTCGACGCGATGACGGCCGACCAATTGCAGAGTGTGCTGGACCGGATGAGCGAGGCTTTCGAGGACGCCGATCAGGCCGCGCCGGTGATCGATCTGTCCGGGGTGGGTTTCCTGGGATCGGCCGGGCTGAGCGTGCTGCACGCGGCGGCCACCACGGTGACGCCCCGCCGGTTGCGCGTGGTGGCATCGGGGGCGGCCAAACGCGTCATCCAGGTCACCGGCCTGGATCGGATGGTCTCGGTGTACGACGATCTGCCCAGCGCCGGTGTGGCCGCTCGGTGAGGTGACAGCAGAACGCCGCCGGGTGGAGTTCCCGGCGGCGTCCCGTATGTGGTCGACGTCCCACAAGCGCCTCTCGGCGAGTGGTCGCTCGTAGCGACTGAAGGGTGCGGCCCGGGGCTGTCCGGACGCCGACAGTGGGTTCAACCGAGATACCCGGCGCGCTATTTCCGTCCCGGCGTGTGACGTGACCCACCAGCGTCGACGGGCTATTCGGTGGGGTCGTTCCCGAACTCGCGCGCCGCCTCGATTCGCTGTTCGCGGGCGGCGGCGCGATCGTGTTCCGCCGCCGCGCGGTGGAAGTCGGCGTCCCGGCGGGACCGGTCCGCGCGATCGGCTGCGGGCGTCGAGCCCGTGCCGGACGCCGAGTTCTTGCCGGGCGTAGAAGTCTGGTCGTGCACAGAAGTCTGGTCGTGCGCAGCGGCCTTCTCATAGGCGGCGGCTGCGCGTTCGTGGGCACGTGCGGCGGCCTCGTGCCGATCCGCCGCCGCCCGATGCGCGCTTTCGGCATGCTCGAGTGCCTGTCGAGCTCGCTCGGCCGCCAAGTCGACGTCCTTGCGTGTGATCGGTCGTCCCGCGCTCAGCTCCGCCTGCCGTGCGGCCAGTTCCTCGGCCCGCTCGGCCGCCTGCGCGGCACGCTCGCCCGCGCGCCGGGCGGCAGACTCGGTCATGCACCACACCCTATGCCTGCGCGACGACCTTGTACCGGCAACGTTGCGCGGGTCCGCAGGGAGGACGACTCTGGATGCATGCGCGCCCGTGACGTGGAGATCGGGCATACGTATGTAGTGCTGGTCCCGCATCGACTGCCGGTCGCCCGCTATCCCGATCGCGAGCGACTGGGTACCTCGATGTGGGTGGCGAGCCTGTTGATGGGCGCGCGTTTCCGGCTCACGGCCTCCAACGTCGACTACGGCACCGATCCGGTGACGGTCGAGGGACTCCGCCTCATCGAACGCTCGCACACCGAGGTCACGCTCACCGACAACCAGGCCGCGGCGCTGGGCTTGGCCCCGAAACAGGGATATCGCGTCATGGGATCGCTCGTGGACCGCACCGGCCGCGTGGCGTGCCTGCCCTCGATCGAACCGATCCGGGTGCCGGTGCGGTGGCTGCGTCCCGCCGACGACCCCCGCTTGGCGCAGTGCAGTCACCGCGACGCGGACCTGTGGCCCTTCATGTGAGCCGCACCCGCGCCACGACGCGCGGTTTTCGGCACTGCCGTCCCGGACTCCGTTACCCGCACCGTCTCCACCGGCCATAATCGTGTCGTGCGGCGCAACGGCATGGACAACGAACACGGTCACCCGGCAGCAGAAACGGCACCGGCCGATCCGACCAGCGTGCCGCGGGTCGGATCCTTCCGGTTCTGGTTCGCGACACGACGCTGGGAGTGGTCGGAAGAGGTGTACCGGATGCACGGCTACAGCCCCGGCAGCGTGGTGCCGACCACCGAGCTGCTGCTGTCGCACAAACATCCCGACGACCGCGACGATGTCGCCGCGCGCATCGCCCGCGCGGTCGACATGGGGGAATCGTTCTCCAGCCGGCATCGGTTCATCGACACCGCGGGCACGGTGCACAACGTGATGGTGGTCGCCGACCGTCTCTACGACGAGGCCGGAGCCGTCACCGGCACCGCCGGCTTCTACATCGACCTGACCGAGACCCTCGCGGAGAGCGAACGCGAGACGCTGTCGGCGGCCCTGCCCGACGTGATCGAGCATCGCGCGGTGATCGAACAGGCCAAGGGGGTGCTGATGCGGATGTATCGGGTCAGTGCCGAGCAGGCGTTCAAGATCCTGTCCTGGCGCTCCCAGGAGACCAACACCAAACTTCGCGACCTGGCCGCTCAGCTGATCGCCGAACTGCCGACCCTTCCGGACGCGGCGCCGCAGACGCTCACCGCCTTCGACCATCTGCTGCTCACCGTCCACACCCGCATACCGGGCCGGCCCCGCTGAATCAGGTGCGGGCGCGCTCGCGGGCCAGCGATCGGTCGCGGTGTTCCTCGAAACGGGGGATCTGCACCAGTTCCATATTCTCGAGGAAGGCGCCCAGTCGTTCCCGGGCCTGTTCGCCGCGGGGCCCGAAGTCGGTGCGGCCGAAGATGTTCCATTGCCGGATCACCGGTTCGAGCACTTCCTCGTAGTGCTGGCGCAGATCGTAGACGCCGTGTTTGGCCATCAGCACGCCGTTGCGGCGGAAGTCGGGCATTCCGGCGCCGGGCATCCGGAAGTTCTCGACGATGGTGTCGACGGCCGTCATCGCCTGGTCGGGAACGAGATCCAACGCGGCCGCGCACATGGTGCGGTAGAAGATCATGTGCAGGTTCTCGTCGAGCGCGACGCGCTGCAGCATGCGGTCGGCGATCGGATCGTCGCACACCTTGGCGGTGTTGCGGTGGCTGACGCGGGTGGCGAGTTCCTGAAAGCTCACGTACGCAACCGAATACAGGAATCCCGCTTCGCCGTCGAGGAGCCGGGCCACCCCCGGGGTGAAGCCGTTGGTCATATGGGTCATGCGGGTGTTCTCGAGCGCGACCGGGTCGACGCCGCGGGTCACCACGAGATAGTCGCGCAGCACGACGGAGTGGCGGTTCTCCTCGGCGGTCCAGCGGCCCACCCAGGTGCCCCAGGCGCCGTCCTGGGAGAAGTTCTCGGCGATCTCGCGGTGGTAGGAAGGCAGGTTGTCCTCGGTGAGCAGATTGGTCACCAGCGCGGCCTTCGCCACGTCGCTGAGCGTGGATTGCCCGGGCTCCCAATCGGTTCCGCCGAGCATCGCGAAGTTGCGGCCGGCGTCCCAGGGGACGTAGTCGTGCGGATGCCACTCCTTGACCATCGACAGATGCCGGTTCAGCGCCGTGGCGGCGACCGGTTCGAGTTCGGTGAGAATTTCCCGTTGCGTCAACTCTCGTGCCACGCTGGTGATCTACCTTTCCGTGTCGAATTCGACCTCGGCACAGGGTGTGACGAGGGTGAGGTCCGTGTCGTAGCGGCGATACAGCAGATGTCCGCGCCCGGTGAAGGCGTCGAGGTGGAACAGGAACGGCAGGCCGTGCTCGCACAGCCGCTCCACCGCGGCGGATTCGGTGAGGACCGGGGTCGGGCGTGAGTGCACCGTGAAGATCCGGCCGCCGGTATCGGACGGGGGATGCATCCGGGTTCGGCGCGCCAGCCGCAGCCCCGACGGGCCGGCCCGGTAGACGACGGCATCCTCACCGGTTTCGGCGTCGACGAACAGGTGAACGTCGAAGTCGAGCGCGTCCATCACCGCGGCGGCCGACTTCGGGCGGAGGGTGTCGAGCGCGAACACCTTGCGGCGCACGATCTTTCCGGCACCTGGCTCCGTCAATGCCGGTCGTGCCGGATCCGGCCAGTCCCGGACGATTCCGCCGGTGAGTTGGCGTTCCAGACGGACCACCACCGACAGCACCTCGTTGGGCCCGCGGGTGCGCACCTGCATCCGGACCGGGCGATCGGCGAGATTCACTTGCACCAGAAGAGGTTCCGTATCGCCGGGGGCGGCGGTGATGCGCACCCGGGCGCCGCCGGTGACGCAGTGGCGCGCCAGCAGCCGGCCCACCGCCCCGGCCACGCGTTCGGCCTCGAGTGCGGGCACCGGCCCGCGGGCGAAGAGGACGATGTCCGGGAACGCTGTCGACGACCATCCCTGAGATTCCCGCACCACCCGATCGACCTCTCTCGCTCACCCGACCCGTTTCGACGCACGACAACTGTGCCGAGGCGCGGGGCGGCGCCCAAGAGGCGAAAGTCCCTTCGATGAACCACGAAATGCCCGATCGGACATTCCGATCGGGCTTCGGGCGGGCGGAGGTCAGACGGTCGTGACGACCTCGTCGTAGTCCAGCCGCGGTGAGCGCGGGTACCAGGCGTCGGGGCCCGGCTTGCCGATGTTGACCACGACCAGCGCGCTGTGGGTGCCCTCGGGGAAGAACTCCTTGTCGACACCGGCGGCGTCGAACCCGTTCATCGGGCCGGCGGCCAGGCCCGCGGCGCGGATGCCGAGGATGAAGTAGCCGACCTGGATCAGTGCGTTGAATCGCGCCGATTCGGCCCGGTAGTCGTCGGCGGCGAAGTAGTCCTTGGCGTCGGGGGCGTGCGGGAAGACCTTCGGCAGGTGGTCGTGGAAATTGAGGTCGGCGGCCAGAATCGCGGTGAGCGGCGCCTTCTCGGTCTTGGGCTTGTTGTTGTCGAGCATGTGCTCGACCAGGGCGGCGCGGGCCTCGGCGCCGCGAACCAGCACGATGCGCAGCGGCTGCTGATTCATCGAGGTGGGCGCGTATTTGACCAGGTCGTAGATGTCGCGGATCTGCTCGTCGCTCACCGGTTCGTCGGTGAAGGTGTTGGCGGTGCGGGCCTCGCGGAACAGCAGGTCCTGGGCTTCGGCCGCGAGGGTCAGGTGCGTGGTGGGCTGAGCGGTGCTCACAGCGTAACTCCTTGTCGGGGTGGTGGTTTCGGTCAGTCGTGGGTAACTCGCCGGGACTGGGTGCGCAGTTCACCGTCGATGCGGACGAGCACGTCGTGGACCACGCAGCTCGGCGCGATCTCCGGCGCCGCGCCGGGCCGGATCTTGACCACCAGGCAGTACATCGTGGCGCCGATGCTGCCGTCGTCGCGCGGGGAGAGGTTGATCATGTTGAACCAGTGCCGGCGCTGCATCGGATCGCTGTCGAAGCGCTTGTGGAACTCCACCAGATCCGACACGATCCCGGCGCGGGTGCGCGCGGGCGGGCGGCCCGGGGTGTGCTCGAATTCCGCGTCCTCGGTGAAGGTTTCGGCGTATCCGGTGATGTCGCGGTTGTCCAGGCGCTGCATCTGATCGGCGTAGAACTGCTGCACCTCGGCGTACAGCTCGGCGCGGCTGGCGACAGTGGTCATGGACGGCTCCTCGGAAGACGGTGTGGCCGCCGGTATTCCGGGCGGACCTCGATCGCGCTCCACGGTCGCCGACGGCGCTCGAGATTCGGTCGAGCCCGCACCGGTTTGACCGGTCTTATAGGGCTTTTCGCGACGCTGGTGGCCGGACGGGCCGGCGTAACCGGATCCAGCACCGATGGAGGAGATATGGCGGACAGTCAGCGCGTGGCGCTGGTCAGCGGAGCGACCAGCGGAATGGGCTTGCAGATCACGAAAAACCTGGCGGCACAGGGTGTTGCGGTGTTCATCTGTGCCCGGGACGAGCAGCGGGTGGCCGATACGGCCAAGCGGTTGCAGGACGACGGATTCGCGGTCGACGGGGTGGGTTGCGATGTCCGCGACGCCGCCCAGGTCCGCGAGTACGTCGATGCCGGGGTCCGGCGGTTCGGCCCGGTCGACATCCTGGTCAACAATGCCGGGCGCAGCGGCGGCGGCGTGACCGCGCAGATCGAGGACCACCTGTGGCTCGACGTCGTCGAGACGAACCTGCACAGCGTCTTCTACGCCACCAAGGCCGCGCTCACCGCCGGCGGCATGCTCGAGCGGGGCAGCGGCCGGATCGTCAACATCGCCTCGACCGGCGGTAAACAGGGTGTGCTGCACGGCGCGCCGTATTCGGCCTCCAAGCACGGGGTCGTCGGCTTCACCAAGGCGCTGGGGCTGGAGCTGGCCAAGACCGGGATCACGGTCAACGCGGTCTGCCCCGGATTCGTGGAAACGCCGATGGCCGAACGGGTTCGGGAGGTGTACTCGGGTCTGTGGGGTGTCGACACCGAGGAGGTGCACGCGCGCGTGAGCGCCCGGGTGCCGATCGGCCGCTATGTCCAGGTCGATGAGGTGGCCGCGATGGTCGACTACCTGATCTCGCCGGCCGCCGCCGCCGTGACCGCACAGGCATTGAATGTCTGTGGCGGCCTGGGCAACTACTGACCGCGGAGCGCCATCATGACGACAATGGACGAAAACGTCTCGCCTGCACCGGAACTCGATGCCGCACAGCACGATTACCTGCAGATACTCGACGCCATCCAGTCGGGCGCGCTGCGGCTGCTGGCCGGCTTTCCCGCACAGCCCAGCGGCCTGCGGATCCAGGTCGGTGAGGTGACCGTGGAGGCGCAGTGGCCGCAGGGCCCGGGGGAGGCGGCCGTGAGTGCCGGCGCCGCACCGGCACTCACGGCCGACGCCGCGACCGAGGTGCCGGTGACCGATCCGGTGATCCGCGCACCCAGTGTCGGCGTGTTCTATCGCAGCCCGCAGCCCGGTGCCGAGCCGTTCGTGGCGGTCGGCGACCGGGTGTCGCCGGGACGTCAGGTCGGCATCGTCGAGGCGATGAAGCTGATGATCCCGGTGACGGCCGAGGCGGGCGGGGTCGTCACCGCGATCCTCAAACAGGACGGTGAATCCGTGCAATTCGACGAACCTCTGTTCTCGTACTCGCCGGAGTGATCACGGTCGGGCGGACCTGCGCCAGGTGAGAATGCGGCGCTGGGTCCGCCCGTCCACCTGTGCGGCGCCGATCAGCGTCAGCACGTCGCCGTCGAGCGACATCTGGCGTACCTGCTCGGTGCCGGCCCAGGCCGGATTCGAGCACACGCTGATCGCGTGCACCACCGCCATTCCCGTTGTGCGCCAGGTTCCGGCGTAGCCCATGAACGGGGGCGCCGCGGTGGTGTCGCCGGTGCGCATCATGCTCACCGAGACCGAGCCCTGTGCGGTGTAGATCAGCAGACCGCGCGGCGCCGGGCCGAGCGGCCCTTCGCTGCGCACGTCCGCATCGTCGATGTCGTAGTAGGACACCAGTTCCCAGGTGCCGACGAGATCAGTCGCAGTCATGGGCCTCACGATGCGTGCCGTCGCTCGAATCATGCTCGAGCGTTCCCGCGGGCGTAGTCGTAGGAGGCGCGCACCAGCTGCCAGACCTGTTCCAGTTCGTCGGCATCGCGGGGGCCGTACACCATCAGCAGTGTCGCCGGCAGGACGCCGGCGCGGGCCATCGGATGCTGTTCGGCCCAGCCGGCCGAAACGGCCCCGGCGGCAGCGGTTTCCGGCAGGCGCAGATGCAGGCTGCCGTCGGCGTGCCCGTGCAGATGCGCGAATTCGGTGCCGGCCAGGAAGGCGTCCTCGGGACCGTGGGCGAGCTCGGGGCGCAGATGCAGGGCGCGGGTGTCGGGGAGTGAGACCGCGCTGCGGGCGGCCAGCACGCCGTCGAGTGCGACCATGCGCGTCCAGAGCGCCTCCTGGAGCCGGACGTCCGGATTCTGGGTGAGCTGCTGATGTGGATTGTGTGGCCGGGTGAGCGGGCGTTCGCCCCGCCGCCGGGGCAGGCGCAGATCTCCGTGGGGTGCGGTAGCGGTCATCACTGTGCTCCTCTCGCGCCGGTGAAGGCTTCTGGTCACACAGTAGTTTCCAAAGTATAGTAGTTACCAAATGGAAAGTGCCCAGGAGTGCTCATGACGCCCGTCACGCCCCCACCCGTCGCGGATCCGTGCCCGATCTCCCCGGTGGTCGACCTGTTCTTCGGCCGCTGGTCCACCCAGGTGCTGTGGGTACTGATCCACGACGGCCGGATGCGTTTCAACGAAGTGCAGCAACGCATTCCGGGGGTCACGCCCAAGGTACTGACCCAGCGGCTGCGTCAGCTCGAACGCGACGGCTTGGTGCAGCGCACCTACCATCCCGAGGTCCCCCCGCGCGTCGAGTACGCGGCCACCGCGCTGGCCGCCACCCTGACCCCGTTGTTCGACGGTCTCGCGCGGTGGTCGAACGAGCACCTGGCGCAGGTGCTGGCGGCCCGCGCAGCCTACGACGCCGACGTGCGCTGAGCCGCCGACTCCAGCAGCAGCGCGGCGAATTCACGCGGCATGGTGATCATGCAGTCGTGCCCGGTCGGCAGCACCTCGAGCCGGCCGGCCGGCAGATCCGCCGGGGGAAGGGTCCGCGGCATCGCCGCGCGCATCGCCTTGAAGGCCTCGCCGCCCTCGCTGCAGTGGATGTGGGTGACGGGAACGCGCGCCAGATCGTCCGGATTGCGCAGCAACAGCGGCTGGTGAAAAGTCTTCAGCGACTGGGCCGTCAGCATCGAGGCCACCCAGCTCAGGTCGGGTTCCGCGGTGACGCCGTTGATGCCGCTGTCGCCCATCGGCTCCGTGGGCGGGGGCACCCGCCAGCCGTCCCCGACGGCCGCGGCCGCGGTGGTGAACGCCTCGACCATTTCCGGCATGATGTCGGCGACGGCTTCGCCGTCTCGTGGCACGAAGGTATCCACGTAGATCAGCTCGGCGATGCGGTCCGGGAACCGGTCCGCGAGCGCGGTGACGACGATTGCGGCGTAGCTGTGGCCCACCAGGATCAGCTCCCGCAGATCCTCGGCGACGATCAGCTCGGCGAGATCGTCGACGTGGGTGTCGAGTCCCACGTCGGGGGTGAGTTCGCCGGCGCGTTCGCCCATGCCGGCGAGTGAGGGCGCGAAGACACGGTGGCCGGCCGCGGTGAGCAGCGGGGTCACCCGCTGCCACGCCCAGCCGCCGTGGAACGCGCCGTGAACGAGAAGATAGGTCGACACGATCGGTCCTCCTGAGGACTGAAGAATCGGGTGCTGAAATCAGGTGCGGGAAACGATGAGATGGCCGCCGTGTGCGGGCGGGACGTGCTCGGGCCGGATCCCGCGGCCGATGACCCGTGCCACCACGTGCGAGAGTCCGGGGAAGCGACGCAGCAGCCGGGCCAGCAACGGCTTGTCGGTGTTGGGTCCCCCCGCGTTCGGATACAGGTCGGCGAGCAGGCGCAACTGCGCGAATTGCACGATCCGCATGGGGAATTCGCGGCGGCGCTGCACCGCGCGCAACTGCGCGAGACTCGGTGTACCGCCGGCGGCCAGGGTCGGCGCCAGCAGCCGCGCGGCGGCGACCGCGTCCTGGACCGCCAGATTGATACCGACACCGCCCGCCGGCGACATCGCGTGCGCGGCGTCGCCGATGGCCAGCAGGCCGGGACGACACCAGTGCCGCAGCCGGTCCACCCGCACGTCGAGCGGTTTCACATCGTCCCAGTCGCCGATCGCGGTCTCGAGCCCCGGCGCCAGTGCCGGATAGATCGCCGCGAGTTGCGCCCGGAACGCGGGCAGGCCCGCGGCGCGGATCGTCTCGAAACCACCCTTGGGGATCATGTAGGCGACCTGCAGGTAGTCGCCGCGATCGATGCAGACGATGAAGAAACCCTTGCCGCTGCGCACGGTCGGCAGGCTCTCGCCGTCGGGTTTGCCTACCCGTAACCACAACACGTCCATCGGCGCCCGGCTCGCCGCCACCGTGAGCGAACCGGTGCTGCGCACCAACGAATTCCGTCCGTCGGCGGCGATCACGAGACGTGCCCGCACCTCCAGCGGACCGTCCGGGGTGGCAGCGCGCACGCCGACGACCGCGCCGCCGGACTCGAGCAGTTCCGTGACCTCCGCCCGCTGCAGCAGACCGAATCCCGGATACCGGCGACCGGCTTCGGCGAGGAAGTTCAGCACGTCCCACTGCGGCATGAACGCCACGAACGGAAACCGGCCGGGCAGCCGGCCGAAGTCGGCGAACACGACCGGCCCCAGCGCGGTCGCCATCGGCAGCCGCGGTGCACGCACATGCGGCAGCCGGAGAAATTCGTCGGCGAGCCCCAGTTCGTCCATCACCGTCAGCGTCGACGGGTGCACGGTGTCACCGCGGAAGTCGCGCAGGAAGTCCGGATGTTTCTCCAGCACGAGGACTTTCGCCCCGGACCGGGCCAGCAGCACACCGGCGACCAGTCCCGCCGGTCCGCCGCCCACCACGCACACATCGACGGTCTCGGCTGTGCCCGTTTCTCGCTCGGCTGTGCCGACCTCTCGCTCGCTGTGCTCGCTCATGCCAGGCACGTCGGTACCCGGCCGTCGTTGTAGCCGACCATCTCCTCGAAGATGGCGAGCACGTCCAGCGGGGCGCCCGGTGCCGCACCGTCGGCCTCGGCATAGGCGCGATGGAGATTGCCGACCACCCGCTCGGCATCCACCAGATCCGCGAACTCGCCGGGATCGGCCTCGAGGGCGATGCCGAGCGGAGTCAGCCCCAACGCCCGGCCGTCGAGCGCCAACCTGCCGATCCACTCCAGATATCGGGTGGTGTGATCGAAGATCTCCGGCCCGGTGACGGGACCATGGCCTGCCACAACGGTTTCCGCGCCCAGCTCGCCCAGCGTCCGGACCGCGGCGACGGTGCCCTCGACCGAACCGAACAAGCAGAACGGCGCCGCACCCGACATCACCAGGTCCCCGGCGAACAGCACCTTCTCCGCGGGCAGCCACGCCACCACGTCGTTGGTGGTGTGCGCCGCCGGGCCCAGGTGGATCAGCTCCACGCGCCGCTCGCCGACGTGGAGGGTCAGCCGGTCCGAGAAGGTGACGGTGGGTGGCGTGACGCGCACGTCACCCCACCGGACCTGCGGCCACAGCTGGGTCAGAGCCAGCCCGGTCTCGATCATCTCGGCGCGGATCCGATCGTGCCCGACGAGTACCGCGGCCGGCCCGAACAGATGATTGCCGAAATTGTGGTCGCCATGGTGATGGGTGTTGACCACGGTGCGCGCCGGCCCGCCCGCGACCCGATCGACGTGCTCGATCAGGCCGCGCGTGCGGTCTTCGGTGGCGAGCGTATCGATCACCAGCGCACCGTCGGGTCCGGCGACGACGCCGGCGTTGCTGACGCACCAGCCGCCGTGGCCGTGGGTGTAGGCGAAGACCCCGTCGGCGACTTCCCGCACCACCGGCTCGGCCAGGCGCGGACTTCCGGTCGCGGTCATGAGGGCGATTTCGCGGATTCGGCGCGGCGGGCCGCGATGTACTGCGCCGCGCACAGCAGGGTGTTGCGGCTGTTGGTACCCAGGGCCGCACCGAGATACGCGCGGGCCTCGGCGAGTCCGGTTCCGGCGCCGAGGATTTCGCGCGCGGCGGCGGGGTTGATCGCCACCGTGTGCCGGGCGAGGACCACTACGCCGGCGGGATCGTCGGCGAATTCCCATGCGCCACTGTGCCCGAACAGCATCGCGGGCGGCAGCTGCTGTTTGTAGTCGATGCGTTCGGCCGGGACACAGATCCGGATCGAGCGGGTGGTGTGCGGGATACTGCCCTCGGTGACGGTGTCCATCTCCATCAGCTGCACCCCGTCGGCATCCTCGGTGAGATCCACCCGGCCGACGTGCGGAACGTGGTCGGGCCAGCGGTCGCTGTGGTAGACGAAGTCGTAGAGTTCGGCGGCCGTCGCATCCAGCGTCACGCGGTCCTCGAAGGTGACGATGATGTCGTCGACCGGATGCCCCAGCTCGGCGATCCGTGCCAGCGCGGCCAGTTCGGTGACGCTGTTGCGGTCGACCGCGCCGGTGATCACGTCCGGATCCACACCGTCGGCCACGGTGAAGTGGTGATCGAGTGTGACAGTCGTTGTGCGCGGGCCGGTTTCGTCGAAACTCCACTGCCCGCCCATGGAGGCGATCGGCGCCCGGCTGCGTTCCTGCTCGAAGGTGATGCGCCGGCCGGCGGGGTCCAGGGTCCGGCGCGAGGTCCAGTCGGTGACCTGACCGTTCACCGTCGCCCACAGCCGGAACCGCTCCTCGTCGGCGCCGCGGTGCAGATGCCGCACCAGCACCGACGGTTCGAAGATCACCGGCCAGCGGCCGACGTCGGCGACCAGCCCGTAGACCTCGTCCGCGGGCGCCTCGACGACCCGGGTGTGCGTTGTGCGGATCGTCATGCCACACCCGCCAGCTGCTGGTTGACGATGTCGATCAGCTCCTGCGGGGTCTTGACGTCGATGAGCTGTTCCTCGGGGACCGTCACCCCGAACTCGCGCTGGATGCGCGAGGCGGTTTCGATCAGGGCCAGCGAGTCGTAGCCGAGTTCCTCGAACTCGACCTCGGCGATGTCACCGGCGAGTTCGGGGGCGTCCTCGTCGCCGCCGGCGCAGGCCACGAGAATTCGGCGCAGGGTATCGATGGTGATGGTCATGATGTG
>NZ_JADKYP010000025.1 GCF_015354405.1 Nocardia sp. BSTN01 | reverse complement strand
CCCTCGGCGGCACCCTGACCAAGCTCACCAAGGACCAGGCCGAATACATCGGCGTGGACGTGGAAGGCCCGTACAAGCCGGAGCACTACCGCTACTGAGCGAACTCCGCTGTAGCAATTGACGATTCGTACGGATCCCTGGATGAAGGTTGCGGTCGCATCGATAGTCATGTCAGCCGATAACGTGTTAATCCCGCTAACCCGCGATCGATTGTTCCGGACCCAGTTGCGGACCCTCGTGTTCGCTCGAGCTCGGCCTTTCTGTATCAGTGTGCTTCAAACCGCCTGACCTGCATGTAGTTCGACGACATCGGTCGTCTACATTTGTCGACCGGCCAGCCTGATTCGAGGACTGATTGCCAGGACCAATAAGACCGTCACTGTCTAGGCATCAGGTACAGCCGTGCGTGCCGGCCGAAAACGTTGCCCGCATCCACGTCGCGGCGCTGAGTGGCATGCCGGCAAGCTCACAAGGCCCGTACAAGCCGGACCACTAACCGTTGGGAGTAGCGGTCTGTCCGAGCCGTCCCGCTCCATCGCGGCGATCGGCGACTTCGGACGCATATCGGTCCATTCGGTCTCGATGAACGTCAGAAAGTCGGCGCGGCTCGCAACACCGAATACCGAGGACCATCCCCGGGGAATCTCGGCGAAACTGGGCCACAGTGAATACCGCCCTCGTCGTTGACCAGTACTAGGAACTGGCCCAAGTCGTCATCAAACGGGTTCATTTCTCACCATCCTTCAGTAGTTCATCAACGGAATCCAGAACGGTCTCGAGCTTTTCGGCGACGGCACCGAGCGGACCGGGTTCACCGAACCCCTGGTGGGTGCAGTCAATATCGATCTCCACGATCTCGCCGCTGACGAAGTCGCTCCACATCGCTCCGAGCGGATAGTCGCCGATGCGCCTCGACGAGCCGTCCTCGTCCAAGGTAGACCGGAATACGAGCGCGTCGCCCCCGAACACAGGAGTTCGCCAATCCTCCAGCAGCGCAATATTATTCATGAAAATGCCCATGCCCCGGCCGATCACCTCCGAAAGGTCGGGTGCATCGCCGTCCTCCCCGTAAGTCTGCGAGAGCCATGCCTCGAGCACATCGACCGCCCTCTCCCGATCGAGAGCTTCCTCTGAGATATGTTCGCGTGGAATCCCATCCAGGATGGCTAGCACACCGACCTCATGCCCTCGAGCCGACAGCACACCGGCGATTGCGTGTGCTGCAACGCCTCCGAACGACCAGCCCAGCAGCAGGTACGGGCCCTCGAGCTGGGTCGCCACAATGCTGTCTGCATAGGATTCGACCATGTCGTGGAAGGACTCGGCGAGCGGATCGCCATCGAATCCCTGTGACTGAAGGGCATAGATAGGGCGATCGGGCAGCCGCCCCGCGAGCGACCGGTAGGTCCATCCGAGCCCGCCCGCCGGGTGGACGCACCACAGCGGAGTCTTGCCTCCGGCTCGGCGCAGCGCTAACACGCTGGCGAAGTGGTCGACAGCCCCGCCCTCGTCGAGGTGCGTCGCCAGCCGAGCAACCGACGGATGGTCAAAGACCGATCGGATCCCGATCTTCACCGCGAGCTCGGCCCGAATTCGGCTGACCAACCGGGTGGCGAGTAGTGAATGCCCGCCGAGCTCGAAGAAGTCGTCATCGATACCAACGCGGTCAACGCACAGCGTGGCTGCGAAGGCCTCGGCCAAGGTGTGCTCTACCGGAGTCCGCGGCGCGCGATAGGCGACCGCGGAGACGAACTCCGGAACCGGCAACGCTCGCCGATCGAGTTTTCCGTTGGCGGTCAATGGAAAACGCTCCACGACACCGATCGCCGCCGGAACCATGAACTCCGGCAGTCGTTCTCCCAGGAATGCCCGAAGCTCACCCGTGTCGAGCGGATGCCCCTCGGCTCCGACCACATACGAGACCAATCGCGTGGATCCGCCGGATTCGTGCGCCATCACTGCCGCGTGCGCGACCGTCGAATGTTCCAGAAGAACGGCTTCGACCTCGCCTGGTTCGACTCGATAGCCACGAACCTTGATCTGCTCATCGGCGCGCCCGACGTACTCGAGCACACCGCCGCGAGTCCAGCGCGCCAGGTCGCCGGATCGGTACAACCGGCCCCCGCCGACGGCGTCGAACGGATCGGCCACGAACCGCGCAGCAGTCACCCCGGCCAGTCCCGCGTACCCGCGAGCCACCTGTGCACCGCCGATGTACAGCTCGCCGATCGCACCGACCGGCACAGGCCGCAGAGCCGAATCCAGCACGTAGGTACTGATATTGCCGATCGGACGGCCGATCGGTACCGAGATGCCGGATCGGTCCTCATCGACGGATATTCCGAAGAGGCTGGTGCACACGGTAGCTTCGGTCGGGCCGTAGGCGTTGAAGATCGCCGCGCCCGGGAATCGCCGCGCAGCGACCGCCACCGAGTGAAGATCGAGCCGCTCGCCCGCGACGACGATCTCCCGGGCATCAGCAAACACCTCGTCGGCACGCGGATCCTCGACCAGTACCCGAAACAACGAGGTGGTCAGCACCAGGGAGTCCGGGCCGATCCCGGGTCCGACACTCCGAAGATCCATGACGTCCAGCAGATTCGACGTGAGCAAGACCAGGGTTCGCCCATGTGCGAGGGCAGGCCAGAGCTCGTAGACCGATGCATCAAATGTCGGCTGTGCGTGCACGAGAACCCGTTCGCCAGGGACCCCGGGCCACCCGCAGTGCACCAGGTTCGCGAGGTTGCGATGGGTGACCTGTACGCCCTTTGGCCGGCCAGTTGATCCCGAAGTGTAGATGACGTAGGCGAGATTCTCCGGGCGCACGGGTCCTCGGCGTTCGGCCGCGGTGATATTCACTGCATCCTCGACAGCGGCGACGTCGTCGAGAATCCCTTCGCTCAGTAGGGTCTCCACCACCGGCGGTAATGCTGCCGCACTCGCCCGGTCGGTCACCACAACGGCAGGCGCGGAATCGGCGAGTATCGAGGCGATGCGCTGCGCCGGATGGTTCGGGTCGATCGGCAGGTACGCTCCGCCCGCCTTCAGCACACCCAGCGCGGCAGCCACGTGTGCAGGCGAACGCCGCACGGCCACACCGACAATCGATTCGGGGCCGACGCCTCGCGCGATCAGCAGCCTCGCGGTCTGGTTGCTAATCCTGTTCAACCGATCATAGGACCAGGTTTCGCCCTCATCGGACACGATCGCCGCAGCACCCGGACGGGACTGCACCTGCCGTTCGAATAGTTCCACGACACCCGTGCCCGGGACCGCCACCGCGGTGCCGTGCGCGACCTCGAGCATCGTCCGGCGCTCGTCGGCACCGAGCACGTCCCACCGTCCCAGTGGCGCCTGCGGATCCGCGGTGGCCTGTTCGAGAACCCGCAGGAACCGCTCTGCGATCGATAGGACAGTTTCCCTGTCGAACAGGTCGGCGGCGAATTCGAAGGTTCCGGTGAAACCGCCTGCGGCGGTAAGTCCTTCGCCGACGCTCAGCAGTAGGTCGACGCGGGCCGTGGCGGTGTGCACAGGGTAGATCTCTGCCCTCGATCCGGCGAAATCGAGATCGGGCAACTCATTGTTCTGATACGCGAACATCACCTGGAAGAGTGGATGGTGGTCGGCAGACCGCGGCGGGTTCAGCAGTTCGACGAGTCGCTCGAAGGGAACGTCCTGATTCTCGTAGGCAGCCAGTGCTTTTCGTCGAACACGATGCACGATCGTCGAGAACGACGGGTGTCCGGAAAGGTCGGCTCGCAGTACCCAGGTGTTGACGAAGAACCCCACCAGGTCGTCAAGCGCCGCATCGGTACGGCCGGCGATCGGCGAACCGATCGCGATATCTTCGCCGCCCCCCATCGTGTTGAGTAGGACCGCGAACCCCGATTGCAAGACCATCGCCGTAGTCGCACCCAGCGTGCGCGCGAGCTCTTCGACCCGCGAACGCAATTCGGGCGCAACCTCGAAATCCACGATATCGCCTCGATGGGTCACGACGCGCGGGTGCGGCCGGTCGACCGGCAGCGACAGCCGGTCGGGAAGTCCGGCGAGTTCCCCACGCCAGTATTCGAATTGCCGACTGAGAAGACTGTCGGGATCCGGCTGCTGTCCCAGGAGTTCGTGCTGCCACAGCGTGTAATCCGCATATTGCACCGGTAGCGGACGCCACTGCGGCGGCGATCCGGCTCGACGCGCACTGTAGGCCGTGCCGAGGTCCCGCAGCAACGGCGCGAGGGACCAACCGTCGCCGGCGATGTGATGCAGCACCAGGACGAGGACGTGATCACCGGCCGCGCTATGGATCACCGCACCGCGCACCGGGATCTCGGAACCAAGGTCGAACGTGGCGGCGGCCTCGCGTGTCACCAGCTCCGCCAGAACGGACTCGGAGGTCGCGGTATAGATCGAGAGCTGTATGTCCACCTCGTCTGGGTCCCGCACTACCTGCCTCGGAACGCCGTCGAATTCTGTGAATACCGTACGCAGGACCTCGTGGCGACCAACCACATCACCGAGTGCGGCCTCGAGCGCCGGGAGGTCCAGCTCGCCGGACAGCCGAAGCGCCATAGGCAGGTTGTAGGTCGCCGACGGCCCGTCGAGGCGGTGGATGAACCACAGTCGCCGCTGTGCGAATGACAGCGGAACCACTCGAGAGCGTTCGTAGGCCGCCAGCGCCGACCGGGCTCGGGTTGCGTCGCCGATGCGCGACGCGAGCTCGGCGGGCGTGCGGCACTCGAAGACCCGTCGAATCTCGACCTCGACGCCCAGTTCCATCCGGATGCGGCTCACCAGACGCGTCGCCAGCAGCGAATGCCCGCCCAAGTCGAAGAAATCGTGATCGAGGCCGACGTCGTCGACGCCCAGCACGGCGGCGAACAGATCTACAAGGACCTGTTCGACACGGGTACCGGCGGCTCGGTAGGCCACCGCCGAGTCGTATGTCGGCGCGGGCAACGCGCGCCGGTCGAGTTTGCCGTTGGCGGTCAATGGGAAGCGGTCCACAATCATGATCGCGGTGGGAACCATGAAAGAAGGCAAGCGGTTGTCGGCGAACCGGCGCAACTCGGCGGGCGTCACCGAATCCTGATCGGCCACGGTCACATAACCGACCAGGTCCGGCAAACCGGAGGCGGATTCCCGGGCGAACACGACCGCCCGCTCCACCATCGGGTGCCGTTTCATGGCCGCCTCGACCTCCCCAGGTTCGATCCGATGTCCGCGAACCTTGATCTGCTCGTCGATCCGGCCGACGTAGTCGAGTATCCCTTCTGGCGACCAGCGCACCAGGTCCCCGGTGCGATACAGGCGTTCGCCCGGCACGTGTGCGAACGGATCGGCTACGAATCGCGAAGCCGTCGAAACCGGAAGCCCCACATATCCTCTCGCCACGTGTGCGCCACCGATGTACAGCTCACCGACAACCCCCGGCGGCACCGGGCGCAGCCCGGAATCGAGCACGTATACCCGGGTATTGCCAAGCGGCGTACCGATCGGCACCGACGCGCCCTCGGCGATCGGCGTGGAACCCACGACGTGGGCGGTGGCGTAGAAGGTCTCCGTCGGACCGTAACCGTTGATCAGTCGAGTCCCCGGCCACACTTGCTTCACCTTGTCGGCCAACGACTTCGGGAGCACCTCGCCCGCGAGGACAATCGTATCGGTATCGACCCGGTCACCGATCCGATCGATGATCGCCGCCAGCGCAGAGGGCACCGCGCAAATCATGCCGCCGCGCCATCGATCCTGTTCGGCAAGTGCGAGGATATCCCGGACGATGTCCACGGTGCCGCCGGCGCACAGGGTCGCGAAGATCTCGAAGACCGACACGTCGAACGACACCGAGGTGCCGGCGAGCACATGCGGAGAGCGATCCTCGCCGTATAGCTCTCGCATCACGACCATCGCGTTCGCCACGCTCGAGTGCGTGATCGCGACGCCCTTGGGCGCGCCGGTCGTGCCGGAGGTATAGATCACGTATGCCAGGTTGCCGGGGTGCACCGTGCAAGCAGGCATCTGCCCGCCGTCATCGAAACCCTCGTACGCCCGCTCGATCCGCAGAAGATCCAGGCCCGCGGGTAGGCTTCCCGCCGCGAAGTCGGCGTCATCTGTCAGCAGGCACGTCGGATTCGCGTTCGCAAGGATGTAGCGAATTCGATCCGGCGGATACGCCGGATCGATGGGCACGTAGGCGCTTCCGGCCTTCAGCACCCCCAATAGCCCGGCAATCAGATCCGCCGAGCGCCGGATCATGACGGCAACGATCGTCTCGGGTCCGGCGCCGTGCGCCAGGATCGCCCCGGCGACGCGGTTCGCCCGCAGCTCAAGTTCACGATAGGTCCACATGAGGCCGCCATACCGGACCGCTGGTGCCTCCGGATGCTCGGCCACCCGTCGCGCGAACAGGTCCACCAAGGTCGGATTGGCACCGACGTCCGCCGCTGTGTCGTTCCATGTCGCGAGGATCCGTCGTCGCTCCACTTGATCGAGGAGTTCGATCGAGGACACGGTCGGCGCCGACTCCGCAATCAGTTGTTCGACGACCCGGACGAATCGATCGGCGAGATCGGAGACCGATGCCCGGTCGAAAACATCAGTCGCGTACTGGAATACGAGTCGCAGATCGGGTGTCGCAGCCGCAATGAGGGCCAGCGGATAGGAGGTGCCGTCCTCGACCTCGAAGTCCATGACAGCCAGGCCGCCGCTCTCCGCCGATGTCCGGATCGCCACGTCGTCGACCGGATACGACTCGAAGACAATCACCGTGTCGAACAGCGGATTCAGTCCGGTTCGCCGATGGATTGCGCTCAGGTCGTAGTGGTGGTGATCGAGCAGGGCGCCCTGGCCGTTCTGCAACGCGGTCAGAAGCTCTGTCACCTCGCGGTCCCCGGACAGGTCGACCCTCACGGGAATCGTGTTGACGAAGACCCCGACCATCGAATCTGCGCCATTCAGATCGGCTGGGCGGCCAGAAATCGTGGCACCGAAAACCACATCACGCTGTCCTGTGAGCTTGGCCAGCAGGATTGCCCACGCGCATTGCACGACGGTGTTGACTGTGATGCGCAGCTCGGCCGCATAGGCGGTTAGCTGCTGGGAGACGCTGTCGGGCAGCGGAAGGGCGACCCGATCGATCCCCGGAGTATCGTGCCGATCACGATCCGCGGCCCGCAGCACGGGCTCTAGCAGCGTAGGTTCGGTTATCCCTGCCAGTGCCGCGTCCCATGCCTCCTCGGCGGCGACACGGTCCCGCTGTGACAGCCACACCAGATAGTCCCGATAGTCCGGCACGGGTGGCAAAGCGCGGAGATCTCCCTCGAAGGCGTAGAGCCGCAATAGATCCCGCATCATCAATGGCAGCGACCAACCGTCGAATACCAGGTGATGAATCGTCAGGGCGATGTGCGCGCGCCGGGGTCCGGTGCGGACGACGGCCAGTCTCAGCAACGGCGGGGTGCCGAGATCGAAGTGGGTCTCGCGGTCTCGTTGCGCCAATTCGGCGAGAATGGCGGCCACGTCGGCATCCGGTAGCTCACTCAGATCGAGGAGCTGCCAGGGCAACTCCACACCGTCGACGACGACTGCGACCGGGTTGCCTTGGGGGGCATCGACATACGCGGTTCGCAGGCTGGGGTATCGCTCCATCAGGGCTTGTCCCGCCCGACGTAGCCGGTCCGCGTCCACGGCGGAGTCGATCCTCATCGTGAGCCGAATCTGATATGGATCGAATGCGGATTCGGCTAGTTGGGAATGGAACAAGAACCCGGCCTGCATGGACGTCACCGGCCACACGTCGACCAGGCCGCGATAACGCGTTTCGAGCGCTTCGATGCCCACCTGATCCAATGGCACCAGGGGCAGATCCGACGGGGTCAGCCCACCGGTTGCCACGGTGCCCACGTAACGGGCAAGCCCGTCCAGCGCAGTACGCCACCCATCAGCCAGCTGCCGCACGGTCTCCCGCGAGAGTACTCCGGTCGGAAACGCGAAGACGGCGCGTAGCTCCGGCCCCCGGTCGGTGTCGACAGCTATCGCATTGATGTCCAGGGCCGCTACCGCGGGCATCATCGGATCGAGCGCTGGGCCCCCAAACCGGCCCGGAGTCGGCGTCCAGCCGCCACCCTCGGCATCGGTGCGCGCGCTGGGATCGGCGAACCGGCCCAAATAATTGAAGCTGATCTCGCTAGCCGCCGATTGCCCCAGCAGTGGTGCTGTATCTGGATTCAAGTACCGCAGCAGCCCGAAGCCGATCCCACTGTCCGGGACGGCACGCACTTGCTCCTTGATCCGCTTGATCAGGACCCCGGCCGCGGCGCCACCCGCGCACGCGTCGTTCACATTCAGGTCGCCGACATCCAGCAGGACGGGAAAGACCGAGGTGAACCAGCCGACCGTACGACTGAGATCGGCGCCCGGGACGGCGTCCTCGTCGCGGCCGTGGCTTTCCAGTTGGATCCGCATTGGCTCGATGGCGGCATTGTGGTCGTGCCGCCACTGCGCGATGGATATGGCCAGGGCCGCCAGCAATCCGTCATTGGCGCTAGTGCGGAAGAGGGCTGGAAGCGTGGTCAGTACCGCCTCGCTAACCACGGCGGGGATCTCGACTTCGATCCTGTCGATGGTAGCGACCACATCCACGGCCGGGTTCAGCACGCGTGCCCCCAATGCCGAGCCTGGCGAGTCCAGAATCGATAGCCATTGTCCCAGTTCGGATTCGCGTCTGCTCGAGGTGGCATCCGCGAGCACTGCGTGAGACCAGCGTCGTAAGGAGGTACCAACGGCAGGCAACGCCGGGTCGTTCCCCGCGCGGAGCCCGGACCACGCGGCCATCAGATCCGGCAGCAGAATCCGCCACGACACACCGTCGATCACCAGGTGGTGGGCGACGAAGCCCAGGTGGCCGGGCTGGTCCGGTCCACGGTCGAACCATACGAATTGCAACATGACGCCATCGAGCGGGCGCAGTCGCAGCGCCGCAGCATCGATCTCGACCGTGATCGTCCGCTCCGCCGCATCGGAATCGGCCAGTTCGACACGCTTGAGGCATGCCTCGATGTCCACCGTGCCCGGGGGCAGCATCTCTATGCCCTGCCCGCGGTCGTCTTCAACCAGACGCGAGCGCAATCCGTCATGGTGATTGACGACCGCGGTGAGTGTGGCCACCAGTGCGGCACGGTCGATTCCGCGGGGCAGATCCAGCAACAACGACTGGGAGAAGGCCGCGAATCCGGCCTGGTGCCGACCGACCCATCGGGCGACCGGCAGCAACGGCGCCCAGCCCAGGCCGCCTCCGGGCAACTCGTCCAGTGAAGGGCCGGTGTCGCGGCGGTCTGCCGCTAGGGCGGCCAGCGAGGCAATCGTGCGGTGCTGGAACACTTCTCGCGGAGAGAGCACCACTCCGGCCATCCGCGCACGCGATACGACCTGGATCGAGCGGATGCTGTCGCCGCCGACCTCGAAGAAGTCGTCGTCGATACCGACCCGGTCCACGCCCAGCACGTCGGCGAATACATCCGCGAGCACCTGCTCCGCGGTTGCGCGCGGTGCACGGTAGGCGGCAGTCGACACGAATCGAGGTTCGGGCAGCGCGCGTTTATTGATCTTTCCGTTGGCCGTCACGGGGAATCGATCCAGGACTACGACCGCGGCGGGAACCATGAACTCGGGGAGTCGGGCGCCGACGAAGCGCCGAACGTCACGGGAGTCGAGGTCACCCGATCTCGACAGCGCCGGCGTGACATACGCGATCAGCCTGTCATCTCTGGCGACCACGATCGCCTGCCCGACCCCAGGATGAGCCGCCAGAACTGACTCGACCTCGCCCGGTTCGATGCGGAAGCCTCGGATCTTCACCTGGTCGTCTACCCGGCCGACGAATTCGAGGAACCCCGCCGTGTTCCACCTGACCATATCGCCGGTCCGGTACATCCGCCCGCCACCGGCGCGGTCGAAGGGATCTGCGACGAATCTGGTCGCGGTCAGTGCCGACCGCCTCAGGTAGCCGCGCGCCAATTGACCGCCCGCTACATATAGTTCTCCGGCTATGCCCACCGGGACCGGCCGCATTCCAGCGTCGAGCACGTAGACCCGTGTGCCCGCCATCGGACCGCCGATGGGAACCGGCCCGTCGTCATTCGCGGATACCGCGAACGAGGTGACGGCGACGGTCGCCTCCGTCGGCCCGTATAGATTCCGGATCCCGATCTCGGGCCTGGCCGAGGTGGTTCGGCGGGCGGCGAGCGGGTCGAGCAGATCGCCGCCGGTGTGTATCTCGGTCAACGATCTCAGCGCGCCCGTTTCCGAGTCGGCGGCGATGATGTCGGCGAGCCCCGCCATGATCGCGGGTGACACGAAGATCTTCGAAATCTGGTGCCGCTGAATCAATGCGGCCATGTCCGTCGGGGTCGATGAACCCGGCTCGGCGACAACCAATGAACCACCCGAGGCGAGCGTCGGCCAGATTTCATATGTCGATGCGTCGAAGGCCGTCGTCGAATGCACCAGCACCGACTCCCTAACCTCCGGTCGCCAGGCGTTGGGTACGAGGCGGGCGATATTTCCCTGGCTGACCACGACGCCCTTCGGAGTGCCGGTGGACCCGGAGGTGTAGATGACGTATGCGGGGTGCGCGGACTCGACGGGGTACCGGCGTTCGTTGTCTGTGACGGTCGAATCATCCTGCACCGCAGCAGATTCGATGATGTTCTCGGTGTCGACAATCAGGATCGGGTCGGCGTCGGACAGCATGAACGCCATGCGGTCCGGCGGATAGTCCGGGTCGATGGGCAGATAGGCGGCACCGGCTTTCAGCACTGCGAGCAGGGTGACGACCAATCGGCTCGACCGCGGCAGGGCGACGGCAACGATCGTCTCCGGTCCTGCTCCGCGCTCGATCAGCAGGCGCGCGACCTGGTTGGCTCGGGCGTGCAGCTCGCGGTATGTCAGCTGCTCGGCGCCGGAGATAACGGCGATGGCCTCGGGTGTCCTGACGGCCTGCGTTTCCAGCTGCTCCAGGATCGTCGACGACGAATATTCTTGCGCCGCAACGGCAGCACCGCTCCATACGCCAAGGACTCGTTCACGCTCGGCATCGTCGAGCAGGTCGACGGTGCCGACCGCGAGAGTGGGCGCGGCCACCAGCGTGCCCAATACCCACAGGAAGCGAGCCGCGAGCCGCTCGACCGTGACCCGGTCGAACAAATCGGTGGCGAATTCGACGGATCCGGCCCAGCCTCCGCCTAGAGCGTTCACGGACGGGTCGTCGGTGAACGTGAACGACAGGTCGAATCGAGACGTGTAAGCGGGCAGGGCGATGGCAACGGTCTCCACACCCGGGATCTCGAGCTCGTAAGGGCGGTTGTTCTGGAAGGCCAAGGCGACCTGGAACAGTGGATGATGCGCCGTCGAACGGTTCGGGTTGAGTAGTTCGACCAGCAGTTCGAAGGGCAGGTCCTGATTCACGTATGCGGCCAGGGCCTTGTCTCGCACTTGGGCGAGCAGGTCATCGAAGGAGGCCGATGCGGTGATCCGCGCACGCAAGACCCAGGTATTAATGAAGCAGCCCACCAGCTCGTCGAGCGCCTCGTCAGTTCGTCCGGCGATCGGTGAGCCGATCGGGATGTCTTCACCCGCACCAAGTTTGAACAACATCACCGCCAATGCCGCCTGCAGCGCCATCACCGGGGTCGCTCCCGCCGCGGCGGCCAGGCGCTCCACCGCTAGGCGCATCGACCGGTCGATGGTGAACGGCACCGTTTCACCGTGATGGGTGGCTTCGCGAGGCCGGGAGTAATCGAGCGGCAGGCGGATCAGATCGGGCAGCTCCGCCAGTTCCCGCTGCCAGTAGGCCAACTGACCCGACAGCATGCTCTCCGGATCGGAGGCGTCGCCCAGCAACTCGCGCTGCCACAGCGTGTAGTCCACATACTGAACCGGCAACGACTGCCACCTCGGCGCGTACCCGTCCCGGCGAGCCCGATACGCGAGGGCAAGATCGCGGAACAGAGGCGTCACCGACCAGCCGTCGCCCGCGATGTGATGCAGTACCAGCACCAGCGTGTGATCTCCTGCGGGCCCGCGAATCACCCACCCACGTACCGGAAGCTCGGACTCGATGTCGAATTCGTGATCGGCCGCGCGCCGCACCAGGTCGGCAAGCTCCGCCTCCGTGTCGGCGGTTGCCACGACCAGCGGCGATCCGATATCGACGACCGGGCGGACGATCTGGACCGGTACGCCGTCGATCTCGTCGAATGTCGTCCGCAGTGACTCGTGCCTGTCGAGGACATCCCTTACTGCGGCGATGAGCGCGATGATGTCCAGCTCACCGATCAAGCGCGCCGCCATCGACATGTTGTAGGTGGCCGATGGTCCCTTGAGCCGGTGGATGAACCACAGCCGCCGCTGGGCGAACGACAGTGGAACCGCATCGGGCCTCTGGCATCGCGCCAATGCCGGACGCACGGTTTGTGACACGTTGAGCCGTCCGGCAAGCTCGGCGACCGTAGGGCAGTCGAAGATCGTCCGGATCGGCACCTCGACACCCAACTCGGCACGAATTCTACTGGCCAGGCGAGTTGCGAGCAGCGAATGCCCGCCCAGGTCGAAGAACGAATCATCGATACCGACTCGTGCCAGACCCAGTACCGCCGCGAACATCCCGGCCAGGTGCTCCTCCACGGGTACGCGCGGAGCGCGATAGCGGTCGGCTGCACCGAACTGTGGATCCGGCAGCGCCCCCCGGTCCAGTTTTCCGTTGGGCGTCAGCGGGAACCGATCGAGAACCACAATCGCGGCGGGCACCATATACTCTGGCAGAGTTTTCGCCGCATGACGGCGGATGTCGGCGGCGAGCAGTCCACCACGAGGCGTATTGGTGTACCGCGCGGACTCCGCCAGCGGCGAATCCGGCAGGTACACATCGGTCACCGGCCCCGACGCCGGGAGCACCGCGCTCCGTGCACCCGCGCACAGCTCGTCACAGACCCGTTGCCCTACCAATTCGACTTCCGCGCCGACGTCGCTGTCCGTCGTGTCATCGGCCGTGACGTATCCGATGAGCTGTTTTCCCTCTCCATCGGCACTCTCGCGGGCAACGACCACCGCCGCAGTGACCGCCGGGTGCGCCGCGATCGCCGCTTGAATCTCGCCGGGCTCTATGCGGAATCCCCGAAGCTTCAGTTGGTCGTCGGCGCGGCCGAGATAGTCGAGGGCGCCCTGCGTGGTCCAACGCACCACATCGCCGGTCCGATACAGCCGCCCCGCGCCACTCGGATCGAACGGGTCGGCAACAAATCGTGCGGCCGTCAACCCGGCGCTCCCCAGATAGCCGCGGGCCAGTTGTTCCCCGGCCACATACAGTTCACCGGCGACCCCAGCCGGTACCGGCCGCAACCATCCGTCGAGCACATAGGCCCGCACACCCGGGAGCGGAACGCCGATCGAGACGGCGGTGATCCCGGGTTCGATGGGTTGACCGGTGACTATGACCGTTGCCTCGGTCGGACCGTAGCCATTGACGATGCGAACACCGGGCAACTCGGTTCCGATTCGCTCCACAAGGGCGTCGGTCAATGCCTCGCCGATGAAAACGATCGTCTCGCAGCGTAGCTGTATATCCGCACGGCCCAGCAATGCCACGAACGCGGACGGAACAGTGCTGAGCAGGGTGCCGGTCCAGCCACCGCGGTCAATCAGCGCCAGAATGTCGTCGACCACCTCCAGCCGGGCTCCAACGCCGAGGGCCGTGAAGATCTCGAGCACCGAGACGTCGAACGCCACCGATGTGCTCGCGAGTACGCTGGCACTGCTGGTCATTCCGGTTCTAGCGGCGAGTTCGGCCAACGCCGCCGCCACATTCCGCTGCGTGATCACCACGCCCTTTGGGCGGCCGGTGGATCCGGAGGTATAGATGACGTAGGCCGGATGCAGTGGCTCGAGGGGGCGGCGGCGTTCGCTATCGGTGATCGGCTCGCTGTCGCGCCGCGCGACCGATATCATCGTCCCGGGGTTGTCGAGGACGAGAACCGGCGGTGGCGTGGTGAGGCTCAGCTCAGCGACCCGCCCGGCCGGTGCGGTCTCGGTGATCACCAGCACCGGAGCGCAATCGGTGAGGATGAAGCCGATCCGGTCCGCCGGATAGTCCCAATCGATCGGAAGATACGCGCCACCCGCCTTCAGCACCGCCAGAAGCGCGACGATCAGTTCACTCGACCGGGGCAAGGCCACGGCGACAATAGTTTCCGGACCGACCCCGTAGTCGATGAGCACGCGCGCGAGCCGATTGGCGCTCGCATGCAGCTCATCGTAGGTCAATTCCCGTGGTCCCGAGACCAAGGCGACAACGTCGGGGGTGACGGTGGCCTGCCTGTCGAGCAGTCCGGTCAGAGTGGCGGCAGCGGGTTCGGCGTGGGCTTCCGCTGCCCCGCTCCACAATTCGAGAATTCGGCCGCGCTCACCATCGCTCAGGATTTCGGCGGCACCGATTGGCCGGTCAGGAGCGGCCGTCAGTGCCGAGAGCAGGCGCACGAACCGCTCCACGAGTTGCTCAACGGTGCCGCGGTCGAACAAGTCGGTCGAGTATTCAACGAACCCGATCCAGCCCGCCGTACCGGACACGTCGGCAATGCTGAAGAACAGGTCGAACCGGGACGTGCTGGTCAATACGAAGCGCGGTGTGACAGGGTCGCCACCGAGATCCAATGTCGGCCAGCCGTTATTCTGGAAAGCTAGCGCGACCTGAAACAGCGGATGATGCGCCGGCGATCGGACCGGGTTCAGCAGTTCGACCAAGAGCTCGAAGGGAAGATCCTGGTTCGTGTACGCTTCCAGGGCCTTGTCCCGAACCTGCCACACGATGTCGGAAAACGATGCCGTCGGCTTCACAGCGGTCCGCAATACCCAGGTATTGATGAAGAACCCGACCAGCTCGTCGAGGGCCTCGTCCGTCCGGCCCGCGATCGGTGAACCGATCGAAATATCCTCGCCAGCACCGAGTTTGAACAACAGGACCGTCAGCGCCGCCTGTAGCACCATAGATGGTGTCGCACCTGTCGCCGCCGCGAGGTCCTCGATCCTCCGCCGCAACCCGGCATCGATAACGAGCTCGATCGCATCGCCGCGATAGGAGGCGATCCGCGGGCGAGGCCGATCTGCGGGCAGCCGAATCACATCCGGGAGTCCGGCCAGTTCCGCACGCCAGTAAGCGAATTGGGTGGCGATGACGCTGTCGGAATCTGCCGGGTCCCCCAGCAGGTCGCGCTGCCACAGGGTGTAGTCGACGTACTGCACCGGCAGCGGCCGCCAGGTAGGCGCGTATCCGGCGCGGCGGGCCCGATATGCGGCCCCGAGGTCCCGCAGCAAGGGCGCGAGCGACCATCCGTCACCCGCGATGTGATGCAGCACCAGGACCAGCACATGCCCCTCGACCACCGAGGTCACGACGTCCCGGCAGCGTAGAAGGCGTACATGCACCGGGAATTCGGCCGCCAGATCGAATGGATACCGGACCGCCTCCGACACCGCGTCATCGACGGCGTCGTCGTAGATCGCGGCTACCGACACAGGCAGCGCGAAGGCGTCCACATCCAGTACCCGCTGTGCGGCAATACCGTCGGTTTCGGTGAACACGGTGCGCAAGCTCTCGTGCCTAGCAAGGAGATCACCGATCGCGGAAGTCATTGCCGCCGCGTCCACATCCTCGGACAGCCGCAGTACCAGCGGCATGTTGTAGGTCGCCGATGGCCCCTCGAGCCGGTGGATGAACCACAGCCGTCCCTGAGCGTACGACAATGGCACCTGGAGTGGCCGCTGTTCGGTCCTGACCAGTGGAACGCGACCACCGCCGCTGTCGGACAGTTGGGTCGCCAACTCGGCGACAGTGGGGCGGTCGAAGACCGCGCGCACCGGAATCTCGACGCCCAACTCCGACCGGATCTTGCTCACCAAGCGCGTAGCCAGTAGCGAATGGCCGCTCAAATCGAAGAACGAGTCGTCGATGCCAACGCGGTCCACACCCAGCACGTCCGCGAACAGCGCCGACAGCAACGCCTCGGCGCGGGTACCGGGAGCGCGATAGAGCGCAGTCGCATGGAATTGCGGATCCGGCAATGCGTCCCTGTCGAGTTTCCCGTTCGGCGTCAACGGGAATCGGTCGACAACGACCACCGCAGCCGGCACCATGAACGCGGGCAGCCGGTCGGCAACGTGACGTCGCAACTCGATCGCGAGCGATCCGATGTCCGCCTCGAGCACCCGGCGCGGGTCGAGCTCTCGGATATGCGCGCCCGCCGCATCCCGCATCTCCGCGAGCGGAATGGGCTGCCCGGTGTAGCTGCTGTTCCACCCGGTGAAGTCGGCATCGGACTCGAAAGATGAAGGACCCGAATACGACTCTTTGTAGACGCGCTGCCACTGGTCGAAAAGCTCGGTCTCCCCGTTGCCGCCTCTCCCCCGCACCGATTCGTCCGTCGTCACGTATCCGATCAGCTGTCTTCCGCCACCCGTCGAGCTCCCTCGAGCGACCACCACCGCACGCGATACCGCTGGATGCGCTTCGAGCACCGAGGTGACCTCGCCGGGTTCGATCCGGAAGCCTCGAATTTTCACCTGGTCATCGCTACGGCCCACATACTCCAGTCGGCCGTCCGCGGTCCAACGTACGACGTCACCGGTGCGATACAGCCGACCGCCACCCGCCAGGTCGAACGGATCCGCGACAAATCGGGAGGCCGTCAAACCTGCACGCCCCAGGTACCCGCGGGCCAATTGAGTACCGGCCACATACAGTTCGCCAGATACGCCTACCGGCACCGGACGCAACCAGCCGTCCATTACATAGGCCCGCAGGCTCGACAAGGGAACGCCGATCGGGCTGGCATTCGACTGCGAATGCTCGGCGGCGAGTTCGAGGTGGGTGACATGCACGGTCGTCTCGGTGATGCCATACATGTTGATCAGCACAGGAGCCGCGGAATCCGCCCGATAGGCATGCCATTCCGTGAGCCTTTCCGGGTCGAGCGCCTCACCGCCGAAGACAACCATGCGCAACCGCGCCTCCGCCTCGACGGACGGCAACTCGGCGATCAGTCCGTAGAACGCCGACGGCGTCTGGTTCAGGATCGTGACCCCCGTCGCTATGAGCTCTCGCCAGAGGGCCCGGGGTGACCGGACGATCTCGCTTGAAATCACCACCAGCCGGCTGCCGTGCGCCAGTGCACCCCAGATCTCCCACACCGAGAAGTCGAACGCCTGTGAATGGCACCAGGCCCACACGTCATCGCGTGTGAATCCGCATCGGTCGGCGGTGGCGGAGAACAAGGCCCGGACATTGCGGTGGGTGACGACGACGCCCTTCGGCGTCCCGGTCGAGCCCGAGGTATAGATGACGTAGGCGGGATGCGAAGGCCATAGCGGATTTCGGCGCTCAGTTTCGGCAATCTTCGAATCTCTTTGTGCCGCAATCGTGACAGCGGTGCCATCGGCATCGATGGCCAGGACGGGCGGCGCCGTGTCCCCTGCGAGGCGCGGGATCGCGGCAGCCTGCTCGCCATTGGCGATGACCAGTGCAGGACGGGCAGGGGTCAGAATGTGATCGAGCCGTTCACGCGGATAGGCCGGGTCCACGGGCAGGTACGCCCCGCCGGCCTTCCACACCGCAAGCAGGGCGACGATCAACTCCATCGACCGCGGCAATACGACGGCCACAATCGATTCCGGGCCGACGCCGTGTTCGATGAGCACACGAGCCAGCTGATTCGCCCGCGCGTGCAGCTCGCGATACGAAAGTTGTTCCGTCCCCGACACAAGGGCGATTGCGCCGGGGGCGGCCTCGACTTGCCGTTCGAGCATGTCGACAACCGTCGTGGCGTCGGCTGGGACCTCTAACGCCACGCCGCTCCAGCTCAGGATTCGGGCGCGCTCACCGGCATCGAGCAGCTGTACCGATCCGACCGGCGCGGACGGATCCAGTACTGCGCGATCGAGATACGCGACGAGCGTTCTCACGAAGAGTTCGAGATCGGCGTCGGAGTAGAAGCGAGAGCTGGCCTCGATAGTCACGAATCCGTCCGACGATAAGCCCGCGGGAAACTGGAAGAAGATCGACAGGTCACCCGCGATCCCAGTGGAGCCGATGTGGGGGGCCGCGGCTTCGGCGGACGGGAGCATGGTGTCGGGATAGGAGATCACATTGACCGATGGGCCGAAGGGGTTTCGCCCACTGTCCGCGAGGTCCAGGTCGCGGCGAATATTCACCAGACCGTACCGAGAATGGCGGCGGGCGGCGCCGAGGTGGTGCTGTACCTGCGCGGCGACGGCGAGGAGAGAGTCACCGAAATTCATTTCGATCGGTACCGGGATCGAGTCGGCCAGCAGGCAGGGCGTATTCTTAATGGCCCCACGACGATTCGAGACCGGGACCTGGAGGCAGAACTGACCACGTCCAGTGAGCGACCACGAGAGCGCGGCTCCCACCGCGATCAGCAGACACGGAAGCGCCAGTCGTTCGGCGGCCCCCGCCTTCGCTAGCTGGTCGAGGATGTGAGCCGGGATCGCGGCCCCGCGGGAGAGGCAGGATTCGGCCTGTGCCGGGTTCCCGCTTCCAGGCAGCGCGAGCGGCTCCACGTCCGGGGGCAGCAGCGCCGCCCAATACTCCTGCGCTGCTCTTCGTGCGGCGGCGTGGAAACCGTGCTCGTGTTCGAGGACTTCCTGCTGACCGGCGAACACCGCGGGCTCGATACTCGAACCCGACACCAGGGCGGCATAGACGTCGAGTACGCGCTGCACCCAGATCAGGACACTGACTCCGTCCATGATCAGGTGGTGGAACGTGACATAGAGATAGTAGTGACCCGCGTCGAGCCGCAGAAGATGTGCCCGCAGCAGCCGATCGTGTTCGGGATCGAAAGCCACCTCGGACTCGGTCGCCATGAATCTGTCCGCGGCATACTCGGCATCGTCGTTGCCGCCAAGATCGTGGAATCCGATGGACAACTCGTCGCGGTCACGCTCCACCAGCCACGCCCGGCCACCCTCACGCACCACATTCACACGAAGCGTCCGTGACTCCCGCCACACGTGGCGCATGGCATCGAACAGTACTCCGGGATCGATCTCGGCATGCAGGTCGATGTACCCGAATTGATTGCCAACCAGACCGCGGTCGAGGTCCTCGGCGAGCAGCAGTTCGCGCTGAGCCGCAGTCAGTTCAAGCCGGGTTCGATCACGCTGCATTATTGGTCCAATCCTCGAAGCTAGTTAATTCCGAAGGCCGCAAACAGTTCCCTGAGCCCCGGCGCGGGTTCGTCATCGGCCCCGGTGTCCCGGATCGCCACCAACGCCCCCATCAGGGCGCACTCGGCCAGAAACCGGCGAGCCTCGGCCGCCGACGCCCGCGGATGTGAAAGCAGCAGCCGGTACAGGTCCCCGCAGCGGTCGCGCATGCTCGCGCCGATAACGGGATCCGCGCTCTCCGCGAATCCTTGGATCAGCATCGGCAGGATGGGATCCTCCAGCAGTGCCGCACGACAATCCCGTGTCTCTGCAGGAGGATTTGTTCGCAACCAGGCGCCACGAACAATGGCCTCCAATCCGTCCCAGGCCTGTTCCAAGCCCATGAGGAACAGTTGACGCTTGCTACCGAACAGCCGAATCACGTAGGCCTGGGAGACGTCCGCCCCACGAGCGATCATGTCGGTGCTCGTTGCCGAATACCCGAACTCCGCGAAAACATCACGGGCGATGTCGCGTATGTGCTCCCGCCGCTGTAGTCCTGTCATGCGTCTGCTCGACATCCCGGCAGTCCGGGTGGTTCTGCTGACGATCGACTCCCGCATTACGAAAGTTCCTATCGTAGAGCTGATTTCACGAAGTCATCAGAGGATCAGTCCGCCATCGATTCCAATGATCTGGCCGGGTTATGAACGACGCGCGCTCGGACACCAAGAAGCCGACGAGGTCGGCCACCTCCTCGGCCCGTCCGAGGCGGGCAAGGGCGGTGCGTTCCACGGCTCGCAGCAACACCTCATCGGGCACGGCCCGTGTCATTTCAGTGTCGATGAAACCCGGTGCGACGGTGTTCGCCCGCACACCGTAGCGGCCAACTTCCCGCGCCAGCGCCTTGGTGAAGCCGCAGATGCCCGCCTTCGCCGCGGAATAGTTGGGCTGCCCCGGGTTTCCGCTGATTCTCGAAATCGACGAGAGCGTCACGACCGCACCCCGCCGACGCTTGATCATTCCGAAGACTGCGGACCGGCAGATGTGAAAGGTGCCGTCCAGGTTAGTGCGTAGCACGGCCTGCCAGTCGTCGCCGGGGAGCATTACAGTCATACCGTCTCGAGTGATCCCGGCCGAGGTGACGACAGCGTCGATCGGACCGAATCCTTCTCACAATCCTGCGGCCTCGGCTTCGGCCTGATAGCAGAAGCTCACGTCGTAGCCGTTCTCGGCCAACTTCAACACCACGGCACGCCCGATGCCGGGGGAGCCGCCCGAGACCAGCGCCACCGGCCGAGATTCACTCATCTGATACCCCCGCCGAAACTGACCGTCACCTGATCGACCTCGAGCACCGCCGACTCCGCGATAGTGCTGATGCCAGAGCAAATAGACAGGCCCGCAGCAGTTTTCACGATCCGCACCCGATGGTGCACCGTCTCCTCAGTGAAGGCTCGTCGCAGAAACCTGACCCCGCGCACGCGACCGACCAGCACCGGAATGTCGTGGTGAGGTACCTTCCAGCGCCCCAGCACCGCCGCAGCCTGCAGCCAGGATTCCAACACCAGATACGGCGGGAAATGGTCGGCATACCAGGGCTGGTCAGCACGAATAGTCAGAAAGCCGCTAAGGCTGACACCCGGCTCGACATCGGCGACACGATCGAGCAGCAGGACCGGCCAGCGATGCGGGAGCACACTGGTCAATTCCACGCCTGCTCCTCGTAACGCAATGTGATGCGGCAGTTTTCGCCGCGTATGGTGTGCACAGCACCGGTGACGTTCGAACCGTCGCGGGTTAGCGAGACCGTCAGTTCGTCTGCGGGCAGCACCGCGTCGGCAAACTTCGCCGAGACAACGCCGGTCAATACGGCTGCTGCGGTTATGCCGCTGGCTCGGGCCGCTCGATCCACCAAGTCGATCAAGCACACGCCGGGTACCACCGGCCGCCCTGGGAAATGACCGAGAAAGATCGCCGACCGGGGATTCACCACCGTCGTCAGCACCGCAGGACCCGTTTCGGTGAATCGCCACTCGAATGGCGTCACCATATTCGCAACAATGCGCATCCCACCCGCCCTTCGTCATCGCTCGTCGTCGCCATCGCAATCCGGCCCGGCTCGCCAGGACCGATCAGCAATTCCACAATTTGGAATCCGGCCGCTGCCGCTCCCGTATCCCCTAGGGCATCGAGACCCGATGTCGCGAGCCGTATTCGACCGAACACATCGGAGATCGCCGCCAATTCAGCCCGTCCCCGCAGCCCGACCCCCGGCGAAGGTGCGACCACCCGGACCTTGTCGGCCTTCACATCTGTACGCCGCAGTGCCCGCCGAATACACTCGGACAGCGCGGTGTCTATGGTGTCCAGCCTCGTGTACGCACCGAATTCCACGGCCAGCAGGTCGGCCAGTGGCTCTCGAGAAGCACCCTTCGGCCTATCGGATTCCACCAGGAACACCACGCAACCTTCCCCGAAAGCCCGCTGCTCTGAGGTAACGCTCTGTGCTACTTCATATTTCACACGTGCCGCGCTGTACTCCTCGACCGCGCCGCAGAGGAGAGTCCGCGCGTGCCCGCCGCGCTGCAGTCGTCGTGCGTAGTTGAGGGCGAGCAGTCCGCCCGCGGGACCGCCGCACACCGTGGCATTCGGTCCCCGCAGCCGATGCCAGATCGCACACTGCCCAGCATGGAAGTTCATCAAATTGGCCGGGATCTTCGCCGGGTTCACTTGATAGGGCTTGGCATAAACCCACGTGTCATTGGCGAAATCGACGATCGCCTGCGTACCGTCACAAACGCTCAGAACGATTCCGAGTTCATCGTCGGCATCGGGGGTCCGATTCTCCCGGCCGAGTCCCACCCGATCGAGCAGCCGACCGGTCGTCTCGACCGCGAGACCGGTGGACCGCTCCATGGCACGCGTTCCGCGCCGACCTAGCGCGACCTCGATGTCGAAGCCCGAGACCAGCCGGGGCTCGTCGCCACCGCCGACCGTGACATCGCCGCCCAGAGCGCCCACATGGTCATCGAGGCCACGGCCCGACGCGGACAACGCGTCCCACGCCGTGATGATGGTCTTCACCCGTGCCTCCCGAGGACGAGGACGGCATTGTTGCCACCGAAAGCGAGCGCGTTGTTCTGGGCGATTCGGACGTCAGCGATGCGCGCCTGGTTCGGAACGCAGTCGATAGCGATGTCCGGGTCAGCCTCGAGATAGTTGATTGTCGGAGGGATGAAGCCCTCTCGCAGCGCGAGCGCGCAGGCTGCCGCTGCGAGCGCGCTGGCAGCGCCCATGGCATGGCCGAGCATCGACTTCACCGATACGGTGGGCGGCGCCGCAGCGCCGAAAACCTGATGGATGGCAGCGACTTCGGTCAGGTCGTTCGCCTTGGTTCCAGTGCCGTGCGCGGAGATGAAATCCACCTCCTCGGGCTTGATTCCGGCCTGGGCGTGGGCACGAGTCATGCACCGCGCCACACTGTCTCGATCCGGAGCCACAGGATGACTCGCGTCACACGACAATCCGTATCCCAAGATCTCCGCGTAAATGCGCGCACCGCGGGCCAGGGCCGCGTCCAGATGTTCGAGGACCAGGACCGCGCCGCCCTCACCGGTCAGGATTCCGCGCCGCCCCCGGTCGAACGGCCGGCACAGGTCGGGAGCGATGGTTCCCAGCCGGTAGAATCCGACGAAGGTATTTCGTACCAGCGCGTCCGCGCCGCCGCATAGCGCGAGATCCACGTCGCCACTCGCAATGGCGTCGAACCCCGCTCCGATGGCGTAGTTGCCCGCCGCGCACGCGGTAGGAATCGTGACCGCCTCAGTGCTGGTGAGTTCCAATTCCCTCGCGATATCTGCGGACAGCCGCCCGGGACGAGCTCGACGCGCTGCCGACGGATCGACATCCGTAACCCCGTTGGCGACCTGGCGCTCAACCTGCGCCTCGATTTCCCGGCTCTCCCCGTTCGTCGTGCCTACCGAGATCAACGAGCGCAACTCGCGGACATACTGCTGAGAGAGTCCCGCGTCGTGCAGAGCCAGTCTCGCACAGGCGACAGCGAACCTGGTGGCTCGCCCCATGGTCTCGGGATTCAATGTCGTGATCGAATCGGCTGGATCGTGATCGCGCACCTCGCAGGCATTTGCGTGATCGAAGCCGTCGGTGGGGAACGCCGCTATCGGACCCACCACCGATCGTCCGGCGCGCAATGCATCGGAGAATTCGGCCGGGCCGACACCGATGCTGCTGACGATGCCCAGACCGGTAATCGCGACCCGACGCCGTTTAGCATCCATTGTCGCCCACTGCCCGCTGTGCCTCGGCGACGACGGCGTAGGTGCGCGACAGGGTAACGATATCGGGCAGCCGTTCCTGGTCGATCGTAATGGCGAAGCCACGCTCGAGGGCGGACAGGATCTCGATGCCCTGCAAGGAATCCGCGTCGTGCTCGTCACGGAAGTCGCCGTCCCACGTTACGTCGGCGACATCCACTTCCAGGATCCTGGCGACAATCTCCGCAATCTCGGCACGCAACTCACCGTCAATAGTGATGTCGGACATCGATCCACCTTCCTCGATCTGGGCCACTACCGCCGTACAACCCACCGGAAGAACCGGATTCGGTTGGTATGGGCCCAATCCTGACCGAGACGTCTGAACCAAATCTTGAGTAGATCTTGAGCAGGTGTTGAGGGGCAACGGATCTCACTGCGATCGCCCGATGCTGACTACGCTGTAGCACTGGGATGTCAGCGGCCAGTGAATTCTCCCCGTATATGAAGTCCGGATAGATTCTTGACGGCTTGTTCCTGGTACATGATTGACGGTGTCTCGCAGGATGATTGACGGTTTCAGGTGATGCTGGACGATGAGCGGGGGTTCGGGTTGTAGCGGGTGACCGGGTCGCCTTTGCGTGGGTGGGTGGAGATTTCGACCTCGCCGTCGAGGATGCGGAAGCAGGTCTAGTCGATGACGACGGTGACGGTCTTCCCGGCGTGCGCGAGGCCGGGTCGGAGCTTCTGCCGGGCGATCATGAACGTCCCATCGGGCCCCGATCCGGCGAATGGCCTTGCGCGGCTGAGACGGAGGCGGAGGCAGGGGGTGGTAGCAGTCCGGCCCCGGTGAGCTTGGCGCGCTGTTCACGCGGAATCGGCGCGGGCAGGGTCTTGACCAGCAGTCCGGCGTGGATGACATACATGATGCTGCCGTCGAAGCGCAGGGTGAGCTGCTTGCCGATCAGACCGGGGCCGAGCGCGACCGGCACCGGCCCGAGCGAGACGATCCCGTCCCTGGTCGCTTTGCGGTCGACCTCGACCACCACAGTTGGTGCCAGCGGAGTGTCGGCGCTGATGCCGCCCTGTGGCTCGGGCCCGGCCGGGCGTCCGCCGCGCAGGAGCATCGATTGCAGGCCGGCGTCGATGAAACTCATTGCGCGGGTGCGGATCAGCTGCCCATCGAGCAGGACATGAACTGTGCGGTCGCTGATCCAGACGGTGACCGTCCGCCCGACCAAGGTCGGGCTGAACTTCAAGCTCTGGGCGCGCGGCAACATCACGTGCCGACCGAGACTGATCACCGCCTCCAACTCCACCGCGTGGAATCGGACATTGTCGCCGTCCTCCGACGAACCCGGCGGCGGGAGCACCGGCGGCCGCGAGGGCTCGAACGCCGACTCGACCGCAGTCGGATCGGTGCTGGACGACGGAATGACGCGCAGGGTATGCGGGCGGAAAACCTGCGCCGGAGTTGCCATTTCTAGTGATTGGTGAGGTCGGGTGTGGTGGTAGGCGTGGACCCAGGCATCAATCGCGGCCTGGGCGGCGGCAGGGTCGGCGAACGGCCTAGAGTGATCGAGCATCTCGCGCCGCAGGGTCTTGTGGAATCGTCCGATCTTTCCCGTCGTGGTCGGCGTCCGCGGCTTGGTCAGCCGCTGGATGATGCCATTCTCACGACACACCCGCTCGAACTGGAGATATTGTCAAGAACTGTGGACGCCGAGTCCAGGTGGGATCGCGTGATCAGTGGGACAGGTGTTGATAGAGGTCGGCGAGGCGGGCTCGTCGGAGTTGGTGAAGAAGGGGTGGTATCGCCAGAGCGGGAACAGCCCGTCGGAATATCGGGCGTCTTTGACGCGTCGCACGATCAGTCGCGCGGTGGTCTTGTGTTTTGTGGAAGCGAAAGCGGTGTAAGAGATTTCGGCGACCTCTGCATCGGAGGTCCAGTCCCCGGTGTCGGGGTCGCGGACCGCGCCGGGGTATTTCACCGGTGTCCACGCGTCGGCGGCGATCACCTCGATCGCGCGGGTGACCGCGGGGTTGTGGGTCAGGACGAGGGAGAACTTCGCGCCCGCGCGCAGGGCTGCGCGCACGACTGTGTGCGTGCCGCAGCAGCGAATCGATGTCGAGGAAACAGCGGGTCGCCGCGCCAGGCAGCAGATCCACCCGAGCCGCGAGCGCGCACAGATGCTGAGCCGGCACCGATTCCAGCTGTTTCGCGTGCCCGAAAGTGAACTCGCGCAACAATGTTCCGACCGTCGAGGGTGCGTACACTCCGGCGAACGACTCGCCGCCGCCACCGCTGCGCAGCAGGTCGATGTCGTCAATGCTGTCCGCGCCCGCGCACATCCCGGGGTGGATCGAGGGTTAGCGATGCGTGATGTCAGCGCTTTGCGGAGTGTGAGCACCACTAGCACTCCCTCGAGGCCGCGCGATGCGTAAACGTCGCGGCACTCGCATTGGGGAGTCACGCGAACACCACCTCGTCGTAGACAGTGATCGCCGTGATCCGCCGGACCTGCGCCGCCTGAGTCGGGCCGTCATTGCGCTGGCAAAAGAATCCAAAGAGGTCGAGGAGTCTCCGTGAAAATGCTGGCATCCCCGATCCCGCGGTCGCGTACCTGCGTATCTCCGACAAGAAGCAGTTGAACACTGCTCGGATCGTGAAGGAGTTCGTCGAACCCGGTGTTTCTGCCCAGAGCATCGAGAAGCGTGCCGTGTTCCAGGAGATGCTGGTCTACCTCAAAGAGCATCCGGAGATCGAGTATGTGATCGTGTACGCGCTGTCCCGGGCGTTCCGCAACTACATCGACGCTGCGGTCACCAAGCGGCAGCTGGACATGATGGGCGTGAAGCTGATCTCGGCCCGCAAAGACTTCGATGACGGCATCTACGCCGACATGATGGCCGCCATCACCGACATCTTCAACGACATCCAGAACAAGCTGTCCGGCCAGGACATCAGCATCAAGATGCTGAACAAGGCGATGAACGGCGGCACCTGCGGCCGAGCAAACCTCGGCTACGTCAATGCCCGCATCCTCGTCGAAGGCCGACAGGTGAACACCATTCAATGCTTCTACATCGACGATCTGGAGGACACGGTGGCACCGCGGGTGACCGATGAGAAGGTTCCGGTCTTCGCCGACCTCCACACGGCGGCCCACCGTTGCACAAGCCCGCAAACAACCAGGTCAAAGCGGTTAAAAGAGAATCGAATCGCACCAAAGGTCTGCGGTTCGAATAAGGACCTCACGGTGGTCCCAGCTGGTTTCGAACCAGCAACCTCTCGCGTGCAGGTACCGCTCTATCGCCTGCGGCGCGACGGCCCTTGTAGTACAAGCGGCACCGAGCCACGCGATCGCCGGGGACGACAGTCGGGAATCTGACGAGCGTCGGGTTCCTTCGATCGCCTGAGGGTCGCCCAAGAAGGTGCCCGAATCGACAAAACCCCTTCCCTTTTGGAAACACAGATGGAATCCTCGATTTCATCTGGCGTAGAGCGAGGGACTCGATCAGAACCGAATCGAGGCCTTGTCTATGTTGCGACTCCAGAATCTTCGCTGTGTCGATTGCAGCAGTAGTCCCGAATACACACGCACGCGTCATTGCCTGAGCACGATCGCCGCAGGCTGTCGCTCCAAGACTGCCGATGAGCCACCTTGCGGCGCCGCCTTCGGGAGCCTTCCCCTTTCCGTCAAGGGCCGGCAGCGCGAGGTCACGTCTCAGGGGCGTTCCGTACGCGCCATTCTTCTCGATGCCTGGCTTTGCTTGGCCGGCAGCGTTTTTCATTCGACTAATGCCCACCGAGGCGATCATGGGAGATGACGAAGTATGGCTCAGCACCGGTGAGGTCGCCGAGCGTCTGAAGATTCCCAAGAAGACTTTGGCCAGCTGGGCAGCCGCGGAACGCGGCCCGCGCTTCGCACGCATGGGGCGGTACAGACGTTATCGCCTGTCGGATCTACTGCGCTGGGTGCAAGGGCAAAGCCCACCGCCGCGAAACCCTCGGCCTGCGCGGCCGCCGCGTCCTGGTCTCGCGTCGCTGGACCGGGAAGACCCTCCCGGATCACAAGGCCGACCGCGCCGAGTTCGTTCGGCAAATCCTCGCCGCGGTCGGTATCCAACGCCCGGACCCGTCGCGGCTGATTGTGAAACCGGTCGAGCCGGGAGACAAGAACGTGCCACCGCGAGAGCACCTGATCATGGCCTCGATCGCGCAGCGGATCAAATGGCGCGCCCAATACGAAACCGCACGCTTGGAAGCCAGTCCACCAGGCGAACAAAAACATTCGGCAACGCAGATCGCGGCGTGACAACGGAGGTCGAAGTGATCGAGAATCGTTGGTACACAACGGAAGAGGTTGCGGCAATGCTCAAGATCGACCCATCGAGCTTGCGGCGGTGGCGTGTGGCTCGTCCCCCACAGGGGCCGCCCTTCGTTCAGGTCTCGGATCGTGTGATCCGGTATCACTCGGCTGACGTGGCCGAGTATCTGCGGCGCAAACGTGTTGATCCGATGGCGGCGTGATGGTCGACAAGCAGATTGTGCCGCTGGGGGTCGTCGTTCGGGGTGACATCGAGAAGCGGGATCGCGCCAAGCCGTTTCGGGCCCGTGTTCGCTGGACCGACCCGGCGACTGGGACACGGCCGTCCAAGTCCGAGTCGTTCGATACCGAGGAGGGGGCGCAAGAATGGCTCGACAAGATCAAACGCGCTGCGTCACGGGGTGTCGATCCGAAGACAGCGACGGCCAAGCTGGCGGACTACGGGAAAGCGAACATGGATTTCGCCATGCGCGGCGTCGAGCCGAAGACGCTCGATCCGTACCTCGCGGGCTGGCGTAAACGTGTCGTTCCGACAGTCGGCCATCTGCCCGTCACCATGATCACGGCGGGTATTGCCGACCGGGCCGTGTCCGCCTGGATCGCGGACGGGTGCGGAAAATCGACGGTCAAGAACTCGCTGGCCGCGTTCGTACGGGTCATGGAACAGGCCGTGCGTGACGAGTTGATCGACAAGAATCCCGTGGCCGTCGTGGGCTGGCAGAAGCAATTCGCGCGATACGAGGACGAGCTGGAAGACCCGCGAGCACTGGCATTGCCTGATTGGCGGGCACTGACGACGTTGGCGGATGCGCTGGTAGCGGCATCGGCGGACAAGTATCGGGGCTGGGGTGATGTCGTGACGTTCATGGCGTGCACAGCTACCCGGATCGGTGAGGCATCCGGCTGCCGGGTCGGTGATATCGATGCGGATCGGTGGGTGTGGACCTTGCGTCGGCAGACCACCCCGGGCCCCGGTGGGATGGCCGATAAGGGCACGAAGGGCAAACGGGCTCGACGTATTCCGATCATCGAGGAGTTACGCCCGATCGTCGCCAGGCGACTGGAAGGCCGCCAGGATCAACCTGACGCGCGGCTGTTCGTGGGGCCCCGCGGCGGACGAATCAGCACTGGCGTTCTTCGGCGGGCAACGCATTGGGATGCGGTGGTGACGAAGCTGGGATACGACCACCTTCGGCGTCACGATCTCCGGCATACGGGGCTCACCTGGATGGCGGATGCCGGGGTGCCGCTGCATCGGCTCCAACGGATAGCCGGCCACACCGACCCGCGCATCACGCAGCGGTATCTGCATCCGGATATGGCGGCGCTGACCGAAGACGGAAACATGCTGTCACGGCATCTACGGTCCCCGAATGGTCCCCAACTGCATGTCGTCGGCGAATGACAAAACCCCTCCCGACCAGGTCAGGAGGGGTTTTCTTCTGTCGGGCTGACAGGATTTGAACCTGCGACCACTTGACCCCCAGTCAAGTGCGCTACCAAGCTGCGCCACAGCCCGTGGCTCCCGCTTGCGGGTGCTCGAAGAGATTACCTCACTACCCCCTTGTTGGACCAAATCGGCTGGATGCGGGCGACGCCGACCGGGGCGGGAGGTCGGTCGGGGCTCCGGTGCAGCTTCTTGATCAGCGACTACGGAGGTGGATCGGAGGCCCTCAGAAAGCTCGTGTGTCGGCGCTCCTGGGCGGGCGCGGGGCCGGTTGGCGGCGGGCACTTCCACCGATGCAGCGGCAGGCCGGCGACTCGAATGGACTTGGCGCCCTTGGGTAATCACCGTTTGGCAGTCTGGAAGTTCGGTTCACGTGAGTGCGAAGGCCGCTCGATTCGGTGTGCGCTTCGTTCGGGACGGGGTTGTGGTGCCGGAGCGGGTCGTCGATATCGAGCGCCGTCACGAGACCGAAGTGGACATCGATGGCGACGAAACGTTCGTGGAGTACTCGTCTCCGGTGGTTGCCTTCCGGACCGCCGACTGTCGTGAGATGCGCGGTCGGCGATTTTCGCGCGCGGACGCACGATGGCCACTCGGCGCAATGTCCGGTTCGTGGCCGCTTCCCAGCGTGGATAGTGGCAAGGGGCGAACGTGGACGCCGGGTGAGGCCGTTGGGTCAGGTATCTGCCGAAAGAGCCGGAGCGGTTCCGGGTCGAGGGCAAGCCCAGCGGTCAGCTCCTCTGGTTCCTGCCGCTGTCGCCGGCCCTGCTGAGCACAGCCATCGGGTGCACGCTTGTCGTGGTTGAAATCTTCTGACAGGGCCCGCCGATGCGCGCTGCGGTCGGGACCTCCGAACGCTGTTCGGTGCGCCACCGACTACCTGAGCTCCGGTGACCAGTCCTCCCAGCGCGGGAGCCACCAATAGTCGCCCCGGTCCAATGCCGATGCGACGCGCTCGGCCTCGGCCCACACCATGTCCGCCTCCGCAGGTGTGAGGCGACCGCAATCGACCTGCCCTGCGACGTCGTTGCGGTCCTTCCACTGCCATCCGCTGTCTCGCAGGACGATGTCGAGTCCGTGATCATCGGTGTCGAAGTAGGTGTCGCCGCGATGGTATGGCCTTTCGAAGTTGATGTACCAGTGATCGAAACGGCTGTGCCGAAAGAATCCCCACACCGAATGCGCATCGCCGGGACGGTAGAGCTGCAGCACGCTACTGCCGCTCCATCGGTCCCTGCTCGACCAGGGATGTGGGCCGAATGGATGCGGCGGAAATTCGAACGGGGCGCCTTCATCGATCCATACAGCGAGTACGTCGTCGTCGGCGACTACCTGGACCGACATCGTCATCCACACTTCTCCGTGCAGGGCCTCGCGGCGCTGCACCGTGGACCCGACCGCGAACTTGGGCATGGTCGCCACGTTAACCCGTCCCACCATGCTGTTCGGTGATGTTCTGGCAACGGCTTTCCGGTACCTACTCTCGGAAGGCCATGTGTCGCAGGTCTCGCCGGGTTGGAGCATCTGAAAACCGCTCCACACGACAAGGTTTCACCTGCTGGAGCTGGCGGCCGAGATGGGCGCGCTCACGGGCGTGTCGGCCAGAGCGCCCCGGCCCAGTCGGATACCTCGCCCCCGGATGGGGTGGGTCGGATATCGAACCCGGCGAATTGGAGACGCTGTGCGCCCGACCAGCGCCGCCGGAGGGGCTTGGTGGAAATCTTGAAGTCCGACGCCTCGGCTCTCCTGACCCCGGTCGCGGTTCTAACGTCCGATCAGCATCGGTACCGGCTCGATCGGCAGAGGAGACTGCGCAGATGGCACTGTTCGACAGGGAGAGGCCGCGCCATGTCCGCGGGATGGCTGGGGCCTCGGCGGTCGCGTCGATCGCTGTCACGCCGGCCGTGGTCGGCATCTCGGCAGCCACGCCCGCGGCGGCGCAGACGACGTGTGCCGATGTCGACGTCGTCGTCGCTCGCGGCACCGGCGAACCGCTCGGCGACGGCCCCGGTCTCGGCGCTGTCGTCGGCGATCCGGTGTATCACGCACTCGCACAGCGCTTGTCGATCTCGCACAGCGCCTATCGCGTTCGGTACCCGGCCGGCCTGGCCCAACCGTGGTCGGTGCAGCAGGGTAACCGCGACCTGCTGAACCATGTGACCGGCGCGGCGAAGGCGTGCCCGAACCAGCGCTTCGTCCTGGTCGGGTATTCGCAACGGGCGAACGTGGTCGACAATTCGATCGGTATCAGCAGTGTGGGCGCGAAGGTCGGCGGGCCGATCCTCGCCACCCTGCCCGTGTCGGTGGGCGCCGAAGATCGCCGCGATTCTGTTGTTCGGCAACCCATTCGCGGTATCGGTCACAGCGTCACCGGCCCTTACGGGAGCCGCACCTCGACACCTGCACCGCGAACGACCCGGTCTGCGATCCGAAGGGCACGAGTTGGAAAGTGCACCGGACCAGCCACACCGTGGAGGCCGGCGAGGCGGCGGACTTCGCCGTCGGGCATCTGTGACACCCTCTGCGAGAAACGGAAAGCGTTGGGCCCGTGGGGAAGATATCGCCGCATTCGACAAGCGATGTGCCAGCTGGCTTTTCGAACAGAGAACCACCCGCCCAACCGCATCCGATGCGGTTCGGCGGGTGGGTGAGGGACCGGAGTCAGATGCCGATCACGCTTCGCATCTGATCGAACCAGTCCACGACCATGTTCACGACCTGAGACAAATCACCGATAATCATCGGGTTCCTCCTTTCGGTAACATTTGCGGACTGCGTATTTCGTCATACCCGGGAGGTCGGGGAATTAACGTCTTCTGTCCGTCCCGCTCACGGCAGGTTCACGCAGCATCGCGGAAACGACCAGGTGGCAGTTGGACATTCGATCGCCAGCATCCCTGCCGACCGCCGAGGACACGGCAAGGTAGCCGACAAAACCGCTCGGAAACAATCGCTTTCCACATCGAGCCGGAAAGGTTTGCATGACAAACTGTTTCGAGCAGCCGGTCGCCGTTTCCCCACACCCGGTGTTCACGACATGCGGCGCGCAGTAGTCGAGGATGGAGTCCGACTCTTCCGTGGCGGCGAGGTGACCGCCCGGCGGCGATCACCGCCTCACCGACGCCTGCCGAGGGGCTGGCCGATCCGGCACCCCGACGACGACACTGGACGGTATGCGTTTGAACCAGGTCACCGTCGGCAGCACGGACCTCGATCGCTCCGAGCGTTTCTACCGGCTGCTCGGCCTGCGCCTGATCGTCAAGAACGATCACTATCTGCGGTTCGAATGTCCCGCCGGTGAGAGCACCTTTTCGGTCGACCGTGTCGACGCGGTGCCGGCCGGCGAGGAAATCACCCTGTATTTCGAGACCGACGACCTCGACGGCGAGTATCGGCGCCTGTCCGACGCCGGCATCGCATTCGACCAGTCCCCCGCCGATATGCCCTGGCTGTGGCGCGAAGCCCGGTTGCGTGACCCCGACGGCCACCGGCTGTGCCTGTTCCATGCCGCCGGCAACAGGCGCGATCCGCCGTGGCGGCTGCCCGGCTGATCGGCGGGCGCGAGCAGCGCGGCACTTTCCTTGCTTGCTAAACTTTGCAATCAAGAGCGGCGGGGCAGGCCGAGAGCCGTGGACCAAAGGGAGTGATTGCGTGCCCGGACTGAGCAGGCCGCTCTATCAGATGAAAGCGGAGTTCTTCAAAACACTGGGGCATCCGATCCGGATTCGCGTGCTCGAACTGCTCAGCGAGCGCGAACACGCCGTCTCCGAGATGCTGACCGAAATCGGTATCGAACCGGCGAATCTGTCGCAGCAGCTCGCGATTCTGCGCCGAGCCGGTTTGGTCGCGGCCCGGCGCGAGGGGCTATCGGTCACCTACGAGCTCACCTCACCGCAGGTCGCGGAATTGCTGACGGTGGCACGAGCGATCCTGACCGGCGTGGTCGCGGGCCAAGCGGAGGCACTGGAAGAGCCCGCCTGACGATCCGGCGGTAGCGGCCGGAACTATCGGCGCCGGGGGGCCGAATACATGTCTGATTGCAGCTTTTCTAAACTAACTACATTGCAGCTTTATCAAGGAGGCAGGTCTCGTGTCCGATAGTTCACGTGTCATCGCACGGCTCGACGAGGTTCCGGTGGCTCACGAGAGCGTTCTGGCGTGGATCGCCGAAGTGGCCGAGCTGACGGCGCCCGAGCACATCGTCCTGTGCGACGGCTCCCGCGCGGAGTGGGATCGGCTGACCGCACGGTTGGTCGAGAAGGGAACCTTCGTTCCGCTGACCGGCAAGCCGAACTCGTTCTGGTGCGTCTCCGATCCGGAGGACGTCGCGCGGGTGGAGGATCGCACGTTCATCTGCTCCGAACGTGAGACCGACGCCGGTCCGACCAACAACTGGGTCGACCCGGTGGATATGCGCACGGTGATGACCGAACACTATCGCGGCGCGATGGCCGGTCGGACGATGTATGTCATCGCGTTCTGCATGGGGCCGCTGGATGCGGAGGATCCGAAATTCGGTGTGCAGATTACCGATTCGGAGTACGTGGCGGTGTCGATGCAGATCATGACGCGGTCCGGTGACGCCGTGTGGAAAAAGTTCACGGCCGGAACGGAATTCGTCAAATGCCTGCATTCGGTCGGGGCACCGCTGGGCGCCGGTGAGCCGGATGCCGCGTGGCCGTGCGATACCACCAAATACATCTCCCACTTCCCCGAGCGACGCGAGATCTGGAGCTACGGATCCGGCTACGGCGGCAATGCTCTGCTGGGCAAGAAGTGTTTCGCGCTGCGCATCGCCTCGGTGCTCGGCCGCGACGAAGGATGGCTGGCCGAGCACATGCTGATCCTGAAATTGACTTCCCCGCAAGGGAAGACACACTATGTCGCCGCGGCGTTCCCGTCGTCGTGCGGCAAGACGAATCTGGCCATGCTCGAGCCCGCGCTCGACGGCTGGACCGCCGAGACGGTCGGCGACGATATCGCGTGGCTGCGCTTCGGCGCCGACGGCCGGCTCTACGCGGTCAATCCCGAGGCCGGATTCTTCGGTGTCGCCCCCGGCACCGGCGCCACGACCAACACCAACGCCATCGCCACCATCGCGAAGGGCGATTCGATCTTCACCAACACCGCCCGCACCGACGACGGGGACGTGTGGTGGGAGGGATTGACCGCCGAGCCGCCCGCCCATCTCGTCGACTGGCACGGCAACGATTGGACGCCCGCATCGGGAACGCTTGCCGCGCACCCGAATTCGCGATACTGCACGCCGATTCGCCAGTGCCCGTCGGTGGCTCCGGAATGGGACGATCCGGCCGGCGTGCCGATTTCGGCGATCTTCTTCGGCGGCCGCCGCGCGACCACCGTCCCACTGGTCGCCGAGTCCTTCGACTGGGCGCACGGAGTGTTCACCGCCTCGGTGTTGTCCTCGGAGACCACCGCCGCCGCGGCCGGGACAGTCGGCGTCGTGCGGCGCGATCCGATGGCGATGCTGCCGTTCCTCGGCTATCACGTCGGTGACTACTTCGCCCACTGGCTCCGGCTCGGCGCCGCCGTCGACCCGGCGAAACTGCCGAAGATCTTCCAGGTCAACTGGTTTCGCCGCGGTCCGGAAGGTAAATTCCTGTGGCCCGGCTTCGGCGACAACGTGCGCGTGCTGAAGTGGGCACTGGACCGTCTCGACGGCATCGCAGAGGCGGTCGAGACGCCGATCGGCTACGTGCCGCCAGTCGAGGCGCTCGACCTCACCGGACTCGACGACCGGCAGCGCGCCGGGGCCGCAGCCTCGCTCGCGGTCGACATCGACGAGTGGGTGGCCGAGGTGTCCGATATCGACCACTGGTACGCCACCATCGGCGGCAATCGGCTGCCCGAACCGTTGCGGGAACAGCTCGCCGCGCTGAAACTGCGTCTGGCAGCCCGGTTGTGAACATCGCCGCACTACTCCCCCGCTGGTCCGATTGGCGTCCGGCTGTGCGCGCCCCGGGCCCCGATCTGCTGTCGGGGCTGATCGTCGCCCTGGTGGCGCTGCCACTGGCACTGGGCTTCGGCATCAGCTCCGGGCTCGGCGCCGCGGCCGGACTGACCACCGCGGTCGTGGCGGGCATCGTGGCCGCGATATTCGGCGGCTCCCGTTTCCAGGTGTCGGGGCCGACCGGGGCGATGACCGTCGTGCTGGTTCCGATCGTCCACCAGCACGGCGGGGGCGGGGTGCTGGCCGTGGGCCTGATGGCCGGCATCGTGCTGGTGGCGCTCGCGGTCGCCGGGGCCGGGCGTGCGGTGCGCTACATGCCGGCCCCGGTGATCGAGGGCTTCACCGCCGGCATCGCCGTGGTGATCGCGCTGCAGCAGTTCCCCAACGCCCTGGGAATCGCACACGCGCACGGGGACAAGGTCTGGCAGTCGGCCTACGACGCTGTGCGCCAATATATTTCGCATCCGCATCTCGCGCCGGTCGTGATCGCCCTGGCGGTGGCCGCGATGATGCTGGTGGGCGGTCGGTTCCTGCCGAAGCTGCCGTTCGCTCTGCTGGCCGTCGCCGGCGCGACCGTCGTGGTCGCGGTCTTCGACATCCACACCGCGGCCATCGGCGCCCTGCCTTCAGGGCTGAGCGCACCGACCCTGGACTTCCTCGATTGGGGCAGCCTCGGATCACTGGTGGCGCCGGCGCTGGCGGTCGCCGCACTGGGCGCCCTCGAATCACTGCTGTCGGCGACCGCCGCGGACGCCATGGCCGTCGGCACCCGTCACGATCCCGATCGCGAACTGTTCGGACAGGGTTTGGCCAATATCGCCGCACCACTGTTCGGCGGGGTGCCCGCAACCGGCGCGATCGCACGCACCGCCGTCAACGTCCGCTCCGGCGCCCGCACCCGGCTGGCCGCGCTGACGCATGCGGTGGTCCTGGCCGCGATCATCTACCTGGCCGCACCACTGGTCGCCGATATTCCGGTTGCCGCGCTGGCCGGTGTGCTGCTGGCCACGACGGTTCGGATGGTGGAAACCGCGTCTGTGACCGCCATCGCGCGCGCGTCGCGCGGCGACGCACTCATCATGGCCGCGACATTCCTGGTCACGGTCGCCCTGGACCTGGTGACCGCGGTCGGTGCCGGCGTCGCGATCGCCGTCGTGCTCGCCCTGCGTTCGGTGGCGAAAGAGGCTCGGCTGCATCAGGTTCCGCTCGACGAGGCCGACCACCTCGCCGAGGAACACGGCCTCTTGCACGACCGCATCGTCGCCTACCGCATCGACGGGCCGCTGTTCTTCGCCGCCGCGCACCGCTTCCTGCTGGAGCTGACCGAGGTCGCCGACGTCCACGTGGTGGTGCTGCGCATGTCACATGTCACCGCACTCGACACCACCGGGGCACTGGTCCTCAAGGACGCCGTCACGAAACTGCAGCACCGCCACATCACGGTCCTGATGTCGGGGCTGCGCGAAGACCACCGCCGCCGGCTCGCGATGCTCGGAGCGCTGCCCGCGGGCGGCGAGACGCAGATCTTCGAGCAGACGCCCGACGCCCTGGCGTACGCACGCGCCCTGTGATCGCCGCGAGCCGAAACGTCCCGGCGCTGCGGTGATCTCGCCCGGCAGCGGGAGGGCGCGCGTAGCATCGCTGCCGTGAGTGGTGATCCGAGGCCGGGCCCACCGGCCGGAGGCGGGGACACGTCGTTCACCGGATCGATCCCGCAGATCTACGACACGCTGCTGGTTCCGATGATCTTCGCCGAGCCCGCTCGGCTGCTCGCGCAGGCGGTGGCCGCGACCGCCGCGGTCGACATTCTCGAAACCGCGGCGGGGACCGGGGTGCTGACCAGAGAGCTGGCACGGCTGGAGGGCCGCGACATCGTGGCGACCGACCTGAACGAACCCATGCTGACGACCGCAGCGAACCGCTCGGCGTCGGATCGGGTGCGGTGGCAGGTGGCCGACGCCGGGCATCTGCCGTTCGCCGCATGTTCGTTCGACGTGGTGGCCTGCCAGTTCGGCGCCATGTTTCTGCCCGACAAGGTCGCCGGATACGCCGAAACCCTGCGGGTGTTGCGCCCGGGCGGCGTGTTCGCCTTCAACGTCTGGGACCGGCTCGAGACCAATGCCTTGGCCCTGGTCGTCACCGAGGCGCTGTGCGCGGCGGCACCCGGCGAACCGCTCGAGTTCTTCCGCCGCACACCGCACGGATACTTCGACCTCGACCGGATTCGCGGCGAACTCGCAGAAGCCGGCTTCGAACAGATCACCGGTGAGTACCTCGACGGGTCGAGCCGGGCGACTGCCGAGACCGCTGCGGTGGCCCTTTGCCAGGGCACCCCGCTGCGCGGCGAGATCGAACGACACTCGTCGCTCGATATCGAGTCCGCTACCGCGATCGCGGCCGAGGCACTGCGCGGCCGATTCGGGCGCGGCGAATTCGGCGCGCCGATGCGGTGGCTGCAGATGACAGCACGGCGGCCGGACCGTGTCCCCGAGACGCGGTCCGGCCGGGTCGAGCTGTCAGACTCGGTGCGGATCCCACGTGGCGATCGCCCAGATCACCACGATGTCGAGGGCGATGACCAGGATCGACCACCACGGATAGTGCGGCAGCCACAGGAAATTGGCGATGATGGACAAGCCCAGTAGCGCGATCGCCAGCATCTGTCCCCACGTCGAACGGGTGAACAGACCGGCGGCGGCCGCCACCATCAGGACGCCGAGGATGAGGTGGATCCATCCCCATCCGCTGATGTCGAACTTGTAGATGTAGTCCGGCCCCGAGACGTAGACGTCGTCCTTCGCGATGGCCGAAACGCCCTGCAGGATGGACACGACTCCGGTGACGGCCAGCAGGGCCGCCGCGGCCAGCGACGTACCGGCTGCTACCGCATGCCGGGTGTCGGATCGCCCGTTCGGTGTTCCGTGTTGCGTAGCCGTCACGACGGCTCACCCCTTTTCGTGAACCTCGCCGGCGGGCCGTCCGCCGGCGTGCACCGACATGCGTCGGTCCTGGTGGGTTGTGACATGCGGCCCTGCGCTGCCTCCTGACCAGCCGCCGCGGCGGATGATGGTCCCGGTTCGCTCGTCGACCTGGTACATCCCTCGATGGACGAATTCGGCGAGCCAACCGGGCATCTAACGATTCGTCGCGGAAAACGTCGCGGATTATCACGAACCGGTGGACCGGTCGATCGACCCCGAAACGTAACCGAATTGCCGGTTCCGGCGTCACCCGGCAGTCGACGAGGGCTGCGGCCCGGCAGGGGTTTCCGGTGCGGCCGCGGGCCGCGCGAGAATTTCGATGATCAGCAGCAGCGCACCCGCGACCAGCACGATGCCCACCACGACCAAGCCGGTGGCGTAGGGCCACAACACCAGGACGAGCACGGCGCCGGCCAGCACCGCGAGGCGCAGCGGCGTCCGATAGTGCGCGGCGAACGTCTCGACCACAGTGGGCGGGCGCCGACGCCGGCCGCGGACGGCGACCATGAGCCGCCCGAAACCGGAACGCACCGACTGCGCCGAATGGGACGACCCGGCCAGATACCCCACCGCGGCCACGACCAGGCTCACCACCGCGACCGCGCGCAGCGACACCCGCAGCGGGTGGATCACGGTGTCGAACAATGCGGTGGCGGCCGGCGGTGACAAAGCATCGGGCGGAACGGCATCCAGGTAGATACTGCGAGCGATCACCACCCCGATGGCCAGCAGCACCATCGCGACCGCGCCGGCGACGCCGGCCAAGGCGAGGGTCCGCAGCCGCCGCCCGCGGGGAGCCAGCCACACCGCGCCCGCCGCGGTGGCCAATGCCACCCACGGCAGGATGTTCGCCGACCGATCGAGCGTACGCAGCCACGACTGGTACTTGGGCAGTTCGGTGGCGTGGAAGATGACGAATTGCGCGTCGACATCAGGAATCTTGTCCGCCAAGCTGATTCCACGTGCGTCGAGCCGTTCGCGCACCGTCGCCAGGATCGGCTTCAGCGAAATGCTCACGGTGCCGTCGTCGCTGACCTCGATCCCGGGTCTGGTCTCCCCCTTGACGACGTGGACCAGCGCGTCGTGCGCGCGGCGGTTGGCCGTGTCCCACGCCTCGCGGAATTGATCGCTGGTCACCACTGCCGTCGCGGCCTGGTGGATGTAGTTCTCGGCCTGGTCGGCCACCAGCGCGGGCAGACTGTTCAAGGCCGCGACCGCACGGGGCCGATCCGACAATTGCCCGACGTTCTGAGTGAGCGCGTTGACCGCGTCGGCCGTGTACGCCTTGATGTCGACGCGGGTGACGATCGCGTCGGTGATCTTGTCGGCCAACTCCTTCTGGATCGCCGGATCGGTCGCCAGCGGTGCGACGGTCGTGACGTAGCGGTCGGTGTCGAAGATCTGGCTGCGCACGAACCGCGTCGTCACCGATCCGATGATCAGCACCGCGGTCAGGATCAGCAGCAGCACGACCCCGGTCCAGCGCCACGCGTGCCGGCGGGTCGGGTGCGGTGGATGCGCCGCGACATAGGCGCGCAAGCGCTCGAGTTCGGCACGATCGTCGGCGGACAGTTCCGCATCCGACTGCGGTGGGCGGGCATCTCGATCATCGGCGGACATGACGGCTCATACCCTTCCGGGCCGATCGGCACGGCCCAGAACTGATTCGGCGCCGTTGCCCTCGAAAGGACAACGCATTCACCGCCGTCCCCGGATCGATCCCACTCCGTGACCGATCGTTGTCCGCTAGGGCACCGGGCCGGTCGCCGGCGAACCGATGCGAGAAGCGCTTCCCGGACCTTGCTATTCGTGCGGCAGTTCGCCGGTGACGATGTGGTCGGCGAGGTTGAGACCTTCGCGGGCGAGGCGGGCGAGGTGGCCGTCGCGGATGCGGTAGATGATGCGGCGGCCTTCGCGGCGGGTCTCGACCATGCCGGTGAAGCGCAATTTCGCCAGGTGCTGGCTGACCGAGGTGCGGGAGCCGCCGCAGGCTTCGGTGAGGGCGGTGACGTCGGCCTCGCCCTCGGCGAGGACCCAGAGGATGTGCAGCCGGGTCGGATCGGCGAGCATCCGGAACACCGAGGTGGCGGCGTCGAGACGGGCCGGGTCTGGTGCGACGCGGTGCACCAGGCTGGGCGGCAGGGCGTCAACTGCGGGGGTTTCCTCACCTGTCATGGGTTGGTTCACCGACTTCCTGCTGTGGCCATCTGCGCACCCGACGATACGTGGACCGGCCACATCCGCGCGGCGATCACGGCGGCGGCAGCGGCCAGGACCGCCGAAACCACCGCCGCCCAGGCTTGTCCGGCGGTGGCGCCCAGCCAGCCGGCGATCGGATAGGTCACCAGGAAACAGGCGTGCGAGAGCGAGAACTGCGCGGTGAACACGGCGGTGCGAGTGCCGCCGTCGGATTGGGCGCGCAACAGCCGCGCCGAGGGTGTGTTGATCAGCGAGGTACCCGCGCCCATATCCGACCACGCCACCACCAGCAGCGTCCAGCCCGCCCGCGGTCCGGGCTCGAGGGCGGCGAGCATCGCGGCGCCGGCGAGACCGGCGGGCAGGATCGCACACCCGATCAGCATGAGGCGGCGATCGGGAATGCCGGTGAGCAGCCGCGGAATCGCGAGCGCGACGATCATCGAACCACCGCCGAAGCAGCCCAGCGCCACCGCGACCGCGGACGCCGGCCCGTGCAGCAGGTCGCGCACGTAGACCACGGTGTTGACGACGACCAGCGCGGTCGCCGCGGCGACGGCGACGTTCATCGCCAGCAGCCCGCGCAGCACCGGACTCGCCGCCATCAGGCGTGCGCCCGAGGTGATCCGGGCCGGCAGCGAACCGGTCCGGTCGGCGGGCACCGATCGAGGCAGCGTGGTGCGCACCACCATGATCGCGGAGGTCGCGAAACCCGCTGCGGTGCCGACGAACAGCAGGTGATAGCCGACCACGGTCAGCAATGCCGCCGCCACGACGGGACTGAGCAGCGATTCCAGGTCGTAGGCCAGCCGCGAGAGCGACAGCCCGCGGGTGTAGTCCTCCTCGTCCGGCAGGATCGACGGGATGACCGCCTGGAAGGCCGGGGTGAACGTGGCCGAGGCCGCCTGCAGTACGAAGATCAGGACATAGATCTGCCAGACGTGCGTGACCAGCGGCAACAGCAATGCGATGACCAGCCGGACCACATCGGCCGATACCAGCAGCACCCGCCGCGGCACCCGGTCGGTCAGCGCCGAGATCACCGGCGCCACGAAGACGTAGGCGACCATCTTGATCGCCAGCGCGGTACCCAGCACCGCACCGGCATCGGTTCCGGCCAGATCGTAGGCCGCCAAACCCAGCGCGACGGTCAGCAGACCGGTCCCGACCAGAGCCACCACCTGCGCGGTGAACAAGCGCCGGAAACGGTCGTGCCGCAAGACCTCCAGCACGTCGGGACCTCCGGAATCCGCGGAACGCATCGAACACCGCCAGTTTAAGACAATAGGTGCGCAATTGTGAACCTATTGTCGTCTCGACCGGTTCGATGGCACCGCGCCACAATTCGATCTCCGCCGAGAAGTGGAGGTAGGTTCGGGACGACAGGCCGAGAGTCGCCGTCGGCGAGAGCGCAAGGAGGTCCAGCGTGCACGGGATCTCGCTGGAGGCGGACCGCTGGCGGGAACGGCTACGCACCAATCTGTGGTTCGTCCCGACCCTGGAAGTCCTGGCCGCGGTAGCGCTGTTCGCACTGACCTTCACCCTCGACCGCACGGCCTACCACAGCGGAACGAGCCTGCCCACCTGGGTGCTGGGCGGCACGCCCGATGCTGCACGCCAGGTACTGACCTCCATCGCCGCCGCGATCATCACCGTGGTCGGTGTCGTCTTCTCGATCACGATCCTCGCGCTGACGCTGGCCTCCACTCAGTTCGGGCCGCGCATGCTGCGCAATTTCATCCGCGACCGCGGCACCCAGCTGACCCTCGGCACCTTCGTCGCGACCTTCGTGTACGCGATCGCGGCGCTGGTGTCGGTCGGCGAGGATTTCGTCCCGCACATCAGCGCCACGGTGTCGATCGGTTCGCTGGTGGTCGATCTGGCGGTGCTCATCTACTTCATCAATCACATCGGCGGGCAGATCCAATTGCCTAATGTGGTCGCCGACATCGCGCGCGAAGTGCGCACCGCGGTCGACGCCAACGCCGACACCACCGCGAGCGGGGCGAAACACGGTCCGTCGGCACGTGAACTACGCGATCTGCTGGCCCGGTCCGGCGGCGAGGTGCGCACCTCCAACAGCGGATATCTCCAGTACATCCGTTACGAGCGGCTGGTCCGGCTGGCCGCCGAGGCGGATGCGGTCATCCATTTGCCTTATCGCCCAGGGCATTTCGTGACCGAGGGGCAGGTGATCGCGCGAGTGTGGCCGGCGCAGGCCGCGAAGGGGATCGAGAAGAAGTTCTCCCGCGGCCACGTCACCGGCTCGATGCGCAGCCTGGTGCAGGACGTGTCCTTCGGTGTCGATCAGATCGTCGAGATCGCCCTGCGCGCGCTCGCCTCCGCGACCAACGACACGTTCACGGTGCTGACGTGTATCGACTGGCTCGGCGACTGCCTGTCGCGCATCGCGGTCACCTGGGAACCGAATCCGGTGCGCCGCGACAAGGACGGTCACATCCGGGTGCTCGCCGCACAGGTCAGCTACGAGCGGCTGGTTCAGCGCGCCTTCGAGAAGATCCGCCAAGCCGGTGCCGGGCAACCGGCGGTGATGATCCGCCAGCTCGACGCCCTGGCGCAGATCGCCGACCGCGTCACCGATCCCGACCGGCTCCGGGTGATCCTCGAACAGGCGACGATGATCGAGCACGCGGTGCCGCTCATACCGGAGGAACCCGACCGCGCCGATGTCCTGCGCCGATGCCACGCCCTGCACACCCAGATCTCGGCGGAACGCGCAGCGCTCGCCACTCGACCACGACAGTCCACGCCCGCATCGAATCCGGCACCGTGACCGCTGGGCGGTGCTCAGATCGGTAGGTGCGGTTCGGAATCCGAGACGTCGAACCGCACCCCGGTTCGCAGCAGGTCGGTCGCGGAGAGCCCGAAGGTGTGCCGGAAGGTGTCACTGAAATGCGACGATGAGGCGAAACCGGCATCGACCGCGCTGCGGGTCAGGTCGTATCCGGAAGCGAGGCCGTGCACGACCCGGAGCAGACGCGCCCACTGCTGGTATCGGCGGAAGGTGGTGCCGGTGTCCCGGGCGAACAGACGCAGGAAATACGAGGTCGACATTCCGAGCCGGGCCGCGACCTCCGGGGCGCGGTACACCCGATCGGGCGCGTTCCGGATGGTCTCGGCGAGCCTGGTGATCCGCGGATCGGCGGCCGAGCCGGTCGTCGGCCCCGCGGCCCGCAGCCCGGTGTAGCCGGCGATCACGTCGGGCGCGGCACCGTCGCGGCAGGCCGCGGCGATCCCGGCCTCGGACCGATAACCGAAACCGAAGGGACCGAAGGACTCTCGCACCGTGCCCGACGCATCGGATACCGGCCGGCGCGCCGGATCGGCGAACAACAGCAACACTCGCCCCTCGGGAACCAGTACCCGATGGGGAACGCGCGCAGGCGCGTAGACACTGCCCGGGCGCATCGAGCCCACTGCCGGAGAGTCGAAGATCAGCGGCCCGTCCACACCCACATTGAGCACGTCGACCGCCGCGGCGTGCGGCCTCACCCCGATGTTGGGACCGAGATACCCGGCGTGATCGGGCCTGATCCACACCAGCGGCGGTTGGTCACCGCACGTTTTCGGAAGTCCCGCGGTGCGCACACCTGCGACGCTAGCGCCACGACGGCTACGCGTCGACCCCTTCGAGAAAGAGTGACCACCATGTCCCCACTCGGCATCTCCGCCACCGCGGATGCTTTCCGGCTGTCGGCGGCGACAACGCTGCGGGCACATGCGCAGTCGGGCTTCGGCGCCTCGGATTTCCGCCTGTACCGCCCGTGGTATCCGACCGCCACCACCGCCTGGCCCGAGCGGATACTGTTGAGCGTCAACGAATTCCGCCCGCACCGGCTGTCCGACCTGGTCCCGGTCGCCACGATCTCGGCACGGCTGGAGAAGCAGGTGCTGCGGACCGACGGCGCGCTGGGCATCGTCACCAGCTATCAGCCGTGGGGACGGATCACCTATTCGCTGTCGCTGTGGGCCGATGCCGACGCGCTGGAGGAGTTCACCGGCAGCCCGGACCACGTCACGGTGATGAACACCTACCGCTCCCGCGGCTATCTGCGCCACATCCACTGGTGGGGCCGGCATCGATCGATCGGCGAGTCGATGGCCGAGGCGCACCGTCGCCTGGACGCGGGCGAAGGGCGGCGCGTGGGCGAACCGCGCGACCGGTGGGCCCGCCACGACCGGCAGCGGACGGCCACCGCATCGGATCCCGCGCGGTGAAGGTCCTCGTACTCGGTGGATACGGCGCCGTCGGCACACATGTGGTCACCGAACTTCGTCGAACCGGTGTCACGGCGGTAGCGGCCGGACGGAATCCCGCCCGCGCCGATACGCCCGTCGACCTCGGCGATCCGCTGCTCACCGGATATCGAGCGGCGCTGGCGGGAACCGATGTCGTCGTCAATGCCTCGGGCGCCGAAAATCCGGCACTGGCCGCGGTGGCCGGCGCCGCCCGCTGCGCGTTCGTCGACATCACCGCCACCTCCGCCTATATCGAGGCGCTTCGCCGGCTGCCGACGGCCGCACCGATTCTGGTCGATGTCGGCCTCGCTCCGGGACTGACCGATCTGCTGGCGCACGCGGTCCACCGGGACGCCCCCGGGCCGATCGATCTGGCGGTGCTGCTCGGCGCGGGCGAGCACCACGGCGCGGCAGCCACGGAGTGGTCGTATCGGCTGCTGGGCAGGCACTTCCACGCGCACGGCCAACGCGTTCGCAACTACACCCGGCCGAAGTCATTCCGTTTCCCGGGGCATCGCCGGCCGCGTCTGCTGTACCGCGCCGACTTCGCCGACCAGCACACCCTGAGCGACGAACTGCGAGTTCCCGTCCGCACCTTCTTCGGACTGGATTCCCGGACCGCCACCGCCGCCCTGGCCGCCGCGACCTGGCTGCCGGGCGCCTCGAGAGTCCCGCGCGGACTGCATTTTCCGGGAAGCGACCGGTGGATCGTGCTCGCCCGCGATCGTCACGGCGGCACGCGGTGGGCGCACGGGCACGGCCAGTCCCGTGCCACCGGCGTGATCGCCGCGGCAGCCGCCGCGCGCGCACCGGACACCTCGCCGGGTGTGCACGCGTTGCCCGCGGTCCTGGGTCTGGCGGATCTTCCCGCCGACGAGATCTGCCTCGGGCGAACCCGGTGACAGCCGGCGGATGGTCGGCATTGGTTCGACTTTTCCGCCCGATGTCGATTTCGGCGGCGGCCGTTCGTATGGGAGGTAAGGGTCGCGATCGTGCGCGTCCCCGGAATCGAGAGGAGCAGCGCGATGCGAACGATCACGGTGACGATGAATGTCACGCTCGACGGTGTCGTACAGGGACTGGGCCGCGCGGACGAGGACACCCGCGGCGGTTTCCCGTTCGGCGGGTGGGGGCAGCGATTCCACGACGACGTGCTCGTCCGGGAGATGGGCAAAGATATGGCCGAGCCCGGCGACATGCTGTTCGGGCGGCGCACCTGGGAGGACTTCACCACCGTGTGGGGACGGGCCGACGACAATCCGTACAGCAGACATATGAACGCGGCGACGAAGTACGTCGCGTCGACCGGCCTGGACGACGTCGACGCGTGGCAGAACTCGATCCTGCTGCGCGGCGACGCGACTCGGACCGTGCGCGAAGTGAAGTCGCGTCCCGGGAAGAATCTGTCGATCATCGGCAGCGCGGCCCTGGTGCGCAGCCTGCACGGCGCCGGGTTGATCGATCGGTACACGCTGGTGATCCACCCGCTCACCCTCGGTGCGGGGACCAGGTTGTTCGAAGATGCCGCGCCGTTGACCGAATTTCGCCTCCTCGGTAGCGTCGCGACCACCACGGGCGTGATCATCGCCCGCTACGCCCGGCGCTGAGGAGAGGGCCGTGCCCGAATATCTGCTCTCGATCTACCAACCCGACAGCGGTGCGCCCGATGCCGAGACCATGGACCGGATCGTGGCCGACCTGCACCGGCTCAACGAAGAACTGCGCGACAGCGGGTCGTGGGTGTTCACCGGCGGCCTGCACGGGCCCGACAGTGCGACCGTGGTGCGAGCCGACGGGTTGCTCACCGACGGGCCCTATCTGGAGGGCAAGGAACATATCGGTGGGATCTGGGTGATCACCGCGCCCGATCTGGATGCGGCGCTGGCATGGGGACGCAAGGCGGCGGCGGCCACCACGTTACCGATCGAAATCCGCCCGTTCCGAGACGTTCCACCGTTCTGACGCGATGACACCGGAGCAGATCGCCGCCGTCTTCCGCGCCGAATACGGCCGGGCCGTCGCCGTGCTGATTCGTATGCTCGGCGATATCGACCTGGCCGAGGACGCGGTCGCCGACGCCTTCGCCATCGCGTCGCGTCGCTGGCCGCAGGACGGGCCGCCGCCGAGTCCGGCCGGCTGGATCATCACCACCGCCCGGCGCCGAGCCATCGACCAGCTGCGTCGCGAATCGGCCCGGGCCGGCAAGTACGCCGAGGCGGCGATCGCGCACGCCCCGTCCGACGACATCGAGGACAGCGCCGTGCCCGACGAGCAACTCCGGCTGATCTTCACCTGCTGCCACCCGGCGCTGAACCGGCTCGCGCAGGTCGCGCTCACCCTGCGGCTGCTGGGCGGACTGACGACCCCCGAAATCGCTCGCGCGTTCCTGGTCCGGGAGACGACGATGGCGCAGCGGCTGGCCCGCGCGAAGGCCAAGATTCGCGACGCCCGCATCCCCTACCGGGTGCCCGGCGAGACCGATCTGCCCGAACGGCTCGACTCCGTTCTCGCCACCCTGTTTCTGATCTTCAACGAGGGATATGTCGCCTCGTCGGGCGCGGAACTGCTGCGCACGGACCTGTGCGAGGAGGCCGTCCGGCTCACTCGTGCGCTGGTCGCCTCGATGCCCGACGAGCCGGAGGCGGCGGGCCTGCTCGCCCTCATGCTGCTCGCCCACGCTCGCCGCGACGCCCGCACCGACGCGTCCGGCGCTTTCGTCCGCCTCGGCGACCAGGACCGCGGCCGCTGGGATGCCGCACTGGTCCCGGAGGGCCGGGCCATCGTGCGCGCCTGCCTGCGCCGCAACCGCCCCGGCCGCTACCAGCTGCTCGCCGCGATCAACGCCGCGCACACCGATGCGGTCACCGACTGGACGCAGATCCTCGCGCTCTACGACCGGTTGACGCGCCTCGACCCGAATCCGGTTGTGGCACTTCATCGAGCGGTGGCGGTGGCCGAGGTCGACGGACCGGCCGCGGCACTGACTCTCGTGGACGCTGTGGACCTGACCGAGCACTATTTGTTCCATGCCGTCCGCGCGGATCTGCTCGCCCGCCTGGGCCGGGCCGAAGAGGCGAGACGCAGCTTCGACACCGCCGCCCGCCTCACCGAAAACCAGCGCGAACGCGACTACCTGGCCACCCGGAGCGCAGCGCTGACGCGCTGACCGGTCACCGCGCCCGCGCCACCGCCCGTATCGCCCGCAGTCGTCCGTCGGCCAGCGCGTCGGTGAGATGTGCTGCGCGCGTGGCGAAGTCGGGCACGAAGGCGTGCAGGCCGAGTGGGTTGGGCGGCAGCCCCCGCACCATGCGCATCACGGCCACGGCCTCGTCGGTGCGGTCGTCCCACCGCTCGACGGCGAATCCGGACGCCTCGATCGTCGCGCGCAGGGCGGCGGGGGTGACGAGGTGCCCGAAGCCGGGACTGTCGGCCCACGGGAGCGGATAGTCGGGTTCACCGGCGCCGGAGGTGGTGATGTCCCAGAGTGCGAGCCGTCCCCCACGCGCCAGCACCCGGCGCATTTCGCGGTAGAGGCCGTCCTTGTCGGCGATATTCATCTGGACGTGCTGACTGAATACGACGCCGAAGGCGCCGTCCGGGAACGGCAGTGCGGTGACATCGGCGCACCGCACGGCGATTCGATCGCCCAGGCCGACGAGTTCGTCGAGCCAGCGGGCGATCTCGCAGTACTCCTGCACCATGTCGACGCCGGTGACCCGGCATCCGAATCGGTCGGCCAGGTACCGGGCGGTGCCGCCGATGCCGGTGCCGGCGTCGAGAACCTCTGTGGCAGAAGTTATTTCGACAAGGTCGGCCAGTTCGCCGGTCGCGATGCGGCCGCTGGTGTGAAAGTCCTCGAGCATCGCCAGATCGGCGAGCCGCAGGCGGTCGAGATCCTTGCCGGCGGCGAGCAGCGCGCGTTCGATATCGGTTCGGGCCGCGCCGGTGGCGTACTGGGCGGGGATCTGGGTGCGAGTCATGCGCTTACTCCGATACAGAGGAATGCCCGGCCACTCGGCGACCGACCTTTCCTTTTCATGCTAGAGCCGCAAAGTAGAGATTTTCAACTAATAAATACGGAAACTCTACTTGAACCGATATAGTGGACGCATGCGAAGCTACGGCCAGTACTGTTCGATCGCTCGCGCCCTGGATGTGGTCGGCGATCGCTGGACCCTGCTGATCGTGCGCGAACTGCTGATCCAGGGGCCGTGCCGATTCACCGACCTGAAGAACGGGCTGCCCGGCATCGCCGCGAATCTGCTGTCCACCCGCCTCCGCGAACTGGAGGACGCCGGATTGATCGACCGCGAGGATGCGCCGCCGCCCGTCGCGACGGCGCTCTATCGGCTCACCGAATCCGGGCGGGAACTGGAACCCGCCTTGCGCGCACTCGGGCGCTGGGGACTGCGGTACATGGAGACGGTCACCCCGACGGACACGTTCCTTCCGCAGTGGCTGGCCTACGTACCCACCTGGTTCACCGCCGACGCCGACCCCTCGGCCGCGCCGGTGGTGATTCAGCTCGTCGTCGACGACGTGCACGCTGTCGTCGACGTCGATGCGGGCCGCGTCGAGACCCGCGTCGGCAGCACCGACGCCGCCGATCTGGTCCTCGACGGACCCGCCAATGCGGTCCTCGGCCTGCTCACCGGCGTGATCGATCTCGAGGTGGCGCGGCGGATCGGGCTCACCGCGCGCGGCGACCGTGAGGTCCTCACCCGTCTGCGGCCCCTCGCGGCACAGTCATAGCCGCCGCACAGGCCAGACCGCGGGCGCACACATCCGCACCACACAGGATCGGTGCGTACCCGAACGGAATGTGCCGAAGGAGAATTCACGGTGAAGATGATGAAGTCGAAGCTCGCGAAGGCGGCGGTGGCCGGTGGCGTCGTACTGGGAACGGTCGGTATCGGCGCCGGTGTCGCCAGCGCGGACCCCGGCCACCAGCAGCAGCAACCGGCTCCCGAACAGCATCAGCCGACGCAGCAGCATCAGAATCAGCAGCCGAACCCGCAGCCGGCCCAGCACGGCTTCTGGCTGTTCGGCCAGTGGATCCCGCTGCCCTGACCCAACGCTCGAACACCCGCGCCGCATCATCGCGGCGCGGGTGTTCTGCTGTCTGCGAGCGGGTTTCAGAGATGATCGGCGTCGATCACGGCCTGCGCGAAGGCCGCGGGCGCTTCCTGCGGGACGTCGTGGCCGACCCCGGGCAGCGTGCGGTGCTCGTACTTGCCGGTGAACTTCGCGCGGTAGCTCTTGCCGTCGGCGTTGGCGCCGTCGAAATCGCTGCCGATGGTGATGGTCGGGACGGTGATCGCCGGGCCCTGAGCCAGCGTGGTCTCCTCCGCCGCGTACTGCGGTTCGCCGGGGACCAAGCCCAGGCGCCAGCGGTAGTTGGAGATCACGACGTCGACATGGTCGGGATTGCCGAACGAGGCGGCGCTGCGATCGTAGGTGGCGTCGTCGAAGTTCCACTTCGGCGAGGCGGTCTTCCAGATGTACTTGTCGAAATCGTGGACGTTGCGGCGGTAGCCGAGCACGCCGCGGTCGGTGGCGAAGTAGTACTGATACCACCAGCCGGCCTCCGCGGCCGGCGCGAGCGGCTGCTGATTGGCCGCGACATCGGTGATCAGATAGCCACTCACGGCCACCAGCGCCTTCACCCGCTGCGGCCACAGCGCCGCGATCACGTCGGCAGTCCTTGCGCCCCAGTCATATCCACCGAAGACCGCCTTGTCGATGTGCAGGGCGTCCATGAGCGCGATGACGTCGTGCGCGACCGCCGCCTGCTCGCCGTTGCGCGCGGTGTCCGGAGACAGGAATCGCGTCGGACCGTAGCCGCGCAGATACGGCACGATCACCCGGTAGCCCTGGGCGGCCAGCCGCGGGCCGACGTCGATGTAGCTCGCCGGATCGTAAGGCCAGCCGTGGATCAGCACGACCGCCGGCCCGTTCTCCGGACCGTATTCGACGTAGGCGGTATCGAGGACACCGGCGTCGATGTGCTTGATCGGGCCGAGGGCGGTGTGTTCACCGGCGCCGACGCCCGCGGCGCTCGCCGGAGCGGCGGGAGCCTGCGCATCCGTCCCCGACGAGCACGCCGCCAGTGACGCGACTACCGCCGTCGCCGCGATGATCTGCGCGAACCGCTTCTTGGTGAACATCTGCTCATCTCCCGTGTCCTCGTCCGCCGCGCCCACTGCCACGGCTTCGATAGGACGAACGGTAGGCGGCACCGGTGTGCGGACGCGCCCGTCGGATGACGGTATGTGCGTACGTCATCGGCGCCCGGACTATGTCACCGGATCCGCTGCGGTGCGCAGCGCGCCGGCCAGTTCGGCGCGGGAGGTGACGCCGAGTTTCGGGAAGATGCGGTGCAGGTGGGTGCTGACGGTGCGATGCGACAGATACAGTCGCTGCCCGATCTCCCGATTGGTGAGCCCTTCGGCGGCCAGCTGCGCGATACCCAGTTCGTGCGGGGTCAGGCTGTCGCGCGCGTCGGGGTCGCGGCGCGGGCTGGTCTCCCCCGCGCCCCGCAGTTCGCGGCGCGCCCGATCACCCCACGGCCGCGCGCCCAGGGCGTCGAAGGTGTCGCGGGCCGCGCGCAGATGGGCGCGCGACTCGACGATGCGTCGCTGCCGGCGCAACCACTCCCCGAAGGCGAGCTGGACGCGGGCGCGTTCGAGCGGCCACCCGTCCGGATCGGCGTCGAGTGCGGCGGTGAACAGTTCCTCCGCGGACTCGGCCGAGGCGAGCAGGGCGCGGGCGTAGCGCAGGCCGGCGTGCAGGGCCGGCGACGGAGTGCGCGTCGCCTGCTGCTCGAATTCGCGCACGATGTCCTCCGCCTCCTCGACGCGCCCGGCGCGCACCGCGGCTTCGACCAGGTCGCCGACGATGTAGGCGCGCAGGGCGAGCTGGTAGGCCGGGTCGGCGGGGTCGAGAATCCGGCGCAGATCGGCGAGCGCGTCGTCGTAGCGGCCCTGTCCGAGTGCGACGAGAGCGCGGGCCCGTTGCACGGTCGCCAGCACCGGTCGCGCGCCGGCGGCCGCGCCGATCCGTCCGGCCTCCGCCGCCTGTTGCATCGCCTCGTCGAAATCGCCTCGCAGCGCGGCGATTTCGGCCGCGACGGCGACGGCGAGACCGTACATGAAGTGCTGTCCGGTTTCCGGTCCGAGGCGTCCGGCCTCGGCCGCGGCCGCCGCACCGCCCGCCAGATCGCCGGTGCGGGCACAACTCCAGGCCCGCACCGCCAGCGCCCTGGTCAGCAGGCCGAGCCTGCCCTGTTCCCGCAGACCGGTGATCGCCGTGGCCGAGAAGCGCCCGGCCAGCGCGAAGGCGCCGATCTGCAGCGCCGCGCTGCCGAGGTAGCGGTCGACCTCCGGATCGGCGCCGGTTCGCCCGGCCAGTGCGCGCAGTTCGTCGGAGACCGTCGCGCCGCGCTCGAACGGGGCCACATAGGCGGTGATCGCCACGAGCCGCGGATCACCGGCGGGCAGGCCCATGCCGTCGGCGGCCGCCAGCAGTGCGCGGCGCGCGTCCGGACCGGGCTCGGACCAGAAGCAACGCATGGCGGTCCCCCACAGAATGCGCATGGCGAGGTCCCGATCCCCTTCTGCCGCAATGGTTTCGGCCAGGGTCGCGAGCTCGGTGGTGCGGGCCGGATCCTCGCCGACGCCGTCGTCGAATCCACTCACCAGCCATGTCGCCAAGGCGCGCTGGCGCGAGTCGAGATCCTGGCGTCCGGCTTCCCGCAGCAGCCGATCGACGGTGTCGCGCCCGCCGGATTCCACGGCCAGTTCGGCGGCGCGCAACAGTCGCCCCACCCGCACTGCCGGTGTTTCGGTCAGGCGCGCGGCATATTCCAGGGTCGTGATCGCCGCCGCGACTCCGCCCCGGCGCAACGCCCGCTCGGCCGCGGCCTCGAGTTCCGCGGCGGCGGTGTCGTCCGGTCCGACGACGGCGGCCGCGTGATGGCGCGCGGCGCGATCCGGTTGATCGCGCAGGGTCGAGGCCAGGGCACGGTGGGCGGCGCGGCGGGCGGCCGGTGGCGCCGCCGCGGGGATCGCGGAACGCATCAGCGGATGACGGAATCGCACTGCGCCCGAATCTATCTCGATCAACCCGGCGGCGATCGCGGGGGTCAGCTCCACGTCCTCGACCGGACCGTCGGTCAGCAGTGCGGCGGCCGCCAGCGTCTCCGCTACCGAGAGTTCGTCGAGCGCGGCGAGCAGGAGGGCGGTGCGGGTCGTCTCGGGCAACTGATCGGCCCGCAGACCGAAGGCGCGTTCCAGGCGCGCGGTGAGCGGCAGCGGAGCGTCCGGCCGGTCGGCGGCCGATGGTAATTCCTTCAGCGCCAAGGGGTTTCCGGCCGCTGCCGCCAGCACCCGTGCCCGCCGGCGATCGTCGAGGCCGGGGGCGACGGTGTCGAGCAGCTGCCGCGCCTCCTCCTCTGCCAGCCGTGACAGCGCCAGCGTCGCATGTCCCGGCGTCAGCGCCGTATCCGCGTCCCGGGTGGCGGCGACCAGCAGAATCGGCTCGGATTCCAGGCGGCGCGCGAGAAAGGCGAGCACCCCGGCGGTAGCGGCATCGAGCCAGTGCAGGTCCTCCACCACCAGCAGCAGCGGTTGTTCGGCCGCCCGATCGCTCAGCAGGGTCAACAGCGCCGAACCGATCAGATATTCGTTCGGTGCGGCCGCGTCCACGAATCCGAGCGCGGCGTTCAGGGCCGCGGCGTGGGTGGGCGGCAGCGCATCGAGACCGGACCGCAGCGGGAAGACGATCTGGTGCAACCCCGCATACGGCAGCTGTTGTTCGGCCTCGCCGGCGGTCACGGCCACCGTCCGGACACCGGCCAGTGTGGCCATCGCCGAAACTTCCTGCAGCAGTGCGGTTTTACCTATCCCCGCTTCGCCCACGACGACGACGGCGCCGCCGCGCTCCTCGATGCCGGCGATCGCTTCGTCCAGATATTTGAGTTCCGATTCCCGGCCGACCAGCGACATCCGCGCACACTCCTGTCCGGTCCCGGCGCCCGGCGACGCCGGCCACCGCGGGGCGATAGCAACACGCCGAGCGACCTCGGCGCCGTCGACACTATCGGTTCTCCCGACGGTCGAGCGGACTCCGGTGCGCGATCACCAGCCGGGACGGATCAGAACGCCGCCGCGACGGCAGCGGCGATGAACACCACCTGCACGGCCGTGCGCAATGGCAGCGGCATGGTCTTGATTCCCAGATCGGCCCGGGCGGCCCGCACATTCGCCGGGAACATCGCGATCATCAACGCGACCAGACCGGCGGCGGCGACGGGCGCGACCGGCGGTATCAGCAGTCCCACCGCACCCGCCGCCTCGAGGATACCGGTCAGCGTCACCAGCCCCGCAGCGGACGGCAGCCCGGGCGGGACCATCGCGATCAGCGCGTCGCGCCGCGGCTGCTGGAAGTGCGCCGACGCGGTCAGCAGGAACATCGCGGCCAGCCCCACGCGCAGGGCGTGCGGCCACGAGTCGAGCCAGTCCGCGAGGTCGATCACACCGGCGAGCCGGGCCAGTGCGGTGACGACGACGAGTACGACGAGCGGGGCCATGAGACACCCTCCGGATCGGTCCATCTTGACAGTGTCAAGATTAGAGCTGCCGCGGCGGCCTGTCAACGCACGAGAGCAATCCGACCTCGGCTTTTTCCGCGAGATACGGTCCGGCTGTTATCGTCGGGCGGAGTCGGTAGATCAAGGAGACCAGACATGGTTGGTGAACTCGACATCTCCGGATAGACCCGGAAGTCACGGCCACCGGTAGGCGCACGCGGCGCCGCCGACGTGGCCATGTCGTCGTTCACCCGATCACCCTGTGGCGCGGTCGCACCGTGCCGCAACGACTTTCGAGGTCTCACTCATGTCCGATGCCTTCATCGTCTGTTCGAATCTGTCGTTCACCTGGCCCGACGACACCCCGGTGTTCGGGGATCTGTCCTTCAGTGTGCCGGGCGGACGGACCGGCCTGGTCGCCCCCAACGGCGCCGGAAAGACCACCCTGCTGCGGCTGATCGCCGGTGAGCTGACCCCCTCGGCGGGCAGTATCACCGTCGACGGCGTCCTCGGATACCTACCGCAGAATCTGCCGCTCACCGGAGAGTTGACCGTCGCCGAAGTCCTCGGCATCGCACCGGTGCTGGCCGCGCTGGCCGCCGTCGAATCCGGCGACACCGACGAGCGGCACTTCACCACCATCGGCACCGACTGGGACATCGAGGAACGCACCCGCGCCCAACTCGACCGGCTCGGGCTCGGCGAGCTGCCGTTCGAGCGGCGGCTGCACACCCTCAGCGGCGGGCAGATCGTCTCACTCGGACTCGCCGCCCAGCTGCTGCGGCGACCGGACGTACTGCTGCTCGACGAACCGACCAACAATCTCGATCTCGAGGCCCGCCACCAGCTCTACGACGTGCTCACCGACTGGAGCGGCTGCCTGCTGCTGGTCAGCCACGACCGCGCCCTGCTCGACCGCACCGATCGCATCGCCGAACTCCACGACGGCGAAATCCGTTATTACGGAGGCAGTTTCACCGACTACGAGCAGGCGGTGCAGGCCGAGCAGGCGGTCGCGGAGAAGAACATCCGCACCGCCGAACAGGAGGTCAAACGCGAGAAGCGGGAATTGCAACAAGCCCGCGAACGCGCCGCGCGCCGGGCGAGTAACGCGCAGCGCAACCTCGGCAACGCCGGACTGCCGAAGATCTTCGCCGGCACCATGAAACGCAACGCCCAGCAGTCGGCGGGACGCGCGAACGAAACCCACGGCGCCCGACTCGACGCCGCGAAGAACCGGCTCGACGAAGCCGGGCGGGCGTTGCGCGAGGAACAGCGCATCGTGCTGAATCTGCCCGATACCGAGGTCCCGGCCGGGCGCACCCTGTTCGCCGCCGAGCACCTCCGGTTCCGCTTCGGCGACCGCGAAGTGTTCGCCGGCGAGGGCGCCGATCTCGCCATCCGCGGACCCGAGCGCATCGCCTTGACCGGCCCCAACGGCGTGGGCAAATCCACGCTGCTGCGCATCGTGCACGGCGATCTCACCCCCGACAGCGGGACCGTCACCCGCGCCGACGGTCGCATCGCCTACCTGTCCCAGCGGCTGGACCTGCTCGACCCCGACCGGACCGTGGCGGAGAATCTGGCCGCCGCCGCCCCGCACCTGCCCGCCGCGCAGCGGATGAACCTGTTGGCGCGCTTCCTGTTCCGCGGCTCCCGCGCCCACCTGCCGGTCGGTGTCCTCTCCGGCGGGGAACGACTGCGAGCCACCCTGGCCTGCGTGCTGTTCGCCGAACCGCCGCCGCAGCTGTTGCTGCTCGACGAACCCACCAACAACCTCGATCTGGTGAGCGTCGGGCAGCTGGTCGGCGCCCTGGAGTCCTATCGGGGGGCGATCGTGGTCGTCAGTCACGACGAACGGTTCCTCGCCGAGGTGCGGGTGAGCCGGCGGTTGCGACTCGCCGACGGCCGCCTGCTCGACGACAACGCCGCCGCGACACCAGGACACGAACCGCCGCACCGGTGATACGTGTCCGCGGCCGGGTACGGCGTCCCCGGACACACGAACGGCCCGTCCCTTCCGGTACGGGCCGTATCGATACCGGGGGTATTACCGCACGGTGACGGTCATCGAGAACCGCTGGCCCGGGTTGGCCTGATCCCACGGCCGCACCGACACCAGGCTCAGCCGGGTGCTGCCGGCGCGAGCAGCGGTGAAGGTCCACACGCTGGTACCCGGCGCGCCCGGCATCGAGCTGCCCGGCCGGAATACCGGATCACCCTCCTGAGCGAGCACCCCGCGGTCGACTTCACCGATCTGCCAGACGTAACCGGTCGTCGGGTTGTCGGGCAGGGCCACCGCCAGTTCCTGACCGACGTCGAGGGTCGTGGTCCCGCCGTCGCCGTCGGTACCGACGATGATCGGCTCCGATACCGCCTGCACGGCACCGGGCACCGCGGGAATCGGGTCGGCCCCGGCAACCGCATTCGCCCCACCGGCCGTCAGCGCCAGACCGAACACAACCATCAGCAAAGGTGTACGCACCGCATTCCTTCCATATTCAAACGGGCGTCCACACCCTACAGTCGTGCTCAGCTCAGCAACGCCAAACCGCCATAGGCCCCGGAGAATTCGGGATGCTCCCCCACGTCCGCCGGATTGTCCGGCCGCCACAACGGCAGATGCACCAGTCCTGGTTCCAGCAACGGCCAGTCGTGGAAGAATCCCGCGATATGGTTTCTGTCGCGCAGCACGATCTCGGTCGAGGTGCGCCCCGAGAGCTTCTGCGCCTCCAGCACTTCGACCGGCTGCCCGTCGGCGGTGGCATGGGTGATCGCCAGATAGCTGCCCGGGGCGACGGCCTGCTGCAGCCGTGCCACACATCCCGCCGGATCGGCCTCGTCCGGGACGAAATGCAGTACTCCCAGGAGCAATACGGCGATCGGCCGCTCGAAGTCCAGCACCTCCCGCACCAGCGGATCGTTCAGAATCGTGTCCGGCTCGGCGACATCGGCCTGCACGACCGCCGCATGCGGGTTGCCGTCCAGAATCGCCCGGCTGTGCGCCACCGCCACCGGATCGATATCGACGTAGACGACCCGCGCCTGCGGATTGCGCGCCTGCGCCACCTCGTGCACATTGCCGACGGTCGGAATACCCGAGCCCAGATCCAGGAATTGCGTGATACCGGCGTCGACCAGATGACGCACGCAGCGACGCAACAGATCTCGATTGGCGCGCATGGTTTCGGCGACATTCGGAGTGAACGATTCGATCTGGCGTGCCAGTGTGCGATCGATCTCGAAATTGTGCATCCCGCCGACGAAAAAGTCGTAGACCCGGGATGCGCTGGGCCGATCCAGGTCGATACCTTCCGGCGCCCAACTAGGTCTGGTCATCGCAACCTCTCAGGAATTGAACCCCGCCGGAAGGCGAAGCCACGCAATCGTATTCGACGCACGTGCGAAACTCCCGCGGTTCACACGAAGTCCACGCCCCGGCTACCATCATCGACATGGCGTGGGATGGGTCCGAACACCACGGTCCGCACGCCGACCTGGCGCACCGATGGGCAGCGGCGCTCGGCGGCGGGGTCCGCGATCACGTCGTACCCATGAGCGTTTCCGAGGCCCACCAGTTGCTGCTCACCCTCGCCCGGGGGTTGATCGACGCCGCCGACTCCGGCGGTACCGCGCGGGTCGCCGAACTGGGCGGCGATCTGGCCCGCGCTCATTTCGTCGGCGACGAGGTTCTCGGCCGCACCATGACGGTGCTGGCCACCTACTTCGCCGAACTCGACATCGCCTCCGGCCGGGCCGCGGAATTGATCGGCGCCTTCGCCGGCGGTTACGTGCGAGCGTTCCGGACCTGGCTGCTCAGCGAACAGGAAAGTGTGCGCACCGCCGATATCGCGGCGCGCAGTGTGGTGGAGGAACAGTTGCGTGCCAGTGAGGCCCGATTGCGGGCCGTGTTCTCCCAGGCCGGGATCGGCACGGGGCTGTCGGATATGACCGGCCGGATCATCGAAGTCAACAACGCGTTCGCCGCCATGCTCGGCTACGAACCGGAACAGATGTACGAACTCGAGGTCACCGACCTCACCCACCCCGACGATCCGCCGGGCATGTGGGAGCTGTACGCGGGTGTGCTGCGCGGCGATCACGAGCATGCGCAGATGGAGAAGGCGTATCGCCATCGCGACGGGCACACCGTGTGGACCAATATCAACGTCTCACTGATCCGCGACGATCACGGCCGGCCGCAGTACACGCTGGTGCTGGTCGAGGACATCTCCGAACAGCGCGAGCTGCGCGAGCGACTGAGCTACCGCGCCCACCACGATCCGCTCACCGGGCTGGCCAACCGGTCCCGGTTCTTCGACGCCCTCACCGAAGCCTTCGCCGACCCGGACGCCCGCGTCGGCCTGTGCTACGTCGACCTCGACCATTTCAAGGCCGTCAACGACACCTTCGGCCATTCCATCGGCGACGAACTGCTCACCCGCGCGGCGGCCCGGCTGTGCGCCTGCGCGGTCGGGGAGAACAATCTGGTGGCCCGCATGGGCGGCGACGAATTCGTCATCCTGGTACCCCGCACCCGCCGCCGGCGCGAACTGATCGATCTGGCCCGCACGGTGCTCGACGCGTTCACCGTCCCGTTCGACATCGACGGGCACCGGTTGCGGATCGGGGTCAGTATCGGCGTCATCTCCGAACAGGCCGCCGAAACCACCACCGAAGAGCTACTGCAGGCCGCCGATTCCACGATGTACTGGGCCAAGACCGACGGCCGCGGCCGCTACGCGGTCTTCGATCCCAGCCGGCGCCGCCGCGAGCACACCCGCGCCGAACTGCTCGCCGACCTCCCGGGCGCGCTGGCCCGCGGCGAATTCTTCCTCGACTACCAGCCGATCGTGGATCTCGGCGACCATCGGCCGGTCGCGGTGGAGGCGCTGGTGCGCTGGCACCACCCCCAGCTGGGAATCCTCAGTCCCGCACGGTTCATCGACCTGGCCGAGGGCGGCGGCCACATCATCGCGCTCGGCACGGTGGTGCTCGAGCAGGCGTGCCGGGAGGGACGGCGCTGGTGTGACCGCTTCGGCGACCAGGCGCCGGTGGTCAGTGTGAACGTCTCGGCCGAAGAGGTCGCCGATCCGGCCTGGCTGGAGCGGGTGCAGAAGATCGTGGCCGACACCGGAATACCGCCGGACCGGCTGCAATTGGAACTCACCGAGCGCACCTTCATGCATGCGATCGGGCGGCCCCTGCAGGCGCTGCACACCCTCGCCGAATCCGGAATCCGCATCGCCATCGACGATTTCGGTACCGGCTATTCCAATCTCGCCTATCTGGGCCAGCTTCCGCTGCACGTGGTGAAACTGGCCGGGCCGTTCATCCACCGCATCCGCAATGCCGGCACGGTCGGCCGCAGCGATCTGCTGATCCTGGAGACGATCATCGACCTCAGCCACGATCTGGGTCTGAGCGTGACCGCCGAATGTGTGGAGACCCGGCATCAGGCCGATCGGCTGCTCGGACTGCAGTGCGATACCGCCCAGGGCTGGTACTTCCACCATCCGGTGCACGCCGACGTGATCGCGGATCTGCTCGCGCGCGAACTCGTCGAGCCCGGGTCGCTGCCGCTCGAGCTGCCGGGCTCGCTGCCGAATCCGCACGGCCGCTGATCTTTACGCACGCGGGCGGTGCGGTGGCCGTCGCCGGTCACCGCACCGCCCGCGTTCAGCCCGGAATCAGTACGCGGTACCACCGGTGGCCGCGCTGCGACCGTGCTTCATGAACACGACACCCACGAGCGCGATCGCCGCGGATACGGCCACGAAGTAGAAACCCAGCTCGTATCCGCGGTCGGCGAACAACAGCGGAATCTCCTTGGTGGCCACATGATTTCCCGCCACCGAGATATCGGCGCGCACCGGATTGGCGTTGAGGAAGGCGGTCGCCACCGCGATGCCGATCGCGGCGCCCATCGACTGCATCACCCCGAGCATGCCCGCGCTGATGCCCTGCTGTTCGGCCGGGACGCCCTCCACGATGAGGTTCGGCGTCGAGGCGTAGTACAAGCCGAAGGCGAGGCCGTACACGGCGCTGATCAGCGCGATCACACTCCAGCCGTGATCGAGGACCGCATAGGCCAGCCCGCTGAGCACCATCACCACCAGCGCCGACATCAGCGGCATCCGGGCACCGGAGCGGCGAATCCAGAAGCCGCCGATCAGTCCGGCGATCATGCCGATCACCGCCTGCGCCAGGGCCACGTGCACCGCATATCCGAGCAGCGTCAGATTGTCGCCGTAGGTGTAGCCCGGATTCAGGCTCACCTGAACGGCCTGCGCCGGCAACATCTGCCCGGTCTGGGCGTGGATCTCGGCGAGCGTGCCCTGCACGACACCGGCGGTGACGTCCGCGGCGGGCGGTGACTGGGTCATGTACCCCACCGCATAACCCTGGTATCCGATCGTGAACGACGCCAGCAGCGCGACGAACAGCACCACACTCACCCGCGGGTGGAACAGCAGCTTCATATCCATGATCGGTTGCCGCACACGCATTTCCACGATCGGGAAAGCGGCCAGCAGCACCAGCCCGCCGACCAGCCAGGCGAGTGTGGACGGCTTCGCCCACCCCCAATCCTGACCCTTGTCCAGGTAGATCAGCGTCAGCACCGCGCCCGCGGCCAGCAGCACCGCACCGATGAAGTCCAGCCGCTGCGGCGTGCGCAGCCGCGACTCCGGCACGATCAGCGCGACCAGCGGCAGCATGATCACGGTGAAGACGAACAGGAACCAGAAGATCGCCCGCCAGCTGTGGTGATCGACGATGTAGCCGCCGATCAGCGGTCCGGCCACGGCCGAAACGCCCAGGCCGGTGGAGGCCACACCCAGCCCGATCGGCACATATTTGCGCGGCATGAGGTCGCGGATCAGGCCGTAGGAGATCACCGCGGTGGCGATCGCGGTGGCCTGCAGACCTCGGCCGAGCAGGAACAGTATCCAGTTGCTGGTGATCGCGCACAGCGCGCAGCCGATCAGGAACAACACCCCGCAGAGCATGAACATCCGCTTCTTGCCCCAGATGTCGCTCATCTTGCCGATGAGCGGTGAGGCCGCGGCGCCGATGACGCCGAAGATGATGATCGCCCAGTTGATGTTCGCGCCCTGGTCGGGGAAGGTCGGCGCGATCTGGCGCAGTGCCGCCGACACCATGACGAATTGCATGGGGGCGACCTCGGTGAACAGCACGATCACCGCGAGCACGGTAAAGATACGCAGCTTGGACGCACCGTCGAGTCGGCCGGTCGTATCGACCGGCTCCGACGGTGTCGTCGCTTCGAGGGAGGTGGACATGTGCCCTCCGGAGTAACAGGTGAACAAGATGGCGTGAACCGTGTCACATCCCGGGTGGTCCGAATATCACCGAACCCGCTCAGTGGGACCGAACTCGCGCATCTCGACGCCGTACGACACCGCGGCGGTGCACAATGCTCTGATGCTCGATGTGTACTACGGCTTGTTCCTGCTCTTGTTCGAAGGAGAGCGGCTGGGCCACATCTTCGGAGTCGCGCTCAACTCCGGAAATCCATGCGGATGAAAGGGTTCGACCGGCACGCCGTCACACCGGTCGGTCCTCACCCGCCGGCAGGTTTCGATGCCGCCGGCTCCGGTCCGCACGCCCCGGTGTGAAGCCGAAGTTGTTCTGCATCACCAGGATTCGCGGCAAGCTCGAGGCGCGCCACATCACCGGTCTGCCACTCACCGTCGACGCCGGCAGCACCCGGAAATAGCCGCCCGGTGTCGAGGTGGGCGAAAAGAGCTGGAATATGAGGGTATTCGCCAGGTGGTCGCGAGCAGGTCGTCCAGCAGCGAGCGGGAAGATCACGGCCGGCGGGCCACCGGGGCCCAGTATCTTCGACCATGACCACCGCTGCGCTCCCGTCATGGGCCTTTGCCTCCCGACATCGCCACCGGGTGGCGGTCCCGACCCGGATTGCCGACGATCCGCAGAGGAAAACGTCGGCGAACCCGTGTCAGCCGATGTTCGCCGACAGGTCCGGAGCCATCCGGTACACCTCGTCACGCCAGTTGTTCCAGGCGTGGATGCCCGCGGCCGGGAAGTCGTAGGCGATGTTCTGCGCGCCCAGGGACGCCATCCGTACCTGGAATGCGCGGGTGTTCACCAGCGCCAGGGCCTCGAGTCCCATGCCGTTGACGGTGCCCATATTCGGCCCGTCGGTGGCGGTGGGGATGCCGCTGCCGGCCGAGATCCACAGTCGCGTGTGGTTCTGAATCAGCCTGGGCGCGAAGACGAACGGGTCCATCCGCAGCCACTGCGGGCCCCACGGCGGAGCCATCGCATCGACGTTGTAGCCGCCGGCATCGAGCATCGCGACACGGATCGCCTCGCGCATACCCGGCGCCGAGATGTTGAGGTACCCGGAGAAGGAGCCGGCGAAGCTGAACTGGTCGGGATGGTAGGCGGCCAGGGTCAGCGCGGCACTACCGCCCATCGACAGGCCGAAGACGCCGTTGCGGTCGGCCCGGAATCCCAGGCGGTCGCGCAGCGCGTCGCGCAGGTTCTGCGTCAGGAAGGTTTCCCACTTGTAGGTGTAGGACTTGCCCGGCCCGGCCGAAAACGCCTGCAGCGCACCAGATCCCGATGTCGAACCGGACGAGGAGCCCGAGCCCGGCGCGACGCCGAGGAAGCTGGAGGGCGCGTTCCAGTCCGCGTAGAAGCTGGACTGACCGCCGACCGGCATCACCACGTTGATATTCCACGAGGTCAGCAGGCGGGCGATATCGGTCTCGATCTCCCAGCCGTTGAGGTCCTCGCGAGCGCGCATGCCGTCGAGGGCGTAGACGACGCGGTCGGTATTGCCGTCGGCGGCGCGGAAGACGCGCGATTTGACCGGCCCCATACTCGAATCGACCCAGAAGTCGAAGCCGGAAGGGTCGAAGGCCGCCGTGGCCCGCGGGAGCTGGCCCGATACCGCCGCGGTCAGCGGTACGAACAGAGCCAGGGCCAAGGCGAGCAGGGTCCGCCCCGGCGTCGCACCGGAGCGGCCGGATCTCTGCCGACGCAATCGTCGCATGTCACAGCAACCTTTCGTGATCGAACGCGGCGGGCCGTGCCCCCGCCCGGCCGCGACGGTGCCCAGTGCCGCCGCCCCGAACCCCCGCCTCGCCGGTGTCCGCCACACTGCGCGTGTCACGCCCGTATCGACCCCCCGTCCGGCACCGTTACTGAAATGTGATGTTTATTTCCGACCGATCGGTTTCGCATAACAGACATACCTGCCGAACGGTCACGCGGCGGAGGTGTCCGGCGTCCGCGTTTCGGGATCGTCCAGCGAGATCGTGCGCGCGACCTTCTGCGGCGCTCCGCCGATCAGTCCGCGCCACGGCAGGTAGCGCAGCATCCGCACGTTGAGGTTGCGGAACCCGATCATCGCCTTGCTGCTGGGCGCGTACCACGCGCCGACACCCTCGGCGAACTTCTGACAGGCGTCGGCCATCGGTCGCATCCGTTCCTCGTAGCGCGCGAACGCCGCGCGGTGATCACCACGAGCCGCGGCCAGTTCGGCAGCCAGTACATAGGCGCCGACCAGCGACAGATCCGCGCCCTGCCCTGACAGTGGCGACGCGCAGTAACCGGCGTCGCCGACCAGCGCGACCCGGCCCGACGACCATGTCTGCATCCGGATCTGAGCCATCGCATCGAAGTAGAAGTCCGGCGCCGCGGGCAGATGCTCGAGCAGCGTCGGCACCTCCCAGCCCTCACCGGCGAAGGTCTCGGTGAGAATTTCGCGCTGGCGGGCGGTGTCGCGGTAGTCGTAGTCGAGCCGGTCCGAGGCCCACGCGAAGATCGCCTTCGCCTCGGTGTTCGATCGTGCGCTGTAGCTGCCGGCGATCTTGCCGGGCGAGTTGTAGTCGAGTTCCCAATGGTCCAGGTCCAGCACATTGGGGATCGTGTAGATCGAGATGTAGTAACCCATGTGGCGCAGGAACCGCGACTCCGGCCCGAACACCAGCTTGCGCGTGTTCGAATGCACGCCGTCGGCGCCGATCACCAGGTCGAATGTGCGCGGTGCCGCATTCTCGAAGTTCACGCGCACGCCGCCCTCGTCCTGAGTGAGCGCGGTGATCGAATCGCCGAACAGATACTCGACGTCGTCGCGCGTCGCCTCGTACAGCACCTCCGCCAGATCGCCGCGCTGGATCTCGGTGTCGCCGTCCGCGCCGACACCGTTGAAGGTCTCGCTGTCGATACTGGCGCGCACCCGCCCGCCGGCGTCGACATAGGAGGTGCCGCGCTTGCCGGTGCCGCGTTCGTGCACCCGGTCCAGCAGACCCATCCGTCGAACCACCTCGGTGGCCGTGCCCAGCACGTCGATGGCCTGGCCGCCGGCCCGCAACGCCGGGGCCTTCTCCACGATCGTCGGCTCGAAACCGTACCGGGCCAGCCAGAACGCGAGAGCCGGGCCCGCGATGCTCGCGCCGCTGATCAGGATTGTGGTGTTGCTCGTCTGCTGCATGGCAGAACCGTACAGCGAATTTGCGCAAACGCGCAAGACGTTTGTCTAAGGCGAATGCGCTACTCTGTCGGACATGGGAAATCGTGAGGATCTGCTGGCCGGCGCCCGGCAATGCCTGTTCGACAAGGGATACGACCGGACGACGGTGCGCGATATCTCCACCGCGGCCGGTGTGAGCATGGCCGCGATCGGCTACCACTTCGGATCCAAGGAGGCGCTGCTCGGTGAGGCGCTGGCCCAGGCCACCCGCGACTGGGGAACGGAATTGGCCGGCGCCGTGGCGGATTCACCACCGGCGACATCGCCGTCGACAGGGCGATTCGAGGCTCGGTGGGACGCGGTGATCGACAGCCTCGCCACCCACCGCGGCCTCTGGTCGGCCACCTTCGACGCTCTGGCCCACCCGGAGATCCGAGACCGGCTGGCCGAGAACCTCGGCGAGGCACGCGCAGGCCTCGCACGACTGATCGAGGGATTCGATGAACCCCCCGAGGGAGCCGCGCGCGCCACACCTCCGACCACCGATACCGAAGCGGTCGGCGCGCTGTATCAGGTACTGCTCACTGGATTGGCGGCGCACCAGCTGATCGACGCGGAAAGCACGCCGCGCGGACGTGATCTCGCCCGAGCGATCCGCTTCGTCGCCGACCGGCTCGAGACTGAGGACTCCGCATGATCACCCAGGGCAGGATCCGCGTATTTCCCTGCACCATCGAATGATTCGTATCCACGGATAGATACTCAACCGGCCGCACAGTATCGGGGCGTCGGTGTCACACTCCCCCGCCCTCCGCACCCGCGCGGCCATTCAGGGTGAGCTCGCTTCGGTTCCCGAGGCCGAAATCCTCAGCGCCCGATGCGAACCCGCAATATCCTGCGGACTACTTGTCCGGGAACCCGGCGGAAAATCCGGCGGCGATGAGCGCGGCGGCGATGACCGACAGAACGGCGATGCTCCACATGGCAAACCTCTTCGATTGTGGGCCAAGCGGATTCACCGTAGCGTGATGCGGTTCACATGGTGACCGAAACGGACGCATTCGACAACGTCGACGCGCCCTCCCCGAGTCCGCACCGCCCCGAAGGCAATTCGCTGCACCTCCCCGTGCGGTACGGAGTGCTGTGCTTTGAGTCAGCCCTGTCGATGCATTTCTTGTGAAAGTTGCCGCTACCGGCGAAGTCGGGCTCGCCCCCGAAATGCCGCATACACATGTTTTGATGCGCATATGCCCGTGAGACAATGAGCGAACTGAGCGGCAGATCGGCACGAGGGACTTCCATCGACCCGGCCCGCAGAATGTCCGGTGCGGACGGAAAACCCGCCCGCACCGGCACTTTCCACTACTTCTTCGACCGATCCCGCTTCTCGCGCACCCGCACCGAGATACGTACCGGCGAACCGTCGAAACCGAATTCCTCACGCAGGCGGCGCTCCAGGAAACGGCGGTAGCCGGCCTCCAGGAACCCGGTGGTGAACAGCACGAACGTCGGCGGCCGGGTGGTCGCCTGGGTCGCGAACAGCACGCGCGGCAAGCGCCCGCCCCGCATCGGCGGCGGCGTCGCCGCGATGACCTCCTTGAGCCAGGTGTTGAGCCGGCCCGTGGGGATCCGCTGGTCCCAGGACTCGAGTGCGGTTTCCATTGCCGGAACGAGCTTCTGGACCGCGCGGCCGGTGTGGGCGGAGATGTTCACCCGCTGCGCCCACGGCACCCGCACCAATTCGCGCTCGACCTCACGCTCGAGCTGGTAGCGGCGATCCTCATCGACCAGATCCCACTTGTTGAACGCGAGCACCAGCGCGCGACCGGCATCGGCGACCATGCCGATCACCCGCAGATCCTGCTCGGTGATCGGTTCGGAGGCGTCGATCAGCATGATCGCGACCTCGGCGGCCTCGATGGCGGCCTTGGTGCGCAACGAGGCGTAGAACTCGGTTCCGTCGGCGGTGCCGACCTTGCGGCGCAGACCCGCGGTGTCGACGAAACGCCATGTCTTGCCGCCCAATTCGACCAGCGAGTCGACCGGATCGACCGTCGTTCCGGCGACATCGTGCACCACCGAGCGCTCGTCACCGGACAGCTTGTTCAGCAGGCTCGACTTTCCGACATTCGGCTTGCCGACCAACGCCACGCGGCGCGGGCCGCCTCCCCCGGAACCCTCGCGCGGAGTCTCCGGCAGCACCGCCAGGACATCGTCGAGCAGATCGCCGGTACCGCGGCCGTGCGTCGCCGACACCATCCGCGGCTCTCCGAGACCGAGCGACCACAGCACCGCCGCATCGGCCTCGGCCTTCTCGCCGTCGACCTTGTTGGCGACCAGGATCACCGGAGTCTTGGAGCGCCGCAACGCCTTCACCGCCGCTTCGTCGGTCGCGGTCGCACCGACGGTGGCGTCCACGACCAGCAGGATCGCATCGGCGGTCTGCATCGCCAGTTCGGCCTGCCGGGCCACCGCCTGCTGCAGCCCCTTGGCGTCGGGCTCCCAGCCGCCGGTGTCCTGCACCAGGAATCGGCGTCCGGCCCAGCTCGCCTCGTAGGACACCCGGTCACGGGTGACGCCCGGGATATCCTCCACGACGGCCTCGCGGCGGCCCAGAATCCGATTCACCAGCGTCGATTTGCCGACGTTCGGCCGGCCGACGACGGCCAGGGTGGGCATCGGCACATGCTCGTGGGCATCCGCGTCACCCTCGAAATCGGCGATCTCCCACTCGGTTTCGTCGGTCCAGATGCCGTCGCCGGCGAGGGTGTCGGAGTTCGAACTCGGTGTCACACTCGGGCTCATCTACGCTCTCCCACCGTAATCTGCTGCGCCACAACCCGGTACAGCTCGTCGATGACCTGGTCCATGCTCAGCTCGCTGGTGTCGACCTGCACCGCGTCCGCGGCCGGGCGCAGCGGCGAGACCGCGCGGGTGGAATCCAGATTGTCGCGGCGCTGCACATCGGCCAGCACCGCCTCGTAATCGTCGCCGCGGCCCTCGACGATGTTCTGCTGATTGCGCCGCGCCGCGCGGGCCTGCGCCGAGGCGGTCAGATAGATCTTGGCATCGGCGTCGGGCAGCACGACCGTGCCGATGTCGCGGCCTTCGACCACGATGCGCCCGGCCGCGGCCGCGAGCTCGCGCTGCAACGCGACGAGCTGCGTCCGTACCTCGGCCACGGCGGAGACGGCGGAGACCGCCTTGGTCACGGCGTCGCCTCGAATCTCGGACGAGACGTCCTCGCCGTCGAGTTCGATCAGCTCGTGGCCGGGATCGGTGCCGATGGTGAGTGGCAGATCCTTGACGGCGGCCGCGATCTCGGCCGGATCGGTCAGCTCGACACCGCTGCGCAGCACCCGCAGCGTCGCGACGCGGTACATCGCGCCGGTGTCGAGATAGCGTGCGTCGAGCCGCGCCGCGAGACGGCGCGACACACTCGACTTGCCGGTGCCCGAAGGCCCGTCCATGGCGACGACGAGTTCCGCGCCGGGGATGCCGTCGCCGATGCCGGATTCCACCACGTCACGGCCTCCTCGGATCCGATCGTCCAGCATGTCCACACCACTCACAACTCCACCGCCTCGTACAACTTCCCGATTTCGTCGCGGCCCAGCACCCGCAGGGTGCCCGACCGTTGATCACCCAGCGCGACCGGCCCGATATGCGTGCGAACCAGCGCGATCACCGGATACCCGACCTCCGCGAGCAACCGCCGCACGATGTGCTTACGGCCCTCGTGCAGGATCACACGGACCAGCGTTTTGCCCTCGGCGACCTCGAGCACCTGGAATTTGTCGACCTTCGCCGGGCCGTCCTCGAGTTCGACACCGTCGCGCAGCTGCTTGCCGACGCCACGCTGCATTTCACCCTGCACCGTCGCGAGATAGGTCTTCGACACCTGGAACGACGGGTGCATCAGCCGATGCGCGAGGTCGCCGTCGTTGGTGAGCAGCAGCAGACCCTCGGTGTCGGCGTCGAGGCGGCCGACGTGGAACAGCCGCTGACCGGCCATGACCCGCTCGGCGACGATATCGCCGACACAGGGGCGGCCCATTTCGTCCGACATCGTCGACTGGAAGCCCTTGGGCTTGTTCAGCGCCAGGTAGACCTGCTCGTCGCGAACCACGACCCGGACCCCGTCGACCCGCACCACGGCGGTATCGGGATCGATGCGCAGGCCCTGTTCGCGCACGACCGCACCGTCGACCTCGACGCGGCCCTGTTCGATGAGCTCTTCGGCCGCGCGGCGCGAGGCCACGCCCGCCTTGGCGAGCACCTTCTGCAGCCGCTCGCCCTCACCCCACGGCAACTTCTTCGGACCGGATTCCGCGGCCTCGACATGCTGGTGACGGGCGGGTTTGGCGAAGCTCAGCACGGTCGGCGGAGTCTTGCGCTTCTTCGGCTTCGGGGCGGCCGCGCGTGGGCGACCGGCGGCGGCGCCGCGGTCCCGCGATCCGGCGGGCGAATCGCCGCGCGACGGGCGGGCATCGCCGCGGCCGTACCGCGAGTCACCGGCCGCTTGGCCGCGAGCGAACCGATCACCGCGGCCGTAGCCGCCTTCGGACCGCGAACCGCGTCCGGCGCTGTCGCCACCGCGGCCATAGCTCTCGCCGCCACGGTGGTAGCGGTCGTCTCCGCGACCGGACCGGTCACCACCACGCCCGTAACTGTCGCCCCCGCGGCCGTAACGATCGTCCCCTCGGCCCGGGCGGTCACCACCCCGGCTGTAGCCGCTGTCGCCCCCGCGGCCGTAACGGTCATCTCCTCGGGCTGAACGGTCACCACCACGTCCGTAGCTGTCCCCTCCACGACCGTAACGGTCGTCCCCACGACCGGAGCGGTCACCACCACGCCCGTAACGATCGTCGCCTCGCCCTGGGCGGTCACCACCCCGGCTGTAGCCGCTGTCGCCCCCGCGGCTGTAACGGTCGTCCCCGCGGCCGGAGCGTGCTCCGCGGTTGTCGCCGCCGCGGCTGTAGCTGTCCTCCCGGCGTCCGTACCGGTCGCCGCGCGATCCGCCGCGGCCGTCGTCGGCGCGGTCGGAGCGGCCGGCCGCCCCTCGTGCCGTGCGTCCGCCGCCGCGGGGCGGGTCGCTCTGTCTTTTCCTACGGTCCGGTGTGCCATCTCGGCGAGCGGGTGTATTCACGTGGTCCTCTGATCAGTCGACAGGATCCGCTGCGGATCCGGTCAATCCTCGGTGCCGAGATCGATATCCGATTCGGCGGGTTTCTTCAGCCTGGTGTACCGGGGGTCGGTCTCCAGGCTCTCGTTGATCTCGTCGATCAGGTCGACGCCCGGTAGCAGGGGCGCCAGCGACGGAAGTTCCGCCAGCGACGCGAGCCCGATCCGTTCCAGGAACAGTTCGGTGGTGACGTAGAGGGTGCCGTTGGTGTCGACGTCGGCGCCCGCCTCGGCGATCAGTCCCCGCGCCACCAGGGTGCGGATCACGCCGTCGACGTTCACCCCGCGCACGGCACTCACTCGTGCTCGCGTAACCGGTTGACGATAGGCGATAACCGCCAATGTTTCCAAAGCGGCCCTGGTGAGCTTGGACCGCGCCCCATCCAACAGCATACGTTCGACGTAGGGCGCGTACTCGGTGCGGGTGTACAGACGCCACCCGTCGCCCACGTAGCGCAGGTCGATTCCGCTGCCCCGCGCAGTCCATTCCGCCGACATCTCCCGCAACGCCCGCTCGACCCGCGCGGGTGCGTCGTCGACCGCCGCCGCGAGCAGTTCCACCGGCGCCGGCGCATCCACCACCAGCAGCATCGCCTCGAGCGCCGACCGCAACTCCTGATCGTCGAGCGGACGGGCAGCCTCCTCGTCGTCCGCGTCGTTCCCTGCCGCGGTTCGCGCCTCGCCGGGAGACCCGGCTGCACCGGCGGATGGTCGAGTACGCCCGGCCCGCGCGACTCCGTTCTGCGGAACTCCGGACGGGGCAACGATCTCCGGCACACCACCTGCGGGCGCAACCCCCGCGCCCGCGACCGCCGCACCGGTCCCTGCATCGTCGGTGGGCGCTGCGTCGATCGCCGGGGCTCGTCTCCCAGCGTCGTCGATACGCGTGTCATCGACGTCGAGCCCGCTCGGTTCGGCCGGTGATGCCACGGTGCCGGTATGCGGCGCTTGCTCGTCCGGCACGATGTCTGCGTTCTCCGCCACAGTTTCGGTTGCGACATCGTCTGCCGGGGCGGCGGCCTCGGTTCGGGCCTGCTCCGGCGTACCCGCGGCCCCCACCGCGGTCTCGCGGCCTTCGGCCTCCGCGCGTTCACTGGGCTGCTCACCGTGCGGCATCATCCGTAGTCCTCATCGATTGTCACGGGCTCGGCGGGCGCACCCTCGGCCTCGTCGCCGATCCAGCGCACCGCCAGCGGGCCGAGCGGGTCGGGTTGGTCGAATTCGATCGTCTTGCCGCGGTACAGCTCGAGCAGCGCGAGGAAGCGCGCGACGATCTGGATCGGCATCTCGCAGTCGGCGCACAGATCGTGGAACGTCGACCACTCCCCCACCCCGCGCTTCTTCAGCATCTCCAGAACCAGCGCGGCCTGTTCGGCGACGGAGATGGAATGAGCGTGCAGGTGGTCCAGCCCGACCGTCGGCCGCGGCCGGGGCCGGAACGCGGCCGCGGCGATATCGGCGAAACCCGCCGCGTCGACGCCGAGACTCACCTCCGGCAGCAAATCCAGGAAGCGTTCCTCCAGCGATACCGCCCGCGGATACCGGCGCAACGCGGCGGCCTCGAGCTCACCGAGCAGTTCGGCGACCTGTTTGAACGCCCGATACTGCAGCAGCCGCGCGAACAGCAGATCGCGCGCTTCGAGCAGTTCCAGGTCGTCGGCATCGGTGACCTCACCGGAGGGCAGCAGCCGGGCGGCCTTCAGATCGAGCAGGGTCGCGGCGACCACCAGAAATTCGGTGGTCTGATCGAGAATCCGATCCGCCCGCAGCGTCGGATCGCGTTCCAGGCTCGCGGTGAGCTCTTTGGTGTAGGCGATGAACTCGTCGGTGACCTTGTGCAGCGCCACCTCGGTCACATCGAGCCGCCGCTGGCTGATCAGCTGCAACAACAGGTCGAACGGACCCTGAAAATTGCTCAGCCGCAGGTGGAACCCGTCGGGCTTGTTCTCCGGTACGACCTCGGCAGCCGGTGGTCCGGCCTCGCTCACCGGCCCGACCGGTGGATGACTTCCCGTGCCATCGCCCGATACGCTTCCGCGCCACCGGATTTCGGCGCCCAGGTGGTGATCGGCTCACCGGCGACACTGGCATCGGGGAAACGGACGGTCCGGTTGATCACGGTGTCGTACACCAGATCGCCGAACACCTCCACCACCCGGGCCATCACCTGCCGGGAGTGCAGCAATCGCGCATCGAACATGGTGACAACGATGCCCGACAGCGCCAGCCGCGGGTTGAGCCGGTCCCGCACCTTCTCGACGGTGTCGGTCAGCAGCGCGAGCCCGCGCAGCGAGAAGTATTCGCATTCCATCGGAATGATCACGCCGTCGGCGCAGGCCAGCGCGTTGACGGTGAGCAGACCCAGCGACGGCTGGCAGTCGATGAGGATGTAGTCGTAGCGATCGCGCAGCGGGGCCAGCGCGCGGCCGAGGGTCTGTTCCCGCCCGACCTCGTTGACGAGCTGAATTTCGGCCGCCGAGAGATCGATGTTGCTCGGCAGCAGATCCATCCCGTCGACCTTGGTGTTGAGCAGCACGTCGTCGACGCTCGCCCGGCCGCCGACGAGCAGATTGTGCACGGTCAGGTCCAGGTCGTGGTGGGCCACGCCCAGCCCGGCCGACAGCGCGCCCTGCGGGTCGAGGTCGACCAGCAACACCCGGCGGCCGTACTCGGCCAGCGCCGCACCGAGATTGATGGTGGAGGTGGTCTTGCCGACGCCGCCCTTCTGATTGCACATGGCGACGATCAGGGCGTCACCGTTGCGCGACGACGGGGGTGGTTCGGGAATGTCGCGCAGCGGGCGTCCGGTCGGGCCGAGTTCGGTACCGTCCGCCACGATGTCGTTCGCCTCCCAGAGTCTGCGGGCCGCCTGTTCGATTCGGAGGCCGGTTCGGATATTCGAAAGCGGTTCTGCCGCAGCGCTGTTCGGCGGCTCGGCCGGGCCGGCTGTCGTCATGTCCGCTGCTCCTTCAGTTTTCCTGCTCATTGCCCCGCCGCGCGCTGCGGAACAGCGGGCGATCGCTACACCGGACGCCGATGTACCGGACCGCCGCAATAGACGCTACCGCCTCCGAGCGCAAGACCCCCGATCGGACACGCTTGGGGAACGCCCCCGATCGTTGCGCACTTGTGTCATTGCCCGTGCCACAACACCGTGTCCTCACGGCACCAACCGCATTCTGTCGCCTCGAGGGGGTGTTGGGAAACCCTTTGCGGCAATCCGCACCCGATATCGCGCCGCCGCGGCCGGCGCGTTACCGCGCCCGCGGATGCGCGGTGGCCCACACCTCGTGCAGCGTATTGACCGTGACCAGGGTGTAGATCTGCGTGGTCGTCACCGAGGCGTGCCCCAGCAACTCCTGCACGACCCGCACGTCGGCGCCCCCGTCGAGCAGATGGGTAGCGAACGAGTGCCGCAGCGTGTGCGGCGACACCGCGGCGCCGATCCCGGCCCGATCGGCCGCGTCCTGCAGAACCTGCCAGGCACTCTGCCGCGAGAGCCGGCCGCCGCGAGCGTTGAGGAACAGGGCGGGAGTGCCCTTGCCGCGGGCGCCGAGCGCGGGCCGGCCGCGGACCAGATAGGCGTCGACCGCCGCCAGCGCCGGCCGCCCGATCGGGACCATGCGCTGTTTACCGCCCTTGCCGTGCAGGACGACCGCGCGACCGGTGGTGTCGATATCGTCGACGTCGAGTCCGACCACCTCCGAGATCCGGGCGCCGGTGGAGTACAGCAACTCCAGCATGGCGCGGTCCCGCAGCCCGCGCGGCCCGCCTCCCGATCCCGCGTCGTCTCCGCCGCCCGCCGCCTCGAGCAGCCGGGAAATATCTTCGTACGGAAGCGCTTTCGGCAATCGCCGCGCCGGTGTCGGCGGCTTCACCCCGTGCGCGACATCTCCGGTGGTCAATCCCTCGGCGGCCGCGAACCGGTGCAGGCCGCGCACCGCGACCAGAGCGCGGGCGGCCGAACTGGCGGCCAGCGCCGGATAGCCCTCGCCGCCCGCCCGCAGCGAGACGACGAAATCGGCGATCTGGTTCTCGGTCACCCGGTCCAGATCACCGATATCCTGCTGTCGCAGAAACTCCCGGTATCGCTGCAGATCACGGCGGTAGGCGCTGAGCGTATTGCTCGCCGCGCCGCGCTCGACCGTCAGATGGTCGAGATAGGCCTGGATCTGCCGCTCCACCACGGGTTCACCCGCCCGGTAGCGGCGCGACGACCGCCGGAGCGGCGGGAACAGCGACATTCACGGTGTCATCATGACAGCAGCCGACGACATTCGTTCGCACGAAACACAGTTCGTGCGCCCGAGGTGCCCGGCCGGGTGCCGCACCCGGCCGGTTCCGCTCAGGCCTGTGCGCGTTCGGCGGCCTTACGCTCGAGCAGTTGCGTCGGCATACCCGGCCACGGCGCGGCGGCGGGCCGCAGCGTGGTGTCGTTCGCCCGCGCGGCCGAGGCCGCCAGCACGCCGGCCACCGCGGTCGCGTTCTCGATCCGGCCCGACAGCGCGGCGGTCACCGCGTCCTGCAGCGGCATCCGCACGATGGCCAGGTCGGCCTCCTCGTGCTCCGGATCCGGCCGATCGGTGTCCGACAGCCCGGTCGCGAGATAGATGCGCAGTGCCTCATCGGTGAATCCCGGCGACAGCACCACATCCACCAGCGTGGACCATTCCCGTGCCGCCAGCCCGGTCTCCTCGGCGAGTTCGCGTCGCGCGGCCGCCAGCGGATCCTCACCGGCCTGATCGAGCAGACCGGCGGGCAATTCCAGCAGCCGCCGCCCGACCGGATGCCGGTACTGATTGATCAGCACCACGGCACCGTCGTCGTCGAGCGCGACGATCGCGACCGCGCCGTGATGCTCGACCACCTCACGTTCGGCGACCCGCCCGCCGGGCATCTCGACCTGATCCCGGCGCAGCGCGACGATCGCCCCGGAATACACGGTTTCGGAGCCGACGGTGCGGAAATCGTGGCTTCCGGGTTCGCTCACTGCCCGACCCGCTCGGCCTCGTCGGCCTCCTCGCCGTAGATCTCCACCGGAAGTCGTTCGGCGCCCTTGTATTTCAGCGCCGCGTCGACCAGTCCGGCGAACAGCGGATGCGGCCGGGTCGGCCGGCTCTTGAGCTCCGGATGCGCCTGGGTGGCCACGAAATACGGATGCACGTTCGCCGGCAGCTCCACGAATTCGACCAGATGTCCGTCCGGCGAAGTACCCGAGAACCGCAGTCCGCTCTGGCCGATCTTGTCGCGGTAGGCGTTGTTGACCTCGTACCGGTGCCGATGCCGCTCCGACACCTCGGTGCTGCCGTAGGCCTGCGCCACGACCGAACCCTTCTCCAGCACGGCCGGGTAGGCGCCCAGCCGCATGGTGCCGCCGAGGTCGGCCTCACCGGCGACCGCCTGCGCCTGATCGGCCATCGTGGAGATCACCGGATGCGTTGTCTCCGGCTCGAATTCGGCGGAGTTGGCGTCCTCGAGCCCCACCGAGCGGGCGGCCTCGATCACCACGCACTGCAGGCCCAGGCACAGCCCCAGCAGCGGAATGGAGCGGGTGCGCGCGAACCGGATCGCGCCGACCTTGCCCTCGATACCGCGAATGCCGAAGCCGCCGGGGATCAGCACCGCGTCGACATCACCGAGGTGATGCTGCGCACCCTCCTGGGTCTCGCATTCGTCGGACTGCACCCAGCGGATGTTCACCTTGGCCTTGGCCGCGAAACCGCCGGCCCGCAGCGCCTCGGTCACCGACAGATACGCGTCCGGCAGGTCGACGTACTTACCGACCAGCGCGACGGTCACCTCCTCGCGCGGGTTGTGCACCCGGTCGAGCAGATCGCCCCAGACGGTCCAGTCGACATCGCGGAACGGCAGCCCCAGTTTGCGCACCACGTAGGCGTCGAGCCCCTCGCGGTGCAGCACCTTCGGGATGTCGTAGATCGACGGCGCGTCGGGCGTGGAGATGCAGGCGTCGACGTCGACGTCGCACATCAGCGCGATCTTGTTCTTCAGCCCCTGCGGCACCTCCCGGTCGCAGCGCAGGATCAGCGCGTCGGGCTGGATACCGATGTTGCGCAGCGCCGCCACCGAATGCTGCGTGGGCTTGGTCTTCAGCTCGCCGGAGGGCGCCAGATACGGCACCAGTGTCACGTGCAGGAAGAAGCAGTTGTCCCGGCCGACCTCGTGCCGGATCTGGCGGGCGGCCTCGAGGAACGGCTGGGATTCGATATCGCCGACGGTGCCGCCGATCTCGGTGATCACCACGTCCGGGGTCTGCCCCTGCAGATCCGGACCGCTCATCGCGAGGATGCGGTTCTTGATCTCGTCGGTGATGTGCGGGATGACCTGCACGGTGTCGCCGAGGTACTCACCGCGGCGTTCCTTGGCGATCACGGTCGAGTAGACCTGCCCGGTGGTGACGTTCGCATAACCCGACAGATCTCGATCGAGGAACCGCTCGTAGTGGCCGACGTCGAGGTCGGTTTCGGCGCCGTCCTCGGTCACGAACACCTCGCCGTGCTGGAAGGGGTTCATGGTGCCGGGGTCGACGTTCAGATACGGGTCCAGCTTCTGCATGGTGACCCGCAATCCGCGGGCGGTCAGCAGCTGGCCGAGGCTGGAGGCGGTCAGTCCCTTACCGAGGGAGGAGGCGACACCGCCACTCACGAAGATGTGTTTGGTGGCCGTCTGATGGGGGGAACGCGCCGGAATCCGCGATTGACTCACGGAACTCCACGCTAACACGAAAAACGGTTGCGAAACGAATGCCACGCGGGGAACACCGGAGGTCGTCGTACCGGTTTGTCACTTGCGTCTCATTCAGCGCAGCAACCCCATGACGCAGCGCCCCGGACGCGCCGATCGCCCGGCACTCGCTCCGACGTGACCGATCATCCGATCGCGGTCGATGACGGTGGGCACGCTCAGCCGGGTGAAGCGGTCACCGACAGCGACGTCGCCTCCGGCCCGGTGCCGTAGTGACCGGTTTTGCCGCCCAGTTGCTCGGCGAGGCCGAGAGCCGTTGTCACCCGGCCCGTCTCGCGGTCCACGTTGTCGACCGTGGACACCGCCGCGTCGAGGCGGTTGTCGCGGCGCACCTCGGCGATCGGACCCGATCCGCCCGAGGAGCCGGCCCGCCCCGCCAGCACCAGCCCCGCCCCGCGTCCGCGCAGCGCCCCGGCGAAATGCGCGGTGATCGAACCCTGCCCGTCGTGGTCGGCCCGCACGCCCGCCCCCGTCACCACCACCGCCAGCTGCGCGGGCGCGAAATCGCCGGCGCCGAGGAAACCACCGTTGCGCAACGTGTCGGCGATCAGTCCGCGCTCCTGCCCGGTGGCACGGTCGGCGCCGTTGGCCGGGTCGGTGAGAAATGCCAGGCCGAGCAGATCACCGGCGAGGCTGCCCTGATCGACCGCCTCGGTCTGCAACTGGGCCCCGGCCGGGATCATATTCGTCACCGCGGTCCGCAACCGGTCCCCCTGCGACGCGTCGACGAAGGCGTCGGTGAGCGCCACCCGCCCGGTGATCGTCGCCCCGGCGGTGGTCAGCGCCGCCGTCACCGCGTCGACATCGCCGCCGTCGGCATCCGGTGTGGTGAAGACGAGCACGGTGTGATCGGCGAGGGTTCCGTTCAGGATGCGCCCCGCCGAGCGGGCGATGAAGTCGTTGGCCGCACCGACCTGCCGTTCGAGTTGCCCGTTGGCCGCGGCGAGCGCGTCGTTGCGCCGGGCCAGATCGTCACCGCCACCCGAACCACCGTGACGGACGACGGCGCCGAGCGCCGCACCCACCGCCAATGCCAGAAAGATCGCGGTCAGGGAGACGACGAGCCGACGCATGGAACCCACTGCTTTCTCTACCCCCGACGGTCCGATAGTCGATGCAGCCAGTCCTGCGACTGCCGCCACGCCGAATCCAGCCAATCCAGCACATCGCTGCCCAGATGCGAGGACACGAGCAGTCCGACGATCAGCGCGATCAGCGCGGCCAGCACCACCAGCGCGGTCGCCCATCCGGAGTTGCCCTGCCGGTAGAGGGTGGCCACGGCCTTGGCGTCCATCAGTTTCGGCCCGGCCTTGAGCCGGGTCAGGAACATCGCGGGCGCCGATTCGCGGCGGCTGCGATCGAAGAAGTCGTCGAGCGAGGCCGGCGCCCCGCAGGTGATGATCAGCGCGGCCCCGTGATGATCGGCCAGCAGCAGCGCCAGATCCGCCGCCGATCCCGAGGACGGGAAGGTGGTGGCGCCGATGCCCAGGTCCTGAATTCGCTCCAGCCCCTTGGCATGTCCGTCGGTATCGGCCGGAAGGATCAGCTCGGCACCGCATTTCAGCGCGCTCGCGGTGATCTCCTCCGGGTCGCCGACGATCAGATCGGGGCGGTATCCGGCCTTGGTCAGGATGTCGGCGCCGCGGCCGACGCCCACCAGAATCGGCGCGTATTCCTTGACGAACGGCTTGATCGCCTTGAGATCGTCGCGACTGTCCACCCCGTCGGCGACCACCACGACGTGGCGGCCGCGCATCGACAGATCCAGGGACGGAACTCCGAGACCGTCGATCAGCATCGCGCTTTCGGTCCGGATGTATTCGGTCGTGTTGCCGGCGAAGGCCTCCAGATGATCGGCCAGCCCGTTGCGCGCCGCGATCATCCGCTCGGCGATGACCTGGTCGGTGAGCTCGATGGCCTCGACCAGAACCTCCGGTTCCTTCTTGGTCAACTTGTCGGCATACACCACACCGGCATCGATGCGGACCTTGCCGCCGTCCTTGATCTTGCCGAAGACGTCGGCGGAGACAGCATCCAGCAACACGATTCCGTTGGCGGCCAGCACTTCCGGGCCGAGGTTCGGATAGCGGCCGGATATCGAGGGCGAGGCATTGATCACCGCCGCCACGCCGGCCTCGACGAGCCGGTCAGCGGTGAGGCGATCGATGTCCATCTCGTCGAGGACCACCACATCGCCCGAGCCGACCCGCTTGAGCAGACGCCGGGTATTGCGGTCCACCCGGGCCATCCCGGTGACGCCGGGAAGCGTTTCGGTGTTGCGGGACAACAGCGCCAGCATCTTCATGGCATCCGATGATGGCCGCCGACTCTCAACCTGTGGTGGAGGCGCGCCGACGTCGTATCACATCCCCTGGCATGAGGCCAGCAAACTCGCGCCTCCGCGACGTCGACTGGCGTGCCGAGTGGTACCGCTGGTACCGATATGCTTCGGCTCACTGCATCCGAAGGAGAACGCCATGGCCAGTACCACCGTCGACACGGTCATTCCCGCACCGCGCGACGTCGTCTACAAGCTGTTCGCCGAGCGCGACAGTCTCAACGGCTATCTGCCCGTGCGCATTACGCTGCGTCAGCCCGGCGCCCCCGAGGCCTCCGGCGTCGGCGCGCGCTACCTCGTCGGCGTCGGCGGCGTCGGCGTGACCGAGGAAACCACCGAACTGGTTCCCGGTGAGCGCATGGAATACCGGATCATCGCCGGTGCGCCGGTGAAGCGGCACGTCGGCACCATCACCTTCGCCGACGCCCCGGGCGGGACCCTGGTGTCGTACCGGATGGAATCCGAGCCCAAGCTGCCCGTGCCGGACAAGGCGACGGAACTGTTTCTGCGCGGCCTGATCGCGCCGTTCCTCAAGGCCGCCAAGAAGGCCGTCGCCAAGTAGGACCCGCGCGCAGTCAGCCCGCCGCCGAGGTGGTGTCGGCCTTCTCCGCCCGCGCGGTGGCCAGCAGCTCCTCGGCATGGGCGCGGCCGGTCTCGGTGTCGTCGAGGCCGGCCAGCATGCGGGCCAATTCGACGACCCGCTCGTCGGTGGTCAGCGCCCGCACCCCGCTGTTGACGCCCTTACCGTCGTCGACCTTGTCCACCACGAGATGGGTGTCGGCGAAGGCGGCCACCTGCGGCAGATGGGTCACCACGATGACCTGATGGGTGCGGGCCAGCCGCGCCAGCCGCCGCCCGATCTCTACCGCGGCGCGACCGCCGACACCGGCGTCGACCTCGTCGAACACCATGGTCGAGCCGTATTCGGAGGCCGCGAGCACCACTTCCAGCGCCAGCATCACGCGCGAGAGTTCACCACCGGATGCACTGCGGCTCAACGGCAGCGACTGCGCGCCCGAGTGGGCCGACAGCCGGAATTCCACTTCGTCCACACCGGACGCGCCCGCATGCAGTTCCGCGCCCTCGACGGTGATGGGCGCGCTGTCCTGCGCCGATGCCGCCAGCGGCCGCACCTCCACCTCGAGTTTCGCGCGGCCCATCGCCAGACCGCTCAATTCGGCGCTCACCGCGGTCGCGAGTTTGCGGGCCGCCTTGCGCCGGGCCGCGGTCAGCTTCTTCGACGTCTCCCGCACCTGAACGGCCGCGGTCTCGACCTCGGCGGCCAGCGCCGCCAGCGCCTCCTCCGATACGTCGAGCGAGGCCAGGCGGGTGCGTGCCTCGTCGGCCCAGGCGATCACCGCGTCGATATCGGGCGCGTATTTGCGGGTCAGCGATTTCAGCTCCGCCTGGCGGGTGAGCAGGCTGTCCAGCGCCGCCGGATCCGACGGCAGATCCGACAGATACGAACTTAATTCGGTGGTCACATCGACCACCACCGCGATCGCCTCACCCAGCCGCGGCGCCAACGCGGTCAGCGCCGGATCGTCACTGGATTCCAGCCGGGCCCGCGCACCACCGAGCGCGTCCAGCGCACCGGCTCCCTCACCGTCTCCGGAGCCCGCCAGGGCCGCATGGGCGGCGCCGGCGGCTTCCCGCAGCGAATCGAGATCGCCGAGCCGCAGCACCTCGGCGACGATGCGCTCGTCCTCACCGGGTTCCGGTGCGACCGTGTCGATTTCGTTCAGCGAATGCTGCAGCCGATCGGCCTCGAGTGCGAGTTCACGGCTGCGCGCGGTGCGTTCCAGCAATTCGGTGCGCGCCTGCAGCCAGGTGCGGCGAGCCAGCTGATATTTGCGCAGCAGCCCGGCCACCGCGTCACCGGCGAAGCGGTCCAGCGCCTGCAACTGCTGATCGGGACGCTGCAGCCGTAGCTGGTCGTTCTGCCCGTGCACGGTCAGCAGCGGTGCCGTGAAATCCGACAGCACCGCGGCCGGCACACTGCGGCCGCCGAGATGGGCCCGGGATCGCCCGTCGCTGCCGACGGTGCGTACGGCGATGACGCTATCGTCGTCGTCGCGTTGCGCGCCGGAGGATTCCAGCACCTTCTCGACCTCGTCGCGGGCGCTGTCGTGCACATCCTCGACGGTGAACCGGCCCTCGACCACGGCCCGCTGCGCGCCCTGACGCACCCGCCCGGCATCCGCGCGGGCGCCGCCGAGCAGATGCAGTCCGGTGACCACCATGGTCTTGCCGGCACCCGTCTCACCGGTCACACAGGTCAGTCCCTCGTGGAACTGCGCGGTGGCGGTGGATATGACACCGAGGCCGTCAATCCTGATCTCTGTCAGCACGTGTGCTCTCCGTTCGGCGGTGTTCGCTATCGCCTGAGCCGGGTTGCTCGGTGGGGGTGCGGGCCGGCTCCGGCGCGCACGGCCGTTCCGGCCGCCGGCCTCGCCAGCCTGTCACGGGTAAGCGGAACTTGCGCACCATCCGGTCGGCGAAGGGGGCGGAATCCAGCCGCACCCAGCGCACCGGTTCGGCGCCACGCACCGCTTCGAATCGCCCACCCCGCGGCAATGCCAGCGTACGCCGGCCGTCCAGGAAGACGATCGCATCATGGCCTGTCGCAACGGTTTCCACCGCGATCCGCGACTCCGGGCTGGTCACCAGCGGCCGCGCGAACAGTGCGTGCGCGTTGCTGGGGATCACCAACAGCGCCTCGAGTTCGGGCCACACCACGGGACCACCCGCGGAGAAGGCGTAGGCGGTGGAGCCGGTGGGTGTCGCGATCAGCACACCGTCACAACCGAATTGCGATACCGGGCGGCCGTCGACCTCGAGGACGACCTCCAGCACGCCCATGCGGGCGGCATTCTCGATACTGGCCTCGTTGAGGGCCCATCCGCGTTCCACCACGACATCATCGACGCGGACACTGACATCTACGGTCATCCGCTGCTCGATGCGGTAATCGCCGCGCACCACTTGGGCCAGTGCGTCGTCGAGATGTTCGGCCTCGGCCTCGGTGAGAAAACCGATGCGGCCCAGATTGATTCCCAGCACCGGAACCCGGGCCGGATGCGCCATCTCCGCGCCGCGCAGGAAGGTGCCGTCGCCGCCGAGCGCGAGCACCATCTCACAGCCGACCGCGGCGTCGGGGCCGTGCGGCATCACCCGCACCGGATAGCCGTCGGGTTCGCCGGTGTCGTCGAAATCCAGTTTGGTGCTGTAGGCCTCGTCCTCGAGGACCCGCAGCCCGATTCCGGCATCGGCGAAGATCTTCGCGACCCGATGCGCGGTCTCGAGCAGTTCGGAACGGCCCGGATGGGCGACGAGCAGGATCTCCCGCTTCACTGTGGCCCCTCCTCGACCGCACGCTGCACCAATTCGCTGATATCGGGCTCCGAATCGGGTTCGGCCGAGTCGGTGTCCGGTGTGTCCTCGCCCCGGATTTCCTTGCGCAGCCACAGGAAATACTCGACATTGCCGGACGGGCCGGGCAACGGGCTGGCGACCACACCGCGGGTGCGCAGGCCCAGTTCGGCGGCCGCGGCGGCCACCTCGGTCACCGCCTCGGCGCGCAGAGCCGGATCACGCACCACACCGCCGGAGCCTACTCGCTGTTTTCCGACCTCGAACTGTGGTTTCACCATGGGCAGCAGATCCGCACCCGGTGCACAGCAGGCGGCCAGCGCCGGCAGCACCAGCGCGAGCGAGATGAACGACAGATCGGCGACCACCAACTCGACGGGGCCGTCGATCGCCTCCGGCGTCAGCGCGCGCACATTGGTGCGGTCGAACACCCGGACCCGCTCGTCGTTGCGCAGCCGCCACACCAACTGGCCGTAACCGACATCGACGGCGACCACCTCGCGGGCGCCGCGGGCGAGCAGCACATCGGTGAATCCGCCGGTCGAGGCGCCGGCGTCGAGGCAGCGCTTCCCGGCGACGCTCACCCCGAGCGGCTCGAACGCCTCCAGCGCGCCCAGCACCTTGTGCGCACCGCGCGAGGCCCACTGGACCTCGTCGGGTTCCTCGCGAACCAGCAAGGGAGTATTCGGCTCGACCGCGGTCGCCGGTTTCGACGCGACCGCACCGTTGATCAGGACGCGGCCCGCACCGATCAGCTCGACCGCGTGTTCTCGCGATCGTGCCAATCCGCGGCGAACCAGTTCGGCGTCCACTCGCGCGCGCCTGGCCACCTCAGATCTTGTCCACCGTCGCCAGGGCGCCGACCAGCACCTCGTGTGCCTGTTCGAGAATGCGCGCCCGCCGGGTGATATCGGTTCCCGCGCGGTCCACCCCCTCGGCATCGTCACTGCTCTGGCGCCGGCCCCCGGGCAACTCCGCGAGCAGCGCCGCCACCTCGGCCCGCACCTTCTCCGGGTCGGCGAACTCCGCCGTCCCTCCCGCGAGATGCTGCCCGGGCAGCGGAACTCCCGGACGAGGACCGGAGGAACCGGACGGATGCGGACGCGGAATGGGCGTAGTCATGGTGCCGACAACGCTACCGGAGCTCACCGACATCCCGGCAAGCGGCGGCACGGGTGAAACGGAGGTCACGGTGGCGCCCAGCGGGCCGCCTGCCGGCCGCGTCCCTGTGGCCCACAGCCGCTCTAGGCGAGCCGCCCGAGGCAGCCACGTGAATGCCCCAGACCCCACAGGAAAGGGCGCCAACGCGTGACCGGCCGAGTGGGCCCCGCCATGGCCGGAAACGCCGGACCATGAAAGGCGGGATCAGCCACACCATCCGAGGACTGTTCGGCACCAGATGGCCTCCCCAGCGCGGCCGAAACGAAACCTGATACACCGATCGCCGGAGCGCTCCGGCCCGACCGAATAACTCGATGACCGGAGCGCAGCGGACCCACCGAATATCTCAATGGCCGTAGCGCAGCGGCCCGACCAAATATCTCGATGGCCGCAGCGCAGCGGACCCACCGGAATCGGTCGTGGGTGGCTGACTCAGACGAGTCGTAGCTCTCTTCCCTGGGAGACGAGTCGCTGGTGCGTTTCCGGGAAATCGACCACGACCTCCCTCCGCCGGGCGTGTCGCGTCGATTCCGGCGTCGGTGAGGTGGGCATGACAGTCGACCCGGCCCGGGCGCCGCCCGCTCGGCGTCGACAGCCGAAGCCCCAGGACCGGTGGTGTGCCGCAGATGTTGGCACAATGGCGGCGTGGGAGGTAAGCGACGACATGGATCCGCCCGGTTCGTCGCACTCGCGGCGGCATGGACGGCGACCGCGGTGGTCGCCGCCGCCGAATACGCCCACTGGCGCGCATCCCGGCAACTGTTCGGACCGCGGCGCGAAGCTCGAGCCGGCGACACCGACGCGGTGGTCGTGCTGGGCTACCCGGCCGCCGCCGACGGCCGGACGCGTGCGCTGCAGCGCTGGCGCTGCCGCATCGGCGCCCGCTCGCTGCCGCCCGACCGCGACGGATTCCTGATCTTCAGCGGCGGCGCCGTGCACGGTCCCTGGGTCGAAGCGACGGTCATGGCCGACTACACCCGCACTCACCTCGGCGTCCCGCCCGAGCGCGTCCGCACCGAAACATCCGCCGAAACCACGTGGCAGAACATCGAATTCACCGTCCCCGCCCTGGAACGCGCCGACCGCATCATGATCGCCTCCGACCCCATGCACGCCGCCCGTGCCCGCCGCTACCTGTGGGCGCAGCGACCGGACCTCGCCGCGCGCCTGGTCCCCGCCGCCGACTACCGGCCGCTGGAACGCTGGTGGCTCAAAATCCCCACTGCCGCACACGAATCCGCGGCGATCAGCCGACGCCGCGCCGGAGCCGCCGCCATCCCGCTCCTACGCCGCCTGGGCCTGATTTCGGAGACCGCGGCGGCATCCATGGCTGCCGAAGACCGCGACGATTGACCGGCGAACCGGGCCTGGGTCGGGCAGCGAACGAACGCGCCGCATCCTCGACATGGTCAGCGGGCTGCTTTTTGTACGTTGTCGGCCTCTTGGTCGGAGTCGCCGTCTCCAAGCCGCGGCCGGCGTATCGTGCGCGCCGCCGCGATGGAGCAGGTGCCCGCGCCTCAGGCATGCAGTACCGATGACACTCGGCAGCGATGTCGCCTCCCGGTACAGCTCAACGCGAAGCCTTCCGCCGCTGTATTGCCGCCCTCCATTGCTGAGGAGGCCCGACGGCGTGTCGCAGCCTTGAAGGCGTGGTAGAGGCCGAGCCGTCATTTCGGCCGCGGTCACCGCAGCGACTCGACCATCACCGTCAGCCGAACCGTTACCGCGCCAATTCGATTGCGCGGCCGGGGTTTTCGTCCAACAAACTCGCCAGGTGGTCGATCGCGTCGCCCTCGCGCGTTTCCTGCCGGATCACAGGGTGATTCAGCGCGTCGAGGGTTCGGGAGATGTAGGTGGGGCGGTGGTCGGTGGGACGGGCTCGCAGGTCGTCCAGGGTACTGACGCCGGTGAGCACCATCAACGACGGCAGGCCGACGCACCGGGCGCCGTCGATATCGGTGTCGAGCCGGTCCCCCACCACGAGTGCGTCGCGGGTTTCCGCGCGGACCAGCGCATCCTCGAGCAGTGGCGCATAGGGTTTACCGGCTACCACGGGTTCCTGGTCGGTCGCGGCGCGCAATGCCGCGACCATCGCACCGTTGCCCGGTGCCAGGCCGCGCTCGTTCGGCAACGTGGCGTCCGCGTTCGCGGCCACCCACAGCGCCCCGGCACGCACCGCGTAGGCCGCTTCGGCGAGGTCCGGCCATCCGGTCTGCGGGGAGTGTCCCTGTACGACGGCGGCCGGGGCCACGCCGTTGAAACGCCGAATCGGTTGCAGTCCCACCTGTTCGATCTCCGCCGCGAGATCGTCGGTGCCGACGATCAGCACGGTGGATCCGGCGGCCAGCCGGGAGGCGAGCACGTGCGCGGCCGCCTGAGCACTGGTGACGACGTCGGTTTCGGTTGCGCCGAAACCCAATTCGCGCAGATGCGCGGCCACCACACCGGCCGACCGGCTGGCGTTGTTGGTGACGAACATCAGCTTCTGCGCGCCGCCGGCCTCCAGGGCGGCCGGTGCGCCGGAGATCACCTCCGCGCCCCGATACAGCGTGCCGTCCAAATCCAGCAGGAGAGCCTCGAAGCCCTCCCGAAGCGATGCTGCCACTGGTTACTCCACGTCGTCGTCGACCTGTGCGCCCGCGAGTTCGTCGGCACGCTCCTCGGCGTCGGTATCACCGTCGACATCGGCCGCGGCCGCATTGAGGAACCACTGCAGTGCCTCGTCGGACCGGCCGGCGGCGAGCAGCGCCTCCGCGTAGGCGTAGAACAACCGTGCCGAGGCGGGACCGGAGCGCGAGGGATCCAGTTCCGGCGTCTGCAAGGTGACCACGGCCTGATCGTATTGGCCCAAATCCATTCGCGCACCGGCGACGACGATCCGCAGCTCGGTCGCCTCGTCGCCCGACAGCGCACGTGCCTCGTCGCTGCGGCCGAGTTCGATCGCGCGTTCGGGCCGTCCCAGCCCGCGTTCGCAATCGGCCATGACCGCAAGCAGACCCGAGCCGCCGGACATCCGGCGCGCGGTGCGCAACTCGGACAAAGCTTCGGCCCACTCGCCGGCGTGATAGGCGGTGACACCGGCCGTTTCGCGGACCACCGCGATGCGTCCGGCACGGCGCCGGGCGGCGCGCGCATGTTCGAGTGCCTGCTCCGGATCCTCGTCGAGAAGCCGGGCGGCCATCACCAGATGCCGGGCGACCGCCTCGGCGTTGTTCTTGTCGAGGCTCAGCAGATCGCGGCGCACCGCGCCGTCCAGATCGCTCGCCTGCACATCGTCCGGCAACGCGGGCTCGTCGGGCCGCCCGGCCCGGTTCTCGCCGCCGACACGGGCCCCTTCGCCGCCCCGTCGCCGCGGCTCGCGGTCCTCGAAGTTCGCGCCGGTCTCTGCCGCTTCCCCGGTGTGCGCGGTGGTATCGGCTTCGTCGGCCGACCCGAACCGACGCTCGGAGTCCGCGCCACTACGCCGGAACCCGCCGCGCCGATCGCCCTCGCCCCGGCCGTAACCGCCCGGACGGTCGTCACGACCGCCCGCGCCTCCCGGACGCCGGCCGCCTTCGTCGCGCCGGAAGCCGCCACGGCGATCATCCGTGCCGCGCCCGTAACCACCCGAGCGCCGATCTCCTTCGTCACGCCGGAATCCACCCGAGCGCCGGTCGTCGCCACCACGCTCGTAACCACCGGAACGACGATCGTCCCCGCCGCGCCCGAAACCACCGGAACGCCGGTCGTCACCACGGCCGGAACCGCCGGAACGACGGTCGTCGCCACCACGGCTGTAACCGCCGGAACGCCGGTCATCACCACCACGGCCGGAACCGCCGGAGTGCCGGTCATCGCGCCCGCGCTCGTAACCGCCGGATCGGCGATCATCACCACCGCGCGGGTGCCCACCCGAGCGGCGATCGTCGTCTCCGCGTCCGTAACCGCCCGAGCGGCGATCGTCATTACCGCGGCTGTAACCACCAGAGCGCCGGTCGTCGCTGTCACGTCGGAATCCACTCGAACGACGGTCATCACCACTGCGTTCGTATCCGCCCGATCGACGGTCGTCGCCACCGCGGCCGTAACTGCCGGAGCGCCGGTCGTCGCCGCCGCGGCCGTATCCGCCGGAGCGGCGGTCATCGTCGCCACGCTTGAAGCCACCGGAGCGGCGATCGTCTCCACCGCGGCTGTAACCGCCGGTACCGCGATCGGATCCACGACGGTCGTCGCCGCGTCCGGAACCGCGCCGGTCGTCGTCACGCGCACCGTAGCCACCGGAGCGGCGCGTATCGTCGCTGCGCCGGAAGCCTCCGGAGCGACGCTCTCCTTCTCCGCGGTCGTGGGCAGGTGTGCCGGAGCCGGCCGAGTCCGGACCGGTACTGCCACGGCGGAAGGGTCTCCTACCGTCGTCATGCTCCGACACAGCGTTACCTTTCTCTGATCCGGCACGAGCAGCCGGTGACGACATGCAAACCGTGCGCCGTCCGCCGGCACCTATCTGCTACCACCATAAATTCAATCACGCGACACGAACGCGTCCGAACTTGCCCGGCCCGGGTGCGCATCGCGAATCGCCCTACGACGAACAGTCGTGACTTCTACGGTGCGGCGACGGGAGCCGAGCACAACGGGCGTAT
>NZ_JADKYP010000024.1 GCF_015354405.1 Nocardia sp. BSTN01 | reverse complement strand
CCGCTCAGCACTCGTCGCCCGCACCTACACCACCGCATGAAAACCGCACCTGAAAACACAGGTGAAAGAACGCTGCCGTAGGTGGCTGCGGAATGACCGAGTTCCCTTGCAAGAGCACGGCATCGGGGGTAATTCTTCGAGGGTGACAGTCGATCGGGCGCAGACCTCCTCGCGCCGGCGCAACTGGGAACAACTACCCGCGGCGACCCGGGCAGCGGTCGAAGCGGTGACGGGCCGGGTCGCGCGGGCCGATTCGGTGATCGCCGGCTTCAGCAGTCAACTCGCGACGGTGATCGAGACGGCCGATGGCCGGACCTTCATCAAAGGTGTGCCGCAACGAGATCCGGAGGTGTGGACCCAGCACCGCGAGGCCGCTCTGGCCCGTCACGTGACCCCGGTGGGCCCGCGGTTACGGTGGCAGATCGCGGCCGGCGGATGGGATCTGCTCGGATTCGAGTTCATCGCAGGACATTTCGCGGACTATCGCGTCGACTCCGACCTCGCCGCCACCGCGATCGCGATGTCCGCACTGAGCCGGCTGCACCCGCCCGCCGAGGTGGAACTCAAGGATGCCGAGGTCCGCTGGGGCGCCTATCTCGACGACGACGCCGATATCGCGGTATTCGCCGGTGACGCCCTGCTGCACACCGACTGGAACTACAGCAACGTGATCATCGATCACGACCGGGCCCGGCTGGTGGACTGGCCGTGGGCGACCCGGGGTGCGGCGTGGATCGACCCCGGATGCTGGATCGTGTGGCTCATCTTCGCCGGTCACGATCCGGCCGCCGCCGAGTCGTGGGCGGCGCTGGTTCCGGCCTGGCACTCCGCATCCGAGCGCGACCTGCGCATCTTCTCCACCGCACTGGCCGCGGAATGGACCGCGACGGCCAACCGCAGCCCCAATGTGTGGACCCACGGCTTGCGCGATGCCGCCCGCCGGTGGGCCGCCCACCGCGTCGGGTGAGCGGCACGGACGTCCGGACTAGCGGCGGGCGCCGTTGGCCGAGGCGATCACACCGTCGAGGTGACTCGCGGTGATCTGGCGGGCGGCGTTGGAGACCGCGGTGATCATCGCGCTGCCGAAGGCGCCGTGCCGATCGAACAGGGTCGCGGTGCCGGCGGCGATTCCGTTGCGGCTCAAGTGATTATCGGCCTCGACTCCGATGTCGGCCCCGTCGGGCATCCGCACCAGGGCCAGTGTCAGATCGGTGTTGATGAAACCCACTCCCGCACTGGACCAGTTGGTCACCATACTGGTCTGCTCGGCGGCCATCGCGGCCACGACGAACGGCGAGGGCCGCTCCCCGGCGACCACGTTCACCGGATGCTGCCAGCTGCGTTTGCGGCTGCCGTTCTCGTGTTCGGAGGGCACCCGCGACCAGTGTGCGGAATCGTCGCTGTGCCACAGCGGCGCAGTCGGCAGATCGGAGGGCGGCGCCACCTCGAGCGACGGCGGCATCGGCTGCTGGTCCCGGGTCCAGATTTCGCCCGGCGGTTGCTCGGACGGCTGCAGGAAGACCACCGAGGCGCGCGCCGCGGGTTCGCCGTCCTGGGTGACGACCGCGTCGGCGAGTCGGATGCGCTTGCCGTTGCGCACGCGGGTCGTGGCGACCGACAGCTCGTGCATGCGCGCCGGTTTGAACAGGTCCACGGTGAGCCGCACCGGCACGAACCCGTCGGTGGCGTGCTCGTTGTCGAGGGCGCGCGCCAGTAGCCCGCACAGCGCCGGCCCCACCACCTGATCGGCCGACCACTGACTGGCCGCCATCCGGTTCGGGGTGAAGCCCCGGCCGTCCACCGCGAAATATCCGTGCGAGGTGTCCACTGCGCGTGCCTGTCTCCTCGGGTCGCCGCCCGCGAGTACCGCACGGGCCGCCGTCGGCGACAGCGCGCGTTCGCCGTCGGCGACTGATCTTGCTGGTCCAGGCAGATATAGCACGGCGACGAGAACCGGTTCCACGTCGGGGCCGCTGCGCGGGACACCTGCGACACGCTCGGCAGCGTGTTCGATCATGGTCGGCGTGTCGATTTCCGGCGGCAATACCACATTTTTTCGGCGAGAGAACCAGCCGTCCGGTCCGTGTGGAAACAGTGCAGCAAGCCACCCACCCGCCCGGGCCGCCGTGCCGGTCGGTATATCTCCCCCGCTATCGGTATCGGCGCCGGAATCCCGCCCGTATGGAGAGCCCCGGGGACGGTTCACAGCAACCCGTCAGCAGCCGAAAACCACGCTCTGACCGGGGATTCGATGTTGCAGATGTGCTTGCATATGATCTCGCGGCCACCCTAGACTCGGGCTTGCAAGGCAATGCAGGGGACTACCCGTGAGCCGCAGGGTGAACCGGAAGCCAATTTTCGCCGAAGGAAATCATGCGGCCTGGCGTCAGGGGCGTTCGTATGAACCAGCCAATGGGTCTCGGTCGGCTCGGAGTGATGGACAGGAACCGAACCGGGCATCACATCTATTCGCGGGAAACCGCAACATCTTTCGTCATCAGTGCGGTCGAGTCCACCGGCGCGGCCACACGCGATGATTTCGATATCGATCGCATCGTCACCACCGCGCACGCGTTGGTGAACGATTGGGATTTCGACGCGATGCAACCGGAAGCTTTCTGGCGCATCGCATCCAGCTTCATCAAGCAATAGATCGGGACGGAAGTAGTAGCCGCCGGCCTTCGGGTCGGCGGCTACTGCTGTCTTACGGCTGCTGTCCTCAGGAACCCGAATCACTCGGGCGGTGCCTAGGCCGGGTCGGTCAGGTCGGCCGCGGCCTTCTTCATCATCTCTCGCGAGCGCTCCGGCGGTTCCGCCTGCACACTGAGCCGATCCATGACCTGGCGGTAGAGCTCCAGATCCTGCTGACGATCCAGATACAGTGCGCTGGTCAGCTGTTCGAGATACACGATGTCGGGCAGTTCCGGTTCGGCGAAGCGCAGCATGGTGAACGAACTGCCCGCCGCCGCGTGACCGCCGGCCGCGTACGGCAGCACCTGGATGGTCACGTTCGGCTTCATCGAGACCGCGACCAAATGATCGAGCTGTGCGCGCAGCACCTGCTCACCGCCGATCGGCCGGTGCAGCACCGCTTCGTCGAGGACGGCCCACAGCGTCGGCGCTCCGGGGCGGTCGAGGATTTCCTGGCGCTTCTTGCGCAGTTCCACTCGGCGAGCGGCCTCGGCGTTCTCGTGCCCGAGCGCCACCACCGAGCGGGTGTACTCCTCGGTCTGCAGCAGACCGGGAACGAGCTGGCCTTCGAAGGTACGAATCGACTTCGACGCGTGTTCCAGACCCAGATAGGTCTCGAACCATTGGGGCAGCAGATCGTTGTAGCTGTGCCACCAGCCCGGCTGGTTCGCGCGGCTCACCAGATCCAGGAACATCTCACGCTCTTCGGCGTTCTCGACGCCGTAGAGCGTCAGCAGATCGCGAACGTCGCGCTCCTTGAAACCGGTGCGGCCCAATTCGAGTCGGCTGATCTTCGCGTGTGAACCACGGATGTGCTCGCCGGCCGCCTCACGCGTGATGCCGGCACCTTCCCGCAGTTTGCGGAGCTGTCCGCCGACCGCGATCCGAAGCGCTGTCGGACCGCGTTCGGCCACAAGCGAATCCACACGGCCGATCCGGACGGGCTCTGCCATCATGAGGTCTACTCCGATGCTCGACGATCACCGGCAATGAGGGTACAACCATCGAGAGCAGCTGGTCGAACATCAGGAATCTCTGCCTCGTCGCGTACCGACACCGCGCCGACTGCCATGCTACCGCCGATCAGGCCAGATCGTCGAACTCTCCACTCTTGGCGCCGCGCAGGAACGCATCGATTTCGGGGCGGGTGTAGACGAGCACCGCCCCCTCGGGGTCACGCGAGTTGCGCACGGCAACCAGGCCATTGGACAAATCGGCCAATTCGACACAGTTCCCGCTCGGATTGCTGAACGTGCTCTTGCGCCACGCGGCTTCGGACAGGCGGCCGGCTGTGGTGGCAGTGGAATCGGTCATGACTGTCTCCAGGGTTCGTGGTGGCCGAGCTCGGCAGCAGAGGCCCACACTCGGCGATCCGGATGGAAGGAGCTGATGCCTATCTTCAGCTCTTGCATATGTTCGAGCAAATGTACTTGCATTTGAAACCGACGCTTTGAACGATAGCACGGGGGTTGGCTCGGATCGAGCCCTGCGGAAAATCGCAAAAAACCAAGGGCGACAAGGCCTTTTCCATTGACTCGTCATCTTTCGAACCGGCCCCCGAACGCCCGAAAACGGTGTCCGACCGGTCGGTTTCAGGCCCTGACCGGGGCGGATGGCACGTTCCGCGCGGATCGGCCCACCGGATGCGAACGTTTCGGTTACCGTCTCGCCGACCCGCCATCGGCAACCGCCGGACGGGACTCGAGCGTCGGAACCGGGAGCAGGAGGGAATCGGTGCCGCCAAGACAGCAGCAGCCGAGCCGGCAGCGTGAGATTCGAACCGATATCCCGCATACCGCGCGGATCTGGAACTACTGGATGGGGGGACGGCAGAATTACGAGGTGGACCGCCGGGTAGGAAGCGCGGCAACAGAACTCGATCCCGGTATCACCGCCCTGGCGGCCGAGAGCCGCCGCTTTCTCCGGCGCGCGGTCGGCCATCTGGCCGGAGACCTCGGAATCAGGCAATTTCTCGACATCGGCGCCGGCCTGCTCGCCACAGACAACACTCACGAGGTCGCATGCGGGCTCAATCCGGCGGCGCGGGTCGTCTATGTGGACAACGACCCCCTGGTGCTGACCCACGGCCGGACGCAGCTGACCGACCCGCGGGCCGTCTATCTGGACGCGGATCTACGCGAACCGGATCTCCTGTTCGCCCGTGCCGCAGACATTCTCGATCTCGACGAGCCGGTCGCGGTCATGTTCATGGGCGTGCTGGGACACTGCGAGCGCATCGGCGAACTCCGCGGAGTCGTCGCGGATTCGATGGCGCGGGTCTGCCGGGGCAGCTACCTCGCCTACTGGGACGGCACCACCGACAGCGCCGATTTCGTCCGGATGTGCGCGACGTACGAAAACGTCACGGCCGTACCGTATTTCCCGCGCGACCATTGCGAGCTGCGCTCCATCTTCGCGGAGCTGGAGTTGCTGAAACCCGGCTTCGTCCCCTTGACCCGATGGCGCCGGCCGGCCGGCGAACCGGTGCCGACCGTGCCGGTGTCGGGCTACGGCGCGGTGGCGCGCAAACCGTGATCACCCGTTGCGGCACAACACTTCCGATCGCCGACGAGTGTGCAGATGTACTTGCATTTGCTCCTTGCAGCGCCGTAAACTCGACCGCACGACATGGCCGGACCACGCCGGAGCAGGCAGGCCGGAAGCAGCGGGAGGCCGTGCCGAAACGTTCGCTTCCGCAATCTTTCGCCAACGGTCGAGGGCATTTCATGAACCAGCTGCTCCAGCATTCCGGTACATGCGATCACGGCCTATCCGAGCACCGCATGCCCGGTGCCGATCAGGTCGGTGACTGCGCCACCGAACCCCGAGAACTCACCTACCCCCGCGCTCGCGCGATTCTCTACGCGCACGATCGGCACCTGTCGTGCCGGCAGTGGATCGCCGCCGCGGCGTATCTGTCCGCCGGCCTCGACGACGAGTAGTTCGTTCCACGCTCGGCGGGGACCCCGTCAAGGCGGCTGAACGCCTCGAAACCGGTCCCCGACACCGCGATTCCGCACCCCGGCACGCATTCGCTTGTCATCAGGACGAATACGCGCCCTACGATGGTGGTACCCGCACCACACCATCTTGTGGAACGAGGGCATCATGATCCTTCTCGCGATGCACGACGTCATAGTGGCCCAGGTCGGCAATCCGACGCCCGAGACACCTCCGGCGGCGGATAAACTCCTGAAGCTGGTGCGTTACTTCACCTGGTTCATGCTGCTGTCCGGGACCAGCGCGATCATCTTCGCGGGCGGCCGGTTCGCCTGGGAGAAGTGGAACGGCGGCCCGCTGCAGTCGCCGAAAATGGTGGCCGGCGCCCTCGTCGGTGGCCTGGTCGCGACCAGCGCCGGAACTCTGATGAATTCGATTCTGACGCAGTAGTTCCCGACATTCCGGACGATTCACCCGGAAACGGCACGGTCCGGACTCGTTTCCGCGCACCGTCCCAGTAGGGTGAACGCGGACCACCGGCGGATCCGGTGCCGTCCCTCGGTCGAGAAAAGGGAGGGCCCGTGGCCGGCAGGCGGACCGACACCCGGGACCGCATCCGGTCGGTCGCGATGGAGCTGTTCTCCGCGCACGGCTACGAACACACCTCGGTCCGGGAAATCGCGGAGCGGCTCGCCATCACCAAAGCCGCGGTCTACTACCACTTCCGATCCAAGGAAGACATCGTCGTCAGCCTCGCCGACGATCTGCGCACGGGTATCGACGATCTCCTGGCCTGGGCCGAGGGCCAACCGCCCGGACCGGAGACCGGCCGCGAAATCCTGCGCCGCTACGGCGCCGTGCTGCACCACACCGGCCGGGAGATGACGCGGTTCATGTACGAGAACCAGCCCGCGTTCCGCCGGCTCGGCGTGGGATCGGTGCTGCGCTACCAGTTCCGCGCGGTCGCGGACGCGATGACCGCACCCGGCCATGATCCCCTGGCGGTTTTCCATGCCCGCCAAGCTCTGCTGGCCATCTCGTGGAGTATCGGGATGATGGGCGACGTCGACCTGACCGACGAGCAATGTCGCCGGGCGGCAGAGGATATCGCGCTGGCCATCTACGAACGGGCACAATGAGAGCCTGATGAAGGCCGGCCCGAGGACATCATGAATACACGCGTAACCCTCCTGGCGGCTGCGACATTCGCGGCGCCGCTCCTGCTGTGTGGGTGCTCCCACCAGAATTCGTCGCCGGTGAGCCAGGCGGCACATCCGGTTTCCATCGCCCATCAGGGCGCACCCGCGGTCGGTCCCGGCCCCTCCGGTACCTACACCGTCGGCGCGCAACCGGCACCGGGCACCTGCCATTTCGGCAAAACCGCTGACGGACAGCCACTTCCGGATCCGCACTGCACGCCGGGCGCGACCAATCCGAAGGTCACGCCCGACACCGTCGAGTCGACGATCTGCGTGGGCGGATACACCCAGTCCATCCGTCCGCCGGCCACCATCACCGACCGGGAGAAGAAGGCGAACGCCGAATCCTACGGCTACACCGGCAATCTGCACGATGCCGAATACGACCACCTGATCTCATTGGAACTCGGCGGCGACCCGAACGATCCGCGCAATCTCTGGGTCGAACCGCCCTCGCCCGACCACAAGGCCGGGTCCGGGCCGAACAATCCCAAGGATTCGGTGGAGAACAAACTGCATTCGCTGATCTGCTCCGGCGCGGTCGGCCTGACGGACGCGCAGAACGCCATCGCGGGCGACTGGACCACCGCGTTGGCCGCGGTCGGACATCCGAGCGGAAAATAGGTCAGCTCGCCACGGATGCCCGGCGACGCGCCAGCCGGTTCACCACCGGGTATCCGGCGCACACCAGGACCGCCCACACCAGGCCGACCACGAGCGCGGTGCGGCCGCTGTCGGTCCAGAACAGCAGGACCACGACCAATCCGAGGAAGGCCAGTGCCAACACCGAACTGACGGGCGCCCCGGGCAGGCGGTAGTCGCTGGCGGGCAGCTCGCCGCGCCGCACGCGGACGCGGTAGATCAGGTGGCAGATCAGGATCATGCCCCAGACGAAGATGATGCCGATGGTCGACACCGAGGTGATGTAGTTGAACGCCTTGTCCGGTGAGACGAGGTTGACGATCACACCGATCACCATCATCGCCGCCGAGAGCACGATGCCAGCGAACGGCACCCGGCGGTTGCTGAGACCACCCAGCGCGGCCGGGGCCTCGCCACGCAGCGAGAGACTGCGCACCATGCGCCCGGTGGAGTAGATGCCGGAGTTGCACGACGACAGCGCCGCGGTCAGCAGCACGAAGTTGATGATCCCCGCCGCCCCCGGAATGCCGATCTGCTCGAACACCTCGACGAACGGGCTGCGCCCGGCGTGGAAGACCCGCCAGCTCGACACCGACATGATCACGATCAGGGCGCCCACGTAGAACAGCCCGATCCGCAGCGGCAGCGAATTGATCGCCCGGCGCAGGGTGCGGCGCGGATCGGCGGCCTCCCCCGCCGTCACACCGACGAGTTCGACGCCCACATAGGCGAAGAGCACGATCTGCAACGCCAGCAGCGCCTGGCCGAATCCGTTGGGGAAGACACCGCCGTCGGCCCACAGGTTGGTCACCGTCGGATCGGGCGCGTGGCCGAAGCCGAAGATCAGCACGCCGATACCGATGGCGATCATCGCGACGATCGCGGTCACCTTGATGGTGGAGAACCAGAACTCGCCCTCGCCGAACAGCTTCACCGAGATCAGGTTCGCGGCGAACAGCACGCCGAGCACGACGAGCGCGGTCATCCACTCCGGGACCGCGAACCAGTACTTGATGTATTTACCGGCGACGGTGATCTCGGCCATGCAGGTCGCCACCCACACGGCCCAGTAGGTCCAGCCGGTGACGAAGCCGGCGAAGCGTCCGAGGAATTCGTGCGCGTATTCACCGAAACTGCCCGACACCGGCCGGTAGGTGAGCAGCTCCCCCAGCGCGCGCATGATCACGAAGATCGCCAGGCCGGCGGCGAGGTAGCACAGGATCAGCGCCGGTCCGGCCTGTTCGATGGCCCCCCCGGATCCGTAGAACAGTCCCGTGCCGATCGCCCCGCCGATGGCGATCATCTGGATGGTTCGGGGGTTGAGGCCGCGCTGGTAGCCCTCTTCACCCGCGGATGCGAGGGCGGGCGCGCCCGGCTCCTCGGGTTTCCGGTCGGTCGTCATATCGCAGCACCGTACCGGGTCGGGGCCGGTGCGCGACCGGTGCAACCGTCCAGTGAACTAGTTCACAGTCCTTGTCACCAAATAGTTGTGAGCGCACAATCATTGTGTGCCTACAACTGTTTCCGGGCTGACGCCGCGCCACAAGACGATCGTGCTGGTCACCTGCTGTCTGAGCCTGCTGATCTCGTCGATGGACGCGACCATCGTCAATGTCGCGATTCCGACCATCCGCAGCGATATGGACGCCCCGCTGTCGCGGCTGCAGTGGATCGTCGACGTCTACACCCTCACCCTGGCGAGCCTGCTGATGCTGTCCGGCGCGACCGCCGACCGCTTCGGGCGCAAGCGCATGTTCCGGATCGGGCTGAGCATCTTCGCGCTCGGCTCCCTGCTGTGCAGCCTCGCGCCCGATATCGACACGCTGATCGGGGCACGTTTCATCCAAGCCATCGGCGGTTCGATGCTCAATCCCATCGCGATGTCGATCATCACCACGGTCTTCACCGGCCGCATCGAACGGGCTCGCGCGGTAGGTGTCTGGGGCGCGGTGGTCGGCATCTCCACCGCGATCGGGCCGATGGTCGGCGGCGTACTGATCGACGCGCTGGGCTGGCAGTCGGTGTTCTGGATCAACTTGCCGATCTGCGCCGTCGCGCTGGTGCTGACCACCGTCTACGTCCCGGAATCGAAGTCGCGGACGGCGCGCGGTATCGATCCGCTCGGCCAGGTGCTGGCGGTCGTGGTGATGTTCACGCTGGTCTTCGGGCTGATCGAACATCGCCCGGAGATCTTCGCCATCACGGCCGTGGCACTGGCGGGATTCCTCTACGCCGAACGACGGCATCGCTCGCCGTTCATCGATCTGCGGTTCTTCCGCAGCGTGCCGTTCGCCGCGGCCACCGTCACCGCGATCTGCGCGTTCGCCGGACTGGGCGCCTTCCTCTTCAGCGCTTCGCTGTATCTGCAAGGCGTACGGCATTATTCGGCTGTGCACACGGGACTTCTCTACCTGCCGATGGCGCTGGGGATGCTGATCTGCTCGCCACTGTCGGGCCGGCTGGTCGGCCGCTTCGGCACCCGGCCCTCGCTGGTCGCCGCCGGAATTCTGATGACGACAGCCGCGGCGCTGCTGACCACGCTGCGGCCCGATACCCCGATCTGGCAGCTCGTGGTGATGTTCGCGATCTTCGGCGCCGGTTTCGGCGCGGTGAACCCGCCGATCACCACGGCGGCGGTCAGCGGGATGCCGATGGATCGGGCGGGCGCGGCCTCCGCGGTCGCCTCGACCAGCCGCCAGATCGGCGTCAGCGTCGGTGTCGCCCTGTGCGGGTTGCTGGCCGGGGCGGGATTGTGGTGGGTGGTGGCCGCCCTCGCGGCGGGCGTGGTGGTGCTGGGCATCGCCGCCAACACCGGATGGGCACTGCGCTCGCGCGACCGGATCGCTCCCCTGCTCGAGCACAAGGAGCCGGCTCATGTCTGACGGCCCGCTCGCCCCGAGCCCGGACGACGTGTGGCGCGTACTGACCGACGTGGTCAAGGACACCCGCGACACCTGGAAGCGCGCGGTGGTCGATCGAACGGGCATGCCGTTCAGCAGGTTTCGAGTACTGCGGCGGCTGGCGCCCGGCCCGCTGCCGCTCAAGGAACTCGCCCGGGTGGCCACCATGGACGCGCCGGCCACGACCGTGGTGGTCAACGATCTCGAGGCCCGCGGTCTGGTCTCGCGTGACACCGCTGCCGACGATCGGCGGCGCAAGCTGGTGACGATCACCGATGCCGGGCGGGAGGTGCTCGCACAGGCGATGGCCACTCCCGATCCGCCGCCGCCCGCCCTCACCGCGCTGTCGGCCGAGCAGTTGCGCACGCTGCACGATCTGTTGCGCCTGCTCTAGGCTCGAATCGTGGCCGAAGAGACAACACCGGAGTGGGCGCCCGGCCTGTCGTCGGGTTTCGAACTGGGCACCGACGGCCCCCGGGTGATCATGGTCGGCATCGACGGATCCGATGCCTCCTGGCGCGCGACCGCCTATGCCGCGGGTCTGGCCCGGCGCCAGAACTCCCTGCTGGCAATGGTTTACGTCCAGCCCTGGATGGCCATGGCCGGCGCCTACGGCGTCGACGTCCAGGGCGCGACCGCCGAGATGGCCGAGGATCTGGCCCGGGAGGTGCGTGAACACGCGGAGAAGGTCAAAGACGTCTACCGCACCCGCTGGAAGTTCATCACCCGCCGCGGCGATCCGTTCACCGTGCTGGCCCAGGCCGCCGACGAATTGAAGGCCGACGGCGTCGTGGTCGGCGCGTCCGAGAAGGCCGGGCATCGAATTATCGGCTCGGTCGCGGTGCGTCTGGTGAAAGCCGGGCGCTGGCCGGTTACTGTCGTGCCCTGAGCTCCGTCGGCGTCCCGAGTGTGATTGGGACGCGGCATCGGGGGAACCCGCCGGAACGAGACCGTTGAGGAAAGGGTTTTCACTATGTTGATTCGCCGCCTTGCCCGGCCGCTGCTGGCATCGGTGTTCGTCGTCGACGGAGTCGACACTCTGATGCATCCCGAGCCACGGGCGCAGGCCGCCACCACCCTGGTATCCCATGGGGAACAGCGTCTGCCGGATTCGGTATCGGCCAAGCTGCCCTCCGATCCGGCGAAAGTAGTGCGGATCAATGCCATCGTCCGAGTCGGTGCCGGAACCCTGCTCGCGCTGAACCGCGCGCCCCGGCTCTCGTCGCTGGCGCTGGCGGTGACCGTCATCCCGGCCACTGTGACCGAGCAGGATTTCTGGAACGAATCGGATGCGCAGCAGCGCGCCGCCAAGCGCACGGCCTTCCTCAAGGACGTCGGCCTGCTCGGCGGCCTGCTCATCGCCGCCGCCGATACCGAGGGCAAGCCCTCGCTGGGCTGGCGGGGTCGCCGGGCCGCGCGCAAGGCCGCCGCCGCCCTCCCGTTCACCGCCACCACCGCCGACACGGTGCGGGATCGCCTGCAGCAGCAGGCCGTCCGCGGCCGGGAACTGGCCTCGGTGGCCGCCGACAAGGGCGCCGACCTGGCCTCGGTGGCGCAGTCGCGTGGTGCCGAGCTGGCCTCGGTGGCCCAGTCTCGCGGCGGTGAACTCGCCGAGGCGGCTCGCGAGCACGGCACCGAATGGGCGGAACTGGCGCGCAGCCGCGGGGCCGAATTGGCCGGCACCGCACTCGACCATCGCGGCGAGTGGGCCGAGGTGGCCAAGCGGCGCGGCGCGGATCTGGCCGAAGCCGCCCGCGAACACGGCGGTGAATGGGCCGAGCTGGCCAAGCGCAAGAGCGCCGAACTCGCCGACACCGCGGGTGATCACCGGGGCGACTGGGCCGAGCTCGCGAAGCACCGCGGCACCGAGTGGGCCGAGGCCGCCCGCGAACACGGTGGCGACTGGGCCGAGGTGGCCAAGCAGCGCGGGTCGATCTTCGCGCGCCAGGCCCGCAAGCGCGCCGAGAAGGCGGCCGAGGCCGCGCGCGAGCGTGCGGAGAAGGCCGCGGACACCGCCCGCGAGCGTCTGGCCGAAGCTCGAAACGGAAAGTGACACAGGTCTTCTCACCGGCGCCGGATCAGGCGCCGGTGAGAAACGCCGTCATTTCCGCCGCCACGGCCTCGGGTTGATCGAGCATCGACAGGACGTAGGCGTCCTCGATTTCCACCAGCCGGCCCGCGGGCAGGAGTTCAGCGAGGCGGCGCCCGTGGTCGCGCGGCATCGGCGCCGCCGCCGGGGACCACAGCACGAGGGCGCGGCCGGGAAAGTTCCGCAGCGCTTCGGTATCGGCGATCAGTTGCGCGGCCGGTGGCAGCATCCGGCCGTATTTGCGCACGTCGCGGCCGATGTCCGGATTGCGCAGGGCCGGTTCGGTCCACCCGCGCATCAGATCGTCGGGTACCGGATAGCGCGCCATCTGCCCGTAGATCAGCGACGAGCGACGCAACAGCCCGATCCGCAGCTGGCGCAGCACGATCGGTAGCGCACCCGGGACGCGCAGCGCGAGCACGGCCAGCTTTCCGGGCAGTCCGGGCGGGAAGTTGTCGAAGGCCTCGCACGGGAGCACGACCAGCTGGGCGACCCGCTTGTCCAGGCCGTAGGCGGTGAGGAACAGCCCGCCGCCCCAGTCCGAATGCACCAGGGTGACATCGCGAAGATCCAGCGCGTCGAGGAAGTCCGCGAGCACCACGTTCTGGCCGCGCATACTCAGGTCGGCATCCGGCCGCATCGGTTCCGGATGCGCGCCGAGCGGCAGCACCGGCCGCACATAGCGAAAACCGCTGGGCAGCAACGGCATCACACGATCCCACACCGTGTGGTCGATGAGCAGTCCGTGCAGCAGCACGACCGGCGGACCCTGTCCCTCTTCGACGTAGTGGATCGGCCCGGCGGGAACCTCGACGACCGGCATACGCTGCCACCTCCGCATCGCACAATGTGCGGCCACGTCCGAAAAGACGCGTCCACCTGCTAGAACATTCGCTCTAGAGCGTGTGTTCTAGTATGGGAGCATGTCCGAGACCGTGTCAACCCCGACCGCCGAGCGCATCGTCACCGCGACGGCGGAACTGATGCGCCGCCAGGGCTACGGCGCCACCAGCGTCAAACAGATCACCGCCGCCGCGCGGGCCCCGATCGGGTCGCTGTATCACCATTTCCCGCGGGGCAAACAGCAGATCGCGGCCGCCGCGCTGCGCACCAGCGGCGCCGCCTACATCCAATTGCTACCGCTGCTGATGGATCCGTATCCGGACCTGCGGGTGGCGGTGGTGGCCGCGTTCACCGCCGCCGCGGAACAGATCGAGCAGTCCGGCTGGATGAACATGTGCCCGGTCGGCACGGTCGCGGGCGAGATCGCCGACAGCGAACCGGCATTGCGAGAGGTGACCGCCGAGGTGATGCAGTCCTGGATCGACCAGGGCAGTGCGTACTTCCGGGCCCGCGGGCTGCCCGCACCGGCGGCGCACACCTTCGTGATCGCGGTTCTGGGCGCCCTGGAAGGTGCGTTCATTCTCAGCCGCACCCTGCGCTCGACCGGACCGATCGAATCGGCCGGGCAAGCGATGGCCGCCTATCTCGACACGCTCACCGAAACCCACTCCCCGGCACCGATTTCCGAGGAATGACACAGGCGCTCAGCCCACGGCGAATTCGGCCGTGGTGCCGGTGAACGGGACGGTCGCGGCGCCGTCGCGGCGGTCACCGCGGTATTCGATGCGATAGCGCCCCGCTTCCGCATCGGCGGGTACGGTCCAGTGGATGGCGACGCGCGAGGCCTCGGGCTGGCCGGGCGGGCGCGACCAGTGCAGTTCGGTGCACCAGTCGTTGTCGTCGAAGACCGCCCGCCATTGTTCACCCTCGGCGCGCTGCACCTCGAAATAGCTTCCGCCGGTGTGGAAATCGTTGGCGGGGTGGGCGCCGCAGAATTCGACCGTCACCGTATCGCCGTGTCCGTAGCCGGGCTTCGGCGCGGTGATCACTTCACCGAACGCGCGCCCGGTCATCGGCGCATCGGCCGGTACCGGCGGCAGCAGATTCGGCTGTAGGCCCGCCGTCCAGTCCAGCGGGGCCGGGCCGCGGCCCAGGTCGACGCGCGCGGCGACCGCGCGGGCCAGTCGATCGAATTCCTGCACATACGCGGGCAGCGTCCAGCGGCCGTACAGCGTCTCCCCGCCCTCGTACTGCTGGGAGGCGTATTCCTCCGGCGTGGTCACGTAGCCGCAGTAGCCATTCGAATAGCCTTGCAGCAGCACATTTTCCAGTGGCACGGACAATGCGTGCGCCACCACCCGCCGGATGCGCAACCCCGAGACCACCGTATATTCCGCCGGCCCCGAGGCCAGCACCAGATCGCCGATCCGCAGAATCTGGATCGGCACCGTCAGCGGGACCCACGGGCGCGGCGGCAGCACACCCAGCGGCGCCACGATCAGTTTGGGCGCCTGCACATCCCGTACCCACTGCTCGATGGGGCCGTCCAGTCCGCCGAGCGCCGCGACGACCGGATCCGCATTGCCTTCCTGCAGAAACGACAGCTGGGTCTTCCAGTTGTCCTCCGAACTGGTCGCGGCGGCCGCGGCGCCCATCATGGCGGGCGCGGTGCGCGCCGGTTTGCCGTCGGGAGTGTAGGACCCGTCGATGGCGATATCGGCCATGTTCAGATAGCGCAGGGCCGCGTCCACTCCCCCGCTGCGCATCGGCCGCGCCGCGTCGAAAGCCGCACGGCCCGCGCGATATTGGCGTTCACCGATGAGAGAGCAGTTGAGCCGGTTGTCCTCGGTGGGCCCGGACGGATGCCACGGCGTGAGTCCGATGTTCGGCGTCATGTCACCGGCGTTGGTCTGCGCGAACGCCGCCACGAAACCGGGTTTCCCGGCGCCCGGCCGTACCCCCATCTCGTCGTGTTCCCAGCGATAGCTGGCATAGCCCTTGTTGTCGGCCGAGATGAGCGTATTGGCGTCGGTGAGCGAGGTTCCGTGCGTCGCGAACCAGGTGATCGCGCCGATGTCGTTGCCGCCCTGCCGCAATCGCAGCACCGTCACCTGCGGATCTATCGCGTTCGGGAAGGCGGCCTTGTCGTCCGGCGGGTTGAGGTCGAAGGCCACCCGGGAGCGGTTGGCCGAGGCGTCGTGCAGTTCACCGTGCCCCAGCGACAGTGTGCCCGGCGCCAGATTCTCGTGCGCCGCGACCAGCGCCGCGACGATGCCGTCCACTTCGGCCTGGTGGGAGTTGTTCTGAAAGCCGTACGCGGCAAGGGAGTACGCGTATTCGCGCGCGGTGCCGCCGCAGGAGTTGTGATTGTGCGTGGCGTTGAGGTTGACGTTGCGTTCGGTGTACAGCGCGCCGAACCGCTGTGCCAGCCGCTGCATCACGGCCAGATGCACCGACTGGAACAGGCAGGCGATATCCGCGTTGACGAAGGCCACCCGCTCACCGCTCGCCCGGTCGACCACGATGTAGGCGCGCGCCCAGGTGCGCATGAGCAGCCCGGTCGCGACCTGGTCGAGTTCGGAGTAGCCCATCATGCCCTGCCCGGCGACCGCGCCGGTGACATCGGCGATGCCCGCGCCGACCAGATATCCCGCCTCGTCGCCGGTGACCCGGATCGGTGCCGCCCCCACGGAAGCGGTGGCCCCCACACCCGCGGCCACGGCCGCGGTCACGGTGCCGGCCAGCATCGATCGCCGGGTAAACGTCACTGATCGCTCCTTCGATTCCGGCCGCCGCGCCGCGACCGCCTCCTCCAACCGTGTGCACCGGAGATTACTGGTCACTCGTCCAGTACGCTACCCCCGATTTCGTGGCAGAGTCCGGGCTACTCGATGGGCGCGGTCAGCGGCAGGGCGATCACCGAGGTGCCGACGTGCACGGTGAAGCCACCGGGTTCGGTATCCCAGCCCGCATCCGTCCAGTGCTGGAACACCCGCTGCGGCAGCGGAATTCGCACGCGGCGCACCCCACCCGGTTCGGCGGTGACGCTGGCGAAGGCCGCCAGCCACCGCACCGGCCGCTCGATCGCACTGTCCTCACGGGACAGATAGACCTGCACGACCTGCTTACCGGCCCGCTCACCGATATTGGCCACGGTCACTTCGACGTCGTGGCCGTCCACCGCCAGATCGCTCAGTTCCCACACGGTGTAGCCGAGTCCGTGACCGAACGGGTACGCCGGCTGCACACCGGCACGCAGCCAGGCGCGGTAGCCGATGTGCACGCCCTCGTCGTAGGTCAGGGTGCCGTCGGCGGCCGGGGTGGTGTCGCGGACCGGCACGTCGGCGAGTTCCTTCGGCCAGGTGGTCGGCAGCCGGCCGCCGGGTTCGGCCGCACCGGTCAGCACATCGGCCAGCGCGGCGCCGAATTCCTGACCGGGGAACCAGGACAGCAGCACCGCCGCCACCTCGTCGCGCCACGGCATCTCCACGGGCGCACCGGAATTCACGACCACCACGGTGCGCGGATTGACGGCGGCGACCGCGGCGACCAGGTCGTTCTGGCGGCCCGGCAGCGCCAGCGTGGTCCGGTCGCGGCCCTCGCTCTCCAGCTGTTCGGTGGTGCCGACGACCACCACGGCCACCTCGGCCCGGCGCGCGGCCTCGACCGCCGCCGCGAATTCCTCCTCGGGTGCGCGTTCCGGCCGGGCCACGACCAGGCCGACGCCGAGAATCATGCCCAGCCCCGCGGCCGCCGACTCGCCCGAACCGATCGTGATCCGGACGTCGACCTCCTGACCGGCGGCGAGTTCGCGCTCGACGCAGCGTTGCGGCGGATCCAGCAGTGCGGCAACGGGATCCGAGCCCTCGAAGGCGATCTCGGTGTCGATCGCCGTCGCGCCGTCGAGTTCCACCACGCAGTGACCGAGTGCCGCGACGCCGAGCCGCCACTCACCCGCCACATCGGCGCGAAGCCGCGCGCGCAGTTCGATCGCCGACGCGGCGGCCGCGTGCGGATCACCGAACAGCACCAGCCGGCCCGCCGTGCGGTGCTGGGTGTCGAGGACGCGGTCGCCGTCGAGGTAGCGCAGGCACAGTCCCGGCGTCTCGGTGGCAGGGTCGGTGACCAGCTCCAGCGGCACGGGGATCAGGTCGTCGCCGGTCCGCACCCCCGGCGTGTGGGTGACCGGCAGCACCGCCGACAGGCCCTCGACCGGCGTGACGGTGTGGTCGGGGATCACGGTCGCACTGCCGCCGCCCATGTACCGTGGCTGCGCGGCGGCGGGCCCGAGCAGCGCCACCGAGGTCTGCGGCGGCAGCGGCAGCACACCGTCGTTGTGTACCAGCACCATCGCGGCCGCGGCGGCGCGGCGTACCAGATCATGGGCCTGTTCGGCGGTGAAGTCCGGCACCGGCCGGGGGTCGTGCGGGGCCAGCCCGCCGACGCGATCGGCGAAACGCAGGATGCGCCGGACCTTGTCCGCGATCGCGGACTTCGGCACGGCGCCGGCCGCGAGCGCGTCGGCGAGGGCCGAACCCCACAGCGGCGACGGGCCCGGCATGGCCAGGTCGGTGCCGTGGGCGGCGCCTTCGGTAGTGCGCACGGCGGTCCAGTCCGAGACGACCACGCCGTCGAATCCCCAACTGCCCTTGAGGGGTTCGTCCAGCAGCGGCGATTCGGTCATGGTGATGCCGTCGACGCTGTTGTAGGCGGCCATCACCATCCACGCGCCGGCCTGCACCGCGCGTTCGAACGGATACAGGTACAGCTCGTGCAAGGCGCGCGCGGCGACGCGGACGTCGACGGTGAAGCGGTCGGTCTCGGAATCGTTGGCCACGAAGTGTTTCGGGCAGGCGGCGACGCCGTGTGCCTGCACCGCACGCACATACGCGGCCGCGATCTCCGCGGTGAGCATCGGATCCTCGGAGAAGCATTCGAAATGCCTTCCGCCGAGCGGTGATCGATGCAGATTCACGGTGGGCCCGAGGACGGCGTAGACGTTCTTCTGCCGGGCCTGCGCCGCGATCAATGCCCCGATCTCGGTGAGCAGGTCGCGGTCCCAGGTGGCGGCCAGCGCGGTTCCGGACGGCAGGCTGATCGAGGGATCGCGTTCGTCCCAGTTCTCGCCGCGCACACCCGAGGGCCCGTCCGAGACCGGCATCTCGGCGAGGCCGATCGCGGAATCCCCGGCCATGCGGAACATTCCGGCGCCGGAGATGAGTCGTAGTTCGGCCGCCGGATCCAATTGTGTTGCCAGCTGCTCGATCCGGTCGTCCATCGGGTGCCCCGTTTCGTCTCGACTGCGCATCGGCCTCGACGCTACGGGATATCGGCGGGTCGGCACCGTATCGGCCGCCGCGCGTCGGGGCTAGCGCAGCCGCAACCGGACCATCGGCAGCGTGTCGACCGGCGCGCCGGTCGCTCGTTCGATCACCGCGCGCAGGTTCTGCCAGGCCTTCGGGTGCTCGCGAATGTAGTGCGCGAGCGCCGCCGCCGATTCGGCCTCGGTCATCGCCGTCGCCGTCGCCGGCACCGCGCGGCGGGTGCCGACCCACAGGCGGACCTTCGAGTCGGCCTGAATGTTGCGGTACCACTGGGCACGCGTGCCGAAGCCGGACACGATGACGTACTCGCGCGGGCCCGGGTGGTCGACCACCTCCAGCACGACGTGCCGCTGCGCGCCGCTCGTGCGGCCGATGTGTTCCATCATCAGCAGCCGTTGTCCGAAGACGAATCCGAGACCCGCGCGGTACAGCCCGATGGGCGCCCGGACCAGTGCCCGGGTGTGCAGCGCCCGCGCACCCAGTCCGGCGGCGAATTCGGCGAATGTCATGGTGGTCTCCTCTTAGTCGAAGCCGGGTCGGGGCCGCTCGTCCGCGGGACCGGCCCGGACGCCCGCGATGCGTAGCAGCGGCGTTGCGAGGTCCAGCTCGCGCAGTCCCGGATCGATGAGCCGATGCAGCACCAGGCCGTCCAGCGCGGCCACCAGCACGACCGCGGTCGCCTCCGGATCGGGGACGCACCCGTCGGCGCGCAGCCGGGCGGCGATCGTGGCGCGGAATTCGGCGAGGACGGCGGCCAGGCCGTCGCGCAGCCGATCGTGCCGCGTGGCGGCGAGCAGCATTTCGCTGAACACCCGGGTGTCGGCGCTCGACTCGTCGTAACCGCCGATCAACGACAGCAGGGCGGTGATGCCGGTCGCGGTATCACCGAGCAGGTCTCGGGGCACGCCGTCGACCAGCCGCCGCATCATGCGCAGCGCCGCGTCGATCAGCAGATCGTCCACCGAGCGGAAGTGATAGTGCACCAGCCCGGCCCGCACCCCGGCCCGTTCGGCGACGAGCCTAGTCGTCACCGAACCCCAGCCGCGCTCGGCGATCAGCTCCGTCGCAGCGTCCATCAGCCGGGCCCGCGTCTCGCGGCCCTGTTCTTCCGCGGTGACCATCGCACCTCCTTGGACGTTCGCCTTGGGCAAATGACCAAACTGTAGCGCGGCATTATCCGAGGTCACAAGAGGCCGTCGACTTGCCGCACGCCACGCTCGCGGAGTTGGTCCCGGATAAGGACGGTGTGATAGGGAATTGTCGTGTCATGCACCCCTTCCGTTCATCCCGCCTATACCGCCGCGACGCCATGCCCGCGACGGTGACGGAGACGGCCATCGGTCGCGTGCGAGCGGTCGGCTACCGCCGGGACCTGGACGGATTGCGCGGACTGGCCATCGCGCTGGTGGTGGTGTTCCACATCTGGTTCGGCCGGGTGTCCGGTGGGGTGGACATCTTCCTGGTGCTGTCGGGCTATTTCTTCACCGGATCGCTGCTGCGCCGGGCCGAAACCGGGGACGTCGGCATCGGCCTCACCCTGCGGCGTACCGCCCGCCGGCTGCTGCCCGCGCTCGTCGTGGTGCTCGGCGCCGTGGTGGTGGCGACCGTCACGCTGCGGCCGTACACACAGTGGGGCGATCTGGCCGGCCAGAGCCTGGCCTCGCTGCTGTACTACCAGAACTGGCGGCTGGCGACGACGTGGTCGGACTATCTGGCCGCTGATCCCTCGGTGAGCCCGCTGCAACATCTGTGGTCGATGTCGGTGCAGGGGCAGTACTACCTCGCGGCCCTGCTCGTGGTGGCCGCCACGGTCTGGGTGTGCCGGCGGTTCGGCCGCGAGCGCGCGATGCGGCCGGCGCTGGCGGCGGTGATCGTGGTCGCCATGCTCGCCTCGTTCCTCTACGCCGCGCAGGGTTCGGCGACCCATCAGGGCTGGAACTACTACGACAGCGCGGCCCGGGCGTGGGAACTGCTGGTCGGCGCCGGACTGGCACTGGCCGCCGCCTCGCTGCGCGTCCCGCGGGTCGTGCGGGCGGTGCTGGCGGCCGCGGGCCTGCTGGTGGTCGCGGTGGGTGGCTGGATCACCGACGGCGCCAATCAGTTCCCGGGACCGCCCGCCTTGCTGCCGGTCGGTGCGGCCGTGGCGTTGATCCTCGCCGGTGCCGGGGTCGGTGCCGAGCACCAGCCCCGGCTCACCCGGCTGCTGGCCTCACCGCCGCTGGTCCGGCTCGGCGATCTGGCCTACTCGCTGTATCTGTGGCATTGGCCGTTGCTGATCTTCCTGCTCGCCGAACGCGGCGGCTCCCGCGCCGGGGTGACCGGCGGCGCGGCGGTGATCGCCGTCTCCCTGGTGCTGGCCTACCTCACCCATCGCTACATCGAGCAGCCGCTGCGCCTGCGCCGGGAGACGGACGCACCGATGTTCGGACCGCGGTATCGCCGCACCGCCGGGGTCGCGCTGTCGGTGACCGCGGCGGTGGTCGCCTCCGCGGCGGTCACCTGGAGCGCGGTCGTGCAGACTCATCCGCCGCGGGCGGTGGGCGCCCTCGACCCGGTGCAGTATCCCGGCGCCGAGGCACTGGCCGGCGGCGCGTCGGTGCCGCAGGCGCGGATGCGGCCCACGCTGTACGAGGCGCCGGCCGAACTGCCCAGCCCGACCGTCGACGGATGTATCGCCGACTGGGATCACCGCGAGGTCGTCACCTGCACCTACGGGGCCGCCGACGCCCCGCACACCCTCGCGGTGGTCGGCAACTCCCATGCCGAGCACTGGATGCCGGCGCTGCAGCGACTGGCGGCGCAGCACAATTTCAAGATCCTGGTGCATCTGAAGATGGGCTGTCCGCTCACCCTCGATCAGAACGCGATGTACAAGGGCGAACCGAATCCCGATTGCCGCGACTGGTCGCACGAGGTGATCGATCTGCTGGGCAACGAGCGGCCCGAATGGGTGTTCACCACCGGCACCCGTCCGGTCGACGCGGGCGGCGACGAAACCCCGGCCGACTACCAGGATGTGTGGAAAGCCCTGTCCGACAAGGGCATCCGGGTGATCGCGGTCCGCGACACCCCGTGGCTGCGCCGCGACGGTGTGCGCTATCGCGCGATCGACTGCCTGGCCCGCCACGGCGACCGGATCAGCTGCGGCATGCACCGCGCCGATGCGCTCTCACCGGTCAACCCGGCCCTGGACGCGTCCGCCGCCTTCCCGAACGTCTTTCCGATCGACCTCACCGACGCCGTGTGCGAACGCGATGTCTGCCCGGTGGAGGTCGGCAACATCCTCGTCTATCACGACGAACACCACTTCACCGCGAGCTACGCGCGTTCGCTGGCCCCCGAACTCGGTCGGCAGCTGAGCCCGCTGCTGGGTTGGTGGTGAACAGCGACGCCAGTGGCGGACGCTCGGCCGACGACACCGGAGTTGTCACCCGCCGCCACCCTGTCGCGCCGGGCCGGAACTGGGTCAGCCCCACCCCCGAATCGGGGATGTCGAGGCGCGCGAGCAGTGTCGCGATGATCTGACGGCTCATCACGGCCAGTTCATGGGTCGGCCGATTGCGGTGGACGCGGACGCCCAGGTCGACCTCGCCGATCGCGGCGCGGCCGTAGCGGTGCAGGGCGTCGAGCAGGATGCCGATCTCGACGCCGTAACCGGGCGCGAACGGAATCTCGGTCAGCAGAGCGCGGGTGGCGGCGTATTCACCGCCGAGCGGCTGGCGCACATCGGCCAGCTCGGGGGCGAGCGCGGTCAGCAGCGGCCGGGCCACCAGCTGGGTCACCCGCCCGCCGCCGTCGCTGTCGCCGTGCGGATCGTCGCCGAGCGGACGCCGGTAGAACCCTTTCACCAGCTGAATGCCCGGGTCCCGCAGCAACGGCGCCACCAGCGCGGGCACGAAGCCCGGGTCCGGATCGTGCAGGTCGGAATCGATGAACACGACGATCTCGCCGGTCGTCACCGCCAGCGACCGCCACAGCACCTCACCCTTGCCCGCCCGCACCGGTACTCCGGGCAGCGCCTGCTCGCGGGTGTACACCGCGCTCGCACCGGCGGCGCGGGCGCGGGCGACGGTGTCGTCGGTCGAGCCGGAGTCGGCGACGACCAGTTCGTCGACGAGTCCGCCGACCAGATCCCGGATCGAGCCGATCACGCCCGCGATGGTGTCGCGTTCGTTCAGGGCCGGGATGACGACCGAGACGGTCCGGTCGCCTTTGGCCCGGATCAGGTCGGTCGTGGCGACATCGAGTGTGGGACAGGCCGATTCGGCGGGCACGGCATACGTCATCGATATCTCCTCAGATACCCGGATCCAGAATGTCGGTCGTCAGCTCCGGCCACAGCCGGGCCCAGGTGTCGCGTGGCCCGGCGCACCGCCAGATGGTCACACGGGCGTCGATACCGGGGAACCCACGCGGATCGTCGAGCCGGACGAGGGGTTCGACGATGGAAAACGTGCGGCGCAACCGTGTTTCGGCAGTGTCGGTGTCGACGTAGATGATCGTGGTGGTGCCGGGCGAGGGCCGGCCGAACTCCGCGAAACCGCGATCGGGACTGTAGACCGGCGGCAGTTCCGGGGGCCCGAAACGAGCCAGCGCCGCGGCCTGCCAGTAGGTGCGGGTCAGTATCGCGGTGCGCAGGTGATCCGGTCCTGCTCGTTCGGCGGCGCGCGACGCCCCGGCGACGAGCGCGTCCCAGCCGGTGGTGCCCGAAATCCGCATGCGCGTGGACAATTCGGCCCGCGTGCCGACCGGTCGCGGCGGGCTGCCGGACGGCAACAGCAGCACCACCGCGAGCGCGATGACGATCGACACCGTCGCGGCGGTGAACGCCGTGACTCGCGACCATCGCACCGGAAGCCGCTCGACCAGCACGCAGGCGCCCGCCGCGAACAGCACCGGCAGCAGCCCGGCAAGGTAGTAGGGGCGCCCGCCGGTGACGGCCACGAACACCACCATGACGCAGGCGGCGACGGCCAGGAAGCGGTGATCACGCAACCGGCGACTCGCGAAACCGTAAGCGGCACAGCAGATCAGCACCACACCCAGCACTCCGGCCATGGTCACCAGCTGCACCGGCAAGCCGGCCGTACCGCCCGTCGCGGCACGCTGCTCGTCGCGGATCACCGCGCCCATGGCCAGCTGCGGCCAGCCGTGGCGTGCTTGCCACAGCAGCGCGGGCGCCGCTGACACGGCCGCGATGGCCGCGGCGGCCCACAGCGCGGGCCGGCGCACGAGGGCACGCGGTCCGCAGCAGGCGATGCCGAGGGCGAACGCGGCCACGACGACGGGCAACAGCAGTTTCACCTGCAGATCGATCGCCGCGACCACTCCCGCGATCAACAGCAACCGGTCCGCGCGGGTCCGCACCCAGCGTGCCGACAACCAAGCCAGGACGGCGACGGCCGTACTGTCGAGGGCGAAGGTCGACAGTGAGGCGGTCTGGGTGACCATATAGGGGCAGCAGGCATAGCCGACCGCGGCCAGGATCCGCGCGGCGCGCCCGCCGCCGAACTCTCGTGCCAACGTCGCGGTGACGACGATCGCCGCCACCCCGGCCAGAATGGCCGGCAGCCGCAGGGCGGTCAGGGAGTCGGGCGCGACAGCGCGCGCGGCGCGGGCGAGCAGCGGAACCAGCGGTCCCTGATCGACGTATCCGGCGGCGGGGTGATATCCGGCGGCGACGAAGTACAACTCGTCGCCGAACCAGTCGTACCGCGCGGCCCGGGCCACGAGGACAGCCGCGGTGAGCACCGCGACCATGCCGACCCAGACCGCCGGCCTGCATGAGATATCCTGCGACACAGGGTCTTTCAGCGCGGCTCGCGATCCGTTCGAAGCCGATGCCGACGAGGGTGAACAGCTCCCTGGGGACCGAGCACGGAGGTGCGCTCGCGGCCATCGCGGAGGACTCCCGGAGATCCGCGGTGAATTGCCGGTCCTGCTGTGCCGGTGGACCCGAGGCCGGTGTCGCGGCGTCGTCGCCGAAACGCTCGCCGGCCGAGATGGTTTCAGCCGTAGCCGCGCGGACCGGATCCCGGCGTTCCCGGTCCGTGCTCGCAGCCTGCCGGGCGTCCGCCGACCGTGACTTCCACCTGCCGCGCCCTGACATTCGGCTCACCCGCACCTCGCCGGTCGGTGACTCGACGGGATTTGCCGCGTCACAGTACTGCGGCATCGACCCGTTCGGTGCCGGTCAGCGCGATGTCGCGGCACAGTTTCGTCAGCGTCGACAGATAGTGCGCGACCGCCTCGTGCGCGCGTGGGGTATCCGGGAACACCATGCTGAGCTGGGTGATGTCGGGGAAGCGGTTGATCCACAGGTAGACCTCGCTGGAACTGGCCCGGTTGCCGTACAGTCCGCCGTTGATGCGGTCGAACATCTCCGCGCCCGCCATCCGCCGCACATCGACGTAGGAGACCATCGGCGCCGAGAACCCGAGCCGGGTGCGGATGCGCGGATCGTCGGCGGCCAATTCCAGCACCCGGTGCACGCACACCTGCGCCAGCTCCTTCGCCGCATCGGCCTGGGCCTGGGCGCGACCCACCAGCGAGGTGAACGTCTCGTCCGGCCGCACCGCCACCGCGACCGGCACCAGACTGGTGTACCAGCCGATCGCACCCTGCTCCCCCGGGGTCGCGCGAGTGTTGACCGGCGTGAACACGAAATATTTATCCCTGCCGGTCAATTCGTGTTCGGTCAGCGCGATCGCGGCGAACACACCGCCGAGGAACTTCCCGCCGAAGTCCTGGCACACCTGCTCGAATCGCAGCGCCTCCGCCTCTTCGAACAGCGGCACTGTGATCTGCGCGCCGCGGGTGAATCCGCTCGCGCCCGGCGCCACGCCGAGGTCCATCGGGAACGACGGCACCGCGCCGTCGTGGCGGATCAGCAACTCCAGCCAGCGCTGCACCGGCGCGGAGTCGGTGGTGAGCTCGGCGTTGTAGCTCAGTTCCCGTTCGCAATAGGCGAGATGACCGTCGACCGGTTCGATGGGGACCTGGCCGCCGGACAGTTCGTTGCCGTAGAGCAGCAGCAGATCCACACACGACAGCGCCTGACCCACACCGTCGGTGTGCAGGTGGTCCACGGCCGCGTAGACGGTGAACGAGTCGCCGCGGTCGATGACGCCGAAACCGAAACAGTCCCAATCGAAGACGTCGCGCGCGTGCCGCTGCACATGGTCGCGGACGGCGTCGCTGTCGGTGATCTCGCCGTAGTCGCGGGGCTCGAAGTCGATATCGCCCGGGTCGGCGACGTGGCGCGCGATCCGCTCGCCGGGTTCGCAGGAGAACCAGCTCCAGAACGTGTCGTGGCGGCGGGCGAACGCGGTGATCGTCCGGGTCATGGCATCGCGGTCCAAGGGGCTGGGAAAGTCGAAGGCGATCATGCACAGCCGGGACGCGCGAGATCCGCTGTCGCGCTGGCGATATGCCGCGCGCAGATATTCACGCTGCTGGTAGGACGGGCCGACCGGATGCTCCGGGGCGGCCAGGACCGCCGCACGCGACTGCGCAGTGGGTGCCCAGGCGATGAGTCTGCCGGGCTGCGGATGCCAATCGTCGAAGAAGCCGAAACCGACCATGGAAACCCTCGTTTCGTCCAGATGTGACGACCCGCCGGCGCCGGCCGCGCCGCCGAATCACGCGGACCGAGTCAACGGCACCCGCGCCCATCCGCCAACCGTCGCCGTGGAAGTTTGTGACCTTCCCCAGATCCGGTCGAGTCCGATAGGCCGCCGGTCCCAACAGTCGGCGGAACACCTTGCGGCCGTGACCTTCGCGGGCCTACGTTGACCGCCGTCCAGCCCGGCCGGAACGAGAGAGGTAGGCGGATGATTCGCCGCTCACTGCCCACCGCCCTGCTGGCGTCGGTGCTGACCGCGGCGCTGTGCGCGACACCCGCGGTGGCCGACGACCCGCCGCCCACCCCGGTGAGCGTCGCCGCGCTCACCGCGGCCGCCGACCCCGCCGCCGACGGCGCGCATGTGGTCGGGGTCGAGCAGGAATCCGACGGCATGCTGGATCTACGCGTGCACTCCGCGGCGATGAATCGCGAGATCGAGGTGAAAGTCCTTCGGGCGCCGGACGGTTCGGCCCCGGCGCCGGTGCTGTATCTGCTCAACGGCGCCAGCGGCGGTTCGGAGGCCAGCAGCTGGCCCGAACAGACCGATATCGTCGACTTCTTCCGCGGCAAACAGGTCACGGTCGTGACGCCGATGGGCGGCAACGGCAGCTATTTCGCCGATTGGCGCGCCGACGATCCGGTGCTCGGCCGGCAGAAGTGGTCGAGTTTCCTCACCGCGGAGCTGCCGCCGATCATCGATTCGGCCTTTCACGGCTCCGGTGCGAACGCGGTGGCCGGCATCTCCATGGCCGGCACCTCCGTGTTCCAGCTGGCCCTGGCCGCGCCCCGGCTGTACCGGGCGGTCGGCTCCTACAGCGGCTGCGCGCGCACCAGCGATCCGCTGGGGCAGGCGTTCGTCGACGGTGTGGTGCTGCGGTGGCACGGTGATCCGCTGAATCTGTGGGGTGCGCCCGACGATCCGCTGTGGGCGGCCCACGATCCCTACGTCAACGCGGACAGGTTGCGCGGGCTGGCGATCTACGTCTCGACCGGCAACGGAATACCCGGCCCCTTCGACAATCCGGACGGGCCCGGGATTCACGGCAACACCCGAAAACTCATCGAGCAGTTGGTCTACGGCGGTGTGCTCGAGGCCGCCACCCACAATTGCTCGACCGCGCTGCGGGATCGGCTGGCGCAGTTGAACATTCCCGCGACCTTCGACCTGCGCGCGAACGGCACCCACTCCTGGGGCTACTGGCAGGATGATCTGCACCGCTCCTGGCCGATGTTCGAACAGGCGCTGAACCGCTAACCCGCCGCCGCGATTCTCCGTGCGGCGGAAACGGTTTCGCGCACGTACTCGGCGCGCTCGGCCGCGCCGACGGCGGCACTGAGCGGGCCGATCTGGACCTCCATCGCCACCCGCTCACCGTCGAGCACCGGGACCGCGAGATAGCTGATCGGCAGTGCGCGATCGCTGTCGAGATCGGCCCGGCTGTGCGCCGTGCCGCCGATCGTGGCCAGTAGCGCCAGGACCCGCTCCCGCAACGCCTTGTCGGCGGGTCGGTCGGACAGATGATCGACCACCTCGGCCAGCACCCGCAGCGTCGGCAAGCTGGCCGCGTCCAGGCCCCACGCGCAATACCCCAGGGCGCGAACGGTTTCCAGCACGTGTTCGAATTCGGCCCGGCGCTCGGGCGGCGCCTGCTGCAACCACGCCCGCTGTGCGGGCAGGCCGGCGTGGGCCAGGACGGCCGCACCCGCCGGTGGGCGCAACGGTATCCGGGTGCCGGCCGCGATTCCCGCCGGGATCAGCCCGGGCCCGCCGGCCACGGCGACGAAGATCGCTTCGCTGCCCGCGATGGAAGTGAGGGCGGCCCCGCAGCCCACCCGTTCGGCCAGCCGGCGCAGTTCGGCCTCCACCCGGTCGTGATCACGCAGGCGATCCCGTAACCTTCCGCCCAGCACGAGCAACGCGGGGCCGGGTTCGTAGCCGAGGTCGGGAAGCCGTCGCACCCAACCGGTTTCCTCCAGGGCGCCCAGGATCGCACCCATGGTGGAGCGACTCAATCCCAGCGTGTCGGCGATCTCCGCCGAGGTCAGCGCACCGTCGTGCGCGGCGAGCAGTTCCACCACCGACACCACCCGCCGGGTCGGGGGCGAGCTTTCGGCCCGTCCGGTGTTGCCTGTCGGCACGGGGTCTCCTAACCTGTCGCGATACGAATAATTGAATCATTCGATACGAATAATCATATCGAGGAGTGCTTGTGCGACGTAAGGGCTTTACCGAGGGCGCGATCACCTCGATCGCTGCCGCCGCGGCCGCGATACTGACCATCGGCGTGGGAACCGCGAGCGCCGCGTTCGGCCCACCCCCTCCGGTCGATCCGTATCTCGGGCCGGTCGGCACCGCCACCATGCACGGCGACGCGGAATCCTCCGACAGCACGCCACTGCCGGGCGTCGGTACCGGCGCGGTGAACGCGCAGTTCCGCGAACTGGCCGCCGCGTGCCCGACCATTCTGCAGGGCTCCGACGGCATGCCGCAGGCGTTGTGCACCACCGTCACCGACCGTTCGCCCAAGATATTCCTGCTCGATCCGAACAGCGGTCAGCCGCTCACCTCGCTGTCACTACCCAAAGGTGGTCTGCTCGGCGGGGTCTACGCCTATCTGGACAATGCCGATCACATGGTCATGGTCGACGGTGACGACAATCTGGTGCGGGTCGCGCATACGAAGGAGGGCAACGGCTGGAAGCTGGCCATCGCCTCCTCGACTCCCCTCGGCGCCGCGGTGACCGGCCACTGCGGCGGGAACGGCTGCGACAGCGTCGCCTCGCTGATGCCCGATCGCGACGGCCGGGTGTGGTTCGCCACCGCCAACGGCGCGGTGGGTGCGGTCGATCCGAAAACCGGTACCGCGCAGTCGATCACGCTGCCCGGGGAACATGTCGACAACAGCATCTCGACCGCCCCGGAGGGCACCGCGGTCACCACCGATCACGCCACCTACCTGTTCACCGCGGACGGCTCGGGCGCTCCGCACCAGGTGTGGCGCCAGCCCTACGATCGCGGCCCGGCACGCAAACCCGGGCAGCTCAGCTGGGGCAGCGGGGCCAGTCCGACGTTCTTCGGCCCGCGCGACGGCACCGATTATCTGGCGATCACCGACAATGCGGTGCCGCAGGAGAATCTGCTCGTCTACGACACCCGCACCGGCCGCCCGGTCTGCTCGGTGCCCGCGGTGGACGGCACCGAGAACTCGCCGATCGGCTCGGGAAACAGCGTCTTCGTGGCGAGCACCTACGGCTATCCGTATCCGGCGCTGCCGGACAACGCCGGTCCGAGCGAGCCGGACAAAGCCGACTTCACCGGCGGCATGGTCCGGATCGATGTGAATGCCGACGGTAACGGGTGCACCCGGAAATGGACCAGCGATGTGAAATCCGCTGCGGTCCCCCGGCTTTCCTTGGCGGACGGCAAGATCTACACGGTCGCCCGCAAGAATCAGATCGCCGGCATCGATACCGGCAGCGCCGGAGCGGTGATCGACACCTATCACCTCGTCGTGATCGACGCCGAAACCGGCACGGAGAATTCCAGCCGATTGATCGGCACCAGCACCGTGCACGACACCCTGCAGATGGTCGGCACGATCGCGCCGGGCCGCGTGCAGTACCAGGGCACGACGACCGGACTGTTCCGGATCACACCGAGCTGAACGACGTTTCGGCTGTCACAGGGGCGAGACCGCTGCGGTCTCGCCCCTGTGATTTTTCTGATCGCTCGGAGATTGCTACTGCCGCCGACGGATACGTACTATTCTCTACTAAATGCGTACGTACATAGTCGAATGGCCGCGACGATGTCCGGAATCCGCTCAACCCATCCGGTTCTCACGTTAAAGGCTTATTACGCAGCTGTATCCGATTGGTTAGCAACATTTCTCAACCGTAAACGTTTTCGCGTCGTACCTTTGCGCGGGTTCGGTACTCGTTAATCTCGGTTCGCGCGGTCCGGATAATCCGGATCTCGCACCGGCAGCGGATAATTCGGCAATTCTCCCTCTGGAATTCCCGATCGCTCGCCGCCTTATCCGATCGACCACGATGAGGATCCGATGAACAAGACCACCCGTTTGGTCTCCGGCGCGACCATAGCTCTGATGGTGACCGGTGCCGTAGCCACCACCGCCACCACTGCGAACGCCGCCACCGGCACGCCCGCGGCCCCCGCCGCCGGCGCACCGATCGCCGCCGACCCGTTCACACTGACCACCGAAATCCTTCCGGGCGTGCGCTACACCAGCAATACGCAGGACGGCTCGGTCAACATTCAGACCGGACTGGGCTCGCTCACCACGGTGGGCACCCAGTTCCAGGTCAAGGACGGCAACGGCGCCCTCGTCGCCGGTACCGCCCTGGCCACCTCGCCCAAGGCCGAACAGGCCGCCACCGCACCCGCCTCGCTGCCGGAGACCCAGCAGGCGGCCGCTCAGCAGCCGGCTCCCCAGCCGGCCGCCGTCGAACAGCCGGTCACCTCCGCCCAGCCGATCTACACCCAGGACGAGTTCAACTCCGCCCTGAGCGTGGCCGCCACCCAGTTCGGGCTCGCGACCGGTATCGGCAGCCTCGCCGGCGGCGCGGTGGGCGGCATCACCGGTTGTGTGCTCGGCGCGACGATCGGCTTCGCCCTGGTGCCGGAGTTCTTCCTCGGCAGCGGCGCGGCCGGCTGCCTGGTCGGGGCCGGACTCGGCGCCACCGTCGGACCGCTGATCGGCGCCGCCATCCTCGGCGTCCCGGTCGGTATCGCCAGCGCGGTGCAGATGTACAACACCCTCAACGCACCTGCTCCGGCCGCTTCCTGAAATCGGCTCTCCTCCCTGTGGCCCCGTCGTTGCGACGGGGCCACAGCCGTTCCCGAGGGCTGGGAATGGGTACTATCCCGGTACGTAGTCGATGGTGGAGAGGTGCGATGGCACATCGTTTCGGGGATCTGGAGGCGGTGGTGATGGACCGCATCTGGTCCGCTCCCGACACCATCACCGTGCGGACCGTGTTCGAGGATCTGCTGCGCAGCCGGGAAATCGCCTACACCACGGTCATGACCACCATGGACAATCTGCACCGCAAGGGCTGGCTGGAACGCGAACGCGACGGCAAGGCCTATCGCTATCGAGCGCGCCTGAGCCGCGAACAGTACAGCGCCCAGCTGATGCGCGAGGCACTCGGCGGCGGCCGCTCCGATCTGGTTCTGGCCCATTTCGTCGAGCAGATCTCCGACGACGACACGGCCGCACTGCGCAAGGTGCTGCGCCGCGCGAAATCCCGCAACGCCCACACCGAGCAGCCGGGCAGCGAGGTCGCCGAGTGACCCTCGCGCTGTGCCTGCTGGGTTATTCGGCACTGGTCTGCGTTCTTGGGCCGCCGATCCTGACCCGGCTCACCGCACACGGCAGTGTCCCGGCGCTCGGGGTGCTGGCCTGGCTGACCGCGATCGCCGCCGTCCTCGGCGCGTGGGCGGCCGCCGCGGTGGCTCTGGCCGTGCAGGTCGCCCACACCTGGGATCTGCCGATGGCCCACCTGTTCGACGACTGTGTGGTGGCCGTGCACGCGACCGCCGACGGCAGCCACGGTCCGGTCGCGCAGTTCGCGGCGCTGATCTCGGCGCTCGCGCTGACCGGATTCGTCGCGGTGCGGGGCGTCCGGGTGATCGGTGCGGTGGTGCGCGCGGGGCGCAGCAGCGCCCGGCACGCCCGATCGGCATCGCTCGTCGGGCGGCGACTCGACGACGAGTCCGGTGCGGCCGCGGCGGTGGTCATCGATGCGCCGCAACGGGCGGCCTACTGTGTGGCGGGGCGACCGGGGACGGTCGTGGTGACCAGCGCCGCGGTGGCCGCGCTGGATCGGCCGCAGCTGGCGGCGGTGCTCGCCCACGAGGACGCGCACCTGGCCGGGCGGCATCATCTGATCCGGGCCTCGACCCGGGCACTGACCACAACGCTGCCGCGCATTCCGCTGTTCGCGGCGGCCGACGACCGCATCGCCCAGCTGCTGGAAATGTGCGCCGACGACCGCGCCGCCGGGCGCCACAGTCGCACGGCCGTACTCACCGCGCTGCTCACGCTGTCGGGAGCGACCGGCGATGCCGAGATCCGCTCGCTGCTACCGGATACCGCGCTGGGCACCAGCACACTCGCCGTCGCCGACCGGGTGCACCGGCTGGTGCGCGCCGACTCGCGTACGCGGCAGGCCGGGCGCGGGATTTCGCTCGCGCTGTTCGCGGCTCTCGTCGCCGCGGTACCGGCGTCCGGATATCTGCTGGTGCACTTCGGGATGGCAAGCTGTCTGCCGTTCATCCACTGAAACAGCGACGAGACCGGTTCGCTGCGAACCGGTCCCGCGCACTGTCGTCCGCTCAGTTGTAGAAGGCGCCGAACGACGGGACGGAGATGGTGCCCAGCTGGTACTGGAAACCGTCCGGGTTGGCATCGGAAACCGGGACCGGCCACCGGTGCCAGAGCGTCCCGTACACCGCGGCCACGACCATGCCCGCCCCCGGATCGAAGACCGGCGTGCGGATGGTGGTGTCCACCGGCACGTCGTTGTGTTCGAGCAGGGTTTGGGTGCCGCTGCGCCCGTTCGACATGTTGTACCAGACGACCTGCAGATTCGCCCCGGCCTGGTTCGGGGCGATGGTGCCCGGGCCACCGAAGAAGCCGAGGCGGAAACCGTCGTAGTTCAACGCGATTCCGGACCCGTAGACGCCGGGGCCGGTGCCGCGTCCGATGTCGGATTGGGCGGGAATCTGGAACGGCTGGGCGGGCAGAGCCGCCTGCTCGACGGCCGGACCGGCGGCGAGCAGCCGGTCGATGGCCTGTTCGGCCGCCGGATTCCCGGCCACCGCCGCACGCAGATGCGTGGTCGCCGCGGACCAGTCCACGGCGGTAGGTTCCGCCGCGACGGGACCGGCGAAGACCACGGACGCCGCCGCGGCTGCCGCCGCTGCCGCGGTGAGACGACGGGTGACACTCAGTCGACGCATAACCAGTTCTCCTCGAGTATTCCGGTACAGCTTGCTGAGAAATTGCGTATATCCGGTCACCGTAGCTTTTTCGCCCCCGAACGCGCGGGTGCGGCGCGCTGCAAACGGCCGCCGAGTTCGCGGACATGATCGGCGAGCTCGGGCGGGGAGTCGACGCGGAAGTCGTGGCCGAGCCGCAGCAGTCGCACGACGAGCCATTGCACGGTGTCAGCCTCGGTGCGCAGTCGGCAGGTGTGCTCGTCGACGTCCTCGATCTCGCCGAGCGCACTCGCGGTGGCGCGGACGGTGGCCGCCGCGGCGAACACGGTCACCTCCGCGCGGTACACCGGCGCCATCGAATACAACGAATCGCGTACGTAGGTGGCCGCGTCCTCGGCGGGCAATTCCCGTGCTTCGGTGCGCAAGCCGATCGGCTGCGGATTCTCGATGCGATCGATCCGGAAGATCCGCCAATCGTCGCGCTCGCGATCGAAGGCGACCAGATACCAGCGCTGTCCCGCGGCGACCAGGCGATGCGGGTCGACCAGTCGCCGGGTCCGCGCACCGGAGTTCGAGACGTAACCGAAGCGCAGTTGTTCCCTACCGCCGATGGCGGCCGCCAGCACCGTCAACACGGCGGTGTCGACCGGCGAATCCGATTCGGCGGCAAGGGTTTCGGTGGCCGCGCTCACCGAGCGCACGCGGGCCCGCAGCCGGGCGGGGAGCACCTGTTCGAGTTTGGCCAGCGCTCGCACCGCCGCCTCGTCCGCACCGGGCAACGCATGCGCGGCGACCGTCCGCAGCCCGATCGCGGTGGACACCGCCTCGTGGTCGTCGAGCAGCAGCGGCGGCATCGCCGTCCCCGCCGCCAGCCGATATCCGCCGTACACACCCATCGTCGCCTGCACCGGATAGTCGAGTTCGCGCAGCCGATCGATATCGCGGCGCACGGTCCGGGGGCTGACGCCCAGTCGCTGCGAGAGCTCACTCCCCGACCATTCGCGCGGTGTCTGCAGCAGCGACAGGAGGGTGAGCAGGCGCTGCGTCGTATCGGTCACCGGTCCATTCTCCCGCAGAACTAGGACAGTTTCCGACCGTTATACGCACCGCTCGCCGAGCGCGTGGTCCGCCACGTCGCCGATTCATCACTGGGGACAGCGGCCGGACTGCGGCAGAATGCCTGGGGCGCAACCTGATCGGCAGGTCGCGGCACAGTGGAGGCTGAATTGACCGAGGAAATCGTGGGCCGGCATGCCGAGGTCGAAGTCGACGGTTCACCGATGGCCGTCTATCTGGCACGACCGGCGCGCGGCGGCCGGTTGCCGGTGGTGCTGGTCGGCGCCGAACTGTGGGGTCTGACAGCCGAAGTGCGGGCGGTGGCCGACCGGGTGGCCGCGCTGGGATATGTGGCGGTGGTCGCGAATCTGTATCACCGGTGCGGACCGGAGACCGCTGCCGGACTGGCCGAATCCGACGAGAACCGGGCGCGGGCCTTCGAACTGCTCGGCACGCTCACCCGCGACGGCGTGGAGGCGGATCTGCGCGCGGCCGTGGCCTTCGCGCGCGCACAGGGTGAGGGCGGCGACACCACCGGCGCGCTGGGTTTCAGCCTCGGCGGGCACATCACCTACTTCGCCGCGACCAGACTGGACCTGGACGCCGCGGCGATCTTCTACCCCGGCTGGTTGCCGCTCGCCGGTACCGCGTTGAGCATCCCGGATCCGCTGCTCGCCCACACCTCGTCGATCGTCGAACGCGGTACCCGGCTGCTGCTCCTGCTCGCCGAGCGCGACCATGTGATCGACGCCGAACAGCGCGCCGCTATCGACGCCGCCCTCGCGCAGTCGGGGGCGGATTACGAACTGGTCGTCTACCCCGGTGCGCAGCACGCCTACTTCTTCCCCGGACGTCCCGTGCACGACGCGGCGGCCGCGGCCGATTCCTGGCAGCGCGTGACCGCACTGTTCGCCGCGAAATTGGGATCGGTGCCCGATGAATTTCCGGCACCCGCCTCGTCCTAGAAGCATGCAGACAGAAATCCTCAGCACCCCCGAGGCCGATCTCACCTACGACGTCCGCGGTCCGCTGCCCACCGCCGACGGCCGGGCACCACTGCTCATGGTCGGCCAGCCGATGACGGCCGACGGTTTCGCCACCCTGGCCTCCTACTTCCCCGACCGCACCGTGATCACCTACGACCCACGCGGGCTGGGGCGCAGCGTGCGCAAGGACGGGCGGACCGACAATTCGCCCGTCGTGCAGGCCGGGGATCTGCACGCGCTCATCGAGCGCATCGGCGGCCCCGTGGAGATCTTCGCCAGCAGCGGCGGAGCCGTGACCGCCCTGGCCCTGGTCGCCGCCCACCCCGGCGACGTGACCACCCTCGTCGCGCACGAACCGCCGATCCTGCCGGTGCTGCCCGATGCGGAAGCGGTCCGCCGCGCACAGATCGGCGTGCGAGATGTATACGAGGCCAAGGGATTCGGCGCCGGTATGGCGGCATTCATCGCGATGGCATCGTGGCAGGGCGAATTCACCGAGGACTTCTTCGCCCTCCCCACCCCCGACCCGGCACAGTTCGGAATGCCCACCGAGGACGACGGTTCCCGCGACGACCCGCTGGTCTCGGACCGATCCTGGGCGGTCAGCGGTTACGTCCCCGACGCCCCCGCATTGACGGCGGCCCCCACCCACATCCTCATCGCCGTCGGCGAGGAGACGGGCAACGTCCTCACCGGCCGCACCGCAGCAGCCACAGCCACCCTCCTCGGACAGCAACCGACCGTATTCCCCAGCCATCACAGCGGTTTCGTCGGCGGTGACGTCGGCTACGCGGGGCAGCCGGAGCCATTCGCACAGCGGTTGCGAGAGGTACTCGACACCCACCGGTGATTCGAAAACCGTTCGCGGCGAGCGCTGCCGCCGAACCCGGCGCAGCGCATCGCACCACACCGTCCGCGGCAAGGTACGTTCGAGAACTTGTTGTCCGGTACCAGGAGGTGTGTCTACCGTGCCGTTTCCGCCCGAGGTAACTCAACGGCTGTGCAGTACCCCGGAACAGATGGCCACCGCGTGGGTCGCTGGGACTCCCCCGGCGATCGAACCTGTCGTTCTCGTCCCATACGACCCGCGCTGGCCGCGAATGTTCGACGAGCAAGCGGACGCGATCCGGGAAGTTCTTGCCGGTCAACGGATCACCATCGAGCATGTCGGCAGTACCGCAGTCCCCGGCCTGGCCGCCAAACCGATCATCGACATCGACCTCATCGTGGCCGACTCCGCCGACGAGGCCACCTATGTTCCCCACCTCGAACGCGCCGGATTCCGCCTGGTTCTGCGGGAGCCGTTCTGGCATCAGCACCGCATGCTCACCCGCACCGCCCCGGCAGTGAATCTCCACGTCTTCGGCCCGAACGCGCCCGAGCACATCCGGCATCTGGTCTTCCGGGACTGGCTTCGCACCCACCCCGGCGACCGGGACCTCTATGGAACCGCCAAGCGCGACCTCGCCGCGAAGACCGCAGACACCCCGGCCGACTACAACCTGGCCAAGAACCCGATCATCGATGAAATCTACGCCCGAGCTTTCGACCACGCTGCCCAAAACTGAAGCCGACCAACTGTTTCGCGCATCGACCCGCAGCGGCGGCTGAGAAAGACTCTGCGGGACAGTTCGCAGGGCCTGCCCCGCAAGACCGGTCTCAACTCAACGGCGCCAACCACGGAACGGCGTTGTGCGCAAAGCTCTGCTTGACCGGAATCAGCCCGGAGTGATCGTCCAACGCCGTGATCGTGACGCCCACCAGGCCGGCTTCATCGCCCTTGGACGCGATCGAGGAACCGCACTTCGGACAGAACCCGCGGCAGATCCGCGGGAACGTCTCGAACCAGGTCGGCTCACCACCCGGACCGATCCACTCGAAACCGTTCTCCGGGAAGGACACCCACGACATCACCGGCGCACCCGAGAGCCGCTGACAGTGCTCGCACGAGCACAGGTGTGGAAAATCCGGGTCGCCGGACGCGGAGAACCGGATATTGCCGCAGAGACAGCCGCCGTCCATATCACTCCTTCACGCGCCCGACACCATGCCGGTTCCGAAGCGAACATACGAGAGAGGTCCGACAGAACTTTCCTGGGCGCCAACCCTATCGGCCGTTTTCACGGGTGAGGGAGAATTTCCGGCTGAGCAAGTCTGGCGAGCATTCGGGGGACGTCGGCGCCGGCACGGCTGAAGTTGATGTCGAAGTAGGCGAGCAGGGTTGCCCGTTGCAGGTCGAGGGAACGACTTGCGTCTATCGTGCCGACCGCTCGGGCCTTCTCGGCGGGCTCGAGCAGGCCGGGCGCGGACAGTTGCGGCAGGATGATCTGCTGGTCGCACAGCGACATGTGTCGGGTTCCTGCGATGCGCAGCGGAATCTTCATCCCGGTGTTGGTTTCCCAGCGCGGCTCCCAGCCCGGATTCCCGAACCAGGGTGAGGTGTCGCTGGCCAGCATCAGCAGCGGCCGGTCGAGTCCGTCAGCGGCGACCGAGCCCAGAATCGGCCCATCCAGATCGACACCGGCACGGATACGGGTGTCGTCGTGCATGGCCTGCGCGGTCGTCGACCCGCCCAGTGAGTGACCGAACATCCCCACCTTCGACAGGTCGAGATCCTCGGCCAGATGCTGGGGAAGTTCAGTGTGACCGGGCTGCCGGGCGACCGCGGCCAGCCGGTCGAGGACGAATCGCGTATCGGCGACTCTGGTCGGCAGGAGCACGTCGGGGAGGATGTGTTGCGGGGAATCCAGCGGCACCCGAGTATGTTCGGTGCGTCCATCGGGAAACTGAACCGCGAACGCTTCGTGGGTGTGGTTGATCGCGACCACGATGTAGCCGTGGCTGGCGAGGTCTTCGGCCTGAGCGGTGCTCCATCCGGTCGTATCGTCCATACCGGGTGAATTCAGAAGCACCGGAAACGGCTTTCCGTCAGCGCGGGCCGGCGCGTCCCGCAGGCTGTGACTGTGCGCGAGAGTCCAACTGCCGGAGGGGACTCCGAGTTCAGTGAGGTACTCGGCTTGTTCTTCTCGGCCGCCGGGGGGCATCCATTCCGCGGTCGGTCCCGTCGACCCGTCAGCGGCCGGATACCAGATTTGCACCATCAGTTCACGGCGGCCCGACGTCCACGGATCCGCGCGGTCGGCATCGTCCAGATACCAATCACTCACGCCGACCGGATAATTGCCCGTCGGAGCCGGCAGCGTGACCACCACAGGGCGCTCCGAAGGGGCTGCTTGCGCTGCGCCGACAGGCACGGTGGAGGCCATCGTCGCGGCCGCGACGGCTGCGAACTGCTGTCGTAAACCTCTGCGTTTCATGACAACTCCCCGTTCCTTCACCGTCAGCGGGCAACGCTACAAGACAGCCGGCCGAACGATGGGCCTCGCACGCACGGTCATCGGCGCATCTTTCGCACGTTCGGGGCAGGTCGGCACCGCGACGACCAAGATATTCCTTGACAGGAATATTCTCTTAGATGAATACTTAGCTCATGGATCAGATCTTCTCCGCCTTGGGCGACGGTTCGCGGTGGCGGATCGTCGAGCTGCTGGCCGAGCGGCCTCGCTCGGTGGGGGAGTTGGCGGAGGCGACCGGGTTGCGGCAGCCGCAGACGACCAAACATCTGCAGACGTTGGCGCGGGCGGGGGTGGTCACCGTCTTCCCGTTGGGGCAGCGGCGGGTGTACGCCCTCGAGGTGGGACCGTTGCGTGAGCTGGGGCGGCGGCTGTGTGAGGTGGCGGAGACCGTCGAGGCGCATGCCGGTGAGCGGGATGTGGTTGCCCGGTATCGCGCGGCGATCGACGCGGAAACCGCTGCGGCGCAGCAGGATCGATGGGCGGACGGGCGGACGTTCAGCTTCGAGCGCCTGGTGTCCGCGCCGCGTGACGCCGTGTGGCGGCACTGGGTCGATCCGGATCTGCTGGCGGCCTGGTGGGCGCCGGCGCCGATGCGCATCACCGAATGCCTACTCGAGCCCACACCCGGCGGGCGGGTGGCGCTGGACTATCGCGATCCCGAGGGGCAGCGGTATCGCTCGCAGGGGCGGGTGCTGGCAGCGGAGAAGAACGAGCACCTGGTCTTCGATCTGTCCGTCCTGGATGCCGCGGGCGCGGTGGCCTTCACCGGCCGCTACACCCTCACTCTCACCGAGACCGCCGAGGGAACCCGGCTGCACGTGGCCTTGACCATCACCGACACCACCGTCGACGCGGTCGCGTTCATCGCCGGAATCGAAACCGGTTGGGCCGCAGTCCTCGACAACCTCGCCGACGCCGTCGGCGCATCCACGTCCACCGAATAACAAGACGAAACAACGAAGGAGCCCCACGATGAGCGACACCCGCAGAGTGACCGCCAACCTCAGCATCACCCTCGACGGCCGGTATCACGGCCCCGCCGGTCCGGGCGATATGGGCCCGATCGTGCGCTACGCGACCACCGAGGTCGCGCGCGACCAGATGACCCGGATGCGGGAGAACGCCACGACGGCGGTACTCGGCCGGCTCAACGCGCAGGGTTTCCTGGGCTTCTGGCCCACGGTCGCGGCCGACGACTCCGCCGACCCGCGCGACCGCGGATATGCGAAGTGGCTGGTCGATACGAAGAAGGTGGTGCTGTCCCGGACACTGACCGACGCACCCTGGGACCGCACTCGCATCGTGAACGCCCCGGCCGCCGACGTGATCGCCGACCTGCGCCGCACCGGCAGCGGCGACATCCTGGTCAACAGCAGCGCGAGCGTCATCAAGGATCTGCTCGCCGCCGACCTGCTCGACCGGCTCTACCTCATCGTCTGCCCCGAGATCGCCGGTGGCGGACCCCGTCTGTTCGACGACGGTCTGCCGGCGTCGAATTGGTCGCTCTCCCATCAGGAAACGGGTGAGCTGGGCGAGCTGGCCGTCGTCTACGACCGCGTGCGCTGACCGGGTCGCGCCTTCACCCGCCGAGGGCGTCGGCGAACAGCGGCCAGGAAGTGTGCAGGTCGTCCTGCCAGTAGCCCCAGGAATGGGTGCCGGTCGCCCGGAAATCGAAGGTCGCGGGCACGCCGAGTTGCTGCAGGCGGTCGTGCAACTGGTGGGTGCAGATATTGGTCACCCCTTCGAGGGCCGCGCCGAAGACCAGTTGATACGCGAGTTGTGTCGCGTCGCCGTGCGCGCCCTGGAAGGTGTCGAGTGGTCCCGGGATTCCGGTGCCGGTGGAGACGTAGATCGCGGTGCCGCGCAAGCGATCCGCGTGCAGGTAGGGATCGTTGGCCGCCCACGCCGGATCCGTCGGCGGCCCCCACATGTTCACCGTATTGCCCATCCGATTTCCGACCACGGCGTCGACGATCAACTGGCCCTGCGGATCGCTGGTGCGCACACATCCGGAGTACGAGCCGACCGCCTTGTACAAACCCGGAGCGGCCAGCGCCAGCTGGAAGACCGAGGTCCCCGCCATCGAAATTCCCGCGATCGCGTTCACCCCCGTACCGCTGAAACCGGAATCGATGATCGGCGGCAATTCCTTGGTCAGGAAGGTGCGCCACCGCTGCCGGCCCAGCACCGGGTCGTCGGCGCGCCAGTCGGTGAAGTAGCTGCTGGCTCCACCGAACGGCACCACCACATTGACCTGCTTGTCGGCGAAGAATCCGGCTATATCGGTGCGATCGGACCAACTGCCGTCGCTGATACCGCCGTTGGCGCCGTTGAGCAGATACAGCGTCGGCGCCGGCCGGTCCGGGTCGGCGGCCCGAATCAGTTGTACGCGAGTCACAGTGCGCATCGCCGCCGAGTACACGCCGATATCGAGGATCCGGTCGTCGCGCCGATGGATATCGCTGATGTGCGAACCGTCGGGCGCGGTGACGGTCGCCGGATCGTCGGGATCGGCACCCGCGCGATCGCTCGTGGCGGTGATCGCTGCCGCGATGGTGATCACGGCCGACAGGAAGGCGACGGCACGGGCGATGCGCATTCTCGGCGGACGGCTGACCATCCTTGCACTCCGATCTCGACAGGTGTTCGCGGCACGACTCCCCGACGGCCGACCACAGTCAACGACGCCGGCCCCCGCCCCGGTAGCCGATAGCACGGAATTTGTGGTCATTACCAGATCGGCCGCGCCCGCGCTGGCATACGGGCCAAAGCCGACGCGATGTGATTGTCGCGCAATACGGTACCGGCCTATCGTCGGTGTCAGCGGTTCCGCGGTTTCGTACCCAGGAAAGGCGGCGCGTGAATTCTACTGTCTCACAGAGCTTCCGAACCTCGGCTCGACTGGCCGCAGCGCTGTCGATGACGGCCGGGCTCGCGTGCGGTTCGGCCGCCGCCCAACCACCTGCCGTCCGGCCTCCTGCCGCCGCACCGAATTCGCCTGCCGCCGCCTCGGTTTCGGCCACACAAGCCATCACCGATGCCCGCCCCTCCCCCGACGGTTCCGCCCTCACGACCGCGGCATCCGGTTCGCCGCGAGCCCTCACGGTCACCGTCCACTCCGCGGCGATGAACAGTCCAATCCGCCTGGAGGTCCTTCCGGCGCCCGACCCTTCGCGCCCGGCCCCCACGATGTATCTGCTGAACGGTATCGACGGCGGCGCCGACGGCAACTGGATCAACCGGACCGATACCGCGCAGTTCTTCGCCGACAAACAGGTGAACGTCGTGGTGCCGTTCGGCGGGGCCAGCAGTTACTTCACCGACTGGCGCGCCGACGACCCGGTCCTGGGCCGGCAGCGGTGGACGACGTTCCTGACCGGGGAACTGCCGCCGATCATCGATTCCGGTTTCGGCGGGAACGGCACGAACGCGATCATCGGCATATCCATGGCCGGGACCTCGGTCTTTCAGCTGGCACTGGCCGCCCCGGGCTTGTACCGGGCGATCGGGTCGTACTCGGGCTGCGCACGCACCAGCGATCCGGCCGGTCAGCTCATCGTCGACGCGGTCGTGGGCGGCGGTAGGGGCAATACGGTGAACATGTGGGGGCCGCCGACGGATCCGGCGTGGGCGGCCAACGACCCCTACCTGCACGCGGATCGCTTGCGCGGCACCGCGATCTACGTCTCCACCGGCACCGGAATCCCGGGACCACTCGACACCCTGGACGGTCCCGGAATCCGTTCCAGCCCGGCGAAATTGGCCGATCAGATCCTCGTCGGCGGCGCACTGGAAACCGGCGCGGTCCGCTGCACCCGCGAACTGCGCACCCGACTCACCGAGCTCGCCATCCCCGCCACCCTCGACATGCGTCCCACCGGCACCCATTCGTGGGGCTACTGGCAGGAGGACCTGCACCGGAGCTGGCCGGTATTCGCGCAGGCACTGGGAGTGTGAGCCGACCCGGTTTCGGTACGGTCGCACTCAGCTGGTCCGGCCCGAGCAGGGCGCGCGGGCACTACGCTGCCAAGAATGGGCAGTTCCGCCGATTCGGACGCCGAGCGCGGCCCGCAGGGCGAACCGTCGGTCCCGGAGCCGATCGCGGCAGCCGAACGCGCGGCCTCCGAGTCGGCCGGTGCGCGGCATCCCCACGGGCGGCCGGGCCCGCGGTTCGACCGGAATTCTCCGTTCGTGATCGGCGTGACCGGCGGCCTCGGCGTACTCCTCGCGATCGGCATCGTGCAGATGCTGGCGACCGCACGACAGGCCCTCGTCCTGGTGGGCGTCGCGCTGTTCCTGGCGATCGGCATCGAGCCCGTGGTCGCGTGGCTGCATCGGCACCGGCTGCCGCGCTGGGCGGCGGTGGCCGTCGTATTCGGTTGTGCCACACTGCTCGTCGCCGGATTCCTGGCCGCGGCCATCACACCGCTGATCATCCAGGGCGGCGATCTGGTCGACCACGCCACCGACCAGCTGCACGATTTGGAGAACCAGTACCCGCTGATCCGATCGTGGTCGCAGCGATTGCACCTGGATCAGGAACTTCAACACGGGCTCACCGACAACCCCTCGCTGCGGCACGGCCTGCTCGGCGCCGGTGAGCGGGTCTTCGGCGCGTTGGCCAGCGCGTTGATCGTCGCGGTGCTGACCATCTACTTCTCGGCGAATTTCCCGCGGATACGACACAGCCTGTACCGGTTCTTCCCGCAGTCGCGCCGGCCCCGCGCCATCCTGCTCGGCGACGCCATCTTCGCCAAGGTCGGCGGATACGTCCTGGGCAACCTGGTGATCTCGCTGATCACCGCGATCGCCACCTTCGTCTGGCTGACGGTGTTCTCGGTGCCGTACCCGCTGATCCTCTCGGTGCTGGTGGCCCTGCTGGACCTGGTTCCGCTGGTCGGCTCGACGGTCGCCGGGCTGATCATCACCGCCGTCGCGCTGACCGTTTCGCTGCCGGTCAGCATCGCCACGGCGGGATTCTTCCTCGCGATGCGGCTGCTGGAGGACTATCTGCTCGTGCCGCGCATCATGGATCGCACCGTCCGAGTGCCGGCGGTGGTCACGGTGGTGGCGATCATTCTGGGCGGCGCGCTGCTCGGCATCCTCGGCGCGCTGCTGGCGATACCGTGCGCCGCCGCGGTCCTGCTGATCGTGCAGGAGGTGGTGTACCCGCACCTGGACGGCACCACCGACCGGCCACCGACCGGCCCCGACGCGTGACGGGTCAGGCGGGCCGGCGCGCCGGCGTCGACGCCTCGCGGTCGGCGATGCTGAGCCGCGCGATCAATGCCGAACGCAGATACCACAATCCGGTGGTGCGCGACGGGTCGAACCCGGTCAGCTGGCCGATGCGGCGCAGCCGGTAGTCGATGGTGTTCGGATGGATACACAACTGCCGCGCGGCGCGTTGCCGGTTGAGGTCGGTGTTGAAGAACACGTGCAGCGTTTCCAGCAGTTCGGGGTGGTCGTCCAGCGGCGCGAGGCGGGCATCGAGAATGTCGCGGCCGATCCCGGGCCGGGTGAGCTGATAGTGCAGCGCGAGTTCGGCGAAGCGATGGACACCGGGCCCGCGTCCGAGGCGGCGCACCGTGTCGAGCAGATCGTGGGCCTGTTGCGCCGCGGCCGGGACCTCGGCCGCGGCGGCGCCCACCACCGCGGCGGTCAGCGGCACCCCGGCCAGCTCCGACAGCTGGGCTACGAGGTCGTCCAATTCCGTTTCGGTGCAAGCCGTTTCGGGGACCAGCACGGTGCCGCCGTCGACCGACAGCATGGCGAGCGGCTGGTTGCGCAGCAGTTTCGCCAGCGCGGCCTGCACCCGCCGCAGCTTGCGGCGCGCGACCACGTTCCGGTCCAGCCGCGGATGCGTCTCGTCGGGGTGCGGCGGAATCCACAGCGCGAGAACGTGATACCGCTCGGCGATCCGGATCCCGCATTCGCGCGCCATCTTCGTGGTGGCGTGCCCGCCGAGCAGCGCCGAGGTGAGCGTGTGCACGGCGGTGTGATGCTCCACGGCGTCGGCCCGGCGCTCCTGGACATAGGCCTTGCTGACCGTCGCGGTGATGAGATCCAGCAGTTCCAGCGCCGTGGCGGTGCCCTTGACGACGAGTTCGGCATCGCCGGCCTGGGCACGGGCGAACAGCAGGTCCAGTCCGGCCTTGAATCCTTCGTGGACCGCGTGCACGACCACGTCGATCGGGATGCCGGCGCGGCACCAGCGCGCGGCCGCGGCCCGCAGGCGATCGGTGCGTTCGGGAAGATCCCCGCCGTTGACCCGGCGGATCGACCATTCCACACAGATCCGCGCGACCGCCGACACGTCACCGGACATCACGTCGGCGGGCAGGGTGGTGAACGGCGCCACGGATCCGCCGAGGTGTAGGACCAGTTCCCGGGACATGGCCTGCGCATCCCGCATGGACAGCGAGGTGGCGCGGCCTGCGCGCTCAGCACCGACTGTGCTTGCTGTAGTCACTTTGACCTCCTTGTCACGGACCGGATTCGCAGCCTTCGCGAGATCTGCCGGATCGGTGATCGGGCGATATCGACACCGCCCGATCACCGGCCGTATGTGTTACCTGATGGAACGGTAATGCGAGCCTCCGCTCACCTTCTACTCCGTTTTGGACATATTCGATACCGCACGGCATGGCGTCTGACCTGGTCGAATAGGCGACAGCATGGGACGAACGGGATATTTACCGACAAAATATGGGGAACCGCTCACTTTTTGCTCCGTTCCCGCCGCCGCGTCCGCCTCCGCGGCGCTTTCTCCGGCAGCGATGAGTTCGGCGCGCTCGCGCCGTCGGATTGTGCAACAGGGACTTTCGGATCCAGGAGACATCATGCGCACCATCACGGCCGGCTTGTTCATCGCTCTCGACGGCGTCGTCGAGAACCCGCAGGACTGGCACTTTCCGTACTACAACGACGAGATGGGCGCGGCGGTCGATGCCCAGCTCGGCGCCGCCGACACCCTGCTGCTGGGGCGCACGACCTACGACAGCTTCGCCGGCGCCTGGCCGGAACGCGAGGCCGCGGGCGGGCCGGACGCCGATTTCGGCCGCAAGCTGGGCGATGCCCGCAAAATCGTGGTGTCGCGCAGCGACCACACCTTCACCTGGCGCAATTCCGAAGTGCTGCAGGGTGATCTGATCGCCGGGGTGACGGCGTTGAAGCGGGAACCCGGCGGCGATATCGCCATGTCCGGCTCGGTATCGGTGGTGCGGGCACTGCTCGGCGCGGGCCTGCTCGACGAACTGCATCTGCTGGTGCATCCGATCGCGGTACGGTCCGGCATGCGCCTGTTCGACGACGCCGACGCCACCCTCCCCCTCACTCTGCTGCGCTCGAGCACCTTCCGCACCGGCGTCGTCCACCTCGTCTACGGGCCCGGGCGCCACCTCGAGGGCGACTACGACCAGGCCAAGCAACATCTGGCGCACGACGAGGACTGACCGCGACCGGGTGACGTACACCGATTGCGTCACCCGACGGGCGCGACGGCGCGACCCGGCGACCTACCGTCTCGGTACGACGTTCGACCTCTCGCGAAACCGGCAGCAGCACAGGGCTTTCCGCTGCCGATGAGTGGTCGTGACTCGCTACCGAAAGGATCTTGCCATGGCCGACATCACCTACACCGCAGTCGCGACCTCCACCGCCGAGGGCCGCAACGGCGGTCGCGCCACCTCCGACGACGGCGCATTGGACATCACCCTGGCCGTCCCGAAGGCGCTCGGCGGCGCGGGCGGTGGCAGCAATCCCGAGCAGCTGTTCGCCGCGGGCTGGGCCTCATGCTTCGTCGGCGCGGTCCGGCGGGTGGCAGCGGCGAAGAAGGTGACGCCGAAGGATCTGGCCGTGGTCGCCGAGGTGACCCTGCACCACGACACCGAGCGCGACGAGTTCCGGCTCAGCGCCGCATTGCATCTGGAAGCGTCCGGGATCGATCAGCAGACCGCGGACGAGCTCGTCGCGGGCGCTCATCTGATCTGCCCGTATTCCAAGACCACTCGCGGCAATATCGAGGTCGAACTCGACGCCACCGTGGCATGACCGAAAGACCGCCCAGCGCAGAGGCTTTCGCGCCGGGCGGTCCTTTCACGCGGGCCGGATCAGGCGCCGACCACTTCGGCGGTGGCGGTGTGGTGCACCGGCGCGAAGCTCAGCGCAGGCGGGCGACGCAGCATCCGGGCATAGGTGCGCACGGAGGCGGGCCAGGGATTGGTGATCGCACCGCTGTCGTGGGTGTACCAGCTCGGCACATCCGTCGACCACACCGTGGTCGCGAGCGCGTCGGCCAGCCATTCCCGATGCGCCGCCATCGCGTCGGCGCGCACCTCGATCGCCGCCGCGCCGATCTCGTCGCGCCAGCGCAGGCAGCGCATGATGTAGGAGATCTGATGCTCCTTCATCGTGGGATTGCTGCCCGCCGGGGTGAACGAGTTGGGTCCGGCGATGAGGAAGGCGTTGGGAAATCCCGGCACGGCCAGGCCCATGAAGGCATCCGGTCCCGAACGCCATCGATCCCGCAGGGACCGGCCGCCGCGGCCGCGCACGGTGATCGGGGCGAGGAATTCGGAGGCGCGGAAACCCGTCGCGTAGACGATGACGTCGGCATCGTAGCGTCCGCCGTCGGCGGTCAGGATGCCGTCGGGGGTGATGCGAGCGATCGCGGCGGTGGCCAGGTCCACGTTGTCGCGGCGCAACGTGCGATAGAAGTGACTGTCGAACACGATCCGCTTGGCGCCGATCGGATAGTCCGGGGTGAGGCGGCCGCGCAGCACCGGATCGGCGATGCTCCGTCGAAGGTACTGCCGCGCTGCCCATTCCGCGGGCCGGGCGGGCCATCGGCGGTGCATCATCGGCGCCAGCAGTGAGTCGGCGGCCTGGTGCAAACCCCAGCGGTAGGCGCGCTGCGCCCCGGGCAGCCGGAGTGCCGCACGGGTCGCCGGGCCGAATTCGGGAGCCGGTTTGGGCAGGATCCACTGCGGCGTGCGCTGGAATATCCGTACGGATGCGGCGGTGTCGGCGAGCGTCGGCAGACATTGCGCCGCACTGGATCCGGTGCCGATCAGGGCGATCCGCCGGCCGCGCAGAGCCGCGGCGTGGTCCCAGTCGGCGGTGTGGAACGACGCGCCGCCGAATTCGTCGCGGCCCGGGATCTCCGGAATATTCGGCCGATGCAATTGGCCGACGGCGAAGATCACGATATCGGCGGTGAGCCGAATCCCGTTCGCGGTCCGTAGTTCCCAGCGCGCCTCCGGTTCCGAGTATGTCGCCTCGGTGACGGCGGTGCCGGTGCGCAGGTGGGCGGGTAGGCCCTCGGCGGCGGCGACGGACCGTAGATATTCCAAGGTCCGGCGGCGGCCCGGAAAACGGACGGCCGTATCGCGATACGGCGCGAACGAGAATGAATACATGTGCGCCGGTACGTCACAGTTGCACCCCGGGTACGTGTTGTCTCGCCACACGCCACCCAATTCGGACGACTCCTCCAGGATGACGAAATCATCCATTCCCGCGCGCCGCAGCGCCGCTCCCATGCCGATCCCCCCGAATCCGGAACCGACGACGACCACTGTGCTGTGCAAGCCCTCTACCACCTCCATGTGAGAAGAGATATCCAGTAACCGATCGGCAACCTTACGTCCTGAGGCAAGGAAATCGTAAAACCACGCCAGCGCAGACCGAATGGGACGCGTCGATTCGACGCGCCTATTTGGACAACATTCCAGATTGGACGCTTGATTAGTATTGAGGGACACCAGGCTTCCGCCATCGAAAGCGAGAGCGAGAGCGAACGCCACCCGACGGTCGACCCGCCACAAGAGCTGATTTAGCACATTTTCAGCTAACTTACACGAGCGGCGCTGTCCCCCCTGTGGGACCGCGAGACCTCCCCGAATACCTTTGCCGCACACCAGCCACCGGACATATCCGCTCGAGCCGCACACTCGTACCCGCGGGCCGGTTCCGAATATTTCGGCCCTGCAACATGTTCCGCACCACCGCCGCAGGGAGGTCTATACTCGCGTAGTTCGCACCGACGAGATGCCGCGCGGTTCGGCGGCGCCCACACCTACGGGGAGCTCAGCACTTATGGCTATCGACGATCCGGCGCAGATCCGCACCGATATCCCGCACTCGGCGCGCATCTGGAATTTCTGGATGGGCGGCAAGGACAATTACGAGGTCGACCGCGCCGTCGGTGAGGCGAGTCTGCAGATCGATCCCGATATCGCGACCATGGCGGTGCAGTCGCGGCAATTCCTGATCCGGGCGGTGCGCCATCTGGCCGGCGAGGCCGGAATCCGGCAATTCCTCGATATAGGAACCGGTTTGCCGACGATGCAGAACACCCACGAGGTGGCGCAGAGTGTCGCTCCCGACGCCAAGGTCGTCTACGTCGACCACGACCCGCTGGTCCTCGCGCACGCCCGCGCGCTGCTCACCAGCACCACTCCGGAGGGCGTGACCACCTACGTCAACGCCGATTTCCACGAGCCGGAGAAGATCATCGCCGAGGCGGAGGCCATCCTGGATCTGCAGGAGCCGGTGGCCGTCATGTTCATGGGCGTCCTCGGCCACGCCCGCAGCTACGAAGACATGCTGCGCATCGTGCGCACGGTGCTGGCGGCGGTCTCCTCCGGCAGCTACCTGGTGCTCTGGGACGGCACCGACGACAGTCAGCCCTATGTCGACCTGTGCGCGGAATACGCGAAAACCGGTGGCACGCCGTACTATCCGCGCACCCGCGCCGAGATCGCCGCCGCCTTCGACGGACTCGAGCTCGTCGAGCCCGGCTTCACCTGCATCACGCAGTGGCTGCCCGACTCGCGCGAGGTCGGCCGCACCGCCGAGATCGCGGCCTACGGCGGCGTCGCCCGCAAACCCTGACAGCCGCTCATCCAGCTGCCGCCTGCTCGATGATGCGCAGGGCCGCAACGGCATCGGCGGGGTCCACCGGCGGTTCGGCGCCGTCGAGCAGGGCGGCGGCAACCCCGGAGTAGAAGTCCGGATAGGCGCCGGGTTCGCTGGGGGTCGGGCGCAGCTCGCCCTCGGCGCCGAGCTGACCCCAGTCGACGGGATCGACACTCCCCCACGGCTGCCCGTCGCCGGGACGACGACCGGCCCGCAGTGCCGCCTCCTGCGGGTCCAGCCCGTAACAGACGTAACCGGCCTCGGAGCCGAGCACCCGGAAGCGCGGACCCAGCTGGGGCGCAACGGCGCTCATCCAGAGATGCGACCGCACGCCCGAGGCATGGGTGAGCGCCACGAAGACATCGTCGTCGGCCCGCACGCCGGGGCGGCGGGCGTCGAGTTCGCTGTAGACGTCCTCGACCGGGCCGAACAGGACGAGCGCCTGGTCGATCAGATGACTGCCCAGGTCGTAGAGGATGCCGGCGCCTTCGTCGGCGCCACCGACCTCTCGCCACCCGCCCTTGATCTCCGGCCGCCAGCGCTCGAAGCGGGATTCGAAACGGCGCACCTGCCCCAGGGCGCCGTCGGTAATCAGTCGGCGCACCGTGCGAAAGTCGCTGTCCCAGCGCCGATTCTGAAATACCGTCAGCATGGTGCCGGCCCGCCAGGCGGCCTCGATCATCGCCTCACCCTCGGCGGCGGTCAGGGCGAAGGGTTTGTCGACCACCACCGGCAGCCCCGCCGCCACCGCGCGCAGCGTCAGGGAGCTGTGGGTGCGATTCGGGCTCGCGATCACCACCAGATCGATATCCGTTGCGGCGCCGAATAGTTCGTCGGCCGTGGCGAATACCCGCGCGCCGGGATGTTCCTCGCGCGCCTGGTCGGCCCGCTCCGGCGAGGAGGTCACCACCGCGGCCAGGCGGAGCCGGGGGTCGGCGGCGATCAGCGGGGCGTGGAACACCGCCCCGGACAACCCGTATCCGATCACCGCAACATTCACCTGCGCCATCGCCACTCCTCGATTCGACCGCACGCGCGGGCCGACCATCACACCCGCGAGTGGCCGGTGCCCGGCCCGCGACCATCACAACACGGCCGCGCACTTCGGCGCGGGGACGACGGCCCCGACACTCCGATCACCGCTTCCCGGCTCCGGCAGCCGATTCGGAGTCGGCGGACTCGGCGGAGTCGAAGTCGGCGGATTCGGCACCGACCAACCCGACCCCGCAAAGCCCAAACCGGCAGAGTCGGGCCCGCAGACCCGGAACCGCGATTCCTACTCTGCCGAGCTGGACCTAGTAGTTGCAGCCCCGGCAGATCGCGCCCCGGCAGAGTCGGATCCCGCAAATCCGGCACCAGCAGATCCCACACTGGCAGAGTTGGACCTGACAGATCCGGCATCGACAGGTCCCTTCCCCGCAGACTCGGCCCCGGCCGATCCGGCATCGACAGATCCCTTCCCCGCCGAGTCGGCACCGGCAGATTCGGCCCCGGGCAATTCGGCGCCGGATCGCGCCCGGGAGGGCGCCCACACTCCGAGGATCGCGGCGACCACCAGAGTCACCACCCCGAGCACGAGGGTGGCCTGGTGCAGGCCATGCGCGAAGGCCGATTTCGCTTGGTCCGCAAGCGGTTTCGCCTGCGGGCCGATGCGCTCGGTGACGGCCAGCGCACCCGCGAGCGAGCCGGTGACGGGCCCGCGGATCGGTTCGGGAATCCGGTCGGCGATCTCGGCCATGCGGTGGCTGTAGCCGGCCGCCAGCACACTGCCGGCGAGTGCGATCCCCAGCGCGGCACCCATCTCGCGAGCGGCGTCGTTCACCGCGGCCGCCACACCCTGTTTGTCGGCCGGCGCGCCGTCCACGATCGCCGCGGTCGCCGGCGCCGCGGCCAAGCCGAGGCCGGTGCTCATGATCAGCAGCGGCCACAGCACATCGACGAAGGTGCTCACAGACGTCAGCCGCGACAGGCACAGCAGCCCGATCCCGACGACGACCAGCCCGACCGTGGTGGGCAGCCGCAGCCCGAACCGCTGCGCCAGCCACGGCGCGATCACCGATAGTCCCACCATCGGCACGATCATCGGCGCCATCGCGACCGCCGAGAGCAGCGGCGAATAGCCCATGATCAATTGGAAGAACTGCACGATCACCATGAACAACCCGAACGAGACGAGGAACTGCACCGCCACCGACAGTGTTCCGGTGCCGAAGCCGCGCCCGGCGAACAGCCGCACATCCAGCAGCGGATGCTCGGCGCGCAGTTCGATCACGGCGAAGGCGACGCCGACCGCGAGCCCGGCGACCACCGCGCCCAGCACCATCGGATCGGTCCAGCCGCGCTGCGGGGCCTCGAGTGCCGCGATCACGATCAATCCGACCGCGGCCGCGCCGCTCACCGCACCCCACGGATCGAACCGTGCCCGCTCGCCGTCCTGCGATTCGGGGACCGTGCACGCCGCGACCGCCAGAATCGCACCCGAGATCGCCATCGCGAGCGTGATCGACAGCCACGACCAGCGCCACAGCAGCACTCCGGAACCCAGGATGCCGATGACCGCGCCGCCGCCGACCGTGCCCGCCCAGATACCGACCGCGACATTGCGGCGATCCGGTTCCACCCCGGCGGTGAGCAACGAGAGCGTCGACGGCATCACCAGTGCCGCACCGACTCCGGCCATCGCGCGGGTGGCGATCAGCCATTCCGGTCCGGCGACCGCCAGCGGGATCGCCGACGCGATCGCGAACACCGCCAGTCCGATGATCATGACGATGCGGCGGCCGTAGCGGTCGCCCAGGGCGCCGGCCGGCAGTACCAGACAGGCCAGCGCGAGCGTGTAACCGTCGATGATCCAGGTCAATTGGGACTGCGTGGCGCCGGTGGCCGAGGCGATCTGCGGCAGGGCGGTGTAGAGCGCCGCCATCGACGCGACGACCAGCGCGACGGCCAGGCAGGACACCACGATCACCCATCGGGTGCGCACGGGTACGGGCTCGGTCATGGTTGCGTTCATCGCGCCTCCCGAGAAACGATACTTACAGTTTCGCTATGCTACTCGAAGTATCGTTTCTATCCCGTGCGGCCGCTGATCTTGCCGAGGAGGAATCCTGAGACCATGACTTCGAGTGCCGCGATCGAATCCGAGGACGACCCGCGCAAGGCGCGCTCACGTCGCCGCCTGCTGGCCGCCGCGGCCGAATTGTTGCGCGACGGCGGATTGGACGCGGTCACCATCGATGCGGTGACGCGCCGCTCGGGCGTCGCGCGCACCACGCTGTACCGGCATTTCGACACCGTGGCGCGGCTGCGTGCCGAGACCCTCGAAGAGCTGATGCCGCCGGTGGTCGAGATACCGGACGCGGGCCCGCTGCGGGAGCGACTGATCGAACTGCTCACCCGGCAGGCCGCGGCGATCAACGACGTGCCGCTGCATCTGACCACGCTGGCGTGGCTGGCGACCGGCGACGCGCAAGCGCACGGCGACGGCGCACGGGCCGGAACGCTGCGCGCCCATCTGATCGACACCTATCGCCGCCCGTTCGACGAATTGTTCGACGACCCGCGGGCGCATGCACTGCTCGGCGATCGGGATCTCACCGCGGTGCTGGCGCAGCTCGTCGGGCCGATCGTCTTCGTGCGGCTCACCGGCATCGGCCGCGCCGGGCGCGACGACTGCACCCGCATCGTCGACGACTTCCTCGCCGCCTGCGAGCGCGGACGCTGAAAGAGGTAGCGCGCGGGTCGCATTGGCCGCGACCCGATTCCTCGCCTGCCCGTTCGGCGCACCTGGCGCGCGCGGCGGTTTCGCGTCAGTAGTAGACGGGCCCCGGCACTCCGCCGCCGACCGCGACCGCATCGCCCGTGATCGCGATGCTGCGCGGCGAGGCCAGGAAGGTGACCACGTCGGCTACCTCGCTCGCATCGATCACCCGGCGGATCGAGTTGGCGACCAGGCCGGCCTCCAATTCCTCGACGGTGGCGCCGGATTCGGCGGCCTGGGCGGCCAGCCGTCCGGTGAGCCGCTCGGTCCGGGTAAGGCCCGGGTGCACGACCGTGACGTTGATCCCATGCGGGCCGAGTTCGTCCGCGAGATTCTTGGTCAGGGCCGAGACGCCGACGTTGCGTACCGTCTGCGCGATCGAATTCGCTTGCCGTGCACCGAGTCCGCTGATGTTGACGATCCGCCCCCAGCCCTGCGCGATCAGATGCGGCGCGACCGCGCGGGCGGTGCGCAGATATCCGAGCACCTTGATCTCGACCTCGCGGCGCACGATGTCATCACTGGTCGCGTTCAGATCCGCGGGCGCGCCGGCACTCCACGGCGTGGCCGCGGCATTGACCAGGATGTCGACCCCACCCAGCTCGGCCACGGTGCGCTCGACCAGTGCCCGCACCTGTTCGTCGTCGCCGGTGTCGGTGGGCACCGCGACGATCCGCCGCCCGCTCTCCTGGGCGAGTGCCTGCGCCGCTGCCGCGAGCGGTTCGGCGGATCGGGCGGCGAGCACCACGTCCACGCCCTCGGCCGCGAGTCCGCGCGCGACGGCCAGGCCGATTCCCTTACTACCGCCGGTGACGATGGCCCGCTTACCGCTCAGCTGCAAATCCATGAGGGCGACGTTAACAACGCCCGTCGTGCACGTCGCGGATCCGGATCGGGCTGAACCGAATCCGGCTCGGTCGTCCTCGTTCTCGGCGACATCGACCCGCACCACGCCGCGATAACCCCGAGGATCGTGGCCGTATCCACGGTCCCGGGCTTACTGAGCCGCAGCCCCACCGTGACGAGCCGATCGGCCGGGGATTCGGTCGCCACCGCATCGGCCCGCCGACCCGGCACCGCCGTCGAATCGATCGTCCATCCGCGAGCGGTGCAGGTGGTCAGCAGATCGCCCAGCACATCACGCCCGTCCTCCTCGCACGTCGCCGGGTAGCTGCGCTCGGCCGGACCGCGCCCGTGACGATGAACTAATCCTGCAAACCTCGCCGTTTTTCGCGGTTTTCGCGCATTTCCGTGGAGGTTTGCACGAAAAATTCGGGGCGTCGGGACTCGTGGGCCCGGCAATCACCGACGTCGCACCGCAGGCACTCCGGCTACCAGTCCGGCTGGTAACCCCAGCACCACATGTCTGCGGGCTCGACCGTTACCAGCGCGGCGAATCCGCACACCGATTTCGGGCTGCCGCCGACATGCTCGAGGTCGTGGGTAATCACCGCGATCGCGTCGACCCGGCGCAACGCGGGTAGCAGATCAGGCACCGGCACGTCGGCGACGATGCCCATCAGCCGATATCCCGCCCCGGCCGCGCGGCGGCGAATCGCGGCGTCGATCTCGGTTCGCCGATCGCCCGCCACATCGGAGCGAACGTACCCGATTGCCTTGGGCCACTTCGACTTGTCCGGCTCCGCGCTCATCCGAGGAACCGCGTCATGGGCGCAGACTCCGAATTGTGGTGGCCCGGTATCCATTCGGCCCACATCTCGTGGGCGACACGATCCCAGACGGCGGCCCAGTGGCGCGATGTCTGTTCCCGTGCCGCCGCGAGATCGGTGCCCGGCGCGAACTCGATCACCTCGCCGGTGCCCGTGTCGCGCGCCTGCCTGATCTCGATATGACGATAGTTCTGCATCGTCCACACCGCTTCCAGGCCGTTCGCCTCGGTGCATCTGGTCCTATCGTCCATCGCCGGCTACCTGTCCCGCATGTCGGCGACCAGCCCGTCCAGCACGCTCAGGAGCGTGCCGAGGTCCGCGCCCGTCGTCACCGGCAGTTCGCTGCCGATCGGGTCGAGCCGGATACCGCGCGCCGCGGCACGCTCGCGCAGCGTGTGCACCGGGGGAACGATCTTCCCAGCCTGCACGAGGAACCCGAACGCGGCGGCTTTGCGGGGACACCGATGGGCGCGACACCCCTTGTGCTGCTGCATGATTCGCCGCGCGAGCCCTTCCGTGAGCGGATGCGGCGGACCGGCATGCTCCGGTGCGATCGGGCTGCGCGCCCACGTCTCCGGCGGGCACACCGTTTCCAGATCACACCAATCGCACACCCGCGCCGGACTGTGATCGACGGTGGTCAAGTCGTAGACCACGACCGCCGCAGCGTCGATACCGAGGGCGATCGCCAGACCGTAACCGACGGGATCCGGCCGATCCTCGGGTGGCCGCACGGTGTAGACGTAGTGATAACCCAGCCGCGCGGCATGGCGTTCGATCGCGAGCGCGTGCCGCGACGCGTCCGCACCGGACACGCCGGGACGAACAAGCCCGATAGCTCTGGGGCGCTTATCATTTCGTCGGCTTCCATCGGTGTCGGGTTGCGTGTCCAGCGGTTCGAGCATGGGAAATTTCGACATGTTCGGGCTTCCGAAGACGGGGATGTAGTGGAGGTGCTTGCGGATTGCCGGGTCGGCCGCCCCGCCGCTCGCACACGTCGAGTACACACCGATTGCCGCGAGAACGGAACGGTTTCAAAGCGTTTCGGGCCAAGATAAAAACGTTCCAAACAATCTGAATTCACTAGCGAAGCTAACGACTGGCAGGGGGCCAGATGCAGATCGAATCGACGACACTTCCACGCAGGCTGCTGGGCCGACGGTTGATCGAGTTGCGTGAGGCCGCAAACCTCAAGAGCGACGAGGCGGCGAAACTCGCCGAGATCGGCCGACAAACCTTGTGGCGCTTGGAGAACGGGCGGACTTCGGAAGTGAAGAGGCCGATCATCCGAGCACTGTGCCGCGTGTACGAGGTCAACGAAGAGGATCAGAATGGGCTTTTGTGGCTTGCGGACGAGTGCCGCAAAGAGGAGTGGTGGCAGTCCTACAGCGACGCGATTGTGTACGCCGATCTGTTCCTCAGCCTGGAACAGGCTGCAACTCGCGTCGATTCCTTTCAACTGACACTATTGCCCGGACTCACTCAGACGGCCGACTACCGCCGGGCAAAAGCCCGGTACTACAAGCCAGAATTGCGCAGATCCCGCCTTGTCGATCAACACATTCAATACAACGAGCAGAGAAGTTTCGAGCTACTTTCCAAACGACAAGCACGCCTTGCTGATTCGAGTAACCCGCTGACCATGCAAGTCTTACTGGGCGAGGCAGCGCTACGATATCGGATCGGGGGCAACGCAGTAATGGCCGACCAAATCCGCCATCTCCATGAACTGAGCCTGCTGGCGAATATGTCGATTCGCGTCATACCGTTCACCAGTGACGGTCATATCGGACTGGAAACCGACTCGTTCGTGTTGTTCGAATTTCCGCAACACTTGAACCCGGCGCTGACACAACCTCCGGTGGTATACATCGAGGGCTACGCCGGAACCTTGTACCTGGACAAGCCAACTGAGATCGAGGTGTACCGACAGGCGCTGTCCGACATCGCCGCTGTGGCGCTGAACGAAGCGGAGTCAAGGGCTCTGCTGGAGAAGATCGAACAGGAGTACAGAGCGTGAGTACCGAAACGTCAGCCGCGAAGTGGTTCAAGAGCAGCCGAAGCCGGGACGGCGGAGAGTGCGTCGAGGTAGCGCACCTCACCAACGGCGCGGTCGGAGTTCGCGACTCCAAAAACCCCACCGGCCCGGCTCTCACCTTCACCCCCGCCGAATGGGACGCCTTCACCACCGGCATTCAGAACGGCCGATTCAAAGCCTCCGCATACGCACAGCGATCCAAGCGCCAAGCGCCAGCGAACCGGAGCCAGAGGAGAACGCAGCATGAGTGTTGACCTACCCACTGCCAAGTGGTTCAAGAGCAGCCGGAGCCACGCCACCGGGGACTACGTGGAGGTAGCACACCTCACCACCGGCGCGGTCGGAGTTCGCGACTCCAAAAACCCCACCGGCCCAGCACTAGTCTTCACGCCCGCAGAATGGGATGCTTTCACCACTGTCGTACAGGACGGCCGATTCGAAGCCCCCGCACAGCAGCCGGAGTGGCCGGGGCCAGCAATCCGGAGCCAGAGGAGTAGACGACAGGAACGTCGACCTGTTCACTGCCCGGTGGTACACGAGCCAGCGAAGCCACGGCAAAGATACATGCGTTGAGGTTGCGCACCTCAGCGATGGCGAACCGTTAACTGCACCATCACACGCCCCGCGCATGGGGCACCGAGTGATGGTGGTGATGTTGTTGGTAGACGCGTTGCGTCAGCGGATCTTCGAGGGCTGAGCTGAGATTCCGCGCGCCGGTGCGGTCGTGCAGCGGTCCGGTCCGGGCGTCGTCGCGTATGTCGTGATCGACGGAAACGGTGTTGAAATCGAGCCGTTCACAACGTTTTTGCGGGACCTGTTGCTGACCGACGCGAGCCCGTTGACGGTGCGATCGTACGCGCACGACCTACTGCGTTGGTGGCGGTTGCTCGTGGTGGTCGACGTGGCATGGGACCGTGCCGGCCGCGGTGAGGTCGAGTTGCTGGTCGGATGGCTGCGCACAGCGCGCAATCCGCAGCGGGCCCGGTCGGCTTCGAGTGCAATGCCGCCGGGCTCGGTGAACCTGCGGACCGGCAAACCCTCGCTCGAGGCCGGTTACGCCGCATCGACGATCAACCATGCGTTGTCGGTGTTGTCGGGGTTCTACGATTTCCACCTGCATTTCGGTCGTGGCCCGGCGGTCAACCCGGTTCCTCTCGCCTCCGAGCGGAGGCGCCTGCTCGGTCACCGCAGCCCGATCGACGTTCAACCGCAGCACGGACGAGCTCCGCTGCGGCAGAAGCAAGGCAGTCGGGCCCCGCGGTCGATTCCGGACAGGTTGTGGGACGAGCTGTTCGCTGAGATGGGCAGCCACCGGGATCGGGCATTGCTGGCGTTCTACGTCTCCTCCGGTGCGCGCGCCTCGGAGCTGCTCGGACTTCTGGGCGAGCAGGTCGATTGGTCGGGTAAGCGAATCGGGCTGGTGTCCAAGGGGTCTCGCGCGTTGATGGCGGTTCCGGGGTCACCGGAGGCGTTCTGCCACCTTGCCATGTATTTCGACGAGCACGGAACCCCTGCGGCGAGGGAGCCGGTCTGGCGCACGTTGCGGGGCGAGCCGCGGCAGCTGACGTACTGGGCGATGCGATGTGTCCTGCAGCGCGCGAACCATGTGCTGGGCACGAACTGGTCGCTACACGATCTGCGCCACACCGCGGCCGCGCGCATGGCTGCCGATCCGGCGCTGACGCTGCCGGAAGTTCAGGCCGTTCTGCGGCACAAACACCTGTCGACCACCGAGATCTACTTGCAGCCGCGTATCGAGGAACTGCACGACAAGCTGGCCGAACACTTCGCCCGACCTCGGGAGGAACGCCGGTTCGCCCCCGGCTACGCGGCCGAGGACATCGAGGCGGTGTTCGGTGCCTGACACTCTGAGACGTCGCAGGCAAGCCGTCCGGCGGGAGGTCCCGCCGACGAAATTCGTGCGCCAGGCCGTGATCGCCGCTCCGGCACCGCCACCAGCGGTTCCGCCGCGCCCGCACGGGACGCTCGATGCCGCACCGATCGACCTCATTCGAACCGTCGCGGCCGACGTCTGGCCCGAGCCCCGAAGCCGCAGACACAGCCGAGACCGCGGTCTTCAGCAGCTGGGCGAGCACTTGGCCCAGTTGCCCGGCGCCACCTGGCAGGAACGCTCGGACGCCAGTGGACTCCACTTGCGGGGCAATCCGGTTCGGGCCCTGGGCAGCTCATCCCACATCGGGACCGCACCGACACAGGCATTGGAAGCATTCTTCGCGCTGCGGATCATCCGGCCGACGCTGGAAGCGTTCCGGTCCACCATGTTTCGCGACTACGCGGGAGCCTTTCGCCAAGCGCACAACGACCCCCGCTCGATCGGTTCTTCACCGCGATCGAGTCGGCTGATTCGACCAAGCACTTCAAGCGCCGGGCCCTGTTCGATGTCGCGTGCGCGCTGACCACCCAGGGCATCGCGTTCGCCGACCTCACTCCGGAAGCATTCCTGCACTACGACCGAGACCCGGGAGGCGGCCCTGTCCTCTAATGAACACCACCGCCGCCGTTGCCCCTGAGCACGAACATGAACAGGTCCAGGTCACCACACAGATCCTCGACCGAATAGCCGTCCGGGCCGAAACCTACCGCTGTTCAATCGCTTGGCAGATCCAACGGAGCCGTAATGGTGAAGTTCCGGTCGATCGCCTCCACAAGAGCGGTTCCGTTCTCGCCCAACCCGTTGCGCGCCGTCCACGCCTCCACCAGAGCCAGGAAGCCGACCAAGTCCTCCCGCACGTTCCTCAGCAGGCCGGCCAGCACGAGCCGGGGCAGCACGACGCTTGTCCCCGCCCACTGGCCGTGGTGACGGTTCGGGCCGCCGTCCTGCCACACGCGCAGACCACCGTCGACGCCGATCTCGACCTCCGGGCCCGGGTCATGGCCCAGCCACGGCGAACCCCCTGTGAGCACCTGCCCCCAATCGCGCCAATCCTCGAGTCCGGCACAGCAGCCTGGCACCACCACCATCCCGGTGACCGTATCGAGCAATCGCAGACCACCAGCCACGATGAGGATCTCCTCAGCGAGCAGTGTGGCCACGACCTCATCGCGCCCACCCGGAGACTCGACGTCCAGGCGATGAGCCAAAGCGCCTACAAACAGCCCAACTTCCTCATCACTACAGCCAGCGTCGAGTGCCAACCACGACCCCGCGGCTACCGACGTGACGAGCCATGGCAGCGGCGACACGGTATCGAAGGCCGGAACCTCGATGACGGCCTGCATCTTGATCACCTCGACACCGAAGCAGATCCGCCCAGGATAATCCTCCGAATTTCGGCGACCTCAGCGTGTCGCCGACGCTGGTGCAGAGAAGCTGTTGGAGTGCACGACTCCAAAAACTCCACCGGCCCAGCACTCATCTTCTCCCCCGCCGAACGGGACTCCTTCACCACCGGCCTACAGGACGGGAAGTTCCAGCGACCGGCGTAGCAGCGTGGAGTTCGAGCAGTCGCACACCGAGCACAGGACAACCGGGCACCCGCTCCGTCATCGCGTTCGACCACCGATGGAGGCTTCGGAAGTACTCGTCAGGAGAGCTGCGCCCTGTCGATACCGAGGGTGGCGATCAGATCTTCGTGCAGTTCGAACCACACTCGGTGGGCCGAGTCGTGTTCGGTTCCGGTGACCATCTCGGGATTATCGACGGCCAGGGAGAGGGCCGCGGCGAAGCGGGTGTCGTAACCTGCGAACCGGGCGAGCCGTTCGGTGAAAGTGTTCGTCAGTGGAACCAATTCCCGTGCGAGGCTTTCCAGTTCGGCCAGGATCGGCCGGTCCCGCTGCGCGTCCCGGTGGTCATTGTCCTGCATGCTGCCATCGGGAAGGATGGTCAGTTGCCAGGCGGTGCACGCCTGCACCAACCGGGCGTTGAGCGGCAGAAACTTGCGATAGACGTCTTCCACCAACGCTTTCGCCCCACACTCGGACAGCTCGTCGGCGAGCTGCCGCTCGTTCTGCGCACGTCCGCTCTCGGTAAGCGACCACCCTGCGTCCGTCCCGAAACGGTAGCGGCTGATCCAACCCCACTCCCGGAAGTCCCGCACGTGCGACTCGGTGAGGTCGACAGGCATTCGGTATCTGCCTGCCGCCGCGTGCGTATCAACGAACCCGCCCAGGCGAATTGCGTGCAACGCGAGCAGCGAACTGCGTGAAACGTGCGTCATCGCGGACTTTCCTTCGTATCGAGCAGCCATGCCTGGTGCAGCGACGTCAACGGCGGGGCGAGCAAACGGCATGAACGTGTCCCTTGGTTCCATCGACCGAGATGATCCGATGATTCGCCAGGGTCTGCATCGCCCCCTCGGCCGCCACCACGGCTGGAATCCCGAACTCGCGGGCGACGATTGCCGCATGGGACAGTATTCCCCCGGTTTCGGTCACCACCGCGGCGGCGACACCGAAAAGCGCTGTCCACGACGGATCGGTCGTGCGACAGACGATCACATCGCCCGGCCGAACCGCGTCGAAGTCGTCGACACTGTGCACCAGCCGAACCGGACCGGCGACAACACCACGGCTGGCCGCAGCGCCGGTGACGATGGGCGCATCCGGCATCTTGGTTCCTCCTGTCCGCCGCGATCGGCTCGTCAAACATAGGTTGACGATCGTGCACGCGTCAACTATTAGTTGACGTCATGGTGATAGCTCGTGATGCCTTCGCCGACAACGGATCGAGCTGAAGCCCTCTAGGGTTTGCGGGGGAAAGTTGGGATCGGTAGGGGGCCCGCGCGGCGTCTACTCACCTCATGACATTTTCTCAACCTCCCGCGAACCAACCGCAGTCCGCCGGCTTGGACAAGAAGACCAGCGCGATCCTGTCGTACGCGCTGGGCTGGCTCACCGGAATCATCTTCCTCTTCATCGGACGCAACGATCCCGATGTGAAATTCCATGCCTCGCAATCGATCATCTTCTTCGGGGCGGTTTCGGTGCTGAATATCGTGCTGAGCATCCTCGGCTCGCTCCTCGGAGCCCTGGGCATCGTCTTCAGCCTCGCCGGGCTCGTCGTCGCGGTCTTCACGGTCGTCGTCTGGATCATGGCCATGGTCCAGGCGAACAACACCGGCGGTGTCCGCGCGGCGCTCCCGATCGTCGGAAAGTTCATCGCCCCTTACGCCGACCGGCTGGCCAGCTCGATCAGGTAGCGGCGTCTTCGTATGGCGGCGGATACGACAGTCCGAAGACCAACGGCCCGAGACCATCTCGGGCCGTTGGCGTCCGCGCGGAACGGCCCCGAGCATGGGTCGGCCGTCACCGATTCGGCCGGATCAGGCGGGAACCACTTCCTCGCGGCGGGCCGCGATGGCCTGGTGCACGGCGCGGAAGAACAGCACGAATCCGATGGTCAGCAGGACGTGACCGATGCCGGCCAGCTCCGCCAGTGGCGTGGATTCGCCGTACCCGAGGACGGTCCGGGTGCCGATGATCGTCATGCAGGCCACCGTCCAGAGGACAGCGATGTTGTAGACGGTGAAGAACCAGCGATAGGCGCGGGTGTTCGACAGGGCGAGTTGGTGTTCGAGCACCAGGACGATCAGGAAGAACAGTGTTCCCAACGCCAGCAGGTGAGTGTGGACCACGGCGAGTTCGGTCTTGCCGGTGAACTCATGGGCCTTGGTGAGTTCGCGGTAGACCAGGCCCGACGGCAGTCCCAGTGCGGTATAGCCGACGGCGGCCCAGTAGAGCTGTTTCATCGAGTCCTCGTTCGAATGATGATGCGGTCGTTCGGGTATAGAGCTCAGGCCGAGAGCTGTGCGGTGCGCGCTGGGGCGTCGGCCCGCTCAGCCTCGGGTGCCTTGTCGGTTTCGCCGAGGATCAGCAGGCCCGTGAGCGCGATCAGCGCGGAGGTCGATCCGTGGACACCGAACGCGGTAGCCGCGGAGCCGTGATGCGCCAGGACGTTGATCATGTCGCCGAGCGGCGCGACGGCCGTCGTCAGCAAAATCCACCCCAGGGCGCGGCGCCGGCCCGTCACCAGCAGGATGCCCGTGCCCAGACCCATCGCGAGTTCACGGCAGCCTTTCACGATGAGGAAGCCGCCGCGGGCGGGCACGTTCGGCAGGCCGAAGCCCTGGGCGGCGGTCTCGGGAGTCAGAACGAAAGAAATCCCGAGGTAGAAAGTGAACAGAACGACAGCGGCCGCCAGGACGGTGTCGAGGTTGCGGCGTGACATGGTTGTTCTCCTGTGACGTTCAGACCGTGAACTGTTGCCCCACAAGGCATCCGGCCCGCTAGGACAACATGTCGCCGGGGCCCAGTTCGAGCGTGGGATGGAAGATCATCGGCCGGGCGGTGAGGTCGAGATCGTTCTGCATCCGCAGCGTCAATTCCCGCCATTCCGCCGTGCCGAGCGCGTTACGGAGGGCGGCGCCGCTGTCCCAATCCCCCACGTTGACGAAGACCGCCTCGGCCGCCTCACCGGCCGCCTGGAACATCCGGGTTCGGCGGAAACCGGCGGCGGCCGCCATGTACTGGGCGCTGTCACGCCAGCGCTGCAGGAACAGGTCCTGCTGGGCCACGGGTACCGACATCGTGTTGATCACTGTCACCGGCGCGTCGGTGTCAGGAACGGAGGGGATGCTGGAATTCGTCATATTGTCACGCTAAGTGACAATCACAATTTATGTCAATACTCTTAGGTGGCAATCATGTTGGATTGCTAGTGTGGAGGTCATGACGAACCGGCCGCTGGACTCACGCGCGGCATTCCTGTTGTCGCAGATCGGTTTCCACGTGTCGTACCAGCTCACCGAGCAGCTGGCGCGATTGGATCTGGACCCGGCCCACTTCGCGGTCCTCACCCAGCTGGCCGTCGCGGACGGCCGCAGTCAGCAGGAACTCGCGGATCTGCTGCGAGTCCACCGCAACGCGATGGTCGGACTGGTCGACGAGCTGGAAGAACGCGCACTGGTGACCCGCCGGCCACATCCGGCCGACCGGCGCGCGCACGCGGTCCATCTCACCGACAACGCACGCCAGGTCCTCGAGTCGATGCAATCCGAAGCCGACGCACTGGAATCGGAGGTTCTCGCACCGCTGGACGAGACCGAACGAGCCGAGCTACTGCCGCTACTGCAACGCATCGCCGCCCACGCGGGCCTGCCCGCCGGCGTACACCCCGGCCTGCAACGACGACGCCGAGCACGCCGCGCACCGAGGTGAAAGCGGTCCGACTCGCGCCCCAGGCGGGTCACCACCACGCAGCCTGCACCCGTCGCCGATAGGTGTGCGCTGAGGCGCCGACCAGTCGAGCAAACCCGAAGGCCTTCCATCGCCGATACTCTGTCGGCGCACTCCACGAGGATCAAGGCCGTGCGGCCACCACCTCGCACGCAACCTCGAGGAAGTTCAGGTCGGTGACGGCCGGGACCAGGATGAACTCGTCACAGCCGGCCCGCTCCGCGCCGTCGAGAATCCCGGCGAGCACCTCGGGACTCGACGCGCGCGCCGACGCGGCGACCAGATCGGCCAGGTCGGGTCCGAGGAAGCCGAGGTAGCGAGCAGTGAAGGAGCGCAGCGCCTCGGACGCATCGGGGACGCCCAGCGCGGTGAAGCAGCCACTGACCTTGCGTGGCTTCGTCGTACGACCGGCCTCGGCCCAGCAGCGGTCGGCGAGCTCGCTCACCTTGGCGATCTCCTCGGCGTCACCCGCGATGCTGAAGCCGGAGATGCCGTCGGCCCACCGCGCCGCCCGGCGCATCGCTTTCGGCCCCATCGCTCCGGCGAGGATGATCGGCCCACCGGGCTGCACGCACGCCGGCCCCACCGGGTCCGCGCCCTCGAACGGGGGATCGCCGTCGAGCAGCGACTTCAGCTCGGCGACCTTGTCGTCGAGCTGCTGGTGCCGTCGCTCGAATTCGGCACCCAGAGCGCGGTAGTCGTGCTCGCGAGCGCCGACACCGACCGCGACCTCGAGGCGGCCGTTCGCGAGCTGGTCGAGGGTGCCGATCTGCTGGGCGACCATCGCCATCGGATGCTGTGGGAGCACCCAGAGATTCGCCAGAACCTGCACTCGCTCGGTGACCGCCGCGCAGGCACCCAGCGTCGCGACCATCTCCGGATTCGAGAACGTCACCCGCTCACCCACGGAAACGCTCGAGAACGGGCCCGCGTCGATTCGCCGGGCCCAGTCGAGCGTCGTACCCGGCCCGTAGCCGGGCGCCATTTGCGGAAGTGCGACACCGATTTTCATGTGGCGACCCTCTCAGACCCACATCAGGCCAGCGATCCCGGTTCGGACTCCTCGGGTGCGCCGGAGCTTTCGAGCGGGGCCGTGCTCACTATGCGCGTCACTGGGGATTCCGGGCCGTTGGCCCTGGCCCAGGCTCTGATCGCGGCGCTCTGTTCCGGGTGCATGCGTGGTGTCCAGAGGCCCAACCGCACGCTTTGGACGCCCATCCCGTGTCCGGTGAGAAGCCGCGAGAGCTGTTCGAACTGGGCCGATGTCACGAAAGCCAGACAGTAGTCCTGCCTGGAATCCAGCGACGCCAGGACAGCACCGCGGGCAAAGGCGTGCTCACCGATCTCTTCGAGGAACGCTTGGATGTAGCCGGCGCGGTCGTCCTCGGCATGCTCGGCGTCGAACGCGGTGACCCAATCCCAGGGCAGCGCCGCGGGATAGGCGCTCAGCGATGTCAACTGCTCGCGGACAGACCGGGGATCGGCCTCGCGGGAGATGACCGCCACATCTACGCTCTCGTCCGGCGATTCGGCGTCGCGAAACGATTCGGCGGCAGTGCCGGTGAGGTATGCCCGTCGTTGCGCCATGATGGACCGCACACGGAACTCGACCTCGGGTTGCCGGCGGGCGTAGTCATGGGCATAGGCCGCGTTCTGCGAGGTCTGGCGCACTATGCGGTCCGGTTCGGGCGGGGCGGGCCAGAACTGCAGCAGGTAACGGTCCAGTAGTGGCTCATCGTCGAGTCTGACGTCCTGCTCACGTGCCTGGTCCATACCCTGCGCGCAGTACCGCACCCGGTAGTCGATCCCTTCTTTCAAGTCCAGTTCCCAGCGGGCCTCGCCGGCCCACCGCACCAGGAAGCTCTGATCCGAGGCCGGGTAGAAGGAGACCTCCACGATGTCCTCGTATGCCGGATCGAGCGGGGGAGCCTGGCGAAGCACTTCGACGGTGAAACCGACAGCGCCGGAGTGCAAACCGGTGCGCAGGAAAAGGGCGCCGGGTACCGCAGCGCCGCACAGTCCTGAGCTCTGGCCGGCGAACGCGTCATGCATGCGGGGGGCGGGTCCAGGGACACTCGAAACATAGAGCTGGCCGTAGGAGACTCCTACCTCGCCATCGAACCGGAACACGTCTCACACCACCCCCACCGACGAGAGCCCACCATCGCCCGGCAGCCGGGTGCTGGATGAAGGCGGAGTGCTGAACTCAACGGGATCGGTGTCGACCACCGCGAGGGCGAAAGGGTCGGCCGCGGTGCGGTGCGGCCTGGTTCGCAAACAGCTCATCCACGGCAGCGTAGAGACGCCCACTGACACGGCTCGGCTTCGAGCGCACTGCACCGGCTCCAAGAAGTTCGCCTCGCTGGACGCGTCGAATATCGAACAAACGTTCGAGCATGCGGTAGGCTCCCTCGCGTGAACACACATTCGACTGCATTGGCACCGAATGCTCCGGCACGGGGATGGTCGGAACTGGCCGATGTCGACTTGCTGCGCACCCTCGTCGAAACCGAACGCCGCCGGCGTCGATTGGGTGCGGCCATGGTCGCGGCCGTCGCCGAGGCCGAGCGCCGCGGTCTCGCCGCCGACACCGGCTACCGGGACACGGCGGAGCTGTTGAGTGATCTACTGCGCATCAGCGCCTCCGAGGCGCGTCGGCGAATCGAATACGCCGCACCGCGAGCCCGCTCCCGCGCGAGAAAGGCGTGGCGGGCGATGGCGGCGGCGAGCTGACGGGCCGGTGAGCGCTCGTCCGTGCGGTCGGCCGTGCACGCGATGCAGATCTGCCGACACCTGTGCGGAGTCAGCGGCGGATCAAGCGCCGGCCCGCACGACCCCACCGCGCGCCACCGGGTCGAGACTCGCCGGACTCAAGCCCAGGTGATCGCGCAGCGTCGTGCCGGTGTAGTCGGTGCGGAACAGGCCGCGGCGCTGCAGTTCCGGCACCACCAGATCGACGAAATCGTTGAAGGTGCCCGGCGCCTGCGCGGCGGACAGAATGTAGCCGTCGGCCTCGCCGCCGTGGAAACCCTCCTCGATCTGGTCGGCGATCTGTTCGGGCGTGCCGACGAACTGCGGCAGCAGCACGCCCTGCGCGTACAGCCGGCCGATATAGCGCAGCGTCAGATTGTCCCGGACGCTGAGCCGGCGGGCCACGTCGAACAGCCCCTGGGTACCCGGCACCACCACGTCCTCGATCGGCGCGTCGAGGTCGTAACGCGAGAAGTCGTGGTCGGTGTGCACCGACAGTGTGATGAGGCCGGAGACAGGATCGGCGAGTTCGTTGTGGAAGGCCTGCTTCTCCCGGGCGATCGACTCGGTCTCGCCCACGAACGGCACGAACGACGGGAAGATCTTGATGTCGTCCGGGTTGCGACCGAAGTCGGAGGCCCGCGATTTGAGGTCGTCGTAGTAGGCGCGACGGCCCTCCGGAGTCGGATCGATCTCGAAGACCGCCTCGGCCCAGCGCGCGGCGAAATCCTTACCGACAGGCGAAGATCCGGCCTGGATGATCACCGGCCGGCTCTGCGGCGAATGCGGCACGGTCAGCGGCCCCCGCGTCTTGAACCAGGTTCCGGCATGGTCGACCACGTGCACCTTGTCCGGATCGGCGAAGACCCCGGACGCCTTGTCCTGCACGAGCGCATCGGGTTCCCAGCTACCCCACAGGCGGTAGGCCACCTCGAGAAATTCCTGCGCCCGCTCGTAGCGTTCGTCGTGGCCCAGATGGTTGTCGAGACCGAAGTTCTGCGCCTCCGCCTGATTGAGCGAGGTGACCACATTCCACGCCGCGCGCCCACCCGAGAGGTGATCCAGCGTCCCGAAGATCCGCGCCACCTCGTATGGATGAAAGTAGGTGGTGGACTTGGTGATCGCGAGGCCGATCCGGTCGGTCACATTCGCCAGCCCGGCCGCCACCAGCGCCGGATCGATCGTGGCCGACGCCTGGGTACCACTGCGCAACGGCACCCGGATGTCGTCGCCGTAGCGCACCGGCGTGGCCAGCAGGTCGGCGAAGAACAGGAAGTCGAATTTGCCGCGCTCCAGCGTCTGCGCCACCCGGCGGTAGTACCCCGGCCCCAGATAGTCGGTCTCCGAGCCGGGATGCCGCCAGGCCGCATGCGAATGGGTGACGTGCGACGCGATCAGAAATCCGGCCAGATGCAGTGCGCGAGACATGTGCTCAGCTTCGACCACCGGGCCGGCACGGTCACCGGTTGGGATCAGCCGGAGCCGAAGGCAACCCGCCGGCGAATCCGATCACGGTAAGCGTCGTGACCCGGCCTGGAGCGACGTCGAGACCCGTACCGCTACGCCGAGCCGTGTTCCCCGCACACGGTCGCCCGCTACCGTGGTCCGGGACCCACAGCACGTGGGCATGCTCGCGCGCGACCTCGGAGGTGACGAATGACCAGCGGCACGACAGCCGTCGAACTCGAGACACTGACCGATCCCGGCGACGTGCGCGCGGCCGGAGATATCTTTCGCACGGCGATGGTCGGAGTGCCGCCGCTGCCCGCCGACGCCGACGGGCTGGTCGAGCCCGGACGAACGCTCGGGGCGCGGCTGGACGGGCAGTTGGTCGGCGCCGCCGACGCCTACACCAGTTGGCTCGTCGTTGCCGGTGGGGAGCGTGTTCCGCACGCGGCCGTCACACATGTCGGGGTGCTGCCGACCCACACCCGCCGGGGTGTCGTGAGCGCGCTGTTGCGGCGCCAGCTCGCCGATATCGCCGAACGCGGCGAGGTGGTCGCGAGTCTGCGTGCCACCCAGGGCGGCATCTACGAACGGTTCGGCTACGGCGTGGCCGGATCGTATGCCACGCTCGAACTGGATCGGCGGCACGCGCGGCTGCGCGACACCGTCGCCCCGGGCGGGCCGGTGCGGTATCCCGATCCCCGGAACCGGTGGGAGACACTCGCGAAAATCTATGCGGCCGCGGATATCTCGTGGACCGGCGCGATCGACCGGCCGCCGTACTGGTGGCGGTTCCAGGAATTGGTGGCCGGCAGCGGCGGCTGGACCGTGGTACACGGCGAACCGGGCGCCGAGGACGGCTTCCTGCGTTATCGTGCCGCCGAGGGCACCGGCTGGCCGCGGAATCCGCAGCGCACGGCCGTCGTCGACGACTGGGTGGCCGCCACCCCCGCGGCCTACTGCGGATTGCTGCGCCATTTGCTCACCCACGACATCGTCGACCGGATCGTGGTCACCTTCGCACCTGTCGACAGCCCGCTGCGGCACATGTTCGCCGACGAGCGGGTGGTCACCGTCGCCGGAGTGCACGACGAGACCTGGCTGCGACTGGTCGATGTACTCACCGCCCTGGCGCGGCGCACGTACCGCGAAGCGCGGCCGGTGGTGCTCGCGGTGACCGACGACGTGCTGCCCGCCAACTCCGGTTCCTACCGCATCGCCGCCGATGCGGTGACCCGCGTCGGCGCACCCGCCGACCTCAGCACCGATGTGGCCACGCTGGCCGCGGTCTATCTCGGCGGCTCCACCTGGCGGCAGCTGGCCCTCGCCGGGCGGGTTACCGAAAACCGCAGTGGCGCAGTCGATGCCGCGGACGCGCTGTTCGCCACCACCGCGGCGCCGTTCGCCGGCACCTACTTCTGATCCGGCGCGTCCCGGCGACATCACCCTGTCGGGACGCGGTCAGCGCCGGTCCAGCGCCGCCCGGGCGAGGGAGTCCAGCACGAACCCGATCACGCCGATCACCACGATGACCGCCATCACCTGGTCGTAGGCGAGCTGGTCGCGGGCATTGAGGATCTGATAGCCGAGGCCGGACCGCACGCCGAGCATCTCCGCCGGAACCAGCACCACCCAGGCGATGCCGAGCCCGACGCGGAATCCGGTCTGCACCGGCCCGCGGATCGCGGGCAGGATCACCGAGGTCAACTGCTCACGCCGGGTCGCGCCGAACGACCGCGCCACCAGCAGCAGGCCCGGATCGATGGCGCGCACGCCCGCGGCGGTGTTCAGCACGACCGGCCAGACGGAGGCCGCGGCCACCAGAAAGATCACCGGCTGATGCCCGATCCCGAACAGCGCCACCGCGATCGGCGCCCACGACAGCGGTGAGATCATCCGCAGAAATTGCACCACCGGCGCGACCGCCGATTCGGTGGCGGCGTGCAATCCGAGCAGCAGCCCCAGCGGAACGCCGACGGTGACCGCGATCAGCAATCCCACCAGCAGCCGCCACATGCTCACCGCGATATCGGGGAGCAATACACCGCGATCGAACAGTCCGGTGATGGCTCCGGGCACATGCTGCGGCCCGAATTCACGCAGCAACGACTGCGGTCCGGCCACCAGATCGGTGAGTACCCACCACAGCACGATCGCGGCGACGACGGCGGCCAAGCGCGGCCACCAGGCCACGGCGCGCACACGTGGGTGAACGGCGACGGTATTCACGATGGATCGATCTCCTCGGTGCGGATGAGCCCCGCCGGCAGCCCGAACGCGGCGGGCCCGCCCGCACGGTCCAGGGCGGCCCGGACGAACCGGTCGTCGACGAGTTCGCCGTGCGCGCTCGCCGGATCGAGACGGGACAGGAAGCGGGTGTCGCCGTCGACGACGGTGTCGTGCATGGCGGTGGCCAGCGCGGCGGTGAAACTCGGAAAAGGGAAGGGCTGGAAGCCGATTCGCTGAGGGTGCCAATCGGGATGCCGGACCGGGATCCGGTCGGAATAGGTCAGCGCCTTGGTGATCGCGCCCAGCGGCTGTGGCAGGTACCGGCCCGCGAGTTGCTTCGCCGCCGCGGGGCGGTCGGCGCCGATCCGCCGCTGCGCGGCAATCACCGAATCCGCCACCGCCTGCGCGACGTCGGGCCGGGTGTCCAGCACATCCTGATGCATCACCAGCGCACAGCAGGCGTGGTCGCGCCAGATGTCGCCGAGAAAGCGGTGGATCCGTCCCACGCCGCGCAGTTCCGCCCCCGCGTTGAACGGGTCGGCGACGGTGAAGGCGCTGATGGACCCGTTGGCCAGGGCCGGGATCATATCCGAGGGGCTCATCACGATCAGCTCGACCGTGCCCGCGGAGCGCGACGCCGCTCCACGGATCACCGGTCGTAAACCGTTGGCGCGCAACAGCTGTTGAATCACGATGTTGTGGATCGACCACCAGAACGGGATCGCCACCTGTGTTCCGGCCAGTTGTCCCAGCTCGGTGATGCCGGGAGCGACGGTCAGCGCGGAACCGTTGGTGTGGTTCCAGCCCAGGATCCGAGCCGGCACGCCCAGCCCGAACCGCAACTGGATCGCCATCGGCATCAGCAGGTGCACGATATCGACTTGGCGGGTGAGGAATGCCTCGGCGAGCGCCGACCAGCTGCGGAACAGCACGGGCTGGGCGAGTTGGGTGCCGCGCTCGGCGATCAGCAGCGGGGCGGCGTCGGTGATCGGCAGATATCCGATCCGCAGCCGCTCACCGCTCGTACCGCGGCGGTCGGCCGCGGCCACGCCGAGGTCGGCCACTCCGGCCAGCCCACCGGCGGCGACGAGTCCGGCGCACCCACACAGCAGGCCACGCCGCGAGATCACGGGCCGTCTCATACCGCCACCGACATATCGCGATAGCGGTCGATGATGCTGTGGCGCAGCGTGTTCCGCTCGTCGTCCGAGGTGGGGCGCGGGAATTGAGCGCGCACGGTGCCGCCGTGTCCGATCAGCACGATCCGGTCGCCCAACCGCAGCGCCTCGTCGACATCGTGGGTGACCAGGACGGTGGTGCAGCCGAGGTCGGCGACCAGGGTGGCGAGCCAGTCCTGCAGGTCGGCGCGTACCGCCGGGTCCAGGGCGCTGAAGGGTTCGTCGAGCAGTAGCAGCCGCGGCCGCACCGCGACGGCCCGCATCACCGCGACCCGCTGCGCCTGTCCGCCGGAGAGCTGATCGGGCATCCGGTCGGCCAGTCCGGCCAGGCCGAAACGCTCGAGCAGTGCGTCCGCCGCCGCGGGATCGAAATCGCCGCGGTGGCGGTCGAATCGGCCGCCGAATCGGACGTTGTCGCGCACGGTCAGCCACGGCATCAGCAGTGGCTGCTGGAACACCATGCCGGTGGCCGGGTTCGCCTGCCGCCCTTCGCCCCAGCCGATGCTGCCGCCGTCGAGCCGGTCCAGTCCGGCGATGATCCGCAGCAACGTCGATTTGCCGCTGCCGCTGGGGCCGAGAATCACCAGCGACTCGCCCGTCGCGATCTCCAGATCGACGCCGTCGAGGACCGGTGCGCTGTGGTGGGCGTAGCTCTTGCGCGCGCCCGCTAGTCGTACTGCGACAGTTCCCATCGCAATTGGCCTTCCGAGGGAGATTGAACGGGCAGGAAGGCGGCCTCACGGAACCGCCGATTGGTATCGCAGCCACGCGCGAATCCGGCGCCGCCACGCAGCGTCGATTCCAGCCGGGTGGCATCCACCGCGGTCCGGGACGCGTCGAGCCGCAACCGGATCAGATCGGCCGGCGCGACCCGGCCCGGATCGATGGCGAAGTCGTACAGCCGCGCGCGCACCGAGTCCTGCCGGGCCGCCAGACCGGTGTGCTCGCCGCGGAATGGGGCGCCGAGGCCGTCGAGCAAGCCCGCGGCCTCGGCCACCGATCTGCCCGCGATGCCGCTGCAGAACGCGGTCTGCAGGAGCAGGAATATGGGCCGGATGGCGGCGCCGAAAAGAGGAAGATCCGTGGTTACGACCTGCTCGTCGGGCACCTCGACGTGGTCGAAGATCAGCGCGGTCGAACCGGTGGCGCCCAGTGCCAGCAGTTCCGGCGCGGGGCGCACCCGCACGCCGTGGGCACCGGCGGCGACGACGGCGACACACCCCGCGCCCTCCCGATCGCGGTAGGGAAACACGATCAGCGCGTCATCGAAGACGTTGGAGGCCCAGGCGATCGGCCCCGAGACCGAGCGGGTGGCGCCCGCGTCGGCCCGCAGCGGCAGCTCGCCGAGGCCGGCGAGGTGTTTGAGTGCCGCGGCCATCGCGGTGACGCCCATCAGGCGCCCGGACGCGAGGTCGTCCAGGTATCGCGCCTGCACCGATTCCGGTGCGCGCCGGACGTATTCGAGGGTCATTCGCTGGGCCCACAGCGAGAATCCGGCGGCGAGGCTTTCGGCGGCGACCTCTTCCACCACGGCTGCGAACTCGCGAATATCGTTGTCGCCCAATCCGATCGAGAGCAGACCGCGGGCCCCGATCTCGGCGATGTCGGCCCGCACGTCGGTTGTGGCGGCATCGAGCGCGGCGGCGCGGTCGCGCACGAAGGCGGCCACCGCCGCCCGGGCCGGTGCGGAGACGGTCATGTCCGCGGATCCGCGAGCGTGTGCAGCCGGTCGACCGGGGTGCTGACCGCATCGCGCGCCCGGCGCACCGCCGCCTCATCCGGCGCGTCGTAGAAGCACAGGCATTTGGCCGTGTCCTCGCGCACGTAGGTGCGCAGGAAGCTGACCTCGGGGACGTCGGCGTATTTCGGCGCATTGGCCTTCTTGCGCGCGAGGTAGGTGTCCATGTCGATCTCGGCCGGAATATCCCATTCGACCAGGTATCCGGCGGCAGGCCGGGCGGCTTTGACGGTGGCGAGGTCGGCGCCGACCAGCCGCACCTGGTGGGGCCCGTCGATCGCGGCCGCGAACACCTGGTCCGCGGCCAGTGCGGGAGCGGCGCATCCGGCGAATTCGGCGATCGCGAAGATACGCGCCGCACCGGTGGTGACCTGCGCCTCGATGAGTTCACCGCCGGCCTTGTCGGCGTGCGCGCCGAATTCGCCGATGGTGCGACCGGCCTCGCCGGTGGGCACGAGTTCGTACAGATACAGGGACATCGACAGCCGCCTTTCGGAACAGGCTCGGGGATGGGCTCGACGGCCGCGCGGATACGGCGGCCGGAGATGTGCGCGAACGTACGACGTCTCGCGGGAAACGCGGACGCCTCAGCGCCGGTGGCGACAGGCAGCGCCCGCCACGCGCACGAGATCCACGTGCAGTCGGCGGGTGAGGTTGCTGCGGGTCACACGTTCAGACTAAACATATACAGAACGTTCTGTCTACTCCGAGGAATGGTTATGGTGGAAGACGTGGCCACAACAACGGAGCCGGCCGAGCGGCAGCAGTCGACCCGGCGCGGCAAACCCGCGCCGGCGCAGCGCCTCCTGGACACCGCGACCGACCTGTTCTCGCGCTACGGCATCCGCGCGGTCGGCATCGACCGCGTCCTGGCCGAGGCTGGGGTGGCGCGGGCGAGCCTGTATCAGAGCTACGGCTCCAAAGACGCTCTCGTGCAGGCTTATCTGGAACATCTCGACCGCCGCGACCGCGGCCGCTGGGACGAGGCGGTGGCAGCGGTGCGCGAACCGGTGGACAAGGTGTTGACATTCTTCGATCTCGCACTGGCCTCGGCGCCCACCAAGGGGTTCCGGGGCTGCCAATACGCCAACGCGGCCACCGAATTTCCCGATCAGGCACTGGAACCGGTTGTGGCCCATCGCCGCTGGATGCTCGACACCCTGACCACCCTGCTCCGCGAATGCGGCAGCGCCGATCCCGAGGAGCTGGCCGGACGACTCCAGCTCGTGTACGACGGCGCGCTGTCGGGATCGAAATTCGCCCACTCGCTCGAACCGCTGCGGACCGGCCGTAGTCTCGCCGCGCAGATGATCACCCAGTCACTGCCACGATGACGGCGAGCCGAATCCGGCACCCAGCGGTAATATAACGCTCGTACGGTTTCGCACCTTCGGCGAGTGGGAGCGGTCCATGTGGGATCCCGAGAAGTACCGCAGTTTCGGCGACCATCGCTCGCGGCCGTTCTTCGAACTGGTGGCGCGCATCGACGCCAGGAACCCGCGCCGGGTGGTCGACCTGGGATGCGGTCCCGGGCAGCTCACCGGCGTGCTGGCGCAGCGGTGGCCGCGGGCGCGGGTCGAGGCGTTCGATTCCTCACCCGAAATGGTCGCGGCGGCAAGAGAATCGGGCATCGACGCCGCAGTGCGCTCCGCCGAGGAGTGGCAGCCCGCACCCGATACCGATGTCGTGGTGACCAATGCGGTGCTGCAGTGGGTGCCGACACATACCGCGCTGCTGCCGCGGTGGATCGCGGCCCTGCCGTCCGGGGCCTGGCTGGCGTTGCAGGTGCCGGGCAACTTCGACGCCCCCTCCCATCTCGCCATCCGCGAACTCGCCGCGCGCGAAGAATGGCGTCCGCGGCTGGAATCGAGCGGCATCCTGCAACCGCGCGACGTCCTCGATCCGAGCGGCTACGCGGCGCTGCTCACCGCCGCCGGATGCACGGTCGACGCCTGGGAAACCACGTATCTGCAGCGTCTGACGGGCGACGATCCGGTCCTCGAGTGGGTGACCGGGACGGCCCTGCGACCGGTCCGAAGCGCACTCGACGACGCGGCATGGGCGGCGTTCACCGCGCAACTCGTCCCGCTCCTGCGCGCGGCCTATCCCCAGCGCACGGACGGAACGACCTGGTTGCCGTTTCGTCGGGTCTTCGCCGTGGCACATAAATCCGGCGACTGACACCTCCGAATGGCCTGTGCCGCAACGCATGCCGCACCGGACGGACAACCCGGGTAGCATTGGTGCGACGATTCCGAAGGGGGACATCATGTCGTCGAACAGTCACCCGGAGCAGGCCGACGATCCACGTGCCCGGTGGCGTCACCTGCCCGCCGAGCCCGCCTACTACGTCGAGGAGACGGATGTCGTCGGGAGCTCGTCGAGCTACACGGTGCCCGCCGTCGACCCGGCCCAGGACTTCGTTCGGCTCTACGGCGCTTGATCCTGCCGCTTGCCGCGCCGGACGGCGCTAAGTCAGGTAGCGGCGTACCGCGTCGACTGCGCGCCGGCCGCTCTCGGCGGCGGATTCCATGGTGGAGGGCAGTTCGGTGCGTGTCCAGTCACCGGCGAGGAACAGGCCCCGCACCGGGGTGGTCTGGTCCAGGCGCAGGGATTCGAAGCCCGGATGCGCCGAGAAGGTGGCCTGCGGTTGGTGAATCACCTTGGTGCGCAACACTGTCGCGGTCCGCGCCTCGGGATAGTGTTTGCGCAATGACTCGAGTGCGGCCGCGACGAACGCCTCCCCCGGTAGGTGCACCACTTCCCAGGACGCGCTGACCGCCAGCGAATAGCAGTAACCGTCGCGGTGGTCGCCGTCGTGCATTCCGCTGCTGTCGAACACCCACTCGATGGTGGTGTCGCGCAGATTCTCGGCCAGCCGCACCATCCGCAGCGGACTGTCCAGCCAGACGTAGACGCTCGAGATCGGCGCGGGCTCGATCTTGCGCGCGGGTGCGAAGAATTCGTGGCTGCCGAGCGCGCTGCGGTCCAGCAGGGTGGTCAGCGACCACGGCGGCAGCGTGAGAATCGCCGCGTCACAGTCGATTCGCCGCCCGTCGGCGAGCCGCAGCCCGGTCAGCCGATCCCCATTCGGGCCCGCGTCGAGTTCCACATCGACCAGTTGCGCCCCGGTCACGATGCGCGCGCCGCGCTCCCGCAGATACCGCTCGGCGGGAGCGACGAACAGCTCGTGCAGGCTGACTCGTGGCCACACGGCGTCGCCCGCGCGGATATTGCCCGCCAGCGCCCGCCGGCCGATGAAATGCAATGCCTGCGCGAAGGTGAAGGCCGAGACCCGGTCCGGCTTTTCGTTGAGCAGACCGATCACCAGCTGGTCCAGGCTCAGCCGCCGCAGGGAATGCGGAACGTCGAGCTCCCGGAACCACCGGTCGACGGTCATCCGGTCCAGCTCCGGCGACGGATTCCAGGCGGCGGCACCGATTCGCAGCCAACTGCGCAGCGCCGGAAGACGATCGCGCAGCGGAATCGGCGGCCAGGCCATCCACGCCAGGCCCGCGGTATTGCGGACCAGGGCCGGCAACCAGCGCGGTCCCCGGGTGGTGAGCAACCGGCCCGGACCGGTGCGGATCGCGAAAGGTGGCGCGTCCCAGCATAATTGGTCGGCGGTGCCGATGGTGTCGACGTAGCGCAGCAGGGCGTCGTAGCAACCGGCGAACAGATGCTGACCGTTGTCGACCAACTCGCCGACCCCGGCGACGTCGAAGGAGAATGTCCGCCCGCCGAGCCGGCCCCGCTTCTCCACCAGGGTGATGTCGAATCCCTGCTCGGCCAGCCACACGGCGGCAGACAGCCCCGCCAAGCCCCCGCCCACCACGGCGACATGCCGCGCACCCGAACCGGGAATGACGAGAGACTGAGTATCTATTTCACTCATCCGCTCATGCTACGGGGAACCGGTACCGGACGCCGGGTTATCGAGCCACGCCCGGAACAAGCCCCTACCGCCCGCGCCCCGGCACGAGGCGCGGCCGTAGCATCGAAATGAGCTCCATCCATGTCTGATAGCCCCGACCGATCCGGAGGACATCATGACCACACCGGGCGATTTCACGTTCGAGGATGCGTACCAGGGCGATGCCGGCCCGTTCTCCGGCGCCAAACCGCCCTGGAGTATCGGCGAGCCGCAGCCGGAGCTGAAAGCGCTTGCCGAACAAGGCAAATTCCGCGGCGACGTCCTCGACGTCGGCTGCGGCGAGGCCGAGATCTCGCTGTATCTGGCCGAGCGCGGCTTCACGACGGTCGGGCTGGACTCCGCCCCGACCGCCATCGAACTGGCCCGCGCCGAGGCCCAGCGGCGCGGACTGACCACCGCCACCTACGAGGTCGCCGACATCACCTCGTTCACCGGCTACGACGGACGCTTCGGCACCATCGTCGACAGCACCCTGTTCCACTCGATCCCGGCCGACCAGCGCGACGCGTATCAGCGAGCCATCGTTCGCGCCGCGGCGCCGGGCGCGTCCTACTTCGTGCTCGTCTTCGACCGTAAAGCGCTACCGAATCCACCCGAGGGTTTCGGACCCAGCCCGGTGACCGAAGACGAGTTGCGCGACGTGGTGTCGAAGTACTGGGTCATCGACGACATCCGCCCGGCACGCATCCACGGCAACGACCTCCCGCGCGACGAGCGGTCACCGGTCCGATTCGACAACATCCGCGACGAGCCCGGCGGCCGCGTCTCGGTCCCCGCCTGGTTGCTGCAAGCCCACCTGGCTCTGGCCTGACCGGCGCCGGCCTACCCGCCCTGCGGCACGAACTTCGATTCGGCGAGGGCCTGATAGTCCGGCAGCTGGGCCGCTTTGTCCAAGGAACCCTGCGATTTCGCCCAGTCGGCCAACGTCGTCAGGGTGCCGGCGAGATCGGGTCGCAGCTGGAGGCGGAAGTCGAACTCGGGCAGGATCTTCCGGATGAGGTCCGCCGACAGCTGAGTCGATGCGGCAACCGCGGCGATCGCCGGCTCGGCTCCGGAGGTCAGCCGGGTTCCCGCCTCGCCGAGGGCCGCGAAGAAGGCGGTCAGCGCATCGGGTTTGCCGGTGACGGCGTTGTCGGTGGCCAGGTACAAGCTGTGCTGGCTGTAGGTGCCGCCGGCCAGTTCTACCGCGTCACCGCCGAGCGCGTCGATCACCTGGGCCTGGTACGGCTGGAAGATCGCGACCGCGTCCACGTTGCGCTGACCGGCCGCGGTCACCATCGCCTGCGGTGCCACCTGCACCAGCTTGGCGCCGACATTGCTGTGCGACAACGCGTTCGACGCGAAGTACGCCGCACTGGTACCCAGCGGCGTCCCGACGGATCGGCCGCCGAGATCCGACACAGACGCGATTCCCGCGCTGCGCCGGGCGACGATTCGCGAACCCTCCCAGCGCGATCCGTCGCCGACGATGCGCAGTGCGGGCGAACGGGTCAGCGCCGCCGCGGCCGGGACGTCCGCGGCGGTGGCGATATCGAGTTGGCCGGCGGCGAGCGCCTGCAGCGCCTCGACCCCGGTGGAGAAGTTGACGACCTTCACCTTCACCCCGTGCCGGTCGAAATATCCGCCCTGCTGCGCCACCGGTATCTGCGCCCAGGAGGGATCGACGACGAAACCGACGGTGAGGGTGTGGGGATCGGAGTCGTCGGCGCCGGTGCATGCCGCCAGCGGGACGATCAGCGCGACGAACGCGAGGACTGCGATCACGGCGCGGGACATCAGTGTTTTCACGAGCTTCTCTTCATCTGGGGACGGGTGTAAAACGTTGCGATACAGGGGTTTCGAGAATGCGTCAGGGCACCGAACGCACGATTCCGAGTTCGTGGTGCAGGCTGCGCCGCAGACCGCTGTACCCGGGTTGGTCGGCGAGCGTATCGGCGGGCCGCGGACGGGCCAGCGGATTCGTGATCAGGTCGACGATCCGCCCGTCGCGCAACACACCGATGGTGTCGGCCAGCCGGATGGCCTCGTCGACGTCGTGGGTGACGAAGACGACGGTGCGTTGCAGCCGGGTCCACACATCGATCAGCAGGTCCTGCATGTTGAGCCGGGTGAGTGCGTCGAGGGCGGCGAACGGTTCGTCCATCAGCATGATCTCGGGTTCTCCGGCGAGCATGCGGGCGATGCCGACGCGCTGGCGCATACCGCCCGACAAGTGACTCGGCCGCAGTCCGCCGACATCAGCGGGCAGACCGACGAGGTCGAGCAGTTCCGCGATGCGGTCCCGCCGCTTCCGTGCGGCGACTCCGTGTGCGCGCAAAGCGAATTCGATATTCGCCGCGACGCTCATCCACGGGAACAGCACATCGCGCTGGAACGCCACACCCCGACGCGGATCAGGACCGGTTACCCGCTCCCCCGCATCGGTGACCGTGCCGGAGGTGGGTGGCAACAGGCCCGCGAGGCAGTGCAACAGAGTGGATTTGCCGCTGCCGGAGGCGCCGACGAGGACGGTGAACGAGCCGTCGGGCACCGTAAGGTCGATACCGCGCAGCGTGGGTCGCTCCGTGTTCGGGAAGCGCACCACCAGATCGCGTGCGGCGATCGCCATCTCAGTTCGCCTCCTTCGCCCAGCGCACCACCGGAGCCGTCAGCGCCGCGATCGCCAGATCACAGGCCGCGCCGAGGACACCGAGCACGATCAGGCAGAAGATCAGCCGGTCGGCCTGGGAGAACAGCTGCGCTTGATAGATCCGATAGCCGATTCCCGCTGTGGTTCCGGTCATTTCGGCGACGACGATCAGTACGAACGCCATCGCGGCACCGACCCGGATCCCGCCCACCACGTCCGGCGTCGCCTCCGGCAGCACGATCCGGGTGAGCGTATGCCATCGGCTCGCACCGAGACAGCGCGCGGCCTGCAGATAGTGCTCCGGCGTGCCGGCGAATCCGGAGTGGCTGTTGATCCAGACCGGGACGAACACGCCCAACGCGATGACCAACACCTTGCTGTTCTCGCCGAGCCCGAACCACAGAATGGCCAGCGGAACCAGGCCGATGGTCGGGATCGGCGAGAGCAGCCGCAGCACGGGCTGCAACACCGCGCGGCCCACCCGGGTGGTCGAGGTGGCGATCGCGGCGAGTACGCCCGCGGCCACGCCGACCACGAGACCGAACAGCGCGCGCTGCAGACTCGCGGCGATATCGGGCAGCAGCAGACCGTCGCTCCACAGCGCCTGCCCCGCGCGGGCGATCTGCGGCACGGTCGGAAACAGCTGGCGCGGAAAGCTTCCCGATGCGGCCACCAGCGACCACACGAGTGCGGCCAGTACCAGCCCTGCCGCAGTGCCGCCGACGGTCCGCCAGTGCCGCGGCAGCCGTGCGATCCGGATGCGATCGCGGCGCGGCGATGCCGGGGCGGGTGGCCCGGCGGTGTCCGGTGTGGTGCGCAGACTCGATGTCATGGGTCGAACTTCCTCGAGTGGATGACCGGCGGCCCGGCCGGTGAGAACCGGACTAGGCGCCCGGAGGAACAGTGCCACGCAGGTCGACGGCGACCGGGGCGGATCGCGGCGCGCTGATCGGCACCCAGTCGAACGGAACCGCCTGCGCCCGATAGACCATCGGCGTCGCACTGAGGCGGTCCACACCCGGCACGCGGGGCTCCCGGACCTCCGGTTCGCCCGCGACGCCGAGCCCCTCGTAGGGCGAGACGTACTCCCAGACCACCTGGCCCTGCGGCGTCACCTGGAAGATGCGCCCCTGCATGCCCTCGGTGATCAAGGTGTTGCCGTTGGGCAGCCGCTGCGCATTGCTGACGAACGAGCTGAAGAAGGTCCACGACGGCAGACCGGAATCCTCGGCGGTGTACTGCCAGACGATCTGGCGCGTCGACGGATCCACCTCCAGCACACGGGATCCCGCGTAGATGCCCAGCGGTGCCGGCGGATAACCGGCCCCGCCCTGGTTGTCGAAGATCAGAATGTTCCCGGCGCCCGGCAGGCCGTCGGCGATGAGGTGTGGATTGTGCTGCCCGGAGATCTGATCCAGCGGCCGCGGCACCTTGTGCGCGTTGATCCGCTGGTGTTGCGCTCCGGCCTCGGCGTTGAAGTACGGGCCCAGCCGCCACACAACGGCTTTCGTGGTCTTGTCGATCAGGGCGACGACATTGGCCTTGCGGCAGCTGATGAGGATGCTGTCCGGGTGGAAGACCGTGTGCGGGTCCGCGCGGTGCCAGTGATTGGGGCCCAGCGATTTCGCGCTGTTGATCTCCAGGTAGCCCCACGGATCGTCCGGATCGCGAAGCACCGTGGCGCGCAGCGCATCCCAGCCGGCCTCGGAGAACCCCAGTTCGTGCAGGTGGTCGCCGGCGCGCCACTCCCACACGATCGCCCCGTCGGGGTCCACCTCGTAGAGTCCTTGATCGCCGACCGGATCGGAACCCAGACCGGGCACGATACGTGGGATGGTGACCAGCAGCAGCCGGTTGCCGTTCGGCAGCAACTCCCAATCGTGATTCTGCCGGGCGGCGCCGGCGGGCGCCTCCCGTCCCCATTCCCACACCTTCTCCCCCGACCAGTCCAGTTGTCCCACAGTGCGATTGGCGTAGATGCCGCCGCGCGGGTCGTCGCCGGGCTCGAGTTGCACTCCGACGTCGCCGAGCCGGCCGTTGTTGAGTGCGGGGTCGAGGATGCGCGGCGGCACCCCGGCGAACGGCCACTCCCGGTGCACGTCGCCATTGAGATCGATCAGCCGGGTGACACCGTCGGCCCCGGTGAAGAGGATGTAACTGTCGTGCGCCGGCTCCGGGTCGTGGTAGGTGACGCCGGTGAGTCGTACGAAGGCCATGCAGTTCACTCCATCAGTCACAGGTTGAGCGGGCGTGTCGCCGATGTTACGAATCTAATCGATTTGCGCCGCAGATCAGCCGTCCGGAGACTGTAATGATCCGGATGATTTCAAGTCTGGCCGAGCGAGGGCGAACCGTTGAGGATGGAGCGAATGTGACTGTCAAACGCGCGACTCTCGCCGATGTGGCCCGCCGGGCCGGCACCTCCACCGCTGTGGTCAGTTACGTGCTCAACGACGGCCCGCGGCCGGTCTCGGAGTCGACGCGCGCCCGGGTGGTGGCCGCGTTGGACGCGCTCAACTATCGGCCGGATCGGGCCGCGCGTGCGCTGCGCCGGCCGCGACGGTGGCGGCATCTCGGACTGCTCGTGCCGGATGTGCGGATGCCACTGTTCGCCACTCTGGTCGGGCACATCGAGGCCGAGGCACGCCGACGCGACCATCTGACCCTGATCGGCAATACCGGTTACGACCCGGAGCGCGAGATCGAATTCGCCTCCGCCTTCACCGATTCCGGTATCGAGGGGCTCATCGTGGTGGGCGGCGCCAACGGCCGTGCCACCGCCGAACTGTGCCGCCACGCGCGCATCCCGATCGTGTGGGTCCACAACAACCGTGACGAGGTCGAGCCCGACGTCGTGGGCGCCGACCACATCCGGGCCGGCGCGTCGGCTACCCGGCATCTGACCGACACCCATCGCCGCGGCGATGTCGTGTTCGTCGGCGGCTTCACCGCCGGCGAAGTGGCACACGGCGACCGCGAGACGGTCGCGCAACGATACGAGGGATATCGGTCGGTCGTCGGCTCCGAGCGGGCGCGGCGGATCGCCACCGATCTCACCCCTGCCGGCGCCTATCACGCCGTCGGGCGCTATCTGGCCGGCAACCCGGCCCCGGACGGACTGGTGGTCGGCACCTACGCGCAGGCCGCCGCGACCCTGCGCGCCGTCGCCGACGCGGGGTTGCTCGTCCCCCGAGACCTCTCCGTGGTGGGCTACGACACCGATACGTCCGACACCTACGCGGCGGTCACACTCACCGCCGTCCGGCAGCCGATCGACGTCATCGCACGCCTGGCGCTGTCCCGCGTCCTGGATTCGGACGAGACTTCGGATCAGACGCAGCCACCCGGCCCGCCGGAACCGATCGTGACCCACCTGGCGATCGGCGAAACCTGTGGCTGCGCAACCCGATAGGGCCGGGCCCGGTCCGGGCCCGGCGCACACCGTCAGTGGTCAGCGTTCGTCCGGGTAGCGGCGATCGTCGTAGCGTCCCGGATCGGTGCCCTCGGTGTCGATGCGCTCCTTGCGCACGGTGTCGCCGACGGTCTCCTGTTCCTCGACGTCGTCGACAGCCAGGCGCACCCGCTCGACCGGCACCGTCTCCTTGTCCACGGTCACCCGGTCACGGTGCAGGGTGACTTCCTGTTCCTCGTCGCCCAGAGAGGTCCGGCCGTACGCGCCGGCGTCGGTGACCGGTTCGCGTTCCACACGGACCTCTTCGTGGCTGGTGGGCACCGTCACGGTCTGATCCTCGGTCACGACGTACTTGCGCAGGCGCGCGGTGCCTACCTCCTCACGCCGCGTATCGACGTTCAAGCGTTCCTCGGAACGGATCAGGCCCTGGTCGCCGGTGGGATCGGTGGCGGCGTGGCGTCCAGTCGGGGCGGCATCGGGTCGCGCGGTCCCCTGCCCGTCGCGCATCGCACGGCCGTAGGCGTCCCAGCCGGAATGGTTCGGGTCGACGTGATAGTGGCGGAACAGCTGTTCCTCGCCCTCCCGGCTGATGTGCCCGTCCTGTTCGACGGCGGGCGCGGATTTGACCATTTCCTTGTCCACATTCACCCGCAGCGCGTCGGACTGCGGATTGTGCTGCGCCCCGACCAGCGGCACCAGCGAATCGTGGCGGAACAGTCCCGTGGACACCGATGCCCAGGTCGGCGAACCGGTTTCGTTGTTGACGTAGATGTTCTTGACCTTGCCGATCTTGTCGTCGTGCGAGTCGTACACGGTGCTGTCCATCAGAGTGTCGAGCTGTCCGGTCATGGTTGCTCTCCTCCTCGGTACGGATGGGATGGATTCATCGGGGATACGCCGGTGTGACCGGCTGTCGCCCCCGGCAGCCCAGCATGTTCGGCTACACGTCGGCAGGTACCCGGCAATCTTTCAGCGAAACCCGCGGGGCGGGCTTGAACTTCGATTCGATCAAGCTCGCGCGGGCCGATCACGAGCCGGCGGCGCCCTGGCCGCACACGCCCGGCGACCGAATCGGGCTTGTGGCACCGTCGGATCCGGTCGAGCAGCCGCCGATCACAGGGTCAGCCTCCGGGGGCGAATACCCAGCGCAGGCGCGTCACCGCTGGAAAGTCTGGGCAACATGTCACCACGCCGGTGATCGCCCAGCTACCGGCGGGCCTGAGGTTGACGATATCGCTATTCCTTACGACAACCCAGTAGGAGTCTGCCACTTGGCGAGTTTGCGACAAGGGATACCCGCACCACATATCTATCGCCGTCACGCTGCGAACCCCTTGGCCGCCAGCGGTTTTCCGACCGGTGCCACTGCCGCAGACCTGGCGCGTCACGCCCGCCGACAGGTAACGGCCCGAAGCGCCTCCGCCACGCGTCTCGGTGGCGAATACTGATCGGTGTCCCGGTGGCGTCATCACCGGGACAGCGAGGGTGCTTGTGGAGTTGCGACGAGGCTGCGAGCTTTCGATTCCGACCGTCCTCGCCGCCGCGTGTGTCGCGGCTGCCGCAGTCGCTCCCGTCGCCGCGGGCCCGCCGCTGCCGGGCACGGTGGATCTGCCCTGCGCGGCGACGACCCTGCATCAGGACGCCGCGTGGTATCGGCCCGCGGGCACGCCGCGCGGCTTGGTCCGGCTGCAACACGGCTTCGCCCGCGCGGAGGGCAACGTCGCCACACTCGCCGAAACACTGTCGGCCGCAGGATATCTCGTCTTATCCCCAGCCTGCCGTTCCTGAACCTCGACGGCTGCACCCTGCAGAACCTCGGCGACAACACCGGTGTCGCACTCGCCGACCTCGCCGCCACCGACCGTCCCGTCCTCACCGTCTCCGGTCCACCCGCGCTGTGCAACAACTTCGGCAGCGGAACCGCCGTCCTGCGGGCACATCTCCATCGCCGCTTCCTCGACGTGCGCCTCACCACCGGCGAACACACCGACGACGAAGGGCCCTCGAGCGATCCGCTGGGCGAATTGCTGTGCGGGACACCAAAACTGGGGAACATGGCAGCTCTGCAGCAACTCGCCACCAGCTGGACCGGTCACTATTTCGAGGGCACCACCGACTATCCGGCCGCCGCCGCGCCGCCGTCGCCGCACACCTCGCCGTGCCCCTCGCCGGAGCCTGACGGCACCGGCGGTCCGCCGTACCGCCCGGATTGCGCTCGGCGGCAACCGGTTCCGGCGAGGGGTCGGCCGCACAATCACCTAGTCGAGCGTCCAAATTATTCTTCACCTGCGAAAACATATGTGAGAACAAGACGGCCGTACGGCGTTAACGGTATGATCACAGTGGGTTTACGGTCACGCCACAATGCCCTCGGTACTCTGAAACGGACTACAGCGACGTACGAATTCACGCTCACCGCACAGCAATTCATGCTACAAGGGGACGCTACGTGTCGAATCCTGTGTACGCCCGCGTTCTGGGCCCTTTGACCCTCGCCCTCGACAATCGCAATGCGACGCCGACCGCCCAGAAACAACGGCAATTGCTGGCATTGTTGTTGATTCGGCATTCGACGGTGGTTCCGGTCACGACACTCATCGAAGAGCTGTGGAACGACGATCCGCCTCGCAGCGCGATCACGGTCGTGCAGACCTATGTCCTGGGAATACGAAAGAAGATGGCGCACTATCTGGAGGTCGATCAGGGCGAAATCGCGGACAGATATCTCCGCACCTGGAGCAAGGGTTATATGTTCGACGCCCAGGACTGCGTACTCGATGTGCGCGACTACCGCACGATGACCGATGCCGCCCGGTGCGCGTTGACTGCCGGTGACGATCTGCGCGCGGTGGATCTGTTCACCGCGGCCGAAGCGCTGTGGACCGGTCCGGCGCTGCTGGACGTCGAATGCGGCCTGCCCTTGTCGGCCGAGTTGTCGCATCTGGAACAGGTGCGGCTGACCGACCTCGAACTGCGCATCGAAGCCCAGCTGCGGCTGGGCCGCTACCGGGAAGTCTGCCCCGACCTGGCACGACTGACCGCGGAGCAGCCCCTGCACGAACGACTGCAGGCGTACTACATGTACGCGCTGTGCCGTTCCGGCCGTCGCCATCGCGCCCTCGAGTCCTACCACGAATTCGCCCGTTCGCTGCAGCGGGAGCTCGGCCTGGATCCCTGCGTCAAATTGCGCCGATTACACAGCGACATCCTCAACGCCTCCGACGAATCGGTGACCCTGATGCTCGAACGCCGCCACGCCGGATATCTGATCGGCTGGCAGGCGGGCGCGGAACGCTCGGCCACGCCCGCCTGATCCGGCATTCTCATTCCGGGGCGGTACCCTCGAACATTTCCTCCACCAGAGCGGTCGTATGGGTACCGGCTCGGAATTTCGGTTGATCGAGGACATCCAGCAGGAATTCGCGCGTGGTGCACAACCTTTCGCCACCGACCCGGAATTCGTCCAGCGCCCGGTTCATGCGCGCTATCGCGGCCTCGCGATCGGGCGCCCACACGATAACCTTCGCGAGCAGCGAATCATAGTTCGGCGGCACCGAATAACCCGCGCGGATATGCGTGTCGACTCGGGTGAACGGACCGCCGGGCGCGGTGAATTCGGAAATTTCGGCAGGCGTCGGCGCGAATCCGGCCGCCGGATTCTCGGCATTGATCCGGCATTCGATCGCGGCGCCCCTCGGCTGAATGCGATCCTGCGTCCATGCCAGCGGTTCGCCGGTGGCGATCCGGATCTGCTCGGCGATCAGATCGATACCGGTGACCATTTCGGTGACCGGATGTTCGACCTGAATTCGGCAATTCACTTCCATGAAGTAGTAGTTGCCGGCCGAGTCGAGCAGGAATTCGACGGTGCCGGCTCCGGTGTAGCCGGCGGCGAGGACCCCGTCGACCGCGGACCGGCCGATCCGGGCGGCCAGCCCATCCGGTAGCCGCGGCGCCGGCGACTCCTCCACCAGCTTCTGGTGCCTGCGCTGCACCGAGCAATCCCGTTCGCCGAGATGGACACCCGCGCCGAAGGTGTCGCACAGCACCTGGACCTCCACGTGCCGGGCGCGGTCGAGATACCTTTCGACATACACGCGGCTGTCGCCGAAGAGCATGCGGGCCGTGGCCCGGGTGTCCCGGTAGGCCCGGGCGAAATCGGCGCCGTCGTGCACCACCGCCATCCCGCGCCCGCCGCCACCGGCGACGGCCTTGATGATCACCGGGTACCCGATCCGGTCCGCAAGAGCCTGCGCCTCGTCGAATTCGAGCGCGTCGAGACTGCCCGGAAGCAGCGGCAGTCCGGCTTTGGCCATCAGCGTGCGGGCCGACTGCTTGTCACCCAGCTCGGCCATGACATCCGCGGGCGGTCCGATCAGCGTGACCCCGGCGGCCCGGCAGGCATCGGCGAAATCCGGTGACTCCGAGAGGAATCCGTAGCCGGGATGGATGGCGTCGGCGCCGGTGATCTCCGCGGCCGTCAAGACGGCGGCCGCATCGAGATAGCTGCGCTTGGCCGCGGCCGGACCGATCCGCACGGCCTCGTCGGCGAATTCCACGACCGCCGAATCGTGGTCGGCCGACGAATAGACCGCCACCGTGGGCACGCCCATCTCACGGCAGGTACGGGCCACCCGCAGCGCGATCTCACCCCGGTTGGCGATCAGAATCTTGTCGAACATCGTGCCTCCCTCACGCCGCCGTGCGGGCAGCCACCGGAACACCGAAGCGACGGAATCGGGCGCGCCGCTCGGCCGCCAACTCCTCGCCGCTGCGCCCGATCAAGGCCCGCAGCGTCTCGGCCAGGGCGCGGTGCAGCCGCTCGGCCGCCACGCGTGGCGCCGCGGCGCCGTCGTGGCCGGGCAGGACACCGTCGACGATGCCCAGCCGCAGCAGCTCGCGGGCGGTGATGTGCAGTGCCGCAGCGGCTTCGGCCGAAGCGCTCGGATCGTTCCAGACGATGGCCGCGCATCCTTCGGGGCTGATCACCGAGTAGACCGAATCGGCCAGCATCAATACGCGATTGGCGACCGCGAGCGCCAGCGCGCCGCCGCTGCCGCCCTCGCCGATCACCACGCTGATCACCGGAACGCGCAAGGCCGACATGAGCCGGATGTTCTCGGCGATGGCCACGGCCTGCCCCTGCTCCTCTGCGGTCGCACCCGGATAGGCGCCCGGGGTGTCGATGAGCGTGACGACCGGCAACCCGAGCTTTTCGGCCAGGCGCATGAGCCGGGCGGCCTTGCGATATCCCGGCGGCGTGGGCATACCGAAGTTGCGGGCCATGAGCTCCTTGGGATCGTGGCCCTTCTGCTGGCCGATCACCATCACCGGCCGGTCGCCGAGCCAGGCCGGACCGCCCACGACGGCGGAACAGTCGGCACCGATGCGGTCGCCGCGCAGTTCGAGGAATCCGTCGAATGCGAGGGCCACGTAGTCCAAGGCGGTGGGCCGGGTGATCTCTCGCGCCCGGCGGACCTGCTCCCAAGCCTCGGTCTCGGGCAGCGAATGCGGATCGGTGACGATCTCCGCCGCCGCACCCGGTTCGCCGGTGGGGTCGACCGGACCCGCGACGCGCAGCAACGAACCCAGGGTGGCGCGCAGGCCCGAGCGGGGCACGATCATATCGATGAGGCCGTGCTCGAGCAGGAATTCCGCGGTCTGGAACCGCGGGGGCAGTTCCTGGCGGATCGTCTGCTCGATGACCCGGCGCCCGGCGAAGCCGAGCCGGGCGCCGGGTTCGGCGATCAGCACGTCGGTCAGCGTCGCGAACGACGCGGCGACACCGCCGTAGGTCGGATCGGTGATCAGGCTGACGGTGAGGATGCCCGCGCGATCGAGCTGCTCGAGCGCGGCACTGGTCTTGGCCATCTGCATCAGCGACAGCGGCCCCTCCTGCATGCGAGCACCACCCGACGCGGTGACCAGCAGCAGCGGAATACGTTCGGCCAGAGCGTATTCCGCCGCCACCGTGATCATCTCGCCGACCGCGGTGCCCAGACTGCCGCCGAGGAAGCGGAAGTCCATGGCGACGACGACGACCGCGGCGCCCTCGATACGCGTGATCGCGCACACCACCGCGTCCCGCAGCCCGGTGCGCGCCCGCGCACCGGCCAGCCGGTCGGCATACGGCACGACATCGTGGAAGTTCAGCGGGTCGTCCTCGGTGCCGGCGATCGGCAGCGGCTCGAACCGGCCCTCATCGGCCAGCTGGCGCAAGCGCTGCTCGGCCGACAGGGTGGTGTGCCGGCCGCATTCACCGCAGACGCCCAGGTCGCGGTCGAAACGCTTGCGATACAGCGGAATCCGGCAGCCCGGGCACAGTACCCAGTCCGCGGTGGGGGAGCTTGGCGGCGTCTTCACGGGGGTCTCCTGTGCTCGATCGGCCACGGTCAGCCGGACCGCAGCGTCCGGTGTGCTCAGGTTCGCGCCGCGTCCTCGAGGACAGCTCGATCGCGGTGCTCGAGCGGGGCTAGAGCGGCCCGCTTCACCCTGATCGTGATCTCGGGGACTTTCGGGACTCTTCGGCGAGAAGGGACAACAGCTGTGTACGCCAATGCATTCGGAGGTTCGTTATGAACCGTCGCGTCGTCGTGACCGGGCTCGGGGTGCGTGCGCCCGGCGGCAACGGCAAGGACGAATTCTGGAAGCTGCTGTCGGACGGGCGCACCGCCACCCGCCGGATCAGCTTCTTCGACGCCTCCCCCTACCGGTCCCAGGTGGCGGGTGAGGCCGATTTCGACGCGGCCCGGGAAGGGTTGTCGCCCAGAGAGATTCGCCGCATGGATCGCGCCGCACAGTTCGCGGTGGTGTGTGCCCGCGAAGCGGTGGCCGACAGCGGTCTCGGCATCGACACGCTCGATCCGCAGCGTATCGGTGTCAGCCTCGGCAGTGCCGTGGCCGCGGCGACGAGCCTGGAACAGGAATATCTGGTGCTGTCGGACTCCGGCCGCGACTGGGTGGTCGACGAGAAACACGTCTCGCCCTACATGTTCGACTACATGGTGCCGAGTGTCATGCCGGCCGAGGTGGCGTGGAGTGTGGGCGCCGAGGGGCCCGTGGCCATGGTGTCCAACGGGTGTACGTCGGGACTGGACTCGGTCGGGCACGCGGTGCAGTTGATCCGCGAGGGTTCCGCCGACGTGGTGCTGGCCGGCGCCGCCGATACCCCGATCACGCCGATCGTGGTGGCCTGCTTCGACGCGATCAAGGCGACCACGCCGCGCAACGACGACGCCGAGCACGCCTCGCGGCCGTTCGACAACTCGCGCAACGGTTTCGTCCTCGCCGAAGGCGCGGCGATGTTCGTACTCGAGGAGTACGAGAGCGCCCGCCGCCGCGGCGCGCACATCTACGCCGAGATCACCGGCTACGCGACCCGCTGCAACGCCTACCACATGACCGGTCTCAAGGCCGACGGACGCGAGATGGCCGAGGCGATCCGGGTGGCCCTCGACGAATCGCGGGTCGATCCCACCGCCGTCGACTACGTCAACGCGCACGGCTCGGGCACCCGCCAGAACGATCGCCACGAAACCGCCGCGGTGAAGCGCAGTCTCGGCGAGCACGCCTACCGCACCCCCATGAGCTCGATCAAATCGATGGTCGGTCATTCGCTGGGCGCCATCGGTTCGGTGGAGATCGCGGCCTGCCTGCTCGCGCTGCAGCACCAGGTGGTGCCGCCGACGGCGAATCTGCACGAGCCGGATCCCGAATGCGATCTCGACTACGTCCCGCTCACCGCGCGCGACCACCGCATCGACACCGTACTGAGCGTCGGCAGCGGATTCGGCGGCTTCCAGAGCGCCATGGTGCTGCGCCGCCCGCAGGGGGTGCCGGCATGAGCGTCGTGACGGGAATGGGCGTGGTGGCGCCCAACGGGCTGGGCCTGGACCACTACTGGGATGCGGTGCTGGCCGGTCGCGGCGCGATCGCACCGCTGACCCGCTTCGACACCACCGGATTCGGCGCGACGCTGGCCGGCCAGGTCGCCGAGTTCGACGCCGGCACCTACTTGCCGAGCCGGCTGCTGCCGCAGACCGACGTCTCCACCCGGATGGCGCTGGTGGCCGCGCAGTGGGCTCTCGACGACGCGAAGGTCGACACCACCGCACTCACCGACTACGGCATGGGCGTGGTGACCGGAAACGCTTCCGGCGGTTTCGAATTCACCCATCGCGAATTCAACAAACTGTGGTCGCGTGGCTCCGAGCACGTGAGCGTGTACGAATCGTTCGCCTGGTTCTACGCGGTGAACACCGGCCAGATCTCGATCCGCCACGGTATGCGCGGACCGAGCAGCGCTCTGGTCGCCGATCAGGCCGGTGGCCTCGACGCGGTCGGGCACGCCCGGCGCACCGTGCGGCGCGGCACTCCCCTGGTGGTCACCGGTGGCGTCGATTCGGCGCTCGACCCGTGGGGCTGGGTCTCGCATATCGCGGCCGGAACCGTCAGCACCGCAACCGATCCCGCGCGCGCCTATCTGCCGTTCGACGCGCAGGCGGCGGGCAACGTGCCGGGCGAGGGCGGGGCCATGCTGGTGCTCGAGGACGCCGCGGCGGCCCAGGCCCGGGGCGTGCCCGACTGTTACGGCGAAATCGCCGGATACGCGCAGACTTTCGATCCGCCGCCGGGTTCACCGCGCCCGCCGGGACTGCAGCGGGCCATCGAGCTGGCGCTCGCCGATGCCGGACTGCGCAGCGACGACATCGATGTGGTCTTCGCCGATGCCGCCGGCGTGCCCGAGGCCGACCGTGCCGAGGCGGCCGCCCTCGACGCCGTCTTCGGTCCCGGCGGGGTCCCGGTGACCGCCACGAAACCGCTCACCGGGCGGCTGTTCTCCGGTGCGGGCCCGCTCGACATCGTCACCTGCCTGCTGGCCATGCGCGACGCGGTGATCCCGCCGACCGTGGCCACCACCGAACTCGCCGAAGGATGCCGGATCGACCTGGTCCGCGGCGAACCGCGCTCGGCCGACCTCGACGCCGGACTGGTCCTCGCCCGCGGCCGATGGGGTTTCAACTCCGCGGTGGTCGTCCGCGCGCACCCGCGCTGACCCCGCACAGCAATCGCAGTATCCCTCCGAACGCACTCA
>NZ_JADKYP010000023.1 GCF_015354405.1 Nocardia sp. BSTN01 | reverse complement strand
CGCCCACCCAATGGGCCCGCTCGCCCTGACCGACCTGGTGGGCCTCGACACGGTCAAGTCGATCGCCGACTCCATGTACGCCGAATTCAAGGAGCCGCTCTACTCGGCGCCGCCGCTGCTGATGCGCATGGTGGAGGCCGGGCTGCTCGGTAAGAAGACGGGAGCCGGCTTCTACCAGTACAACCGGGGGTAAGCGCAGGGACCGTCGGCTCGGAAGCCGCGGCATGGACATCGCCCGTTCCGGGAGGCCCTTCGCGTCTACCGTCTCGGAAATGTTCGCGCTGTGTTTTTCGGCCTCGCTCGGCTCGGCGTGTTCGCGGCCCCTAGGGCTCGCCGTTCGGGCACCGCTGCTTGCTTCTTCCTCGCCTACGCAGCGGCACCCGAACGGCGAGCCGGCCGCGAACGGTCGCTCGTAAGACTCGATCCGTGCGGGGTGCGAGGGAGGTGACCTCCGGTTTCCATCGCTGGTCGGAGTACGCGAGTAGCGCGGATCCGATATCTCGTCCACAACTTCATCCACACCAGCTGTACCCTCCGCCTCGTGCGGCGGGTATCACCGTTACCGGGCATAAGCTGCAGTAAGGTCCTCGACCGCAGCTCGAAAGGGAGTCCCGCTCATGGTCAACGTCACCGACGGTTTCGGATCGAGCATCCTGGGTTACCCGCGGATCGGTCCGCACCGGGAGCTCAAGCGCGCACTGGAGTCCTACTGGCACGGCGCCCTGTCCCGCGAGGAGTTGCTCGCGGTCGGGCGCGACATCCAGGACACCCAGTTCTCCGAGCTGGCCGCGACCGGACTGACGCAGGTACCCGGTAACACCTTCTCCTTCTACGACCACATCCTCGACAACGCGCTGCTGTTCGGCGCGGTCCCGAAGCGGTTCGAGCCGTATCGCGAGGAGCTGCACCCGCTCGACTTCTACTTCCTGATGGCGCGCGGCCGGCCCGATCTGCCGCCGCTGGAGCTGGTCCGGCTGTTCGGCACCAACTACCACTACCGGCAGCCCGAACTCGACGCCGACACCGAATTCTCGTTGCATCCCGAGGCGTTGCTGGAGGAGTGGGATCGGGCGATGGACCGCGGGATCGAACTGCGGCCGGTCGTGCTGGGCCCGTTGTCGCTGCTGCTGCTGTCGAAGGCCGGGCAGGTGCCGGGTGAGACCGAATTCGACAAGCTGACCCTGCTGGACGAGCTGCTGCCGGTCTACGAACAGCTGCTCGAGATCCTGGCCAAGCGCGGTTCCACCTGTGTGCAGTTCGATGAGCCCTGCTTCACCAGTGAGCGCACCCCGGAGGAACTGGCCGCGTTCGAGCGGGCCTATCAGCGACTGTCGACGTCCGCGCTGCGTCCGCGCATCCTCGTCACCGGCCAGTACGGCGATTTCGGTGAGGCCGTGCGGATTCTGGCGGGTACCGCGGTGGAGGCGATCGGCCTGGACCTGGCCAGCCACCGCACCCGGCCCGAGGAACTCGCCGAGATTCCCGGCATCCGGCGCAAGCGGCTCTACGCCGGCGTGATCAGCGGCACCAACGTGTGGCGTGCCGACCGGCTGGTCACCCTGGAATACCTGAACGCGCTGTCGAAGGTGTGCCCGGACCTCGTCGTGTCCACCGGGACCACGTTGCTGCACGTGCCCTACGACCTGCTGGTCGAATACGATATCGAGGGCAACGTCGCCGACCGCCTCGCTTTCGCGAAACAGAAAGTGCTCGAAGTCGTTTCGCTGGCGAAGGCACTGACCGAAGGACCGTCCGAGAAGTGGGCGAAGCGGCCGACCTCGGTGCATTTCAAGCAGAAACACGCTGTGCGGCAACGGGTTTACGCGGTGACCCCGCAGATGCGCGAGCGCGAACCGTACGAGGTGCGGGCCAAGGCGCAGCGGGAGCGCCTGAATCTGCCGCTGGTTCCGGCGACCACGCTCGGTTCCTTCCCGCAGACCGCCGCGGTGCGCCAGGCCCGCTACGACCTGGGCGAAGGCCGGCTGTCCTACGAGGAGTACCGCAAGCGGATCGAGGCCGAGATCGAGTCGACCATCCGCCTGCAGGAGGACATCGGCCTCGACGTGTTCGTGCACGGCGAGCACGAACGCAACGACATGATCCAGTACTTCGCCGAACTGCTCGACGGTTTCGCCACCACCCACTTCGGCTGGGTGCAGGTCTACGGTTCGCGGTGTGTGCGGCCGCCGATCATCTACGGCGACGTGTCGCGGCCGAAGCCGATGTCGGTGGAGTGGATCACCTACGCGCAGTCGCTCACCGACAAACCGGTGAAGGGCATCGTGACCGGTCCGGTGACGATGGTGGCCCGCTCGTTCGTGCGCCAGGACCAGCCGCTGTACGAGACCGCCGATCAGGTGGCGCTCGCGATCCGCGACGAACTGGCCGATCTCGAGAAGGCCGGTGTGGCGATCATCCAGGTCGACGAACCGGCGGTGCGGGAACTGCTGCCGCTGCGTCCGGACGGGCGCACCGAATATCTGCGCTGGGCGGTCAACGCGTTCCGGCTGGCGACCTCCGGGGTGCGGCCCGACACTCAGATCCACACCCACATCGCCTACTCGGCCCGCTCCGAAATCGTGCGTGCCATCGAGGAACTCGACGCCGACGTCACCGCCATCGTCGCGACCCGCTCGCTGGAATGGGTGCTCAAGGCGCTGACCGAGGATGTCGAGGAGGGGCACGGCCTGAGCCACGGCGTGGGTCCCGGTGTGTACGAGAGCCGTTCGGCGCGCATTCCCGACATCGACGAGATCGACGAATTGCTCACCGCCGCAGCCGAAGCCGTGACACCGCAGCGGCTGTGGGCGAATCCGGACGGCGGATTGAAGACCCGCCATTATTGGCAGCTGGACCCGTCGCTGCGCAATATGGTCGCCGCGGCTCGCCGGGTGCGGCGCCGTGCCGAAGCGGCTGAATAGGCGTTAGCCTACGACTACTGTTTCGAGATCAGGAGAACCGCTCATGGGTATGTTCGACCAGCTCAAGGATGCCGCCGGTAAGGCAGCCGACCTGGCGGCCAAGAATGCCGACAAACTCGACCCGGTGATCGACAAGGTCGGCGATCTGGTCGACAAGCAGACCAGCGGCAAGTTCGAAAAGCAGGTCGACGCCGCACAGCAGGCCGCGAAGAAGGCACTGCACGAGCAGACCGGGAAGTAGTCCACACCGGTCGTACACGGGGCGAAGGCCACGCCCGGCTCCGCGCCGGACGTGGCCTTCGTGCTGTGCGGATCAGTGCCGGCCGAACAGCAACGCCATCAGGGTCGCCATGGTGTCGTCGGCCTTCTGGGTGCGATCGAAGGTCGTCAGGGCGAGCAGCGAGGGAAAACGCTGCCGCGCGACGGCGTGGGCGTAGGTGAATTCACGCAAGCCGTCGGGGCCGTGGATGCGGCCGAAGCCCGAGTCGCCGACACCGCCGAAGGGCAGCGACGGAATCTGCGGGAAGGTGAAAACCGCGTTGACGCTGACCATCCCGGTGCGCAGCCGGTCGGCCAGCTCGCGCCCGCGCGCCCTCGAGAACACGGCCGCGGACAGTCCGTAGCGGCTGTCGTTGGCGCTGGCGATCGCGGTATCCATATCGGGCACCTTCGCGACGGTCAGGGTGGGCCCGAAGGTTTCCTCGGTGACGGCCGGGGCGTCCTCGGGCACGTCGACCAGCACGGTCGGCTGCACCACCTGCCCGACGATGGAGTCGGCGCCGCCGGTCAGCGCCCGCCCGCCCCGCGCGACGGCGTCCTCGATGTGGCGCCGGATCACCTGGAGCTGCTTCGGCATCGTGATGGGCCCGATCTTGGCGCCCGAATCAACGCCCGCGCGTTGTTGTTTCGCCTTCGCCACCAAGGTCTCGACGAAGCTGTCGTAGACGCGCTCGTGCACGTAGACCCGTTCGGTGCCGATACAGGACTGGCCGGCATTGGCCATCCCGGCCCACAGCGCGGCGCCGGCCGCGGCGTCCAGATCGGCGTCGGCGTCGACGAGCAGCACATCCTTGCCACCGCATTCGGCGACCAGCGGTGTAAGGCTCTCGGCGCAAGCGGACATCACCTTCTTGGCCGTCGCCGTGGAGCCGGTGAAGGCGATCTTGTCCACACCCGATCGGCACAGCGCGGCACCGGTCGGCCCCTCGCCCGTGATCAGTTGCAGCACGGGCTGTTCCGGGACGACCTCGGCGAACATGTCGACCAGCCAGCGGCCGACGCCGGGGGAATATTCGCTGGGTTTGAACACCACGGCGTTACCCGCTGCCAGCGCGTACACGATCGAACCCAGCGGCGTGAACACCGGATAGTTCCAGGGGCCGATCACGCCGATGACGCCGAGCGGCTTGTACTCCACCGATGCCGCCTGGTTGATCGTGAGCAGTCCCACCCGGGCGCTCTTGCGGCCCAACACCTTCGGGGCGTTGCGGCCCGCCCACTTCAGATGGTCGAGACTCAGCGCCACCTCGAGCGCGGCATCGGAATACGGCTTGCCGGTCTCGTCGTGCATCACCGCGGCCAGCTGGCGCATCCGCCGGGCCAGCAGTCCGGCGAATCCGGCCAGCCGCCGGGCCCGTTCGGCGTAGTCGAGGCCGGACCACCAGTCGAATGCCGTGCGGGCCCGGGCCACCGCCGCCTCGATATCGGCCTCGGTGTGGACCGGGTAGGTGCCCACCACCTCGCCGGTACCGGGATCGTGCACATCGAAGGTGGTGTGCGTGTCGATCCCACCGATCTCGTTCACGGTCGTCATCGGGTGGCCTCCTTCGTCGCGGTGCCGGTGGTGGACGACGGGGTGCGGCCGCGGATCAGATCGGCCGCCTTCTCGCCGATCATGACGGTCGGCGCGTTGGTATTGCCGCGGACGATGCGGGGCATGACCGAGGCGTCGACCACGCGCAGTCCGCTCACGCCGTGGACGCGCAGTTCGGGGTCCACCACCGCGGTCTCGCCAGTGCCCATGGCGCATGTGCCGACGGGGTGGAACAGTGTCTGCGTCCAACGGGCGATATGGGCCCGCCAGCCGTCCTCGTCGATGCGGTCGGCGTCTTCGGGCAGGTAGGAGCGGTCGAGGTGGGCGGACAGCGGCTGCTGCCGCGCGATCTCGAGCAGTTGCCGGCAGCCGGCGAGCAGGGCATCCGCGTCGCGCGGGTCGGAGAAGTAGGCCGGATCGATCTCCGGCTTCCACAGCGGATCGGCCGACCGCAAGCGCAACCGGCCGCGGCTGTGCACCTCGACCAGCGTCGGCCCGGCCGTGAACATCGGAGCGATGTTCTCGTGAAAACCGTTGTCGTAGAACGCTGTCGGCGCGACGTGGTACTGGATGTCGGGGCCTTCGAGGCCCTCGCGGGTGCGCACGAATCCGCCGCCCTCGCCGACATTGGAGGTCAGCGGCCCACGACCGAGTGCCTGCCACTGCGCGAGCCGCAACGGGGTCTCGAAATCGGCGAGATCGGAGACGCCGCGGGTGCGCCACAGAATCGGTGTCACCGGGTGGTCGTGCAGGTTCTCGCCGACGCCGGGCAGATCCACCACCACCTCGATGCCCAGGTCACGCAGATGCGCCGCGGGCCCGATCCCGGAGAGCATCAGCAACTGCGGCGAATTGACCGCACCGCCGGACAGCAGCACCTCGGCCTCGGCGTGCACCGTGTGCTCGCTGCCGTGGCGGCGATAGGTGACGCCGACCGCGCGGGCGCCGTCGAGTACCAGCCCGGTGGCGTGCGCCTCGGTCCGCACCGTCAGATTCGGCCGGTCCAGCGCCGGGCGCAGATAGCCGTCGGCGGTGGACCAGCGGCGGCCGTTGCGATGGGTGACCTGGTAGCGGCCCACACCCTCCTGCGCCGCGCCGTTGAAATCGTCGGTGCGGGGCAGGCCCGCGGCCGCGGCGGCGGCGATCCAGGCATCGGTCAGTTCGTGGGTGAAGCGGCGGTTCTCGACGTGCAACGGGCCGTCGGTGCCGTGATAGGGCGAACGCAGGCCGGTGTTGGTCTCCGACCGCACGAAATAGGGTAGGACGTCCTCGTAGCTCCAGCCGACCGCGCCGAAGTCACGCCGCCAGCCGTCGTAGTCGGCGCGATTGCCGCGGATGAAGATCATCGCGTTCATCGACGAGCAGCCGCCCAGCGCCTTCATCCGCGGCCAGTACGCGCGCTGGCCGCCGAGATGTTTCTGTGGTGTGGTCTCGTATCGCCAATCCCATTGGGTGCGAATCAATTTCCCCCATGCCGCCGGTATCTTGATCTCGTCGGCCCGGTCGTCGGGACCGGCCTCCAGCAGCAGGACCGAGACCTGGGGATCCTCGGTGAGGCGATGGGCGAGGACGCAGCCCGCGCTCCCCGCTCCGATGATGACGTAGTCGAACGATTCACGGTCGGGCACGCGAGGACCTCCAGCACGGTTGCCGAACACCGACACGGATCCGGGCGGGCGGACCTGCGGTGATAGCCGTAGAGACAGTCCCGGACCCGGTTCCAGGGTCGACCTTACGCTGTGCGGGGCGGTCGGGAGCGGAGTTCGGTACCGGCGAATCGGGGTGGCGGCCGGCGGCGTCGTGCGCGGCGCCGGCGCGGGGTCGTAGCGCCTCCGAATATCAAGGTACGCAGACGATTACAGGTCACGCGACGTATTCGGGCCGGGCGGCGGTCGACCGCGGCCCGTACCGCCGTCTGCGGCGGGCTGCCGAGCGGGGTGTTGCCGGTGTGCGTGAGCCCGGGCGTATCCGGACCGCGGCACGTAGGATTCGGCCGGACCCGCCGCCCGGTTCCCGGGTGGCGTCGACGCCCGGCGTGCAGACGGTCGCACGGGTATGCAGGCGAACGGCAGGAGGGCCGTGATGGGTGGTTCGTTCCCGTGGGGTGCACGCCGCGGCCGGCGACGGATCTCTCGGCTCGGCCCGGGCGGTACGCACGGCGTCGGCCACGTCGTAGCGGTGGGCGCCCTCGCGACAGTGTGGGTGAGCGCCGCGGCCGTACTTCCGGCCGCGCTCGCCCCGGTGCACGCCGAGGCGCCCGGCTGCCCGGCCGCCTCGGTGGAGCAGGTGCTGCCCGCCTCGGCTCCGCTGCTGGATTTCGCCGAGAACCTCGGCTACGACGCTCGCGGCAACCTGTGGGTTTCGCGGGTGTTCCGAAATGTGGTGCAGCGCTACGATTCCGCGGGCCACGTCACCGCGGAGGTGCCGGTGGACGCGCCCGGTGCGATCCGGCTCGGCCCCGACGGTGCGCTGTACGTCGTCTTCGGCGACTCGTCGGCCGGACTGCTGCCCGGCGCGCACAACTCCGGCGTGGTGCGGTTCGATCCCGGCGCCGACCATCCGGTGCCACAGGTCTACGTCTCCGGTCTCGGCATGGCCAACGGCGCGACCTTCGACGGGGCGGGCAATCTGTATGTCGCCGACACCGCGCACGGCGTGGTGAAGGTGCGCCCCGGCGGCTCCGTCGACGCGGACTGGACCGCACGCGCGGCGGCGACCGGTGTCAACGGCATTGTGTGGCAGGGTGATTCGCTCTACGCGACGCTCTACCAGAGTCTCGACGGCCGCATCGTCCGCATCCCCGTCGACGCTCCGCAGGCGCAGACGACCGTCGCCTCGGTCACCGTCGGCGCGCTCCCGCTGACCGCTCTGCCCGACGATCTCACCGTGGGCCCGGAGGGCATGCTCTACGTCGCGACCACGACCGCTCGCGTGGTCCGCGTCGACCCGGCCACCGGCGGAGTCTGCACGGTCGCCGACCTGGGTGTGCCGGCCACCTCGGTCTCGAGAATCCCCACCGACGATCGTGCGCTGCTGGTCACCACGGGGACGGGGAGTGTGCTCCGCGTGGTCCTCGGCGGGTGAGGTTGGTCGGTGCCGGTGCGCCGACGACCGGATGCCGGCCCGCGTGACCGGCGCGATTCGTCGACGGCCGCGTCCTTCCCGTCGATTACAGCATCGGGGCGAGGGTGCGCAGACCGGCGACGAGCTGCTCCGCCGAGGGCGCGGACTTCGGGTCCAGTAACCACTGGACGAGCAGGCCGTCGAGCAGCGTCCAGAGCAGCGCGCCGATCGGGCCGCCGTCGTCGTCCTCGATATCTCTGGCGGGCAACAACATTCGAGTCAGTGCGGCTTTTCCCTCGCGCTGTTTGGCCGCGATGTCGGCCTTGACCTCACCGGAATGCAATGCCTGGGCGAGACTTTCGATATTGGCCGCCCACAGCGCCCGCTGGTCGGTGAAGGTGGCGATGAGACGCCGCAGAAATGTGAGCAGCCGCTCGGCCGGCTGCGGTTCGCTGCTCTCGGCGAGCGCGTCGAGGATCTGCTGCACCGCCTCGGCGGACGATTCGATCATGGCCTGGGTGAGCAGGGCGTCTCGGGTGCCGAAGTGGTAGTTGATCGCGGCGAGGTTGCTGCCCGAGGCGGCGACGATATCGCGCACCGTCGTGCGGGCGTAGCCGCGTTCGGCCAGGCAGTGTTTGGCCGCTGAGAGCAGATCCTCACGAGTTCCCACGTCGGCAGGGTAGCAAGTGCTCGCTGACGCATGTTTCAAACAAATGTTTGTGACATTTGTTTGAAACGGATGTATGGTTCTCCGTATGGTCACGCAACGTCCGATATCGCCCTTCGAGTCGGGTTACTTCCAGGAACACGCCACCTTCGGTTCCGTGCCGGTCGGCGGAATGGCGCTGTTCATCGGATCGACCGTCGAGGGGGAATTCGACACCGAACTGCTGCGCACGGTGCTGGCCGAACTGGCCGCCGACAATCCGCTGCTCAGCTGCCGCCGAGTCGACGACGGCGGGATGCTCGTGCTCCGCCATGTCGAGGGCTACCGGCCCCCGGTCACCGAAAGCGCCGGTGGTGACATCGAATACGTCGATTTCGTCAACCAGCCGCAACCGTGGGACGACGGGTTGTTCTTCGCGCGGGTGTTCCGCGAGGACGACCGCGCCCGCATCGTGCTCGTCATCCATCACGGAATCACCGACGGCCGTTCGGCTTTCGCGCTGCTGGATGAGATGTGGCGGCGCTATACCGCCCACCGTCGTGGCGCGCCGATGCCCGTGCGCGCGAATCACGAACTGCCGCAAGCGGTCGACGAGCGCCTCACCGCCGTCGTCTCCGAGGCGGAGGTCACCGAACTGCTCGCGGCGATGCGCACGATCATCGGTGAGGCGCCCGCCCGCCTGCCGCGCGACGGCACGGCCGGATCGGGACGGGGACTCTTCGTCGCCGAGCGGATCGAACTGGAACCGGAGGTGACCGCGGCCTTCGCCGCGGCGGCGCGCGCGGCCGGAATCGGGGTGAACGCCCTGCTGAGCGGGTGTGCGCTGGCCGCGGTGCGCGCCGAACTGGGCGGCGTCGGCGCACTGCCGATGGTCTGCGGCTATGCCGCCGATATGCGTGCGGCGCTGGATCCGTGGCTGCCCGACGAGACGGTGCTCAACTGCGCCTCCGGCTGGGGCACGCTCCTGGCGGTGGCCGAATCCGCCGATCCGTTCGAACTGGGACAGGTGGTGCACGCCGACGTCCGCGCGGCGCTCGAGCGTCGCGACCCCGCGCGAATGGCGTTGGCGGGCCGATACATTCGCGACGAGGCCACCGCCCGGATGCTCGCGGAACAGCCCAGTATCGCGCTGTCGAACATCGGCCGGGTGCCGGACCACATCGTCCCCGACGGGGTGCGGCTGGTGCGCGACAACCTGCTGGCCATGGGGCCCGGGATGCCGCCCAAGCTGACCGCCTTCACCCTGGGGGAGCGGCTGACGGTGCAGGTCGAATACGACACCAACGATCACAGCCGCGCCCAGATGGGCCGGGTGCGCCGCAATCTCGCGGAGTTGTTGCACCGCACCGCCATCGGCGCGGGGGCCTCATCGGGCGGCGGCGCGGGAGCGTCATCGGGCGACAGCGCGGGGGCGTCATCGGGCGACAGCACGGGAGCGTCGTCCGGCTACGGCGGGGCAGCGCGATCCGGCGCCGGTTCGGTTCCGGCGTCCGGGGACGGCACGGTCTTCCGGTCCGGTGACGACGCCGGGCGCGCGGACGACGGCGTCGCCCCGAAATTCACATGGTGGCGGCGTCGATGACGAACCGGTACCGCACGTCGCTGGCGACCACGCGCTCGTAGGCCTCGTCGATGCGATCGGCGGAGATGACCTCGATCTCGGCGCCGATGCCGTGTTCGGCGCAGAAGTTCAGCATCTCCTGGGTTTGCGGGATGCCGCCGATATTCGAGCCGGCCAGCGACCGGCGGTTGCCGGTGAGGGTGAACGGCCGCACCGCGAGCGGCTGATCGGGCAGGCCGAGGATCACCATGGTGCCGTCGAGGTTCAGCAGGCGCATATAGGTGTCGATCGGCAGATCGGCCGAGACGGTGTTGACGATCAGGTCGAATCGGTTGCGCAGATCGCGGAAGATCTGGCGGTCGGTGGTGGCGTAGTAGTGGTGCGCGCCGAACCGCCGGCCGTCGTCCTCCTTGTTCAGCGAATGGCTCAGCACCGTCACCTCGGCGCCCATCGCGGCCGCGATCTTCACCCCGACATGGCCCAGGCCACCCATGCCGATGATGGCCACCTGCTTGCCGGGGCCGGCGTTCCAGTGCCGCAGCGGCGAATACAGCGTGATTCCCGCGCACAGCAGCGGCGCGGCCTCGTCGAGTCCGATGCCCTCCGGAATGCCCACCACGAAGCCGTCGGTCACCACCACCTGGGTCGAATACCCGCCCAGGGTGTAGCCGCCGGCCTGGATTTCCTCCGGGACGGTGCCGTTGTAGGTCATGGTGGCGCCGCGCACGCAGTACTGCTGCTCACCGGCCAGGCAGGGCTCGCACTGTCCGCACGAATCGACCATGCAGCCCACGCCGACCCGGTCGCCGACCGCGAACTTGGTCACCTCCGAGCCGACCGCGGCCACCAGACCCGCGATCTCGTGACCCGGGACGCAGGGGTACTTGGTGCCGTGCCACTCGTTGCGCGCGGTGTGGATGTCGGAGTGGCAGATGCCGGCGTACTTGATATCGATCAGCACGTCGTGCGGGCCGAGTGCGCGGCGTTCGATGGTGGTCTTGGTGAACCGGCCGTCGGGCGCGGACACGGAATACGCGGCAGCTGTCGTCATGCGTTCATGCCTACCCCCGCATGGTTGCCTATGCAAACTATCCCGCGAAGCTGCGCAGGGTGCCATTGAACACAGCACCCGGGCGACCCGCCGGTCGGATGTGCTCGGCGGGCTCGCGCCGATATCGGATGCTGGTCCGGTGGCGATCCTGCTGGCCCTGCTCTCGATGTGTTCGACGCTGGCAGGCGGATTGGTGGCCGCGCGCATCGGTGAGCGCAAGCGGCTGATCCTCGGGCTGGCCGCCGGAATCATGCTCGGTGTGGTCGCCTTCGACCTGATTCCCGATGCGCTGGCCGAATCCGGTCAGCTCGTCGCGGGGGTGCCAGGAGTGCTCGTGGCCGCGGTGATCGGCTTCTTCACCATTCACATCATCGAACGCGAGATGGCGATCCACGTCGGTCACGAACAGGATTTCGGCCGCCACACCCACGACTTTCCCTCGGTCGGCCTGGTCGCCACCGGAGGGTTGATCTTCCACAGCATGCTCGACGGCCTGAGTATCGGCGTCGGGTTCCAGACCGGGACGGCGCTGGGCGTCTCGGTCGCGATCGCGGTGATCTCGCACGATTTCGCCGACGGATTCAACGCCTTCACCATTCCCACGCTGTACGGCAACGCGCGGCGGCGGGCGCTGACCCTGCTGGTCCTGGACGCGCTGGCGCCGGTGGCGGGCGCGGTCATCGGCACGGTGATCCGGGTGCCCGCCGACGTCGCGGGCCTGTATCTGGGATATTTCGCCGGATTCCTGCTGTATCTGGCAACGAGTGACATTCTGCCGGAAGCGCATTCGGGCCGGCCGTCGCGGGCCGTGCTGTTCTGCACGATCGCGGGCGCCGCGCTGATGTTCGCGGTGGCGGCATTGCAGGAGTGATACCGGGCGCCGCGCCGATTTGGTACACATGAAAGCACAAACTCCGCCAGCCCACCCCGGGCATGCAGAATCGGGAGCGGCGATGGACGAGCAGCATTCGGGCCGGCAATCGCGTCCGGCTCGCGGCGGGTGGCTGTCGACGGTCGTCTTCGTGCTCGTCATGGCCCTGGTCGGCGCGGCGTTTCTGGGCTACCGCGGCGATCTGCCGCGCTGGGCGGTACCCGCCGGCCACTCCACCTCGGCGCTGTTCGGCCCGCCCGTGCCGCCGATGGATCCCGCGGCGGTGGCCTCGGCCGTCGAACCCGAACTGGTGAACATCAACGTGTCGATCCGGCCCAGCGGGATGGGCGCGGCCGGTTCGGGCATCGTGCTCAGCCCCGACGGGGAGATCCTGACCAGCCACCATGTGGTGAAGGGGGCGGAGACCATCACCGTCGGCGATCTCGGCAACGGCGGGCACTATCCGGCGAGGGTGCTCGGCTACGACTCCGACGCTGATATCGCCCTGCTGTCGCTGACCGGCGCGGCGGCACTGGCGGTGGCCCGCATCGGCAGCTCCGCCGGGGTCCGGGTCGGCGATCAGGCGCTGGCGATCGGCAATGCGGGCGGAACCGGTTCGCCGACCGCGACACCGGGCACGGTCACCGCACTGGACGCCTCGATCGTCGCGCGGGACACCGCCGATCTGTCGCGCAAGGCGTTGATCGGGATGATCGAGGTGGCCGCGCCGGTGGTCTCCGGACAGTCCGGTGGCGCCCTGGTCGACCGGTCCGGGGCGGTGATCGGGGTGGTGACCGCCGCCTCGGGAGAACTGTCCCGGCAGCAGGGGCAGGCCAGCGGATACGCGGTGCCGATCGATCGGGCGTTGAGCGTGGTGCGCCAGATCCGCACCGGCATTCCCACCGACACCGTCCATGTCGGCCCGACCGCGACTCTCGGTGTGCTGACCTCCGATGCCAAACCCACCGGCGCCCGGGTGGACGTGGCGATCTACGGGCTGCCGGCCTTCGCGGCCGGGCTGAATTCCGGCGAGGTGATCGTCGCGGTCGACGACACTCCGGTCACTTCGGCGCAGAGCCTCAAGGCCGCACTCAATGTGCGCCGGCCGGACGAGATGATCCGGCTGGATCTGGTCGAGCCGGACGGCACCCACCGCGCGCTCGCGGTGACGCTGGCCGCCGGCCCGCCCAACTGATCAGAACAGCGAGAGCCAGTAATCCTGGAAGCGCAGGAAGACCAGCAGCAGCACGATCGCGTAGTAGACCACCACGATCGTCCACCGCCACTGCGCGATGATGCCCATGATCCCGCGGGCCCCGCCCCACAGTTGATCGGTGACCACCGCCAGGCAGACCGGCGTGAACGTCCACACCACCATGCAGTACGGGCACAGCGCGCCGATGCGGTAGAGGCTCTGGAAGATCAGCCAGAAGACGAAGCCCATGCCGGCGATCAGGCCGATCCACAGTCCGCCCCAGAACCAGCGCGGCAGGGCGACGCCGGCGACCGCGAGCACCGCGATGGTGACCGCCACCGAGAATCCCGTCACGCCGATGATTGGATTCGGGAATCCGAACACCGACGCCTGATGGGTCGCCATCACCGAACCGCAGGACAGGATCGGATTGATACTGCACGACGGCCGATAGGACGGATCCTTCAGCAGCTTGAAATCTTCGATCGTCAACGTCACCGCGGCCAGCCAGCCCAGCAGGGTGCCGAGCAGGAGCAGCCACGCGGGGCGGGGCCGGACGGTGATCACTTGGCCGCGGCCTCGATCACCGGGCGCAGACCGTCGGGCTGCATCAGCTGCTGCGAGCTGGTGATCTGCTTACCGTCGACGTACACCGTCGGCGTGGACTTGATGCCGCTGTTGAGCACGTCCTTGGTGGTCTTCTGCACGTACTTGTCGTACTTGTCCGACGTGATGCACTCGGCCACGGCCGGATCGGTGTATCCGGCGGCCTGGGCGATCTGCACCAGCTTCTCGTCGGGCAGGCCGGTGCCGCCCTCCGGGGGCTGCTGCTCGTACATGGTGGTCAGCCACGGCAGGAATTTGGTGGGGTCGGATCCGGCGACGCAGTAGGCGGCGTTGGCCGCGCGCGAAGAGTAGCGGGTGCCGCCCGAGGACTGGTCCAGGAAGGCGATGATGTTGTAGCGCACGCTGGCCGTGCCCGCGTTCACAGCATCCTCGATGGCCTTGGCGTTGGCGGTCTCGAACATCTTGCAGGCCGGGCACTGCAGGTCGGCGACGACGCGGATGTCGACCTTGGCACCGGGCTTGCCGATCTTGATCTCGCCCTGATCGGTGATGGATCCGGTGACCGCGTCGGGTGAGGCCGGCTGCGCGGCGACCGAGGGCACCGGCCCGGTGTCGTTCTTGTTGGACTGTTTGACGGCGATGCTGATGCCGATGGCCGCGATGAGCGCGATCAGCACGGCCGCGACGCCCACCTGAATCAGGATCGTGCGCGTGCGATCTCCGCCTCGCACCGCCGTCAGCGAGTTCTTCCCACGCGGATTCTTGCTCACCTCGGAGTTCACCACGCCTTTCCTGTGTTACGTGTATGTGTGCGACATCGTGCGGCCGGGCGCCGCCTGCGATCGTACGGGCCGTCCGCCGCGCCGTCGCGGTGCCGCATGATCAGCGGGCCGCCGCACCGGGCACACTCGGCACCACATGATTCCCGCTCAACCTGAGAGATCCCCGAGATTCCGGCCGAAATCTGCCCAGCGGTGACCGGTGTCTCCGCGCGGATCAGCCGGCGGCGAGCCGCGCCTTCTCGGTCTCGATGTCGAAATGCGGCGCGGGCCAGGTCAGCTTCAGGCCGCCCAGGGCGTCGACGAGCAATTCGGTGACCGCCAGCCGGGCGAACCATTTCCGGTCGGCCGGGACGACGTACCACGGTGCGTGCTCGGTATCGGTGCGGTCCAGCACGTCCTGATACGCCTGCTGATATTCGGGCCAGAGGGCGCGGTCGTCGATATCGCTCGGGTCGTACTTCCAGTATTTGTCCGAGCGTTCCAGCCGCTCGCCGAGCCGGCGTTTCTGTTCGTCCAGCGAGACGAACATCGCGACCTTGACGATCGTCGTGCCCGACTCGGTGATCTCCCGTTCGAACTCGTTGATCTCGTCGTAGCGCGGCTCCCACACCTCGCGCGACACCAGGTTCTGCACCCGCACCACGAGGACGTCCTCGTAATGCGACCGGTCGAAGACGCCGATCTGCCCACCGGCCGGCAGTCGATGGCGGATTCGCCACAGATAGTGGTGGCGGCGTTCCTCGTCGGTGGGCACGCCGAAGGCGGCATGCCGCACGCCCTGCGGGTCGACCATGCCGATCACGTGCCGCACCACACCGCCCTTTCCCGCGGTGTCCATCCCCTGCAAAATGAGCAGCAGATTGCGGTCGTCACCGGAACGGCCGTTCGCGAACAGCATCTCCTGCAGATCCGACAGCACCTCGCCGCGTTCGGGCAGCAATTGCTCGCCGAGTTTCTTGTCGCCGGTGAATCCGGGGGTAGCGGAGAGATCGTAGGAATCGAGCCGGACCCCGGCGGCTCGCAACGCGGTGGTGGCAGGTTCGGTCCACGGAGATTTCGCCATAACCGTCGAGTATGGTCGGCGGCCCCGACAGCTGGGCGGTGATCGTGCCGCGAATCAGCCGATTCCGGCCAGTCTCGTCAACTGTGCGGCGAATTCGGCGTCGTCGACCGGGGTCAGCACCAGCTCGGCGGCCGTGGTGAGCAGATAGCGGCCGTCGCCGGTGATATCGAGCCAGGTGCGGTGCCGCGTCGGCGGCGACATGGGATTGTCCGGTGCGACGGTGACGGTGATGAACCCGCGCGCGTCGACCGGCGCGCGTAGGGTGCGGCGGAAGCGGGCGGCGCCCGGATCCCGCGGTGTGCCGATATCACCGCCGGGCCGGGCGTCGGTCCCGGTGTCGAGCACCGCCTGCTGCGGTTCGCGCATCGGCCCGCATCTGCCCGCCGGCGCCGAGCCGATCGCGTCCACGAGCCGTTCGCCCAGCCCGCGCGCATGGCAGACGGCGACCGTGACGGCGTCGGGCCGCGCGATCAGCAATCCCGCGTGCCGGTGGACGACGGCGGCGAAGGCGAGGATCAGTTCCGGCTCGTCCGGCGGTGTGGAGCGCCGGCCGGAGACGGTGATGGTGGTGGCGTCCGGCCGGGTGCACAGCAGCAGTGCGGCGGTGAGATCCGGATCGGTGTTGCGCGCGTAGCGGGCGCGCAATCCCAGTGCGGCATATTCGGTTTCGGTGCGCACCGCGGATTCCGGGATCATGTTCACCGGATAGGGGCGGCGGTCGAGATCGGTTTCGGTGGCCCAGACGTGGGCGAATTCGTCCGGCGTCAGCACCCACTTCACTACGGGTGACCCCCACCCGAATCCGGCCCGGGTGCGGGAACGAAGCGCGGCACCCGATCGCCGGAGGCGGCCAGGGTGCTGTTGTAGCGGAAGGTCATGATGTCGCGGGCGTCGGCCAGGGCCGCGGCGGCGGCGATGTCGTGTGTCATCCGCCGGGCGCCGCCGTGCACCACCTCGGCGACCGGGTCGGGCAGCGGGACATAGTTCGCCGGCGCGGGAAGCGCGTCTCGAATGGATTGCGCCGCTTCGGCATCGGCCTCCAGCAGGTGTCGCAGCCGGGTGCAGACCTCGGCGGCGGCGGCGCCCCGTTCGACGAATGCCGCCGTCGCGGGTTCGGCCGCCGCGCGCGCATGCCCGGACCAGCGCTCGAATTCGGCGTGGGTGGTGTCGGCGAAGGTCCGGAACGCCGCGGCGACGGCGGCCGCCTGCCGTTGCCAGGCCGCCGCCGCCTCGCCCAGTGCGGCCGGGGCCAGTGCCTCGTGCACCAGTTCCCAGAGTTGCCGGTGGCTGTAGGAGCCGTAGACCTCCCGATCCGCGACGAAGGGCGGATCGAAGCGGGACGCGTCGGCCATGTCAGGCTCCCGGCTCGGGCCGGATCAGCGCCAGCGCCGCGCGATTGGCGGCTTCGGCCTCGTCGAAATGCTTCCCCGCGGCCAGATAGGCGGCCTTGAACAGCAGCGCCGTCTGCTGGAACGAGAGCATGGTGTCGAGGTATTCGCCGCTCTTGCGGGAGAATCCGCGTGCCAGGGCGCGCCCGGAAGCGAGTTCGCCGAAGCCGCGCACCGCGGCCGGGACCGCACCGCCGCTGCGGGCGGCGTGGAGATCCTCGACGAGCCGGTCGCAGGCCGCCGCGAGATTGCGGGCGGTGTCCTCGGCGATCTCGAACACCTCGGGTCCGGAACCTGTTGCCGCGGCGTACAACTCGCGCGCCAGATGCTGACCGGTCTCCGGAATCGGCACCGCGATGATCCCCTTCCGCCCCGAGACTTTTCCTCGGCGAGCTTACCGGAGCGACCGGTGCCCGGCGCGCGGCGGCGCATTGTGAATGCGCACATCGATGTGCGAGACAAATGTGTAAATCACTGTGTCGCTGCCAGTTTCACGCCGCCTCGGCCGCCCGGGCGCTGACGTACTGCAACAGGCCGTGCACTTCCTGTTCGATATCCACCAATCCGCATTCGGCGAACAGCTTCGGGAAGGTGTCGAGGTCGAATACGCGCAGCCCGCCCGCGCCGCCGACCGCGCTCGACACCTGCCCCACCCAGCCCCGCGGGCGATGACTGGTGCTGATCGCGATGCGGCCGCCGGGCGCGAGCACCCGGATCATCTCGGCGGCGGCGGTCAGCGGATCCGGAATCAGATACAGCGCACCGAAACAGCAGACCGCGTCGAAGCTGTTGTCGGGGAACGGCAGCCGGCGTGCGTCGCCGCGGACGTAACCGGCTCGCGGGCCGGCGTTGTCGGCGACGGCCTGCCGCAGCATCGGCACCGAGAAATCGATGCCCACCGCATATCCGGCGCCGACGTGCTCACTCAGATAGTGGGTGAAATTGCCCGGCCCGCAGGCGATGTCGAGCACCCGATCGCCCGCGCCGAGGCGCAGGGTGCGCACCGCGTCACGGCGATCGGCGTGCATGGTCCGCCCGGTGGCGAGCAGAAAACTGGTCGGCCGCCACGCCCGCTCGTAGAGCAGGGCGAAAACCGGGTTGTTCATGGTGCGGCGTGCGAGATTCACCGGGTCATCCTCGCGTCGAGGTCGTCCACTGTCGAGATCCGATACGGCGGTGCGCTGTGCCCGAGCAGCCGCAGTCGCCCCCAGAAGTCGCGATCACCCAGGATCGCCGCCGCGGTGCCTTCGGCGGTGCGCACTTCGACGCGCTGTTTCCGGTTGCCGGCCGCCGCATCCAGCGCGGCATCCGGATCGAGGCGTCCGTACCAGCGGTAGATGCCGTCGATCGGCTGGCGATGGCCGCGCAGCCGCACCCGGACGGCGAATTCCCGATCGCCGAGCACGACAACGGCCGGCCCCTGGTAATCCGCTTCGGGTTGCCGCATGGTCGCCTTCCTGAGCTGCGCGAGAGTGCCCTGCCCGGACTATAGCCGTGACAATGAGTAATAGGTAATATCGAGTGTGCCACCGCTCACATCGGTCGGCAAACGCGCCGACGTGAGCACAATGCGCGGGCCGCGGTCGGGCGGCAGGACGGTGAAGCCGATGGCACAGCACATCGAGAATTTCGCGGGGGACGGTTCCGACGGGCGCGAGCGCGTGGCCCAGCGGCTGCTTCGCTCGTCGGCGGAACACTTCTACGACGCCGATATCGATATCGATTGGGAGCAGCCGTGGCAGCCGGACAAGGCCTGGCTGCCCGAACACCGGATCTCCCTCTACGGCACCCCGCTGTGGGATCGCCTCACCCCAGAGCAGCGCATTGAACTCGGCAAACACGAATTGGTGAGCCTGCTGTCGTTCGGGATCGTCGCCGAGGGGCTGCTCAGCAAATATCTGCTGCGCATCGTCGCGCGCGATCCGACCTCGCAGCACGCGATGTACGCGCTCACCGAACTGAGTGAGGAGGCGCGCCACTCGATCATGTTCGCGCGGCTCATCGACAAGACCGGCATACCGCCGTATCGGCCGGTGGCGCTGAACCGGATGCAGTTGCGCGTCGCCGAACACTTCCCGATCGGCCCGGTCGTATACGCCGGCACGCTGCTGATCGAGGAAATTCTCGATCGTGGCCAACGAGAAGCCATGGCCGACAGCGCTGTTCAGCCGCATGTGCGGCAGTTGATGCGTATCCACGTGCTCGAGGAGGCGCGGCACATCGGCTTCGCCCGCGATGCGCTGGCCCGCGGGATGGCCCGGCGTTCGCGGTGGCAGCGGCTGCCGCATCAACTCCTGCTGGCCTACTTCGCGCTGGTGCTGTATCCGATGCTCGTCAATCCACAGGTCTATCGCGCGGTGGGCATCGACCCCCGGCGTGGATTCGCCGCGGCCTTCACCGGACCGCAGTACCGGCGGACGATGAGTTTTCTGTCCGAGCCGATGCTGCGCTATTTCGACGAGGTCGGCATGCTCGACGGCGCGGCGGTGCACACGCTGTGGCGGCTGACCCGTTCACTGCCCGAGGACCTGTGAACGGGTCTGCGCCGCAAGCGAATCCGTCGTTCAGGCCCGATCGACCTCGATGGTCAGCCCGGCCCGCCGCAGACGATCGGTGAGCGGATCGCCCATGGCGGAGGCGGGGGTGAGGATGCCCGCCAGCTCGGGCAGTTCGTCGAAGGCCAGGCACAGTCCGGCCTCACCGAGCATGACCGAGGTGGCCTGATAGCCCGGATCGCCCTGCCCGGCGAAGGTGCAGACGTAGCGCGCGCCGGAGGTGGTGTCGGCGAAGGTCTTCATGGTGAACCAGCCGCTGCGGCGGGCGTCCTCGCCGGGACCGGTCCCCGGCTTCGGCAGGATCCGGTCCAGGAGCCGGCGCCCCACCGACACGCGGGAGAGCAGCGCACCGGCGGTCATACCGGCGACGATGCCGCCGGCCATTCCGGCGGCGACCAGCGGGGCCGCCGGCGAGCTCCCGGCGCTCATCACCTCGCGGTAGCGGAAGTTCTTGCCGTACACCCAGCCCAGCAGGCCGTTGCTGCGCCGCACCACCTTGGTGTTGTGCGCGGCCATCACGAAGGTGGCGACCCAGCCGTCGAGGCTGGGGTCGATGGCCGAGGCGCGCGAGAGAGCCTGATCGGACTGCCGGCCCACATCGGGTTCCATCGACTTGTCCGGGCTCAGCGAATACGGGTGCGAGAGCACCGAACCCTTGGCCGGATCGGTGGCGATGGCCTCCATCATCGCCCGCCCGGAATCGATGGTGCCGCCGCTGGCGCCGCCCTTGAGCCACGCCACCAGCGTGGTGTCGGTGAGTTCCCCGGTGTTGTCCTCGACGGACCGCCGGAAGAGCCGATACACGCTCAGGTCCGACGGAATCGAGTCGTACCCACAGGAATTCACGATCTTCGCGCCGGTTTCGGCGGCCCGCTCACCGAACCGATCGATACATTCGCGGATGAACAGCGGCTCGCCGGTCAGATCCGCGTAATGGGTGCCGGCGTTCGCGCAGGCCTGGGCCAGCGGCAGGCCGTAACGCAGGTACGGCCCCACGGTGGTGACCACGACCTTGGTCCGGGCCGCCAGCGCGTCCAGCGCCGCCTGGTCAGAGGAATCGGCGACCAGCAGCGGCCAGATCGCCGCGGCGCCGCCGAGTTCGTCGCGCACCGCGGTGAGCTTCTCCGGCGAGCGGCCCGCGAGGGCGATGCGCGCGTTCTCGGGCGCGGTCTCGGCCAGATACTGCGCGGTCAGCCGGCCGACGAACCCCGTCGCGCCGAACAGTACGAGGTCGAATTCCCTGTCGGTCATGCCCATCCCATTCTCGTAGTGCCCGATTACTTTGTGCTGGTACGTTTTCCGCTGGCGGCCTTGCGTGGCGCCGAGCGCTTCGCCGGTTTACGCGGCAGGCCGCGCCGGGCCAGCCAGGCGTGATGCTGTTTACCGAGCTCGGTCACCGGGTCGTCGCCGTAGAGCCATTCGCGGGCGATGCGATGCCAGTTCGCGGTCGCTTCCAACTGGCCGAGTACCCCGAACGTCAGGAAATCCGCACGCCGCGAGAACAGATGCTCCGGCGGCAGATTCTGCTGTTTCATCCCGGCGTATTCACTGGCGCGCGGATCGACCGCCAGCACGAAGGCGCCGCTGGCCAATTCGGGGGTGATGGTCAGATCCTGGTCGATCAGCGCCCACTCACATGCCGCGAGCACGTACTCCAGACAGTCCTCGGGGGTGATCTCCTCCGGCGAATCGATGATGCCGTGGTCGATCATCAACTGGCGCAGATCCTCCGCGCGTTCCTCGGCCGCCGCGCGAATACAGGTAGCCTCGAATCGGACATGTTCGGGGTCCATCCGGTTGAACAGCCCGAAATCCAGGAAGGCCACCCGGCCGTCCTCGCCGAGCAGCAGATTGCCCGGATGCGGGTCACCGCAGAACTCGTGGAAGGTGAACAGCGAACCCACGTAGAAGCGGTAGATGATCTCGCCGACCCGGTCGCGTTCGGCCTCCGGCAACCGGCGGATCTCCTCGAAACCGCGACCGGGAAAATACTCGCTGACCAGCACGTGCGTACTCGACAGTTCGGGCATGGTGGCCGGTACCACGATGAACGGATGGTCGGCGAACAGTTCCGCGACCTCGCGCTGGGTATGCGCCTCGGCCACGTAGTCCAGTTCGCTCTCGAGATTCAAGCGCAGTTCGTCGAGGACCGCCGGCGTCACCCACGGCATCGCCGACTGCAGGACGCGGCGGAACATCGCCAGGTTCTTCAGATCGGCACGCACGGCGGTATCGATGCCCGGATACTGCACCTTCACCGCGACCGCGCGACCGTCGTGCAACCGCGCCCGATAGACCTGGCCGATCGAGGCCGCCGCGATCGGTTCGGCGTCGAATTCGGCGAACAACTCCTCGAGAGTGCGGCCGAAATCCTTCTCGATGACACCGCGCATGGTGTCGAAGGAGACCTTCGGCGCGCTGTCGCGCAGCACGGCGAGCCGGCGCTGGAATCGCTCGCGATGTTCCGGCGGAACCAGATCCAGATCCAGCACCGAGAGCATCTGGCCGAGCTTCATGGCCACGCCCTTCATGGTGCCCAGCACCATGACCATCTGCTCGGTGGCGCGGATCATCGATTCCTCGGCCATCCGCTCGCGCACCGCTTCGGAGCGTCCGCGCATGGAACGGCGGGTCTTCTGCGCACGTAAGACGTTGCCGGCGACGGCCACACCCAGTTTCGTCCCCCGCGCCAGCCGCGACGTCGGCAGCTCTTTCGCCATTGATGACCTCCGTTGATGCCCCGCCTGGCCGGTGTTCAGCGTAACCAAGCGTGAGCCGTCGGCCCAGAGACGGCGAGCACGGATTCCTTCGCGGGCGAATCAGCCCAGGTCGGCCTCGGGAAGTTCGTGCGGCACGGCGTTGAACTTCTCCGGCGAACCACCCGCGCGGACCATGCCCTCGATGGCGCTCCACACCATCATCGCCAGGTGGTCGAGCATGCGATCGGCCGACATCGAGCGATTGCTGATCCACCAGTCGGTGGCCAGCTGCACACCGCCGACGATGACGTAGGAATACAGCAGCACACCCTCGGTGTCGACGCCGCGATCGAAGGCCTTGGTCTGCACCACGACCGACACCACGTCGGCGAACAGCTTCTCGAAATCGGCGAGGCTGGACTTGTCGGTGGTGGAGCCGTTGCCCATGATGAAGCGGTAGACGTCGATATCGGCCTCGACGGTGTGCACATAGGCGGCCAGGGTGTTGCGGACGAGCTGATATTCGTCGGCGTCGTCGCTGATCGCCTCGTAGATCCGCGGCATCAGCGTGGTCTCGATGAACCGCTCCATGGTGGCGCGGGTCAGGTCGGACTTGTCCGAGAAGTAGCGGTACAGGACGGTTTTGGATACGCCGATCTCCGCGGCGATCTCGTCCATTCCGACATCGCCGCCGCGGTTGCGGATAGCCGCGAGGGTGCCGTCGACGAGTTCTTCCCGGCGGTCGATCTTGTGCTGGTGCCAGCGCCGCTTGCGACCGTCCACCCGGCCGGGGCGCACCGCGGGGGTGTCGACGGCAGCGCTCGCGGCACGATGTGTGGTCATGCTCGAGGGGACTCCTGGATCCGGGGATATGGGCACCACCAGCTTAAGTCCTCCGCCGAGGTGATGTTCCCGGTTCGCCGAGCGGGCCCGCCCCCGGCGCGTGCCGTTCGGCCGAGGCGGCGAGGGACGCGGGGTGAGCGGGCGCACGTCGGCGGCGCCGATATTCCAGCCAGAATGGGGATATGGAGCAATCTGCCGGCAGCGCCCCCGTCCTGGCGGAAGCGAACGCGCACCCCGAGACCCGGGCGGGAGTGGGAAATGCCACACGGTCCGGGAGCCGGGGCGCGCCCGAACCACCGTCGTCGTTCGCCGACCTGATGGACGAATCCGGGAAGAAACGCGATCTGCGCAAGATGAAGATGGTCGCGACCGGATTCCTGGCCGCGGCCACGGTCGTCTATCTGGTCTGTTGCTGGCTCGGTTCACGCGATATCGGCGGCAGCTGGGTCGGCTATGTGCGCGCGGCCTCGGAGGCCGGCATGGTCGGCGCGCTGGCGGACTGGTTCGCGGTCACCGCGCTGTTCCGGCATCCGCTCGGCCTGCCCATTCCGCACACGGCGATCATCCGCAAGAAGAAAGATCAACTCGGCACCAGCCTGGGCGATTTCGTGCGCACCAATTTCCTCTCGCCCGACACCGTGGCGACGAAGGTGAACTCGGCGCAGATCTCGTTGCGGTTGGGGACCTGGATGGCCGATCCCCGGCATGCCGCGCGGGTGTCGGAGGAGTCGTCGACCATTCTGCGAGCGGTGATCGGCGCGCTGCGCGACTCCGATGTCGAGCAGGTGATCGACCAGACCATCGTCAAGCGCATCGCCGAACCGCAGTGGGGGCCGCCGATCGGGCGGGTACTCGCCGAGCTGCTGGCCGAGAACCGGCAGGAGCCGCTGCTGGATCTGCTGGCCGAACGCGCCCACCAGTGGGCTCTGGCGAGTCAGGAGACCCTGGACCGGATCGTCATGCGCGATGCCCCGTCCTGGGCGCCGAAATTCGCCAATATCCTGTTGTCGGAGAAGATCTACCGGGAATTGGTGGAATTCACCTGGAAGATTCGCTCGCAACCCGATCACGAGGTGCGATTGGCGGCGAACCGATTTCTCGAGGATTTCGCCCGCGATCTGCAGTACGACGAGGCGATGATCGCCAAGGCCGAGCGGGTGAAGACCGAGATCATGGGCCGCGAGGAAATTACCGGAATGGCGCGCGCGACCTGGCGTGCGGCCAAACGGATGATCCTGGAATCGGCCGACGATCCGGGCAGCACCTTGCGCCGCAAGATTTCGGAGAATGTGCAGCAGTTGGGTCAGCGTCTGGTCGACGAACCGGAACTGACAAAACAAGTGGACGCTTGGGTTGAGCGCGGGGTGAGGTATCTCGTCGCCAACTACGGTTCCGAGATCGCCGCCCTGATCAGCGACACGGTTGCCCGGTGGGATGCCGATGAGGCGAGTCGCAAGATCGAATTGCAGGCGGGACGCGATCTGCAATTCATCCGGATCAACGGCACCGTGGTCGGATCACTTGCCGGCCTGGCGATTTACGCCGTATCGCATTTACTGTTCCCAGGCTTCTGACAACCTCTCCGGCAACCACCGCCGGAAGTTTGCCGAAATAGTGCTAACAAGGGTGCTTGCAAGAGTTAGCACCCTCATTTAGAATCGACCGTACAACCGCCGGAAGGTGAGCAGTGTGATGGCACAGGAACCAGAGGTTTCTGATCGGAACACGGGGGAAACCGCAGAGACGTCTGCGGTTCCCGGAGACCGGGTGGGTCGCGTAGCCAACGCGGCGCACGACATCGGAGGCTTCATCCGGGCGCAGCGGGAGGCCGCTCAGGTCTCGTTGCGTCAGCTCGCACAGCTGGCGGGGGTGAGCAATCCGTACCTGAGTCAGATCGAGCGTGGATTGCGCAACCCGTCCGCCGAGGTACTCACGCAGATCGCCAAGGGTCTGCGCGTGTCTTCGGAGGTCTTGTACGTCCGGGCCGGCTACCTCGAACAGAGGGAGCACAGCCCGGTGCGGGACGCACTGCTGGCCGATACCGACATCACGGAGCGGCAGAAGCAGGTGCTCCTGGACATCTACGAGTCGTTCCGCCGCGAAAACGGGGGCAACGACGACGGAGGGAACGTCTCGGAATCCGTTCAGGGGGAATCCGAGGGGGGCGTTCCAGGGGGGAGCAGGGGCGGTGTGCCCGAGAGCCCGAGGGGCGGTGCACCCGAAAGCCCAAGGGACAACGAGGTTCCGCACCATGCCACCGATGGCAGTACTACCGAAATCTCGCCACGCCAGGAGAACGAACAACCATGACCCAGCCCAACGTCACTGTCACCAAGCCGATCTACGCGACCGTCGGAGCCGGTGACGCGCTCTACGCGGCGGTCAACGACATCGTCGACCGTGTTCGCGACCGCGCCGCCACCGTCGATGTGAACTCCCGCGTCGAGGAGGCTCGCGAGCGCCTGTCGAATCTGCCCGCCGATGTGCAGGACCAGATCGAGACGCTGCGCGGCCGCCTGACCGGACTGCCCTCCGAGCTGCCGGACGACCTCGCCGAACTGCGCGAGAAGTTCACCCCGGAGGAGCTGCGCAAGCTGGTCGACCAGTACTACCGCCAGCTGGTGGATCTGTACTCGGATCTGGTCGTGCGCGGTGAGGAGACCGTCGACCGGCTGCGTTCCAACCCCGGCTTCGACGAGCGTTTCGACAAGGTCGAGGGCATCTACACCGATGTCGTCACTCGCGCCGAGGACGTCCTGAACAAGGTGTCCGATCAGGCCCGCGGGTTTCTGGGCAAAGCGGCCGAGGAGGCCGACGAGGCCGCCGCGGTCGTCGACGCCGAGGTCGTCGCGGTGACCACCGAGGCCGCCGCCGAGGAGCCCGCCCCGGCGAAGAAGGCCCCGGCGAAGAAGGCCCCCGCCAAGAAGGCGCCGGCCAAGACCGCCGCCCCGGCCGCGAAGAAGACCCCTCCGGCCAAGTAGTAATTCGGCCGCAGGAGAGAACCGGCCGAGGGGTAATCCGGAACCGCCACGCGGATCCGGGTGGTACCGGATCCCGCAACGCCCGCATGCGCACTGCCGCATGCGGGCGTTGCTCCTATCATGGGTGCTGTGTACCAGCTGACTAGTGCAATCCTGTGGCTGCTCTGGCTCGCCGCGATGGCCGCGACCATCTTCGCGCTGGTGCATGCGATTCGGCAGCGTGCCGACGCGTTCACGGCCGTGGACAAGCTCACCAAACCCATCTGGGTCTCGATCCTCGCGGTCGCCCTCGGATTCCTCCTGCTCGCCCGCACGCCGGTCGGGTTGCTGGGGATCGCCGCGGTGATCGCCACGGGCATCTATCTGGCCGATGTGCGGCCTAAGGTCGACGAAATTCAGCGCGGTCCGCGCTGGTGAACCCGCCGTCTCCGCGCTTGCACTAGCAAGCACTCACTCCTTCGGGTTACTGTATCGATCAGTAACACACAAAGGAGTGTTCTCATGCAGGCAACGTTGCCCAGCACGGCGGCGGGGATCGCGCAGCGTCTCCGCGGGCTGCTGTCCGCCCATCGCGCCGCCCTGCGCACCCGGTCCTACGACCTGCCCGCACTGAATTCGCCCGCGGTGCCGTGTGAGGTGACCACGGTGACCGCCTCCGACGGCGCCCGGCTGCGCGTGCACAGCTATGGTCCCGCCGACGGCGAGGCGATCGTGCTGGCGCACGGCTGGACCTGCTGCATCGAATACTGGAACCCGCAGATCAACGCCTTCGCCGGTGAATACCGCGTGATCGCCTACGACCAGCGCGGTCACGGCGAGAGCGAATCCGGCACCGCGCCGCTGTCCACCGACCTGCTGGCCGACGATCTCGCGGCCGTGCTGGACGCCACCCTGCGTCCCGGTCAGCGTGCGGTCCTGGTGGGGCACAGTCTCGGCGGGATGACCATTCAGGCCTGGGCCGGCCGGTATCCGCGCCAGGTCGCCGCGCGGGCCGATGCGGTGGTGCTGGCCAATACCGCCTCCGGCGACTTGATCGCCGAGACCACCGTGGTCCCGCGGTTCAACCGGGGCCCGCTCGCGCTGCCGTTCCCGGTCGGGCGCCTCGGGCTCGGCCTGCCGGTGGTATTCCCGCCGATCGGGCCGGTGAAGTGGATCTTCCGCCGCCAGATCATGAGTCTGGCGTCGACCGGTGAGGTGGTCGACTTCGCGCTGGCGATCGTGCGCTCGTGCCCGGCGATGGTGCGTTCGCGATTCGGTTTCCTGCTGGCCGAACTGGCCCTGCAGAGCTGTACTCGCTGCGTGACCGTCCCGACCACGGTGATCGCCGGTTCCGCGGACGATATGACGCCGCCGGTGCACTCCGAGCGCCTGGCCGAGGAGTTGCGCTCGGTCGGCGCGTTCCGCAAGCTGGTCGAACTGCCGACGGGCCACCTCGGCAACGTCGAGGCATACGAGGCGTTCAACGACGAACTCGCCGAGGTGCTGGTCGAAACCTACGCCGCGCGGCGCATGCGCGAGGCGATCGCTTAGCCGGTTCGGCAATCACATAGCGAATTCGGCGTAGCGCTTCCGTGCCGCCGGGCGATAGATGCGGGTAGTGGGACGTTGCGCCGACGGTCGTGAATGCCGTTGGGCGGAATGGGTATTCGGTCTATGCGGGGGTACGAGCAGCGCTGAGGTGCGGCTTTGCCGGACAAAAGTGCGAAACCGGAAATTCTTCGCTGCTTGCACTAGCAAGCATCGTTGCTAGCGCGGTAACGTGCGGTAGGACACAAAGGAGTGCTCATGCTGGTGAACCTGCCCGAGAACGTTGCCGATCTACGGACCGGCATCGGCGCGCTGACCGGCGGATATCGCGCGAAAATGCGTTCGCGCACCTACCGCACGGCCGAGTTGAACTGCGCACCCGACGCCGAGGTTCTCTCGGTCACGACCACAGACGGTGCCCGGCTGCGCGTCCACGCGTACGGCCCGGCCGACGGCGATGTGATCGTCTTCGTGCACGGCTGGTCCTGCTGCCTCGAGTACTGGAACCCGCAGATCAACGCCTTCGCCCGCGACCACCGCGTCATCGCGTTCGACCAGCGCGGTCACGGCGCCAGCACCCTGGGAACGGGCCGGTTCGACGCCGAACAACTCGCCGACGATCTGTGCGCCGTCCTGGACGCGGCGGTGCCCGCGGGACGTAAGGCCGTGCTGGTGGGACACAGCATGGGCGGCATCACGATTCAGGCCTGGGCCAAATTCCACCCGGACCAGGTGGCGCAGCGCGCGAGCGCGGCCCTGCTGCTCACCACGACGGCGGGCGATATCGCCGCCGAGACGCGAGTGCTCCCCATCTTCAACGACATCGTCCCGGCCCCCAACTGGCTGGGACGTGCCCTGTTCGGTCAGCCCGTGCCGTTCCCGGCCGGCGCCCCGGTGCGCGGAATCTTCAAGGCGCGCATCATGAATCGATACGCCACGGCGGACCAGGTGGATTTCGGCCTGTCGATCGTGCGCTCCTGCCGTCCGCTGGTGCGGGCGAAATACGCCCTGGCGCTGATGGAACTCGAAATCCACGGCGCCGCAGCGAATCTGTGCATCCCCACCAGCGTCATGGCCGGCGCCTACGACAATCTGCTGCCGGAGAGTATGTCGCGCAAGATCGCCGACGAACTCGCCGCGGCGGGAAATCTCGATCGCTACTCGGTCCTCGCCACCGGACATCTGGCGAATATCGAAGCGAGCGCGGAATTCAACGCCGAACTCCGCCGATTGATCGGGGTCACCCGCTTCGGCCGCCGTGCGGTGGCGGGCTGAGCGCGCCGCGACGGCCCGCCGGGGCTGGACGTACCCGCGGCGCGGGTGCATCCTGGTGACCCACGTTCGGATCGGGAAGTCGCCACGAGACCTGTCGTAGCGGAGCCGCGCTGCCGGCTCCGCGCGGCGAGGACGGCAACACGATGCTGAATCGTGTTGTCCGCCAAGGCCGGTCAAGGGCGCCCGGTCTTGGCCCGCCGCGTTACGAGAAGCCCCCGCTAGGAGAAGGCACCGCTAGGAAAAGACCACGGTGCGCCGCCCGTGCACCAGCACTCGCCCCTCCAGATGCCAGCGCAGTCCGCGCGCCAGCACCACCCGTTCGATGTCGCGGCCCTGCCGGACCATGTCGCGCACGGTGTCGGCATGGTCGATGCGGCTGACGTCCTGTTCGATGATCGGCCCCGCATCCAGATCGGCGGTGACGTAATGACAGGTCGCGCCGATCAGCTTCACACCGCGCGCGAAGGCCTGATGGTACGGCCGCGCCCCCACGAACGAGGGCAGGAAGCTGTGATGGATGTTCAGCGCCCGCCCGGCCCAGTGCTCACACAGGTCGGCCGGCAGCACCTGCATGAACCGCGCCAGCACCACCGCGTGCGGATCGTGGGCGTCGGTGAGCTCGCGTACCCGCTCGAAGGCGGGGCCGCGTTCGGCCGGATCGGCGGGAAAGGGCACGTGGTGGAACGGAATACCGTGCGCGCGGGTCATCTCGCCCAGATCCGGATGGTTGCCGATCACCGCCTCGATGGTGGCGGGCAATTCGCCACTGGCGGCCCGCCCGAGCAGATCGTGCAGGCAGTGCCCGTCGCGGCTGACCAGCAGCACGGCGCGGCGGCGGCGCCCGGAATCCAGCAGTTGCCAGTCGGTCTGCGGGCCCAGTTCGGCGGCCACGACGGTGAACCGCTCGCGCAACTCGTCGATGCCGAACGGCACCGTCGCGGCCGCGATGGCCTGGCGGGTGAAGAACCACCCGGTGTCGGGGTCGGAGTGATAACCGGCCTCCACGATCGACCCGCCGAATTCGGCGATGAACGAGGTGATGCGGGCGATGATGCCCGGTCGGTCGGGACAGCCCAGGCTCAGGACGAAACGCCGATCATCGGCTGACACGGTGCCACTCATGCGCACGATCCTCGCAGGTCGCGCGCAGTTCGATCACGCCGCCCGGGCAGCGAGCCGCAAAGCCGGTCCGGGGTAATCGAATTCGTGTGCTGTGCCAGACTTGGTCCTCATGTCGGACACCGTTCCCACCGCCTACACCCGCGCCCAGGTCGCCGCGATGATCGATCACACGCTGCTGGCCCCCGAGGCGACCGCCGCCGATGTCGCGAACACCATCGCCGAGGCGCGTGAACTGGGCGTCTACGCGGTATGTCTGTCACCGTCGATGCTGCCGGTGACCGCGCCCGGGCTGGCCGTCGCCACGGTCGCGGGCTTTCCCTCCGGCAAACATCACTCGCTGGTGAAGGGGACCGAGGCGCGATTCGCGGTAGAGCAGGGCGCGGCCGAGGTCGACATGGTGATCGACGTCGGCGCGGCGATCGCGGGGGACTACAACGCGGTGCTCGCCGATATCGTCACCGTGCGCGAGGCGGTCGAGGACCGGGCGCTGCTCAAGGTGATCATGGAGTCTGCGGCGCTGTCCGACGCGGCGATCGTCGAGGTGTGCCGCGCCGCCGAACGCGCCGGCGCCGACTTCGTGAAGACCTCCACCGGATTCCACCCCGCGGGCGGAGCCGAGGTGCGGGCCGTGCGGTTGATGCACGAGACCGTCGGCGGGCGGCTCGGTATCAAGGCCAGCGGCGGAATTCGCACCGCTTCGGCGGCCGCCGAACTGATCGCCGCCGGTGCGACCCGGCTGGGGTTGTCCCGCTCGGCCGATGTTCTCGCCGGCTTCCCGGAGTAGAGCCCGCGAGCGGTGCCGAAGAGGTGCCGGGCCCGCCGGACCCCGGCACCTCGCGGTTCGATCAGCAGCGGATCTCCGTGTCGCCACCGCCCTGCAGGGTGGTCGGCCCGCCGCGCAGCGACACCGAGATCCCGTTGTCGGTGACCTTCACGCTGGTCGGCTGCATACCCAGGGGGTAGTTCTGCAGGCTCTGCGTCATCGAACCGACGATGCTGTCGACCAGATCGGTGGGCAGCCCCAGACCGAGCAGTGACGCCGACTGCGTGCTGACCTCGATCTTGCCGTCCACGATGTGCGGCTGAACCTTCAGATCGGCGATCCCGCCGAGCACCTTGACGTCCAGCGTGCCGCCGGCCGGATCCGATTCCACGCCGGAGACGAGTCCGGTCAGGGTCTGGGCGATGCCTTCGTTGCTCCAGGTCGCATCGGCGGAGCTGCTGCCGACCTTCGCGCCGCCGCGCCCGCCGTCGAGCAGGGTGATGTCGTTGAGCTTGGCGTGCACCTTCATGTCCACGGCCGGGCCGAACTTCGCATCGTCGCTGTCGACGGTGATGTATTGGACCTTGTGGTCGACAGCGGTGAGCAGTAACGGCTTCGGCCCGAATCCCACATCGACCTTCGACCCCAGCTCCTTCTCGACCTGGGAGGCCATGCACTGCTGGTTCTTGTGCCGCAGATAGGTTTCGGCGCCCGCCGCGGTGCCGACCAATGCGAGCAGCACGACGAGTCCGATGATCAGTGCTATGCGCCGCCCGTTGCGGCGTCGGGGTTCACCCGCCGGTGCGGGAGCGGGTACCGCGGTGTCCGGAGTGGTCATGGCAACCGATTCTTCCCGAGCTTTCTGAGCCCGCTCTGTGGAGCCTGTGAGGCTTGTCATGCAGAGGCACGCCGATTGTGACATGAGGCACATCGGTCCGGCGTAACCTGGTCCCATGCCCGCGCACGATGCAGGAGATGCCGCGGCTGCGCGCCGACCGGGGGATTCCGACCCGCTCCGAGATTCCGAGCAAGGGTGGTGGGTGCTGCGCCAGCTCGCCGACCGGCACGCCGGATACTTCACCACCCGCATCGTGTTGCGGGCCGGATGCGAGCACCGGATCCGCGGCGCCCTCTCCGACGGTTCGGTGATCCGCGTCGGCCTCGGCCTCCTGCGGATGGCCGACTGGCCGGACGGCCCGCTCGACGAATACGCCATGTGGGCGGCCTGGTTCGACGGCGCCGCCGCCGTCTCCCACCACAGTGCCGCCGAACTGCACGGCCTGGGCCGGTTGCGCCCGCGCTTCCTGCACCTGTCGGCGAGCGCGGGCCGCCCGCCCGCGGCGCCCCGACTGGTGGTCCTGCGCCGCGATCTGCATCGCGATGATGTGGAATCGGCCGGTGCGTTCCTGGTGACCACGCCCGTGCGGACCGTACTCGATCTCGCCGAGACCGGGATCGGTCAGGGGGCGCTGGACGAGGTGGTCGCCGACGCGGTCGCCATCCATCGCTGCATTCCACACGAAATCGCCTCGGCGAGTGCGGATTTGGCCCCGCACGCGGCCGCGCGGGTGCGCCGGGCCCTCGCCGCGGCATAGAGCGCACCGTTCCCCGAAGCCCTTCCGATTCAGCCGGGCCGCACGCACTCCCACGGCACCGAGAGCACACAGTCACGCATCCGGCGGCGATAGTTCCGCACCGGAAAACCCTGCTCCCGCAACAGTTCCGCCGCCGTCCGCCAGCGCACGCGCGGACCGTACACCGCCATCGGCGCGGCATGCGACCACGCCCGGTCGGCCGCGGTCAGCAGCGTGTGCACCCGTTCGCCGGGGATATTGCGGTGGATCAGCGCCTTCGGCAGGCGTTCGGCGATATCGGAGGGTTTGTCGACGGTGAACGGATCCCAGGCCAGCGTCAGCGAGATCGGGCCCGCACGGTCGAGCAGAATCCACGCGCAGCGGCGGCCCCGTTCGTCGCAGGTGCCTTCGAGCAGGAGCCCCTCGGGCGCCGATCCGCCGAGAATGGTCGCCCACGCCTGCGCGACCTCGCTCTCGTCGTATTGCCGCAGCACGTTGAACGCCCGCACCAGCACCGGTCGCAGGCCCGCGAGTTCGAATCCGCCCCGGGCGAAGCGCACGCCGTCACGATCGGGAACGACGCGTGCGGGATCGATCTCCAGACCGACCACGCGGATGTCGTCACGAACCCGGTGTAACCGGGCCGCCAACTCCAGCGTGGTCACCGGACTCGCCCCGTAGCCCAGATCAACCACCAGCGGATCGGCGGCCGACTGCAGCCGCTGCGCCACCAGCGGGTCGTGGATCAGCCAGCGGTCGCTGCGGCGCAGCCGATTGATTCCGGTGGTTCCGCGGGTGACGGCGCCCACCGGCGCGGTCCGGGCTTGCGATCTCATTGCGGTGACGCGGGCGTGCGGTGGAACAACGAACTCAAGCCGTCGGGCGCTGCTCTTCCAGCCACTGCTGGGTGAATTCGGCTTCGGCGCGGAACAGGTCGACGAGGTTGACCAGCATCATCTGCTCGAGTTTGGGGCCCAGCATCGGAATGAAGACCTTCGCGACGGGTGAGGTGCGCAGGGTGCAGCCGGTCTCGGTGGGAAACAACCGCACGGTGCCGGTCAGCGTGCCCGGACCGGCCGGAATCGAGGCGCTGAAATCGCCCTCCACCTCGGGGCCGAACGGTCCGTAGCTCTCCTTGCGGGTGATCACGAGATCCTTGCGCATCACGGTCTGCGCGATCTCGGGCAGCATGTCGCGCGGCAGGATGTGCCGGAGTTCGAGTTCGATACCGTCCCCGTCGGCCTGCAGGTTGACCACCTCGTTCGGCGAGTGCTTGCGCATCTCCTCCATCCGCGCATCCCAGTAGGCGCGGTTGGACAGCGCCGCGTACACCTCTTCGGTGGTGTGCAGCGGATAGCGAGCGGAATAGTCCAGTCGGCGGGCCATGGGGGACCAGGGTACTGGTCCCGGACGCGCGCCCGGATCAGTGGTTGGTGATCCAGGTGTTGGTGAAGTCGGTCTCCGAGGCCAGCAGTTCCAGCAGTTTCTCGGCCACCACGGCCTCGATCTTCTTGCCGAACAACGGGATCGTCACCTCGACCGAGCCGTCGACGACGGCCTCGGAGGCGGTATCGGAACCGGTCAGGGTGACCGTGCCGCGCACCTTCGCGGGCGCACCCTCGACATGGGCTTCGAAAACGCCGGACAGGCCCTCGTAGTTCTCGGTACGCGGGATGATCAGATCGCCCGGGCGCACCGAGGTGACGGCGGGGGGAAGTTCGGAGGCGGGGATGGTCTGCACCATCTCCACGCGGAGCCGGTCACCGTCGGCCGCGAAGGAGTCCAGCCGCGCACCGGGCCCGCCGACCTCCTCGATGCGGTCCTTCCAGTACTGCTCGTCGGCGAGCGCAGCACGCACCGCCGCGGCGGGGTGCGCGTAGTGAGCTGTGTACGCCAGGGGTGTCGCCATGGTGGGACACGCTACCGTCTTTCGATGTGCAGACATCTCGAGTGGTGGCATTCGACAACGTGCGTGAGTTGCTGAGCGCGACCGGCGCGCGGGTGCGCGAATCGGTGCCGCTGGCGCAGCTGACCACGCTGCGGGTCGGCGGACCCGCGACGGTCGCCGAATGTCGCACCACGGAGGCACTCGTCGAGACGGTGCGCACCCTCGACGCCGCGGGCGTTCCGGTGTTGCTGGTGGCCGGTGGTTCCAATCTGCTGATCGCCGACAGCGGGTTCGCCGGGGTGGTCGTCCGTATCGCCACCGACGCCGTCGAACTCGGATCCGGCAGCGTGACGGCCGAGGCGGGCGCGGACTGGGACGGTGTGGTCGCGGCGACGGTCGCGGCCGGATTCGGCGGACTCGAGTGCCTGTCCGGAATTCCGGGTTCGGCCGGCGCGACGCCGGTGCAGAACGTCGGCGCCTACGGCGTCGAGGTGGCCCAGGTGCTGCGCCGGATTCGGCTGCTGGATCGTGTCAGCGGCGAGATCCGCTGGGCCGCACCGCAGGAACTCGGCTTCGGTTACCGCACCTCCGTGCTCAAGCATTCCGATCGCGCGGTGGTGCTGGCGGTGGAGTTCGCGGTGAATCCGGACGGTGCCAGCGCCCCGCTGCGATACGGCGAACTGGCCCGCGCCTTCGACGCCACCGCCGGCGAATCCCGTCCCGCCGCGGCGGTGCGCGAGGCGGTGCTGGCGCTGCGGGCCGGCAAGGGCATGGTGCTCGATCCGGCCGACCACGACACCTGGAGTGCGGGATCGTTCTTCACCAACCCCGTCGTGGCGCAGGATCGGGCACCGGCCGTCCTCGACACGATCCGGGCACATGTGGGAGATATCACTATTCCGACCTATGCCGCCGAGGGCGGGGTGAAATTCTCCGCGGGCTGGCTGATCGAACGAGCGGGTTTCGGTAAGGGTTTCCCAGGTCCGGAGGCTCCCGTCCGGTTGTCGACGAAACATACGCTCGCCCTGACCAACAGGGGTTCTGCCCGCGCCGCGGACCTGGTGGACCTGGCGCGCACCGTGCGGGCGGGCGTCGAACAGCGCTTCGGAATCAGGCTGGAACCCGAACCGGTGACCGTCGGCCTGGAGCTCTAGGGGTGGCGTGCGCCACGTCGCGATCGGGCCGGGCTGTCGGAGGGGCGCGGTAAATTCGCGGAAGTGAACATTCGAGGAATTGCCGGCCGCCGGGCCGTACTGGTCGGGGCCGGCCAGCTGGCGGTGGCCGCGCTGGTGGCCGGATGTTCGGGCAGTGGCGGGAGCGGTTCGTCCGCGCCGAAGGAGTCCGGCCCGGTCGCGAAGCTGACATTCGAGCCCGGCAGCGGAGCCGACGACGTCAACCCGGTCGCACCCGTCTCGGTGACGGTCACCAGCGGCCGCATCGACCAGGTCGCGCTGACCAATCCGGACGGTAAGCAGGTCACCGGCACCCTGTCGCCCGACAAGAGCAGTTTCAAGGTCACCGAGCCGCTCGGTTACGGCGTCACCTACACCTGGTCGGGCACGGCGGTCGGTACCGACAACAAGCCCGTGTCGATCGCGTCGAAATTCACCACCCTCGCCCCCAAGCAGACCGTGCCGGCCACCATCAATATCGGCGACGGTCAGGAGGTCGGCATCGCCGCGCCGATCATCCTGCAGTTCAAGAAGCACGTCGAGAACAAGGAAGCGGTCGAGAAGGCGCTGACCGTCACGACCACCCCGGCAGCCGAGGGCGGCTGGGCCTGGCTGCCGGACGAGAACGGCGGCTCCCGCGCGCACTGGCGCCCGCGCAACTACTGGTCGCCCGGCACGGCGGTGACCTTCGCGGCCAAGCTGTACGGCCTGGACCTGGGCGGCGGCGCCTACGGCAACTCGGATCTGTCCTCCCAGTTCACCATCGGCCGCAGCCAGATCGTGAAGGGGTACGCACCCAGCCATCGGGTGCAGGTGATCCGCGACGGGTCCACGCTGTTCGACTTCGCGTGCAGCTACGGCGAGGGCAACGAGGCGCGCAATGTGACGCGTTCGGGTATCCACGTGGTGACCGAGAAGTACGAAGACTTCCTGATGTCGAATCCGCCGTTCTACACCAACGTTCGCGAACGCTGGGCGGTACGCATCTCCAACAACGGCGAATTCATCCACGCGAACCCGGAATCGGCGTCCGCGCAGGGTAATACCAACGTCACCAACGGCTGCATCAACCTGAGCACCAGCGACGCCCAGCAGTACTTCCCGACGGCGATGTACGGCGACCCGGTCGAGGTCACCGGCACCTCGATCGCCCTGTCCGCCGCCGACGGCGACCTCTACGACTGGACCATCGACTGGGACGCGTGGAAGACCATGTCGGCGATCCAGGGCGAGCCGGCGCCGGTGGTGTCGGCGACCCCGGTGGCGCCGGGGCCTGTTCGCGGCGGGAGCTAGCGAACTCGCTCACCACCCCGGCTCAGCTGCGGCGGGCGAATCGGCCGGCGTCGGCTTGGTCGCGCGGCTTCACCACGATGGTGTCGAGGTTGACGTGCGGTGGGCGGCTCGCCACGAAGCCGATGATTTCGGCGATGTCGGTGGCGAACAGCGGGTCGATGCCCTCGTAGACCTTGGCAGCGCGCTCGGTGTCGCCGCCGAACCGGACCACCGAGAATTCGGTTTCGACCGCGCCCGGCGCGATCTCGGTGAGCCGCACCGGCTTACCCAGCAGTTCCCCGCGCAGCGTGCGGTGCAGGACGGCCTGCGCGTGCTTGGCCGAGGTGTAGCCGGAGCCGTTGTCGTAGGGCTGCAGGGCGGCGACCGAGGTGACGGTGACGATCAGTCCGTCACCCGAGTCGATCAGTTTCGGCAGCAACGCCTTGGTCACCCGCAGCGTGCCCAGCACGTTGGTCTCCCACATCCACCGCCAGTCGTCGAGGTCGGCCTCGGTGACCGGCGCCAGACCTTTCGCTCCGCCGGCGTTGTTGACCAGCACGTCGGCGCGTTCGACCGCATCGGTGAACAGGCGCACCGACGACTCGTCGGTGACATCCAATTCGATTGCGGTACCGCCGATTTCGTCGGCCAGCGCCTGCAGCCGATCCATCCGGCGCGCTCCCACGTAGACGTGATAGCCCTGTTTGGCGAGCTCACGGGCGGTAGCCTCACCGATTCCCGAACTCGCTCCGGTGACGACGGCATGACGGGTGCTCATGGAACCGAGCCTAGCGTGCGGGCATTGCCGCAATTCCGGCCCGTTAGCCTGGCGAGCATGGCGATTCGGGAAGTGGTCAGCGCGGACGGAACCAATATCGTGTATCAGGTCTCCGGGCCCGAACAGGGACGTCCGCTGGTGTTGCTGCACGGGTGGGCCGGCACGTTGCGGTGCTGGGGTCGTACGGCGGAGATTCTGGCCGAGACGTTCCGGGTGGTCGCCGTCGATCTGCGCGGGCACGGTTACTCCGGTGCGCCCGAGGCCGGATACGACGATCCGAAGAACTGGGCGGCCGATGTCGCCGCGGTGCTGGCCGCCGAGGACATCACGGCCGGTGCGGTGCTGCTGGGCTGGTCCTACGGCGGCATCGTGCTCAGCGACTATCTGACCGCGTACGGCACCGGCGCCCTGGCCGGGGTCGTGTACTGCGGATCGCAGGCCGGTATCGGCCGGGGCGTCGAGGGTGCCCAGCCCGGGCCGGCGATGCAGAAGGCCATTCCCGACGTATTCGAGGAGAGCGCCGGCCGGGCGATGCGGGGCTTCGCCGCCTTCGGCAACGCCAACACCGGGCCCGGCCGGGACAAGGGCGAAGACGCCCAGCGCCTGTTCGGCGGCAGCCTCGCGACCCCGCCCCGGGTCCGCAAGGCGCTGTTCTACCGCACCGTCGACAACACCGAGACGCTGCGCAACCTCGACGTTCCGGTCTTCGTCATGCACGGCACCGCTGACCCGGTGGTGCCCGTCGAGAACGGCCGCTACATCGCCGAACACGCGCCGCAGGCACGCACCTCGTTCTGGGACGACGCCCAGCACGGCCTGTTCGTCGAGGATCCCCAGCGCTTCGCCGATGAACTGACCGAATTCGTTGCGTCGCTACGGTGATCCCGCGCACACCCACCTCCCAGCCTTGGGTGTGACTACGCTCACTCGAGCCGCGCGCGCATAACGGTTGACGCGCCGCGGCGTGCACACTGGAGTGTGTGAGTTATCGCCCGGATCAACGTCCGCATCGGATCGCGGTGTTGTCGGTGCACACCTCTCCACTCGCGCAGCCGGGTACCGGCGATGCGGGCGGGATGAACGTCTACGTGCTGCAGTCGGCGCTCCAGCTGGCTCGCCGCGGTGTGGAGGTGGAGATCTTCACGCGGGCGACGTCCTCCAACGACGAGCCGGTGGTCGAGGCCGCGCCGGGGGTGCTGGTGCGGCACGTGGTGGCGGGACCGTTCGAGGGGCTGGACAAGCACGATCTGCCGACTCAGCTGTGTCCGTTCGCGGCGGAGGTGTTGCGTCAGGAGGCCCGGCAGCTGCCCGGCTACTACGACCTGATTCATTCGCACTACTGGCTGTCAGGGCAGGTGGGCTGGCTGGCCCGGGATCGGTGGCGGGTGCCGCTGGTGCATACCGCGCACACGCTGGCCGCGGTGAAGAACGCATTCCTGGCCGAGGGTGATGCGCCGGAACCGCTGTCGCGGGTGGTGGGCGAGAAGCAGATCATCGCCGAATCGGATCGGCTGGTCGCCAATACCGCGGAGGAGGCCCGCCAGCTCGTCGAGCTGTACGGCGCCGAATCCGGACGTATCGACGTGGTGCCGCCGGGTGCGGATCTGTCCCGCTACCGGCCCGGTGACCGGGCGGCCGCGCGCGCCGAATTCGGTATCGAGCAGGACGAGCAGGTGGTGGCCTTCGTCGGCCGGATCCAGCCGCTCAAGGCCCCCGATGTGCTCGTGTTCGCCGCGGCCGAGGTGCTGCGCGCCGAACCCGAGCGCAAGCTGCGCGTGCTCATCGTGGGCGGGCCCTCGGGAACGGGGCTGGATCGTCCGGACGCGTTGATCGAGTTGGCCGCCACGCTCGGCATCTCGGATCGGGTGACGTTCCTGCCGCCGCAGCCGCCGCATCGTCTGGTGCAGGTGTACCGGGCCGCGGATATGGTCGCGGTGCCGAGTTACAACGAGTCGTTCGGCCTGGTCGCCATCGAGGCGCAGGCCAGTGGCACGCCGGTGCTGGCCGCCGACGTCGGCGGGTTGAGTACGGCTGTGCGAGACGGTGTTTCGGGCATGTTGGTGTCGGGCCACCAGGCCGACGAGTGGGCGGCGGCCCTGCGCGGACTGCTCGATGATCCGGAACGGCTGCGGCGGATGGGCGCGGCCGCGGTGGATCATGCGGCCGGCTTCTCCTGGGAACATACGGCCGACGGTTTGCTCGACTGCTACGGCGAGGCATTGGCCGGACATCGGGGTGTGCGTTCGCGAATGCCGGGTACGTTGCTGACAGAGGGCAGTCAAGCCAGGTCGCGGGCGCTGTGGCGGCGCCGGATGGGAGTGGTACGCCGGTGAGTGACACCATCGCGCAGACCGCGCAGCTGATCGACGACACCGTGCGTGAGCGTGAGATCGACTACACCCGCGAGGGCCGGGACACCTTCGTCGTGGTGCTGCCCGGTGAGCGCAAGCTGAAGACGACGGTCATGCTGACGGTCGGCAAGCACGGTGTGCGCGTCGAATGCTTCGTCTGCCGCAAGCCCGACGAGAACTTCGAGGGTGTCTACAAATATCTGCTGCGCCGCAACCGCCGCCTCTACGGTGTCGCCTACACCCTGGACCGGGTCGGCGACATCTATCTGGTCGGCCGCATCGCGACCCATGCCGTGACCCCGGACGAACTGGACCGCGTCTTCGGCCAGATCCTCGAGGCGGTCGACGGCGACTTCAACGTGCTGCTGGAGCTCGGTTTCGCGGAATCCATTCGGCGCGAATGGAAATGGCGTGTCTCGCGCGGTGAATCGTTGAAGAACCTGCGGGCGTTCGAGCATCTGGTCGACACCGAGGAATCCTGAGGACCGTCCGCCCCGCCCGATGTCCGGCGCCGGGTACCGTGCATCCGATCGGGTGATGCGCTGAGGAGGCGGTGGCGACGTGGCTGTGCTGGCTGTGGATATCGGCGCGACCAAATTCGCGGCCGCCGTCGCGGTATCGCCGATCGGCGCGGTGCCGGGCGACGAGTCCGCCGCCGCGCGGTCGGTCGCATTGCGGCATATCCACCAGGTCGGCGTCCCCGCGCGCGACTGTGGCAGACCTGCCGTGCGTTGCTGCGCCGGGTGGTCGGCGCCGCATCGGCCGACGAGGCGTGTGGTGGTGCGGATTTCGAGGTGACGGTGGTCGGTATCGCCGCCGCCGGACCGGTGGATGTCCGTACCGGCAGCACCGCACCGCTGAACATTCCCGAATGGCGCGACGGTTTCCCGATCGTCGCCGCCGTGCGAGAACTGTTCCCGGAGGCCGATATTCGATTCGCGATCGACGGCGCGGCATTGGCGTTGGCGGAGTATCGGGTCGGCGGATTACGCGGTGTTCGTTCCGGATTGGCGATGACGGTCTCCTCCGGCATCGGTGGCGGCATCGTCAGCGACGGCCGAGTGGTGTTCGGCCGCACCGGAAATGCCGGGCACGTCGGGCATATCGTGGTGCCCGGCTGGGATGTGCCGTGCGCCTGCGGCGGGGTCGGATGTGTGGAGGCCGTCGCGAGTGGGATGTCGTCGGTCCGCTGGGCGCGCGAACAAGGCTGGCCCGGAACCTCCGGGGCGGAATTGGCGCGCGCCGCCGAAGCCGGCGACCCGATCGCCCTCGCGGCGCTGTCGCGCGCGGGAACCGCACTGGGACAAGCAGTGTCGTCCGCCGCCGCGACGCTCGACATCGACCGCGTGGTGATCGGCGGCGGTTTCGCGAAATCCGGCGGCCCGCTCTGGGAACCACTGCGCGCGGCGGTGGCGAGACATGCCCGCCTCGGCTTCATCCGCGAGCTCCGGGTCCTGGAATCCCCCATCACGGACGGCGCCACGCTGGTGGGCGCGGCGGCTCTCGCGAGCGAGTGAGGACCGGCAACCGTTCGCCGGGCCGTCGCCACTCCCGCCCCGCGCTGCCGGGGCGGTCTTGCGCTGCTATCCGTTGTCGATACTGCGCACATGCGCCACAAGCGCATTCGCATGCCCGTGTCCGAGACCGTGTTCGCTCTTCAACCAGGCGACCAGCTCCATATGCTTGGTCAGCTCGGAGCCGCGAATGATCGCGAACCAGTCCTCGACGGGCCGCCCGTACTTCTTCTCGATGGCGGGAAAGTAGGAGGCGGGACCCTTCACCGCGGTGGTGCTCTGTGCGCTCATGGTCGTGTAGACGGCCGCGGTCGAGACAACTCATCGCCGGGCGACTGTGATGTGAGCCACCCGCTGTCGACGGCATGGTCACTCGCCGCGTAAGCGGCGACGGTCATCGAGTTGTACACGCGGGCGCTCGTGGTGGTGAGACGGAGAAAGGCGCGGCCCGCGCTCGCGGGCAGTACCGAGAGCAGACGCGTGGCCTGAACCAGGCCGGTGACGCCCAGCCGGGAGGTGGGGATCAACGTTTTCGCCGCACTCGCCGCGACCGCGTGGCTGTCGCGGACGTGTGCGGCCATCGCTCGTTCGTACGCGGGGAAGGCGCGTTCGTGGTCGCCGCCGGCCCGTGCCAGCTCGCCGGCGAGAACGTACGCTCCGATCACGGCCAGCGTGGTACTCCCGCCGACTGCCGGGCCCGGGCAGTAGCCCGCATCGCCGACGAGTGTCACTCGCCCGCGCGACCAGGTATCCATGCGCAGTTGGGTGATCGAGTCGAAGTAGAACGCCGGGGTGCGGTCGAGTTCGGCCAGCCATCCCTGTACCTCGCTGTCGAATCCGCGAAAGGCGGTGCGCAGCAGGTCTTTCTGGTGCGCGATATCGCGGTGGTGATACTCGAGCTCGCGGTCGCTGCGGAACAGGAACAGAGCCCGCGCCTCGCCACGGTGGCGCTCGCCGTACATGCCGGCGGTGCGGCCGACGCCCACGTGGATATGGAGTTCGCGATCCACACCGAAGGTTTCTGGCAGCGTCAGCACCCCGAGGTAGGCCCCCGTGCGGGCGCTGAAGCCGGATTCGTCTCCGAAGACCAGGCGGCGCACGGTGGAGTGCAATCCGTCCGCGCCGACGACGAGGTCGAAGCGACGCGGCGCGCCGTTCTCGAATCGCACCTCGCCGTCGGGCGAGATCGCGCTGACCGAATCTCCGAAAAGGTATTCGACGTCGTCGCGGGTGGCGTCGTAATAGATCTCGCTCAGATCGTCGCGCATGATTTCCGCGTGCCGGTCCGACGTGGCGCCGAAGATCGTGGCGAGCTCGACCCGCACGGACCGGCGTCCGCCCTCAGGGTGCAGGACCATCCGGCTCGTCCCGGTGGCGCGCTCCGTGATCCGCGGCAAGACGCCCATCTTTTCCGAGATGTCCATCGCGGGCCGGAACAGGTCGACCGCATGACCACCGGTGCTGCGCAGTGCCGGCGCGCGTTCGACGACGGTGACGGAGTAACCGTGCCGAGTGAGCCAATACGCGAGCACCGGACCGGCGATACTGGCGCCGGAGATGAGAATTCGCATCGAATCGTCCGATCGTGTGGCGTCAGTGCTGCTCGGCGAAGTCGCGCAGGAGTTCTCCGGTGCGGCCGGGCTCCTCGATCATCGGGCTGTGCCCGCAGTCGAGCGATTCGATCCGCACCCCCGGCAGGCTCCGGTAGTCCTGGAACGATGCCGCCGGCCAGCGGTGGTCCCGGGAGCCGTAGAGCACCAGGCTCGGCAGCCCGAGGTCGGCGAGGCGCTCGGGTTCCCGGCGTTCCCGCAGATAGACGTCCGACGCGTCGGAGGTCGCGGTGACACTGCGGTAGGTCATGCCGTGGAAGTCGTCCACGAGCTGCTGTGGAATCGCGACGTCGCGAGTGAACGCGCTGCTCATGGCGTATCGAATGGCGGCATCCGGGAGCAGGGGCCACAGCGGTTGCCCGATCTGCGGGACGAACAGCAGGTTGCCGAGCGGGCCGTTGTCGGTGAAGGCGTCCAGGCGCGACCCGGTGCTGATCAGTCCGATCGCGGTGATCAGGTCACGGCGCTGGGCGGCCAGCTCGGTCGCCACGTACCCGCCGGTGGAGTGCCCGACGACGATCGCGCGGCGCACGCCGAGCCGGTCGAGGACCGCTCCGACGCGATGTCCCTGCTCGGCCATACCGTAACCGCTGTCCGGTTTGGCCGACCGGCCGTGGCCGAGCAGGTCGACGCGCACCACGTAGAAGTCCGCCAGCGCGGGCAGGACCGGATCCCACCACGAGACCGAGCCGCCGGTCCCGTGGATCAGCACCACCGCCTGTGCGCTCGGCGCCCCGCTGGTGACGACGTGGATATCGCCGTCCGGTAGCCGCACCATCCGGTCCACGGAATCGTCCGGTGCGGCCGTCGCGACCCCTGCGATGTTTCCGACGAGCAGTGCGGTGAGCGCGGTGACCAGCAGCAGCATCGCGCGTGTGCCTCGGCCGGCAGCGGCAGTTCCCATATCTCCTCCTGAGGACGATGGCGGATGCCATGACTGTCCGGGAGGACGCGGGTGCGCGTCTTGTAGAAATGTCGGCCGCTACCGGCTGTCCGTCAGTCGACCACGCCCCAGTGCAACACCCGGACGGTGAACAGCACCAGCCCGAGCGAGACCGTCGCGACCACGACCAGGCCGACCACCGCCACCGCCAAGGGCCGCCATCCGCTGCGCCCCAGTTCCCGGAAATCGGTGTTGAGACCGACGCCCGCGAAGGTGAGCAGGAAGGCCCATTTCGACAGGTTGGCCAGGTTGGCCAGTTGCGCCTTGTCGATCCAGTGGGCTGTCGCCAGCGCGGAGACCGCCAGGAAGCCGAGGACGAACTTCGGGAACTTCGCCCACACGAAGGCCGCCTTCGCGCGCAGACCGGGCGCGATGGTGTCGGCCTCACCGCGGGAGGCCCAGTACAGGCCGAAGCCCAGGACCACGAATCCGATGAGCGCGTTGCGGGTCGATTTCACCAGCACCGCCAGTTTGCCGGCGGCGTCGGAGTAGGCGTAGCCGGTCGCGGTGGTTTCGGCGGTGTTGTCCACGGCCAGACCCGACCAGAGGCCGAATTCGTGATCGGTCAGCCCCAGGCCGTGGCCGATCGCGGGAAGTGTGAACAGCGATACCGCGCCCAGCGTCAGAATCGCCGCGATGGCATAGCCGACGTCCGCGTTGCGGGCCCGGATGGCTCCGCGCGCGGCCACGATCGCCGAGACGCCGCAGATCGAGGTGCCCACGGCCAGCAGCGATCCCAGCTTGCCGGACAGGCCGAGCAGCCGTGCCACGGTGAGAATGATCGCGCCCGCCACCGTCATATCGATGAGGATCAGCACGAAGCTGGTGCCGCCCAACTTGGCGACGTCCCCGAGGACGAAACGAGATCCCAGCGCCACGATGCCGGCCTTCAACCAGAATTCGTAGGTGCCGATACCGGGCTTGAAAATACGGTGCACCCCAACGGTATTGGCGATGATCAACCCGAAGACGATGGCCCACAGGACATATTCGATATCGGGAAAGCGCCAGTGGTGATCATGGACGAACTCGTTCACCCGGATCTGGGTGTACTTGCCGAGCAAGCCGACCGCCACCAGCAGCGCTATGCCCGGCAGATAGGCCAGAGCCCCCCGCGGATTCACCGATTCCGCTGTCGCGGTGGTCGTTTCGGTAGCCACGGCGATCACCACGGAATCTTCGGCAGGGCGTCGGCGACGGCGAGCAGCACGAAGGCGCCCGCGACGATCACCGCCCACCAGTCGACGCCGATCCGCCGGAAGACAGAAGGTTCCGGGGCGGATGCCCCCGAACCTTCCCGGTCGGGTACCACACCCGGTTCACTCATGGCCGACTCCCTCATAGCCGTCGATCGCCGTGACTCCTGCGATCAGGCGTCATCATGGGCGGCGTCGGGACGGCGGGAAAGTAATCGAATCAACAAGATTCGAGGAGGGCGCGGCTAGCGGTCCTTGCCCGGGTCGGCGACTTCGCGCGCGAGCGGCTGGGTGCGGCGCATGGAGGTCCACGCTTCCAGATCTTCCGCGAGGATCGCGTTGAGTTCGATCATCGCCTCGCGGGCGAGCACGTCACGGTCCTCGTGCTGGGCTCGCCGGAGTTCGACGCCGCGCAGCAATGTCTGAAGCTGGCCGATGATGACGCTGCGCTGAATCCACATCTCCCGATGGCGATACAGACCGTCCCATGCGGTGACCACGCCGATCGAGGCCGCGAGTCCCGTGCTGAGCAGGCCGATCCACGGCGCCTGGAAGACCGCCACCGCCGTGCCGAGCACGGCGATGACACCGTTGGCGACGGCAGTCCAGACGACCACTCGTTTCGCTCGGGTCTTGACGACCAGGCGGGAGCGTTCGTACTCGTTCCGGTAATAGATCAGGTAGTGCAGGCTCACGGTCAGGGCGTCGGCATCGCTGGGCGGCGACGGGGGGCTGTGCAGCCCCGAGGAGTGACTTCCGCGCGTATTTCTCGACAGTCGCATGGAACAGGGAGGTCCTAGCGGGAGTGCGTGATGGGTAGATACGGAGGTAGGTAAGGTAGCAGAAGTGGTTGCATTTGGGTGGCATTTTCGGCTACACTGATCTGACCGCCCGTGTTGCGGCCGGCTCGTGCACTGGAGGGTTGAGACCGATGACCGTTGCGAACGCTCTCGCCATCACCAGTCATGTCGATACGGCCAAGCTGCGTCCGGCGGAGCTCGCGCGGCAGCTCGTGCAGCATCTGGGCCCGACCCTGGTGGCGCTGATCGCCGGGGTCCGAGACCGCAAGCTGCCGCACAAGTGGTCCCATGCCGAAGGTCCGACGCCCAGGGATGCCGCCTTGGCTCGCCTGCAGGTCGCGCATCGTTGCTGGATCATCGTGGCGACCGCCGAGGACAGTGATGTGGCGCGGTCGTGGTTCATCGGAGCCAACCCGCGACTGGGTGAGGAGTCGCCCGCCTTGGCCATCCGTGCGGACCGATTTCGCGAGACCATCGCTGCCGCAGTGGCATTCGTCGACGGCTCGGACAACTGAGCGGGTCGACCGAGGCGCGCGGTGAAGCCCTCTTTCGATAAACTTTTCTCTTTGGGAAGCTATCGGAAGAGGGAGACCGGTGTCTGTGCGCGAAACCCGAAATGCTCGGCGCTGCGCCAAGACCGGATTCGCGCTTCTGCCCGCCGCCTCTCGTGAGGTCTATCGACTGGCGAAACCGTCCTACGGGCCGCTCAATCCGCTCCAGCGCGGGATCTCGAGCGACGAATCACGGGCGGACTGGAACCGCTACGACGTCGAAGGCCAGCAGACCGTGTACGCTGCCAGCACCGAACAGGGCGCGTACGGTGAGCTTCTCGCGCCGCTCAAACCCAAACTTCCCCGGCGCGCGTCCCGCTATTTCGATGATGTCGCCTCCGACGACGAGCTCGAATCGCTGATCAAAGAGGAATGGCAGAGCTCGGGATATCGACCGCCCCGCGAGCTGAACATGTTGTGGCTCAGCGAATACCGGCTCTACCACCTGACGCTGCCGACGCACGGATGGTTCATCGATATCGAGGCGGCCTCCAGCCTGTCGGCGATCGCGCGGTTTGCCCCGCTCGCACTCGTGGAGCGCGGTCTGCGGGAGGTCACGGTCGCCGAACTGCGCGGCGGCGAGCGCTGGCTCACCACGGCGATCTCCACGCGGATCTGGCAGATCACTCTCGACGACGACAGCCTCGCACACGGCATCGCCTACGGTTCGCGGCACGGGAGCGAATGGGACTGCTGGGCCATCTGGCTGCGCCGGACCGGTCTCGCGCATACCTCGAACGGACTCGTCACATCGGCGGATCCGGGCGCCGAGGTGTTGCCCCCGCCGATCAACCCCGCTCTGCAGGCGATACTGACCGCCTACGATCTCACCGTGAGCTGGTAGGTCGCGTCTGCGGCGGTCGGAAGCGTGCGATCCGGCGCAGCTGAAATTCGCCGACACGGCACCGCTAGCATGACCTGCATGACGTACACCCTCGTGTTGCTGCGCCACGGCGAAAGCGAATGGAATGCTCTCAATCTGTTCACCGGCTGGGTGGATGTGCACCTGACCGACAAGGGTGTCGCCGAGGGCAAGCGGGCCGGTGAACTGCTGGCCGAGCATGGCATTCTGCCCGATATCGTCTACACCTCGCTGCTGCGCCGGGCGATCAGCACCGCGAATATCGCGTTGGACGCCGCGGATCGGCACTGGATTCCGGTGGTGCGGGACTGGCGGCTCAACGAGCGGCACTACGGCGCGCTGCAGGGGAAGAACAAGGCCCAGATCCGTGATCAGTACGGCGACGACCAGTTCATGATGTGGCGTCGCAGCTACGACACCCCGCCCCCGCCGATCGAGGCCGACAGCGAATACAGCCAGAACGGCGACGCGCGCTACGCCGGCACCGACGTGCCGGCGACCGAATGCCTGAAGGATGTCGTCGCCCGCATGGTCCCGTATTGGGAGTCCACGATTTCCCGCGAACTGGTGGCCGGAAAAACCGTTCTGGTTGCCGCGCACGGAAATTCACTGCGCGCGCTGGTGAAGCATCTGGACGGAATTTCCGACGAGGATATCGCAGGCCTCAACATTCCCACGGGTATTCCGCTGCGCTACGAACTGGACGAAAATCTGCGTCCGATCGGTCCGGCCGAGTATCTGGACCCCGAGGCGGCAGCCGCGGGCGCGGCCGCGGTCGCGAGCCAGGGCGGTAAATAAACCGGGCTCCCGCATTTTCCGACGCGCCGCGGTCATCGACCGCGGCGCGTTGTCGTATATCTCGAACCCGCTGCGTGCGAATGGTTTCCGAATGCCGAAGTTCCCTCGGTGGCGCGTGCGAATATGCAATACTCAGCGTTTTGTGAGCTGCATCTCTCCTGCCGATTCGTAGCTATCGAATTGCCCCTGCGGCGGTTGGTGCCCGATGTGCGCGACCGGTAGTGGCGTCCGGGCCGGTAGGGAGTGGTGTGGATAACTTCCGGTAGCTGAACCGCCGGGCTTTCCGCTGGTCATCGACGTGGATGAGGGGCTGAGAAGTTGAGAGATTTTCCTTCCGGAAGTTGTAACCGCTGGTTTGCAACTTACTCCGCAGTAGATACACTCTCGGTCGTTCGACCATTTCGAGAGGCGGATCACGTTCGATGAAGTACGCGTTACGCGCCACAGTCGCCGCCGTCGCCGCCGCGGTGACCGTCCCGTTCTTCGCCACCGGGGCCCAGGCCGGACCCGTCGCGACCGGCCCGGACGGTGGCGCCGCCGGCGCCGCGTGGACCGCCACCGAGGACGGCCCGCAGCAGTATCCGAACATCCACATCGACTGGGATGTGCCGATCACCATGAGCGACGGCACGGTGCTGAAGGGCAATGTGTACCGCCCCGCCGATGCCGCCAGCCGTCCGGTCGACACCCGTACCCCGGTCGTCGTGAACATGACGCCGTACACCAAGCTGGTATCGAATCTTGCCGACCACGCGGGCTCGATTCCGGGTCTGTCCGACGCGCTGCTGGGACTGTTCCGCCAGATCGATATGAGTGGCACCCCCCTGTCCGGGGTCACCGATCTGACCAAGGCCTTCGGCGGGGGCGAGCTCCGCAACTTCTCCGTCGACCGGCAGCTGATCAAGAGCGGTTACACCCAGGTCGTCGTCGATGTCCGCGGCACCGGCTTCTCGCAGGGCGAATGGGATATGTTGCGGCAGCGCGAGCAGCAGGACACCGTCGAGGTGATCGACTGGGCCTCGCGGCAGCCGTGGTCGGACGGCAAGGTCGGGATGACCGGCATTTCCTATTCGGGCATCAATCAGGTCCAGGTCGCGGAGAAGCAGCCACCCGCGCTGAAGGCGATCTTCCCGGTGGTGCCCGGCAGCGATCTGGTCGACGATGTGCTCGCCCCGGGCGGCGGCTTCGGCTTCAACTTCATTCCGTTGTGGCTCACCGCGATCAACACCCTCAAGTGGGTTCCGGACGTGCAGTCGATCGTGACCGGCAAATTCGACACCACGTGGCTGAACGACCGGATCAGCGATCCGTACACCTATATGGATGTCCTGCTGAACGCCTACACCAACACCGATATGAACACCCTCGATCCGCGGGTGAAGGACATGTTGACCGACATGTCCGCGCAACGGCAGGCGTGGATCGGTGACCCGGGCCGAATCCAGGTGCCGACCTTCGTCACCGGCGGCTGGCACGATCTGTTCACCTACTCCGAATCCAAGATCTACAACCAGATCCCGTTGCCACCCGGGCAGAAGCAGCTGTTCATGGGCAACACCTACCACCTCAGCTCGGGCAACGAGTACGGCAAACCGGGTCTGCCGCCGCGGCTGGACGTCCTGCAGCGCGCGTGGTTCGACAAGTGGCTCAAGGGAATCGACAACGGCATCGACACCTACGGTCCGGTGACGCTGCGCGAACAGGGCGGCGGCTGGGTCACCCAGGGCGGTTTCGGGCCGTCGGCGCCGGCCGAGGAGGCGGCGAAGTATCGCCGCATGTACCTGTCCGGTGACCGCAGCGGCACCGCGAACAGCGTCTACGACGGCTCGCTGACCGGTGAATTCACCGGTGCGCCGACGCGTCTGACGGTGGCGCCCGGTCTGACCACAGTGTGCTCCAACGACGCCGCGCAGGCCACCGCCGGCGTGCTCGCGATCATCAACGGCTGCGCCGCGGACTCGCGGATCGCGGAAACCAACGCGCTCACCTTCACCAGTGCGCCGGTCGTGGGCGAGACCACGATCTCGGGCCCGATCGCGGTGCGGCTCAACACGGTTCAGGACGCCGCCGACGGCTACTGGACGGTGACGGTGAACGACGTCGCGCCCGACGGGCAGTCGACGGTGCTGTCCTCGGGGCAGTTGATGGCCTCGCTGCGTGAGGTCGACGAGGCGAACAGCACCCGTTCCGAGAACGGCGACTACACCGATCCGCGGGCCTACACCTCGCTGGACAAGCGCCTGCCCACGGTTCCCGGTGAGGTCACCGAGCTGAACATCGCCCTGCCCGCCACCCGGGCCGTGCTCGCGCCGGGCCATCGGCTGCGGGTGGACGTCTTCGCCGGCAACTTCCCCAAGGGCCTGCCGATCGCGCCGATGCTCGCCGACACCGGCCTGAAACCCGAGCATCTGCAACTGGATCCGAATGCCCCGAGTTTCGTGAACATCCCGGTCAAGGGAGACTCCGGCTGGTAATCCGGTAGGGGGCTCCCCGACGGTCCCGGGAACGTACAACGGCGTACGTACCCGGGACTTTTCGTTTTCCGCCGGAACGTACCGCGCGGCACTGAGGTGCACGTCACAACCGGCGCATGCCGTCGGCCGGGTGACGCCGGGCCGACCGACACGCCGGAGGTGTTCACGCGCGATTCGCGCGGCCTCGAGATGTGCGGTGCCGCAAGGCAAACTGTCCGCGCGACCATTGCCACGCGGCCGAAAACCGCCGGTCGAGGCGGATCCGGGGCTCGGCCAACTTTGTGTGAACACCCGGCCAACGATCGCGGAATCAGCCGTGACCTGCGCGAAACTTCGTCAACCCGGGTTTGGAGTACGTGTCCGCGACCGTACGATTCTCTATGTGAGCGTTCCCCAGGCCGTGCTGCTTGCAGTCCTCGCGGCCGTAGTCGGTCTGGCCGTCGGTGGCCTGGTCATCCCGTACATGAACGCCCGGCAAGCCGAGCGCCGCGCGGCCGAATCCGGCCTGACCATGTCGCAGGTGCTGGATCTGATCGTGCTGGCCTCGGAGAGCGGCATCGCCGTGGTCGACGAATATCGCGACGTGGTGCTGGTGAACCCGCGCGCCGAGGAACTGGGCCTGGTCCGCAACCGGTTGCTGGACGAACGCGCCTGGGCGGCGGTGGAGAAGGTGATCGCGACCGGCGAGGACGTCGAGTTCGACCAGACGCTGAAGAATCCGCTGCCCGGCCGCAACAGCATCGCCGTGCGCGGTGTGGCCCGGCCGCTCTCGCGCGGCGATTCCAACTTCGTCGTACTGTTCGCCGACGACGACTCCGAACAGGCCCGTATGGAGGCCACCCGCCGCGATTTCGTCGCCAATGTCAGCCATGAGCTCAAGACCCCGGTCGGTGCGATGAGTCTGCTCGCCGAGGCCATGCTGGAGTCGGCCGACGACCCGGATTCGGTGCGGCATTTCGGACAGCGACTGGTCACCGAATCGAACCGGATGGGCAAGATGGTCACCGAGCTGATCGCGCTGTCGCGGCTGCAGGGGGCCGAGAAGCTGCCGCAGCTCGAGGCGGTCGACGTCGACACCGTGGTCAATGCCGCGATCGAACGGTCCCGCACCGCCGCCGAGGCCGCCGGAATCACCGTCAGCACCGATGCCAACAGCGGGCTCGAGATACTCGGCGACGAAACCCTGCTGGTGACGGCGCTGTCGAATCTGGTCGAGAACGCGATCAACTATTCGCCGAAGGGTTCGCACGTGTCGGTGAGCCGGTCCCTGCGCAACGGCCACGTCAATATCGCCGTCACCGACCGCGGTATCGGCATCGCCAAGGAAGACCAGGAACGGGTCTTCGAACGCTTCTTCCGCGCGGACAAGGCGCGTTCGCGCGCCACCGGCGGAACCGGACTCGGGCTGGCTATCGTCAAGCACGTGGCCGCCAATCACAATGGGGAAATCACGTTGTGGAGCAAATTGGGTACCGGTTCCACGTTCACGCTGCGTATTCCCGCGGTCGAATCCGGCAACCAGAATTCCGCCGCCCCGGCGGAGAGGAAGAGCCCCACCGCAATCGGGGTGGGCAAGAACGACGACGGTCCGCGCCGGCGGACCGGACAAAACGGTGTGGAGGCAACCCGATGACCAGTGTGTTGATCGTCGAGGACGAGGAGTCGCTGGCCGATCCGCTCGCGTTCCTGCTGCGCAAGGAGGGCTTCGAGGTCACGGTCGTGGGCGACGGGCCATCCGCGCTGTCGGAATTCGACCGCTCCGGCGCCGATATCGTGCTGCTGGATCTGATGCTGCCCGGGATGAGCGGCACCGATGTCTGCAAGCAGCTGCGCACCCGCAGCAGTGTGCCGGTGATCATGGTGACCGCGCGCGACAGCGAGATCGACAAGGTGGTCGGCCTGGAACTGGGCGCCGACGACTACGTCACCAAGCCGTACTCCTCACGGGAACTGATCGCCCGCATCCGGGCCGTGCTGCGCCGCGGCGCCGGCGAGGAGATGGACGGGTCCGGCGAGAGCGGCGTGCTCGAGGCCGGCCCGGTGCGCATGGATGTGGATCGCCACACCGTGCAGGTCAACGGCAAATCGGTGACGTTGCCGCTGAAGGAATTCGATCTGCTCGAATACCTGCTGCGCAATTCCGGCCGGGTGCTGACCCGCGGCCAGCTGATCGACCGCGTCTGGGGCGCCGATTACGTCGGCGACACCAAGACCCTGGACGTCCACGTCAAGCGGCTGCGATCGAAGATCGAGGCCGATCCGGCCAAGCCCGAACATCTGGTGACCGTGCGCGGGCTCGGGTACAAGCTCGAGGCCTGATTCTCCCGCGATCGAGAAAGCCGCGGAAACGGGAAAGCCGCGAGACCCGTCGGGCCTCACGGCTTTCCCGTGTGGGCTAGACGACGTGCACCCACGCGGTGCCGATCTGCGGCAGCTCCTGCTTCTGCAGCTGGAACCAGCCGAAGTCGTCACGCTGCCAGCAGTCGTCCAGCGGCGCGGTGTCGTCGTGGCACGCGATCGGGCGGGAGGTGCCGTAGGGGCTCACGATGACCTGCTTGCCGTTCTCCTTCGCGGACAGCACCGCCGGGTCGTTGTAGACGACGAAGTTGTCGTTCTGCAGCGAGTAGTGCGCCGGATCGGTGGCGGGGTCGGCGTGCGCGGCGGGAGCCAGCGTCAGGGCCGCACCGGCGGCGAGTGCTGCAGTAGCCAAGAATTTCCTCATCATGGGTTATGCCTATCACGGGTACGTGAAGCGCGCATGGCGAGGCGATGACCGTACAGAGGTACTTCACAATTCCCGTGACGCCGCCGCGGCCGAAAGATAGGCGCCGATCGCGGCGACGGATTCGGCCAGAGCCTGTCGCACCGTCGCGTCCGCGATCGTTCCGTCGGCGCCGACCATGCTGCCCAGCACCGGCATTCGCCGGCACGCGGATTCGATTTCCACCGCGCCGACATATCCGAGCACCGTGCGCAGCGATGTGATCGCACCGTCACCGCGACCCGGGGCGGCCACCGAAATCCAGGCCACCGGTTTCTCGTGCAGATCCGCGGCCCCGACGGTCCACTCCAGTAGATTCTTCAGACTGCCGGGAATGAAGCCGGCGTATTCGGGTGCGCAGAACACCACGGCATCGGCGGCCGCGAGTCGCTCACGCAACGCGTGTACCGCCGGTGGGGCGGGTTGATCGCCGGGAACGAAGGCCGGAATATCGACCAATCCGGTGAACAATTCCGCGGTGCAGTGCGGTGCGGCGATATCGGCGAAGGTGCGCAACGCGGCGGTGTTGGTGGATCCCGGCCGGGTACTTCCGGAAATCAACAGGATTCGAGGCGCCCCGGGGTGTGATGCGGCCGCGGAATCGGATCTTGCGACATCGGCGGCGGAGGACTCTGATGCCGGCGTACCCGGCGCGATACCCATATCCGTACGAAATGGGTTGGCGGATCAGATATTCCCGGCCGGGTCGGTTTCGGCTTTCTCGCGGGCGGCGGTCGTGGCCGGATGCACCGCGATCAGTCCCAGCCCTTCGCGCCGGCGGCAGTGCCGGGCGAGTTCGTCGTAGGCCGGCTGCCCGATCAATTCGATCAGTTCGGGCGCGTAGGACTGCCAGACCGGGCGGCTGCCGACATGCGCGTCGGGCGAACCCGAGCAGTACCAGTGCAGATCCAGGCCGCCCGGGCCCCAGCCGCGCCGGTCGTATTCGGTGATGGTGGTGCGCAGGATCTGTTCGCCGTCGGGCCGGTCGACCCAGTCCTGGGTGCGCCGGATCGGCAGCTGCCAGCACACCTCGGGCTTCACCGTCAGCGGCTCGATGCCCTTGCGCAGGGCCATGGTGTGCAGGGCGCATCCGATTCCGCCGGCGAACCCCGGACGGTTGAGGAAGATGCAGGCGCCCTCGTAGCGGCGAGTGCGAATGGCCGGCTCGTCGTCGAGTTCGTCCTCTTCCAGATACAGCTTCTTGCGGACCTTGCCGTCGCGGTCGCGCGCCTCGTCCATCAGCTGCCAGTCCTGCGGCGTGAGCATCTTCACGGCCTTGGCCAGCTTCTTGCGATCGTCGTCGTCGCTGAGGAAGGCGCCGTGCGAACAGCAGCCGTCGTCCGGGCGGCCCTCGATGATGCCCTGGCAGGCGGGCGTGCCGAAGACACAGGTCCAGCGCGACAGCAGCCAGGTGAGGTCGGCCGCGATCAGATGCTCGGCATTTGCCGGATCGACGAATTCGATCCATTCCCGCGGGAAGTCGAGATCGACCTCCGGTGCCGGATCGATCTTCGCAGCTGGTCGCAGCCCGGTCGGCGCCGTCTCCGGCGAGAGGGGGGTGGGCGCGGATGCTCCTGCGGTCACATCGCCAGACGCTAACAGCTTCCCCGCTCGCGGCCCACTCCCGGGCTGGTGGGGCGGGGGAGTTCGGATTCGTCCTCCGGTGCTCGCACCGACCCCGGTACCGTATTCATGTGCGGCTCGGTGTTCTCGATGTGGGAAGTAATACCGTCCACCTGCTCGTGGTGGACGCGCATCGGGGTGGGCACCCGATGCCGATGAGCTCGACGAAGGCCACCCTGCGGCTGTCGGAGAATATGGACGACGCGGGCTGCATCACGCCCGAGGGTGCGGCCAAGCTCACCAAGACGATCACCGAATTCGCCAGTATCGCAAAGACTTCCGGCTGCGTGGAGCTGATGCCCTTCGCGACCTCGGCGCTGCGGGAGGCGGCCAACTCCGATGCCGTGCTGGCGCAGATCCGCGCGCGTGCGGGTGTCGATCTGCGGGTGCTGTCGGGTGTCGACGAGGCCCGGCTGACGTTCCTGGCGGTGCGGCGCTGGTACGGGTGGAGTGCCGGGCGCATCCTGAATCTCGACATCGGCGGCGGATCGCTCGAGATGAGCAACGGCTGCGACGAGGCGCCCGATGCGGCGCTGTCGTTGCAGTTGGGCGCGGGCCGGCTGACCAGAGACTGGCTGAACGGCGATCCGCCGGGTAAGCGGCGGGTGGCGGTGCTGCGGGACTGGCTCGACGCCGAGTTGGTGATCCCGGCCAAACAACTGCTGGAGGTCGGGCGCCCGGATCTGGCGGTGGGCACCTCGAAAACCTTCCGATCGCTGGCTCGGCTGACGGGAGCCGCCCCTTCGGCCGCGGGACCGCGCGTGCGGCGTAGTCTCACCAGTTCCGGTCTGCGGCAGTTGATCGCATTCATTTCTCGGATGACCGCCGCCGATCGCGCAGAATTGGAAGGTGTCAGTTCCGACCGGTCTCAGCAATTGGTGGCCGGCGCACTCGTGGCGGAGGCGAGTATGCGGGCATTGTCCCTCGATACGCTCGAAATCTGTCCGTGGGCGCTGCGCGAAGGACTGATCCTGCGCAAACTGGATACCGACCCGGGTACCGACCCGGGTGCGGGTAGTACTCGGCCCATCGGAGTGCCGGGCCCGACCGAGGCCGTATCGGGATGATCGATTCGGGCAGCGGTCTATCGGAAAGGAGCCGGCATGAGTGAGGATTCGACCCAGCTGTCGGTCGCCGAACTGCTGGCGCGCAACGGCCAGGGAGTTCCGGCGTCGGGCGGCGGACGGCGCCGCAGAGGCGGACGCGGCATCGCGGTCACCGACCTGACCGGCGACCTGCCGGCGGTCCGGGAGGGTTCCTCCTCGCACGCCGCCCCGGAGGCCGGGCCGGATCCGGAGCCGATGCCCGACTTCCAGCTCTCGGTACCCGGGTACGAAGCCGAATCACCGCTGTCCGGTCCGATCAGCTTCTACGATCCCCTGGCCGCCGCACCGGAGGCGCCGAGCGCGCCGAACTCCTGGGAGCCGGCGGGATACGAGGCGACCGGCTTACCGCCCGCCTCGTTCGATTCGCCGGGCGGATACGGCTCGTCGCCCGAGTTCGGTGCGGCCCCCGGATTCGACGCTCCCGGATACGGTGCCCAGCCCGATTCCACCCGGCACGCCGCGCCGGAGGGCGCGTCCGCCCCGTACGGCGTGGATTCCGCGCCGGCGCCCACCGGCCGCCGCGCTCGCCGCGAACTGCGGGAGGCGCTGGCCGAGCGGGAGGCGGCGGGGTCGTTCGCGGCGCCGGAGGCGCCGGTGGATTCGGGCCGGACCGGGCGCCGGCATCGGCCGGAGCCCGACGAGCGCAACACCGTGATGGTGCCGCCGTTCCGGGGCGGAATGGGAACCGACGCCACGCCCCCGACTACTGCCTGGGCGCCGCCGCGTCCGCCCGAAACTCCTTCGCCGCACCGCGAATTCGGTGCTCCGGCAGGCCGCGAGTTCGGTGCCCCCGAGTTCCCCACACCGGGCCGGGCGGATCTGCCGCGCCGCAACGGTGCGACACCGGGACGCGACGGGGCCGATGCGCCCGGCGGTCCCGCGGGCGGTCGCAACGGTGCCGACGCGGGCCAGGGTCTCCCCGCGTGGTCGGCCCGCCGGCGGCCGGGTGCTCCCGTTTCGGCTCCGCGTGATTTCGACGAACCCGGACCGGGCGGCCACGAGGACGAGCCGGCCGAGGATCGGTCGCCGGGATGGTCGCTGGCCGCGCGTGAGCAGCCGCTGCTGTCCGGGCAGACCGTTGCCGGAGATCTGCTGCGTGATGCCGGAGCCCGTGAGGAGCGGCGCGAAGCCGCGGCGCGCCGGGATCGCGGGCCGCGCCGCGGGGTCATCGATCTACTCGATCCGGCGGAGGCGCGCACCGAGTTCTACGCACCGGTCGAACTCGACGAACCCGAGGACGACTACGACGACGACCTGCTCGACGACGAGGAGATCGAGGCCACCCCGCGCCGGCGCCGGGCCGCGCCGCGCGGATTCTCGCTGCGCGACAAACTGCCGCAGTTGAGCCGGCCGGCTCCCCGCCGGGGCTCGGTTGAGGATCTCAACCGCCGGCAGTGGATGATCCTCGGTGGCCAGGCCGTCGGCGCGGCGGTCGCGGGAATGTTGCTGTTCAAGGGCTTCGAGCAGATGTGGGACATCATGCCGTTCGTGGCCCTGGTGCTGGCGATGGTCGTGATCCTTGGTCTGGTCGCGCTGGTTCGGGTGCTGCGCCGCACCGACGACATCCTCAGCACGGTGATCGCGGTCGTTGTGGGCATCTTCGTGACGCTCGGACCGCTAGCCTTTCTTCTCAGCACGAACTGAGCAGGGAGCAGCAAGTGGGGTACAGCGGTCAGGTGGGGACCACCGTTCAGGTGGGATTGTCGACGGCGTCGGTCTATCCGGAGAACACCGAGGCGGCGTTCCGGTACGCCGCCGAATTGGGTTACGACGGCGTGGAACTGATGGTCTGGGCCGAACCGGCCAGCCAGAACATCGCCACCGTCCAGTCGTATGTGCGCCGGTACTCGGTGCCCGTGCTGGCGGTGCACGCGCCCTGCCTGCTCATCTCGCAGCGGGTGTGGGGCGCCGATCCGGTGGCCAAGCTCGAACGCAGTGTGCGGGCCGCGGAGGCGCTGGGGGCGGCGACCGTGGTGGTGCATCCGCCCTTCCGCTGGCAGCGGCGCTATGCGGAGGGCTTCGCGCAGCAGGTGGGCGAACTCGAGGACAGCAGTCCGGTGGTGGTCGCGGTGGAGAACATGTTCCCCATGCGCGCCGATACGCTGTTCGGGCGCCGCTCCGGCTCGGCGCGCAGGCTGGAACGCCGTGGTGGACCGGGTCTTTCCGTGACCGCGTTCAGTCCGTCCTACGATCCGACCGACACCGGCTTCCGGCACTACACCCTGGATCTGTCGCACACCGCGACCGCCGGAATGGACGCGCGGGCATTGGCCGACCGCATGGGCGGCGGTCTGGCGCACTTGCACCTGGCCGACGGCCGCGGCGCCGCGCACGACGAACACCTGATCCCCGGCGAGGGCGGCCAGCCCTGTGTGGAAGTGTGTGAAGCGTTGGTGCGCAACGGTTTTCGCGGTCATGCCGTGATCGAGGTGAACACCCAGAACGCGCGGACGACCGCCGACCGCGCGGCGATGCTGGGGCTGTCGCTGCGGTTCGCCCGCACCCATCTGAACAATCTGCAGCCGGCGCCGGGGCGGGAACCGACCCGGCAGCGGTGATCGGCCTGCGCCCGTGCAGCTTGGTCACCCCCGGTAGGGAATCCAGCGACCTTCCGGCAGACTTATACGGTGTACGAGCCGGGTCGGAACCGGCTGGGCCCACGGAGAGGAGCGGCGGGTGACGGAACTGGCGGTCGAGACGGTACGACCGGAGGTGGACGACGCACCGTTCAGCCGGGTGTGCGCGGTGACCGAAGTGGAGGCTTCCGCGGAGCTCGCGCGCTATCGCGGCGTCATCGACCCGGTGTGGACGATCGGCGAGAAACTGCACGGCGGGACCATGATCGCCTCGTCGGCGGCCGCCGCCACGACCCGGTTGCGCACCACGCACCGCGATCTGGCCGAGATGTTCCCGATCGCGGCGAGCACCGATTTCCTCGGCGCCCCGGATCCGGGCGAGGTCGGGTACGAGGTCCGTATCCGCAAGACCGGCCGCCAGATCTGCCTGGTCGACGCCGATCTGGTCCAGGGTGGCCGCACTCTGGTGCATTCGGCGTTCACCTTCGGTCACCTCGACGACGCGGAACCGGCCTATCGGCGCGAGACCGTGGCGGATATGCCGCCGGAGCCGCCCGCCGACGCCCTGAGCTACGACGCGCCGGATTCTCCGATGGGCCGGTTGGTCAACGTCGCACGGGGCGCGTCGGTGGCGATCGATCCGTCCTGGGCGCGGTTCCTGTCCGGCGAGCAGGGCGAGCCGCGGCTGCGCCTGTGGATCCGTCCGCGCGCCGGCGACGGCAGCGATCCGGACGTCGCCGCCTATTTCGCCATGATGGCGGGTGATATGAGTCCGCCGGTGCCGATGAATATGGGCCGGCTCGGCTGGGCCCCGACCGTGCAGCTCACCACCTACCTGCGGCGTCGTCCCGCATCGGGCTGGCTGCGGGTGATCGCGACCGCCCACGAGATCGGTGAGCGCATGTTCGACGAGGATCAACTGGTGCTCGACAGCACCGGCGCGGTGGTGGCGCAGACCCGCCAGCTCGCGTTGATTCCCCTGTCTCGCTGATTCGCTGTCTCGCCGGCCCCCTGATCGCCCCTGCCCCGCGTCGCTCGCCGCGCACGGATAGCCTTGGGCCTCATGACGAGAATTGCGGTGATCGGTGGCGGACGGATCGGCGAGGCGTTGATCGCCGGGCTGCTCGAGGCCGGACGACCGGGTAAGGATCTGGTCGTGGTCGAGACGGTGACGGCCCGCGCGAAGGTGTTGAGCGAGCGGTTCGGCATCCGGGTCACCGACAGCCTGGCCGAGGCCGCGGCGGGTGCGGATGTACTGGTGGTCGCGGTGAAGCCGCACGATGTCGACGCCGTGCTGACCGAACTCGGCAAACTCGAACTCGACAACGATCGCGATCAGATCCTGGTGTCGCTGGCCGCCGGCGTGACCACCGCCCGGGTGGAGTCGAAGTTGCCCGCCGGATTCCCGGTGGTGCGGGTCATGCCCAACACCCCGATGCTGGTCGGTCAGGGCATGAGCGCGATCGCGGCCGGACGCTACGCCAAATCCGCCGAGCTGGATACGGTTTCGGAACTGCTGGGCGCGGTCGGCAAGGTCGTCACCGTCGCCGAGGGGCAGATGGACGCGGTGACCGCGGTGTCCGGCTCCGGGCCCGCGTACTTCTTCCTGGTGGTCGAGGCCATGGTGGAGGCCGGTGTCGGCCTCGGCCTGACCCGGGACGTGGCCACCGAACTGGTGGTGCAGACCATGCTCGGCTCGGCGGCGCTGCTGGAGGAATCCGGTCAGGATGCCGTGGAGTTGCGTGCCGCGGTGACCTCGCCCGCGGGGACGACCGCGGCGGCCGTGCGCGAGCTCGAGCGCGGCGGCGTGCGCTCGGCGTTCTGGGAGGCGCTGCACGCGGCCAAGCGCCGCTCGGTCGAACAGGGGGCGACCGGCGAGTAACCGCGCGGTGGCCGCCGGGTGTGACGTGACATCCGCTGGTGACACTGCTATTTCTCCCACCCGTCGCAGCAATCCCACTGGTCACGCTAAGCTCGAGGGAGCACGTGCGTGTCTGTTCCGCCGGTGGGGAAGCCGGCGGCGCGGACGTGCCGGAGGTCAGTGGCGCAATGATGTCTGGAAACAGCTCTGCGAGTTCCGGTCCTGTCATCGGCGGTGGAGGAACACAGTTCCTCACCGTTGCCGAGGTGGCGAATCTGATGCGGGTTTCCAAGATGACGGTGTATCGGCTGGTTCACTCGGGAGAACTACCCGCTGTCAGAGTCGGTCGATCGTTCCGGGTACACGCCAAGGCGGTACACGACTACCTGCAGACGTCGTACTTCGACGCCGGGTAGACAGGTGTGAACGCCGAACGGCGGTGTCGGCGACCGGGCACATCGGTGCCCGTTTCGTTCGCCGTGGGTTGGCCCGGTACGATGAACCACCGTTGTGTTACCCGCTGCCGATCTGGGTCAGGTCGGGAGCTGAACACTGGTTGCCAGGCGGCCGCCGAGCGAACCGGAAGATGGACGTACGTAACCGGCGTGCGTGCCGAGGGTAGAGAGAGAACGCGAGGAACAACCCTATGGGTTCTGTGATCAAGAAGCGCCGTAAGCGGATGTCGAAGAAGAAGCACCGCAAGCTGCTTCGCCGTACGCGCGTGCAGCGTCGCAAACTCGGCAAGTAAGTCTTACACGCTGGAATTTTGCTGAAAGCCCGCCACCGTTCAGGTGGCGGGCTTCAGCATTTGTTTCCGGTGACTGAAGTCATCGTTAGATCCTGGTAAATACTGTCGGCCACCTCCGTAACAGCCGCTACTCTGGTTAACGGAACTAGCCAAAGCAGGGGTGCACAGGTGGGATTCGGCGTGGGTTCGGATATGCGGGACGGGCGTACGGCTGGCCGCGACGACCAGCCGCCAACAGTCGTTCTCGTCACCGGCGCGAGCCGCTTCTTCGGCGGCAACGTCGTCACTCGGCTGGCGGCCGATCCCGCGATCGAACGCGTCATCGCCGTCGATGCCCGCATGCCCAGCCGCGATCTGCTACGCCGGATGGGGCGCGCCGAGTTCGTCCGCGCCGACATTCGAAATCCGTTGATCCGCAAGGTGATCGATGGAAACAAGGTCGACACCGTCGTGCATCCGGCCGTACTCTCCCGCCCGCCCGCCGGTGGCGGCCGGGCGGCGATGAAGGACTACAACGTCTTCGGCGCCATGCAGCTGATGGCGGTCTGTCAGAAGGCGCCGAGTGTGCGCCGTGTCGTGATCCGCTCCTCCTCGGCGGTCTACGGCTGCGGTCCGAAGGATCCGGCGAAATTCACCGAGGAGATGAGTGCGCGCACGCCACCGAAGGGCTGGTTCGCGCGCGACATGATCGAGGTCGAGGGATTCGTCCGCGGAATGGCGCGCCGGCGCCCGGATATCGCCGCGGCGATCCTGCGATTCGCACCGATAGTGGGGCCGCGTCTGGCGGGCCGGGGCGTGCAGTATTTCCGTTCCCCGATCACGCCGACGATCTTCGGCCGCGACCCCCGTATGCAGCTGTTGCACGAAGAGGACGCGATCGCGGCGCTGGCGCATGCCGCGCATTCCGCAACCGGCGGCACCTTCAATGTCGCCGGTGACGGAGCGCTGGCATTGTCGCAAGCCATCCGCCGCGCGGGTCGCGTCGAACTACCGGTGCCGATGAGTGTTTTCCAGACGGTCGGCCGGTCGTTCATGGGCCCGGTGATGCGTGAGTTCACCACCGAGCAGATCGATTACTTCCACTTCGGCTGTGGATTGGACACCACGAGAATGCGTACCGAACTCGGCTTCGCACCGCGTTGGACGACGGTGCAGGCGTTCGACGACTTCATCGGGGGCGCAGCGTTGCGGCCCGTCATCGATCCGCGCTGGATCGACGCTGCAGAAAACAGACTCCTCGGCCTCGTCGGGGCCGGGACGGGAGCACATCGATGAACGACGTGGCCAAAGTCATTCACCTGCACGAGACGGATTTCGAGGCCCGGCAGCGCCCGGCATCGCGGCGCTGGCCCGGGGAGTCGGCCCTGCAGCCGGTGACCTCGTTGACCGAACGGCTGGCCGAATCGGCGCCGCCGCGCTCGCTGGGTGATCTGGTGCGGGGTGCGGTGGCCGACGGTATTCGCAATACCGCCGATTTCGCCCGCCGCCGTCTCACCGGGGACTACCAGGTCGACGAGTTCGGTCGTGACGAACATCTGCTCCAATCGGTCATCCTGCCGACGCTGCGACCGCTGTCGGATCTGTGGTTCCGGGTGGACGTGAACGGCATCGAGAACATTCCGTCCTCCGGTGGTGCGCTGGTCGTCTCCAATCACGCCGGCGTGGTGGCACTGGACGCGCTGATGCTGCAGCTGGCCGTACACGATCGGCATCCCGCCCATCGGTCGCTGCGATTGCTGGCCGCCGATCTGGTGTTCGAGATGCCGGTGGTGGGCGGGCTGGCCCGCAAGGCCGGCCACACCCTGGCCTGCCCGGCCGACGCCGAGCGGCTGCTGCGGTCGGGCGAGGTCGCGGGTGTGTTCCCCGAGGGCTTCAAGGGCATCGGCAAGCCGTATGCGGAGCGCTACAAGTTGCAGCGCTTCGGCCGCGGCGGATTCGTTTCGGCGGCGGTGAAAACCGGTGTGCCGATCATTCCGTGCTCGATCGTCGGGTCCGAGGAGATCTATCCGAAACTCGCCGATATCAAGCCGTTGGCGCGGCTGCTCGGATTGCCGTATTTCCCGGTGACCCCGACATTTCCGCATCTGGGACCGCTGGGTGCGATCCCCTTGCCGTCGAAGTGGACCATCGAATTCGGCAAGCCCATCGCGACCGAGGATTACGCGGCCGAGGCGGCCGACGATCCGATGACGATGTTCGAGGTCACCGATCAGGTTCGCGAAACCATCCAGCAGACGCTGTACAAGCTGCTCACCAAACGGCGCAACCCCTTCACCGGCTGACCGAGAACGAACCGAGCCTCCTCGCCCCGGCGGGGAGGCTCAGCCGTGTTGTTCGGCCGGGAGGCTCAGCCGTGTTGTTCGCGCCTGCGGGTGAGCACGGCGGCCGCGGCGCCACCGGCCGCACCCAGCGCCAATGCGGTGGGCACGCCGATCTTGGCGGCCTTGCGGCCGGTGCGGAAATCGCGAATCTCCCAGCCGCGGTTCTTGGCGACCTCGCGCAGGTCCGAATCCGGGTTGATCGCCACCGCGGTACCGGCCAGCGAGAGCATCGGCACGTCGTTGTGGCTGTCGGAATAGGCCGTGCAACGTTTGAGATTGAGACCCTCGCGAATGGCCAAAGTGCGCACCGCATGTGCTTTACCGAGGCCGTGCAGGATATCGCCGACCAGCCGTCCGGTGAAGACGCCGTCCACACTTTCGGCGACCGTGCCCAGTGCGCCGGTCAGCCCGAGGCGTTTCGCGATGACCTGTGCGAGTTCCACCGGCGTCGCGGTGACCAGCCACACCTGCTGCCCGGCGTCCAGATGCATTTGCGCCAGCGCGCGGGTGCCGGGCCAGATCTTGTCGGCGATGATTTCGTCGTAGATTTCCTCGCCGAGTGCGGCGAGTTCGGCGGTCGAGCGGCCGGCGATGAATGACAGCGCTTTTTCCTTACCGCTGGCCATATCGCCCTGGCTTTCCTTGCCGGTGACCCGGAATTTCACCTGCTTCCAGGCCATATCGACGAGGTCGGAAGTCTTGAAATATTTCCGCGCCGCCAGGCCGCGCGCGAAGTGCACGATCGAGGCGCCCTGCACCATCGTGTTGTCCACGTCGAAAAATGCCGCCGCGGTCAGGTCGCGGGGCGGGCGCGCATGTGGCGGTAATTCCGAATCGGATTCGGCGCCAAAGGTTTCCGCCAATTCCGCGTCGTGCAGTGCGAGGGCCGCGTCGGCGCTGGCCTCACCGGCCAGGTTGGCGCGCACCTCTTCCTCGCTGGGCCCGAACGGGCTGCGCGCGATCCGCGTGAGCTGGTCCGACAGACCCTGCCCCCAGCGCGCCGGGAATTCGCCGAACCTGCCCGCGATGAAGCCCGTCCTCGCATCTTTCGATCGTTCCGGCACCAGTACCTCCGCCTGTTCGCGCGAACACTCCAACATTAGCCGAGCACAGCGTTGTCTCGACGGCTGCTCGGCGATGTGTGCTCAGTGACTCAGATCGGCCCGCAATCGCGGTTCGTCGACGTCGAAGTAGCTGTGCTCACGGCCGTCGAGCAGCACCACCGGCAGCCGGTCGCCGAACTCGGCTCGCAGCGACGGGTCGGTGGCCGCCGCCGCGTCCACGTCGACGGTCGCCGGTTCCAACCCGAAGTCCGCGCAGATGGCGCGCAGTTGCGTCAGTGCGACCGTGCACATACCGCAGCCCTGGCGGGTCAGCAAAGTCACCGAATGCGTGGCAGTACTCATATCGCCATTAAATGCCACGGTGCCGACAGACCCGCGATTAGCCGCGAATCGCCGGATTCGCGCGACGAAATCGCCGGTCCGGCGTGCCTGCACCGAAGCCCGTGCCACGGCGGTTGAATGTGAGCAGGCATTCGTGAGGCCGACGAGTGGAGAGTGACTGAATTCACCGACTTTGTGCAGGGCTTCACAAGCGGTTACGGTGGTGACACGCGACCCGCCTGCTTCTGGCGGCGGACGCAACCGCACCCCCGTGTATCAATACCGATCCGATACCGATGCCTGTGCCCGGTATCGGCGGCGGACCAAGCGAAAACCCGGACACTACCCCCCGGCCGGACGAGGAGCCGAACGACGTGACAGAGCAGCATGAGACGCCAGGTGGCGTCTCCGGCAGAGCTCTGAACAGCGTTTCCGGCAAATCCATCAACAAGGACATCCCGCAGGCGACGGTGACCCGTTTGGCCACCTACCTCCGAGTGCTCGCCGTCCTGGCCGACGAGGGTGTGCTCATCGTATCCAGTGAAGAACTGGCTGTCGCGGCGGGTGTCGGTTCGGCCAAGCTTCGCAAGGATCTATCCTTCCTCGGCCCCAACGGGGTTCGCGGCGTCGGCTACGACGTGGCCAAGTTGCGCAACCGCATCGAAGACGTTCTCGGCCTGGCCGACGGCCATCGCGTGATCCTGGTCGGCGCCGGAAATCTGGGCCGGGCCCTGGCCGGTTACGGCGGATTCTCGCGGCGCGGATTCACCATGGTCGGCATCTTCGACAACGATCCCGCGGTGATCGGCGCCTCGGTCGCCGGGCTGCGGGTGCTCGACACCGCCCGGCTGCGGGCCGCGGTCGCCGAACTCGCCCCCACGATCGCGGTCGTCACCGTTCCCGATTCCGCGGCCCAGGGCGTCTGCGACGAACTCGTCGCCGCCGGGGTGCAGTGCATCCTCAGCTTCTCGCCGGTGAGCCTCGCGGTTCCGGCCACCGTGGAGGTCCGCCGCGTCGATCTCGCCGTCGAACTGCAGATGCTGTCGTTCGAGCGCGCTCGCAGTGCGGAACTCGAGGCCGCCGAACCGGCCGCGGCCGAGCGCGTCGCCGCGGGGGAGACCGTGCACGCGGTGTCCACTCCGATCGGGCGGCGGATGGCCGGACGCGCGGCCCACCAGCCCGCACCCCGCAAGACAACCTCGCATTCGGCAACGGAGCCAACCAGCAAGGGATCGGTGGTCGCACCATGAGTGTGCTTCTCGTCGGAATTTCGCATCGCAGCGCTCCCGTGGCGGTGCTGGAGAAGGTCGCGGTCACCGAGGAGGACCGGCCCAAGCTGACGGATCGCATGCTGGCCTCCCAGCACATCTCCGAGGCGATGATCGTCTCCACCTGCAACCGCGTCGAGATCTACGCCGTGGTCGACGCCTTCCACGGCGGGCTCGCCGAGGTCGGCGATCTGCTGGCCAGGCATTCCGATCTGCCGCTTCCCGAACTGACCAAACACGCCTACGTGCGCTACAGCGAGGCGGCGGCCGAACATCTGTTCGCGGTGGCCAGCGGCCTGGATTCGATGGTTGTCGGCGAGCAGCAGGTGCTCAGCCAGATCCGCTCGGCCTACGCCGCCGCCGATGCCCAGCAGGCCGCCGGGCGCACCCTGCACGAATTGGCCCAGCACGCCCTGCGCGTCGGCAAGCGGGTGCATTCGGAGACCGGGATCGACCGCGCGGGCGCCTCGGTGGTGTCGGTCGCCCTGGAGCGCGCCGCGAACGTGCTTGGTGATCTCGCCGGGCGCACCGCGGTCGTGGTCGGCGCGGGCGCGATGGGCGGGCTGTCGGTGGCCCATCTGGCGCGCGCCGGAATCGGCAGGATCATCGTGGTCAACCGCACCCTCGAGCGTGCCCAGCGGCTCGCCCACACCGCGACCACCATGCACGGCGCACCGGCGACCGCGATGGAGCTGTCGAACCTGGTGAACGCCATGGCCGATGCCGACATCGTGATCACCAGCACCGGCGCGGTCGGTTCGGTGGTGAGCCTGGCCGACGCCCACCGCGCACTCAACGTGTCCCGCGCCGGACATCAGATGGTGATCTGCGATCTGGGACTGCCGCGCGATGTGGATCCCGCGGTGGCCGGCCTGCCCGATGTCACCGTCATCGACATGGAGACGCTGCAGCGCGACCCCGCGGCGGGTGCGGCGGCCGACGACACCAGTGCCGCGCGCGCCCTGGTCGCCGAGGAGCTCGCCAAATATCTGTCCGGCCAGCGGATGGCCGAGGTGACCCCGACCGTCGCGGCCCTGCGCCAGCGCGCGGCCGAGGTGGTCGAGGCGGAACTGATGCGGCTGGAATCCAAACTGCCCGATCTCGGTGATCCGCAGCGCGAAGAGGTCGCCCGCACGGTGCGCCGCGTGGTCGACAAACTGCTGCACGCGCCCACGGTGCGGGTCAAGCAGCTGGCTTCGGCGCCCGGCGGCGGCAGCTACGCCGAGGCGCTGCGCGAATTGTTCGAACTGAAACCCGGTGCGGCACAAGCTGTTGCGGCGCCGATGGAAGTCGCCACCCTCGGCGGCGAACTGGCCGACGACTTCACCACGAGCCATCTCGGAGACGAACAGGGGCATCCGCAGTGAGCGCTGATACGGCCACCGCATTCGGGGGCGCGGCCACCGGGGTCGACACGCAGGAGCACAACATGACGCGACGTGGTACCACGGACGCCCCGTGGCGGATCGGCAGCCGCGGCAGCGTGCTGGCACTGACCCAGGCCGGCACCGTGCGCGACGCGCTGATCGCCACCGGGCAGCACGCCGAATTGGTGATCGTGAAGACGGCGGGCGACCAGTCCTCCGACCCGGTCGAGAAGATCGGTGTCGGGGTGTTCACCGCCGCGCTGCGCGAGGAACTGGCCGCCGGGACCGTCGACATCGCGGTGCACTCCTACAAGGATCTGCCCACCGCGCCGGACCCGCGCTTCACCATCGCCGCGATTCCGCCGCGCGAGGATCCGCGTGACGTCCTGGTCGCCCGGGACGGCCTGGTGCTGGGCGAACTACCCGCCGGATCCCGGGTCGGCACCTCCGCGCCGCGGCGTGCGGCTCAGTTGCGCGCACTCGGACTCGGTCTCGAGATCGTGCCGTTGCGCGGCAATATCGACACCAGACTTCGCAAGGTCGCCGAGGGTGAACTCGACGCCGTGGTCGTCGCGCGGGCCGGGCTGTCCCGCGTGGACCGGCTCGGCTCGGTCACCGAGGCCCTGGAGCCCGTGCAGATGTTGCCGGCACCGGCTCAGGGCGCGCTCGCGGTCGAATGCCGCAGCGAGGAGAGCGATCTCGTCAGCATCCTGTCCACCCTCGACGATCCGGGCAGTCGCGCCACGGTCGTCGCCGAACGCGCGCTGCTCGCCGAACTCGAAGCCGGTTGCACGGCCCCGGTCGGTGCGCTCGCCGAAGTCGTCGAATCGCTCGACGACGAGGGCCGCGTGGTGGAGGAACTGTCGCTGCGCGGCGGCGCGGCGGCGATCGACGGCTCGGATGTCATCCGGGCCTCGGCGGTCGGCTCGCTCGCGAACGCAGAGCAGCTGGGCCGCGATCTGGCGCGTGAGCTCCTGGAGCTGGGGGCGCGCGACCTGCTGGCCGGCGAGGTATCCGCCGGCGCGTCCGACTTCACCAATCCCAGCCCGATGGAGAACAAGCCATGAGCCGAGCCACCAAGAAGCATCCCGGTCGGATTCTGTTCGTCGGGTCGGGTCCTGGGGACCCGGCGCTGCTCACGGTCCGCGCCCGCGAGGTGCTGGGACGAGCGCGCCTGGCGTTCACCGATCCCGATGTCGACAAGGGCGTGCTGGCCATGATCGGCACCGCCGTCGAGCCGGGGCCCGACGGGGAATCCGCCGTCGACGTGCGCCCCGCGCTGGGCGAGCCGGCCGAGGTCGCGAAGACGCTGGTCCACGAGGCCCGCGCCGGACACGATGTGGTGCGGCTGGTTTCCGGCGATCCGATGACCACCGATTCGGTGATCTCCGAGGTCAACGCCGTCACCCGGTCGCATATGAACTTCGAGGTGCTGCCGGGGCTGCCGTCGGCGACCACGGTGCCGGCGTATGCCGGTATCGCGCTCGGCTCCTCGCACACCGAGGTCGACGTGCGCGGTGAGGTCGACTGGGCCTCCGTCGCCGCCGCTCCCGGCCCGCTGGTGCTGCACGCCACCTCCGGCCACCTGGCCGAGACCGCGAGCGCGCTGGTCGAGCACGGCCTCGCCCCGCAGACCCCGGTCGCGGTGACCGTGCGTGGCACCACCCGGCAGCAGCGCACCATCGAGGCCACGCTGGCCACCCTGAACTCCGCCGCCTCGGAGCTGGTCGGACCGCTCGTGGTCACGGTCGGCAAGGAGGTCGAGAAGCGGTCCAAGATGTCGTGGTGGGAGTCGCGGGCGCTGTACGGCTGGACCGTGCTGGTGCCGCGCACCAAGGAGCAGGCCGGTGAGATGAGCGAGAAGCTCGTCATGCACGGCGCCATCCCGATGGAGGTGCCGACCATCGCCGTCGAGCCGCCGCGCAGCCCCGCGCAGATGGAGCGCGCGGTCAAGGGCCTGGTCGACGGGCGCTACCAGTGGGTGGTCTTCACCTCCACCAATGCCGTGCGCGCGGTGTGGGAGAAGTTCGGCGAATTCGGTTTGGACGCACGGGCTTTCTCCGGTGTGAAGATCGCCTGCGTCGGTGAGGCGACCGCCGATAAGGTGCGCTCGTTCGGCATCAACCCCGAACTGGTGCCCAGCGGTGAGCAGTCCTCGGAGGGTCTGCTGGCCGACTTCCCGCCCTACGACGATGTTTTCGACCCGGTCAACCGCGTGCTGCTGCCGCGCGCCGACATCGCCACCGAAACGCTGGCCGAGGGTCTGCGCGACCGCGGCTGGGAGATCGACGATGTCACCGCGTACCGCACCGTGCGGGCCTCGCCGCCGCCGGCCGAAACGCGGGAGATGATCAAGACCGGCGGTTTCGACGCCGTGCTGTTCACCTCCTCGTCCACGGTCCGGAATCTGGTCGGCATCGCCGGAAAGCCGCACGCGCGCACCATCGTTGCCTGCATCGGCCCCAAAACCGCCGAAACAGCCATCGAATTCGGCTTGCGCGTGGATGTGCAGCCCGAGATCGCCCAGGTCGGCCCACTGGTCGACGCCCTGGCCGAACACGCCGCCCACTTGCGCGCCGAGGGCCTGCTGCCCCCGCCGCGCAAGAAGAGCCGCCGCAGCCGCTGAGCAAGCCCTCACACCCGGCGTACGCGCATGAGGTCTCGGACGAGGCTGCACGTCTTGTTCGAAGGCGGGCGGATGCCGACGACCTCGGCGGTGTGCCGGATGGTCTGGTTGTCGGCGAGGTTGGCGCGGTAGACGCCGGAGTCGAGCAGGGCGATGGCCAGTCGCATGGCCTTCAGCCTGCGGTTGTGCATGACGTACCAGGAGCGCGGCCGTCCGGCCGGTAGGGGCTGTTTCAGCAGCGGCGCGTAGGGATCGATGATCGTCGGTGCGGTGGGCATGAGAATCCTCCCCTCGGATGGAGATTCGCCGGGTCGTCGGTGGGTGAATCGAAGGCGGGACGGATATGGGCAGTCCGTCCCACCGCCGATCGATCGGTCGTGCGCCGTGGGCAGTAGCGCGCTACCGAGGCCGGTTCGACTGTTGACGAATCCCCTCGAACACATCTTCGATTCTACCGGAGGGCACCGACAAAAACCGGGCCCCGCAACGGGTTTCGGCGCACGGCCGGCTCGCCCGCGCGTCGCCCGGAATTTGCCGGCTGTGATCCGCGCCAACCGGCCGGGAGGCGCCTGGGAGCCGGGCTTTCGCGCGGCGTATCGTGCGGTTATGACCGGAATGGACCGCCCGCGGCGGTTGCGTCGTACCCCCGCGATGCGTCGCCTCGTCGCCGAAACCACCTTGGAACCAAGGCAATTGGTACTGCCGATGTTCATCGCCGACGGACTGGCCGAACCGCGCGAGATCAGCTCGATGCCCGGCGTGTACCAGCATTCGATGGATTCGCTGCGCAAGGCCGCGGCGGAGGCGGTCGGCGCGGGCGTCGGCGGGCTCATGCTGTTCGGCGTCCCGCGTCCGGAGGACAAGGACGCGGTGGGCAGCCAGGCCAGTGCCCCGGACGGCATTCTCAACCGCGGCCTGCGCGCGCTGACCGAGGAGGTCGGCGGCGACACCGTCGTGATGGCCGATACCTGTCTGGACGAATTCACCGATCACGGGCACTGCGGAGTGCTGGCCGGCGACGGCTCCGTCGACAACGACGCGACCCTGGACCGCTACGTCGAGATGGCGCTGGCCCAGGCCGAGGCCGGCGCCGAACTGCTGGGCACCAGCGGCATGATGGACGGCCAGGTCGGCGCGATCCGCGCGGGTCTGGATGCCGCCGGTCACATCGATACCGGGATCCTCGCCTACGCGGCCAAATACGCCTCGGCGTTCTACGGCCCGTTCCGGGAGGCCGTCGGCTCGTCGCTGCAGGGCGATCGCCGCACCTATCAGCAGGATGCGGCGAATCGGCGCGAATCGCTGCGCGAACTCGAGCTGGACCTGGCCGAGGGCGCCGACATCGTGATGGTCAAACCGGCCATGTCGTATCTCGACATCCTGCGCGACGTCGCCGATCATTCGCCGGTTCCGGTCGCGGCGTATCAGATCTCCGGGGAGTACGCGATGATCACGGCCGCCGCCGAACGCGGCTGGATCGACCGCCGCGGCGCCATCCTCGAATCGCTTCTCGGCATCCGCCGGGCGGGCGCGGATATCGTGCTGACCTACTGGGCCACCGAGGCCGCGCACTGGCTGTCGTGAATCCGGCGACAATGCCGGCCGAGCCCGGTATCCGAACCAGACCCGAAGATGTGCGCACCGCCTGCCAGCTGTGGTGGGCCGTGGTCGCGCTCGGGGTCTTGCGGCTGATCCTCGGCGCGGTCGACCGTCTCGGCAATCGCCGCCAGGTCGCCCAGGACTTCTACGACCAGCTGCACGGCGAGCGGCCCGACTTCAGCGTGGCGCAGATGGAGCTCGTGGTCTCGATTCTCGAGGTGCTGGTCCTCACCTACGGCCTGGCCGTGGGGATCGGCGCGGTGGCCGTGGTGCACGAGCTCGGTCGAGGGCGACTGTGGGCGCGCACGGTTGCCGATGTGGCGACCGTGGTGCTGGTGCTCGGCGCCGTCGGGTCGATGTTCGGACTCGGCGCGGTGGCGGGCGGCCCGGCGGTCCTGATCGGGGCCGCGGCGATATTACAGGCGGTCCTGGCCTGCGGAGCCGTATTCCTCTGCCGCAGAAAGGAATCCGAGGCTTTCTTCCGAGCGAACGGCAATTGAGACGCGAGGCCGAATTTGTCGCGTGCCGACCGGGATGTATGGTGAGGGTTGTCACAGAGAGCTCGGGAACTGAAAGTCGTTGGTTGTGCGTTGTTCTTCGGATGTGGTTTTTCGGTCGGTGGTCGCATCGATCGGTCACCGCGATGAGAGCGCAGCACGGATGGCTTCGGTGGATCGGAGACATCGATGCGCGTGGTGATTCAGCAGCGACAGAGCATTCGACGCGATGTTCTGGTGATGGGACTGCTGTTGCTTCTGGCACTGCTCACCCTCGCCGGACTGCTGCTCCCGGGAAAGGTCGGCTGACTCCGCTGCCACCCGCTCGGTCCGGCACGCGCGTCGTATTCGGAGGTCTTGCGTGAGCGACGCCCAACCCACCGCCGCGGTGCGGACGGATTCCGTGCTGTTCAGCGAGCCCGGCGCCCGCTGGCGAACGGTCGCCTACGGCCCGTTGCTCTGCCTGCTGGTGCTGATCCTGGAACTGGCACTGCGGCGCGGGCCGGTGCACTGGTTCGGTCTCGCCTTCTGCGCGATTCTGCTCGCCGGATTCGTGACTCTGCAGGTCGTGGCGGGAAAACGCCATGTCAGCGTCGAACTCACCGACTCCGCGCTGCGCGAGGGCACCGAAACGCTGCCGCTGGAGTCGATCGCGCGCGTCTTTCCCGAACTCGACGAGGAATCGTGGGACGACGAGCCTTGGGAGTCGGCCCGCGCACTCGGTGAGCTGACCGGGGTGCCGCGCCGCCGCCGCGGCATCGGCCTCAAACTGCGCGACGGCGCCATGGTGCAGGCCTGGGCGCGCGATCATCAGCAGTTGCGCGCCGAGTTGAGCGCCGCGCTCGATCGGCTCGCCGCGGAATCGGCTCCCGCGGCGAAGAAGTCCGCGGATTCTCCGGCGAAGGAGTCCGCGGCCGTACTCGCAGCGAGCGCCGACGACGCGGAGAATTCGGTGGTTGCGTCCGGTTCGGACAGCGAGGGCGACGTGGGTTCCGAGGGCAAGGAGGATGTCGCGTGATGCGCCGGCTGTGGATCCTGCTCGATCTGGTGCTGGTCGTGGCCTGCGCGGTGGCCGCCGTGCCCATCTGGCGGCACGGTGTGCACCGGACCTGGTTCGCGGCGGTGGGCGATCAGCCTGCCTTCGAATCCACTCACTACGCCGGTCCGTGGCTGGCGCTGGCCACCGTGCTGGTCGCCGCCGCGGGGCTCGCGGCCATCGACTTGGTGGTGCGGTGCGCGGTGCGTCCGCGCTGAAACGCCTGTTTCCCACAGCCGCACCCGTTTTCGCGGCGCGTTGCCCGATAGCGGATCGCGTGTTGTGGGTATTGCCGGAAAATGAGCACCACGACGCGCACCCGAGCAGTGCGGAAATCCTCGTTCACGATTCTCGCGGCCGCAGCGATCGGTATGGCCCCGGTGGCCCTGGCCGCCGCTTCGCCGGAAAGTCCTTCGGCCGCAGGCACTTCGGCGATCACTGTGGAGCCGGCCGGCCCACAGGTATCCGGCGCGCGGAACCGAGCCACCGCGGTTGTCGCCGATTCGGTGGCCGCCACTCCGGTGCCGCCGCGCGCGGGACAGGTTTCCTCACTGCTGGATCTGCTTCCCACGCCGCTGAATTGCCTGCTGTCCACCGGCTATGCCCTGCTGTGCCTGGGCGTTCCGGTGCCCTGAACCGCCGCCGCGCGAGGGCCGGCGACCTTCGGTCAGTGCCACTGCTGGAAGACGTCGAGCAGGCGCGTGCCGTGCGATCCGGGCACGTTGGCCATCACCACGACGCTGCCGTCCGGATGGCTCGCCGCCTCCTCGATCACCTGCCGCAGTGAGGCGTGCACGTTGCCGTTCTGATCGTGATAGAGCTGGGTGTCCGGCTTGAGACCCGCCCCGATCCGGCTCTCCGGAACGACCATCGTGACCAGTGCGGGAATCGGCCCGTCGCCGAGTGCGGCGGTCTCGTCGTGGGTCAGGATCACTCCGGCGCGCTGCTGTTCGGGCTGGACGACGGGCGTCACGGCGGCGGCCTGGGTCGCTGCCGCGACGGAGCCGGCCAGGGTTGTCAACAGGGCTATCCCGAATACTGCTTTACGCATGGACCCTCCCGGCGGTGAGCGTGATGGTGGGTACGAGGTTACGCACGGGCAACCTGACCACAACCCTTATGGCGTGAAATTTACGCCGCGTGTTGCGCTGCGGGCGCTGACGGGCGAGTGTGAGGAAATTCTCGGCAAACCGCTGGTCAGCCGAGTGAGAGTACAATGTCCGGCTCGTCCTGTGGGGTGGCTCACCCCACTACACCCTGTCGTCGACCGCTGCGGCGGGGGCTGCGACACTGGTGGTCGTGAGTTCTTCTCCGCGCGCGACCCAGGTAAACGTGCCGGTCTCCGCCCGACTCTTCGAACGCGCCGCCGCGATCATCCCCGGCGGTGTGAACTCGCCTGTGCGGGCGTTCAATTCGGTCGGCGGCACCCCCCGATTCATCGCTTCGGCGCGCGGGTACACGCTCACCGACGCCGACGGCAACGACTATGTGGACCTGGTGTGTTCCTGGGGACCGATGATCCTCGGACATGCGCATCCGGCCGTCGTGGACGCGGTGCAGCGGGCCGCCACCGGCGGGCTGTCCTTCGGCGCGCCGACCGAGGCCGAGATCGAGCTGGCCGAGGCGATCGCCGCGCGGGTCGATCCGGTGCAGCGGGTGCGGCTGGTGAACTCCGGCACCGAGGCCACCATGAGCGCGGTGCGGCTGGCGCGCGGATTCACCGGGCGCAGCAAGATCGTCAAGTTCGCGGGCTGCTATCACGGCCATGTCGACGCGCTGCTGGCCGATGCCGGCTCCGGCGTCGCCACCCTGGGCCTGCCCACCTCGCCGGGCGTGACCGGGGCGCAGGCCTCCGACACCCTCGTGCTGCCCTACAACGACCTCGAAGCCGTCGCCACGGCCTTCGCCGAATATCCGGGCCAGATCGCCGCCGTGATCACCGAGGCGGCCGCCGGCAATATGGGTGCGGTCCCGCCGCTGCCCGGTTTCAACGCCGGCCTGCGCGAGCTGACCAGCGAACACGGCGCCCTGCTGATCATGGACGAGGTGATGACCGGCTTCCGTGTCAGCGCCGCGGGCTGGTACGGCCGCGATCCGGTGGCGGGCGACCTGTACACCTTCGGCAAGGTGATGAGCGGCGGGCTGCCGGCCGCGGCCTTCGGTGGCCGCGCCGAGGTCATGGATCACCTCGCGCCGATCGGGCCGGTGTATCAGGCGGGCACGCTCTCGGGTAATCCGGTGGCGGTGGCAGCCGGGCTGGCCACGCTGCGCGCCGCCGACGCGGACGTCTACGCGGCCCTCGACCGCAACGCCGAACGACTCGGATCCCTGATCGCCGAGGCTCTGACCACCGCGGGGGTCCCGCACACCGTGCAATTCGCGGGCAATATGGTGAGCGTGTTCTTCGCCGAGGATCCGGTTACCGACTACGCCACCGCCAAGGCCACCGCCACCTGGCGTTTCCCGGCCTTCTTCCACGCGCTGCTGGAACGTGGCGTCTACGCGCCGCCGAGCCCGTTCGAGGCCTGGTTCGTCTCGGCCGCCCTCGACGAGGACGCATTCGACCGTATCGCTGCCGCACTGCCCGCCGCCGCCGCGGCAGCCGCGGCCGCCACACCCGAAGGATCCCGCGCGTGAGCGACTCAGATCAGCTCGAATCCGTCACTGCCGCAACAGAATCCCCCTCGCACGAAGAATCGGCGTCGTCCGGTGCGGCCGCGGCGAACGCGGACACCGGATCGTCGCAGGCGCCCGTCCCCGCCTCGGGAGCCGATGCCGGCAAGGTCCCCTCGCTCCCCGGTGACGTCGCCTCGGATACCGAGACGATCGTGCACGTGATGCGCCACGGCGAGGTGCACAACCCCAAGGGCATCCTCTACGGCCGCCTGCCCGGCTTCAGTCTCTCGGTGACTGGCCGTTCCCAGGCGGCGACGGTCGCGCGCACCCTCGCCGACCACGACATCGCCCTGGTCGTCGCCTCGCCGCTGCAGCGCGCCCAGGAGACCGCCGCGCCGATCGCCGGACAGCACGGGCTGATCGTGCGCACCGACGACAACCTCATCGAGGCCGGCAACACCTTCGAGGGTCTGCGGGTGTCGGTGGGCGACGGTGCGCTGCGCAAGCCGCGGCACTGGTGGAAGCTGCGCGATCCGTTCACCCCGTCGTGGGGGGAGCCGTATCTGCAGATCGCCCATCGCATGCTCGCCGCCGTGAACAAGGCGCGGGTGGAGGCGGCCGGGCACGAGGCCGTGGTGGTCTCGCATCAGCTGCCGGTGTGGACGTTGCGGCGCTTCCTGGAGGGCAAGCGGCTGTGGCACGATCCGCGGCAGCGGCAGTGCTCGCTGGCGTCGCTGACTTCGCTTGTGTACCAAGGCGATACGTTGATCGACATCGTCTACTCCGAGCCGTCCGGCGGCTCGGATCCCAGGGTGACCGGGGCGTGAGCGGGGCGGTCCGGCGTCTGCTGCCGATGCTGCTGGCCTGCGTGGCGGTCGTCGCCGCGCTGGCCGGTTGTTCGTCGGGTAACGACGCGGTCGCCCAGGGCGGCACCTTCGATTTCGTCTCACCCGGCGGCAAGACCGATATCCGGTACGACCCACCGGCGGCCCGCGGCACGATCGGCCACCTCTCGGGTCCGAACCTGCTGACCGGCAAGACCGTCTCGGTCGACGACTTCCCGAATCAGGTCGTCGTGCTGAACCTCTGGGGGCAGTGGTGTGGACCGTGCCGGGCGGAAGCGCCCGCGCTGGAACAGGTCTACGAACAGTCCAAGGACAAGGGCGTCGCCTTCCTGGGGATCAATGTGCGTGATCCGCAGCAGGACAAGGCACGCGACTTCGTGACCGACAATCACGTCGGCTATCCCTCCATCTACGACCCCGAGATGCGCAGCCTGCTGGCGCTCGGCGGCAAATTCCCCACCAGCGTCATCCCCACCACGCTGGTGCTGGATCGGCAGCATCGCGTCGCCGCGGTCTTCCTGCGGTCGTTGCTGGCCGAGGATCTGCTGCCGGTGGTGAATCAGGTCGCGCAGGAGGGCCGGCAGTGACGGCTCTGGCTTCCCCGGCGGTGCCGGCATTGGCTTCGGTCGGCGAATCGTTCCAGCAGACCGCGGCCACCGGGCCGCTGCTGCTGGCCTTGGGCGCCTGCCTGCTCGCCGGACTGGTCTCGTTCGCGTCGCCGTGTGTGGTGCCGCTGGTGCCGGGATATCTGTCATATCTGGCCGGGCTCGTCGGCGCCGAGGCGCCGCCGGTCACCGTCGGCGAGGCGCAGGGCAAGAGCGCGGCCGTCGCGCTGCGCACCGGGCGGATGCGTGTCGCGGGTGCGGCCGGACTCTTCGTCGCCGGTTTCACCGTGGTGTTCGTGCTGGCTTCGGCCACGGTCTTCGGGGTCATCCAGACCCTGAACGTCAATCGTGAACTGCTGCAACGCATCGGCGGTGTGGTGACCATCGTGATGGGCCTGGTGTTCCTCGGCCTGGTGCCGATGTTGCAGCGTGACACCAGAATGCATCCGCGCCGGCTCACCGGAATCGTCGGCGCACCACTGCTGGGCGCGGTGTTCGCCCTCGGTTGGACGCCGTGTCTGGGTCCGACGCTGTCCGGCGTGATGGCCGTATCCGCCGGCACCGAGGGGGCGACGGCCGCCCGGGGTGTCGTGCTGATCGTGGCGTACTGCCTCGGTCTCGGCCTGCCGTTCGTGATTCTCGCGTTCGGGTCGGCCACCGCGCTGCGCGGGGTCGGCTGGCTCCGGCGCAATTCGCGCATCATCCAGATCATCGGCGGCGTACTGCTCGTCGTGGTCGGCATCGCACTGGTCACCGGGATGTGGGATCAGTTCGTCGGATGGATCCGCAACGTATTCGTCTCCCAGGTAACCCTGCCGATCTGAGCCCCATGACTGCCACGATGACGCCCCCGTCCACCGCCGCGAAACCGCCGCGCCAGTCGCTGCCGCGCCGCGCGTTCGCACTGCTGCGCAACGCCTGGCGCGGATTGACCAGTATGCGTACGGCGCTCATGCTGCTGTTTTTGCTGGCGCTGGCGGCGATTCCGGGGGCGTTGCTGCCGCAGCGCAGTCTCAACCCGCAGAAGGTCGACAAATACATCGCCGATCGTGGCACCCTCGGGCCGTGGATGGACCGGCTACAACTGTTCGACGTGTTCTCCAGCTTCTGGTTCACCGCGATCTACGCCCTGCTGTTCGTCTCGCTGGTCGGCTGCATCGTGCCGCGCGTCTTCGACCACTACAAGGCGCTGCGCACACCGCCGGTCATGGTGCCGCGCAACCTGTCCCGGCTGCCGCATCACGCCGCGACCACCACCGATGACACTCCCGCCGAGGCGATCGAGCAGGCGCGGCGCGGGCTGCGCGGCTGGCGCACGGTGGTGCGGGACGAATCCGATGTGCGCAACGGCCGTCCCGGTGAGGTGACGCTCTCCGCGGAGAAGGGGTATCTGCGCGAGCTCGGCAATCTGGTCTTCCACCTGGCGCTGGTCGGCCTGCTGGTCGCGATCGCGGCGGGCAAGCTGTTCGGCTACGAGGGCAACGTGATCGTCGTCGCCGACGGCGGACCCGGATTCTGCACCACCTCGCCGGCGGTCTTCGATTCCTTCAAGGCCGGGCGGGTCAACGACGGCACCGGGCTGACCCCGGTCTGCGTGCGGGTCAAGGATTTCAAGGCCGACTACCTTCCCAACGGGCAGGCCGAGATGTTCACCGCGAACATCTCGTATCAGACCGGCGACGATCTGGCGACCGACACCTGGCGTGACACCACCATCCAGGTCAACCATCCGCTGCGCGTCGCCGGTGACCGCGTCTACCTGCAGGGACACGGCTACGCGCCGACCTTCACCGTCACCTATCCGAACGGGCAGAAGCGCACCGAGACCATCCAGTGGCGGCCCGACGACGGCGCCACCTTCCTGTCCAGCGGTGTGATGCGGTTCGATCCGCCGGGCGGTATGTACGGCAGCGAGGACGAGCGGCGCAAGAACCAGATCGCGATCGAGGGCCTGTTCGCCCCCACCGCGCTGATGCACGGCAGCCTGCTGACCTCCTCGTATCCGGGCCTGACCGATCCGGCGGTGGCGATCGACATCTACCGCGGCGAGACCGGACTCGACACCGGACGCGCGCAGTCGCTGTTCTCGCTCGATCCGGAGATGATCAAACAGGGTCGGCTGACGAAGCAGCAGCGCGTCAATCTGCGACCCGGTGAATCGGCCACGCTGGCCGACGGCACCAAGGTCACCTTCGACGGCGCGCAGCAGTACGCGAATCTGCAGGTCTCCTACGATCCGGCGCAGAGCTGGGTCCTGGTGTGCGCGGTGACGATGATGGCCGGTCTGCTGGTCTCGCTGGTGGTGAAGCGGCGGCGGATCTGGTTGCGCGCCTATCCGGAAGGCCCGGACGAGGGCGGTTCCGGTGAACGACGTACTGTAGTAGAAATGGGTGGGCTGGCCCGCACCGACCAGGCGGGCTGGGGCGGCGAGTTCGACCGCTTGCGGACGCGGCTGCTCGGTTCCGACCGCACCGACACCGGCAGCCCCACGGATCAGCGCCCGGTCGCCCGGACCGAGAGCACGGGAGAGTGAACATGCCGATCGACGAAACACTCGCCGGTTACAGCAATCTCGCCTTCAAGACGGCGTTCGTCGTCTACCTGCTGGTGCTGGCGATGCTGATCGTGCAGTACGCCTCCGCGAAGAAGAAGGTGACCAGCGCCCAAGAGCGTGAGCGCGAACTGGTCGGCGTCGGCGCCTCCGGTGGCGTGCGCGCCGACCGGCCGATCGTCCCCGGCAAGCTGGAGCCCACGCCGAAGCGTTCGCTGGCCGAGCAGCTGGGCAATATGGCGTTCGCGGTCGTCTTCGTCGCGATCGGCCTGCATCTGGCCTCGATCGTGTTGCGCGGCTTCGCGACCCATCGCTTCCCGCTCGGCAACATGTACGAGTTCATCACCATGGCGACCGCGGCCGCGATGGTCACCGGCCTGGTGTTCATCCACGATCGCCGGTACCGCGCGATGTGGGTCTTCCTGCTGGTCCCGGTGCTGATCCTGATGTTCCTGGCCGGCCAGGTGCTCTACGCCGACGCCGCGCCCGTGGTTCCGGCGCTGAAGTCGTACTGGCTGCCCATCCACGTCACCATCGTCAGCATCGGCAGCGGCATCTTCATGCTGTCCGGTGTGGCGAGCCTGTTGTTCCTGCTGCGCATGTACCAGCCGGACGGTCAGGAATCGAGCAACCCGCTCGGCGCCCTCGCCCGCCGCCTGCCCGACGCCCGCACCCTCGACCGCCTCGCCTACCGCACGACGGTCGTGGCCTTCCCCCTCTTCGGCACCGGCATCATCCTCGGCGCCATCTGGGCCGAAAGCGCGTGGGGCCGCTTCTGGGGCTGGGACCCGAAGGAAACCGTCTCCTTCATCGCATGGGTCATCTACGCCGCCTACCTGCACGCCCGCGCCACCTCCGGCTGGCGTGAAACCAAGGCCGCCTGGATCAACGTGGCCGGCTTCGTCGCGATGCTGTTCAACTTGTTCATCATCAACATCGTGGTGAGCGGGTTGCACTCATACGCGGGGCTCAACTAAACGGCTTCTGCCTGCGCATTCTCGCCGTCTTGGTCATCGGTAGAGTCCGTCTCCTCCGTCTCGGTACGCAGTGAGTACGCAGTGGAACCGGGCCAATCCTTGATCGTGGCACCAACCGCGGTACGCGTTGTCTCGTCGGCATCGGGCCAGAGATGGGCGTAGTACCGCAGAGTCGTGATGGCGCTGCCGTGGCGTAGGCGAGCCTGGACGGCCTTAATATCGGCACCTCGGCGGATGAGCAAAGATGCGTAGAAGTGCCGGAAGTCCTGGAAGCTGAACGCCTCGGGCAGGTCGTGAACTTTCTCCTTCGCTGCCCGCAGATTCCACCCGATCACCCACGGCGAGACCGGCTTGCCGAATTCATCACAGACCAGATGATCACCAGGGAACACCTTGGCCGACTCTTCGAGCATCGCGACGAGTTCCGGCGGAATCGGCACAGGCTTTGTGCTTGACTCCGTCTTCAACTCTCGTGCGGGCCACTGCTGGCGAGGTTGCACGATGCCGTTGGCGAAATCGACATCGGCGGTCCGCAGTCCAGCAGCCTCCGAGATTCGAAGACCCACGAACGCGCCGAGCAGTACCGCCACGCGAAGATGTGCCGGCATCGCATCATGCAGTGCCCAGACCTGCTCGGAGGTCGCTACATAGACCTTCTGCTGCCCAGTCTTCGGCGACGTACGGCGCGAACACGGATTGCGTGCCAACAGCCCGTCGTGCATTGCGTCCCCGAGGATCTGAGCCAATCGAGAATGCAGGCTGTAGACGTAGCTGTCGGCCAGGCCCTCGTCCTTGAGCGCCACCATCCACTTCTTCACCGTGGACGGCCGCACCGCCGACAATTGCAGCGACCCCAACCCTTCGTTGATCTTCTTGACGTGCCAGGTTGCCAGCTCCACTGTCGTTTCGCGGTGGTTTGCGTACCCCTTCAGCCACTCGTTTGCCCACTGCTCTACGGTCTTTTGAGAGTCGCGCGGTGCAACGTGAATGCCCTGGACCAAACTCGCGACCTGCGCATCGAGCCAGGCTTGCGCGTCCGCTTTCCGAGCGAAGCGCTTCGTGTGCTCATTGCCGGCATCATCGACGTAGCGAGCTCGCCAACGCTTGCCCTTCCCGTGCAACTTCGAGGGCACCCGGTGAGCCTTCTTGTTCTCGTCGAGGACTTCCTTGGTCCACAGGTCTTCAACTCCCGCGCGGCGATTGCGCTTCACGGTCACGCAGCATCACCGAGGCTTTCGGCCTCCTGCTCCGCGATCCACGCCAAGATCACCGACTTACGCCAGACGCGACGACGAGCCCCGAGCTTGAAGCTGGCCGGTCCTTTACCGACGTGCGCCCACCACCGCCAGGTGGCCTCAGGGATGCCGGTCAGAGCTTCGCAGTCCTTGGCCCTCAGGTACGTTTCCTGCCCGTTGGTATCCATCTGTTCCTCCCTATGCTGCCGGTTGGATTGCCGAATGTTGTTGCTCGCCTGGTGGACTGGATTCCAGGCGGGCGGTTTCGTATTGGGCGCGCCATTTGATCCGCTGCGCGATCGAGGCCATGATCAGGTGCTCTCGCGGTGGCACGTTCTTGTCTCCGGGCTCGACCGGTTTCACGATCAGCCGGGACGTATCCGGTTTCTGAATGCCGACCGAGGCGAGGATTTGCCGAACAAACTCGGCGCGGTCGGCCTTGTGGTCGGGAAGCGTCTTACCGGTCCATCGCCGCGACACCAGGACGCGACGACCGCGCAGACCGAGGGTTTCGCGGCGGTGGGCTTTGCCCTTGCAGCGGCCCGGCTGTGTCTTCTCGCTGGCGCCCTTGGGTGCGATGCCGTAGCGCAGCCAGATAGGACAGTTCGGCGAGCACGGAGTTTTCTGGAGTTCTGCGTGTAGCCGGTCGTAATGCGTTGCGGCACGGTCGGTTCGAGGCTCGATGACCTCAGCGATGGACTTGGTGAGGTATTTGGTCAGGTAGCCGACGTGGCGGGAGGCTTCCTCGGTGCCGCCGAGCACACCTTGCACGTCGACCTGTCGACCGAACTTCACCACGTGCGCTGGTTCGAGGTCGTCGACGGTGTCGAGCATGTCCATTGCTTCGTCCCACAGCGGAAGCGGTTCGGCGGTGTCCGGGTCGACGAATCGGCCGGCGGCGTAGTCCCAGACAGGCATGTGTCCATCGGTGTACTGCTCGTTTTCCGGGTCGAAGTGCGGCCACCACACCTGGTGATAGGTCGCGGCGACGATTTGCCGAATCAGCGATTTGGGGTCGGTGCCGCGGATGGCCATGTGAATGTGTGGGGCGCCCCGGCGCTGGGGTTCCACGGTGGCGAAGTATTGGATATCGCGACCGGTCGCACGCCGGTAGTTCTGTACGAACCGGTCGAATAGTGCAGGCCAGAAGACGATGTCACGCGCAGCGCGACGGTAGTCGTAGGAGTCCGGGTTGACCGGCGACCCGTCCAGATTGACCGGCCCGTAGGTGTCGCAGGTGACCGTAGCGAACGTTGACGGCCGGTATTTGCCCGCGTACTGCCGCCCGATCGTTGTCTTGTCGATCTTCTTGCGAGGCAGATCCGGGACGTCCTGGCGGCGGCGGGTCGATCGTTTGCGCTCCGATTTCGGTGCAGGGTCCAGCGCCGGAAGACGCCCGCGCACACCGGTCTCCCGCAACTCCGCATCCAGATCCGCAACAACCTCACGGATACCGGCCATTGCTTCGTCGTCGTCGCGAGCCTTGGCTTCCTGGTAGTTGTCCATCAAACGCGCGCGAGTCTCGACCAGTTCGAGTTGTCGTTCGGTGGGGTCGCGGGTGATGTCGACAGGTTCTTGTTCGATGTGCCAGCCTTCGTGGGCTTGCTGCATCCGCAGGGCGCGAGCCCGAGACGCGCACGAGGGGCACACACTGTCCAGCGTCGATTTGCATGGTGCGCCAACGTATTTCGATTCCCCCGTATCGGGGTCATAGCTGTACATCGGGATCGGTCGGCGGCACTCCCCGTGTTTGTCGGCCGCCGCCTGAGCGATGTCGTACATGCTCGGCATCGAACGCCGATCCGCTGCCGTCTCCCGAACGGGGCCGAGGGAGGCCGGATCGGTGTCAGGCTGTTGGTCTGTCATGGTCTGGCCTCCCTCATCAGTGGTGGTGGTTGTCACGCGGCGTTGTCGTCCTCCTGGCGGGGCGGTCCTCCCAAGCCGCCGGGGATGTGTGGGAACGGGGCCAGAATCGGCTTGGCGAGCGAATCAGCGCGCCGGAACACCAGTTGCACCCGAGCTGGGCCGGTGATGCTGACGCGGCATTCCTCGGCCCCAAACGCATGGGCCAGATGGGCGGTGCGGTTGGCCCAGTCGTCGGGGCACTGGCCCGGCAGCATCGCCGCCCGCACGGTGTCGGTGGCCTCCCCAATCTCGATACCCAGAAGCCGCGGAATCTTCACCGTCTGGCCCAGGTCGTCGCGGGCCGATAGGTTGCAGTCGTCCAACCGTGCCGACCATTGCCGCCGGTACCGGAACCAGGACAGGAACCGGGAGCGGGCGCGACGAGAAACGAAGCGCGAGAACGACTCCGGGGCCTTCACTCGCCACAGCACCAGCCCAGCGGCCGAAGCCAATGCCATGCCGAGGGCCGGGATCCATCCGTAGAACCAGAAAAGGCCGGCCACCGCAGCGATGGGCAGCGAGACCATCGGGAACAGCACCGCCCACCAGGCCGCGAGGAACGCCGAGATCACTGCCCAGCCGATCACGGCCAGGAACAGCGTCAAGACGTCTTCTACCGGGTCACGTCGGGACTTGATCGTGGTGGTGGTTCTGGTGGAGGTGGTGCTCACTGCTTCACCTCGGATTCGTCGAACAACCCCGTCTGTCCGGGGCGCTCCCAGTTGGCGGGGAGGTCTTTGGCCTTGCGGCGCTTGGACTTGCGCACTCGATCCGCTGCCGCCTGCACAATCGGATTCACCTGTGGCGCCCCGTGTTTGGTGCTCATGCTGCCCAGTCCCCTCCGTCAGGGTCGTAGCCGTGCCCGAACGCCGTGCCGGTCTCGGCGAGGATGTTCACCGCGATACCGATCGGGTCCAATCCGCGGGCTTCGAGCTGGCAGCGGCGACGGCTGTGCAGGTCGATGACGTCGGCGTATTCGTCGGTGTGCTCGCTCATTTCGGGCGTCTCCTACTCGTTGTCGGGTGCACCGCAGCGGACGCAGCGGGCGGTTACGGATTCGGCCGGCGGAACGAAGTCGTGGCCGTTTAGGTCGCATTCGGCGGTGATCGCGCAGCCGTCGCAGGTGATGCGGTCACCGTCGTAGAGCCAGCCGTTACGGCCGCCAGCGAGGTAGTAGGCGGCGTGATGGGTGGAGGTGAAGCAGACCGCTTCCCCGGCAGCATCGGTGTAGAGGTCGCCGCAGGAATCGCAGTAGATGACCACGTGGTTTTCAGTGACGAGTCCGCGTTTCATGCCGCCACCGGTCCCGTGTAGCCGTCACCGGGGATGTCGTCGTCGCCCAGGTCGTCGGGGTCGAAATCGCTGTAGTCCTGGGTCGGGGCGAAGTCGACCTCGGCGGCCGGAGAATAGCGTTCGACAATCTCCTTGGTCTGCTCATCGGTGATCCAGAACGCGCGGACCCGAACGAAGCCCTTCTTGCCGTCTTCGCCGACGTAGCCGACACCCGGGGTTTCCTCCGGAATCTCGTCACACAGCGCGCCTCGATCCCTGGCGCCCTGGCCGTGGATCATGGCGATCTGTGTCGGTTCTTCCAGCCGCAGACCGATGCGGGTGGGGAACAGTTGCCGGTTGGGCATGACCTCCTTGGAGGGGTCCTGTACAGCGGCGATCACCGAGACCCCGACCGCGCGGCCCTGGGACTGCAACATGCCGGTCTTGCGGCGGAACGTTTCCTGTTCCTCGCGTTCGGCGTACGACGACAGCGCCGCGGCTTCGTCGATGATGAGCAGGATCAGCGGCTCATTCTTCGACGGCACCAGCTTGCGCAGACCGGCAGCACGCATCCGGGCCTGACGCTCCTGCATCACCTGCACGGCCTCTTCCAGCACCCCGAGGATGGTCGGGGCGTCGGTGGCGAAGCGGACGAACAGCTTATTTTCGCCGACGCCGAACTCGACACCGCCTTTCGGGTCAGCGAGCCACACGTCCACGAACCCGGCTTTGATCGCGGGACCGAGGCCGGCCAAAATCGACCAGAGCACCGAGCCCTTACCGGAACCGGTGGCACCGGCGATCAGGATGTGCGAGTAGAGGATCCGCAGCAGCCATGGAGTGCCGTCTTCACGCACACCCGCCGGAACCGCTTCCAGATCCACACCCGCAGCCGTGACGGTGCCGGTGTCGATGTTGGTCACGACCGCTTCGGCGAGGGTGTCACGCACCCGCAGTTCCAGACGCACCCAACCCGGAGCCGGTGACGATGCGATGACTCGGTCTACGCCGACGTAATCGGCTATGCGGGAACGCATTTCGTCGTTGGACCAGTCCGAGAGGGTTTGTCCGCCCCGCATCAGCAGGTCGACGGTCAGTCCGTGACGGGAGAAGTCCCACCACTCCACCCGCGGATAGCCGATCTCCGGGGAGCCGAGTTTGAGGTCTGAGAACATCAGCTGTGCGTGGGTGGTCGAAGCGAACGACAACACCGCAGGCCGCAGCGCTTCCGGCGACTCTTCCAGATCCCGTGCCAGACCTTGCGCGGTGCTGGTGGCGGGGCGGCGGCCCCACGGCAGGATGTACGCCGCGAACACCAGCGCACTTGCCGCAGACACCGCGACCGGGACCATGTTCACGACGCTCATGGCAGCTCCCGGTAGTAGACGCACATGTCGCACGGGCACGGATCGGCTGTCACGTCGACGTACGGGAACGGTTCGAGGTCTTCGCCGTTGGCGATCTGCGCTTCGGTGACCGCAGCCCTCAGTTGGCCGATCAACGCGGCAGCGACCTCGGGCGGCATCGACAGATCCGGGTACGGACCACCGGAGAAGTGCTCATCCGGGCCGCCGAAGGTGATGAAGATCCAGCCTTCCTGAGCGAGCGGGCTGTTGTACCTCACCGCAGCACGCCCGTATCCGTCCGGGGCACCGGGCATCCGGTAGTGCACCGATTCGTATTCGCGGTAGGAGACCCAGTAGCCCTGGGCCTGCTGCATCACCATGTCTTCACTCACGTTGTCGTCGCTCATCGCGGGTACTCCCCTTTCGAGGTTTCGAGTTCGCAAAACAGTTGGCAGCCCTGCTCATTGGCCGAGGGCAAGCTCGGCTCGGAACAGAACAGGATGCAGCCGTGGGAATCCGGGGCGGCGGGTGCGGGTTCGTCGCAGAACATGACGCACCCCGGTTTGCCGGTGGAGTGTTCGACAGCGGCCGGAGCCACGTCGTGACGCGGACCGAAGGCCAGAAGCCCGGCCACACCGAACGCGACCGCGGTTGCACCGAGAGCCGTAGCGCCCACGGCCACAGCGCCATTGAGACTGGTTTCCAAGCAGATCAGCCCCCGATCGGGACAGAGACCGGCAGCAACGGCGGCTGCACAGGTCGAGAAACAGGAATCGATTGCGCCACAGGAATCACCGGCGCAGCAGGCACCACCGGGGCCGAAGGTTCCGGGACTGCAGGCTCGGCGAACTCCTCCTCAGCGGTCGGAGAGTCCTCCTCGGCATCCGCCACCGTCGGAGCAGGGGCCGGGGCCGGAATGCTTTGTGCGGCACGGAACAGCACCGCCAGGCCGTGCGTGTCCACCAGCAGCGATATCGGGGCGATAGCCGCCACGATCGCGCACAGCCACGCCGGGAGTTCCTTACCGGCGGCTACGGCGTGGATGCTGTTGCCCGCCACCGACACCAGCGCCCCGACCATCAGAACCCAGGTGAAGAACTTCCGTTCGGCGGATTTGGCCAGGACCAAGGCGCCGGCGGTGGCCTGAACGATCGTGCCGTCGATGATCAGCGGGAACAGCCACGCATCCGACGCCGGAATATGCGCCAGCTTGGCCAGATCCCGCAACGTGGCGAACGACAGCCGGAAGGCGGCAGCGCCGACGCCCACGATCACCAGGACCGCGAACACCCGCGCCGCACGCATTCCCCGCTCAGACGTGAACATCAGGCGGCCTTCTCCGCCGCCAAACGCTCCGCCGCATCGTGCAGCATGACGACGCTCATCAGCGACGCGACCAGCTGCCGAGCCTCATCGACCCTCATGGCGACATACACCTGATGGTCGGGCGAGTCCGCGACCTGGATACGGACGTAAGCGGGCTGACGACGGCCCGTATCCGTCTCCCGGGCCGGATCGTAGAGAACCGTCAGCCCGCTCTCTTCGACGTTGCTGTTGAAAGTGCTGATGAAGGACACGACGATCACGCAGCCTTATCGGACTGACCGCGAGCCGGACGGGCCGCACCCGGATCGGCCGCGGGGACCTTGGCGCCGGAGTTGTCACCCGCGATGCCGGTAGCCCGCACCGTCCAACCGAGCGTCTTGAACTCGCCCTGACCGGTCACCTTCGGCTGAAGAGTGACGTTCTCCAGCACGATCGAGCGCATACCGGGCAGCACCTCGGGAGTCGAGGGCACCGGAGCCACGTCAGCCAGGAAGATCACCTGAATGCTCGACTTCTTCGGGTTCGTCTCCGCCGGATTCGTGGCGGTGGCCTTCCACTGCCGCAGACCCGTCACCGGGTCGACCTTCTGACGAGCCGGAGCGTTGCGGTTCTGGTTGTACTCGGTGTCGGGCTCGATCTCGCCAACCAGGACGAGGCCCTTCTCGAAGGCTTCGTTGAACGCGACGTTGAAACGCAGATCCTTGAGCGCCATGACTGAATCTCCTTGTTTCTAGGGGGATTTCGAATCTCGCCTCACTCGGTAGCGGCGATGACTTCATCGTATACGTAGTTTCGTATACGCACAAGAAGTTTGCGTATACGAAGCTTGAGAAAGATCGAATCCGCAGGTCAGGGCGCCGACACGGCATTGTTCGTATACGCATCTTCGTATACGCTGAGCCATAGAGGTTCGCTACCGCTGCCGCTCCGAAGGTCCGCAACCATCGATCCGGGCGGCACATAGAGACAAGAAGGTGTGCGCAATGAGACCCCGCCCGACAGCTCTCGCGTGGATCGACCCCGACGTCAGCGCCGCTCCGGAATGGGATCGCGCCCAAGTGCAGCGCCTAGCAAGGCAACTGGGCTACGCCCTCATATGGCCGGCCTACTCACCGCTGCCACTACCCGATCAGGTCCGCGCGGCCGACGTGGACGCCGTACTCGTACCGTCCGTCGCCCACCTCGACCCGCTCACCCTGAACAACCTCATGGACGTTGTCGACGTCGAGGCCGCGCTACCCCGCTTGTCGTTCGCTCGGTGGCCGATGCAGCAAAAGAGCAGGGGTCAGCGGTGAGCGCGTGGGGCCTACTCGGACTGCTCCTGGTGGTCCTTCCCCTGTCGGTGGCGGTGTATTTCGTGGTGACGTACTGGCCGGAGCCGCGCCCCTCCCGTCGCCAACGCGAGCGGCTAAACCGAGACGGAAGTAATTCGGAAACTGATTCGAATACATGAATGTTTCCCCTCGGCCGACTAACCCAAACACTTCTTTACGTATACGCAGTGCGCTACACTAGTCCCGAGTCCTACTCGTAGTGATTTTTCGAATTGAAGGGAATGATCCCGATGGCAGAACCTGCCTACGTTTCCATCGCAGGCGAATACGCTCGGCGAATTCGCGGCGGTGAATTACCGCCCGGAACCCAGCTTCCAAGCTATTCGGAAATCGCTGCTCGCAACAACGTCTCCGACATCGTTGTCCGGAAAGCCCTTGAATTGCTCCAGAGTCAGGGGCTTGTTCGGTCTGTACGCAGACGGGGTGTGTTCGTATCGGATCGGCCGAACCTGATCCGGATCTCCCCCGAACGTCAGATGGAGGACCCGGAAGTGACGTTCGCGAACGAGACCGACAGCACGGTGGAGATCGACCGGCTTACGGAGACGGTTCCGGCCACGGAAGCACTGGCAGATGCACTTGGCGTGTCAGTTGGCGAGGAGATCACCCACATTGTCACCCGCGCCAGCGAGGACGGTCGGCCGATCTCCGTGTCGGACACCTATCAGCCCGCCGACGTCACCGGCACGTCCGACGCTGCCACGCTAGAGGAAACGGTGGCCGACAGCATTCCGGTTCCGTCGCACGCAGAGTGGTTGAAGACCACTCCAGGCGACCTCGTGAAGACCGTCCATCAGCGCTATATAACCGCGACGGGTCGAGTAATCATGGTGTCGGATGTTTCCTATCCCCGAGATCGCTATTATGCGTTCGTCTTCCGCATGAACTTGAAGCCGGAATTGGAAGCCGCCGCCGAAAACTGAGACATTAGAAAACCGCCGGTCATCCGAAATCTGGGTGACCGGCGGTTTCTTTTTATCGACGGACCCAGCCTTGTGCCCGGTCCGAGAGATTCCACCACGACACGAATTCCGAATCTTCCGATTCAAGTTCCCACCGAGAGTTCAGCGCATCGAAGAAGGCGTCATTGCCAGTCTTTCCACCTTTGGGCTCGCCAATGTAGACCAACCGTCGGCCTCCGTTGGCTTCGAAGGCTGCCAGCGCGTCCGACGCCATCGCATTGCCCCACCCAGGTGGCCAGCAAAGGAACAGGACCTCATCGGCTCGGCCGACACCACGAGCGGCGAATTCGCCGAGATCGCCGACGCTCAGCCACACATCCGCTTGCCCCGTCGCCTGCACAAACGATGGGTTCTCCGTCCGGTCCGGCGGTTCCGAGTCGTACGCCGCAACATTCAGACCGGCGTCCGTCAACTGTGCCGCCCAGTAGCCGCGGCCCGCACCAAGCTCAGCCATCGGGCGCCCATCGCAGAATTCTCGCAGCCAAGTGATGGTTTCTGGGGACGGAATCGCGTAGGCGTAGGTCGCCTGCAAGATCGTCTGCGCGAACCCCAGTCGCGCACTCCCCTGAGGCCGGCCACCGTTCACCACACGTCGGCCCTCATGGTCGGACACCGATGGCCCGACGATGTCCCAGTACGGATTCGCACTGATCGACGGCCCGCCCGTCATGTAGTGGACGAACCGCAGGTCGAACGCGGCGTCTGCCCGGTCGTCTCCCGTACCCGACAGCATCGGAGCGGTATCGAGGTACTCCGCCACCCTCGGATACTCGAACCGCAACCGCTCTTCGTCTCCCAGCAATCCGGCCAGTTCTTCACGACGGTCCGCCGTCAGCGCAAGCTCAGCCATGACATCAAGTCTCGCGGGAGACGGCCGTTTTCGCGAGCGGTTCCGATGAACGCAGCGCTTGGTCGCCATCTCGGCGCAGCATCGGATGCTGTTGCATTGTGGTGCATCCGGGCGTCCATGCGAGAGACGAGTGAGCACACATCATCAGTTCGGAGGCTGTAAGGAGCCGCCTATCAGCTCGCCGACTGCGACAACACCCCACCCTCGGCGATGCGACGCCCGGTCGGTAAGGCACCACTCGACAGGACCCGACGAAGCTGACCCAATACAGTTGCCAGCTAGTTCGGACCGTTTTTGTTCTGTCGCAACCGATCTCGCCGAGCCAATTGCGGCTGCCCATAGACCCGCGCCAAAAGGTTACGCATCCTCGCCTGAGTCCATCGGTCTGCTACTGCGCGCCGTTGTCTACTGTCCATACAAGGTGAGACGAACGCCCAGCCTGTCTGGTTGCCTCAGATCGACAGCCGCACCCCGTCCCGGACGAACTTGGCCCCTCTACTCAATCTTGTGCCCCATCCTCGTCAGATTCACTCACACCAGAATTCGATGCACCAAGTATTTGATTGAGCGTTGCCGAATCAACCGGCGAACGGTAATTCAACACTTGCGATGCGACGGTAATCAAATCCCGGATGGAAGCACTATCTTTGGCTCGAATTATGCTTCCGCCAAAATCTACTACGAGGTCCGTCTGACCATCTTCCGAGGTACTTGACGGAACCCTAAGGGTAGCCTCAGTGACGTAGTATCGATCCTCCAGCGAGTTGGCGACGTCCTCAACGTCGCTCCGCACGTCGGGGCTCTCGACAGCGTCTATCGAGACAGAACGTCGAATCCCACGGAGAACAACCCGAGCAAGGCGATAGGCTGACAGCGGCGCCTGAAGATCGTCCCAAGCCGCAGAGGAACGCCCTTCGCGGGCACGGATGAGCTTACCGTTTCTCGCTATCAGAACTCGCTGATCGCCGCCGATATCAACACTCAGCCTGCCGGAGTCGAACGACCAACGGAATAAAGACGGATTGGGTCCTGACTGCTCATCGACGATACGGGATACGCCTAGGTACGCCCATTTCGCTTCCCACACGTCAGAGTTCGCCCAAATTAACGGTGAGATGTCCATGCCGGCGATGTCCTCACGGATAAGTTCGAGTTCATCGAAGGTCATTAGATTACCGATGAAGCGCCAGAATACATAGTTCTCCGACGCAGCAGGTTGGGACAATAGCCACGGCAACAGATGCCTAATTTCCGCCAACGACAACTTTCCTGCCGCTACGGACTGGATCTCCCGGCCAGCCCCCGGGCCGTTCATCGCGAAATCGATCAACTGTGCAGTGCGAGTTATGCGTAACGCCGCATCTTCAACGAAGCTATCGGCAATTATATCCGCGATCGCGTCGATCCCAGCGGAATTATCCGCGCGGCCGTCTACCAATAGCTCCGCACGGTCGTGGTCGATGTGCCCCTTTCCTCCCCGGACGAAATTGGCGCGTACAAGACTATTAATGGGAGACTCCGCCGAGGCAGTGTTATCCTCCCCGGAAATAATCTCCACCGCTTCCGCATCAGTTACCAATGTGCGGGGCGACACGGTTCGCGCAGAACTTCCTACCGGATCGCCAATCCCGCGCCGGGAGTCGTCATTATCGAGAGCCAGTAGAACTGGTTCGAACTTTCCTAGGTATCGCTCATCATCACCCGCAGCAATTGAGCTATAGGAATCTCGCAAATAGATTCGCCGCTCGCCGCGCTCACCGGGCCAAGTGACGACGAAATCCGGTATAGCACTATGATTATAATATTGAGTGTCTTCAATCCTGGCGGTATTGTCGAGTCGTTGAATCTGGTTTCGTACGACAGTCTTCACGCGTTCGATATAGGCGAGGCCATCTGTGGTGTCCATCGCCTCGCGGAGTGATGAAGTGAACGTCACAGCGTCGTCCTCTTTCTTGGCAGAGCCGCCATTACCTTACTCAGATCATCCGCATCGAGACTAAGCATCTCTTGTTTCGGATTGAAGGTAAGCACCCAAATTCTTTCTGACACGACCTGAAGCAATTCCCGATCTACTTCGTGGCCATTCAGAAGACCTGAGTACTCACCCAGAGAGATTTCAATTTCCTCAACCGAGGCCAACTTCGTCCATCGATTCATTGGCCCGAATGGGTGCCATGAAACCCACATGAATTCCCGCTTATCATCGGGTCTAGACTTTAATTTTCTCTTCGCTGTCGAGCTGTACGCTACGGCTAGGAACTCGTGAAACTTATCCCGGAGATGCGCATCAGTATCGACATTCTTCACCTCGACCGATATCGGAGTGCGTTCGTCAGTGAGGAAGTATCCCGCTAGATCAAACATCTTCGTCGAGTCGTCAAGACACTCGATTTCGCATAAGGCCTCATGATGGTACGAGTTCCACGGCAGTTCAACGAACGTCGTTGCCTCAAGCCAACGTTGGGCTGTTCGGGCCCCGACCCGACCCTTCTCCTGCGACGCTTCCCTCGGCATACAAACAAAGTACACACATTGCCGCCCCAGGTCGCGCAGAACATCCAAGACCGCACCCATGAACATCCAAGCGTCACAACGGGATTCCTTGAGCCGCCGCCGGACGATGCCTGACACCTCGCCCGACGGCCTCTGCCACGATGCAGCCGCCTCGTGCGAAGACAGCGCCATAGCACCCTGAAGACCTCTCGCGTTGGTTGCCGAATTTGGCCATAGAGGATCAAGGGCGGCGCTTCGCGCCGCCGAGCGGCGCCGCCACGCGGCGCCGCGCAACCGCCCGCCTACGCAAGCTGCGGCAAGCGGGCGCGTCGGGCGCGTCGGCGCCGCTCTGGCGACGTGGTAGAACGCCGACTTTCCCTCTCTGACCACTTCATGCAACGACGTGGCAGTGCTGGGCGCGACGCCTGCCGTACCCGGCCGGGCCTCCCGCAGCCGAGGACCGAATCGGCCGGCCACCAGCCCAGTCGACCGGCTGTGGTCGCCCTCGGTAGCCGGATATCCGAGGAAGCTCACCAGGATCTCGGTGCCGGGGTCGGCGCAGTTCGGTTCCGCACCAGCAGGTTTCGGCGCTCACCGATCCTTTCCCATTTGCTATGGACGATCTGCCGAAGGCATACCACCGGCGCAGGGCACTGCAAAGGGCGCTACGCGTCACTTCGTGATGGGCATTCGCCCACCCTTTTCCGCACCCCACACCGGTGGTCTGGACAAGCCCAGATCGACCACAGCAACGAGGAAGGACCTCCCGATGAGCACCACCACTTCCGTCTGCGGAATCCGCGGTTGCGACGCCCCCGCCACCGAAATCCACCCGATGCCCCGATTCGGACGCACCACCTACCGCTGCCACCCGCACCACGCGCAGGACCTCGCCAACCAGGCAGCCGCCGACAGCTACGACTCCGCAGCCGCCTACGACTGACCCGGAGGGGGCTACAGCCCCCTTCCCCACTACTTCGGCCACCGGCAGCGCCGCCGGTGAGTGAGTCGCCACCGACGTCGACTCCGGCCGATCCCCCGGTGCTGGTCACATCGGGACACCGGTCACCCGGTGCGGACGACGGTCCTTCCGTCCGCATCGGGTCGCCGCCACAACTTGTGTTGGGTAGCTGCCGAATTCGCCTTATATCTAGTAGATAGGAGGCGAACTGTCAGATACTCGGCCCTGGGTCCGATGCCAAGAAGTCGCGCGCCTCCAGCAGCGTCTCCATCACCGGCTGTCCGGCCACAACGTCCTCGTAGAACGCGCGTCTCGGCTGCGAATCAGATAGCGGGTCGACCATGTCTTCCGGCTTCAGCCAAACTAGCTGCGGGCCGGGAAAGGTGTTCTCGCCCGGAAACAAATTCCCTCCGGGATACAGCAGCTGAACGCACGGATCGACGTCCTTCAACGCGTCGTGTGCCTTGGTGCCTCGAACCAGGCTGAGGCCCTCTGCGACCTGTCCCGCGCGCACAACCTCCGCACGACGGTAGTACGCCTTGTTCAGCGGCTTTGTGGATCCTTCACGGTGGGTCCGAAGCGAGTACAACTCGTCGAGCGCGTTCTTCACCGCTCGGCGCATCTCCTCAGGGGTGGCGGCTCGCCGTACACGTTCGATCGCCGCATCGATGTCATCGATCAGCACGCTCACTGCTCTCACTGCTCGAATCTATCCACTAACGGCACTGGCCCCCAGCGATATTGCGGAGGCACCTTCCTCATAGCCCAATCGTCTCGCTCCAGCCGAACGAGTCAAGAACCACCTACGGCGTCCGCTACGCGGTGCTGCGCATCCTTGACACGCCCGACTTCCGCCGAGGGCGGCCAGTATGAGAAAGGCGGAGAAGAGCAGTCGGTGGCCGGCGGCGCGATCACCCCGCTGGGCGCTCAGAGGAAGTAACCGAAGGGCTTCGACCCGCCTCAAAAGGCGAGTAAGTGGTGGCCCCTCGGTGCAGTGCGCAAATGGAGCTTCAGCATCGGCACCACCTCCTCACGGCCGAAGTCCGAGGAGACTATATACCGCTGTCGGAAGCTTCGGCGGCACTCTGCCGGTGTCACCACAGTGTCACAAGTCGAGCCGATTCCAGCGGACCGAGGGATACAAAACCGGATGCTCGCGGTACTCCAGCACCCCAGGTCAGACCCCGAAAAATCGGCCGGGGCTGCCTCCGGAGCAGAAGGCAACCGAGAGGTTTAGTCCGGTCTGTCCGCCCATGGGCAGAAAGAACCTGCGCTATTGGTCAGCCGCGCGGTACGTCGCAGCATCGGTCGAACGCGATGCATGAGAACGGGTCGTAGGCCTGCTTGGTTACCTTTTCGAGTAGCGGTACGTGCGGCTCCCAGTTCCACGCCAGCCATCGCGAAACACAGAGCCCGGTGACAGATGTGGCACCCGCGAGCTTCAACGCGGCCGCTGCCGACTGCATCGATGTGCCCGTGGTCCACATGTCATCGACCAGGAGAACCCGCTTCCCCTCAATGCTCGGACGCACACGGTCGGGTACTGCGAACCGATCAGCGGCGGCGATTCTCGGAGCGTCACACCCGCCGACCTGGATTCGCTTGCGACTAATACGACGGGCACTATTCTCACTGGGCTCATCACCGACGAGCCGCGCCACGTTGGTCGTCACTTTGGAAACCGGATGATGTCCCGCTCGCTGTGTCCGTGACGGAACATAGGTCGCAGTATCCCACTCTTTACCGAGTTCCGTATCGCGGATGCACCCGTCGTGAATCCACGTGACGATGTTCGTCAGCAAGTGAACGTCAGTGACGCTGCGGGCGGGCGGCTGGCTGCTCTTGTAGAGGCGCATCGTCTGCGCGCTTTGTGACCGCCCTGATGGGTTCCACCCGTCGGTATACGACATGAAGAAGGTGTAATCACAGGTCAACCCATCCAGTGCGTCCCTTGTGGACGTACATCTATCGCACATCTCGGACCGCGATGGTTGCCTGCATACGGTGCATATCCCCGGCCCCGCGGGCGCGACGTTGTGGAAGTAGGAAATCCGACTGAGACCGATGCGAATCGAGTCGCGGCTCTCCTCGCTTTGGTCCGTCACCATCCACCGCCAGCCAGTGCCGACAGCCGCGCACGCAGTGACTGGTCTGCGGCAGCGATCCTCTCCAACTGTTCAATCGCCTCATGAGCGGTGTCGACCACGAAAACATCCGGACGGTCAACGAGCTCGCGGCCCCAGGTCGTCGTCGTAGCAACGCTGCGGTGCAGCACCAACCGACGGCCATGTGCCACGGCCTCAGAGGCCTGATGCTTGGTGCCCGACTTCTCAGTGGCCTCGGCGATCACGGTGACCTGCGCGAATGCACTCATTGTCCGGTTGCGCGCCGGGAATGCCCACCTCGCGCCGCGGAACCCCGGCAGGAACTGGGTCAGTACCAGGCCGTGTTCGGCGACGGCGGCCTGCAGTGCTCGGTTGGGGGCTGGGTAGGCAACGTCCAAACCGGTGCCGATCACACCAACCACGCGGCCATCGTTCTCAAGGGCTGCGGTCATCGCTGCGGTGTCGATGCCCTCCGCGAGACCGGAGACGACAGTGACGTCAAGGCTGACAAGACCGCGGGCGACGGTACGCGCAAAGTCAAGCGCCGGAGCCGAGGCCTTACGGGACCCAACGATCGCAACCGCTGGGGTGTCGTCGGCAATCGTCCCCGCTGCCATAAGCAGGGCTGGGGGGCGTCGAGCGGCCCGGACCCGGTCAGGGTATTCGGGATCGAGGACCGTGAGGATTTTCCAGCCGCGGCTCTTCCACTGCTCGATGTCGGCGCCTGCGGTGTCGCGGTCAGGGCCCTTGCCTGGAACTGGCAGCAAGGTTGCCTCGATGTAAGAATCCCACACGGCGTCGGCCGAACCGCAGTCGAGCAGCACCTCGCCGAGCGTGTTCTGCGTGAGGCCGTTGGGTAGGTCGCGCATGAGTGCGACAACGGTCGCGGTAGTTGAATTATCCACAATTTTCTCCGGTCGCTGTGGGGCCGGCGGGCGAACATTCGACTCGGGCCTATCCGGTGGTGGGCCAAGCATACGACCCGTCGGTGACGTCGCAGGTCGCGACTAGCGGGAACACGCCATCTACACTGGGCAAACGTGGTTTCGCGACAAGGCGGGTAGAACATCGCTTCGGTACGCAGTGAGTACGCAGCGGTTCCCACCAGCGCCCGATACACCCAACGCTGCAATCCGGAAAACCCAGATCAGGGCCACCGAGCCATAACCAGTCCACCAGCACAAACGCCAGGACCGGTGTTCATCATCAACATCGTGGTGAGCGGTCTGCACAGCTACGCGGGACTCAACTGAGATTCGGCGGCTGTTCGGCCGCGGCTCGAGTGCCTCCCTCGGGTTCTCGGGTGTCCACTCCGCATGCGGGATCACCGGCAGCGTGGGTCGGTAGCGAGCCTGATGCGCAATATTGCGACCTGGATGCGCGTGGTGGTGCAGCGATGTTCTCGGTTAGGTATCGCTGCTTGTCGGTAGCGCGTCAACCTGCGTAAACGCGCGGCACCGGCACTGCCTGCGCCGACGGGTATGCCTGGTTAAGGATGCGGCAAGTTACATTGCAATCGCATTAATGCGATTCAACCGGAGGGGTGGAACCGGTTACTGTGATCGCGCGAAGGTTGCCCTTCATCTGGAGCGGATACGTCGGCCTTCGTTGCTAGGGGATGAACCGGTGCCCCACTTCTGTGGGTCTGAGCCGCCCAGCGGGTGGGGCACTGCCTCCTCTCGCGCCGCGGCCTCCTGTCGCGCCGCGCCGACGACATTCGCCGGTGGGCGCGGGCGGGTCAGTGCATCGTGGAATCGTCCTGGACGTGATGGTCGCCTCGCTGGGTGTTCGGTGAGGCCCCGCCCCCGCGCGGTGGGGCAGGGTTCATACCGGCCTGCGGGACGCCCGATGGCGTCACCGTCGATGACGATCCGGTGTGTGGAGATCGTCTGCCGGGGGCCGGGCGCCTCGGCCGGAACAAGGTTTCGCCCGTACGAGTCGGACAGCATGCGGCCCAGAGCAATACGGTCGTCGGAATTCCCGCGGCGATCAGCAGGCCGATCACCGGATCGTTGCCGCGGCGGCGCGACCGCGCGGGCTCAGTTGCCATCGGCAGCGGTCCCGGCTCGGGACGATCAGGCCGCGCGCGTGCAGGCGGGCCAGGGCATTGCGGATGCTTCGCGTGGTGTGCGCCGTGGCTCGTTGCAGTTGGGCGGCGGTGAGGAGACCGCCCGGCGCGAGTGTGCGCAGGACGGCGCGCTCGCTGGCATTCATGCGCGGGCTCCGGAGGCGTGCCATCGTGCGAAAGACAGTCGAGGGCAAGCGGTTTCGACATCAGCGAGGTGCATGATCAGGTCGAGAGTGCGGGCGTCGAGATGGGCGGGTGTGGGCATGACGATCGCGTCTACGTCGGCAGTGCGGATCTGGTCGAGTAGCGGAATGGTCCGATGCGGCGCCAGCCAGAGCAGCGTGTAACCGAGGTGGCGGGCGAGCCGTTTCACCTGTGCCGCATCCCACTTCGGCGCAGTGCTGACCTCCTGGTCGATCCAGGCCAGCGCTGTCGGACGTGTTCTCATCCCTACCCCTCCTGTCTGTGTATGTCAGATTCGGCGCAGGTAGGCGCGTCGAAGACCAGTGAAGGGACAGGGGGACAGGGCGGCGGTATCGATCTACTCTCGGAGCATGGGCGAACACGTGGGGCGGCGGATCGCATCCGAGCGCAAGATCGCGGGACTGGGGCAGCGTCAGTTGGCGGCGCGCGCGAACTATTCGCTGTCGATGGTGAAGGCGGTCGAGCAGGGGCGAGAGGTTGCCTCACCTGGATTCATCGCGGCGGTGTCCAGGGCGTTGGGGTTGGACCCGGACAGGTTGCAGGGCACGCCCTATCTCGAGACGCTCGAAGAGGACGGTCCCCTCGAAGGCCTGCCCGAGCTGCGGGCCGTGCTCGCAGAAGGTTCGTATGTGCAGGCACTGGAACCGACGACCGCCGTGGAGTTGCGCGCGAACTCGATTCTGTCGAAGCTGCGTTGCACAACGATCGGACGCGCCGCGCTCTTGCGTTGTTGCCGAATCTGATTCGACGACTGCACGGTGCGGCCGAGGCGGCTTCAAACGACGCCGACCGCGCCGCTGTTTACGGCATGCTGTGCGGAGCCTACATCGCAGCGGAGGGGGCATGCTGCCGCCTCGGATACTCGTCGCTGACCGCGCTGGTGCTCGATCGGCTCGATACCGTCGCGTCGCGCGTCGACGACCCCGGCTATGCGGTTCGCAGTGTGATGAAGCGCTCACGGCTTCTCATGGCGCACGATTCAACCGATGTGGCAATGAATTTGGTGGAACGAGGGATGGCATTGGTCCCCGGTGCCGCCGAGGGAGAACGGATTCTGCGCGGCTACGGGCACCTGCGGGCGGCGATCGTGGCCGCGCGCGGGCGTCGTCTGGAACTCGCGCAGGACCACATTGCCGCCGCGCGTGACATCGCGCGGCCGATGAGCCATGAGAGCCACTTGTACACAACGGATTTCGGCCCGGGCAATGTCGAAATCCATGCCTGTGCCGTGGAGTTGGAAGCCGGTGATCCGGGCAGAGCGGCCCGTGAGGGAGCGGAACTGCGCATCCCGTCCGACGTCGCCGCGCCGCGCGTCGGCCATCACTGGCAGGACAATGCGCGGGCGTGGTTGATGTCGGGTAAGCCGGATCGAGCTCTGGCGGCGCTGAACAAGGCTCGTGCCGCCGCACCGCAGCAGACGCGGCTGCATCCTTCGGTGCGCGAAACCGTGTACGGCATCGCTGCGGCGCAGCGCCGTCAATCCGAGGGGTTACTGGGGTTCGCGGCGTGGATCGGGGCGGGGCTCTAGCGAAACCGTGGCGTTTTCGTGCCTCGTGGTGCGGTGGTGGGTGAACTATTCGTGCAAACCTCCGCGAAAATCGCCGAAAACGGGCTGTTGCGTTTTGGGGTGGGTGGCGCGTAGCGCCGCTCACCCTGAAATGTTGGTTGGTTGTGCTGACGGGTGTGGGGTTGGTGA
>NZ_JADKYP010000022.1 GCF_015354405.1 Nocardia sp. BSTN01 | reverse complement strand
TTTGAGAACGATTCGGGTGGGTATCCCCGGGTTCACAGGACTTTCCTAAGTAAGCCTGACACCATTCGGGAGATCGATCGGGATCATGGAAGGTGTCGACCCGGTGCACGCGGTACCGGTCTGGTAGCGGAAGGTGATCCGAATGGTTCTACTCCAGGAGCCGGCCACACAGTCAGCACTGGAGTCCGGCCCCGTACAGGCCGGCCGTTCCCTCACGCTGCGGGATCGATTCAAGCTGCCGATGACCTACAGCTACGGCGCTCTGCTCATCGCGGTGACCGTGCTGGTGTCCGTGCTCAGCGATACGCAGCAGACCCGCGTCATCCAGCATGCGAGCACCAATCTGCACAACCTGCTGGCCGGCCGATTCGGCACCCTCTTCTCGAGCGCGTTCGTGATCGGCGACGGCACCGCGGGCGCTCTGCTCATCCCGCTACTGGTCTGTCTGCTCATTCTGGCGGAATGGCGCTTCGGGGCGCTGTCGCTGCTGCGCATCTTCCTCGCCGGTCATATCGGCGCCACGCTCGTCGTCGCCGGCGGCCTGTGGGTAGCGGTGAGCGTGAAATGGCTGCCGACGAGTATTTCCCTCGCCGAGGACGTCGGGGTCAGCTACGGCGCGATGGCGGTCATCGGATCGCTGATCGTGGTCCTGCCCGCCAAGTGGCGACCCACATGGGCGATCTCGCTGGGCGCGGTCGCCGTCGCGGGCGTCATCATGGGCCATACCTTCACCAACGTCGGGCATCTGATCGCCCTGACGATCGGCCTGCTGACCGGGTGGTTGCTGCTGCGCAGCGGTCATGTCCACGCACACCGGCTCAACCGGTTCGAGATGGGTCTGCTCGTGGTCGCGGCCGTACTCGGGTACATCCTGCTCGTCGGCTGATCGCCCCGCGCGCAAGCGGTCTCGGCGAGGGCCTAAACTCGACCGGTGCGCCTTGTGATTGCTCGTTGCCAGGTCGATTACGTGGGTCGGCTCACCGCACATCTCCCGATGGCCCGTCGGCTGCTGATGATGAAAGCGGACGGTTCGGTGCTGGTGCATTCCGACGGCGGTTCCTACAAACCGCTGAACTGGATGAGCCCGCCGTGCTGGCTGGAGGAGCGTGAGACCGATGTCGAGACGATGCCCGACGGCTCTCTGCTGTGGGTGGTGACCAACAAAGCCGGTGAGGAGCTGCGGATCACCGTCGAGGACATCGAACACGACTCCGCGCACGAGCTGGGCGTGGATCCCGGGCTCGTGAAAGACGGCGTGGAAGCGCATCTGCAGGAGCTGCTCGCCGAGCACATCGGCACGCTGGGTGACGGTTATACGCTGATCCGGCGCGAATACATGACGGCGATCGGCCCCGTGGACATCCTGTGTCGTGACGCCGACGGCGCCACCGTGGCGGTCGAGATCAAACGCCGCGGCGAGATCGACGGGGTGGAGCAGCTCACCCGGTATCTGGAACTGCTCAACCGGGATCCGCTGCTGGCACCGGTCACCGGTGTCTTCGCCGCACAACAGATCAAACCGCAGGCGCGGACCCTGGCCACCGATCGCGGGATCCGCTGCGTCACACTTGATTACGATGCCCTGCGCGGCACCGACAGTACCGAATTCCGGTTGTTCTGAGGGCGCTCGTGGCACGCCGGAAACCTCGTCCGAAATCGTCGCGGCTCCCCCGGGATCCGCGACCGATCGGTGACGTCTTCGGGCGCACCGAGGACGGGCCCGGCGGCGCGGAAATCTTTGTGGTGCGCACGATTCCGGGTTCGCGTGCGGTGAAGACCTATCGGTGCCCCGGCTGCGATCACGAGATCCCGCCGGGCACAGCGCATATCGTGGCCTGGCCCGCCGAGGGCGGCGAAAACGACCGCCGGCATTGGCATTCCGGCTGCTGGCGCGGGCGGCACACCCGCACGATCACGCGGCGTTGGTCGTAACCCGGGGGCCGGGTGCGGGGATAGAGAAGGCCGCCCCCGCGGTGCGGGAGCGGCCTCGAAACGGGTGGTGAATGTTGTCGCCCTGAGGGGGTGGCGCGTGTTGTCAGCTCGAGACTTCGGCGCTTTCGCGCTCTTCGTCGACGGACTCTTCGTTTTCCGCCTTGACCTCGGGGATGGCCTTCTGCCGGCCGGCTCCGGACTGCTTACCGGACAGCGAACGCTGCTCCGGTGCACCGTCGAGCAGTTCGCTCTCGCGGTTGACCGCGGCCAGCATGGCCGGGACCGAATCGAGCTGGCCGCGAATACCCAACAGCTGGGCCAGAACTCGGCCGCGCAGCACGCGCATTTCCTCGGCCAGTTCCTTGGCGTGCGCGATCTTGCGATCGGCGGACTGGGTGGCGGAGGTGACCAGGCGGTTGGCCTCGTCGGTGGCCTCCTTGATGCGCTGGGCGGCGTCGGAGCGGCTGGATGCCTCCAGCTCCTCCATGGCCTTGGTCAGCTTGGTCCGCTTCTCGGCCATCGTGGCCTCGAAGTCCTGCTGGGCGGCCTTGCGCTTGGCCTCGGCCTCCTTGGTGATGCGGGTGGCATCGGCCTGGGCGGCCTCGACGATCTTGGCCGATTCGGCGCGCGCGTTCGACAGCGTCTGCTCGAATTCGACCTCGAGCGCCTCGCGCTTCTCCTTGGTCTCGGCCAGCAGGGATTCGTACTTGCCACGCATCTCGGTGGCCTGCTGCTCCGCGATGGAGATCATCTCGGCGGCCTCGGCCTGCGCCTGCGCGCGGACCTCGGACGCCTCGTCGGATGCCAATCGCAGCATCCGGGAGATTCGGTCGCTCATGCCTTCCGCGGTGGTGGGCGGAACCGACAGGCGATCTACTTCCTTGCGAAGCTCATCGATCTCGTCGCGGGCGTCCTCCAGCTGGGCGGCCAGGTTACGGGCCTGAGCGGCGGCGGCATCGCGATCTGTTGCGGTGACCCTCAGCTCGGCATCGAAACGGTCGAAGTAATTGCGTACTTCGTCACGGTCGTAGCCTTTACGTACTACCGTGAAAGGCAACGCGACGAAGCGATTGCGATCGGGCTCAGTGGACGACATGCCCCACAAACTACAGCCTGTCGACCCACCATGGTGAGTCGACTGCGAATGTCGTTATGAACAGTTTCCGTGGCCGTATTGCGGTACTAGTGAGTAGGATTCGCGGCCGGTTCGACTAGTTCGACGAGCACACCGCCAGCATCCTTGGGGTGGATGAAATTGATCCGCGAGTTCGCGGTACCGGCGCGGGGGGCGTCGTACAGCAAACGGACGCCGCGGCCTCGCAGGAAGGTAGCTACCGCGTCGATATCGGTCACGCGGTAGGCCAGTTGCTGCAATCCGGGGCCGTTGCGGCCGATGAACTTGGCGATGGTGGACTCCTCGTTCAGCGGCGCCAGCAACTGCAGAGCAGTGGCGTCGTCGCCGGAACCGGGCAGCGACAGCATCGCCTCGTGCACACCCTGGGCCTCGTTGACCTCGCGATGGGTTTCGACCATGCCGAGATTGTCCGAATACCACGCCACGGCGGTATCGAGATCGGGCACGGCGATGCCGACGTGGTCGACGGCGATGACGTAATCGGCGGGAATGAACGCGGACGTATCGGTAGTGCTCACTCTACGAAGGTAGCGCGCACCTACCTGGAGCTGCCGCGACGGGACGGGTTACCGTTGAGTACGAGAGCGGCCCGTCGTCGAGTACGAGGGCGGCCCGCCACCGAGTGCGTGAGCGGCTCGCCGCTGCGTCCCTGAATGCGAGAAGCGAGGTTCATCGTGGCCACCACCTCTGTGATTGTTTCCGGCGCCCGTACTCCGGTCGGTCGGTTGCTCGGTGGGTTGTCCGGGTTCTCCGGTTCGGATCTGGGTGGTTTCGCGATCAAGGCGGCGCTCGAGCGTGGTGGGGTGGCGCCCGAGCAGGTCGATTACGTGATCATGGGTCAGGTGCTGACCGCTGGCGCTGGTCAGATTCCGGCGCGTCAGGCCGCGGTCGCGGGTGGTATTCCGATGGATGTGCCGGCGTTGACGCTGAACAAGGTGTGTTTGTCGGGTATCAATGCGATCGCGTTGGCGGATCAGCTGATTCGCGCCGGTGAGTACGAGATCGTGGTGGCCGGTGGTCAGGAGTCGATGAGCCGGGCCCCGCACATGCTGGAGAAGTCGCGGGAGGGCTTCAAATACGGCGATGTCACGTTGCGTGACCACATGGCCTACGACGGGCTGCACGACATCTTCACCGATCAGGCGATGGGTGCGCTGACCGAGTCCCGCAACGCCGGTGACGGGATCGGGCGCGCCGAGCAAGACGCGTTCGCCGCCGCCTCGCATCAGAAGGCCGCCGCGGCGTGGAAGAACGGTGTGTTCACCGACGAGGTCGTGCCGGTGTCGGTGCCGCAGCGCAAGGGCGACCCGATCGTGGTGAGCGAGGACGAGGGCGTGCGCGCGGATACGACGGTGGAGTCGCTGGGCAAGCTGCGTCCCGCGTTCGCCAAGGACGGCACGATCACCGCGGGGTCGGCGTCGCAGATTTCCGATGGTGCGGCCGCGGTGGTCGTGATGAGCAAGGCGAAGGCTCAGGAGCTGGGGTTGAGCTGGATCGCGGAGATCGGGGCCGCGGGTGTGGTGGCCGGTCCGGATTCCACGCTGCAGGACCAGCCCGCGAACGCGATCGCGAAAGCCTGCGCGAAGGAAGGTATCTCGCCGGCGGATCTGGATCTGGTGGAGATCAACGAGGCGTTCGCGGCGGTCGGGATCGCCTCGACCCGCAAGCTGGGGATCGATCCGGAGAAGGTCAACGTCAACGGTGGTGCGATCGCGATCGGTCACCCGCTGGGTATGTCGGGCGCGCGGATCGTGCTGCACCTGGCGCTGGAGTTGCAGCGCCGCGGTGGCGGTGTGGGTGCGGCCGCGCTGTGTGGTGGCGGCGGCCAGGGCGACGCCCTCATCGTCCGCGTCTGACCTCGGTTCGCGCTGTGGCATGACCCACACCTACTACGACGCTGCGTAGTCGTTGGGCACAATGGTGGCCATGGGCGAATTCTTCGACGTGAGCACCGTGGCCAAGCGGGTGCGTCTGTTCGGACTGCTGGAAGCGCCGTCGTGGGCGCTGTTGCTGCTCGGTTCGGTGCTCAAGCGGCTGCCCGAACCCATCACCTGGCCGGTGATGGTGTTCGGCATGCTGCACGGCATCATCTTCCTGCTGTACGCGGTGAGCCTGCTGCTGGCCTGGCGCGAATACGAATGGCCCGGCAAGACGATCCTGCTGGGTCTGGTGTCGACGGTGGTGCCGTTCACCTCGGTCTGGTTCGAGCGCTGGGCGATTCGGACCGGACAATTGGGAGAGCTGAGCCCGGCCGCGACCCCGGCGCCCGCCGCGTCGTGACAAACTGGATGTCGTGACTCGACCTGCTGCACGTCGTCCCTCGCCCGCCGCTGCCGCCGCCATGTCCGGCGCGGTGGATCTGTCCGCTCTGAAACAGCCGTCCGCCACGGACGTTCCGGGCGATCACGCCGTCACCGAGGCCGATTTCGAGACCAAGGTGCTGCGACGATCGCTCGAGGTGCCGGTTGTCGTCGTCCTGTATTCGCAGCGCAGCCCGGGAAGTGTCGAACTGGTCAAGCTGTTCGAGCGGCTGGTCGGCAGCGCCGGGGGCAGCTGGGAGCTGGCCACCATCGAGGCCGAGCCGAATATGCGGATCGCGCAGGCCTTCGGAGTGCAGGGCATTCCGACCGTGATCGCGGTGGCCGCCGGGCAGCCGCTGGCCGATTTCCAGGGCTCGCAGCCCGAGGAACAGGTCAAGCAGTGGCTTGCCGCGGTCGTCGACGCGGTGCGGGGCAAACTTCCCGGCGCCGGTGACGATCAGGGCCAGGCGCCCGCACCGGAGGATCCGCGGTTCGTGGCCGCCGAGGAGGCGCTCGATCGCGGTGACATCGCCGGGGCCGAGGCCGCCTACGAGGCGATCCTCGCCGCCGAACCGGGCAATGAGGAGGCCAAGGCGGCGCTGCGGCAGGTCCGATTCTTCGGCCGTGCCCGCGAACTGCCGGCCGACGCGATCGCGGTGGCCGACGCCGATCCGGGCAATATCGACGCCGCCTTCACCGCCGCCGATGCGGAACTGTTCAATCAGCAGCCCGATGCCGCCTTCGATCGGCTGATCGGGTTGATCAAGCGGACCGCGGGCGACGACCGCAATCGCGTGCGGACCCGGCTGGTCGAGCTGTTCGAGCTGTTCGACACCGCCGATCCGGTCGTGGTAGCGGCCCGGCGCAAGCTGGCGACGGCACTGTACTGAGCCGCGCCCGGTCGTCGCGGTGATCGACCGATCGGCCGCGACGACCGATAATCGGCGCAGGCGCCGGCGGAATCCGCCGTCGGCGTGGGGACGGGAGGCCGGTGTGAAGACAACGACGCGTGGTCTGATCGGCGCCGCATGCGCCGCGGCAATGCTGCTGCCGGCGAGCAGCGCCGCGGCCCACGATGCGGCCACCCGACTGATCTTCACCCGCACCGAACCCGACCGTTCGCCTCGCACCGTCACGTTGACCTGCGATCCGATCGGCGGCTCACATCCCGAGGCCTCCGCGGCCTGCGCGTATCTGGCCGATGCCGAACTGACGCTCCCGGATTCGGATTCCGGAGTCCGCTGCTTCCGGTACTACCCGGTGGAGTTGCGCGCGCACGGCACGGTTCGCGGCACTCCGGTGTCGATCGAGCACACCTATGGGTGCGTGGTCCCGGACCTGCCGGCGCCTTGGAAGTTCTGAGCCCGGATGGCCGTGCGAACCGAGCATCCGATCGTCACCGCGGTCCTCGACCGGCACCGCGACCACCTGGGCGACGATCTGACGACATACCGCAACCACGTGCTGCGCTGCCTCAACTACCACCGGGCGCTGCTCGATACCCCGCTGCCCGATGCGGCGGTGCTCGCGTGGGCCGTGCACGACCTCGGCATCTGGACCGCCGGGACCTTCGACTATCTGGCGCCCTCCGCCGCACTGGCCGAGGAGTGCGCGGCCGAGTTCGGAATCTCCGACCTCGAGGCGGTCCGGCGGATGGTGCTCGACCATCACCGGGTACGCGCGGTGGAGGATCCGATCACCGAGACCTTCCGGATCGCGGACCGTATCGACGTCAGCGGCGGCCTCCTGCGCGGCGGTGTGCCCCGGGCCGAGGTACGTGCCGTCGTCGCCGCGCTGCCGTATCACGGCTTTCATCGGTTTCTGGCCCACAGCGCCGCGCGGTGGGCGCTGCGTCATCCGTTGCGGCCGTTGCCGATGCTGCGGTGGTGATCAGGCGTCAGCCAGACGGCGCTGTTGGGTGCGATGGTGACCTCCGCCGAGTAGGGCCGGCCGTGCGAGGGACAGGCCGACGCCGATACCGCGCCGAGGTTTCCGGTGCCGCTGCCGCCGTAGGGGGTGGCGTCGGTGTTGAGGATTTCGTGCCAGGTGCCGGGAACGGGCAGTCCGATGCGGTAGTCGCGGTGTTCGATACCGGAGAAGTTGAAGACGCAGGCCACGACCGAGCCATCGGTGCCGTAGCGCAGGAAGGCGAGCACGTTGTGGACGTGGTCGTCGGCCTCGATCCAGGCGTAACCGCCGGGCGCGGTGTCCTGCGTCCACAGCGCGGGGTGGGCGCGGTAGGCGGCGTTGAGATCGGCGACGAGGACGCGGATACCGTCGTGCAGCGGGTTGGCGAGTTCGTCCCAGTCCAGCCCGCGGTCGTGTGACCACTCCCGGAACTGGCCGAACTCCTGGCCCATGAACAGCAGTTGTTTACCCGGATGTGCCCACATGTAGGCCAGGACCGCGCGGACGCCGCAGGCTTTGGCGTAGTCGTCGCCGGGCATGCGGGTCCACAGCGTGCCCTTGCCGTGCACCACCTCGTCGTGGCTGATCGGCAGCAGATAGTTCTCACTCCACGCGTAGACCGCCGAGAACGTGATCTCGTTGTGGTGCCAGCTGCGATGCACCTGATCGCGCCCGAGGTAGCCGAGCGTGTCGTGCATCCAGCCCATATTCCATTTCAGGGTGAAGCCCAGCCCGCCGACCTCCGTGGACCGGGTGACTCCCGGCCAGGTGGTGGATTCCTCGGCGATGGTCACCACGCCGGGATGATCGGCGTGGACGGCGGCGTTCAGTTCGCGCAGGAAGGCGACGGCCTCCAGATTCTCCCGTCCGCCGTGCACATTCGGCTCCCAGCCGCCGGGCGGACGCGAATAGTCCAGGTACAGCATCGAGGCGACGGCGTCGACGCGCAGCCCGTCGATATGGAACTCCTCGAGCCAGAACCGCGCGTTCGCGACCAGGAAGTTGCGCACCTCGTTGCGGCCGTAGTCGAAAATGTAGGTGCCCCACTCCAATTGCTCGCCGCGACGAGGATCGGGATGTTCGTAGAGGGCGGTGCCGTCGAAGCGGGCCAGGGCCCATTCGTCGCGTGGGAAGTGGCCGGGCACCCAGTCGAGGACGACGCCGATGCCGTGGGCATGCAGGTGATCGACGAACGCGCGGAAATCGTCGGGGGAGCCGAAGCGGGCGGTCGGCGCGTAGTAGGAGGTGACCTGGTACCCCCAGGAGCCGCCGAACGGGTGTTCCGCGACGGGCAGCAGTTCCACGTGGGTGAAACCTTGGGCCCGAACGTATTCCGCGAGCTGTTCGGCGGCGCTGCGATAGTCGAGCCCGGGCCGCCACGAGCCGAGATGAACCTCGTAGATGCTCATCGGCTCGCGAGTGGGGTCGCGCCGGGCGCGGGCGGCGCACCAGTCCTGATCCGACCACCGGTGAGTGGTGTCGGTGACGACCGATGCCGTCGCGGGCGGGGTTTCGGCGGCGAAGGCCAGGGGATCGGCGTGGTCGACGGTCCGCCCGTCGGCGCCGTGGACGCGATATTTGTATCGCGTGCCCGCCGCGACGCCGGGGACGAACACCTCCCACACCCCGGACGATCCGAGCCGGCGCATCGGCGTACTCGTTCCACTCCAGCTGTCGAAATCGCCGAAGACGGTGACACCGCGCGCATTCGGCGCCCATACCGCGAACGACGTGCCGGTGACCTCGCCGTCGAGGGTGGTGTAGCGGCGCGGATGGGCGCCGAGTACCTCCCAGAGCCGTCGATGCCGCCCCTCGCCGAGCAGGTGCAGATCGAGTTCGCCGACCGTAGGCAGGAAGCGGTATCCGTCGGCGGTGAGGACGGTCCGGCTGCCCGGATACGCCACGACCAGCCGGTAGTCCCACAGATCCGGAAATCCGACCACGCCCTCGAAGACGCCGTGGCCGATGTGGTGCAGCGGATGATCGTCGCCGCCGATGCGGGCCGACACCGAATCGGCGTGGGGCCGAAGGGTTCTGATCACCGTTCCGTCGGGATGCGGATGCGCGCCGAGGACCGTGTGCGGGTCGGTGTGGGTGCCGGCGGCCAGCAGCATCAGATCACGCCGATTCATCGGCGCGGCCGCCGGGCGGTGGTCCGGCGTGCGGTCACCGGAATGTCCTGCGGTAGGCCAATTCGGTGCGAGCGGCCGCGGAAATCGCTGGGAGTGCGAGGATGTGGGCGGGTGCTCGCACCGGATCCAGCCGCACGTAATTGGTTTGCGCCCAGTGGTATTCCTCGCCGCTGATCTCGTCGTGGACCGTCGGGCGATCGTGCCATTCCCGCCCGATGGCCGGCATATCGAGCGAGATCATGCCGTCCTCGGCGCCGAACGGATTGAGGTTGACCACGACCAGCACCGCGTCCCCGGAGCTCGGATCGACCTTCGAATACGCCAGCAGCGCCTCGTTGTCGACGTGGTGAAAGGTGATGCAGCGCACCTGTTGTAGTGCCGGATGTGCCCGGCGAATCTCGTTCAGCCGGGTGATGAGCGGTTCCAGCGATTCACCGCGCGCCGCGGCCTCGGCGAATCGTCGCGGGCGCAGCTGGTATTTCTCCGAATCGAGATATTCCTCGCTGCCGGGGCGCACCGCCCGATGTTCGAAAAGTTCGAAACCGGAGTACATTCCCCAGCTCGGACCCAGCGTGGCAGCGAGCACGGCGCGCACGGCGAACATGCCCGGACCGCCGTGCTGCAGGCTCTCGTGCAGGATATCGGGAGTGTTGACGAACAGATTGGGCCGGGCCTCGTCGGCCTTGGCGGCGAGTTCGCGACCGAATTCGGCCAGTTCGTAGGCGCCGGTGCGCCAGGTGAAATACGTATAGGACTGGGAGAATCCGCGCCGGGCCAGGCCGTAGAGGCGGGCCGGGCGGGTGAATGCCTCGGACAGGAAGATCACGTCGGGATCGGTCCGGCGCACCTGCGCGATCAGCCATTCCCAGAAGTCGGCCGGTTTGGTGTGTGGATTGTCGACCCGGAAAATCGTGACGCCCAGCGCGATCCAGTGCCGCACGACACCCAGGACCGCGGCATACAACCCATCCGGATCGTTGTCGAAATCCAGCGGGTAGATGTCCTGATACTTCTTCGGCGGATTCTCCGCGAACGCGATGGTGCCGTCGGGCAAAGTGGTGAACCATTCCGGATGGCTGCGCACCCACGGATGGTCGGGCGCGCACTGCAGCGCCAGATCCAGTGCCACTTCCAGGCCGAGTTCACCTGCGGCACGGACGAATTCGGCGAAATCCGCCTCGGTCCCCAGCAGTGGATGGACCGCGTCGTGGCCGCCCTCGGCCGATCCGATCGCCCACGGGGAGCCGAAATCGTCGGGCCCGCATGTCAGAGAGTTGTTGGGGCCCTTGCGATTCACGGTGCCGATCGGGTGGATCGGCGGCAGGTAGACGACGTCGAAACCCATGGCCGCGATGCGTGGCAGTTCCTTCGTCGCGGTGGCGAAGGTACCGTGCACCGGATTGCCGTCGGCGTCCCAGCCGCCGGTGGAGCGGGGGAAGAATTCGTACCACGAGCCGACCAGCGCGCGCCGCCGCTCGACCAGCACCGTGTGGGCCGGACCGCGGGTCACCAGGTCGCGCAGTGGCGTCTCGCGCAGGATCTCGGCCACCTCGGCGCTGAAGGCGGGCGCCACCCGCGCCGGCAGTTGCGCATCGCTGCGCAGCGCGGCCGCGGCGGCGCGCAGTTTCTCCCACTGGCGTTTCGGGACCGCCTGTGCCGCCCGTTCGAACAGCCGGGCGCCGATCTCGAGATCGTTGGCCAGATCCGCGGCGCTCTGGCCGACGGCGAGTTTCGCCTCGACCGCGGCCCGCCATCCGGTGATCGGATCGCCCCAGCCTTCCACGCGAAAGGTCCACAGCCCCGGCGTATTCGGGGTGAACACCGCATTGAAGACATCGGGTTCGAACTCGGGCGCCATCCGGATCCGCTGGGTGCGGCCGCCGCCCGGTCCGCGCACGGCCAGGGTGGCCGCCACCGCGTCGTGACCCTCGCGCCACACCACGGCCCGCACCGGGACCACCTCGCCGACGACGGCCTTGGCCGAATATCCGCCCGCGACGGCCGGGGCGGTGTCATCGATGGCGATGCGACCGGTCACGGCACCAACCGTACCGGTGTTCGAGGGCGACCACGAACACGCGCGACGCGGGCCTGCGCGATTGCGGGCCGGACAGGCCCGTGGCAGACTTTCCGGGGCGTTGGTTCCGTTTCTGGTGGACGCCGGTGCGGTGCGAACGGCCGGCACGATCGAATTCGCCGGGAGAGCCGAGAGAAAGGGAATCTCGCATGACAGCAGTGCAGGGGCAGACCGTGGAGATCACGACACCCGACGGTGTCGCCGACGCGTACGTCACCCATCCCGCGACGGGCGGGAGGTATCCCGGTGTGCTGCTGTACATGGACGCGTTCGGCCTACGTCCGAGTCTGCGCGCACTGGCCGACGATTTCGCCGCGGCCGGATACACCGTGCTGGTCCCCAACGTCTTCTACCGGCACGGCCGGGCGCCGCTGCTCGAGCTGCCCGATTTCATCGACCCGCAGCAGCGTCCGGACCTGTTCGCCACGATCGTCCCGATGCTGCGGGAGCTCACCCCGGATCTCGTGGTCCGCGATGCCGGCGCCTATCTGGACTGGCTCACCGCGTTCGAGCACACGGCCGACGGACCGATCGCCACGGCCGGCTATTGCATGGGCGGCCGGTTGGCGGTGTACACGGCCGGCGCGTTCGGTGACCGGATCGCGGCCGCGGCCGGGTTCCACACCGGCGGATTGGTGGTCGACGGCCCCGACAGCCCGCATCTGGCCGTCGAGAAGGCCACGGCCGAGATGTATTTCGGCCATGCCGACCAGGACCGCTCGCTGACGCCGGAACAGATCGAGACGTTCGACAAGGCTCTCGCCGCGGCCGGAGTGCGTTACCGCACCGAGGTCTACCCCGGCGCACACCACGGTTACACCCAGACCGACACCGCGGCCTACGACCGCGAAGCCGACGAGCGGCACCGGCGCGAACTGCTGGCCCTGCTCGATCGGACGCTGCGGGGATGACACCTTTCGCAGCAGGTCAGCGCGCTGGCTCGGCCTTGGCGTGCGGCGGACGGGCCGGTGCCGCCGTGTAGGGTCTACCCGGTGAAGGCATTGCGTCGTTTCACCGTCCGTGCCCATCTGCCGCAGCGGCTGGCCGCCCTCGGTGAGCTGGCCGCCAATCTGCGGTGGTCATGGCACGGGCCCACTCAGGATGTGTTCGCGCAGCTGGATCCCGAGTTGTGGGTGCGGGTCGGGCGCGATCCGGTGCGGATGCTCGGTGAGGTGGACGCGGACCGGCTCGACGAGTGGGCCGCGGATCCCGATTATCAGGCGGCCGTCGACGCCGCGCAGGCCGACCTGCGGGACTATCTGACCAGACCCCGCTGGTTCGCCGAACATATCGCCGCGGAGCCGGAAACCCCGGCGCCGCGCGGTATCGCCTATTTCTCCATGGAATTCGGTGTGACCGAGGTGCTGCCGAATTATTCGGGCGGCCTGGGGATTCTGGCCGGCGACCATCTCAAGGCGGCCTCGGATCTGGGATTGCCGCTGATCGGCGTCGGCCTGCTGTATCGATCCGGCTACTTCCGGCAGTCGCTCACCGCCGACGGCTGGCAGGCCGAACGCTATCCCGACCTCGATCCGCAAGGCCTGCCGCTGCGGCTGCTGGCCGAGGAGGGCGCGCCGGTGCTCGTCCACGTGCCCATGCCCGAGGGCCGGGTACTGCGCGCCCGGGTGTGGATCGCTCAGGTGGGACGAATTCCGTTGCTGCTGCTCGATTCCGATATCGGCGACAACGATCCGGAACTGCGCGCGGTGACCGACCGGCTGTACGGCGGCGACCAGGACCACCGCATCAAACAGGAGATTCTGGCCGGAATCGGCGGTGTGCGCGCGGTCCGCGCCTACACTCGGGCTCGCGGCCTGCCGGATCCGGACGTCTGGCATATGAACGAGGGCCACGCGGGATTCCTCGGGATCGAGCGGATCCGCGAATATATGGCGGGCGGAATGGATTTCGACTCCGCGCTGACCGCGGTCCGGGCCGCGACCGTCTTCACCACCCATACTCCGGTGCCCGCGGGCATCGATCGGTTCGCCGCCGGATTGGTCCGCCGTTACTTCGGCGGCGCCCACGGGGAACGGGAATCGCCACTGTTGCCGGGGATTTCGGTGGATCGGATCCTGGCGCTGGGACGTGAGGCCGATCCTTCGGTGTTCAACATGGCCCACCTCGGGTTACGACTCGCCCAGCGCGCCAACGGTGTTTCACGATTGCACGGTGAGGTCAGCCGCGACATGTTCGCGCCGCTGTGGCCCGGATTCGACGCAGCCGAGGTGCCGATCGGCTCGGTGACCAACGGTGTGCACGCCCCGACGTGGGCGGCTCGCGAATGGATCGACATCGCGGCACGAGCGACGGGCCCGGAGGAGGCAGCGAGCGTAACCACGGAGGGACCCGGGAGCGCCGCCGTGGATACAGCACGCGACCTCGTGGGCCCCGAACTCGTCGCCGAGGCACGCAGCGGGGGACAGCTGCGGTCCGTGGATCTGCACGAACTGTGGGAGACCCGGGCGACGCTGCGCGCGGTACTGGTCGCCGAGGTCCGTCGCCGGCTGCGGGAATCGTGGCTCGAACGCGGCGCTGCACCGGCCGAATTGGGTTGGGTGGACGAGGTTTTCGATCCCGGTGTGCTGACCGTCGGCTTCGCCCGACGGGTGCCCACCTACAAGCGGCTGACGCTGATGCTGCGCGATCCCGACCGGCTGCGCGCGCTGTTGCTCGATCCGGAGCGACCGCTGCAACTGGTGGTCGCCGGTAAGAGCCATCCCGCCGACGACGGGGGCAAGGCGCTGATCCAGCAGGTGGTGCGGTTCGCCGACGATCCGGCGGTGCGGCACCGGATCGTGTTCCTGCCCGATTACGACATGTCGATGGCCCGCTACCTGTACTGGGGTTGCGATGTGTGGTTGAACAATCCGCTGCGTCCGCTGGAGGCCTGCGGGACGTCCGGGATGAAGGCCGCACTCAACGGCGGGCTCAACCTCTCCATCCGCGACGGCTGGTGGGACGAGATGTACGACGGCGACAACGGCTGGGCCATCCCGACCGCCGACGGCGTCAGCGACGAACATCGGCGCGACGATCTGGAGGCGGCCGCGCTGTACGAGATGTTGCAGCGCTCGGTGCTCCCGCGGTTCTACGAGCGCGACGAATCCGGCCTGCCGGTGCGCTGGATGGAAATGGTGCGCCACACGCTGCGCACCCTCGGTCCGAAGGTGCTCGCCTCGCGCATGGTCCGCGACTACACCACCGGCTACTACCTCCCGGCCGCCGGGTCCTATGCCGCGGTCGCGGCCGGCGACTTCGCCGGGGCGCGGGCGCTGGCCGAATACCGCCGCCGCCTCGAGGGGGTGTGGTCGCAGGTGAAAGTGCTTCAGGTCGACAGCTCCGGCCTGCCCGATATTCCGGTGATCGGCGCGGAACTGTCGCTGCGGGCCCGCATCGATCTGGCCGGTCTGCCCACCGGCGACGTGGTGGTGCAGGCGGTTCTGGGCCGGGTCGGTTCCGATGACGAGCTGACCGATACGGAGGTCGTCGACATGGAGCACCTCTCGACGGATGCCGGCACCGAGCAGTACGCGGTCACCACGCCGGTGCCACATTCCGGTGCTGTCGGGTATACCGTCCGCGTGCTGCCCACACACCCTCTGCTGGCGGGCCCGGCGGAACTCGGACTGGTCGCCGCGGCGCGACCGTAGACCCTCTGGTCAGCGGCAAGATCGGGGAGCGTGATTTGCCACATGTTCGCCGATCTGAATGGCATCGAACGGTCGGAGACCGATACGGTGCCCTCGGCACAGTCCGATCGGTCCGGGGCGAGGGTGGAGAGCAGCAGATGAGCAGTGTCGACGTCCTGTCGCGGTCCAAGGGACGCCTCGATTCCTACTTCGGAATCGAGCGGCTCGGATCGACCATGAAGCGCGAGCTCATGGCGGGAACCGTCACCTTCCTGGCGATGTCCTATGTGCTCGCGGTCAACCCGGCGGTTCTCGGCGACCACGGTCAGCTCGGATCGCGCGGCATTCCGACCCAGGCGGTGTTCACCGCGACCGCGGTGGCCGCGGTGGTGGGCACGCTGGTGATGGGGGTGTGGGCGCGCTACCCGATCGCGCTCGCGCCCGGGATGGGGTTGAACGCCTTCTTCGCCTATTCGGTCGTGCTGGGAATGGGAATCGACTGGCAGGTGGCGCTGTCGGGCACGCTGCTGTCGGGCATCATCTTCTTCATCCTCGCGGTGACCAAGATCCGCGAGAAGATCATCGACGCGATTCCGCTGCAACTGAAGCTGGCCGTCGGCGCGGGGATCGGCATGTTCGTCGCCTTCCTCGGTCTCAAGAACGCCGGGATCGTGGTCTCCGATCCGGCGACCTTCGTCCACCTGGGTGACTTCACCAAGGGGACCACGCTGCTCGCGCTGTTCGGATTGGTGGTGACGGTCGTCTTCCTGGTGCTCGGCTGGCACGGCGCCGTGCTGTACGGCATCGTCTCCACGACGGTCGTCGGCATCGTCAGCGGGCTGGTGCATCTACCGCATCAGGTGATGGCGCTGCCGCACGGACTGGATCAGACCTTCGGCCAGGCCATCGTGAATCTGCCGCACGCGTTCACCGGCCAGATGGCGATCGTCGTGCTGACCATGCTGTTCGTCGACTTCTTCGACGCCTCGGGCACGCTGATCGGGATCGCCAACCAAGCCGGGCTGCTCGGACCCGACGGGAAACTGCCGCGCGCCGCGCAGGCGCTGGCCGCCGATTCGATCGGCACCGCCGCGGGCGCGATCATCGGCACCTCGACCACCACCGCCTATGTCGAGTCCACGGCCGGCGTCAGCGCGGGCGGGCGAACCGGGCTCACCGCGGTCTCGACCGCAGGCTGGTTCCTGGCCGCGATGTTCTTCTTCCCGATCTTCGCGGTGGTCGCCGATGTCCCCGCGGTGACGGCGCCGGCGCTGATCGTGGTGGGCGTGCTGATGTCGCGGGCGCTCGGTGACATCGATTGGAGCAAGCTCGAATACGCGATCCCGGCGTTCATCACCGTGATCATGATGCCGCTGACCTATTCGATCGCCAACGGGATCGCGATGGGACTGACCTTCTATCCCGTCGTCATGGTCGCGCGGCGGCGCGGGCGTGAGGTGCACCCGGTCATGTGGGTGTTGATGGCGGTCTTCCTCGCGTACTTCTTCTTCCTCGCCGAGTAGGTTTTCGCCGGTCGGGTCGCCTGGCCCGGCGCCGATGAGTTCGGCGCGCATTCCTCGTCTTACCGAACGAGGCCTTACCGGACGAGCCCCACGGAGCACGCCTTACGGAATAAGTCGTGAACCGGGTTCGGTTGGTCACCGTGTTATCAATCGGACCGCGGTCCGCTTTGCTTTCGTCAACTAACGAGATGAGGACTCCGACGATCATGACCGCCAATACCGAGCCCCGGACCGCCGCCCGCCCGCTGGAATTCCGGACCGCGGCCGATCCGGTCGCCGCCGATATCGGCCTGCTGCTGTTGCGGCTGGTCTTCGGCGGACTGCTGTTCGTGCACGGCACTCAGAAGCTCTTCGGCTGGTTCAACGGCCCCGGCCTGTCCGCGACGGCCGCCGGATTCCAGCACATGGATTACGACCCCGGAAAATTCTTCGCCACGCTCGCCGGGTTGTGTGAGGCGGTCGGCGGCGGTCTGCTGTTCCTCGGGCTGGTGACGCCCCTGGCCGCCGCGATCGTCCTCGGCACCATGATCAACGCGATGCATGTGACCTGGCCGCACGGGCTCGAGGGATACGAATCCGCGCTGTTGTTCGCGGTGGTCGCGGTGGCGCTGGGCTTCACCGGCCCGGGCCGCTTCTCGATCGATCACGGGCGGCCGTGGCAGCGGCACGGCATCGTGTGGGGAGTCGGCGCGGTCGTGATCGGTGTGGTGGCCGCGGTGATCACGCTGCTGGTGAAGTAGGTTCGCGTGCCGGGCGATATGAGTGTCCCCACGTCGCGTGCAGGGTTCGCGACGCGGGGACCTCGGATACTCCGATGTGGGAATTGGGGTGCACCGGAAGTATCGCCCGCCAACTTACTTCCGGATAGAAGTAGTTTGCCAGCCGATGTGGCTGGTGTCATATAACGGTTCGGTTCAGTTCTCGACGGCCACGGCCGGATCGGGGGCCGCGGCCGTCAATCGCCGCAGCGCCTTGGCGACGACCTCGGGGTCGGAGGTCTCCCAGTACGGCGGCAGGGAGGCCCGCAGATATCCGCCGTAGCGGGCGGTCACCAGCCGCGGATCCAGAATCGCGACCACACCGCGGTCGTGCACGCTGCGCAGCAGCCGACCGGTGCCCTGGGCCAGCAGCAGGGCGGCGTGGTTGGCCGCGATGGTCAGGAAGCCGTTGCCGCCGCGAGCCTGCACGGCCTGCTGCCGGGCGACCAGCAGCGGATCGTCGGGCCGGGGGAACGGAATGCGGTCGAGAATGACCAGGCTCAGCGACGGTCCGGGAACGTCCACGCCCTGCCACAGCGAGAGCGTGCCGAACAACGAGGTCGCGGGATCTTCGGCGAAGCGCCGGACCAGGGTGCCGGTGGCGTCCTCGCCCTGGCACAGGATCGGCGTGTCCAGGCGTTCGCGCAGGATTTCGCTGGCGGCCTTGGCGGCGCGCATCGAGGAGAACAACCCCAGTGTGCGGCCGCCGGCCGCCTCGATCAGCCGCTCGATCTCGTCCAGATAGGCCGGGGCCAGGCCGTCGCGGCCGGGAGCCGGGAGATGTTTGGCGACGTAGAGGATGCCGGATTTGGCGTGATCGAACGGCGAGCCCACATCCAGGGAGTTCCAGCGCATGGCCGAGGTGTCGGCGGGAGCTTCGGCTCCGTTCGCCAGCGCCGGGTCGATGCGGCGGCTGCCCTGATCCGCGCGGTCGGCGCCGGGGATGTCGGTCCCGGCGCGATCGGGCGTCTGCGGGGGCAGCCCCCACGTGACGGCCAGCCCGTCGAAGGAGCCGCCGACCTGCAGCGTGGCCGAGGTGAGCACGACCGTCGCGGTGCCGAACAACCGGCTGCGCAACAACCCGCCCACCGAGAGCGGGGCCATGTGCAGCGTGCGCCGGGCCACGCCGCGCACCTCGTCCACGGCCAGCCACAGCACATCGCGGCGGGCCGCCGGATCGGGTTCCTCGAACGCCGTCAGCGCGCGCACGGCGGTATCGTGCACTTCCTCGACCGCGGCCACCGCCATGTTGCGGGCGGCAGCGGCCTCCGGATCGCCTTGTGGCGCACCGGAACCGGGAGGCGCGAGGGCGGTCCGGACGGTCCAGGCGGCATCACGCAGCAGAGCCAGCACCTGGTCGCCGCCGGCGGGAAGCTGGTCCCAGCGGCCCGGCGGCAGATCCTCGAGCAGTTCGTGCCACGCCTCCGCCGCACCCTCGAGCCGGTCGAGGTCGCCCTCGTCGACGAGTTTGGTGCAGCGCTTGGCCGCCGCCGTGATGGTCGCGGTGGACAGTTCCGCGGTCGCCACGCCGGTGACCCGGTCCACCAGTTCGTGCGCCTCGTCGATGACGACCACGTCGTGTTCGGGCAGCACCTGGATTCCGCTGATGGCATCGATGGCCAGCAGCGCATGATTGGTGACCACCACATCGGCCTGCCCGGATTCCGCGCGGGCGCGTTCGGCGAAGCAGTCGGTGCCGAACGGGCAGCGCGATTTGCCCAGGCATTCCCGCGCCGACACGCTGACCTGACGCCAAGCCCGGTCGCTGACGCCGGGAACGAGTTCGTCGCGGTCGCCGGTCTCGGTGTCGGAGGCCCAGTCGTTGAGGCGCTGCACCTCGCGCCCGAGCCGGGAGATCGCGAAGGCGTCGAACAGTTCGGTCTCCGGGGCTTCGTCCGGAATCGCGCTGTTGATCTTGTGCAGGCACAGATAGTTGTTGCGGCCCTTGAGGATCGCGAAGCGGGCGCGCCGGCCCAGTGGTTTCTCCAGAGCCTGTGCCAGCCGCGGCAGATCGCGGTCGACCAACTGGCGCTGCAGCGCGATGGTGGCGGTGGAGACCACGACCGTCCGCCCGCTCTGCACCGCGTGCCGCAGACTCGGCACCAGATAGGCCAGCGACTTACCGGTGCCGGTCCCGGCCTGCACGGCCAGGTGTTCCTTGGTGTCGATGGAGTGCGCGACCGCGGCCGACATGGTCTGCTGGCCGGTACGCGCCGTACCGCCGAGTGCTTCCACGGCGGTCGCCAGCAACGTCGGTACGGGCGGGAGTTCGGGCACCCAGGAAGACTAGCGCCCCCTGCCGACAACCGGCCCGACCGGCGGCGGTCGCCGGCGGTTGCCCCCGCCCATTCGCGCGGAGTTGTCCACAGGTCGGCGGTTGTCCACAGGGCGCGTCGCGGTGACGCCGGATCCGGTGGCGGCGCCCGGGACGGCCAGTAGGGTTGGCGGTGATCCGCATCAGGGGGTGCGGACGCTACGGGGAAGGAGACGCGCGTGGAGCCGGATTACCGCACCTGGATCGCCGGGGGAACGCATCTCGAGCTGAGTGGCCACCGGATCTTCCATCGGCAGGACGGCCCGATCGACGGGCGGCCGGTGACGCTGCTGCACGGATATCCGACCTCCTCGCACGATTGGGTCTCGATTCTGCCCGCTCTCACCGAATCCGGCTGCCGGGTAACGACTCTGGATTTCCTCGGCTTCGGCGCCAGCGACAAACCGCGCGGGCACGACTATCGGATGACCGAACAGGCCACGCTGGTCGAACAGCTCTGGCAGCGGCTCGGAATCACCGGCACCGCGCTCGTGGCACACGATTACGGTGTCAGTGTGGCGCAGGAGTTGCTGGCCCGCGACAGTGCGCGGGTGCGGCGGATGGCCTGGCTCAACGGCGGCCTGTACCCGGATCTGTACCGGCCCTTGCCGATTCAGCATCTGATGATCACCCCGATCGGCAAGATACTGAATCCGCTCATGTCGGAGACGACCTTCCGGATGACGTTGCGCCGCATCCTCGGGCGCCCGGTCTCCGACACCGATCTGCACCAGATGTGGCTGGCGATGACCGACGGCGGCGGTAAGCGCGTGCAATGGGCGCTCAATCGCTACCACGCCGAGCGCCGGGCCAACGCGTCACGCTGGCAGCAGGCACTCGAAAGTTATTCCAAGCCGGTACTTTTCGTGTGGGGCCCGGCCGATCCGATCAGCGGTGGGCATCTGTTGCCGCGGCTGCGGGAACGACTGCCGCAGGCCCGGTTCGAGGTATTGGACGCGGCGCCCGCGACCGGTCATTACCCGCAGGTCGAGAACCCCGGGCCGGTAGCCGCCGCGCTCGTGGAATTCCTGGCCGCGCAGTCCTAGCCGATCTCGCGGTCAGGTGTTCGTGGGCAGGCTGCCCGCCAACTCCACTCCGGCGGCACGCAGACCGTCCAGCGCGGTGGTGGCCGTCTCCGGTGACACCGCCGCGGTGAGGTTCAGCAGCACCCGGGTGGTCAGTCCCGCCGCGCGGGCATCGGCGGCGGTGGCGCGGACACAGTGGTCGGTGGCTATACCGCAGATGTCGACGGCGTCGATGCCCTTGTCCCGCAACCATGTCGCGAGTTCGACCGCATCGTCGGTCGAACCCTCGAATCCGGAATAGGCAGCGCTGTAGGCGCCCTTGGAGAACACCGCGTCGAGAGCGGAGGTGTCGAGATTCGGATGGAAATCCGCACCGGGCGTGCCGGCCCGGCAGTGCGGCGGCCAACTGTCCACGTAATCGGGACGATCGGAGAAATGGGCACCCGGATCGATGTGGAAATCCCGGGTGGCGGCAATCGCGGCATAGTCGCCGCGGTGTGCGGCCAGATAGTCGCTGATCCGGCGGGCGACCGCAGCGCCGCCGGCGACGGCCAGGGAGCCGCCCTCGCAGAAATCGTTCTGCACATCGACGACGATGAGCGCTCTACCCATTTCCCGCACCTCGTTTCGCCGGTTGCCTCACGGTCATTGTAGGAACGTGGTCGGAACGGCCGGTTCGCCCGCGGAGAGCTTCAAGCCCTCCCACGGCAAACTGATCAGACCGCGGGCGACCAGGTCCCGGCTGTGCGCCAGATCCGGTGCATCGGCCGCCGGCTCACCCTTGCGAATGAGCGGAACCAGCAGATCCCGCACGTCGTATCCGTTGCCGGTGGGGCGCTGCGCGGTGGCCGGATACACGATCTCCTCGACGACGGTGCCGGTATCGCGGGACAGTCGCACCGCGCGCTTGGTGCCGCCTCGCGACTGTTTGTGGCTACTGCGCTTGGCCACCGGTACGCCCTCGACCTCCACCAGTTTGTAGACCATTCCGGCGGTCGGCGCCCCCGAGCCGGTGACCAGGGAAGTGCCCACGCCGTACGCGTCGACGGGTTCGGCGCGCAGCGCGGCGATCGCGTATTCATCCAGATCGCCGGACACCACGATGCGGGTTTTGTTCGCGCCGAGGGCGTCGAGCTGGTCGCGCACCTGCCGCGCCAGGACGCCCAGGTCGCCGGAATCGATTCGCACACCGCCCAATTCGGGCCCGGCGACCTCGATGGCGCGGGCCACCCCGGCGGTGATGTCGAAGGTGTCCACCAGCAGTGTGGTGCCGATGCCGAGCGTATCCACCTGACTGCGGAAGGCCGCCGCCTCGTGCTGCCCGTCCGGGCCGCTGTGCAACAGCGTGAAGGCGTGCGCACTGGTGCCGGCGCCGGGAATGCCGTAGCGCCGCACCGCCTCCAGATTCGAGGTGGCGTCGAACCCGGCGAGATACGCGGCGCGCGCGCAGGCGGGAGCGGCCAGTTCGTGGGTGCGGCGCGAACCCATCTCGATCATCCGGCGCCCCGCGGCGGCACTGACCATCCGCGCCGCCGCGGCGGCGATCGCGCTGTCGTGGTTGAGGATCGACAGGATCAGCGTTTCCAGCATCACGCACTCGGCGAAACTGCCGCGCACCGACAGGATGGGGGAGCCGGGGAAGTAGAGATCACCTTCCTGGTAGCCGTCGATGTCGCCGGTGAAGCGGAAATCGCGCAGCCACTCCAGCGTTCGCGCGTCCAGGAATCGCGCCGCGACGGCGAGTTCAGCATCGCCGAAACGGAAGTCGCGCAACGCGGTGAGCAACCGGTCGGTACCCGCGACAACGCCGTATCGGCGACCATGTGGCAACCGCCGAGCGAATACCTCGAAGGTGCATCGCCGCTGTGCCGAACCATCGGCCAGGGCGGCCGCGAGCATGGTCAGCTCGTACTGGTCGGTCAGCAGGGCTGTGCTCGCGGCGGCGGCCGAAGTGTCCACGCGGCCACTGTAGACATACCGGACGCGCGGCGGGCGCCGCGGCCGTCGCACAGGGCCTTCCGGAGGTGCTCGGCGCGGGTGTTGTTTATCCGGAGCCGCGTCGTACTCTGAGGGTATGGGTCTGTGCATCAGAGACGCCGTCCGGATCGCCGCCGGTCCGGCCGGCGCGAACCCGGCAGCGGCGCGAGCGACGGGCCCGCAGGACACGGCGTGGCGGGGACGGTCGTGGGCGGGGCGAGACATCCGCGTAGGCGTCGTGGCCGGACAATTGTCGGCGGCTCAGGCCACACCGGAGACCGTCGAGGTCACCGAGATCCTGGAGGCCGAGGACCGGCCGTGGGTCACGGTGGTCTGGGACGACCCGGTGAACCTGATGCACTACGTCACCTACATCTTCCAAAAGCTGTTCGGTTACAGCAAAGCCAAGGCAACCGAGCTGATGCTGCAGGTACACAACGAGGGCAAGGCGGTGGTGTCGTCGGGATCCCGGGACAGGATGGAGCACGACGTCCAGCGTCTGCACGCCGCCGGGCTCTGGGCGACCATGCAACGTGACCAGTGACCGCGACGGCTACGGTAGCCCCGTGCGCAAGTGGAGCAGGAAGAACTCGCTGAGCGGGCTCAAGCTGCGGTCGGAGATGGACCCCCGGGAGGCGGACGTCCTGCGTTCGCTGGTGGGGGCGGTAACCGGACTGCTCACCGACCGGGCTCAATCGTCCCCGGAGGACGATCTCGCGGAGCTGACCGGACTTCGCACCGGCAACAGCGTTCCCCCCGACGATCCGCGGCTGGCGCGGCTGCTGCCCGACTTCCATCGCAAGGAACCCGGTTCCCCGGACGCCGACCGCGCCGATCTCAACAGCGCCCTGCGCAGTCTGCACGAACCCGAGATCATCGACGCGAAGGTGGCCGCCGGCACGGTGGTCCTGGAAACCCTGCCCGAGCGCGGCGGCAAGATCGTGCTCACCCCCGAACAGGCCGACGCCTGGCTGAACGCCCTCAACGACGTGCGGCTGGCACTGGGCACCGCACTGGGCATCGACGCCGACACGCCCGACCAGCTCGATCCCGACGATCCGCGCGCCCCGCACCTGGACGTCTACCACTGGCTCACCTGGATGCAGGATTCGCTGCTGCACGCCCTGGCTCCCTGACTCCGCTCGCGCTCGCGGATGCCCACGTCTGCAGGAGGACATGTGACTTCGGTGCCGGGACCTCGAAATTCGATCACCGATGTCGCCGGCGTGCTCGTCGGCCACCACCACGAACTCGATCCGGACGCGACGCTGGGTTCCGGCGCCGCGACCGGATGCACCGTGGTGCGCGTGCCGGGCGGCGCCACCGCCTCGGTCGATGTGCGCGGCGGGGGTCCGGGCACCCGCGAGACCGATCTGCTCGATCCCGGACAGACGGTGCGGCAGGTGAACGCGGTGCTGCTCACCGGCGGCAGCGCCTACGGGCTGGCGGCCGCCGATGGGGTGATGCGCCGGCTCGAGGAGGACGGCGAGGGCATTGCGATGGATCCGGCCGATCCCTCGCGGGTGGTGCCGATCGTTCCCGCGGCGGTGATCTTCGATCTCCCGGTGGGAGCGTGGGATATCCGGCCGACCGCGGAATTCGGTTATCGCGCAACGCACTCGGCGAGCGAGACCTTCGACCGCGGCAGTGTGGGTGCCGGCGCCGGTGCGCGGGCCGGTTCCATCAAGGGCGGAATCGGTACGGCCAGTGTGCGTTTCACCGCGGGTCCGGCCGCCGGCCACACCGTCGGGGCGCTGGTGGTCGCCAATCCGGTCGGCTCGGTATTCGATCCGCGTACCGGCCTGCCCTGGGGCGCCGGTACCGACGGACCGGAGCATTTCGGTCTGGCACCCGCCGGCGCCGAAGCCCTGGCCCGCGCCAACGCGCTGCCGGTGAAGGGGACGGTGCTCAACACCACCATCGGCGTCGTCGCCACCGATGCCGCGCTGGATCCGGCGGGATGCCGCCGCCTCGCCGTCACGGCGCACGACGGGCTGGCCCGCGCAATCCGCCCCGCCCATTCCCCGCTCGACGGCGACACGCTGTTCGCACTGGCCACCGGCACGATCACCGCGGAGTCGAATATTCCACTGCCGCCGGCGTTTCCGGCCGATCTGTTGCTGCTCGACGAATTGTGCACCGCGGCGGCGGTCTGTGTGGAGCGGGCGATCGTGGACGCGATCCTGCGGGCGAACCCGGTGGCCGGCATCCCCACCTACCGCGAATTGTTCGGCTGAGCGTCGATCGCCCTCGATCGAGGCATTCGCCGCCGTAGGACGCGCTATATCAGGCCCGCCCGCGCGGTGGGTGGGAATAGCCGAATATCCTCGGCCGTTGACGGCAGCGATACGACCCGCGTGGGCCGGGTGCGTCGCGGGCGTGAGCGGAAGGATTCGAACTGTGCTGGTGATCAGGGCCGATCTCGTGGATGCGATGGTGGCGCACGCCCGCGCCGATCATCCCGACGAGGCCTGCGGTGTGATCGCCGGCGCCGAGGGCTCCGACCGTCCCGAGCGATTCGTGGCCATGATCAATGGCGAGCGCTCGCCCACCTTCTACCGGTTCGACTCCGGCGAACAGTTGCGGGTCTGGCGGGAGATGGACGACCGTGACGAGGAGCCGGTGGTGATCTACCACTCGCACACCGCCACGGAGGCCTATCCCAGCCGGACGGACATCTCGTACGCCTCCGAGCCGAACGCCCACTACGTGCTGGTGTCCACCCGCGACCCGCAGCAGCACGAACTGCGCAGCTACCGGATCCTAGACGGTGTGGTCACCGAGGAACCGGTCAAGATCGTGACCGAGTACCCCCGGGCCTGAGCCCGACGCGTCCGCGAATCAGGCGACCAGAAGAAACAGGAGCACCCATGTCGGTAACCGTGTCCATCCCGACCATCATGCGCACCCTCACCGGAGGTGAGAAGCGGGTCCAGGCGACCGGTTCCACCCTCGCCGAGGTGATCGGCGACCTCGAGGCCAACTACCCGGGACTGGAGCAGCGCCTGCTGTCCGACGGCAAGCTCAACCGCTACGTCAACATCTACGTCGACGACGAGGACGTGCGCTTCGCCGGTGGGCTGGAGGCCGAGGTCCCGGCCGGCGGATCGGTGACCATTCTTCCTGCCGTCGCCGGAGGCGGCCTGGACAGCACCGTCGCCGGCGGCGCGCTCGGCCGCTGATTTCCGTGGCACGCTACGAATCGCTGATCGAGACCCTCGGCAACACCCCGCTGGTGGGTCTGAAGACGCTGTCGCCCCGATGGGACGGTGCGGACCACGTCCGGTTGTGGGCCAAACTGGAGGACCGCAATCCGACTGGGTCGATCAAGGACCGCCCGGCCCTGCGCATGATCGAACAGGCCGAGGCCGACGGCACACTGCGGCCCGGCTGCACGATCCTGGAGCCGACCAGTGGCAACACCGGCATCTCGCTGGCGATGGCCGCCAAGCTCAAGGGTTATCGCCTGGTCTGTGTGATGCCGGAGAACACCTCGGTCGAGCGGCGGCAGTTGCTGACCATGTTCGGCGCCGAGATCATCGACTCCCCAGCCGCCGGTGGCTCCAATCAGGCCGTCGCGAAGGCCAAGCAGATCGCCGCCGAACATCCGGACTGGGTGATGCTGTACCAGTACGGCAATCCGGCCAATGCCGATGCGCACTATCAGGGCACGGGCCCGGAGCTCCTGGCGGACCTGCCGGAGATCACCCACTTCGTCGCCGGGCTGGGCACCACCGGGACCCTGATGGGGACCGGTCGCTACTTGCGTGAGAACGTCGCGGAGATCGATATCGTGGCCGCCGAGCCGCGGTACGGCGAGTTGGTCTACGGCCTGCGCAACATCGACGAGGGCTTCATTCCGGAGCTCTACGACGAATCGGTGCTGACCTCGCGGTTCTCGGTCGGCCCGTACGACGCGGTGCGGCGCACCCGGGAGCTGGTGCTGGAGGAGGGCATCTTCGCCGGTATCTCCACCGGTGCGATCCTGCATGCCGCCCTCGGCGTCGGCAACAAGGCGTTGCGCGCGGGTAAGCGGGCCGATATCGCGTTCGTGGTGGCCGACGGCGGCTGGAAATACCTGTCGACCGGCGCGTACGACGGCACGCTCGAGGAAGCCGAGGAACGGCTCGAAGGCCAGCTCTGGGCGTGATCCCGGTGGACCGGCCGCATCGCCGGTCCGAGTCCGGTCCCTCGCCGCAGCGGTACCGTTGAGGGCGAGCGACCGGACGGCCGGTCTCGCGAGGAGGTGATGGCGGTGGCCGAGCAGATGGGTCCGTCCTTCGACCCGGATCGGATTGCCGCGCTGCGGGCCGAACTGCAGAAGTCCGCGGGAACGCCCGCCGGTTCCGTACCGTCCGGTTCGCAGTTTCCCTCGCCCCGGCCCGCCCCCGCGGCGCCGGCGTCCACGTCGGAGCCCGGACGTACCGCCGCGCTGAAGTTGTTGTGGCAGCGGGCGATTGCGATGACGCTCACCTTCGTGGCGTTGCTGTACGCGGTCGAGGGAGTCGACACCGTCTCCCATCACGACCTCGACGGTGCGGGGGTGCGGCCCCGGACGGCCGAGGGTCTGGAGGGCATCGTCTTCGCCCCCGTGCTGCACGCGAACTGGGCGCATCTGATCGGCAACACCCTGCCGGTGATCGTGCTGGGACTGCTGACGCTGCTCACCGGGATCGGTCGCGGACTGGCCGCCACCGCGATCGTCTGGGTCGTGGCCGGAGTCGGCACCTGGCTCACCGGGGCGAGTGGTTCGGTGCACATCGGCGCCTCGGTCCTGGTGTTCGGCTGGCTCACCTATCTGATCTCGCGCGGCCTGTTCACCCGCAACCTCTGGCAGATCCTGGTGGGTGTCGTCGTGGGGCTGCTGTACGGCTCGATTCTGTGGGGTGTGCTGCCCGGCCAGCCCGGAATCTCTTGGCAAGGGCATCTTTTCGGTGCGTTGGGTGGACTGCTGGCCGGCTGGGTACTCTCGTCCAATGAACGTCGTCATCGTCGCGAGGAGAGTGCCGGCCGCCTCGCATCGTCGGGGTGACTGCGGAACTCGGCCGGCGATTTGGGGGATCCCCAGTTGAGTGAGAATGCAGCGTGGCAGCATGGGGGAATGCGACTCACCGTCCTCGGGTGTTCGGGCAGTGTGTCCGGCCCGGATTCCCCTGCGTCGGGCTATTTGCTGACGGGTCCGGATATGACTCCGACCGTGATCGATTTCGGTCCCGGCGTGCTGGGCGCGTTGCAGCGCTACCTGGACCCCGGCGAGGTCGACATCTTCCTCACTCACCTGCACGCCGATCACTGCCTGGACCTGCCCGGATTGCTGGTGTGGCGGCGGTATCACCCGAACCCGCCGACCGGGAAGGCCATCGTGCAGGGGCCCTCGGATTCGGCGCTGCGGATCGGCAACGCCTCGGCCGAGATCGGCGGCGAATGCGACGACTGGTCCGACGTGATCGATATGCGTTCCTGGCAGGAGGGCGCCGAGGTGCGTTTCGGTCCCGGCCATACGGTGGTCGCCCGCCGGATGTACCACCCGCCGGAGTCCTACGGCCTGCGCATCACCACCGCCGCCGGCCGGACCCTGGTCTACACCGGTGACACCGCATTGTGCCCCGCCGTGTTCGAACTCGCGGAGGGCGCCGACGTGTTGCTCTCGGAGGCGTCGTGGACCCACGATCCGGCCAATCGCCCACCGGGCATTCACCTTTCGGGTACCGAGGCCGGAATGATCGCCGCCCGTGCGGGTGTCGGCGAACTGCTGCTCACCCACATTCCGCCGTGGACATCGCGCGAGGACGTCATCGCGGAGGCCAAGGAGCAGTTCAGCGGACCCGTGCACGCCGTCTCGCCGGGTGAGGTCGTCGAAATCTGAGTCGCCCACCCCGCCGGGTGGATGTCGGTGCCCCGCCGGGGGAGGGGCGTCGTACCCATCCCTTAGGCTGGCGTTGTGTCTAGACGAGCCGATGGCAGAGCGGACGACGAACTCCGCGAGGTAAGGATCACCCGGGGATTCACCACGCATCCGGCGGGTTCGGTACTGGTCGAATTCGGTCAGACGCGGGTGATGTGCACCGCGAGCGTCACCGAGGGGGTGCCCCCGTGGCGGCGTGATTCCGGATTGGGCTGGCTCACAGCCGAATACGCGATGCTGCCGGCCGCCACCCACACCCGCAGCGGGCGCGAGTCGGTGAAGGGCAGGGTCGGCGGGCGCACCCAGGAGATCAGCCGTCTGGTCGGCCGGTCGCTGCGGGCATGTATCGACCTGGCCGCGATCGGCGAGAACACCATCGCCCTCGACTGCGACGTCCTGCAGGCCGACGGCGGCACCCGGACCGCCGCGATCACCGGCGCCTACGTGGCGCTGTCGGACGCGATCACCTACCTGGCCGCCGCCGGCCGCCTGGCCGACCCGCAGCCGATCTCGTGCATGATCGCCGCGGTCAGCGTCGGCGTGGTCGACGGGCGGGTGCGCCTGGACCTGCCGTATGAGGAGGATTCGCGCGCCGAGGTCGATATGAACGTGGTCGCGACCGACACCGGCACCCTGGTCGAGATCCAGGGCACCGGCGAGGGCGCCACCTTCCCGCGCTCCACCCTGGACAAGCTGCTGGATTCCGCGCTGGCCGGCTGCGAGCAGCTGTTCGAGGTGCAGAAGCAGGCGCTCGCGCTGCCGTATCCGGGGCAGCTGCCCGAGCCGGGCGAGAAGAGGAAGTAGTGGCGCGCCGGGTACTGGTGGCCAGCCGCAACGCCAAGAAGCTCGGCGAATTGCGCCGCATCCTCGACGAGGCGGGAGTCGCGGGTCTCGAGATCATCGGCCTGGACGAGGTGCCGCCGTTCCCGGAGGCACCGGAAACGGGTGCGACGTTCGAGGAGAACGCTCTCGCCAAGGCACGCGACGGCGCGGCGGCCACCGGATTACCTTGTGTGGCAGACGATTCCGGCCTCGCCGTCGATGCCCTCAACGGTATGCCCGGCGTGCTGTCCGCGCGCTGGTCGGGCCGCCACGGCGACGACGCGGCGAACAACGACCTGCTGCTCGCCCAGCTGGGAGACGTCCCCGACGACCGCCGCGGCGCCCGCTTCGTCTCGGCCTGCGCCCTGGTCGCCGACGGACGCGAGGTCGTCACGATCGGTGAATGGCCGGGCACGATCGCGCGAAAGCCGGCCGGCGACGGCGGTTTCGGCTACGACCCGCTGTTCGTCCCGGACGGTGGAACGGTGTCGGCGGCCCAGCTCACCCCGGCGGACAAGGACGCCGCCTCCCACCGCGGCCGGGCCCTACGCGCATTGCTCCCGGCCCTGGCAGCCCTGGCGAAGTCCTGAGCACTCCGTTCATCACCGCTCCCCGCGCGAACGAGGCGTTAGCCGACGTGCTGCACGACATCGCCGGTAGCGACGGTTCTGTACTGTTCCATTGCCCGGCCGATAAGGGACCGCACCGGCTGGACCGTTCCAGTCGTAGCGCCCGGCGCTGACCAACCGGGCGGAGGAGACAACTGATTACGCGAGCACATGGGTAACTCACCGGGTACGGGCTGACTGGCTACCGGACTGACCGCCGGCCGCCAGCGCGCGTCTCTGCGCACCCGAGTCTGGCCTGAAGACCCGGAGAGGCGGCTCAGCGGCTCAGCTCAAGAATTCGGCGCGGACCTGGCGGGTGCGGTAGTGCTCGCAGACGAAGGACAGGAACGGGATGGTGCCGGCCAGGGCGGTGACAACCAGCGTGAGCGGCTTCCAGCGCGTCTTGATGCCCAGGTCGATGGTGAACACCAGGTACAGCATGTAGAAGATGCCGTGGATCTGGCCGACGTAGAACAGCCAGTGCGGGGCCTTGCTGCTGTCGTCGAGCAGCAGGTACTTGTACACCATCTCCGCGCACAACAGCAGCAGCCAGACACCGGTGATGTAGGCGAGCACGCGGTAGCGGGTCAGCGCCGAGCGGATGCGGCCGGTGTCGCGGGCCGCGGGGGCCGGCGTGGCGGCCGGTGCCGGTGTGGTGGTGGCGGCCGGGGTGGTGGGGTGGTCGGCGCTCAACCGGCTCTCCTCTCGGTGTCGGGGCCGTCGAGCCCCACGGCGTGCATCCGCTCGCGCACATCCTGCGCGTGCAGATCGGCAAGATATTTGTTGTATTCGGCCAGCACCGGATCGTCGTCGCGTGCGGCGGTCGGTCGTTCGGGCAGGATCCCGGCCGGGATCTCGCGCGGGGCAGTCCGCTTGACGACCCTTCGCCGGGCCGGGGCCGCGGATTCGGCCGGGCTCGACGGCTCGGCGGTCTCCGGCGCCTCGGTGCCCTGGGCGGCGGTATCGCGCTCGAGTCGCACGAACCGGAAGTAGGCGAAGACCACGAATCCGGCGAACAGCGGCCATTGCAGCGCGTAGCCGAGGTTCTGCGCGGTTCCGGACGAGGATTCGAACCGTCCCCACTGCCACCAGCCCAGCCCCAGGCAGGCCAGCGCGGCCACGACCACCAAGATGATCAGAGCCGGGCGACGATGTGGTGCGGACACGCCTACCACGGTACCCGGTCTACTACACGGCCCGTAGTGTGAGGTGCCCGCCGATCACCGCTGGTCAGAATTTATAGGTGACGCCGGTCAGCCGTTCGGATTCCTCCCACAGCCGCCGCTGCAGATCGGTGTTCTTCGACAGCGAACTCGACGGTGACGGCCGGACCGGACCGCGGGAACCGAACAGCAGCGTCGGCCCCCAGTAGGTGTTCGGATCGGCGTCCGGCACGGTGGCCGCGAACAGGCTCGACTCGGCGGCCTTGCGCGGCGAGTGCCCGGCCAGGGCGATGAAGGGCTTGGCGACCTTGTCGAGCGGGGTCTCGGTACGGGTGAACAGATCGGTCGGCGAGACGCCGGGGTGTACGGCGTAGGACCGGATGGCCGATCCCGATTCGGCCAGGCGTCGCTGCAGTTCCCGGGCGAACATCAGATTCGACAGCTTCGATTGGGCGTAGGCGAGGTTGCGCTGGTAGCGGCGGCTCTCGTAGTTGAGATCGTCGATCCACAGCTTGGGGGTCTGCCGGTGCGCGATGCTGGCGAGGCTGATCACTCGGTCGCCGATGCGGTCCAGCAGCAGTCCCGTCAGCGCGAAGTGCCCGAGATGGTTGACCCCCCACTGGGTTTCGAATCCGTCCACGGTCCGCGAGAAGGGGATGTTCATCAGGCCGGCATTGTTGATCAGCACATCGAATTCCCCGGTGCGCTCGGCGAATTCGCGAATCGATGCGAGGTCGGCCAGATTCAGTGCGGATACCCGGACGTCCCCCTCGATACCGTCGGCGACCTGCTGTGCGGTTGAAGTGTTGCGGCAGGCCATGATCACGGTCGCCCCCTTGGCGGCCAGGGCCCGGGTGGTGTGCTTGCCGATACCGCCGTTGGCCCCGGTGATCACGAACGTGCGTCCGTGCTGCGCCGGGATCTCGCTGGGATTCCACGCCATGGTGAGACCTCACTGTTTACCGTTGGGAAAAGGAGCCTCGTCGCATCCTCACCACCCGACCTTACTCTAGAGTAAGTTCCGGCGGTAGGGTTCTGTCACAGAGTTCTCAGGGTATCGATCGTGGTCACGGCACGCCCGATTTGAGTGCCGAAGATTTGCGGTGTCGGCGAGCGAACTGGTGTATTGCCGTGTTGCGCCGACCGAATCGGGCTCAGGGCACATACTGAGCTAATGTCCGGTGTTGCCGCAGTCGCCGAATCGCCCGCACCCGTGAGTCATACCCGCGCCAACGTCGTCTTCATCACCGTGGTGCTGGGGATGTTGATGGCCGCGCTGGATCAGACCATCGTGTCGACCGCGTTGCCCACCATCGTCGCCGACCTGGGCGGCGCCGGGCATATGGCCTGGGTGGTGACGGCATATCTGCTGGCCGAGGCGGTCGCCACCGCGCTGGCCGGCAAATTCGGCGACCTGTTCGGCCGCAAACTGATCTTCCAGCTCAGTGGCGTGATCTTCATCGTCGGTTCCATGGTGGCGGGGCTCGCCCACGGCATGACGCTGTTGATCGTCGCGCGGGGTATCCAGGGCGTCGGCGCGGGTGGGTTGATGGTGACCTCGATGGCGCTGATAGCCGATGTGATCCCGCTGCGTGACCGGGGCAAATATCAGGGTGCGCTGGGTGCGGTCTTCGGCATCACCACTGTGGTCGGCCCGACGCTGGGCGGGCTGTTCACCGACCATGCCAGCTGGCGCTGGTGCTTCTACGTGAACGTGCCACTGGCGATTCTGATGATCGCCGTTGCGGCGCGGGCGATTCCGTCGATCCGCGCGGCGGTGCGGCCGGTGGTCGACTATGCCGGCATCGCGCTGGTCGCGATCGGTGTCAGCTGTCTGATCCTGGGACTGGAATGGGGCGGTCAGGAATATCCGTGGGGTTCGGCGACGATCATCGGACTGTTCGCGGCCGCGGTGGTGCTGCTGGCCGCGTTCGTCGTCGTCGAGGCGCGCGCGGCCGAGCCGATGTTGCCGATGCATCTGTTCCGCAGCAACGTCTTCACCGTCTGCTCGATCCTCAGCTTCATCGTCGGCTTCGCGATGCTCGGCGCGATGACCTATCTGCCGGCCTATCTGCAATACGTCAACGGTGTCTCGGCCACCGCGTCCGGATTGCGCACGCTGCCGTTGGTGGTGGGCCTGTTCACCACCTCGATCATCTCCGGGCAGGTGGTCGGCCGGACCGGCTATTACAAGTATTTCCCCGTTGCCGGCACCGCGGTCATGGCGGTTGGGCTGTATCTGATGTCGACCATGGGCCGGACCACGGGCTTCTGGCTGCAATCGCTGTACATGCTGATCCTGGGGCTGGGCATCGGCCTGGCGATGCAGGTGCTCACGATCGTCGTGCAGAACACCGTCCCGTATCAGGACCTGGGCACCGCCACCTCGGGTGTGACGTTCTTCCGGACCGTCGGGTCGACCTTCGGTACCGCGATCTTCGGCACGCTCTACAGCAATCAGCTGGAACCGAATCTGCGTCAGGCGCTCACCGAGGTGCCCGGAGTGCCGCCCGCGGTGGCGCAGAGTCCGCAACTGCTGCACCAGCTTCCGTACGCGCAGGCGATTCCGATCATCGACGCCTATGCCGACACCATCGACTACGTCTTCCGCTGGGTGGTGCCGGTGGCCGTGGTCGGCTTCGTCGTGGCGTGGTTCCTCAAACAGGTGCCGTTGCGCGACAGCGTCCGTGCGGAGGCGGCCGATGTGGGCGGCGGCTTCTCGGTGCCCGATTCCCCGGACCGCACTGTCCGCCTGGAACATTCGCTGGCCAACGTGCTGCGCAGGCTGCGGGACGACGAACTGCCCGACCCGCGGATCCTGGCGGCCGCCGACAGTCCGCTCGGCCGGGATCAGGCCTGGGCCATCGGGCAGGTGAAGATGTTGCAGCGCGCCCGCGGATCGGCAGATCTGGCAGCCGTGGCCCGTGCGCACTGGATGCCGCCGGAGGTGCTGGAACCGGTGTACGACAAGGCCATTCGATCCGGCTACATCGAAGTGGACGGCGACCGCATGGAATTGACCGCGAGCGGCCAGGCGGAATACGACCGCATTCTCGCCGCCTGGCGCAAGTGGATGTGCCGCTATCTCGACGATTGGGATTGCGCCGATCCGGAAGATCGCGCACTCTTCGACCGGGCGCTGGACAACATCGCGGCGAAACTGCTGGAGGAAGTGGAACGACCGGAGGCACTGCGGCTGACGGTGTGATCACCGCCGGCCGCAGCGCCGCGCCGAATCATTCTGCACTACAGGGCGGTACGCTCACGCGACAGCGAGTTCGGCGCGCTCGTCGACCGGTGCGTCCCAGTCGATGGTGTAACTCTGCTCGCGTGCCATGACCTCTTCCATCTTGAAGAGTTTGGTCGCCAGCGGCATGACCAGCGGCATCATCCGGCGCATCACCGGGCCGACGGTCTTCGACTGGTTGATCTTGGCCCCGCGGGCCGCGACCTTCTCCACCCGGGGACGGCGGATCCGTTCGTAGGCGGCGAAAGCCGTTGCCGGCGAATCGAAATCGCGCAGGCATCGAGCCAGCTGCACCGCGCTCTCGATGGCCAGCGACGCTCCCTGGCCGGTGCTGTTGGACGGCGCGTGCACCGCGTCGCCGACCAGAACCATACGGTCGCGATACCAGTGCGGCACCGGCGGCATGATGTGCAGGCCGCCGGTGACGACCAGCTCTTCCGGCGGGGTGTTGCGTACCAGGTCGGCGCCGGGGGTGTCCTCGGCGTAGACCTCCCGCAGTGTCCGCAACCACTGTTCGGCCGGAACCTCGCGAGCCTCGGTCATCGAGAGGTATTGCTTCTGCGGCAGATTCGCGCCCCAGGCGATCCGGCCGTCGGGCATGGACCAGTACAGGTAGTAGGCGTTGCGGCCGTAGGCGAACACCATGGTTTCCGGCGGGACCGGATACGAGCATTCGGTGTAGGCGCCGAATCCGAGCATGCCGGTGTAGTCGGCCCCCGGGGCGTTCGGATCGATGAGCGTGCGCACACGCGATTTGATGCCGTCGGCGCCGACGATGATATCGGCGGTCGCGGTGGAGCCGTCGGCGAAGCGAGCGGTCACACCGTCGCGATGTTCCTCGACGCCGACCAGGCGTTTGGAATATTCGACGGCCACACCGGCATCGACGGCATGATCGTGCAGGACCTGGTGCAGATCGCTGCGATCGATCGCGTGCAGTGGTTCCAGGCCGGCGGCCGTCGGCAGCTCGATATCCTTGTGGCCCAACGACATCACGGTGCGGGTGATCGGCAGAGCGACAGCGCGCACGGCATCGCCGGCGCCGATGATGTCCAAGGCCGCCAGGCCGTTGGGTGCGAAGCCCAGGGCGCTGCCGATGTTGTAGGCCGGTCCCGGATAGGCCTCGTAGACGGTGGCCTCGATCCCGGCCGCGCGCAGGGCGGTGGCGGCGACGGGGCCGGCGACGCCGCCTCCGATGACGAGGGCGGATGTGACTGCGGACATGGGAATTCTCCTCGAGTGGATGAACCCGATCCGATCCGCGCACGCGCTGCCCAGTTATCCTGAAGTTGCCATACTCGGGCTGGGTTCGCCTGCGTGAATGCGGTTCGAGAGGTAGGTGGATCGGGCTCGGCGCGGTGTTGCCGCACTGCGCCGGGCCCGGTTCGTATCGTGGTTTTCGTCCTGGATTCAGTCGTCGGTCGGCTGTCGGAACGTCCCCCCTTCCACCATCGCGGCGATCTCGGCGGGCGGAATCTGCTCCGAGTGGGCGCGCCGCCAGAAATCGATGTCGGGGAAGGTGCCGGAGGCGAGTTCGGTGCGCAGTCCGGCGACCCATGCCGCCTCGGCCTCGAGCATCGCCACGCCGAATTCGGCCTCGATCAGGAAGAGCCGGGGCAGGAATCGCGTCTGCTCCTCGATTTCGCGGCGCCGCACGGTGATCTCCGCGGCGAGCAGCCGGGTGCGTTCGTCGAGCAGTGGGATCACCTCGTCCGGCGGCAGCAGGGCCACCACGGACAGGCCCGCCACGAACCGATGGGGTTCGGGTTCGGGGGTCGAGATCAGTTCCCGGATCCAGTCCTCGGCCTCGGCGCGGCCGGTGTCGGTGAGTCGGTAGATCGTCCGCTCGGGCCGGGCGCCGTCGCGCTCGCTGCCGATGACCTCGACGAATCCGTGCTTCTCGAGATTCTGCACGACCGTGTAGAGCGATCCCCACTTGATGTCCATATCGCGGTCCTTGCCGCGTTCGCGCATCTGGGCCGCGATCTCGTAGCGGTGCATGGGACGTTCGATCAGCGTCGCCAGCACCGCCAGGGCCAGCAGATTGGCGACTTTTCGCTTCTTGGGCATCGCCCGCACCTCCTTACTCGTCTACGAATATACGTCTACGAGTATGGCTCCGGCAAGAGTCTGTCGGGTGATGGGGCATGGGCTGGCACGACGAGCACCCCCGGGAGGTGGCGTGCCGGCGCCGTCCCGGGGGTGGATCGTCACGAGCGACGCGCGCGACCGCCGAGGGGCGGACTGCCGGTGGGCGGCGACGACCGGGGCCGATGAGGGTTACCCCGTCGCTCGCGCCCCGCGCGAGACGGCGTGACGTTCGAGGGTGATGACGCGCGAGGCGGCACCACATCTACTATTTATGTACGTAGACAGTAGGTTAACCGCCCGGGCCGGTCAAGAGTGTCGAACCGGCCGATCGGCGCCGGGCGATTATCGTGATTCGTCGTGCGAATCTTTGTGGCGGGCGCGACCGGAGTGCTAGGCGCCAGACTGACACCCCTGCTGGTCTCGGCCGGATTCGAGGTGGCCGGGCTCACGCGCTCGGAGTCGAAGGCATCGATGCTGACCGATTTCGGCGCCCGGCCCGTTGTCTGCGATGTCTACGACGCGGCGGCGCTGGAACAGGCGGTGCGCGATTTCGCGCCCGATCTGGTGATGCATCAGCTCACCGACCTGCCCGACGATCCCGCCGATCTGCCCGCCGGCCGGGCGGCGAATTCGCGGATGCGCCGCGAGGGCACCGCCAACCTGCTCGCCGCGGCACAGGCGGCGGGCGCGAAACGCTTTCTCGCCCAGAGTGTCGCGTGGGAGATGACCGGAGAGGGACAGGCCGCCAAACAGTTCCTGGAGGACGCGGTGCTCGGCGTCCGCGGCGTCGTCCTGCGCTACGGCCAATTCTACGGTCCCGGCACCTACTATCCCGAGAACGCGGACCGGCCCGATCCGCCGCGCATTCATATCGCCGAGGCCGCGGCGCGGACCGTGGTCGCGCTGGATCTCGCCTCGGGCATCTACGCGGTGACCGAAGACGGCCGCGTGGATTTCGAACCGGTGCGGTAGTTTCCGAAGCCCGCCGATCGTCGGCGACAGTTCACCCGACGCGCTGCCGGAGCGCCTCGGCGGTGGACTCGTCGGCGGGCAGGAAGGCCTCGAGATGCAGTTCCGCCAGCGAGACGTCGGTGGCGGTGGCGAACGAGGTGAGTGTGGTGATCAATTGCAATTCACCGGCCTCGCTGCGCAATCGCAGCGGCACCGCGAAGCCGAGGTAGCCGGGTCCGGGGTCGGTCTCCGGGAGATAGCTCTCGAATTCGGCGACCAGTTCCTCGGCGCGCGGGTCCGGTGACGTGCGGTTGCGCGCCCGCATGGATTCGGTGACGTGCCGGCCCCATTCGGCGAAGTTGACCACCCGCGGCGCCAGGCCGTCCGGATGTAATGCCAAGCGGCGCACATTGATCGGCGCGGTGAGCAGTTCGGGCGCACAGCCGTCGGTGAAGACGTCGAAGGCGGCGTTCGCCTCGATCAGGCTTCCGTAGCGGTCGGCGATCAATGCCGGATAGGGCATATGCCCGGACAGGATCGTGCGCAGCGCCTCGCGTACCGGAGCCAATCGCGGTGCGTCGATGCCGGATTCGTCGTAGGCAGGGGTGAAGCCGGCCGTCGCCAGCAGTGCGTTGCGTTCGCGCAGCGACAGTTCCAGCGATTCGGCCAGCCGCAGCACGATGGCGCGACCCGGCCGGGAACGGCCCTGTTCGAGATAACTGAGATGGCGCTGTGTGGTGTCGGCGCGGATGGCCAGATCGAGTTGGCTCCACCGCCGCAGCCCTCGCCAGCGTCGCAGTTCCTGTGCGAAGGGGCCCGGTTGCGCGACTGTCGTCATGGGATCATCGTCGGCTTCGGCGTGGCGCGCCGCCATACCCTGCGGGGAATCGCGCGAGTGCGCGCCGGCGGACAGACTCGGCGGCATGAGCTACGAACCCACCGATATCGAACTGAAGCATCTGCTCGACCGCTGGATCGGCCAGTGGAACGAGCCCGATGCCGACCGGCGCCGCGAGCTGATCCGCGAGGTCTGGGCCGAGGACGGCTATCAGATCCTGGTCAACCCGCCGGAGGGTATTCGCGATACCGCCCGCCACTACGGGGTGTCCGCCCCGGCGGTCGAGGTCCGCGGCTACGACGCGATGTTCGCCCGCGTCACCCGGGCATACGAGATGTTCGTCGCCGATGGTGAGCACTTCTTCGAAGCCGAGGGCGGGCCGGTTCGCCACGCCGGGGCCGCCGTCGCGCTGACCTGGGTGATGCGCTCGCGCACGGACGGCACCGTCGCCGGCTCCGGACTCGAGGTGCTGACCTTCGATCCCGACGGGAGGGTGCGCACCGACCACGAATTCGTGAACTGAGCCGGCGTGGACCTGTCGGTGCGCCTGTCTAGGGTGCAGGAATGCCTCGCGACCTCACCGACCTGCCCTATGCCCGGAGCCTGACGCCGCTGCTGGAACCGCTCGCCCCCGATACCGAGTACGAGCGGGTCCACCTCGACGCCACCTCCGTCGACGAGGTGTCGGCCGGTGGCTCCTGGTTCAGTGAGTCGGCGCTGACCGGTGTGGTGCTCGGCGGCGGCAGTCTGAATCACTGCCGATTCGACGACGTCTGGCTATGCGGGGTGCGGTGGATCGGAATCGATGCCTGCGAAACCCGTTGGCAGGATGCCGAACTCGTCGACTCCGCATGGTCCGGAGTGGTCGCCGTCGACGCGCAGCTGCGCCGTATCCGTTTCGAGGGCTGCAAATTCGAATCGGTGAACTTCCGTGCGGCCACCCTGCAGAACGTCACCTTCGCCGAGTGCGTCTTCCGCGACACCGACTTCTCCGCCGCCACACTCCGGAAGGTCGATTTCCCCGGATCGCGGCTCGAAGGTGTCGCCCTGCACGGCGCCACCTTCAAGGATGTCGATCTGCGCGGCGCGGCGGCGCTGGACCTCATCGCCGATATCGGAACACTGAAGGGCGCGATCATCACCACACCCCAGCTGATGGAGATGGCTCCCGCCTTCGCGCGAGCGGCGGGAATCATCGTGCGCGACAACAGAATTCATGACTAGCCGGTGGAGACCACGGGGATCTGGCCGATAGCGTAGGTCACCGCCATGGCCAGCGCGCCACCGATCACCACCCGCAGCACGGCCCGGCGCCGATTGCCGCCGCCCAGTCGCGCGCTCACCGATCCGGTCGCGGCCAGCGCCACCAGCACCGCGGCGAAGGTCACCGGAATGCGCCAGGTCGGCGGCGGCAGCAGAATCGCGAGCAGCGGCAGCAGGGCGCCGCAGGTGAACGAGACCGCGGAGGAGAACGCGGCCTGCCACGGATTGGTCAACTCGTTCGGGTCCAGGCCCAATTCCGCCTCGGCGTGGGCGGCGAAGGCATCGTGTGCGGTCAATTCCCGCGCGACCTGCCGCGCGGTCGCCTCCGTGAGCCCCTTGTGCCGATAGATCTGGGTCAACTCGGCGAGTTCGTAATCGGGGTCTTCGGCGAGTTCGCGCTTCTCCTGCGACAGCAGGGCGCGTTCGCTGTCGCGCTGGGTGCTGACCGAGACGTATTCGCCGACCGCCATCGACAGCGCACCCGCGACCAGCCCGGCCACACCCGCGGTGAGGATGGGCGTGGTGGCCGCGGTGGCCGAGGCGACACCCACCACCAGGCCCGCGGTCGACACGATGCCGTCGTTGGCGCCCAGCACCCCGGCGCGCAACCAGTTCAGCCGGGACGCGAAACCTCCGCCGTGCGGTTCGTGCGGATGTTTCCAGCTCCCGGTGTCGCGCACATTGTCGGAGTCGTCCACGGATGCAGAGTAGGCCGCCGACCGGGCCGGGCGGTGGATCCGCGCCGCAGGCGAGCCGCGACCGCCGGTGCGGCGCACTCCCTATCGGTAGCATGCGTGGCATGAATTCCCTTGTCACGCGCGCTATGTCCACGGTCGCCGCGCAGCTGGGCAATCCGCACGGGGTGCTGGGCAAGGTGGTCGCGCGGATGCTGAACCGGGCCAATCGCTTCGCCATCGACGCCGCGATCGAGGCGGCCGAGGTGGGTGCGGGCCAGACCGCGGCCGATATCGGTTTCGGCGGCGGTGTGGGGCTGTCGATCCTGCTGCGCGAGGTCGGCGAGGCCGGGACCGTGCACGGTGTGGAGATCTCTCCGGATATGTCGGCGCGGGCCCGGGCTCGCTTCACCCGTGACATCGGCACCGGCCGGCTGCGGATCGTCGAGGGCGGACTCACCGAATTACCGCTCGCCTCGGCGAGCCTGGACGCGGCGATCACGGTGAATACCGTCTATTTCGTCGATGATCTGGACCGGGCCTGCGCGGAGTTGGCGCGCGTGCTGCGCCCCGGCGGCCGGGTGGTGGTCGGTATCGGGGATCCGGTGGCGATGGCGCGAATGCCGTTCACCGCGCACGGCTTCCGGTTGCGGCCGGTCGACGACGTATCGGATGCGCTGGAACGAGCCGGGCTGGCGGTCGAACACCGGCAGATCGACCGGCAGCCGATTCCGGCTCATCTGCTCATCGGCCGCCGGGTGCGCGAGGACTGAGCACCGGCAGGGCGACCACGTCGATCGCGCGGCTCACGGCGCCGATCTCGTCGGGCACCGAGGCCAGGGCGATATCGATGGTGAAGCCCATCGAGGCGTCGAGCGGCCGCAGGAAATCGTCGTAGTGCATGGGCACCACGGTGGCGGGGCGCAGCCGGGTCAGGATCCGGCGCCAGTAGTCCGGCGTCACCGACCGTCCGGCCACCCCGGCGAGGAAGATGTCGACGTCGCGATGCCGGATCGCCTCGTCGACGAGGTCGGCGCTGCCCTGGTGATAGATCTCGACACCGGCCACCGCGATGTGGATGCCCCAGGTCTGTCCGCAGCCGTAGGCCATCGGCGCCAGTGCGGCCAGGTAATCGCAACTGGTGTCGCCGGGGGACGGGATCCGGGTGCCGAAGGGGATCTTCGAATGCACGCTCGGCACGAAGGTCACCGTGAACGGCCCGAGTTCGTAGCGACGGTACGGTTCCACCTCCACACCGCGCTCGCCGAGCCCGTGCAGATCCATGAGATTGCGCACCGATCGTGAGCCGTAGACCGCGCAGCCGAAGCGGCGCGCGAGCTCGGGTGCGTCCAAGGCATGATCCCAATGACCGTGTCCGACAACGATTCCCGCCACCTTGTCGAGGCCCGGCAGGAAGCGGTCGATCGATGTGGGATCGGGAAGTGCCGTGCGGCGGCGTACCACCGTCGACAGCGGCACCCGGGTGAGGAACGGATCGACGAGCAGCGTCACGCCCTCGTAGGTCATCCGGTATCCGGCGGTGCCCAGCCATTCGATCTCCAGACCGGCCGGCAGCGGGAGCGGCCGGGCCTCGAGCTCGCGCAACGCCTGCGCGTCCTCGCGGTCGCGCGCGCTCTTGTTCAGGAAGTAGCGGGCATAGCCGGCGGTGTGCCGAAGCGGGTCGAGCACCGTCGAGAGAGCGGACATCGGTCCATTGTGCGCGACCGGGTCAAGGCCGGTCGTCGGCGAGCACCTTGTGCAGGGCGGTGGCGAGGGCGCCGAGTTCGTCGGCGGCCAGACCGGCGAAATGCTGATCGACGACCGCGTGGTGGTGCGGGGTGGCCTCGTGCAACCGCTGCCGCCCGGCCGCGGTGATGGCGACATACGCCGATCGGCCGTCCGCGGGATTGGTTTCGCGAGTGACCAGGCCGCGCGCCTCCAATTCGGTGACCAGCCGGCTCACCCGGGTGCGGCTGAGCACCATGGTCTCCCCGAGGTCGCTCATCCGCAGGCGGGTGGTGCCCGCGAGTTCCACGAGCATGTCGTACCAGCTGGCGGGCATGCCGTGGCCCCGGCGCAGTTCGGCATCCAGTTCCGGGCGCAGGTCGACGTACACCCGCTGCAGCGCCCGCCACACCTGGACCGAGGCGGGTACTGAGCTCCCGGATTCCGGCACGCCGCCGATCTTAGACGGCCGTCACCCCGCCCGCCCGCCTGCGCGGATCGCCGGGCGGCGATAACCGCTGGACACCGGTTCTACGATGCGGACATGGACATGCGCGCGAGCGTGGAACTTCCTCCCGATTGGCAGGCCCGGGTACGCGGCGCTCTGGCGGACTCGCCCCGGCCGGAGTTGGCGGACGGTGCACTGCGCCTGCTGGGCGCGGGTTTGGACAGCGTTGCGCTCCAGCTGGATTCGGCGGAAGAGGCCTATGTGCTGCGCCTGCCGCAGGACCCGCACGGGGCGGAAGGGATCGCCCGCGAGGCCGGGTTGCTTCCGGAGTTGGCCCCGCTGCTGCCGGTGCCGATTCCGCAGTTCCTGTTCACCGCGCCGAATCCGCTGGGGCCGGGGCAGTTCTGCGTGTATCCGCTCGTGCCGGGCGAATCGCTCGATGAAGCCGAATGGGCCGAGCGGGGACTGCTGCGTGCCGATACCGCACGGACGATCGCGGTGTTGATCGAACGGGTCCACTCGTTTCCGGTGGACCGCGCCCGGGACTTCGGTGTCGAGGTCACCGATCTGCGAGGTGATTTCGCCGCGGATCTGAAGTCCGTTCGTGCCGAGGTGCTTCCGTTGCTGGAGGCGGCCGAGGCCGCGGAGCTGTCCGGAGCATGGCAGCGATACCTCGACGACGATGCCAACTTCGCCTTCGAACCGACGCTCATCCATGCCGATCTGAGCCTGGATCACCTGTTGATCAGCGGCGGCACGATCAGCGGCTTGATCGACTTCGGCGATGTCGAGATCGGTGACCCCGACTACGACCTCTGCTACCTGTACCCGGAGGCGGGGCACGAGTTCGTGCGCGAGATCCAGCGGTGTCGGGCAAAGGATCTCGGGCCCGTCATCGAGAACAAGCTGCGCTTCTGGGCGTGTGCCGATCCCGCACTCGACGTGCTGGACGCCATCGAACAGGACCGGACGGACTTTCGCGAACAGCGTCTGACGGTCCTGCGGCAGGCGCTGCGCAGCTATCGGCCGAACGGCATGTCCTGAGCCTCAGCGACGTTCGTAGAATCCGTCGATCCTCGCCCGGCCCACCGCCTGTGCGGCCGCGAACACCTGCCGGGGTTTCGCACTCTCGACGGGTTTGCCCGCGGCGGTGGTGAGGGGTGCGCCGAGGGCGAACAACTCGAAGACGTACCGGTGCGGTCCGTGCCCCTTGACCGGCGCGGGGCCCAGGTACCCGCGGCCGAATCCGGACCGCAGTACCCGCACGCCCGCTTCGTCGGTATCGGCGCGTAACGCGTTGCGGGACAGGTTCCGCACCGACGGCTCGAGCAACGCGACGCAGTGCACGAACGGCTTCCGCATCGGAGCGTCGGGATCCTCGACGACCAGCAGATAGCCCGTCGCAGTGTCGGGCGCGCCGCTCCAGCTCAAGGCGGGAGACTCGTCGGCGCCGCCGATCCGGCGGGAGGCGTGCCGGATGTCGAGCGTGGTCTCCGGCTCGAAGTCCGGACTCGTGAGTCGAAAAGCAGTGCCGCCGAGCAAGTTCGGCTGATTCCATGCCAGTTCCGATTCACCGGCGCGGCGATGGGCGAGCAGCTTGCCGAGAATACTCATCGGTTCTCCTTCTCCGACCGGGGTGGAAGTAGCCGCCGCGCCGCCGGTCGCAGGAGCGGGCGGGCGAAGTGATGGATTTCGACTGTGGCATCGAATTCCAGGGTGGATGCCGCGCCGGGAGTACCGGCCCATTCCTCCGGCACGGCGACGCCCGGCCAGGTGTGGCCGCCGCCGAAAACCGTCCATGCCGTGACGGTGGTACCGGCGATGCCGTGGGCGGCGGTGACGCGGCGCGAGCCGGTGGTCGTGACGGTGGTTCGGTCGCTCGTGCACCGGTCGAGGCGCGCCCAGTGGTCGGCGGTCGCGGCGGCGCCGAGAATCCGTCCGCGCGGTTCACCGTTCGGCCCGCGGTGGCGGGAGTGGCCGCCCGCGAGCGGGACCAAGGGATCGGCATCGCCGTTGATCAGCATCGCCGACACCGCATGGGTCGGGCGCGCCGCGGTCAGGTCGGCGGGCAGCGCCCCGGCCACCGCGGCGAGGACGGCGACCCGTTCGCTGCATTCGAGCGCGAGTCGATGAGACATGAAGGCGCCGTTGGATATTCCGGCCACCAGTGTTCGATCGGCCGCGGTCCCGTACGTGTCCGCGCACCAGTCGATCAGGCTGCGCAGGAACCCCACATCGTCGACCCCGTTCTCCTCCGCGGCCGTGACGCCGCGGCCGTCGGCCCAACTGCCGCAGCAACCGTCGGGATACACGACACCGACGCCCCAGTCCTCGGCGTGATCGGCGAATCGGGTCCAGTCGTGCATGAGCAGACCGCCGCGTTCGGCATCCGGTCCCATATTTCCGTGCAACGCCACGATCAGCGGACTGTCCGGTTCCCGGGGTGACCGCAGGTGGAAGCTGCGCGGCCGGCCGTCGTGGGTCAGCTCGCCCGGAATCAGTGCGGCGCTCATCGGCTCCCCTCTGTGCGGCGTGCCCGTTCGCCGTCGAATCAATACAGTAACACTGCGCAGTTGTACTGTAGATTAATCGATCGTGGACGACGCGACGAACAATCGGGAGGCGATCGCCGAGGAGTTGCAGAGTGTGGTCGGCGCACTCGTGCGGCGCATGCGCTCGGCCTCACCGGCGCGCCGTATCTCGTTGTCGCAGTTGTCGATTCTCAAGCGGCTCGACCGTGAGGGGCCGGCCACGGTGGCCGATCTGGCGCGGGCCGACAAGATCCGCCATCAGACCGTCGCGGTGGCGGTCTCCGCCCTCGAAGACCGGGGACTGCTGAGGCGCACACCCGATCCCGACGATCAGCGGCGCAAGCGGTTGCACATCACCGACGCCGGGCGGGACCTGTTGTCCGAACGGCGCGAGGCCGGTTACGGCCACCTGGCCGAACTGATCGCCGCTCGCCTGACTCCCGCCGAACAGCGGCAACTGGCGGCGTCCCTTCCGGTTCTGGGCAAACTCCTGGACTGAATCGGGGAAGATCTCGGGGACCTTCCCGATGTGCCGGACGTGGCCGCGGTGGTCTATTCGGTCCCGGCGGATATCCGGTCCGCCGCGAGGCCGTGGGAGGGTCGTCGTGAACGCCGCCGTGGTGACGACGTGAATCTGGTTGATCTTCGAGATCGGACTGGCGCTCCGGGATCGGTTGCGCAGCAAGGGATCCACCGCTCGCGACCGCGGAACCCGTACCACCATCATGATTGTCGTCGCGGCAACGATCGGGGTGGCGAATGTGGTGTCGATCGTGCTGCCGGCGGACAGCGATCTGCGCTTCACGGCCGGTCACGACGTCGTCTGGCAAATCGCCGGAGTCGCGCTCATGGTCGCGGGGCTCGGTGTGCGAATCTGGGCTGTCGCGTTGCTGGGCAGGGCATTTCGCACCACCGTCGAGGTCGACACCGATCAGGCGGTCGTCGCCGACGCCGGTGCCACGACGCTGTCGGACAGCATCGTCGCCTCCCGTGAACTCGCGGTGGTATCCGGTGGTAAGGACACCGCGCGCTGGGATCCCGCCCACTGCCTCACCAGAACTCTGACCCCCAAGAGCATCAGCGACACCCTGAACGCGCTGGCCCAGCTGTCGTCGCAGATCCAGGGCCCCGACGCCGCGCACCCCGACGCGCTCGCCCGCGGACTCACCTCGCTGAACAACGCTACGGCGGGCACCGGACCGCAGATCAACGCGCTGGTGCGGAAGCTCGGCGCCGCGCTGTCCGCGCCGGACGCCGATATCGCGCATCTGGCAGGCATTTTCGATGCGTTCGCCTCGGTGTCCAAGGATGTGGAGGCGCACTGGGGTGAGCTGAAGATGATGCTCACCCGCCTGGGCCCGGTGCTGGACCAGGCCACCGAGGATCTGCTGCGGCCCGGCGCCGCGCTGTTCGACGGCCTCGGTCAGGTGCTGCCGATGCTCAACGACATCACCACCCTGTTCGGCGATCCGATCATGCGCGCCCTCGACGACACCGTGCCGCTGGTGAAATTCCTGCGGGCGAATGTGGGCTCGCTGGCCCAGATGATCTCGCTGACACCGGTTCTGGCCCAGGCCGTGCACACGGTCGGCGACTCCGGCATCGGCTACGCCCCGCCGAAGGTGGCGATTGCGCAGGACCACGCTGACCAGGTGTGCGCCGCGATCGACGCCCTCGCCCCCGGACGCTGCACCGCGGCCGACGGTCTGGCGAAGGTGGACATGGCGGCCCTGATATTCGGATTGGCAGGTGCGCGATGAGGTTTCGGCGATTCACGCTCGGCTCGGCGATCGTCGTGACGGCCGCGCTGTCGGCCGCCGGATGCGCGTTCGACCCGTCGTCGGTACCGGTGCCGGGAACCACGGTGTCCGGCCCGACCTACCGCGTGCGCATCGAGTTCTCGAATGTGCTGAACCTGCCGGCGCGCGCCAAGATCATGGCCAATGGTGCGCAGGTCGGCACGGTCTCCGGGGTGACCGTCGTGAAACCGGGCGCCGCGGGCGGCCGCGGTGGCTACGTCGTGGTCGACGCCGACATCTCGAAGTCCGTGCGCCTTCCCGCGTCCACCGTCGCCGAGCTGCGGCAGAACACGGTGCTCGGCGATATCCACGTCGCACTGACCACCCCGCCGAACGGTTTCGGCATCCTGCTGCACGACGGATCCACGATTCCGATGGCACAGTCGAAACCGCCTGTGCAACTGGAGGACACGATGGCGTTGATCGCCGCGTTCACCCAGGGCGGTGCGGTGACCCAACTGCAGGACGTCATCGAGCAGTTCAATCGCACGCTGCCGCAGGATCCGGCGCAGACCGCCCGGCTCTCGCACACCATGGCTACCGATGCCACGGATCTGGCGGACAACCTGGACAGCGTCGACGCGCTGCTCAACGGCCTGGGCACGAACGCGCAGGTGCTGCACGATATTCAGCCGGAACTCGACGATATCCTCAGCCGTACCTCGGTCGATCAGATGAACGGCATCACCGGCTCCATCGTGGGCGTGACGAAGATCTTCGGTGGGCTGGGGCCGGTGGGTGCGTCGCTGGCCTGGCTCGGGCCCGTGCTGCGTGATGCCGACGGGGCGGCCCAGGCGTTCGCGCCGCTGCTGCTCTCGGCCGGCCCGGTGGATCTGAGCCGGCCGTCGAATCTGCAGGCCGTCGTGGAACTGTTGCGCGACAAGCTGATTCCGTTCGTCGAGCGCGGGCCGAAGGTGAACATCGTCGGCGTGCGCTCGGACGCGTCGGCGGACGTGCCGCCCGATCAGCAGACCGACCGCATCCTGGCGACCCTGCGGATGATCGGAGTGGTGCGATGAGGTGGGGTGCGCTGACCTCGTTGGGCGGCATCGTCGCGATCACCGTCCTGGGAGCGAGCTATCTGACCTTCGGCGTCGTCCGCGCCGATCCCTTCGCCGACTACAACCGAACCACTATGGTGCTGACGGATTCCGGGGGGCTGGGGGTCGGATCGCCTGTGCTGCTCACCGGGCTCGAGGTCGGCCGGGTGACCGCCGTGCGTCATACCGCCGCCGGTGTCGAGGTCGGCATGCGGCTGGCCGCGGACAAACGGGTGCCGGCCGACAGCACGGTGACCATCGAACATCTGTCGGCCCTCGGCGAACCGTATGTCGAATTCCGGCCCGTCACCGGCAACGGGCCGTACCTGCACGACGGCCAGTGTCTGGAAACGTCGAATGTGCGCATGCCGCTGTCGATTCCGGACGTCGCGCGGATGGTCACCGAGACCATGAACCAGCTCGATCCCGGGGTGGTGGGCACGCTGGTAACCACCGCGAGCTCCGCGCTGAACGGCACCGACGCCGCGATTCCGAATCTCACCCGATCCGGAGATCTGCTGGCGGCCGCGATCATGAGCCGCAGCCCGCGGATCGCGGATCTCCTCAACAGCTTTCAGGCCGCGGCGGCCGACATCGAGTGGGCCGGTCCAGCCACCGCTACGGCCGCGCCGGCATTCGTGCGGTTCACCCACGCCCTGAACGATCTGGTCGCGGCGGTGGGCCGGATGGTGGACGCGCGCCCCGCCGGAAGCTACACCGAGGGCAACGGTCTGGCGCCGTTCCTGGCGAAGCTGACCGACCGGCTGGCCGAACTCGGCCCGGAGCTGAAGTCCCTGGGGCCGGCGCTCGCGCCACTCACGGAGGCGACCACGAACGCCGCGCCGCGCATCGACATCTCCAGTCTGATCACGCAGGCCCTCGACGATGTGGGCACCGACGGAACCGTGCGGGTGCGGATCAATGTCAAGTAGTACGACCGAGAAGGAGGACGCCATGTCGAACGACACTGGTACCGAACCGAAGCGGGCAGTCGACGCGGAGGCCGAGTCCTCCCTGCCTGTCACCACCGAGTCCGCCACCCCCGAGACCGGGGCGACGACCGCGAAAGTGCCTCGCACTCTATCGATCCGGCTCTCCACCGTCGTCACCGCGGCGGCCGGAATGGCACTGATCGCGTCGGCCGCGGTCTTCGGATCGCTGTGGCTGTCGGCGCGCGGCGATCTGCACGACCGCGACGACCGGGCGGCGGCGCAGCAGCACGCCGAACAGGTCGCCACCGATTACGCGGTCGGCGCCTCGAATATCGACTACCGGAACGTCGGCGCGTGGATCGGCAAACTGAAGGCCGGCACCTCGTCGCAACTGGCGCAGAAATTCGACGCCACCGCACCGAAGCTGCAGGAGATCCTGGTCCCGCTGAAGTGGACCTCGTCGGCGAATCCGATCGCCGCCAAGGTGATGAGCGCCGAGAACGGCGTCTACAAGGTCGACGTCTTCCTCGACGTCACCTCCACCAGCGCGCAGACGCCACAGGGTGCGCAGACCACCGTCACCTACACGGTCGACATCGATCCGAGCAGCGGCTGGAAGGTGACCGATGTCGGCGGAATGGCCGGGGCCCTGCCCAAGCAGTGACAGCCCTGCTCACGCAGGAGCAGCGGTCAGTGGCCCGGTAGCACGCACACGGTGTCGAGTCCCAGCACGCGGTTGAGCCGGCCGAACGCCAGCCACGAGCCGATGCACATGCTCAACTCGACGATTTCGGCCTGACTGTAGTGCGCCCGCATCCGGGTCCAGAACTCGTCGTCCAGGTTGTGGTGATCGAGCACGTAGCGTTCGGCGTATTCGGCGGCCAGCCGGGTCCGATCGTCGAACGAATCGGTGGTGCGCCACTCGGTGACAGCCTGGTCGAAACCGACTTCGACCTTCTGCCCGTCGCGTTCGGTGCGCCAGTCCTGACAGAACAGGCAACCGTTGATCTGGGCGATCCGCAGCCGCGCCGCCTCGAACTCACGCAGTCCGAGGGTGCTGTGCGAGTAGACCGCCAGCGACAACTTCGAGGCGGCGGGCCCGATACCCGGCACCATCTCACCCCAGACGTAGCCGATCGGATCCTTCCCCTCGGGGATATCGATGTTCATTGCGGTGTCCTTTCGGATGGGGCGCTCGCGAATCTGCCGACGGCGGGGCGCAAGGGGACGTCGAGGGCGTCGTAGAGACCGGGCTCGGCCGCGGCCAGCCAGTCGATGGCATTGACCAATCTGCCGACGGCCGTGGCATTTCCGCCGGCGGCCCGGTTACCGCCCTCGGTCTCGGCCTCGACGGTCACCTCGATGCGCGGATCGCCCTCCACGATGATGCGATGCGCGCCCGCACCGTCGGGCGGCCGCGGCCAGTCGCCTGCGCAGTCGGGATGGATGCGGGTGACGTGTTCGATCACGATGCGCGGCCGGCCGCCGACCATGCCCTGCACCTCGAACCGCACCGCGCCCTGGGTGCCCGCCTCGAAGTCACCCATCGCCGCGGTGGTCACCGTGGTGTCGAGGGCGCGCCGGTCCAGCGTCTCGCGGATTCCGTCGAGTTCGGCGCCCAGGGCGCGTGCCATCAGCCGAATCTGCCCGCCCCACACCATGGTCGGGACACCGGGCGCGGTCATCGGCGGTTCGTAGTCCATCGGCTGGCCCATCCCGACCAGGTAACGCACCGAATCCGGCTGATCGTAGGTGGAATAGTCGAAGATCTCCTGACAGCGGATCGTGTCCACCCGGTGCCCCAGCCCGCTCACGAGCAGTGGCAGCACGTCGTTACCCCACCCGGGGTCGATACCGGAGACGAACAGCGAGCCGCCGCCCGCCGCGATCGCCGCCCGCACCGGCTCGCGTACTTCGGCGGGGGCGTTGCGGGGATCGTAGAGCGCGTACAGCGCGGGCGTGACGACCACCGCGCCGGCCCGGATCGCGGTGACGATATCGCGCAGTGCGTCGTCGGGCCGGATATCGCCGGACGCGGCGTACACGACCGCCCGGGGATGGCGCGCCAGTAGGGCGTCGACATCGGCCGAGGCCGTGACGCCGAAGTCGTGGTCGAGTCCGGCCAGCCGGCCCGCATCGCGCCCGACCTTCGCCGGATCGTGCACCAGCACCCCGGTCAATTCCAGTTCGGGGTGTGCGTGCACGGCGCGGATCGCGGCACGGCCGACATTGCCCGTGCCCCAGACGATCGTCGAGATCATCTCACCGAGACTAGCAAGCGCTTGGTTTGCCGTGGGCGTTTTGCGTGGGTCGGTCCGCGGTCCCGCGTCCGGACATGAGGTCGTCGGCTGAGCTCGGCGGGCGTGGACGTTCGGTACCCTGATCGGCATGGTGATGAGGATCCGTTCGGCGGCGCTGATGCTGTGCGCCGTCGCGCTGTCCATCGTCGCCGTCACGGTTGTGCCTGCGGGCGAACCGAATTCGCTGCTGGCGGTCGGAGCCGCGGCGATTCTCGCCTTGGCGGTGGTCGCCGCCTGTTCCGGCCGGATGCGGCCGGCGCGGGTCGCGGTCCACAGTGGCCCACCCGGCTCCGCGCAGCAGCGGCGACGGGGTTCCTTTCTCCGACAGAGCAATCCGGATACGGCGGGCCGGGTGCGGCCCAGGGCGCCGGGTCACCGGAGCTGATCGCGCGTCACCACGCCGGTGCTCTCGCCGGCCGCAGTGAACGCGCGGCTCCTCGGCCGACCCCGTTCACTCGCCCGTACCTTCACGGGTGCCTCGAAGTGAGGTGATATCCCATGCTCGATTTCGTGTACTACCCGGTCGCCGCCGTTCTCTGGCTGTGGCACACCGGATTCGCCGTCCCGTTCGGCGCCGCGAGCGGCCTGTCCTGGGCCCTGGCGATCGTCATGCTGGTGGTGACCCTGCGCGCCGTCCTGTATCGGCCGTTCCTGGCTCAGGTCCGCTTCTCACGCACCATGGCCGTGCTGCAACCGAAGATGCGGCAGTTGCGTGCCGAATGCGGCGACGACCGCGAGCGGCTGGCCGTGGAAACCCGGAAATTGCAGCAGCAGCACAACTTCAACGTGCTCAGCGGCTGCCTGCCGGTGCTCGCGCAGTTGCTGATGTTCCTGGGACTGCTGCACGTGCTGCATTCCTTCGACCGCACCGCGGTCTCGCATGTGCCGTTCCTCGGCAGTTCCACCGCGATGACGGCGGCGCAGAACGCCGACACCGCGAATTACGTGTTCGCACCGGAACAGGTGCGGTCGTTCCTGCACGCCGACCTGTTCGGCGCGCCGCTGTCGGCGACGCTCACCTCCACCGATTCGGTCGCGTCGGTGGCCGTGGTGGCGCTCCCGCTGGTGCTGATCGCGGCCGTCGCGACCCACTGCACCGCGCGGGCGTCGATCGCCCGCCAGTTCGAGACCACTGCGCAGATGCGGCTCATCAACGCGATGACGCTGTGGCTGTTCCCGCTCGGCACACTGGTCGCCGGCCTGGTGATGCCGATCGGCATTCTGGTCTACTTCGCGACCAGCAACACCTGGACCTTCGTGCAGCAGCATGTGGTCCATCGCAGGCTCGGCCCGCTGGAACCCCTACCGCCACCGGCAGTCCCGACGATCTAGGCCCGTTCCGGTTCGGCCGCCGCGGTCTCCTCGACATCCGCATGCGGGGCGCCCCAGCCGATATGCGATTCGGCGCGCAGGCGATCGATCATGTGCGGATAGTGCAACTCGAATGCCGGTCGCTCCGAACGGATCCGGGGCAGTTCGTAGAAGTTGTGCCGCGGCGGCGGGCAGGTCGTCGCCCATTCCAGCGAATTGCCGTACCCCCACGGATCATCCACCGTGACGACCTCGCCGTAGCGGTAACTGCGGAACACATTCCAGACGAAGGTGATCATCGAGAAGCCGAGGATGAACGAGCCGATGGTGGACACGGTGTTGAGTGCGGTGAAACCGTCGGAGGGCAGATAGTCGGCGTAGCGGCGCGGCATCCCTTCGTTTCCCAGCCAGTGCTGCACCAGGAAGGTGGTGTGGAAACCCAGGAAGGTGGTCCAGAAGTGGATCTTGCCGAGCCGCTCGTCGAGCAGCCGGCCGGTCATCTTCGGGAACCAGAAGTAGATACCGCCGAAGGTCGCGAACACGATCGTCCCGAACAACACGTAATGGAAGTGCGCCACAACGAAATACGTGTCGGTGACGTGGAAGTCCAGCGGCGGGCTGGCGAGGATGACACCCGACAGGCCGCCGAACAGGAAGGTGACCAGGAACCCCAGCGCCCACAGCATCGGCGTCTCGAACGTCAGCTGCCCCTTCCACATGGTGCCGATCCAGTTGAAGAACTTCACTCCGGTCGGGACGGCGATCATGAAGGTCATGAACGAGAAGTAGGGCAGCAGCACGGCTCCGGTGGCGAACATGTGGTGCGCCCACACCGCCACCGACAGCGCCCCGATACTCATCGTGGCGTAGACCAGCGCGGTGTAGCCGAATACCGGTTTGCGGCTGAACACCGGGAAGATCTCGGTGACGATGCCGAAGAACGGCAGCGCGATGATGTACACCTCGGGATGGCCGAAGTACCAGAACAGATGCTGGTAGAGCAGGTTGCCGCCGGTGGCGGGATCGTAGATGTGGCCACCGAGATGACGGTCGTAGGCCAGCGCCATGAGCGCCGCGGTGAGGATCGGGAAGGCCAGCAGGACCAGTACGCTGGTGACCACGATGTTCCAGGTGAACAGCGGCATCCGGAACAGGGTCATCCCCGGCGCGCGCAGCACGACCACGGTGGTGAGCATATTGACCGCACCGAGAATGGTGCCCAGACCGGAGACGGCCAGACCCAGAATCCACATGTCGCAGCCGACGCCGGGGGAGTGCACCACGTCCGACAGCGGGGTGTAGGCGGTCCAGCCGAAGTCCGCGGCGCCGCCGGGAGTGACGAATCCGGCGGTGGCCATCGAGGCGCCGAAGAGATAGAGCCAGTAGCTGAGCGCGTTCAGTCGCGGGAACGCCACATCGGGCGCGCCGATCTGCAACGGCAGGATGCAGTTGGCGAAGCCGAACACGATGGGCGTGGCATAGAACAGCAGCATCAGGGTGCCGTGCATGGTGAACAGCTGATTGAACTGCTCCGGCGACAGGAACTGCAGGCCCGGGCGGGCGAGTTCGGACCGCATCAGCAATGCCATCAGCCCGCCGACGAGGAAGAACGCCATCGAGCTGACGATGTACATCATGCCGAGCAGCTTCGGATCGGTCGTCGTGACGATCGTCCAGATCTGCGAACCCTTCGGGGCGATCCGCCGGGGATAAGGCCTTACGGCTTCGATCTCGGCGGCGCCGCGAGATGGTGCTGTAGTCACAGTTCCTCCTCGAGCCCAACCATCTTCGAGTGTGGCACCGCGGCAAGATCAACGTGTTCGAATCCCGCCGGGCATCGATGTGCGATCGGTCGTGATCTTCGGGACGGGCCCATGCTCCCATCGATACCCACTTCGCGGCGGATGGATCGCCGGAACGACCACGTGGATCGCTGGAAAGTAACGGATGCGTCGGCGGCTGCCCCGGAAAGGAGGGCCGAGGGTACGGTGGGACCCGACCGTTTCGGAGTGGTTCTGCGAGTGAGTGCGGCGATGCGGACCGTAGCTGTCCGTTTGCTCGCCGCTGCGACGACGAGATTCCGAGATACGAGGTGTGGACATGACCGCTGCCTGGCCCAGTTCGTTCAACTCCTTCGACGACCTCTTCAACCGCTTCTTCGGCCCCGGTATGGCCGCACAGCCGCCGGTGCAGCGCATCGATCTGGGGCGGCTGCTCAGCGACAGCGCCAAGGAGCTGATCGCGATCGCCCGGTCGGCCGCCCAGGGCTGGGGAAATCCCGAGGTCACCGCCGAACATCTGCTCTACGCCGCCACTCAGGTCGAGCCGTCGCGCGGGATCATCGGCCAGCTCGGGCTGGAGCCGGACAAGGTGGCCGCGCAGATGCGGAGTGCGGTCGGCAGCGGAGAGGCCACCGCGACCGCGGGCGGTCAGGTGGTGCTCGGGCCCGGCGCCAAACTGGCCCTGCGCACCGCGCAACGCAACGCCGCCGAGGCGGGATCCAGCTACATCGGCCCGGAACATATTCTGCTCGGCATCGCTGACAATCCGGAAAGTGCTGCCGTGCAGTCTCTTTCGGGTGCCAAACTGCCGGTCGCCGAGGGACGGAAGAAGCCCACCGACACGCCGACGCTCGACGAATACGGCCGGGATCTGACCGCCGAGGCGCGCGCGGGCAAGGTCGACCCGGTCGTCGGCCGCGCCGAGGAGATCGAGCAGACCGTGGAAATCCTGTCCCGGCGGCGCAAGAACAATCCGGTGCTCATCGGGGATCCCGGAGTCGGCAAGACCGCGATCGTCGAGGGTCTGGCGCAGCGCATCGTCAACGGCGATGTGCCCAGCACGCTGGCCGACCGGCGGGTGGTGGCCCTCGATGTGGGCTCGCTGGTGGCGGGCAGCAAATATCGCGGCGAATTCGAGGAGCGGCTGACCAAGATTCTCGACGAGGTCCGCGAGCACTCCGACGAACTGGTGCTGTTCATCGACGAGTTGCACACCATCGCCGGCGCCGGCGCCGGCGGCGAGGGTTCGATGGATGCCGGCAACCTGCTCAAACCGGCGCTGGCCCGCGGCGAACTCCATGCCATCGGCGCCACCACAATCGATGAATACCGGCGCTACATCGAGAAGGACGCCGCCCTGGAGCGTCGCTTCCAGCCGGTGCTGGTTCCCGAACCGTCGGTCGCCGACACCATCGAAATTCTGCGCGGACTCAGCGACGTCTACGAGGAACACCATCAGGTGCACTACGACGACGAGGCGTTGGTCGCCGCGGCGGAACTCTCGGACCGCTACATCACCGACCGGTTCATGCCCGACAAGGCGATCGATCTGGTCGACCAGGCCGGTGCCAGGGTCCGGTTGCGCACCCGCATGCCGGGCCCGGATCTACGTGCGGCACAGCAGGAATTGTCGCGCCTCGAACGGGAGAAGGATGCCGCCGTCGCGGCCGAGGACTACTCCCGCGCGGACGAACTCAAGGGCGAGATCACCGCCGCCGAGGAACGGGTCGGCCACATCACCGCCGACGAGGAGCCGACGGTCACCCTCGACGATATCGCCGAGGTGGTGTCCAAGCAGACCGGAATTCCGGTGTCGGAGTTGACCGTCGAGGAACGGCAGCGCCTGCTGCGGCTGGAGGACGCGCTGCACAAGCGGGTGATCGGGCAGGACGAGGCGATCGTGGCGGTCGCCGAGGCGGTGCGCCGCGCTCGGGCCGGGATGAAGGATCCGAACCGCCCGATCGGCTCGTTCCTGTTCCTCGGCCCGACCGGTGTCGGCAAGACCGAATTGGCGAAAGCCTTGGCGGAGGCGGTATTCGGCGACGAGGACCGGCTGATCCGATTCGACATGAGCGAATTCCAGGAGAAGCACACGGTGTCCCGGCTCGTCGGCGCCCCGCCCGGATATGTGGGCTACGAGGATGCCGCACAGCTCACCGACAAGATTCGCCGACAACCGTATTCGGTGATCCTGTTCGACGAGGTGGAGAAGGCCCATCCGGACGTGTTCAACGTGCTGCTGCAGTTGCTCGACGACGGGCGCGTCACCGACGCCAAGGGCCGCACGGTCGATTTCAAGAACACCATCGTGATCATGACCAGCAATATCGGTTCGGATCTGATCCTGAAGGCCACCTCGGCGGAGCTCGACGCCATCACCCCGCGGCTGATGGAACGGCTGCAACAGCATTTCCGGCCGGAATTCCTCAACCGCATCGACGAGACCATCGTGTTCCACCGGCTCGACCAGGAACAGTTGCGCCGCATCGTCGATCTGGTTCTCGACGGCCCCCGCCGCCGCCTGCGCGCTCAGGACATCGAGCTCGACGTCACCGACGCGGCACGGGATTGGCTGTCCGAGAACGGATATCAACCCGAATTCGGTGCGCGCCCGCTCCGCCGGACGGTACAGAAGCAGCTGGAGAATCAGGTGTCCCGGCTGGTGCTCGGTGGCGAGCTGAACCCGGGCGACACCGTGCGCGTGGACGCCGACGAGTCCGGACTGATCGTCGCCGCGGTGGCCGGATCCGGAGCCGAACGTTCCCTCGATGCCTCCGCGAACGGCCAGAAGCCGAAGGGAAAGAAGGCGAACGGTAAGTCGGAGGCCAAGTCGGAGGCCAAATCCGACAAGAAGTCCGGAGCGAAATCCGGGAAGAGCTGATCCGGGGGAGGCCGATGGTGAGCTACGTGGCCGACCCGCGCGTCGACGCCTACATCGACGCGCTACCGGCCTGGCAGCGCGACATCTGCCGCGAGGTGCGCGAACTCGTCCACGCCGCCGATCCGGAAGTGACGGAGACCGTAAAGCGCAGGGTGCGACCGTATTTCGTGCTCGACGGCAACATCTGCGCGCTGCTGGCGACGAAGACGCACGTCGACGTCTTCCTCTACGACGGTGCGATCGTGCCCGATCCGGCGGGCATCATCACCGGCGGTCACGACAACACGACGGCGCGCACCGTGGCGATTGGCGAGGGGGAGAAGGTCAACGCCTCCGCGCTGTCGGCGATGCTGCGGCAGATCATCGCGAACAATCGCGCGGGCGGTTGGCGCAAGATGAAACGCGATGCGGCACAGAAAGAATGACCGAACGAGGTTCCGGGAGAGGGCGGTCAGTCCGGTACGCGTTCGGCGATCGTGAGCCGGAAGCGGAAGTCGCTCATCGCGCCGTCGACCACGACCACCCAGCCGTCGGCGGTGCGGTAGCGCGTCCGGCGGCGCGGACTGAGCGGGTGGTGGGGGCGGTAGGTGCGCGAGAGTTCCTCGGCGAGCCGTTCGGCATCGGCGCGATCCGCCCCCGCCGGGTGGATCGAGGACAGCTCCCACTGCCGGTAATCCTTCGAGGCGCCGACCTGCTCTTCCACCAGCACATGCCAATTCCCGGTGTTCATGGACCCATCATGCGGTAGCTCGGCGTGGCCCCGCGCGTCGTCGGCGCCGGATCGCACGGTCCGGCGCCGCGGCGACCGTCAGCCCGCGGCTGTCGTATCCGCGGGGGTCTGCGCATAGACGCCGACGGTGAGTTCCCGCATGCATCTGACCACGAGGGGAGCCGGACCGCCCGATCGTGGGGCGGTCGAAGGTGTTTCGTCGAATTCGCCGGCCTGCGCCGGGCCGTCGTCGTCGGCCCACTGCTCCAGTCCGATCCGGATGGCGCCGGCGGCCGCGGCGGCCAGCGTGCGCAGGCGCAGTGGATCGGTGTCCGGGGACAGTTTCCTCAGCAGGTCCAGCAGGGCGTGCTCGCCGGTGAGATTGACCCGGAACCAGACCGCGCGCAGGGCCGTATCGTCGGCCATCGCGCGCAACAGGCCGCGGGTGATGTCGAGTTCGTCGCGGTCCACCACCGTCAGGGCGCGGATCGCGGCGGTCTCCAGTTCCGCGATGGTAGGCAATCGGTCCGGTCCGTCGCCGAGGATGTCCAGCCAGCGAGACGCACCCGCCGACAGCATCGGTTCCACGGCATCCTCTTTGGTACGGCAATAGCGATAGAAGGTGCGCAGGCCGACGCCGGAGGCGGCGGCGATCTGCTCGGCGGTGACCGCCGCGGTGCCACGCTCGGCGAACAGGCGAGCGGCGGTGTGGGCGATCTCCATCCGGGTCGCCGACTTGCGCCGCTGAGCCAGGTTCGGCCGCGGCGATGCGGTGGCGGACGGGCCGGTTCTCGACTCGGGCATGAGTCACCTCCTGTCCGCACAGTCTAAGCGCGATTTGTCACTCTGGCACAACGTGCCACACAGGCGTAGTGTGTCAATCAAACGTGAAAATCGCAGTTGAGGAGAGTTTCGCAATGGAGCGTTTCGCAGATCGCCGGGTTCTGATCACCGGCGCCGGATCCGGTATCGGCCGCGCCACCGTGCATCGCATCCTGTCCGAGGGCGGCACCGTGGTGGCCGCCGACGTCAGCGAGGCGGGCCTGGCCGAAACCGCGAAACAGGCGGCCGAGAAGGGCAGCGCCGATCGGCTGACCACCGTCACGATCGACATCTCCGACGAGTCCTCGGTGCAGGCCGGGGTCGCGAAGGCCGTGGAAACCCTGGGCGGGCTGGACGCCCTGGTCAACGCCGCCGGCATTCTGCGCTCGGCGCACACCCACGAGATGCCGCTGGCCGACTGGAACCGCATCATCACCACCAACCTCACGGGCACCTTCCTGATGATTCGCGAATCACTGCCGGCGCTGCTGGACAGCGGCTGCGGCGTCATCGTGAACTTCGCCTCCACCTCCACCTACTTCGCGCACCCGTACATGGCCGCCTATGCCGCGTCGAAGGGCGGCATCATGTCCATGACCCATGCGCTGGCCTCGGAATACTCCAAGCAGAACCTGCGCGCGGTGGCCGTGGCGCCCGGCTCGATCTCGAGCGATATGACCGACGGCCGCGGTCCGGGCCTGCCCGAGGATGCCGATTTCTCGTTGTTCGGCAAGCTGATGCCGATGCTCGGCCAGGGGTTCGCCTCGCCCGATACGGTCGCCGGAGTGGTGGCCATGCTCGCCTCCGACGACGGCGCCTTCATCACCGGCACCGAGGTGCGCATCGACGGGGGCACCCACGCCTGATGCGGCGAATCGGTCCGGGCCGTCCTGGTCATCGGGAAAGCCCGGACCGAAACAGAAACGTGTTCTATTGTGCTGGCGGGGCCGAAACCAGGAGGTGACCGCGATGGATCTGGTTGCGTTGGAAGAGATTCGTGCGTTGAAATACCGCTATTTGCGGACGCTGGATCTGCGGGAGTGGGACGAGTTCGCCGATACCCTCGCCGTGGACGCGGTGGCCGATTACGGCTCGCCGTCGGGCGGTAAGCCGCTGCAGTTCGAGGGCCGCGACGCCATCGTCGGCTATCTCAGCGGCGCGATGACCGGCACCATGATCACCTCGCATGTGTGCAGTCATCCCGAGATCGCGGTGGACGGCGATTCCGCCTCCGGCAGTTGGTGTCTGGAGGATACGGTCATCGTTCCCGAGCACGGGATCATGATTCGCGGCGCCGCCTACTACCGCGACACCTATCGCCGTGAATCCGACGGCCGCTGGCGCATCACGAAGACCGGCTATCAGCGCAACTACGAGGCGATGATGCCGCTGTCCTCGATCCAGGGATTCACGATCACCGCCAGCCGCTGGGATCCCAGCGTCACGCACTGAGCCGACCGGCCGCTCAGGTCCGGGCGGTGCGCCGGATCGCGGTGGGAGTGCTGTCCCACCAGCGGCGCGCGCAGCGGGTCAGGGTGGCCTGTTCCGCGAGGCCGAGCAGTGAGGCGATCTGGCTCATCGGCAGATCCGTCGTGGTCAGGTAGCGCCGCGCCTCACTGCGGCGCACATCGTCGACGATGGCGGCGAAGGTCATGTGCTCGGCCGCCAGGCGGCGCTGCAGGGTGCGCGGATGGATCGTCAGAAGCCTAGCCACCGAATCGATCTGCGGGGCGGTCGTACCCAGCAGTTGCTGCACGGCGGCCCGTACCGCCGGCACCGTGGAGGCGCCGGTGTCGCCGGCCTGTTCGGCCAGGAACGCCACCGCCAGCCGGCGCAGATTCGCATCGCCACCCGCGATGGCCCGCGTCGTGAGATTGCTCGGCAGCCGCAGCATCGCCGCCGGTCGCTCGAAGCGCACCGGGACGCCGAAGAAGTTCTCGTAGGTCGCGCGCGAACCCGGCGGGCGGTACGGCAGCTCCACCGAGCGCAACCCGTACGGGCCTTCCACGAGCCGGATCAGTGTGCGGTGCAGAAATCCCAGGCCCAGGTCGGTGCCCTGGACGGGTTGCGGAAGTCTGGGTTCGACGCCGTAGCGCAGGGCCGTCACACCGCGGTCGCCGTAGGGATCCGGTTCGATGGTCAGACTCAGCGAGCGCGCGTGCACGAACAGGTAGCGCGAGGTGCACTCCAGTGCATCGGCCAGGGTGGGGGAGCTCCGGATGGCCAGCGCGAGCGGACCCAGCATGCCGAGATCCTGCCGGGCGGCGATCCGCAGGCCCAGATCGGGACACCGCAGCCGGTCGGCGGCGATCTCCAGCACGAGGGCCATCGCCTCGTCGGAGACCAGCAGATCGTCGGCGTCCAGGGCGGCGATCGGGTATCCGGCGGCGGCCGCGTATTCCTCCGCATTTCCCCCGAGTTCGGCCACGGTCGCGCGGAAACCGCGCAAACCGGCCGAGCGGATCACCGACATGTCGTCCAGAATCAAATACTTGTCGTGCAAAGTCAAGAATGCCGGGGAAGGAACCAGCACACTGGAACCATGACCGCAGCTGGTGAATATGTCGATGTCGTCATCGTGGGCGCCGGTCTGTCCGGAATCGGCGCCGGTTACCGCGTGCAGACGGAATTGCCCGGAAAGTCCTATGCGATTCTCGAGGCGCGCGAGGCGCTGGGCGGCACCTGGGACCTGTTCCGGTACCCCGGCATCCGGTCCGATTCGGACATGTTCACCCTCGGCTACCCGTTCGAACCGTGGCGCGATGCCAAATCGATCGCCGACGGTCCCTCGATTCTGCGCTACATCACCGAGACGGCACGCCGTCACGGGATCGACGAGCATATTCGCTACGGCACCAAAGTCGTTGCGGCACAATGGTCCAGCGCCGAATCGCGCTGGACGCTGACCCTGCGGCAGGGCGATGCGGAGCGCACGCTGAGCTGTCGCTTCCTCTATTCGTGCTCCGGCTACTACAACTATGACCAGGGGCACGCCCCCGAATTCCCGGGCGTGGAAACGTTTTCCGGCACCATGGTGCATCCGCAGTTCTGGCCGGAGGATCTCGATTACGCCGGCAAGAAGGTCGTGGTCATCGGCAGCGGTGCCACCGCCGTGACGCTGGTTCCGGCGATGGCCGAAGAGGCCGAGCGGGTGACCATGCTGCAGCGTTCGCCGACCTGGATCTCCGCGGTCCCCGGCCGGGACAAGCAGGCCGACAAGATTCGGGAACTGCTGCCGGCGGGCTTGGCGCACCGGGTGATCCGCACCAAGAACATCCTGTTCAACGTCGGTTTCTACCAGTACTGCCGGCGTCGGCCGCAGGCCGCGCGCAAGCTGCTGACCGGGCTGACCACCCGCATTCTCAAGGACGAGAAGCTGGTCGCCGAACACTTCACCCCGGAGTACAACCCGTGGGATCAGCGGCTGTGCGCGGTGCCGGACGCCGACTTCTTCAAGGCGATGCGCAAGGGGAAGGCCGAGGTGGTCACCGATCACATCGACACCTTCGTGCCCGAGGGGATCCGCCTGAAGTCGGGCCGGGTGCTGCCCGCCGACATCGTCATCTCGGCGACCGGTCTGAAGCTGCTGGCCTTCGGCGGCATCACGCTGGAGGTCGACGGTGAGCCGGTGAACCTGTCCGACCGGTTCGTCTGGCAGGGAACGATGCTCACCGGCGTCCCCAACTTCGCGGTCTGCATCGGCTACACGAACGCGTCCTGGACGCTGCGCGCCGACCTGACTTCGCGGCTGGTGTGCAAGGTGATCGCCCATACGGACCGGCGCGGATACGAGGCGGTGGTGCCGCAGCCGCAGGCCGAGCTCACCGAACATCCGCTGCTCGACCTCGCCTCGGGCTATATCCAGCGGTCCATCGGCGACTTCCCGCGGCAGGGCGACCGGCATCCGTGGAAGGTGCGCCAGAACTACCTGCTGGATTCGGCCACCACCATGCGCACGAATCTGGACAAGACGCTGCAGCCGGTCCGGCGCACGGCGGTGCTGTCGAACGCCTGACCGGCGGCGCCGGACCGGTCCGTTCAGTTCGCCCAGGGGCCGACCCCGCCGATCTTGTCGATCCGTACCCGGGTCAGCAGTCCCGGCGGGGCGTCGGCGGGCGGGAAGTTCAGTCCCGGTGCGGCCAGTACAGCGGCCAACTCCGTCAGGAGTTCGGGCGCACCGCCCTCGACGATGCGCGCGGTGCCGGTGACCGACAGATACGGGCGCATGAACTCGCTCGGCTGATCCGAGACGATGGTCAACGCCACCCGCGGATCGCGGCGGACGTTGCGCACTTTCAGGTATTCGCCGAGGTGTGCGCTGACCAGCTCGTCGCCCTCGAGGGTCGACCGCAGCGCCACCCAGACGACGGAGATCTGCGGGCTGCCGTCGGCATTCAGGGTGACCAGGGTCGCGTTGGCGCCGGCGCCGACGAATTCGCGCGCGGAATCGGGAAGTCGCATATCCGCTCCGACGCCTGCGCGAACCGTTTCATTCCCGCGGTAGCCGCAGGCGCCGCGCGGCCGGGACGTGATGTCTGATTTCCGCCGGTATTCGGTCCGGGGCTCAGGCAGATTGGGGAGCGTACGGATCGAAAACCGAAAGGATCAGCAATGACGGTCTACACGACGACGGCGAGTCCGCTCGGTGAGCTGATGCTCGTCGGCGAGCCGCGCCCGGCCGGTGTCGCGCTCACCGCCCTGTCCATCGCGGGCGGGAAAGGTGGTGGAGCGCAACCTGGTTGGATCGAGGATCGCGCACCGTTCGCCTCGGTGCTCGACCAGCTCGACGGCTACTTCACCGGGCAGCGCACCCGTTTCGAACTCGACTACGCGGTCGAGGGCAGTGAGTTCCGGCGTCGGGTGTGGCGGGCGCTCGACGACATCCCGTACGGCCGCACGGTGACCTACGGCGACATCGCCGCCCGGGTCGGTGCGCCGCGGGCGGCGGTGCGGGCCGTCGGGGCCGCGATCGGCGCCAATCCGGTTCTGATCGTGCGGCCGTGCCATCGGGTGATCGGCGCGAACGGCCGTCTGACCGGCTATGCGGGCGGGATCGACCGCAAGCGGCAACTGCTGGAGCTCGAACATGCCGCGTGAAACCGGCCCGGCACCGACCGGTTCGGGGCTCACCGCGACGCCGTTCGGCGCTCGGGTGGACGCGCAGGACTGGACGCGGATAGCGGACGAACTCGACGAGCACGGATACGCGCTCAGCGGCTGCCTGGTGAGCGCCGACGAGTGCCGTGCGCTCGCGAAGCTGTACACCGAGGACGATCGCTTCCGCTCCACCATCGAGATGTCGCGGCACCGTTTCGGGTCCGGCGAGTACCGCTACTTCACCCACGATCTTCCCGCCGTGGTGTCCGAGTTGCGTGCCGCGCTGTATCCGAAACTGCTACCCATCGCGCGGAACTGGGCGCAACGGCTCGGTCGCCCGGGTTCGTGGCCGGACGGCCTCGACGACTGGATCTCCCAATGTCACCAGGCCGGGCAGAATCGCTCGGCGCAGATCCTGCTGCGCTACGGCCCCGGAGATTGGAACGCGCTCCATCGAGACCTCTTCGGCGACATGATCTTTCCGCTGCAGGTGGTGATCGGACTGGATGCCGCCGGCTCGGACTACACCGGCGGCGAATTCCTGATGGTCGAACAACGCCCGCGTGCCCAATCTCGCGGCGCGGCAGTCGCTCTGCCGCAGGGCCACGGGCTGGTCTTCACCACCCGGGAACGCCCCGTACGATCCGCGCGTGGCTGGTCGGCCGCGCCCATGCGCCACGGCGTGAGCGTGGTGCGCAGCGGGCATCGCCATACTCTGGGCCTGGTCTTCCACGATGCGTGAGGAATGCGGCGTGGGTGGTGAGGACGGAATCGCGGCGCGCGATTACCTACTGCTCGACTCGGATGCCGTGCCGTACCGCAGCCCGATCGCGGGCACCGTCGGCGGCCATCGGCGTCAGCGCATCTACGGGCGGCTGGACTGCCCGGCGGCACTGCGCGCACTGCGTCGCGGCGATTACGCCGCGTACCGGGTGTTCTTCGCCGACGAGGCCACCGCCGTCGCCGCCGGATACCGGCCGTGCGCACGGTGTCTGCCGGAGGCGTATCGGCGCTGGAAGTCCGGGCGTTCAGATGCTGCGCTGCCGCCGCCGGATCGGCGGCCGGGGCGGACCGATGTGCCGGTGCACCAACTGCAGGGCGGCCAGCAGGATCAGCGAGAATCCGGTGGACAGATAGTCCTCGGTCAGCACGCCGAGGACCGCCAGGCCGCCGAAGACCGGTAGTTCCAGCCACGAGCACCAGGCCAGCAGCCGGAGCCGGGAGGCGTGGGAGTCGAGCCAGGCCAGTCCGTCGTCGACGATGTCGGCGGCCGTGTCGAACTCGACCAAACCGTCGCCCACCTGCACGAACCGATGTACCGCCTGTTCGCGACTGATCCGCCCCAGCCACACCTCGTCGATGAGCCGCTTACCTTCGACCGCAACTTCCGTGACGACCGCGTCCATTCTGCGCCAGTCCCTTTCCAGTTGGTCTCGCAAAGTGTAAGCGCCCCGAGCCGCAATCACCCCGCAATCCGGCCGTCCCAACGCTGGGTGGCGCGAGACGGGCGGTCCGGGACCGCCCGCGCGGCGTGGCCGATCGACGCGAATCGGACAGTGCCGCAGCTCACACCGGTCTCGCGGAGAAGTGGCACCGAAAGTCTTGGCGATGAACGGAATTCGGTGCCGCCGACATCGATCGAGTGAGCGTTCCCGCTTTTCGGAATTAGGTATGGAATACCTTCCTGTGCAATGGTTTACCTAAATTCGGGCAGCCTTTCTTTGCTGGCGGAGAAAAGGCGGGCGAGTTATTTTTGTCCGGTGCAAGCGGATACGGCGGTAATGGAGAGTGTGGTCCGGCCCGAAACCCACGGGCCGGGTTTGTCGGTGCGACTGAATTGGCTGCGGGCCGGGGTGCTGGGTGCCAACGACGGAATCGTCTCCGTCGCAGGGATTGTCGTGGGTGTGGCGGCGGCCACGACGTCGACGTCGGCGATCGTGACCGCGGGCGTCGCCGGACTCGTCGCGGGCGCGGTGTCGATGGCGCTGGGGGAGTACGTGTCGGTGAGCACGCAGCGCGACAGCGAGCGCGCGGTGCTGGCCGTGGAACGGCGTGAACTCGCCGAGGACCCGGCGGGTGAACTCGCCGAACTGGCCGCCATCTACGAGGGCAAGGGCCTGACGCCGGCCACCGCGTGGAAGGTCGCCGAGGAACTGACCGCCAAGGACGCGTTCGCCGCGCACGCCGAGGCCGAATTGGGAATCGACCCGAGCGAGCTGACCAACCCGTGGCATGCCGCGCTGTCGTCGGCGACGGCGTTCACCATCGGCGCCCTGCTGCCGCTGCTGGCCATGCTGGTACCCGCGGCGATCCGGGTTCCGGTCACCGCGGCGGCGGTTCTGGTGGCACTGGCCGCGACCGGCGCCGTCGGTGCCCGGCTCGGGCAGGCGTCGGTGCGGCGCGCGACGATTCGCGTGCTGGCGGGCGGTGCGCTGGCGATGGCGACGACCTATGTGGTCGGCCACCTGGTCGGTATCGCGGTCTAGCGGACGGTCGGGGCGGCAGGCGAAATCAGCGGTTCCGGAACCGGTTTCCCACGCGCAGCCGGTCCATGACCGCGCGCATCTTGGCTTGCCGGTGCGGATCGCCGATCCGGAATTCGACGTGCACGACGGGATGGGATGCGTCGATCAGCGCCACGGTTTCGCGGTCCGTGGAGTGAGCAGCGCGGGGTGAAGCGGTCATAACTCCCAGTGTGCACCCGCGGCTATTTTCTGGCAATGTGTTCTGCCGCTCTGTCGCTTTCGAAACCCAATCGAAATGCTCGGGGATGCAGTCGCTTACACCGCCGCGCCGCCGCCGCTCACGGCCGGGAGCCCACCAGGTCCCGTTTGCGGGCCTCCCGGGCCAGCGCCCGGTCACGCTGTTCTTCGAAACGCGCACAATCGTTTCGCAGTTTCTCCAGGAATTCCCCGAGAGTATTGCGCACCCGCTCGCCGCGAGCGGTGAAGTCGTTGCGATCGAACACATTCCACTTGCGCAACACCGGCATCACGACTTCCTCCAGATGCTGGCGCAGATCGTAGATTCCGTGCTTGGCCATCAGCACGCCGTTGCGTCGCCAATCCGGCATTCCGGCGCCCGGCATCTGGAAATTGCACACGATATCGGCAATCGCCTCCAGCGCCTGGTCGGGCGCCAGATCCAAAGCCGCCGCGCACATATTGCGGTAGAAGATCATGTGCAGGTTCTCGTCCGCGGAGATGCGCGCCAGCATGCGGTCGGCGACCGGATCCTCGCAGACCTTCCCGGTGTTGCGGTGGGAGACCCGGGTGGCCAGTTCCTGGAAGGTCACGTAGGCCACCGAGTGCAGGAATCCGGTGTCGGCCCGCTCCACCACGCTGGCCTTGTCGCTTTCGCGCACGAGTTTCATCGCGTCGTAGCCGTTGGTCATGTGGCCCATCCTGGCCCGCTCCAGGGCCACGGGGTCGACCGCGCGGGTGACGACCAGATAGTCGCGAATCGCGATGCCGTGCCGGTTCTCCTCGGCCGTCCACCGCCCCACCCAGGTGCCCCAGGCGCCGTCGGCGGAGAAGTTCTCGGCGATCTCGCGATGGTAGGACGGCAGATTGTCCTCGGTGAGCAGATTCGTGACCATCGCGGCGCGGGCCAGCTCGCTCAGCCGTGACTGGGCGGGGTCCCAATCGGTTCCGCCGAGGGCGGCGAAATTGCGTCCCGCGTCCCACGGGACGTAGTCGTGCGGATGCCACGTCTTCGCCATCGACAGATGTCGATGCACGTTGTTCTCCGCCACGGGCTCGAGTTCCAGCAGCAACTCGAGTTGGGTGAGATTCCTGACCACGGTGTTGCCCTTCCTCGTTGTGGATCGCCGTGCGACGCTGCGGGAAGAAACCGGTACAGTGCAGTCACGACCGGGTTGCCGGGTGGCACTCGGGGCTGCGCCGGTCGTGTTCGCCTCGCTAATGTAGCCGCTCCACCGCCACCGTTGTCGCTCCAGCTGGTATTCGCCGCAGTGTTGCCCCTGTTCCGCAGTGTTGCCTGTCGAAAGTGAGCCGAGAATGACGGTTTCCAGCCGTATGCGCTATCGCGACGTCGTCGTCACCAGCCTGGCCGCGACCACGTCCATCGCCGGTGATATCGACTCCACGTGGAAGGGACTGTTGAACGGCGAGAGCGGAATCGACATACTCGACGACGGTTTCATCGACCAGTTCGAACTTCCGGTTCGCATCGGCGGTCATCTCAAGGTCGTTCCGTCCACCGTCCTGAGCCGCGAGGAGTCCCGGCGGCTGTCCTACGTCGAGCAGATGGCGCTGGTGCTGGGGCGTGAGGTGTGGCGCAACGCCGGTGCGCCCGAGGTCGATCCGGAGCGGCTCGGCGTCTCCATCGGCACCGGTCTGGGCGGTGCGGAGGCGCTCATCGACGTCAAGGACAAGATGGCCAACGGCGGATATCGCCGGGTCAGCCCGCTTGCGGTGCAGATGATCATGCCCAACGGCGCGGCCGCGGTGGTCGGGCTGGAATTGGGCGCCAAAGCCGGTATCGCGACCCCCGTTTCGGCGTGCTCCTCGGGGTCGGAGGCCATCGCCAACGCGTGGAAGATGATCGTGATGGGCGATGCCGACGTGGTCGTGACCGGCGGGGTGGAGGGGTCGATCCAAGCCGTGGCGATCGCCGCCTTCACCATGATGCGCGCGATGAGCACGCGCAACGACGATCCGAAACGCGCCTCGCGCCCGTTCGACACTGATCGTGACGGGTTCGTCTTCGGTGAGGCCGGCGCGATGATGGTGCTGGAATCCGAGGAACACGCCCGGGCCCGCGGTGCCACCGTGCACGCCCGGCTGCTCGGCGCCGGGCTCACCTCCGACGGTTTCCACCTGGTGGCGCCGGATCCGGACGGCAAGGGCGCGGCGCGGGCCATCGCCCGCGCGCTGCAGACCGCCGGATTGTCGAAAACCGATGTGGCACATGTGAACGCGCATGCCACGGCGACGCCGATCGGCGATACCGCGGAGGCCCGTGCCATCGCCGCGGCGGTCGGTAGCCACGCCTCGGTCTACGCGCCGAAATCGGCGCTGGGACATTCCATCGGCGCCGTGGGGGCGCTGGAATCGGTGCTCACGGTGCTGTCGATCCGCGACAGCCTCGTCCCGCCCACGCTCAACCTGGAAAACCAGGATCCGGATGTCGATCTGGACATCGTCAAGGGCGAGGCCAGGCCCGGGCGGATCGACTACGCGGTCAACAATTCCTTCGGATTCGGCGGCCACAACGTGTCGTTGACCTTCGGTCGGTACTGAGTTGCCCGGCCGGAGCCCCCCGCGAGGGCGGGCTCCGGGCATTCGTTCCTGCGTGACTGTTCGTGCGTGACGTTCGTGCGTGAAAAGGATGAGGGAATGATCGGCGAGACCTTCGATGACTATCTGGACGAAGACGGCAACATCTGCATCCTGGGCGATGCGACCCTGATCGATTTCGTCGACAAGCACAGTGCGGCGAACGGGGACGAGCTGGCCTACCGCTACATCGACTATTCGCGCGAGCTCGAAGGTGAGTACCACGAGCTCACCTGGCGCCAGTTCGGTGCGCGGTTGCGGGCGGTGGCGGCCCGGTTGCAGCAGGTGACCCGGCCGCGGGACCGGGTGGCCGTGCTGGCGCCGCAGGGCCTGGACTACGTGGTGGCGATGTTCGCGGCGGTGTACGCGGGCAATATCGCTGTGCCGCTGTTCGACCCGGAGGAACCCGGCCACACCGACCGATTGCACGCCGTCCTCGGCGACTGCCGGCCGACCGCGATTCTGACCGCGAGTTCCGCGGCGGGCGGGGTTCGGGAATTCTTCCGCGGCATGCCGGCGGGACAGCGTCCGCGCATCATCGCGGTCGACGCGATACCCGACAGCGTCGGCGCGGGCTGGACCCAACCGGACATCACCATCGACAGCGTCGCGTACCTCCAGTACACCTCCGGCTCCACCCGCACGCCCGCCGGAGTGGAGATCACGCACCGCTCGGTCGGCACCAATCTGCTGCAGATGATCGACGCGCTCGGGATCGACGAAACCGCCCGCGGCGTCACCTGGTTGCCGCTGTTCCACGATATGGGCCTGCTGTGCGTGATCCTGCCGGCGATCGGCGGCAAGTTCATCACCATCATGTCGCCGAGCGCGTTCGTCCGGCGGCCTTCTCGCTGGATCAAGGAGCTGGCCGCCGCCTCCGACGGCGCCGCGACCTATGCCGCCGCACCGAATTTCGCCTTCGAGCACGCCGCCGCGCGCGGGCGGCCGAAGGCGGGGGAGCATCTCGATCTGTCGAATGTGATCGGCCTGATCAACGGCAGTGAGCCGGTGTCGGTGTCGTCGATGGCGAAATTCAACGATGCCTTCATGCCCTACGGACTGCCGAAGACGGCGATCAAACCGTGTTACGGGATGGCGGAGGCCACCCTGTTCGTGTCGGCCACCCGGCGCGAGGACGCCGCGCGGATCGTCCACGCCGACCGCACCCGGCTCAACGCCGGGCATCTGGTCGAGGTCGACCCGGATGCGGAAAACGCCGTGGCACAGGTGTCCTGTGGATATGTGGCGCGCTCGCAGTGGGCGGTGATCGTGGACGACAACGGCGCCGAACTGCCGGACGGCCGGGTCGGGGAGATCTGGTTGCACGGGAAGAATATGGGCATCGGCTACTGGGGCCGTCCCGAGGAGACCGAGGCGACCTTCCACAACCGGCTCAGCGCCCGCCAGGCTGCGGGCAGCCACGCCGAAGGCACTGCGCCGCAAGCGGATTGGATGAGCACCGGCGATTACGGCGTGTATCACGACGGCGAGTTGTACATCACCGGCCGCGTCAAGGATCTGGTGATCGTCGACGGGCGCAACCACTATCCGCAGGATCTGGAGATGTCGGCACAGGAGTCGTCGACCGCACTGCGGCCGGGTTTCGTCGCCGCATTCTCGGTGCGCGGTGACGAGCTGCCCGCCGACCTCGCCGCCTCCGGTTCGGGGGGCGAACACCTGGTGATCGTGGCCGAACGGGGAAGTGGTGCAGCCAAACTCGATGCGGGTCCGGTGGCGGAGGTAGTGCGGGCGGCGATTTCGGCGCGCCACGGGGTGGCGGTGCGCGAACTGCTCCTGGTGCCGGCCGGGTCGATTCCGCGCACGTCGAGCGGCAAGATCGCCCGACGTGCCTGTAAGACCGCGTATCTGACGGGAACCCTGCGTGGCGGCCATCGGCAGCAGGCCTTCCCCGATGTCTCCGACGAGTAGCCGAGGCGGATCGGCGAGCGGATTAGGTGAGGCAATCCTCGTGTGCCCGTTGAGATGTCCTCTGGGCACCGGATTGTCCGGTACTTGTCCGTCGGCAACGGCCCGCTGTGGAGTTACCGTGTAGCTACATCAACATGTAGAACCGGATATGGGGCAATGTCATGGAGTTGTCTACCGATTATCTCATTGTGGTGATGGCACATTCGGCGCCCACCCGGCCGTTGACCGTGGAACGTGCACACCAGGTGATGCAGTTGCACACCGATTGTTCGACCGACGGCTGCGGTATCAAGCAGGCGGCGTTCGACGCGCTGGTAACCGCCGGGCATATCGTGCCCGACAGCTGCCGGCACCGCGGATAGCGTGCGTCGGTCGGCGTCGGGGACGCCGACCGGCACACGTGATCCGATCGATCCTCAGAGTCGTTCGATGACGGTGGCGTTGGCGAGACCACCGGCCTCGCACATCGTCATCAGGCCGTAGCGGCCCCCCGACTGCTCGAGGTGGTTGACGAGCGTCGCGAGGATGCGGACGCCGGAGGCGCCGAGCGGATGCCCCAGCGCGATGGCCCCGCCGCGGGGGTTCAGCTTGGCCGGGTCGGCGTTCAGTTCGCGCGCCCACACCAGCGGAACCGGCGCGAAGGCCTCGTTCACCTCGTAGGCGTCGATGTCGTCGATCGACAGACCGCCGCGGGCCAGCACCTTCTCGGTCGCGGGGACGACCGCGGTCAGCATCAGCAGCGGGTCGTCGCCGGTGACGGCGAAGGAGTGGAAGCGCGCACGCGGGCGCAGGCCGAGGGCGGCGGCCTTCTCCTCGCTCATGATCAGGGCCGCCGAGGCGCCGTCGGTGAGCGGGGAGGAGTTGCCCGGCGTGATGGACCACTCGATCTCCGGGAAGCGGGCCAGATACTGGTCGTCGGCGAAGGCGGGACGCAGACCGGCCAGCCCCTCGACGGTGGTGGTCGGACGAATGGTCTCGTCGGCCCGCAAGGTTCCGGCCGCGACGATCTCGCGATCGAATCCGCCCGCCGCGGCGGTTTCGGCGGCCAGCCGGTGTGACCGAGCCGCGAATTCGTCCAGGGCGGCACGGTCGAACTTCCAGCGCGCGGCGATCACCTCCGCCGAAATTCCCTGCTGCACGAGGCCTTCGGGGTAGCGGTGGGCGATCGGGCCGCGATTGGCATCGGCGCCCTGGCCGTTGGAGAACATCGGGACCCGCGACATCGACTCCACACCGCAGGCGATGGCGATGTCGTAGGCGCCGGCGATCACGCCCTGCGCGGCGAAGTGCGCGGCCTGCTGGCTCGAGCCGCACTGGCGGTCCACGGTGGTGGCGGGAACGGCCTCCGGGAATCCGGCCGCGAGCACCGCCGTGCGGGCGATGTTGAACGCCTGTTCCCCGCTCTGTGTCACACAGCCGGCGATCACGTCGTCGACCAGCGCCGGATCCAGGTCGTTCCGTGTGACCAGGTCGGACAGCACTCCGGCCAGCAGGGTGGCCGGGTGGACCTGGGACAGGCCGCCACCGGTTTTTCCCTTACCGGACGGGGTCCGGACGACATCGACGACGACTGCCGTGGTCATAGCCACTCCGATCGATCAAAGTTACTCGAGGTTCTGCTATAAGTTAACACCGATTCGCTTATTTTCCGAGAGTGGGTCGGGTGTGCCGCCGCGCTGCGGGCCCGGCGGCGGCGCGGCTCGCGGACGTCGTCGGCTGCTGCGTGGTCCCCGGATGTGGCAGACTCGGCACGGCACGATGCGGCCGGTCGACGACCGTATGCGGAAGGTGATGCGGGAGTTGGGATGGCGAGTGCGCTGAGCGCGATCGAACAGCAGGTGGCCGACCACAGACGGGCCGCCGCCCAGCAACGTTCGGCCGAGGCCGAACTGCGCCTGGCGACCTCGCTGTGCGAGTTGGCCAGGGCGTGCCTGGACACCAAGGCCGAGGGCGCCGACCGCGACCGCGCGCCCGCCGCGCTGGAACCCGCCCAGGAGGCGGTGCTGATCCGGCTGCACTGGCTGACCGCCGGTCATGTGACCGCGCAATTCGCCGGGCAGGTCACCGAGGCGTTGCGATTGTTCGAACAGGCCGCCCGCACGATCGGGCATCGGGAACTGGCCACCGCGACCATCCGCCAGGCCTGCGACGCGTATCACCAAGTGGCGCAGAACTATCCGATGGCGGCCGGAGTGTGCGCCGACGGTCTGTCCAAATGCGGGGTGTGGCTGTGCCGGCTGGACCCGGAGTCGGCGGTGGCGGCCAGTGCCGAGGCGGTGCGCATCCGCGCGGGCCTGTTCGCCGCCAATCCCGATCAGGCCGGGCGCTACCTGGCCAGCCTGAACATGCTGCTGCGCACGCTGATGATCGGCCGCGGCCGCAAACAGGCACTGGCGACGTATCGCGAACGGTATTCCGCGTGGACCACGCCGGAGATGACCACCCGGCTGCGGGAGACCTCGATCGACGAACTCGAGTTCACCAGCAAAACCCATGCCGCCCTGGTGAAATTGGAATGTCCGACGCTCGAGCGGGCCGGATATCTCACCCAGCAGCAGATCCTGTATCAAACCGCCGGTGATCTGACCACGATCGAGGAGATCAACTGGAAGCTCGGTCTGGTCGGGCTCAAACCCCTCGCGGCCGGTGCGCTGGCGGACCCGCCGTCCAAGCCGATGGAGATCGCCACCTCCTACGGGGCGTTGAGTGTGCGCTGCGCCGCCGCCGACGCCGTGGCCCGCGTGCGCGCGGCCGTCATCGAGGCCTATGCCGCCGACGGCGCGCATCCGGTGGACAGCAGCGCCTTCGCCGGAGTCGGCGAAACCCATTGGCATATGCCCGATCCCGCTCTCAACGCCGCTCCGAACCTCGGTGACGACGTGGTGCTGCTGCAGCGTGCGGGCAGCTGGGTGCATGTGCTGAGCCTGTTCTGGGAACTCGCCCCCACCGGCAGAAATCCTCTGGCGCTGCGGCTTTCGCGGCAGTGGCCGGTGCTCGCGGTCAACACCATCGAGAATCTGACCTACGAATTGTGCTGGTACGCCGACGGTGCCGCCCGGCAGTTCGCCGCCCTGGGCCGACCGGCAGGTCAGGAGCCGCTGGAAGAACCGCTGGCGCCGTTGGATTTCGCGATGCTCGCCGACTACGGCGCCGACTACGCCTCCGAAACCCAGGTTCGCGCGGCGTTCGGCAACTCCGGCATGTTCGCCAAACTGACCAACCTGCCCGCCAGCGGTATCCGGCAGGCCGGCCAGGCGCGTGCCCTGGCCGACTACGGCGACCAGATCCTGTTCTTCCGCGGCGGCGCATCGCAGGGCTGATCCGCCGCGCGGTGTTGTCACCGCCGGCGGATACCGTCGACACATGACACTCTCGGTCGGATGCGCGCAGTGGACGCACGAGGCGTGGCGTGCGTATCAGCCGGATTCGCGGCGGCGCCTGGGCGGGTATGCCCGGTACTGCACCGCGGTGGAGGGCAACACCACCTTCTACGCGACGCCGAACCCGGCCACCGTGCGGTCGTGGGTGGATCAGACGCCCGAGGACTTCCGCTTCGTGCTGAAGCTGCCCAAAACCATCACACACGAGCGCCGGATGCGCGGTGCGGAAACGGAATTGGCGGAATTCCTGCGCGCGGTCGAACCGCTCGGGCCGCGCATCCACGCGCTGTGGGCGCAATTGCCGGCCTCGTTCGGGCCGGACGATCTCGGCGTGCTCGCCGGGTTGCTGCACCGCCTGCCGCGCCGGTATCGCTGCGCGGTCGAGGTGCGCCACCGCGCCTTCTTCGCCGACCCCGAGGCGGCCGGGCGGTTGGAGTATGTGCTGGAACGTGTTGGCGCCGAATGGATTCCGTTCGACACCACCACCCTGTTCGCCGCGCCGCCGCGCAGCCCCGGCGAATACGAGGCGAGCGCGAAGAAGCCGCGGCTGCCGCGCCGCCTACGTGCCCTGACCGAATATCCGATCGTGCGGTATCACGGCAACGACGATGTCGAGGCGACCGTCGCCGGCTGGCGGCCGTGGCGCGATCTCGTCATCGAGTGGTTGGGCGAGGGACGGTCGCCGACGGTCTTCGTTCACACTCCGGACAATGCGGATTCGTTACTGCTGGCCCGGCGGTTCTACGATGACGTGCGGTCCGCCGGCGCGGAGCTCCCGGCCCTCGTGGATCCGGCGCCGATCGAGCCGATGACCTTGTTCTGAGGAAATGAACGACCGCCGTACGCCCTCTGTATACGCTTCGAATCAACTCCACCATCGACGGCCGAACCGAAACAGGGCTGGGAAATATGACCACTTCGACCACCCGGGAGCCGGCGGCGCAGTCGGCCCCGGGCCCCGCGCCGAGCACGCTCTCGCATCGGCAGATTTTGACTATTTTGTCCGGTTTGTTGCTGGGGATGTTCTTGGCGGCGCTGGATCAGAATATTGTGAGTGTGGCGATTGTCCGGATCGCGAATAGTTTGCATGGTTTCGATCAGCAGGCGTGGGCGACGACGGCGTATTTGATTACGGCGACGATTTCGACGCCGTTGTATGGCAAGTTGGCCGATATCTATGGTCGCAAGCCGTTCTATCTGTTGGCGATCGGTATTTTCGTGGTGGGTTCGGCGGCGTGTACGTTCGCGACGTCGATGTATGAGTTGGCGGCGTTCCGCGCGTTCCAGGGTCTCGGCGCGGGGGGCCTGATGTCCTTGGCGTTCACCATCATCGGGGATATCGTGCCCGCCCGCGAACGCGTGCGGTATCAGGGCTATTTCATGATGGTGTTCGGCACCGCGACGGTCGCCGGCCCGGTGCTCGGCGGCTTCTTCTCCGATTACGACACGCTGTGGGGTATCGACGGCTGGCGCTGGGTGTTCCTGGTGAACGTCCCGATCGGCGTGCTCGCGTTGGCCGTGGTCGCGAAGGTGCTCAACGTGCCGCACGAACGGCAGCGGCATCGCGTGGACTGGTTCGGTGCGATCGCGCTGGCGATCTGTGTGGTGCCGTTGCTGATCGTGGCCGAGCAGGGCCGCGGCTGGGGCTGGGAGTCATCGCGCGCGCTGCTCTGCTACGGCATCGGTGCGGTCGGGCTGCTGCTGTTCGTCCTCGTGGAATTTCTGATGAAGGATGCCGCGCTGATTCCGCTGCGGCTGTTCCGGAATTCGACGTTCTCCGTCACCATCCTGGGCGGCTTCATCGTCGGTATCGCGATGTTCGGCGCGATCAGTATGGTGCCGCTGTATCTGCAAGTCGTGCGGGGCTATTCGCCGACCAAGGCGGGTCTGTTGATGCTGCCGCTGGTGCTGGGCATCATGATCGGCTCGCTGATCGCGGGGCAGGTCACCAAATTGACCGGCCGCTACAAGATCCTGCCCGTGCTGGGCACCTTCGTCATCGCATGCGGGGCGGCGCTGTACGCGCAGGTGCACTACGACAGCCCGCTGTGGCAGCCGCTGGTGTACAGCGCGGTCATCGGCTTCGGACTCGGTGGCTGTATGCAGACGTTGATCATCGCGGCGCAGAATGCCGGTCCGCGGTCGGATATGGGTGTGTCGACGGCGTCGGCGACCTTCTTCCGGCAGATGGGCGGCACGCTGGGTGTCGCGGTGTTCCTGACGATTCTGTTCAATCTGTTGCCGCACAAGATCATCGACGCGTTCGGCGGTGTGCTGCCGCCCGGCTTCGACACCGGGAAGCTCGATCAGCTGCAGTCGAACACCAGTGGGATCGCGGCACTGCCGGCGCAGGTGCGCGATCCCATTCTGATCGGCTTCACCGACTCCCTGCACGGCGTGTTCTACGCCGCCGCCGGCGTGGCGCTGCTGGCCTGTGTGGTGCTGCTGTTCATGAAAGAGATTCCGCTGCAGGACAGTTCGGCACCGCCGGCGCAGCCGCAGCGCGCCGAACCGTCGCAGAAAGAGCGGACCGTGGCCGACGTCGAAGCCGCCGAGTCGGCGCTCGAACCCTGGGAGCCGGAGCCGTCGTGGGAGGCCGACGGCGACGCCGCCCGGACGGAATCGGCGCCGGTCCTTGCCGAACCGGCCACGCACACCCCGTTTCCGGAGGCCGTCGGCGACGCGCCTGTGTCCGGACACATCCACCGCGAAGACGGGCAATCCATACCCGGTGCGGCGCTGACACTGATCGACCAACGGGGACACCAGGTTTCGCGCGCGACGACCGACGGCGCGGGCGGCTACCGCCTGAGCGTGCCGGACGCCGGTAACTATGTGCTGATCGTTTCCGCCGAGGGATATCAGCCCGCCGCGGTGAACGTCGCGATCGGTTCCGAACCCCAGACGGTCGATCTCACCTTGCTGGGGTCGGGGGAGCTGTCCGGCATCGTCACCGAGGGGCCGGGCCGGCCACTCGCGGGCGTGACCGTCACCCTGACCGATCGGCGCGGCGAGGTCGTCGGTGCGGCGGTGACCGGAGCCGACGGCGCCTACGCCTGTCACGGCATCGTCGCCGGCACCTACACCCTGGTCGCGGTCGCCGGACATCGCAGGCCGGATGCCACCACGTTGACCGTTCCCGAGACCGGCATGTTGCGCTACGACATCGAACTCGCGCCGACGGCGGTGCTGTCGGGCCGGGTGCGCTCGGAGCGCGGTCCGGTCGCTCACGCCCACGTGACGGTGCTGGATTCGGGTGGCGCGGTGGTGGCCGCCGCGTTGACGGACGGGGACGGCCGCTACCGGATCGACGACCTCCCCGCCGGGGACTACACGGTGGTGGGTCGCGGCTATCCGCCGGCCAGTGCGCTGGTGGCGGTCGACGGCGAACAGATCGCCCACGACCTGCGGCTCTGCTACGACGGCGCGGCCGACAGATCGTGATCGGTATGCCGCGGCCGGTGCAGCGACACCGGAGTGCGGTGGACCTGCGGGAGGTGCGGGTGGCCTCGGACCGGGCCGTATTCGGTGCTGTTCGCCCCCGTGTCACCCGGCCCGATATCCCCGGGCTCGATGTCGCCGGGTTCGATGTCGTCCGGCCCGATATCGCCGGATCGCAGGGCTGTCCGCTCGAGGACCCGGGCGCACAGCCGGATCACCGCCTCGTCCAGGGGGATGCCGAGTTCGGCGGCGTGCAGGGTGGCCATCTCGACGGCCCCCAGGTCGTCCACGAAAGCCGGATCGGACAGGATCTCGTCCAGGATCATGCCGCTCAGCGCCTGTTCCTGGGTCAGAAGCTCGCCGGGCAGCCAGCTCAGCAGCCATCGTCCGGGAAGTGACGGCAGGCGCTGGGCAGATTCCGGGGTGACATCGCTGGTCATCAACCAGTCGGTGATATGAAGCGTCATGGCATTCCCCTTCCACCAAGCCGGCCGCTGCGGCGGTCGTTGCCGCTCCGATAAACGGAGAGCCGGTGGCTATAGCTAAATGCTAAGGACGGCTTTCCGGGGCTGTCAACTAAGCATCAGTGCTTATCTGCGATATCTTCGGGACCTCAATGCCCATCTTCAATCAGATAAGCCCAGCGAATATCTGAATTGATTACCGGAGCTAGGTGCGCAGGCGTGAAAGTTGGCTCTGCGGAACGCTTTCGAGCGGCGTGTGGCAGAAACCGCAGCAGGCCGGGCGCATTCGAGTTATCGGTGAGCTGTGTTCGCCGCGCGTTCACCGGAGTAATGAAAAATTGATGTTTAGCTGATGATGCGATGGGCCACATGTGATTAGAATTCCGCATCGTGACACAATCTGACCCAGACGGTGGCGAACGGATCGGCGAACTGGTGCGCCGGCTCCGTATCGAGTCCGGTCTCACCCAGGCCGCGCTGGCCAAACAGGCGGACTGTTCACGCAGCCTCGTTCAGCAGATCGAGAACGGCACCCGCGTGCCGCCGCTGCCGCTGCGGGAACGGCTGAGTTCGGCGCTGGGGCAGGAACTTCCGATGGACGGCGTCGCCGGCTCGTCCGAACCCGGTGGGCATTACGACCTGCGGATGCGTTTCAACGTGCTCCTCGGCAAGGACCCCGGCGTCGTGGATCGGGTGCTGACGATCGCGCAGACCGTGCTCGACGCCCGCGGCGCGCGCGAGGAGGTGGAGCCGTTGCGCCTCATCGCCGCTCGCCAGCTCGAGCGCGCGGAAGAGCTGCTGGCGCAGATACCTTCGCGCAGTGCGACGGTGTGGGAGTGGAATACGGTCAACGACTGGCTGACCATCCTGGAACAGGCCGAACAGTCCGTGCGTGCCATCCACACCGCCGACCTGGGCACCATCGGCGGCGACGTCGGCGACGACTACCATGCCGCGATCGTGCGCCTCGCCGATGCGGTGCACGAGCCGCGAGTCACGGTGCGGCGCATGTACGTTCTGGATCGCATCGAAGATGTGTGGCCCTACGACGACAAGCTGTGGTGGCAGGCGCGCTCCGGTGTCGAAAGTGTGCTGGTCAAGCGGGAGCACGCGCGCAACGCGCAGAGCATGCTGGTCGTCGACGACCGCTATGTCTGTGTCGGGGAATACGACTACTCCCGCCAGACCCGGGTCGCGACGCGGTTCTCGGTGCTCAAACACGATGTGGCGTTCGCGGTCCGGCGCTTCGAGAAGCTCTACGACCTGCGGCGTATCGGTTCGGCGATCGTGGTCAACGATCTGCTGGCCGATCCGCGGCTGGCCCGATTCGACCGCCTGGGCGACGGTGAGGGACGGGACCTGTTCCGCGAGACGCTCGTTCGAGCCTGGGAGGACATCCCGACCCCCGGTCAGGCGTCGCTGGAAACAGGGCGGCTGTGACGAGCGGCCCCCGGCATACCGAGCGGGCCGCCGCCGCGATGATCCTGCGTTCCGAGGAGCGCAAGAAGCAACTGCGCAGGCAGCTGTCGGAGACCGCGCCGTTTCCCGGCCGATCCGGCCGCCGGTATGAGGGTGTCCTGGACGCGTACCACGGCGAGACCGGATTCGAGATCGATCCCGCGGCGGCGCGCGCCCTGCGGCGGGCGTGGAATGATCTGTCACCGCATCGGATCCGGCGCAGAGGTCTGCCGGACTACGACAAGCGGCAACCGCTCGAGGTGCGGGAGTCGGCCGCCGCCCGCCTGTTCGACCGGCTGCACCGCCCCGCCGACGGCGTGGCCGGCGTCCGGGTTCGTGCCGACGAGGTCGTCGTCTGCCCGTATTCGAGCATGCTGATGCTCGAGGAGGTGATCGCGACCGTCGTGCGTCCCGGCGGGGTGATCGTCTGCCCGGAGGGCTTCTACAAGAACTTCGCCACCCATATCGCCAAATTCGATGTGCGCGTCGTGGTTCCGGCGGCCACGCCGGACGATTCGTTCCGCGTCGACCCGATCGCCCTGGCCCGGGAACTGGCACGGCACGGTGATGCCGTCTGTGCGGTACTGCTGACGCTGCCGGGCAATCCGGTCGTCACGCGGTACTCATCGGACGAATTGCGGGAACTCGCGGAGGTTCTCGTCGCGGCCGAGGTGCCGGTGGTCTGCGATATGGCCTTCGACCGGCTTGTCGGCGGTCATATCCCGCTCGCGGCGCTGGAGGTGCCGACCGCGCACGGCTCGGTCCGGTTGTACGACCGGATGGTGACCGTCACCGGCAACTCGAAGGGCTACAACGCTTTCGGCCCGTGCAAACTGGGCGCCGCGTGCACCGGCGACGCGCAGTGGCTGGAGCGTATCCGGGCGCGACTCACGATCGCTTTTCAGCGTGAGAGTACGCATCTGGTGCGCGCGGTGCTGGACCATACGCCCGACGCCTATTTCGAGCACAACCGGAAGCTGGTGCGCGAACAGTTCGACACCGCTCTGGACCGGATCGCCGCGATCAACGCCGAATTCGGCTCGAATGTATTGCGGACGTTGGGCTCCGGCGCGAGCATGTTCCTGTCCGTCGTCGCCGACTCCGCCCTTCTGGACGCGGCGGGAGTGGGCGACAGCGCCGAGCTCGAGGATCTCTTGCTGGCCGGTGCGGGAATCGACAGTGTCGCGCTGGGGCGCACCGGATCGCCGCGGACGGGTGTGCGGCTCAACGTCCTCGCGCCCCGGCACGGACCCGGCACCGAGTCGCGGGAGTTGATCGACGAACTCTTCGACCGGCTCGGCGGGCTGGTCGCCGACCTGACCGGTGGCGCCACCTACCGCGACATCCTGCGCCGGCGCGGAATCGCGGAGCCACCGGCGTGATCGTCGGCGTCCTGCGCGAAAACGCCGCCCGGGAACGGCGGGTGGCGCTGACGCCGGACGGGGTCCGATGCCTGATCGCGGCCGGGATGCGGGTCGTGATCGAGGTCGGCGCCGGGCGAACGGCCGGATTCGACGACGCCGCCTACCGATTCGCGGGGGCAGCCCTCGTGGACGATCCGGCCGCCGTGGTGGCGGCCTGCGATGTGCTGGCCTGGGTGAAGCCGACGACCCACGATCTGCGCGCGATGTCGCGGCGGCCGCATCTCACGCTGATCGGCTTCCAGGACCCGCTGCGGCGAGCGCCGGACATCGCCGAACTGCGCGGTTCAGGTGTGGAATCGATTGCGTTCGAGCTGTTTTCGCCCGAGGCCGGTGCCCTGGACGCGCTCTCGGCGATGAGCCGGATCGCCGGTAGCGTGGCCTATCTCGCGGGCCGGCGGCTGGTGCCGCGCACCATGCGCAGGCCGATCCGTTCCCTGATTCTGGGATGCGGGGCGGCCGGACTGTCGGCCGTCGCCGCGGCGGCCGCCTGCGGGGCGGAACCGCCGGTGGTGCTGGGGCGTCGGCCCGAACTGCGTCGGGCGCTGAATGCGCAGGGCCCCAGTGTCTTTCATTGGTCGCCCGACGTCGACGCCGCGTGCGTCCTGGAGCGGATCCGCGCGGACAAACCGGATCTGGTCCTCTGCGCCGCGGTGCGGCGCGGACACCGGGCTCCGCTGCTGGTCGACGGGACCGCACTCGACGCGCTCGGGGACGGCGCGGTCGTGGTCGACCTGACCGCCAAGGCGGGTGGCAACTGCGCGGCGACCGTCACCGACGCGACCGTGGTGCTGCGCAACGGCGTCGTGGTGACCCACCGTTCGAACTATCCGGCGCGCCGACCGGCCGCGGCCAGCCGGGCCTACAGTGCGGCGGTAACCGCCGCGATACTACGACTGGCGCAATCCGGCCTGCCGTGTGATCACATGGTGTCGGACGCTTCCGCTTCGAACACTTCCGCCACGATCGGACGAACCTGATCCATTCCGGCGCCCGGTTGTTCGCGCCGCACCGACGTCATATCCACATCGGGCAGTCCGCACGCGACGGCCCACTGCCACGGTTCCAGGTCGCCGTCGACGTTCATGGCGAAGCCGTGACTGGTGACGCCACGGCTCTGCCGCATGCCGATGGAGACGATCTTGCGGCCCGTCTCGACGGTCCACACGCCGGTGAGCAGTTCCGATCCCGGCGGGGTATCGCGGCGTTGCGCCCGGATGCCGAGCCGGTCGAGCGCGGCGACCAGGCGGTATTCGACCTCGCGGATGTAGTCCACGACGCCTTCGCCCGCACCGAGTTTCACGACGAGGTATCCGACGAGCTGCCCCGGGCCGTGATAGGTGAGCTGTCCGCCGCGGGTGGTCTCGACCACCGGAATCCCGTGTTCCGGATCGGGGAGATGCGCACTCGGCGTCCGGCGCCCGATCGTATAGACCTGCGGATGGCTGAGCAGCCACAACGTATCCGGCCGTTCGTCGCGCCGGCGCTGTTCCACCAGTTCGGCCATGCGGTCCATGGCCTTGTCGTAGTCGACGAGTTCGTCCTGGATCAGTGTCAGCGGCCGCGACCTCATGATCCGAGAATACGACCGGGGCCGACAGGGGCGTCGCGCAGTGGGCCTCGGTACGCCATGGCTCAGTACGCGTCGGTGTTGAGTTTGTCCCGCGCCGGCAACGCGTCGCCGCGCAACGTGACCCGATCGATGGGCACGCCGCCGTCGAGGCTGGACAGCGTGCCGGCATCGCCGCGCAGCGTCAGCTCGTCACCGCCGAGGGACAGATGTTCCAGCTCGGTCTCGGTGACGACGGGCGCACGGTGGCGCCGGTTGTGCACGATGCTGCTGAGGTAGGCCGCGGCGATGATCCCCACTCCCAGCAGCCCGGTGACGACCTCGTTCAGGTGGTGGCCGGTGGAGACCAGCAGGATCGCCGCGAGCGCGCCGATCGCCCAGTGCGCACCGTGTTCGAGATAGATGTACTCGGCCAGCGTGCCGCGCCGGACCAGATAGACGGTGATCGAACGGACGAACATCGCGCCGATCAGCCCGAGCCCGAGTGCGATGACGATCGGATCCGCGCTGATGGCGAAGGCGCCGATCACGCCGTCGAAGGAGAACGAGGCGTCCAGCACTTCGAGGTAGACGAAGCCGAAGAAGGCGGCGCGCCCGGTCAGCAGGGCGGCGCGCGAGGGGCCCTGTCCGGGCTGTTCGTTCTCGAAATGGGCGCCGAGGCCGTCGACGAGGAAATAGGTGGCCATGCCGAGAGCGCCGGAGACCATGACGACGTCGGCCTTGTTGTTCGGCGCGAGCACACCGGCGGTGAGCACCAGCGCGATGAGCGCGATCACCACGGTGAACATCGAGAACCGCCCGATCCGCGCCAGCGGGCGCTCGAGCCAGCTCAGCCAGGTGACCTCACGCTGGGCGCAGATGTAGTTCAGGAACAGCAGCAGCAGGAACATCCCGCCGAAGGCCGCGATCTTCGGATTGGCGTCGTTGAGCAGCGTCTCGTAGCTCGGCCGTCCGTCCGGGAAGAAGGGCGCGCCGCCGGCGGGTGGGTTCATCGCCAGCCGCAGCGCCTCGATCGGGTCCAGATGCGCACCGATCGCGACCACCACCAGTGGGAACACCAGGCGCATGCCGAAGACCGCTATCACCATTCCCAACGTGAGGAAGATGCGCTGCCAGAACGCGCTCATGCGTTGCAGGACACTGGCATTGACCACCGCGTTGTCGAACGACAGCGATACCTCGAGAACGCCGAGGGCTGCGACCAGCACCACGGCCTCCGGCCCGCCGTACAGCACCGCGACGACCAGGGACGCCGCGGCAACCAGGAACGACAGGGCGAAAACTCGCACGAACATGCCGATGCCTTTCGTCAATTCGACACCCGCGGGGGGTATGACCTCGCGGGTCACAGCATTCAGAGTGCTCGCAACCCTGCCCTCGATTGTGACAGTTGAAGTGGTCCGGCGACAATCGACAGCTAGTACCAGTGGTGGGACTGCCAGAATGCCCACGCCCCGTCGGGGCTGCCGTACCGCTCGACCATGTAGTCGTAGGTCCAGCGGATCTGGGTCACCGGGTTGATCATCCAGTCCACGCCGTGGGAGGCCATCCGCTCCGGCGGCAACGCCTGCCCGAGGCCGTAGGCGCCCGATTCCGGATTGACGGCGAACGGATTCCAGCTGCTCTCGTGCGTGATCACGTTGTCGAACGAGGGGAACTGGGGGGCCGGGACGATCGTGAGGGCGACCGTCTTCATCGGCAGGCCCAGCAGCAGACCCGCGGTGCCGGACCCGGAGGAGCCCGCCGAACCCGAGGCCGAACCGGATGCCGATCCGGAGGTGTCGGCGCAGGCGGGGCCGCAGTCGGCGCCGGCCGTGGCGGCGAGGGCCGCCGGTGCGCCGAGCAGCCACAGGGCGAAGAACGTGGCGAAGGCGGCGCGGCGGAGCGGGAACCTCGGTGTCGTCTCGGTCACAATTTCGGTGCCGGTCGGGGCGGGTGCCGAAGATGGCGGCAAGGTTGCCGAGCCGATCGGCCAGGCGGAGACGACCGGAAAATGCATTGCCGAATCGGTGGGCTTCGCGGTCTGATTTGTCGGCTGGGCCGGAATTCGGGCGGGCTCGATTGGCGCGGACATGGTCAGCTCGGTCCTTCCGTGTCGACTTGCCGATCGATCAGAGTCGGAAATGCGACAGGTCGAGCAAACCATCGGTAATCCCGGGATGTCCGGATTGGGATCGGCGTGTCCGGCGCGGGCTTGCCGGTGTGAGCCGGGGTACGTGCGAGCGGTATCCGAACGGATGTATAGTTGGCCTCAGCAACTAGTTGTACATGCTAATCAAATGCGTCGCGGGGAGTAAGGAAACTCGATCATGGTCGTCGATGCCCGTGATCCCCGTGTGAGCCCGGGGGCCGAAGGCGGTAGCTTGCGTAACCACGTAGGCCCTGGCGAACACGGCATCGAACACAGCGCCGGTGTCACCGAACAGGATGTGGCCGATCGACTCGGCGGCCAGCTGATCCGGTTGATGCGGGCGATCGGCAGAACCAAATCGCACATAGCCAAGTACGGTCCGGACGGTCTGGAGCGATTGGCCTATTCCGTGCTGTTCTGCCTGGTCCACGACGGTCCGCAGCGGACGGGGAAGCTCGCGGACACCTTGCATACCGAAACATCGACCATCAGCAGGCAGACCAGATCGCTGGTGGCACACGGCCTGGTGGAACGCCGGGCCGACCCCGTGGACGGACGGGCCTGCGTGCTGGCGCCCACCGCCGAAGGGGTGCGGGTCTTCGAGGAGAACCGCCGAAACCGCAACCGCTGGCTGGCCGAGGTGATGGCCGAGTGGCCCGCCGACGAACGGGCCAGATTGACCGATCTCCTCGAGCTGCTCGTCAGCGGCATCGAGGAATCCACAGCTGAAAAGTCCACTGCAACAGCCGAATCGAATTAGGGCTTACATACACATGACGACTTCGACCAGTGAGGCTCCGCCGGCGCAGCCGAACGCTCCGACCGTCGCGCCGACAGCGGATGTGCGACCGTCTCTGTCGCATCGGCAGATTTTGACTATTTTGTCCGGTTTGTTGCTGGGGATGTTCTTGGCGGCGCTGGATCAGAATATTGTGAGTGTGGCGATTGTCCGGATCGCGAATAGTTTGCATGGTTTCGATCAGCAGGCGTGGGCGACGACGGCGTATTTGATTACGGCGACGATTTCGACGCCGTTGTACGGCAAGTTGGCCGATATCTATGGTCGCAAGCCGTTCTATCTGTTGGCGATCGGTATTTTCGTGGTGGGTTCGGCGGCGTGTACGTTCGCGACGTCGATGTATGAGTTGGCGGCGTTCCGCGCGTTCCAGGGTCTCGGCGCCGGTGGCCTCATGTCGCTGGCCATGACGATCGTCGGCGATATCGTCCCGCCGCGTGAACGGGCCCGCTACCAGGGCTATTTCATGATGGTCTTCGGCACCTCGACCGTGCTCGGCCCGGTGCTGGGCGGCCTGTTCTCCGATTACGACACGCTGTGGGGTATCGACGGCTGGCGCTGGGTGTTCCTGGTGAACGTCCCGATCGGCGTGGTCGCGCTCGCGGTCGTGGCCAAGGTGCTCAACGTCCCGCATCAGCGGCAGAAGTTGAACGTCGACTGGTGGGGCGCGATCGCGCTGGCGATCTGTGTGGTGCCGTTGCTGATCGTGGCCGAACAGGGCCGCACCTGGGGCTGGGGTTCCAGCGACTCGGTGATCTGCTACGCCATCGGCGCGGTGGGCCTGGTGTTGTTCATCGGGGTGGAATACCTGATGAAGGATTCCGCGCTGATTCCGCTGCGGCTGTTCAAGAACTCCACCTTCTCGGTCGTGATGATCGGTGGCTTCATCGTCGGTATCGCGATGTTCGGCGCGATCAGCATGGTGCCGCTGTATCTGCAGGTGGTGCGCGGCTATTCGCCGACCGAGGCGGGTCTGCTGATGCTGCCGCTGGTGCTGGGCATCATGATCGGGTCGATGATCTCCGGTCAGGTCGTCAAGCGCACCGGCCGCTACAAGATCCTGCCGGTGGTCGGCACCTTCCTGGTGACCGTGGGCGCGCTGCTCTACGCGCAGCTGCACTTCGACAGCGCGATGTGGCAGGTGCTCGCGATCGGCGCGCTGGTCGGGCTGGGTCTGGGCTGCTGTATGCAGACGTTGATCATCGCGGCGCAGAATGCCGGTCCGCGGTCGGATATGGGTGTGTCGACGGCGTCGGCGACCTTCTTCCGCCAGGTCGGCGGCACGCTGGGTGTCGCGGTGTTCCTGACGATTCTGTTCAATCTGCTGCCGCACAAGATCACCGACGCGTTCGGCGGTCATCTGCCGCCCGGACTGGACGCCGGCAAGCTGAACCAGCTGCAGGCCAACACCGCCGGAATCGGCGCGCTGCCACAGCAGATCAAGGATCCGATCCTGATCGGGTTCACCAACTCGATGCACGGCGTGTTCTACGCCGCGGCGGGCGTGGCCCTGCTGGCCTGCATCGTCATGATGTTCATGAAAGAGATTCCGCTGCAGGATGCATCGGCGCCCGCCCCGGCGCCGAAGGATCCGGTCGAGGCGGCCGATGCCGAATGGGCCGAGAACCAGGTGTGGGAGGGTGCCGCCCAGGCGCTCTCCGAACCCGAACCGGTTCTCGCCGCCGCGGCGGCAGGTCGGCACACCGCGGCCAACGGGCACGAATCACATCGAATTGCGGAGGTTTCGGCGATGACAAACACTCCTGTCGTCAACTCCCACGGCAGCGGCCACGCCATCGGCGGGCAGGTGCAGCGGGCCGACGGCCGACCGGTCGCGGGCGCCGCGCTGACACTGATCGACCAACGCGGACACCAGGTTTCGCGTTCGGCCGGCGACAGCGGCGGCCGCTATTCGATCGAGCCGCCCGGCGCGGGTAGCTACGTGCTGATCGTCTCGGCGAACGGTCACCAGCCGGCCGCGGTGAATGTCACCGCCGACGGACGCACCCAGCGCCTCGATCTGACCCTGCAGGGCTCGGGCGAGCTGTCGGGTATGGTCCGGACCGCCGTCGCCGGACAGCCGCTGGCCGGTGCGACCGTCACCCTCACCGATCTGCGTGGCGAGGTGGTCGGCGCGGCCGTCACCGACGCGTCCGGCAACTACCTCTGCCACGGTGTGGTCTCGGGGACCTACACCCTGGTGGCGGTGGCCGAACACATGCGCCCGAGCGCGACCGCGCTGGTCGTGCCCGACAGTGGCCTGCTGCACCACGACATCGAGCTCTCGCCGATGGCGGTGCTGACCGGAACCGTGCTCGCCGACGGCGGCGCGGTGCTGGACGCGGAGGTCACGGTGCTCGATCGCTCCGGAACCCCGATCGGGACCACCCGCACCGACGAGAACGGCCAGTACGTCCTGACCGACCTCAGCGAGGGTGAGTACACGGTGGTCGCGCGCGGTTATCCGCCGGTGACCAGCCGGGTCACCGTCGGCGGCGGCGAGGTCGAGCACGATGTCCGGCTGGGTTACGACGACGGTGACGAGGGTGTTCGCCCGGCCGCCGAGCCCACCGGAGTCGCCGGCACGAACGGTGCCGCGACGAACGGAGAACGGAACGGGGTGCGGCACAATGGTGTCGAACCCAGTGGTGTCGATCAGAACACGGAGCTGTCATGAGCGGTTTGACCGCACAGGTTCGCAATTCCGATGGCTGGCCGGTGCCGGGTGCGCTGCTGACCGTGACCGATCTGACCGGTCGCCAGCTCGCCCGGGCGGTGGCCGACGAGACCGGGTCCGCGGCCACCGAGCCGCTGCCCGCCGGTATGCACACCGCGGTGGTGACCGCCCCCGGCTACCAGCCGGTGGCGCAGATCGCGCGGATATCCGCTTCCGGCAGTGGGCAATTGGGTGCGGTGGCATTGCAGTCGGAGGCGAGCTCCGTCGGCACGCCGGCGCCCGGCCCGTGGACCATCGACCCGGTGCACTCCACGGTCGTGGCCACCGCCCGCCACCTCGGTATCGCGAGTATCAAGGCGCGATTCGCCGAGGTGGGCGGCCGACTGGACGTGGCCCGGAACTTCGAGCAGACAACCGGATTCGCCGAGATCAAGGCGGCCAGCATCGACACCGGAATCGGGATGCGCGACGACCATCTGCGCTCGGCCGACTTCCTCGATGTCGAGAGCTACCCGCTGATCGGCTTCACCGGAACCGGATTGCGGCGCACCGGCGCCGATACCTGGGTGATGCCCGGTGAATTGGAGCTGCACGGTCAGCGCCGCCCGGTGGAGCTGGACCTGACCTACGGCGGTTCGGGACCCGACCCGTGGGGTGGGGTCCGGGCCGCCTTCCATGCCGAAACCCATTTGCACCGCAACGATTTCGCGATCGACTACAACGCCGTCGTCCGCGCCGGCGTCGCCGCGGTGGGCACCACGGTGAAGATCGAACTGGATATCGAACTGGTGCAGGGAGATTCGCTGCCGCAGATGTAGCGGGCGGGCCGGGAACCGGTCAGCTCGCGTGGCGTTCCGGGACGACCCAGAGGCGCTGCACCGCGGGGAATTCCGTGGTGTCGGCGCTGGGGTCGACCTCGACCTCGGGATCGAACTCCGGATACCAACGCGTCATACCCGCAAGGGAATTCGCCGAAGCGGGAATGTCGAGTTGCAGCTCGATGGTGTCGGTGAACGGGTCGATCACCGCGGCGTGGCGGGCCGGCTCCGGCGCCGCGTGGCGCGGGCGAAACCGTAGTCGATCGATGAAGTCATCGACGGAGGTGTATCCGGCCTCGTAGATCTCGGCCAGCAATCGTTCGGCGGGCGACGGGGCGTGGGATCCGCGCATACTGTCCCTCGATTTATCGATGTTTCACACTACGGTGTTTTTCAGGGGCGATGGGGGCTGTCGGGGACGCAGCCCCCATCTGACCTGATGTTGCGACAGCGGGACGCTGTGGGCATGGCGACCCGCTCTGCAAGCCCCGAGCTATCGAGGCAGGTCGAGCCTAAGCCACTTCGTGGCAACCGCACGGCATTTCGGGGGAAACTTCACTGATTCGCAGACGCGAAATTCGTTGCGCCAGGCCGTACCAGACGGTCGTATTGAATCGCCCACCACACCTGTGCGCCGGTGTGGGCCCGGCGCAGATCGCACCCGGTCAGCTCCTCGAATCGAGCGATGCGATAGCGGACCGTATTGGGATGCACGATCAGTCGCTGGGCGGTCGCCTCGATGCGCATACCGGTATCGAGATATGCGGTGACGGTATCGATCAGCGTCGTCGCCGAGCCGCTGCCGCCCAACGGCGCGAGATAGCGGCGCACGAGTTCGGCGCCCAGTTCGGGATCGGCCGCGACCCCGGGCAGCAGGCCGAGACCGTCGAATTCGCAGGTGCCGGTATGGCCGAGCGCGGCCGCGGTGGCCAGCGCGCGGCCCGCCAGCCGAAACGAGCGCGGGGCCTCGGCGAGCGGGCGCGGCGGCCCGAACGCCAGTAGTGCGGTACCCGGGATGTGGATCCTGCGATCGGTGAACCCGGCGTAATCCCCGTCGATCACGGTGCGGAAGGCGTAGTCGGCGCCCTGGGGCCGCAGCAGACGGTCGAATTCTGCCGGCGGTGCGGCATCGGCACGGGCGCGAAACGCCCGGTATTCGGCGTCGGCGCGCAGGCCGTAGCGCTGGATGCCCAACGTCAGTTCGGTGGCCGAGATCGTGCCCGCCAGCACCGCCCGGGTGAATTCCGCGCGCTCGATGCGGTCGTGGCCTGCCCGGGTGCGCTCGACCTCGTGGTGGGCGTCGGAGAAGGAGGTCGCGGCCTCGTCGACCAGGCGCAGCAGGTCCCTGGTGATCTCGAACAGCACCGCGTCGTCGGCGCCGCATTCGGCCGCGACCGCGCTCAAGGTCTCGAGATGCAGCCGTTCGGCCAGGCGCCAGGCTCGCAGCAGCGCTTCCATCGACACGTCCTGAGTGGCGCGGATGCGGCCGTAGTCGGTCATCCGGGTGCCCTCGGGCGGCTCGATATCGGCAGTACCGGCGAGGGAGGCGAACAATCGGTCCATGATCGCCGTCGTCGTCGGGAGCAGATCAGCCGCCTCGATCGTGCGGTAGTCCGGAATCTCGCTGCGGGCCCGGTCGACGATGCGGGCGGCGAGGGCGTCGCGCTCGGCCCGCATCCGCACCAGCAAGCGCTGCCGTGGGGAACTCGGGACCTCGGACGATTCGCTCATGACAGGCCCGAGGATACGACCCGCCTTTGGAGAAACCAACAAAACGCGGGCCCCCGAACTTCGACACGGACTCCATGGCCGCCCAGCCTGTGGCGTACGACACTCAACGGTGTCCACCCGCCGCAGCGAAGCGAAGGCAGAAAGCAGAGAGCGCATGTATCTCACTCAGGGCCTGCACCGGGCCGTCCAGCAGAACCCCGACGGGGTCATGTCGATCTGCGGCGATCGCACCCGCACCTTCGCCGAGGGCGCCGATCGGGTGGCGCGGCTCGCCGCGGCGTTGCGGCTGCTGGGCGTCGGCGAGGGCGATCGGGTCGCGATTCTGGCGCTCAACAGCGATCGGTATCTGGAGTACGTGCTGGCGGTGCCGTGGGCCGGGGCAGCGCTGAACCCGGTCAACATTCGCTGGAGTCCGGCCGAGATCGCCTATTCGCTCGAGGATTCCGAGACCGCGGTCCTGCTGGTCGACGATGTCTTCGCCGCGATGGTGCCGGCGCTGCGGGCGGCCGCGCCGGTGCTGCGCACCGTGATCCACTGCGGTGACGGTCCCGTGCCCGACGGCATGCTGTCGTATGAGGAACTGATCGCGGGCGCGGATCCTGTCGAGGACGCTCGCCGCGGTGGTGACGCCCCGGCCGGAATCTTCTATACCGGCGGCACCACCGGTCACCCCAAGGGCGTGGTGCTCAGCCATGCCGGGTTGCAGCTCTCGGGCCTGGGCAGCCTGTCGACCGGATATCTGGCCCAGCCCGGCGCCCGCTATCTGCATGCCGCGCCGATGTTCCATCTGGCCGATCTGGCCGGCTGTGTCACCCAGATCATGATGGGTGGCGCCCAGGTGATGGTTCCGGCCTTCGATCCCGTCGCGGTGATGACAGCGATTGCCGATCACCAGGTGACGGATACGCTGCTGGTGCCGGTGATGATCCAGATGATCGTCGACCACCCGCGGGTGAGCGAGTTCGATCTGTCCAGTGTGCGCGGCATCGTGTACGGGGCCTCGCCGATCGCGCAGGCCGTGCTCGAGCGCGCCATGCGCGCGTTCCCGCAGGCGCGTTTCGCCCAGGCCTACGGAATGACCGAATTATCGCCCGTGGCAACGCTGCTCGGCCCCGACGACCACCTGGCGGGACGGTTGCGTTCGGCGGGCCGCGCGGCTCCGCACGCCGAGGTGCGCATCGCCGATGCCGAGGACAACGAGGTGCCGCGCGGTACCGTCGGCGAGATCCTGGTGCGCGGCGGCCATGTGATGCTCGGGTACTGGAACCGGCCCGAGGAGACCGCGGCGGCGCTACGGGGCGGCTGGATGCACACCGGCGACGGCGGCTATATGGACGACGAGGGGTATGTCTACATCGTCGACCGGATGAAGGACATGATCGTCAGCGGTGGCGAGAACGTGTATTCCGCGGAGGTGGAGAACGCGGTCTCCGCACATCCGTCGGTGGCGGCGTGCGCGGTGATCGGTGTCCCGGACGAGGAGTGGGGCGAGCGGGTGCACGCGGTGATCGTGTGCCATGCCGGCGTCACCGTCACCGTCGAGGAGATCCGCGACCACGCCAAGCAGTTGATCGCCGGCTACAAGGCCCCGCGCACGATCGAGCTGGTCGACGCTCTGCCGGTTTCCGGTGCGGGCAAGATCCTCAAACGTGAACTGCGCACGCAGTATTGGGGCGATGCGGAGCGGCAGGTCCACTGATCGCGTCAGCGCAGGAGGCCGGCCAGGTGTGGTAGCGCTTCGACGGGGTGGGCGGCGGTGATTCCGGCGGCGATCTCGCGGAATTCCCAGCCGTCGCGCTCGCGGCGGAACACTCCCACCACCATGCCGGTATGGCTGCCGGCGCCGAGTTCGCGATCGGCGATCACGGTCCCGTCGGCGCCGGTGACGCGGCAGCGCGCGTTGTCGATATCGGCGAAGGTCTGTCCGCTGTAGCAGGTGACGACCACGGCGACGGTGGTGATCTCGGGGCGCACCCGGGTCAGGTCGAGGGTGATGATCTCGTCGTCGCCCTCGTCTTCGCCGTTGACGCTGTCGCCGAGCAGCCGCACCGCACCGTCGGCGGAGATCAGCTGCTGGTGATACACCACCTCCACCGGGTCGTCGCCGGCCAGGAGGACGGCGGCGGCGTTGAGGTCGATCGCGGTGCGGCGGGCGCCGAACCAGCGTCGGCCGTGGGCGGGGTCCCACCCCAGGCCGACGGTCGCGAATTCCACCGGATCCGTAGCGCCTCGCGGTTGTTCTCTGGACATCAGCCGCACCTCCCCGCCGAGCGGTGCGACGTCGGTGCGCACCGGCTTCTCGCGGTAATTATGGACCGTCGAGTGCGCGACCGTGACCGGCGGCAAGGACCGGTAGCTGTAGCTGACTCGAAAGGCTTCGGCCACTGAATAATTCAGCCGAGTGGCCGATCGGTGGGCAGGTTGACGTAACTGGGTGCGTTCGGATCCAGGCGCAGATGCTGGGGCTTGAGCTCGGAATCGTTGAGCATCGGGCGGAACGGCATGGCCTTGGGCGCGTTGGACGCGAACAGATCGATCCGCAGCCGATGTCCGATCTGGAGCCGCGCCTGGGTCGGGATCACCGCGATGTCGAGGCCCACCGGTTCGCCGGGTGTCACCGGCTGCCGCGCCGCGGCGGTGAGGAGATGGAACGGAACGGTGTAGTCGCCGTTGGCGGATCGGGAGCTGCGGGCATCGTCGACGGCGCGCATGGAGACGGTGAGCTGGCCGGTGGTCAGAGCCGTGGAGGTGCCGTCGGGCGCGACGTCGTTGACGGTGGCGCTCCAGAATCCGTCGGTGGCGTCCTGCACCGTCTCGAGGTGGATGTCGATCGGCCCGGAGATGGCGGTCGGCGCGGACACCGGGGCGCTGGTGAAGGTCAGCGCATCGTGTTCGGCCACTCGGGAGTCCTTGGCGCAGGTGTCGAGCATCGCGGCCGAACCGGCCGATCCCTGGGCCGCGTCCCGTGAGCAGAGGGTCGCCAGTCCCGGCGCCACGGTGAGTGTGGAGACCTCGGCCGGCGGATGGGCGCTCAACGAGCCGTCGTGCACCGCCGCATCGGTGGTTCCGCTGGGCGCGGCCGTCAGGTAGATCCGGCGGTGGTCGGCTCCGGGCTGCGGATACTGCGGCAGTGTCACCCAGCCGCCGCCCTGTTCCTTCAGCACGATGGGGCCGTAGCCGTCGATACCGTTGTCGATGTCCTTGAGCCACTTGTCGAACCACGCTCGCTGCAGCACCTCGAGCCGCGGCGGGGCCCCGGGTACCCCGGTGCCGGCGCCGGGATTGGCGTGATAGGTGTCGCCGACCACGAGTTGCTTGCGCCCGGCCGGCAGCGGAATGGCCTGATAGATCTTGGTGGCGCTGTTGGCGAAGATGTCGTGCCAGCCGCCGTAGACGAAGGTGGGCACGGTGACTCGTTCCGGATGGCCAGTGAGGGCCTGGCGGAAATCGCTGCCGGAGTCGAGCGCCTCCGACAGGGCGGGCGGCATATCGTCCATCGACGGCGTCAGCAGCGCCTGCGCGAGCAGGTCGACATTGGTGGCCGGATCCGCCACCCGGGCGGCGAGCCATTTCCAGTCGAAGGTTCCGGCGAAGATCGACTTCAGGTCGGGGATCAGCTTGAGCTGATTGACCGTCTGGAGCCACATCGGCAGGAAGGTGGTGCCGACGCCGCCGCCCGGCGCCACCACATCGCGCATGAGATCGCTGCCGGGGACGACCGGGAAGATCGCGCGCAGCGCCGCCGGGGCGTCCTCCGCCGCGCGCAGCTGGTTGATGGCCGCGTACGAGCCGCCGCTCATCGCCACCTTGCCGTTCGAGAACGGTTGCGCCGCAGCCCAATCGATCACCTCGCGGGTATCGAGCTGTTCCCGCGCGCCCAGGGTCTCCCAGTTGCCCTGGGACTGTCCGGTGCCGCGCACATCGGCGACCACCAGCGTGTAGCCGCTGCGGATCAGATTGCGGTCCAGGCCGAGGACGGTCGGCACGGTACCGCCGTCGAGGGCGTGCAGCAGATCGCCGAAGCTGCTGATCGGGGTGCCGGAGAGGTTGATCTGCCGCACCAGCGACATCACCAGCGGCTGCAGTTCCGGATTCTCCACCGCCGAGCCGACCAGATCGGTCATCAGTTTGGTGTAGGGCGTGAGATTGACGATGGTCGGCAGTGGCTGGGCGACCACGGCGCCGGAAGCGTCGACCGGTCGGTAGACGTCGGCCTTCAGCATCACTCCGTCGCTCATCCGGATCGCCACATCGGAATCCACGTGGACGTCCGGATATTGCTGCGGGCCGTCGTGTACGGCGGTCCACTGGTCCTCCCGGCCGGCGAGGCTGGGGGCGCCGGAGTGCGGTAGGCCACCGAAAAGCGCGGTGGCGGTCGCGGAAATCCCCACTGCCGCAACGGCAATCAGGGTTCGGACGGGCACGACGGGTTTGCGCGATCGCAGCTGCCCGAACATCACGCCCCTTCTCGGTTGAGTTTTCGCGCACGACTGGGCCGGTCATCGACGATAGCAATGCGCTACCGAGAAAGCCGGTAGCGCGGCCCTGGTGTCGCGCGCGGAACTCAGTCGCCGAGCCGGACCGGGAACTGCGCCAGATCGTTCTGCGTCAGCACGGGAAGGTTGTGAATCTCCTCCACGGGTACGGCCAAGGACAGCTGCGGGAATCGTTCGAACAGCGCGGGCAGCGCGATCGAGGCTTCCAGCCGGGCGAGCGCGGCTCCCGGGCAGATGTGCGGGCCGTGACCGAAACTGATGTGCCGCTTGGCCGTCGGCCGGGTGATGTCGAATTCGCCGGCGTCGGCGCCGTGCACCGTGGTGTCGCGGCCGATGGCCCGATACGACATGACCACCCCCTCGCCGCGTTCGATGACGGTGTCGCCGACGGTGATGTCCTCGGTCGCGAACCGCATCAGCAGATGTGTCACCGGGCCGTCCCAGCGCAGCGTCTCCTCGATCGCGGTCTCCCAGTCGATCTGCCCCGACCGGACCAGCGCGAACTGTTCCGGATGGGTGAGCAGGGCGCGCACGGTGGTGAGGATCAGCGACACCGTGGTTTCGTGCCCGGCGGCGACCAGTGCCTGCAGATTGCCGACCACCTCGGCCTCGCTGAGCGGTTCGCCGCCGTCGGTGGCGAGGATCAGTGCGCTGGTCAGGTCGTCGGCCGGGGCGGCGGACTTCTTGCGCACCATCTCGCTGAAGTACTCGCCCATCCGCTCGATCACCGCGAGCCGCTCGTCCTGCGGGGTGAGCAGGGAGAAGAACGCCTTGTACCAGTCGAGCAGCATCGGATGGTCGGCGTGGTCGACGCCCATGAGCTCGCTGATCACGCGCATCGGCAGCGGATAGGCGAAGACCGATTTCAGATCGACCGTGCCGTCGCCGGAGGCGGCGGCCAGATCGTCGAGCAGTGCGGCGACCGTCGATTCGATGAACGGGCGCAGGGCGGTCAGGCGACGCGCGGTGAGTGCCTGGGTGGTCTTGATCCGCAGGCGGCGGTGTTCGGGGCCGTCGACGGTGAACATCGACACGCCGACATCGATCATGCCGATCAGCGGCCACTGCCGGGTGACCACGCCGTCGCGCCACAACGACCAGGAGTTGATGTCCTTGACCAGTCGCGGGTCGATGAGCAGCTGCCGGGCCAGGGTGTGTCCGGTGACGGTCCAGGCCGGGACGCCCAGCAGTTCGATGCGGGTCAGCTGTCCGGCATCGCGTAATCGGGCGGTCTCACCGGCGAGGTCGCCGACCATCGGATCGATCACGAGCGGTGCGGCATGCGGGCAACTGGCAGTCACGGGGTACCTCCCACGGTACGAACGGGTGTGAAGGTGACCGGCAGCGACGTCATTCCGCGCAGGAACGGCGACGGCCGGCGGGTCAGTTCGGTGGCGGCGACGGCGAGGTCGAGATCCGGCAGCCGATCGAGCAGCACTTCGATCCCGGTGCGCGCGATGATCTCCGCGATCTGCTGCGCCGGGAAGGGGCAGCGGTATTCGCCGTAGCTGAATGCGAAATGCGCGCTGTTGCCGCTGTGCGCGGGCGCCAGCGAATCGGAAAGATCTTGGCGCACATGCGGATCGGCGTTCGCACCGGCCAGGCCGAGCAGCAGCATATCGCCGCGCCGGATGGTCTTGTCGGCCAGCCGGGTGTCGCGCGAGGCCCAGCGCCCGGCCAGGATCTGGGTGGGGGTGTCCTCCCACAGCACCTCGTTCATCGCCTGGCCGATGCTGTGGCGGCCGCCGCCGAGCGCGGCGGCGAAACGGTCGTCGGTGAGCATCAGCCGCACCGAATTCCCCAGCCAGTCGCTGGTCGGCAGCTGGCCCGCGGCGGTGACGGCCATCAGGTCCAGGGCGTATTCCTCGTCGCTGAACGGTTGCGGCGAATGCAGCATCCGCGAGGTCAGATCGTTGCCCGGGCGCGACTTCTTCATCGCGACGAGTCGCTGCATATGGTCGGCGAACCGGCCGTAGGCCGCCTGCGCCTCGGCGCCGCCGTCGGCCAGTGTCTTCATCGTCCAGGCCAGATCCGCGCCCTGGTCGTCGGGGAATCCGATCACCCACGCCAAGGCCAGTACCGGCAGCGGTTCGGCGTATTCCGCGATCAGATCGGCGTGGCCGCGCCCGCAGAAGTGGTCGATCAGCCGATCCGCCAAATCCTCGCAGGCCCTGCGCAATCCGAACGGGTCGACCTGTTCGAGCGCGGGTTCGACCATGGCCAGATGCCGCCGATGTTCGGCTCCGGCGGTGAAATAGATCGAGGGCATCGGACGGCCGACCATCGGCAGCAGCGGCCAGTCCTCCGGGATGTTCGGCCACTGGTTCCAGCACGCCACGTCGCGCGGGAACAGTTCCGCATCGCTGGTGACCTGGTGCACTTCGCGATAGCCGATCACCAGCCAGGCCGGAATCCCGCCGGGCAGTTCCACCGAGACCACCGGCCCGTGGGCCCGGCGCATCTCCCGGTACACCTCGTGCGGGTCGGTGTGAAAACGCGGACCGCTCAACGGAACCGGATCGGTGGGCGAGACCGGGCAACCGCCGGTGGTGAGGCCGGGCTGCGGCGCGTTCATCGAGCGGATCCCTGGGCGGCGGCCCGCAGACCGGCGGCGTGCAGATGTTCGACGAGGGCGATCAGCACCCGCTTACCCGAATCCCGCGAGCGCGCATCGCATGCCACCATCGGCACGTGTGGATCCAGATCCAGTGCCGCGCGCAGTTGGGTGTCGTCGTGGCCCGTGGGCCCGAAGATGTTGCACGCCACCACGAACGGTGTCTGCTGATGTTCGAGCCGATCGATGGCGTACCAGGAATCGGTGATCCGGCGCGGATCGACCAGCACGATCGCGCCCAGCGCGCCGGTGAACAGCCGGTCCCACAGAAACCAGAAGCGCTCCTGTCCGGGAGCTCCGAACAGATACAGGACGTGTTCGGCGTCGATGGTGATGCGGCCGAAGTCGAAGGCGACCGTGGTGGTGGATTTGGCCGGTGCTCCGGTGGGATCGTCGATGCCGACGCCCAGCGAGGTCATCGTCGCTTCGGTGTCGAGCGGCCGGATCTCGCTGACCGCGCGGACCATGGTGGTCTTGCCGACGCCGAAACCGCCGACGATGACGACCTTGAGCCCGTGCCGGGCGGTATCGGCCAGCGGGGCCTGGGCCCGGGCGGGACGGTCGCCGAATCCGGTGCGGAGGGGATCAGAGGTTGCGGAGTCCAACGAGCACCTTCTCCAGTATTTCGGTGTCGGGCAAAGCTTTCCACGGCTCCCACGCGGGGGCGGAACGCGGGTGGCGCACGGTGATCTTGCCGGCGTCGAGCAGGTCGGCCAGCAGAACCATCGTGATGCCGACCGGCAGCCGCAGTTCGGCGGCGATCTCGACCACGGCCGTCGGCGCCCGGCAGATCTCGAGGATCGCGACCTGTTCGGACTGCATTCCGGGGATTGGAGCCGATTCGGCCACCACGAGCGTCACCAGATCGAAGGCGTCGGTATCGGGATGGCTGCGGCCGCCGGTGAGGGTGTAGAGCCGGTCCGGGGTGTCGTCACGGCCCGGCCTGGTCATCGCGGCCGCCTCACGGGCGCGGGCCGCGCGGCGCGGCGGACAGGTGTTCGCCGAGCTGTTCGACCAGTTCGCTCATGTTGTGGCCGACCAGCCCAGCATCGGCCTCGGCATCGGCGACGACCGCGATGTGGGCTCCCAGCCCGGCTTCGACGATGAACAGGATGCCGCCGTAGAACTCCGTCATCGACTGCCGCACGCCACTGCGCCCGTCGCCGAATTCGACCGAGGCGCCGTGCGAGAGACTCTGGATACCGGCCGCGATCGCGGCCAGCTGATCGGCCTTGTCCACCGACAGTTCCGGTGTGTGGCAGATCTTGAGACCGTCGCTGGACAGCAGCAGGGCGTGCCGGCTGTGCGGGGTGCGGGCCAGCAGCTGGTCGAGTAGCCAATCCAGGTGTGCCGGTACGGAAGTGGTCACCGATCGTTCTCCAGGGCAATCGAAGGGGAAGGGGAATCCGGGGCCGAGACCGCACGCTGGAAGGCGCCCAGGGCCGAGGGGCGCGCCGGCGGATAGGCGGAATTCTCGGCGGCGGTGCTGCGCAGGCCGTCGGGATGCACGGCGGCGAGGGTGCTGCCGCGGCGGCGCTTCGGCAGTGGCTCGGCCGACCGTTCGAGGGGTGGAACCGATTGGGCGGCAGGCTGTTCCGTGTTCGGCGCGGACGGGGTCGGTTCGCGGTCGTCGGTCAGCGGCGGTCCGAACGGACCGGCCGGAAGGGCGGCCGGGGTGACCGATCGCGCCGCGGGCGGCAGTTCGATCGTCGCGGTGGAGCCGGGGGAGCGGTCCAGGCGCGTGGTCAGATCGCGCGGAACGACCACGACGACCGCCGTGCCGCCGATCGCCGACGGGCGGTACGACACGGTCAGCGCGTGTTTGCGGGCCAGATTGCCGACCACGGCGAGTCCGAGCCGGGTACCGGTCAGTGAGGACAGATCGGTCTCGGCTCCACGGCCCGCCACGGTGCCCGATACCGCCTGTTCGGCGCGGCGCAGCGCGGTGTCGCTCATCACGAGTCCGCTGTCCTCGATGGTGACGACGACGCCGGCCGGCACTTCGGCGGCATAGACGTGGACTTCGGTCGTGGGCGGGGAAAAGTTGCACGCGTTGTCGATCAGTTCGGCGAGCGCGTGCATGACTCCCTCGGCGGCATGACCGGCGATCGCGATTTCGGCGACCGCACGCAGGCGCACCCGGCGGTAGCCCGCGACGCGCCCCATCGCGCCGCGCAGAATCGATTCCATCGCAATGGGTTTCGCCCACCGGCGGCCCGAGCGGGCGCCGCTGAGCACCGCGATACTGTCGGCCAGGCGTCCGGCCTGTGCGGTGCGGTGGTCGAGGGTCAGCAGATCGGCCAGCACCGACGGATCGGCGTGCCGATGTTCCATCTCGCGCAGTTCGGCCAGCATCGAGGTGGTCATGGCCTGCATGCGCCCGGCCGCACCGGCGAACGCCGCCATCGCGGCCACCCGGCGGTTCTCGCTGCCACTCGCCTCCCGCCCCGCCGCGAACGCGGTGTCGTGCGCGGCGGCCAGGCGCGCCTCGCTCTCGGCGACGTAGGTGGCGGCCGCACGCTCGGCCCGGTGGTTCGCTTCGCGATAGCGAATCGCCTGGGCACGGTACTGCGCGGCGCATCCGGACGTCACGGCGAGGATCAGCCCCGCGGCGCCGGCGGCGATGGCGAATGCCACCCGTCCGGTATCGGGCGCGAACCGGAGTACGGCGAGGCAGGCCACGGCGCCGGTGAGGACGCCGATCGTGGTGGGAAGGAGAAAAGCCGGTAGCCGTCGGCCGTGCGCAGATGGCACAGTTCCCCCACCTTCCGCTGTGCACGGCTGGCTCGAATACGCGGATCGCCAGACGATTTCGAAATTCGCGCACGAGCATAACGCCGACCTCGAGGGTGCGCTACCCGAAGTGTTCGCGCCGACCGGCGGCTTCGAAATGGAAGTTTCACGGTGAGTTTTCGAATTGAAGGAATGTGATTCCGAGAGGTCCGTTGCCGTGAAAACGCTGCTCGGCGACCATGTTCGAAAATACTGGCGAATGCGTCGTGCGCTCGATCGACATGATCACGAACTGAAAACGTTGCGGCGCAGTCTCTTTCGACTGTTTAGTGAACAGCGTTCATTTCACTCTGAGCGGTGCTTTTCTTCGCGGGCCCGGGTGTCCGGTGAGCGGGAGTGCGCGCCGGACCGAAACGTGTTTCAGTTACCGTCCCGGCATGGCCGCAGAACCGAACGACATCATCGATCCGCACCGCTACGGGCCGTGGGCAGTCATCGCCGGCGGTTCGGAGGGGGTCGGCGCGGAGTTCGCCGACCGGCTCGCCGCCGCGGAGATCAACATCGTGCTGGTGGCGCGGCGGGAGGGGCCGCTGGCCGAGACCGCCGAGCGAGTCGCCGCGCGTGGTGTCCAGGTGCGGACACTGGCAGTGGATCTCACCGCGCCGGATGCGGCCGCCCGGGTCGCGACCGCCACCGCCGACGTGGAGGTCGGCCTGCTCGTCTGCAACGCCGGGGCCAATACCCACAGCGCCGAATTCCTCGACGGCGACCTCGAGGCGTTCGCCGCCACGAACGCGCTCAACGTGACCGCGCCGCTGGCGCTGGTCCACCATTTCGGGCGCGGTATGCGTGAGCGGGGCCGCGGCGGCATCGTGCTGGTCGGCTCGCTCACCGGATACTGTGGTTCGGCCCGTCACACCGTCTACGGCGGTTCCAAGGCGTATCTGCGGATCTTCGCCGAGAGCTTGTGGCTGGAACTGCGGGAATACAATGTCGACGTGCTGCATCTGGTGCTCGGGGTGACCCGGACGCCGGCGATGGCACGGGCGGGATTGAATTTCGACATTCCCGGAATGCTCGTGGCCGAACCCGCGGATGTGGCGCGCGAGGGGCTCGAGCAGTTGGCGAACGGGCCGGTGTTCGTCGCGGGCGGCAATGCCGAGACGGCCGCGCGCAGCAGCGGTCCGGATCGGGCGGCGATCGTGCTGGGCGGGCATCGCCGGATGCAGAAGTTGATCGGCGCCGAACCGGATCCGCGATGACCGCGCCGTTGCGACTCGCCCTCTCGTCGCCGATCGTGGTGCGGTTTCCCGGGCAGTATTCGCCGTGGGAGGCCGACGCCGGCATCGAGGAACTCGCCCGCATCGCCGAGGCCGCCGATCGGCTCGGGTTCGACCATCTCACCTGCAGTGAGCACACCGCGGTACCCGCGTCGGTGGCCGCTACCCGGGGCGCGACCTACTGGGATCCGGTGGCCACGCTGTCGTATCTGGCCGCCCGCACGACCCGGATCCGGCTCGCCACCTCGGTGCTGGTGCTGCCCTATCACCACCCCCTCGAGATCGCCAAGCGCTACGGCACCCTGGACCGGATCAGTGGCGGGCGGGTTGTTCTCGGCGTCGGAGTCGGTTCTCTGCGTGCGGAATTCGAGCTGCTGGGCGCGTCCTGGGAGGGGCGCGGAGAGCGGGCCGACGATGCGATCGCCGCGCTGCGTGCCGCGTTCGGCGTGCGCGAACCACGCTATACCGGAACGCATTACAGCTTCTCGGAGATGATCGTCGAACCGGCCGGCCTGCAGGCCCGCGTTCCGATCTGGGTCGGCGGGCGAACCATGCGCTCACTGCGCCGTGCGGTCCGCTTCGGCGACGGATGGATGCCGTTCGGCTTACCGATGGCGGAGCTGAAAACGATGCTCTCACAGGTCGATTCGCCACCGGGCTTCGAGGCCGTACTTCCCACCGGACCGTTGGACCCGCTGGGTGAGCCGGAGCGGGTGACGCGGCGGCTCGCGACCCTGGCGGATGCGGGTGCCACATTGGCCGGATGCGCCGTCACCGCGAACTCGGCCGAACACTACTGCGACCAATTGGCGGCACTGGCCGAACTCGCGAACCGATGAGCCCGATTCGCCGCGCAGGGACCTTGCCGCCGGGCCAGCCGACGGACGCCCGGCAGCCTGAGGGGACCTGAATATTCTGTGACACGACGTCGGCGCGGGACTCGAACCGGTGCGAATGCCGGCGCCGGTACGGAGGAGGACAAGATGGCCGAGATAGAGCTCACCGACATTCTCCGCCGACTGCGGCGGGTCGAGGACGAACTGGCGATCATGCGCCTCATCGCCTCCTACGGGCCGCTGGTCGACGCCGGACAGGCGGAGGCGACGGCCGAATTATGGTGTGCCGACGGCGAATACGACGTCGAAGGCTGGCAGATGCGGGGGCGTGACCAGGTGCGCGCGATGGTGGACTCGGCCGCACATCAGACGCTCATCGCGGCCGGGTCGGCGCACTTCCAAGGCCCGGCGCGCATCGATATCGACGGCGACGAGGCGCTCGCGGTGTTCGAATCGCTGCTGGTACACCGCGAATCGGAGGGTTACCGGGTCCTGCGCGCGAGTGTGCATCGGCTCGAACTCCGCCGCGAATCCGACGGCTGGCGTATCGCTCGCCGCACCGCCCGGCTGCTCGACGGCGGTGATCAGGCGCGGGAACTGTTGTCCACCTTCGCGCCCGACCGCGGGCCTCAGGCGTTGTAGCGGTAGAAGCCCTCACCGCTGGCCAGGCCGAGCTTGCCCTTGTCGATGTATTGCGACTTCAGCCACTGCGCCAGCTTCTGGCCGTCCTCGCCGCTGTTGACCAGGATGTTGTACGGCGTGGTGAGACCGACGATGTCGAGGATCTGGAACGGGCCCGCGGGTGCGCCGGTGCCGATGCGCCACGTCTCGTCGACCGCCTTCGGTTCGGCGTAGCCGCCCGCCGCCAGCGCCATCGCCGAGTTGAGGAACGGCACGAGCAGCGAATTGAGGACGTAACCCGCCTTCTCCTTGTGCAATTCGATCGGGACCATGCCGATGGCCGTGGCGAAGTCGACCACGGCCTGATACACCTTCGGATCGGTGTCCTGGGTGCCCATCACCTCGGCGGTGTTGAACTGCCACACCTGATTCGCGAAG